>NZ_JACLAX010000020.1 GCF_014230355.1 Novosphingobium piscinae
CGCCGGCCTCGCTGCCGGCCTGGGCCGCCGCCTGGGCCGCCTGGAAGGCGCGGGCGACGGGACCGCCGCTGGCGGTCGCACCGGCGGCGCCGGGCGCGGCAGGCGCAAAGGCGGCCCACTGGGCGGGATCGCCGCCCTCCATCGCCCCTGCCAGTCGGCTGCGCAGCAGGCCCATCACCTCGCCCAGCGAGCGCGGGGCCCCATCGGCGGCGAAAAAGATCGCGCGGTTGGTTGCCGCGGCGCCCGGCACGATCGAGGCCGCGCTCTGCCCGGGATCGACCGCGAGCGCCGAGAGGAACTGGGTGGCCCCGTGGGCGCCGAGGAAATGGGCGAGGTAGAGCTCGGACGCGTCGGGGGTGCGCCCCAGCGCGGTGCCGAGCGCCTGCTGGTTGTCGCCAGCGAGCTCCGCCGCCATCAGCGCGGAGACTTGCGGATCGTGGCGCAGCGCCATGATCTGCGCGCGCATCGCCGGATCGGCCGCGGCGGCGCTGGCCCAGCCGAGGCCGTGTTCGGCGCCGTGCTTCTTGAGCGTGTCGAGCCAAGTGCCGCCGAGGAACTGGTACAGCCCGGTCGCGCTGGACGTGCCGGCGCGCGCATGGGGATCAAGCCCGGATTCGAGCTTGGCCTGGGCCAGCAGGTAATCGAAGTCGACCCCGGTGGCCTGGGCGGCACGCGCAATGGCCGCGCGCGCCGCAACCTGCGGCGGTGGGACGGTAGTGGTTACGATCTCGCTCAAGCGACTTCCCCGGTTGCGTCGACCGCGGGAAGCCTTGCGCTCAGACCCCGCGACCATCGTCTGCGAGGCTAGTCAGCAAAGGTCGTGCCAAATTGGCTGGTGTCAGGCGTGCGACCCGGCGTAGGCATACGCCGGGCGGGCGCGATAGAGGGCGGGCGAGCCGACCAGGGCATCAAGCCGCTGGGCGACATTGGCCGCGATCAGGTTGCGAACCTGCCGGTTTACCTCGTTGAGACGGCGGGCCGCCTCGAGCAGCCCACGGCATTCGTCGTCGACTTCGGCTGGATCGTTGTCCTGCAGCAGGTCGCACAGACCCTGCTTGTTGACCGCCGCGCCCATGATGGCGTCGAGGTCGAGCCCGGCAAGTGCCTGCCGTTCCTCTTGCAGCACGGCAACCATCTGCCGCAAGCTGTCGCGCATCGTCTGGGTCTTGCTCATGCCGGGGTCCTCAGCAGCAGGCCGGCCGCGATCATGGCGTCGGCGATCTTGGCGGGGATGACGGGATAGGTGCCGGTCTCGATCGCGTGGCGGATCACCTTGACGCGCTCGACGTCGACCGGGGCTTGACCCGGGTCGAGCGCCTGGCTCGGCTGGAAGGTGGCCGCCGGGGTCGCGACCGCATCGGGTGTCGACCCGACCGCTGCCTGATCCTTGGCGCCGGCTGCCAGTCTGACAGTCCGCGCATCGATCGTGCCGACCTGACGCAACCCGGCGACGCCGGGGCTCGGGATGTTAGGGCTGGATTCGATAGGCATGGTGCCGCTCCGTGTTCTCCACAGGGGAAGAACGGTGGGCGCCATGCCAATTTAAGGGCTTCGGTAATTTTTTGCCGGATTGCGGCAAATTCCTGCCGCGCGCTTCACCTTTTTGCAGGTAGATCAACGGGTTTGACCCAGCTCTAGTCGCCCTCGAGCTGCACCTCGACCAGCCCCGGACGCACGATGCGGGCGCGCATCGGCTGGCTTCCGGCCACCGCCGAGCGCACCCGGATCCAGGTGCCCACCGCCCCGCCGTCAAGCGCTTCGCCCGGCTGCGAGATGCTGAAGCCGGGACCGCTGACCGCCACGGTCACACTTTCCCCGCGCAGCACCGCCGGGGTACTGGCCGCACCGACTGTCTGCAGCAGCGGCACGAACAGGCGCCAACTGCCAACATCCGGACATTGGACAAGCACGGTGTCGCGGCGCTGGCCATACCAGCCGATACTGAGCGGGTTGCGGCACGTGGCCAAGCGGAGCCGGCGGTCGACCGGCTGCGCTGCCCCCCCGGTCGCTCCCTGCGGCACGCCGGTGAACTGGGCGACGGCCGCATCGATCGCCGCCGGATCGGTGAAGGGCGCCGCCTCGGCAGGCGTGGCCGACAGGGCAAGGGGCACCAACAACAGGGTGGAGACAGCGGAGAGAGACTTCATGGCAGGCGTCCTCGAAGGGTCATGCCCGCAAGGAAAGCAAGGGCCGTGCCATCACCGCCCGCCAACATCCCAGGTCAGCGTCGCCGAGAGATCGTCGGTCGCAGCCGGTTCGACCACGATCCGCGTCGAGGGGGGCACGCGCGGCAGGTCGCGCAGCGCCGTCTCGGCCCGGGCAAAGGCGAGCTGGGCCCGCCCGCCGGTGTAATGCGCCACCACGGTCAGCCGCTGGCGGGGATCGAGTGTTTGCGAGGCCAGCCACTGCTGCAGGCTGGGCATGCCCGGACCGGCGCGCCAGACCGCGACCGGATCGGCCAGGGCGATGGCCGGCGGCGCCACCCGCGGCGGCGGCGGGGGCGGCGGCCGCACGGCGTGGACCTTCTGCTCGCGGGCGAGCGCTGCGGCGCAGACCATGAACAGGATCAGCGACAGGTCAGCCAACGCATATTGCCAGCCCACCCCGGCCCGGACCCGCATCATGCCACCCGGCGTGGTTCGGAGCGCGGCTCCGGGCGAGGCTCGCCCCGCCCGTCGCGCGGCGGGGGCAGGACCGCGCCGACCTGCTCGGACAGCCAGTCGATCACCACCTGCCGCTCACGCTCCTCGCGCTCAGCCGCGCGCTCGACCCACCGGGCCAGGGGGGCGAGCACGAGGTTGGCCGCCAGGATGCCGTAAAGCGTGGTGACAACCGCCATCCCGATCGCCCCAGTCACGGCATCACCCGTGGCCAGGTCGGCAGGCATGCGGTTGAGCGCAACCAGGGTTCCGGCCATGCCGAACACCGGGGCCAGCTCGGAAGCCTGGGCCAGCACGCGCACGCCGGTTTCGGCCTCGGCCCGGCGGGCCATGCTGTGGCGGGCATGCGCCTTGACCAGCGCCTCGAGCGAGCGGGTGTGGAACAGCACCTCGGTGGCTTCGGCCAGATCGCGGTCGTCCAGCTTGCGGGGATGGGCGCGCAGCAGGCCCTCGGCACGGATCTCGCGGACCTGGGGGGCCAGTTCGGCCCGCCCGGCATCGGCGCTGTAGCCCGGGCCCCAGGCCCGCGCCAGCGCCCGCGCCGTGGCTGCGACCTCGCGCAGCCCGCAGCGCAGCACGGTGGCGAGCGCGGTCCCGCCGAACACGATCAGCGCGGCGGTTCCATCGATCAGGGTCAGCGCCATCGTGCGGCAGGTCCTTCCATTGCCCCCCTAAGAACGGCAGCGGCGGCGAGGTTTCAGGCTCGTCACGGCGGAAATTTGCCGCTGCCCGGCAGCGCTTTGCCGCCCGATCCGGCAAGCGCGCCGCAAATGGCACCCCCGCAACATTTGGCACGACCCTTGCAAAACTTGGGCCCGAGGAGCGCTTGCCGCCCCCCACCGGAGAAACCCAATGCGTGAATCCCTGTTCGGCATCCATGGCACGGCCCTCACGCTGCGCTCGCAGCGCATGGGCCTGCTGACCTCCAACATCGCCAATGCCGCGACCCCCGGCTACAAGGCCCGCGACATCGATTTCGGGGCCGCGCTCAAGGCGGCGGAGGCCGGCCAGAGCGCCAGCCAGGCAGCAAGCGGCGCGATCCGCTACCGTGTGCCGACCATGCCCAGCATGGACGGCAACACCGTCGAGATGATGACCGAGCAGACCGCCTTCGCCGAGAACGCGGTCGGCTATTCTGCCACGCTGCAATTCATCAAGGGCCGCGTCGAGACGATCACGCGCGCGCTCAAGGGCGACTGACGATGCCCGGCCAAGCTCCGCTCTCGCTGTTCTCCCTCGCCCAGCGCAGCCTGTCCGCCCAGCTCGTGCGGATGAACGCCGCCGCCTCCAACCTCGCCAACGCCGGGACCGTCTCGGGCAGCGAGGCCGAAGCCTACAAGCCGCTCCGGCCCGTGTTCCAGACCGCCCTCGATCAGACCAGCGGCCTGGCCACGGTCGACGTCAGGGGCGTGGTCCGCTCATCGGCCGCGGCCGTGCGCGAACACAATCCCGACCATCCCCTGGCCGATGCCAACGGGGACGTCTGGACCGCCCCGGTCGATGAGAACGCCGAGATGGTCGAGATGCTCGATTCCTCGCGCCAGTACCAGAACCTGGTCGAGGCCCTGTCCACCGCCAAGCAGCTGATGCTCGATACGATGAGGATGAAATGACCACAGTAACCTCCACGGGCAGCACAGCGGCTGCCGCGACCACCTCGACCGCGACCACGACCAAGGCCAAGAGCGGCTTCGGCGCGATGGGCACGGCGGACTTCATCAAGCTGATGACCACCCAGATGCGTCAGCAGGATCCATTCAATCCGATGGATAACAAGGACATGCTGGCGCAGATGGCGCAGTTCTCCTCGCTGTCCGCGACCACCGACATGAGCACCACGCTCAAGGAAATCGCGACCAAACTCGACGCCGTCCTGACCGCGCAGCAGGCCGCCCAGGCCACGGCCGCGACCACCGCCGACACCACCGCCAAGACCGCCTGACGGGAGACCAACGATGTCCTTCTATACTTCGCTCAACGGCCTGAAGAACGCCCAGACCGAACTCAACGTGATTTCGCACAACATCGCCAACGGCGAGACCAGCGGCTTCAAGAAGAGCCGGGTCGAGTTCGCCGACATCGTCGCGGGCACCTCTTACACCAACCCGAAGATGATCCAGGGCATCGGCGCCTCGGTCGAGGCGATCAGCCAGAACTTCACGCTTGGGCCGATCGAGCAGACCGGCTCGGCGCTGGACGTCGCAATCAACGGCGACGGCTTCTTCGCCACGGTCAACGGCACCACCGGCCAGACCTATTACACCCGCAACGGCGGCTTCACGATGGATGGTGCAGGCTTCATCCACGACAGCTCGGACAACCGGCTGCAGATCTTCGCTTCGAACGGCAGCGGCGGCTTCGCCACCACCCCGAGCAGCGCCCAGGTGCCGGCAACGAACAACGGCGCCCAGTTCGCCGGGGTGACGGTCGGGGCCAACGGCAATGTCGTGGCCTCCTACGCCGATGGCACCAACGTCACGATCGGCAAGGTCGCGCTGGCCAGCTTCGTCGCGCCGGGTGGGCTCAAGCAGGTCGGTTCGTCGAACTGGACCGCCACCGGCATCTCGGGCGCGGCGATCTACGGGCAGCCGGGCAGCGGCCAGTACGGCGAGCTGCTGTCGGGTGCGCTCGAGCGCTCGAACGTCGACATCGCCGAGGAGCTGGTCGGCCTGATCACCGCGCAGCGCAACTTCCAGGCCAATGCCAAGGCGATCGATACCGCCACGCAGATCTCGCAGACCGTGATCAACCTGCGGACCTGATCCCAGCCCTGACCACGCCTGACGGAGCCCGCCGATGGACCGCCTGATCTTCACCGCCTTTTCCGGCCTCAACGCCTCGATGGTGCGCCAGCGGGTGATCGCCAGCAACATGGCGAACACCCAGACGGTCGGCTATCGCGAAGATACGCTGCAGTTCACGCCGATGACCCTGAAGGGCAACAGCCTCGAGGTGCGCGCGCTGAGCGACAGCGAGGTGCGCGGGGCCAACATGGCCCAGGGCTCGCTGACCGAGACCGGGCGGCAGCTCGACATCGCGATGGTCGGCCAGGCCCTGCTCACCGTGCAGGCCCAGGACGGCCAGGAAGCCTATACCCGGCGCGGCGATCTCACCGTCTCGGCCACCGGCGTGCTCGAGAATGGCGACGGCCGGCCGGTGATGGGCGAGAATGGCCCGATTACCGTCCCGCCTGGCGGGCGTGTCAGCATTGCGCCCGACGGGCAGGTGCTAGTGCGCGATCCGGCCACGCCCGATGCGCCGCCCAACCGGGTCGACCGGCTCAAGCTCGCCACCCCGGCCGGCACGCGGATCGAGAAGGGCCTCGACGGCCTGTTCCGCGTCTATGGCGGTGGCACCCTTCCGGGCGATCTCGAGGCCAGAGTGGTCCCCGGCTCGCTCGAGCAATCCAACGTCAAGCCTAGCGAGGTCCTCGTCCAGATGGTCGAGGCCCAGCGCCTGTTCGACATTCGCACCAAGCTGATCAGCACCGCCAAGGACGTCGACGAGTCCAGCGCGGCGCTGATGCGCGTCACCTGACGGAGTAGTACCCCATGCCTTCCAGCGCCCTTCACGTCGCCCGCACCGGCCTCGAGGCCCAGGACCAGCGGATGCGCGTGATCGCCAACAACCTGGCGAACGTCGGCACCACCGCGTTCAAGCGCGACCGCGCCAACTTCGCCACCCTGGCCTACCAGGACGCGCGGGTCGCCGGCCAGCAGTCGTCGAACGAGACCGCCTATGCGACCGGGCTCAACCTCGGCACCGGCGTGGGGGTCCAGTCGACCACCCGGATCGAAAGCCAGGGGACGCTGCAGACCACCAACAATGCGCTTGATCTCGCGCTCGACGGCGAGGGCTACTTCCAGGTCACGCTCCCTGGCGGCGCACTCGCCTATACCCGCGCCGGCAACTTCAGCCGGTCGGCGCAGGGCCAGCTCGTGACCGCACAGGGCTATGTCGTCCAGCCGGTGATCACCATCCCGGAAGGCGCCGCCGCAGTAACCGTCAGCAACGACGGCACGGTCTCGGCGCTCGTCCCCGGGCAGGCCGTGCCGACCCAGCTTGGCCAGATCACCCTCGCCAGCTTCGTCAACCCCGGCGGGCTCAAGGCGATGGGCGACAACTTCCTGACCGAGACCGCCGCCAGCGGCCAGGCCCAGATCGGCATCGCCGGAACCATCGGCCGCGGCAACATCCGCCAGGGCATGCTCGAGGCCTCGAACGTGAATGTCGTCGAGGAGCTGGTCGACATGATCGAGTGCCAGCGCGCCTACGAGGTCAACTCGAAGATGATCTCGGCGGTCGACGAGATGCTCCAGAACGCCAACCAGACGCTGTGATCGCCATGACCCGCCCGCTCCGCCCGTTTCGTCTCCGCCCGCTTCGTCTCCGCCCGCATCGTCTCCGCGTAGCCGCGCCGGTGGCGGGGCTGCTCGCCCTGGTCCTCGCCGGGCCTGTTCTGGCCGGCAAGCCCAAGCCCGGTTTCGACGCCAGCCTGCCAACTATCCCGGCCGCGCCGGCGCGCCCGACCGGTGCGATTTTCGACGCCGGGCTTGGCTATGCCTCGCTGATCCAGGGCACCGTCGCGCGCCGGGTCGGCGATCCCGTCACGATCCTGCTGATCGAGAACACGATCACCAACAAGGCGGCGGGATCGCGCACCGAGCGCAACGGCGCCTTCTCGGTGACCCCGCCATCGGCGGGTCCGCTGTCATTCCTTGACCCCAATGCCCTTAATGCTGGCGGCCAATCGTCGTTCAAGGGCGATGGCAGTGCGACGCAGACAAGCCAGTTCAACGGCGCGGTGGGTGTCACCATCGCCGAGGTCCGGCCGAACGGCACCGCGCTGGTCAGAGGAGAAAAGCGCTTGCTGCTCAGCCAGGGCCAGGAATGGATCCAGTTTTCAGGGATCGTCCGGCTGATCGACATCGATCAGCAGAACCAGGTTCGTTCGAACCAGGTGGCCGACGTGCGCGTGGAGTATGCCGGCAACGGCTCGGTCCAGCGCGCCAGCCGCGAGGGCTGGCTGAGCCGCTTCTTCAACCTGATCGCGCCGTTCTGATGGTGACCGTGATGACCGCTGCCCACCCCGTCACGCCCCGCACCGCGCGGGACACGCTGCGCCGCAGCCTGGCCCAGGCGCTGCGCTGGCTGCTGCTGTGCTGCGCCCTGCTGCTGATCTCCGCCCCCGGCCATGCCGAGCGCGTGCGCGATCTCGGTGCCTTCCAGGGGGTGCGCTCGAACCAGCTCACCGGCTATGGCATCGTCGTCGGCCTCGACGGCACCGGTGACGACAATCTCGAATACCTGACCCAGGCGATGCGCGGCACGGCCGGCCGCTTCGGCGTGCAGCTGCCGCCGGGGATCTCGCCCGGGCTGAAGAACGCGGCGGCGGTGCTGATCACGGCCGACCTGCCGGCCTTCGCCAAGCCCGGCCAGCACATCGACGTCACCGTCTCCGCGCTCGGCCGGGCCAAGAGCCTGCGGGGCGGCGCGCTGATTCTGTCGCCGCTCTACGGCGCGGACGGCCAGATCTACGCGATGGCCCAGGGCAACCTCGCGGTCGGCGGGCTCGGCGTGTCGGGCCGCGACGGCTCGAAGCTCTCGGTCAATGTGCCTACGGTCGGCCGCATCCCCGAGGGGGCGAGCGTCGAGCGCGCGGTCGAGACCGGGTTCGACAGCGGCGCCGAGCTGCGCTGGAACCTTTATCATGCCGATTTCCTCACCGCCGCGCGGGTCCGCGACGCGATCAATGCGCGCTATCCCGGAACCGCCCGGGTCGAGGACGGCGTCACCCTCGCCCTCGCCCTCCCGGCCGCGACCGATACCCGCGCATCGGTGATGGCCGCGATCGAGATGCTCAGCGTGGTCCCCGCCGAGACCCCGGCCAAGGTGATCGTCAACAGCCGCACCGGCACGGTGGTGATCAACAGCGCGGTGCGCCTCGCCCCGGCCGCGATCAGCCACGGCAAGCTGGTGCTGAAGGTGGACGAGAAGATCCAGGTCAGCCAACCCGCACCGTTCAGCCAGGGCCAGACCGTGGTGACGCCGCAGAGCCAGGTCAGCGCCGAGGAGGACGGCAGCCACCTGATCCTGACCAAGGGCGGCGCCTCGCTCGCCAAGGTGGTCGATGCGCTCAACCTGCTCGGGGTCGGGCCGTCGGATCTGGTCGAAATTCTCCAGGCGCTCAAGCAGGCCGGCGCGCTCAAGGCCGAGATGGAGGTGCTATGACCCCGCTCCCGTCCGTCAACACCGCGCTGTCGCTGCAGCCCCGCGGGCCCAGCGACCGCGAGAAGCTGGCCCAGGCGGCCAAGCAGTTCGAGGCGATCTTTGTCCGCCAGATGCTGGCCAGCGCCCGCGCCGCCAAGCTCGGCGGCGACGATCCGCTGTTCGGCGGCCAGGCGCTCGACACCTTCCGCCAGATGCAGGACGAGCAGGTTGCCGACATTGCCGCGAACAGCGGCGCGTTCGGCTTCGCCAAGTCGCTCGAGACCCAGCTCGCCGCCGTGGCCGGGCTGGCGCCGGCCACCACCACGAAGGCGCGCTGAGCATGGCCTCCGACCTGCTCTCGATCGGCCGCAGCGGCGCCCAGGCGGCGCGTATCGCGCTCGACGTCACCGCGCAGAACATCGCCAACGCCTCGTCCGAGGGCTATGTCCGCCGCTCGGCGCGGATGGCCGAGGTCGCGTCCTCCGGCGGCTTCGGCCGGATCGGCGACGTTTCGCTCTCGGGCGTCCGGCTCGATGCCGTGGTGCGCAACGCCGATCTGTTCCGCCAGGCCGAGGTCCGCCGCACCGGCGCCGACGCCGCGCGCGCCGCGGCCGAAGTGGCCGGGCTGGAGAACACCGAGGCGGCGGTCGAACAGTCGGGCGTCTACGATGCCATGGTCAAGTTCGAGGGCTCGCTGCAGCAGCTCGTCGGCGATCCGACCTCGGATTCGTTGCGGGCCAGCGTGATCGAGGATGCCCGCACCCTGGTCGGCACCTTCAACATCGCCGCCAACGCGCTGGATTCGGTCGGCACGGGGCTGCGGTTCGAGGCGCAGGACGGGGTCAACCAGGTCAACATCCTGGCCAGCCAGCTGAGCCAGGTGAACCTGCGCCTGGCCCGCGCCGCCGATGCCAGCAGCGATCAGACCGCCCTGCTCGACCAGCGCGACAGCCTGCTCCAGCAGCTGTCAAACTATACCGACGTCACCACCACCATTGCAGTCGACAACACGGTCACCGTGCAGGTCGGCGGCACTGGCGGCGAGACCCTGGTCCAGGGCGGCACCGCCACGGCCCTGGCGATGACCACCGGCACGGACGGGACAATCAGCTTCAGCGTCGGTGGCACCGCCGTGTCGCTGGTCGGCGGCTCGCTCGCCGGCAAGAGCCAGGCCCTGACCAAGCTTGCCGCGGTGCGCGCCAACCTTGATGACATCGCCGACGGGGTGATCGACACGGTCAACACCGCCCAGGGCAATGGCCGCAATCTGGGCGGCGGAACCGGCCAGCCGATGTTCTCGGGCAATTCCGCGGCGACCATGGCGCTGGTCCTGACCAGTGGCGCCGGGATCGCCACGGCCCCGGCCGGCGCGCTCGCCAACAGCCGCGATCCGGGCAACCTCAATGCCCTGCGCGCCGCGCTGGATGGCGAAGATCCGACCGGCAAGCTCGATGCCCTGCTGTTCGACATCTCCGGCACGGTCGCCGGCCGCAAGGTCACGCGCGATGCCCTGCAGACCATCGCCAACACCGCGTCGGTCAGCCTGCAGGCCCAGGCCGGGGTCGATCTTGACCAGGAGGCGGTGAACCTCGTGCGCTACCAGCAGGCCTTCCAGGCCTCGGGCAAGGTCATGCAGACCGCCAAAGACATCTTCGAAACCCTGCTCGCCATCCGCTGAGGACTAGACTGCCATGCCCATCGTCAGCACCAGCACCAGCGCCTTCTACGATCGCTCGACGATGGACATCGCCGATCTGCGCAAGCGCGCCGAAGGGCTCCAGGCCGACCTGTCGCGCGGGCAGCGGATCTCGCGCTCATCCGACGATCCCGTCGGCGCCTCGCGGCTGCGCCAGCTGCAGCGCGCCGAATCGCTGTCGCAGATCGACATCACTAACGCCGCCAAGGCCACGTCGGACCTGCAGCTCACCGATGGCGCGCTGAGCTCCCTCGCGGACTACGTGATCCGGCTGCAGGAGCTGACCACCCAGGCCGCCAGCGGGACGATGACGGGCAGCATCCGCGCCGGCATCGGCACCGAGATCGAGGCGATCCGCAACAATATCATCCAACTGGCCAATTCGCGCGATTCGGCTGGCAATGCGCTGTTCGGCGGGCAGTCGTCGGGTGCGGCCTACACGGTCGATAGCGCCGGCAACGCGAGCTACCAGGGCACGGCCACGGCCGGCGACCTGCCGCTCGGCGACGGCCAGAACGTGACCCGCGCGCTGACCGGCCCCGAGGTGTTCGGCACCACCGGTGGTCCGAACGACCTGCTCGCCCAGCTCAAGACGCTCGCCGACGCGCTCAAGGCCGGTGGCGCCGGCGCGCAGCAGGCGGCCCAGGACGGGCTCACCGCGCTGAGCCAGAGTCTCGACACCATCACCACCGCGCAGACCGTGGTCGGCAGCCGGCTCTCGTGGATCGACCTGACCACCGAGCGCCGCACCAACCTGTCCGAACTGCGCGCCCAGGAGGAAAGCGACGTCGGCGGGACCGACATCGCCGCCACCGTGGCCAAGCTGCAGGAGACGATGACCGTGCTCGAGGCGAGCCAGGCCAGCTTCACCAAGCTGGCCGGGCTGTCGCTGTTCCGCCTGCTCAACTGACCGCCGCCCCTTCCCGTCCCTTCCGCCGTGACGCTCTGACAGGAATCCAATCGCATGTTCGCTGGTATCGGTATCGTTGTCCTCCTGGTCATGGTCTTTGGCGGCTTCGCCATCACCGGCGGTGCGCTGGGCCCCGTGATGCACGCGATTCCCCACGAAATGCTGATCATCGGCGGCGCGGCGATCGGCGCCACGATCACCGGCAACTCGATGCACGAGCTCAAGCTGATCGGCGGCGGCTTTGCCAAGATCTTCAAGGGCCCGCAGCATACCAAGCAGGACCACATCGACGCGATCATCCTGGTCACCCGGCTGATGAAACTGCTCCGCTCGGAAGGCCCGGTCGCGCTCGAATCGCACGTCACCGATCCCAAGTCGTCGGCGCTGTTCGCTGAATTCCCCCGGCTGCTGGCCAACCATGCGCTGGTCGACCTGATCTGCGACACCCTGACGCTGATCGTGGTCAGCTCGGGCACGCTCGAGGTCCATGCCGTCGAGGAGGTCATGGACAATGCGATGAAGACCCACTTCCACGAAATGCACGAGCCGCAGCACGCGCTGCAGACGCTGGCCGACGCGCTCCCCGCGCTCGGCATCGTCGCGGCCGTGCTCGGCGTGGTCAAGACCATGGGCTCGATCGACAAGCCGCCGGCGATCCTCGGCGGGATGATCGGTTCGGCGCTGGTCGGGACCTTCATGGGCGTGCTGCTGGCCTACGGCATGGTCGCGCCGATGGCGGGCCGGCTCAAGCAGGTGATCGACCAGGACGAGCAGATCTTCCACGCGGTCAAGCAGGTGATCATCGCGAGCCTGCACGGCTGGCCGCAGCCGCTGGTGGTCGAAAGTGCCCGCTCGGGCCTGGGCCACGCCTTCCGGCCGGGCCTGTCCGAGCTGCTCGACAGCCTGCGCGGCCGCTAAGGGAGCGCTGAACCATGGCCGGACCAGCCAAGCGCGGCAAGAACGAGCCGCCGCCGCCGATCATCGTCAAGAAGGTCACGGTCGTGGCCGGCGGCCACCACGGCGGCGCCTGGAAGGTCGCCTATGCCGACTTCGTGACCGCGATGATGGCCTTCTTCCTGCTGATGTGGCTGCTTGGCGCCACCACCGAGAAGCAGCGCAAGGGCATCGCCGACTATTTCACCCCAACGCTGGTCAAGATGCGTCAGGACAGTGCCGGCTCGAACGGCCTGCTGGGCGGCAGTTCTATCACCGATGTGGATAATTATCCGCACAAGATGGGCCAGACCGGCACAAAGGCCATGACCATCCCGCGCGATACCACCGGCGGCCCCAAGGAGGGCGCGGCCAAGGTCAAGCGCATGCAGCAGAAGCTGGCCGAGAAGATGGCCAAGTCCGCAGCGCTGCGCCGGCTGATGAGCCAGGTGAAGATGGTCCAGACCGCCGAGGGCATCCGCATCGACCTGGTCGACAATGCCAACTTCTCGATGTTCCGGCTCGGCACGACCGTGCTCACCCCCGATGCGGCGCAGCTGCTGATGGCGCTGGGCCAGACGATCTCGCCCGAGCCCGGCACGCTGATGATCCGTGGCCACACCGATGCCGTACCCTACCGGCAGGAGGGCCAGCTCGCCAACAACTGGTCGCTCTCGGCCGGACGCGCCGAGGCCACCCGCCAGTCGCTGATGCGCAACGGCATCCGCGAGGACCGCTTCAAGCGGATCGAGGGTGTGGCCGATCGCGAGCTGCTGATCCCCGACAACCCGCAGGACCCGCGCAACCGCCGGATCTCGATCGTGGTGGCAAGCTGAGGCCGCCGGACAGACCGGACCAGACCGGGAACAAACCCGTCTTATTCACCCCGTGACGGGGCTGCGCTAGGGCTGCACCCGACAAGGGAGAACGCAGATGGCACGACGCAAGACGGCCCTGGAACACCTGCAGAACGGACGACAGCCACACATCGTCGAGATGATCCCGCCCGGCGCGCCGGGCTTTCGCGAGGCACAGGGCGGAGCCATGGTGGTCTCGTCCCCGGCCGAGGTCGATGACCTGGTCCGCCGGCTGCGAAGGGGTGAACTGGTGACGCTGGACGACCTGCGCGCCGCGCTGGCCCGCCGGCATCGCGTGGCCGTCGCCTGCCCCGTCTCGACCGCGATCTTCCTCAACATGGCCGCCCGCGCGGCCGAGGAACGGCGCGAGATGGGCGTCCCGGCGGACACGCTGACCCCATGGTGGCGGGTGCTCAGGAAGGGCGGCTTCCTCAACCCGAAATTTCCGGGGGGCACCGACCTCCAGGCCGAGCTGCTGGCGGCCGAGGGGATCCGCGTCTCGCCGCTCCGGAAGCAGCCCGCGGTGTTCGACTATCTGGAGCTCCGCCCGCGCGACCCGCTCGAGGACCGGGGATAAGACGCAGCTAGCGCTCCGGACGTCCTGCCGCTGGGCGGGCGAAGGCGACAAGGCGCGCGGCGGGCGCTCTGCCAGTGATCGATGCCGTCATCCGTGCCACCGGCAAACCCGCGGCTCGCCGCCTGCGGGCCGGGTGGCCGTGACACAGCAAGCCCGCCCGGCACAGGGCCGGACGGGCTTGCTGGTTATGCCCTGCGGACAGTGCCGGTACGGTCGGATCGGCCTCAGCCGGTAAACGTGCCCGAAGTGCTGCACTTGCCGAGGATCGCCGCGGCAAGCGCCTCGAGCGCGAGGGGCTGCTGCACCGCGCCGGCAGCGATCGCCGCGGCCGGGGCCTCGCCCACGGTCGCCGTCGCCGGATCCTGGGCGAAGGTGGCGGCGCCGGCATCGCGCAGGAGCTTGAGCCCCTTGGCGCCGTCCTCGCCCATGCCCGTCAGCACGGCGCCGACGGCGGGGACACCGGCGCGGGCCATGGTCCCGAACAGCAGCGTGGCCGAGGGGCGGGCCCCTTCGACCGGATCGCGCGCGACCAGCCGCACCTTGGGGGGCTGACCGGCCTCGATCAACGCGTGGCAGGCGGGATCGGCGGCAATGTGGATGGTCCCCGGGGTCAGGGCGGCGCCGTCGGTCGCGGCCTTGACGGTGCAGGGCAGCTGGTCCGACATGCGGTTGATGAAGGCATCGACCACCATCGGCTCGAGCCCGAGCGTGATGATCGTTGGCGGGCACTGGGCCGGCCAGGCGGCGAGCAGATCGCCCAGCGCGTCGATCCCGCCCATCGAGGCGGACAACGCGACGACATGCCCGTTCCAGTCGAACTGCACCTCGCTGGCCGCGGCCACCTTGGCCTCGGCGGCGCGCTTGCGGGTGCCCGCATCCTTGACGTTGCTGTTGGCCGCGGCGAGCACGATCTTGCCGAGCTTGCCGACGGTCTTGGCGAACTGTTCCGGGGTGGCCTTGAGCGGCTTGGGGAAGCATTCGACCGCGCCCAGCTCATAGGCCCGCAGCGAGGTATCGGTGCCGGCCTGGGTAAGCGAGCTGAGCATCACCACCGGCATCGGCTTGTCCTCCATGATCTCCTTCAGGAAATCGATCCCGCTCATCCCGGGCATCTCGACATCGAGCGTCAGGACGTTGGGCTTGAGCTCGACAATCTGCTTGCGGGCCTCGTCGGCGCTCGCCGCTGTCCCTACCACGACCACGTTCTTGGTCTGGTCGAGCAGATCGGAAAAGAGCGCGCGCATCGCAGCGGAATCATCGACGACCAGAACTCGAGCTTCGTGCATGGAATCACCTTGTCAAACCGGCCCCCGCACGGGCGGGGCTCACGGTCTGTCTTTACGATCGCAAATCATTCCATCCGCTTGCCCGAGCCCACGCAAAGTTCCTTAACAGGAGGGTAATTCAGCCTTTGCGAGGCCTTTTCTATGAAGGGGGACCACGCCTTGCCCCCGGTCCTGCCGGTGGCCGGGTCCTGAAAGACTTTTTGGCCGAAAACAGGGGCATGATGCAGACTATCACCCTTCCTGAACGTTGCGACCGGGCCGCCGCCGAGGTGCTGCTGCCCGAGTTCGTGGCCGCCATCGGCAGCGGGCCGCTGCGGATCGATGGCACGGCCACGCGCCAGTGCGGCCAGGCCATGCTGCAGCTGCTGGTCAGCGCGCGGCGCACCGGCGAAGGTACGCGGATCGATCCGTCGCCCGCGCTGATCGATGTCGCCCTGCTCACCGGGCTCGATCGCGAGCTGTTCGACGAAGGGGTCGCGGCATGAACCCCGAGGAAATCCAGGGCATCTTCTTCGCCGAGTGCGACGAATCGCTGCAGGCCGCCGAGGCCGGGCTGGCGGCATGCCAGGCCGGCACCCATGACGGCGAGACGATCAACGCGATCTTCCGTGCGGTCCACTCGATCAAGGGCGGCGCAGGGGCTTTCGGGTTCGAGGCGCTGCAGGGTTACACCCACGTCTTCGAAACGCTGCTGTCCGATGTGCGCGACGGCACCGTGACGCTGACCGCCCCGCTGGTCGATCTGCTGCTGCGCGCGCTCGACACGCTGAGCGACCACGTCGCAGCCGCCCGCGGCGAGGGTGACACCCCGGACGATACCCGGCTCCTGGCCGAACTCGAGGCCGCCCAGGCGCGCAACGCTGGCAACCCGGCGCCCGCTGCCGCCGCTGCTCCCGTCCCGGCACCCGCCCCCGCACCGGCCGCTTCGGCCCCGGTGACCATGGGCGATGACGACAACGGCGTGGCGGTCGATCTCGATTCGCTGCTCGATTCGCTGTCGGACGATCTCGCTCCGGCTCCGGCCCAGGCTACAGCTCCGGCCCCGGCCGAGACGGCTCCGCGCGAATGGCTGGTCCATGTCCGGCCCCATGCCGGCGCGATGACCAACGGCGGCGAGCCGGTACTCCTGCTGCGCGAGCTGGCCCGCCTCGGCGGCCGCTGCGTGCAGGTTGATTGCGGCGAGATTCCCCCGCTCGATCTGCTCGACTGGCGCACCGGCTACCTTGGCTGGACCTTCGCCATGCCCGGCACGGTCGACGAGGCCGAGGTCCGCGACGTGTTCGACTTCGTCGGCGACGACTGCGGCGTGACGATCGGCCAGGACCAGCCGATGCCGCGCGTCCAGCATCCCGCCCCGCCGGCGCCCGCCGTCCCCGCGGCGACCAGCACCGCGGCCGCGATCCCGGCCGGCCCGGCCAACGATGGCCCCGGCCAGCCGGCCGGCGAGCCCGCTCAGGCCGCCAGCAATGCCCCGGCCCCGCCCGCCCCGCCGGTCGCCGGCCAGTCGATCCGCATCGATCTGGTCAAGCTTGACCGGCTGATCGACACGGTCGGCGAGCTGGTTATCGCCCAGGCCATGCTGGCCCAGCGCCTGTCGAACGAGAACGTCACCGCGATCGAGGAGCTCGGCATGCTCGAGACCCTGACGCGCGACATCCAGGAAAGCGCGATGGCGATCCGCGCGCAGCCGATCGGCTCGGTCTTCAGCCGCGTGCCGCGCATCCTGCGCGAGCTGGCCGCAACCACCGGCAAGCACGTCCGCCTCGAGGTTTCGGGCGAGAGCACCGAACTCGACAAGACCGTGATCGAGAAGCTCGGCGAACCGCTGACCCACCTGATCCGCAACGCGGTCGACCACGGCATCGAGACGGCCGAGGAGCGCGTCGCCGCCGGCAAGCCGGCCGAGGGCACGGTCTCGCTGTCGGCCGAGCATCGCTCGGGCCGCATCCACATCCGCATCGCCGACGACGGCAAGGGCATCGACCAGCAGCGCGTGCTGGCCAAGGCGATCGAGAAGGGCATTGTCGCCCCCGACGCCCAGCTTTCGCGCGAGGAGATCGATCACCTGATCTTCGCCCCGGGCTTCTCGACCGCGCAGCAGGTCTCGAACATCTCGGGCCGCGGCGTGGGCATGGACGTGGTGCGCCAGGCCGTGAAGGATCTGGGCGGCCGCATCACCATTGAGAGCGAACAGGGCAAGGGCACCGCCTTCATCCTGACCCTGCCGCTGACCCTGGCGATCTCGGAAGGCATGATCATCAACGTGGGCGACCAGTCGCTGGTCGTGCCGCTGGCCAATGTGGTCGAAAGCCTGCGCCCCGGGGCGGGCGAGGTGAAGGGCCTCGGCGTCGGCCGCGCGATGCTCAACGTCCGCGGCAAGTTCCTTCCGATCCTGCCGCTGCATCACCTGGTTGGCGCCAGTGGCGAGCCGGCCTCGCCCGAGAACGGCGTGCTGATCGTGGTCGAGACCGAGGCCGCCGGACAGGCTGCGCTGCTGGTCGATGGCATTTCCGACCAGCGCCAGTTCGTGATCAAGAGCCTCGAGACCCACTACCGCTCGATGGAGGGCGTCGCCGGCGCCACCATCCTCGGTGACGGCTGCGTCGCGCTGATCCTCGACGTCGACAGCCTGGTCGCCAATGCCGCGACCACCCTGCTGCGCCAGACGCTGCGGGACGCCGCCTGATGCTGGCCGAAGATCTTTCGGGGGCGCTCGCCGGGATCAGTCCCGGCGTGTACGGCGCGCGCGACTTCGAGGCGATCAGCCAGATCGTCTATCGGGGCGCGGGCATCGTGCTGCCGCCCTCGAAAGCCATGCTGGTCTATTCGCGGCTGGCCCCGATGGTGCGCGACACCAACTGCGGCACCTTCGCCAACTACGTCCAGCGGATCGAGCAGGACCCCGCCGAGCGGACCCGCGCGATCGAGGCGCTGACCACCAACCACACCTTCTTCTATCGCGAGGCGCATCACTTCGAGCACTTCGCCGCCGAGGTCCGGGCCGACCTGCTCGCCCGGATCGCGGCACGCGAACCGGTGCGGATGTGGAGCGCCGCATGCTCGAGCGGTGAGGAGGTCTGGTCGCTGGTGCTCACCCTGCTGGGGCCCGATCGCGCCGAAGCCCGCCGGATCATCGGGTCGGACACCCTGGTGCTCGCCACCGACCTGGCCAGCCACGTGATCGCCAAGGCCACTGCCGCCAGCTATGCGGCGAACGATCTCGAGCCGATCCCGGCCGCGCTGCGCACGCCCTGGACCGAGGTTCGCGGCGATCGCGCGGTGATTGCCGCCGAGGCGCGCAACCTGGTGCGCTTCAAGCTGCTCAACCTGCTCGGCGAATGGCCGCTGTCGCGCCCGTTCGACGTGATCTTCTGCCGCAACGTGATGATCTATTTCGATCAGCCCACCAAGGAGCGGCTCGTCGCCCGCCTCGCCGCGCAGCTGCGCCCGGGCGGCTTTCTCTACATCGGCCATTCCGAGCGCGCCACCGGCCCCGCCGAACGCGACCTCGTCCAGGTTGGGCCGACCATTTACCAGCGGAGGGCTGCATGACCATTCGAGTCGTCGTCGTCGAGGATTCGCCCACCATGCGCGCGATCCTGATGGCGCGCCTATCGGAAGAACCGGACATCAAGGTGGTGGCGACCGCCGCCAACGCCGCCGAGGGGCGCGAGCTGATCCGTCAGTTCGACCCCGACGTGGTGACTCTCGACATCGAGATGCCGGGCATGAACGGGCTCGACTTCCTGGACAAGATCATGGCTCTGCGCCCGACCCCGGTGATCATCATCTCGGGCGCTACCCAGGAAGGTGCTGCGACCACGGCCGAGGCGCTCGCCCGCGGCGCAGTCGCCTGCTACGCCAAGGCCCAGGACGGCAGCGCCTTCAAGGATTCGCGCCTGGCCGACATGATCCGCGAGGCGGCACAGGTCCGCTTCCAGCGCCCGGCGCCCGGCGCGGCACGCGCGCCTGCTCCGGCCCCGGCCGCCCCGGCGCCCAGCAATGTCACCGCGATGCCGAAGCGCACCGCCCCGCCCAGCCTGGTCGCGATCGGCTCGTCGACCGGCGGGGTCGAGGCCCTTCATGCCGTGCTCTCGGCCTTTCCGGCCAACTGCCCGCCGACGGTCATCGTCCAGCACGTCAACGCGCGCTTCGCCCCGTCGATCGCGCAGTCGCTCGACCAGGCCTGCCCGCCGCGCGTGCTGATCGCCGAGCCCGACATGCCGCTGCGCCCCGGCCACGTCTATCTGGCTCCCGGCGATGACCGCCACCTGACCGTCTCGGGCAGCGCCAACGGCTATCATGCGCGGCTCCGTGCCGGTCAGCCGATCAGCGGCCATCTGCCGAGCGTCGATGCGCTGTTCCTCTCGGTTGCCGAGAAGGTCGGCGCCGCGGCGGCGGGAATCCTGCTGACCGGCATGGGCAGCGACGGCGCCCAGGGGCTGCTCGCCATGCACCGGGCCGGGGCGCTGACGATCGCCCAGGACGAGGCCACCTGCACCGTGTTCGGCATGCCGCGCGCCGCCATCGCACTGGGCGCCGCGGGCATCATCGCGCCGCTCAACAGCATTCCTTCCCAGCTTTTCCGGATGGCGGCGTAATCCGATGAACATGATGACCCCGCCTCCGCCGGGCACCTTGCCCACCACCCGGCTCACCGTGCTGCAGGGCCAGGCCCGCGTCAGCGCCGGGCCGCGGGTCGAATTCTCGACCGTGCTCGGCTCCTGCGTGGCGACCTGCCTGTTCGATCCCGAGGAGCAGGTCGGCGGCATGAACCACTTCCTCCTCGCCGAGCCCCCGGCCGGAGGCCACGAGGTCGACGAGCATTACGGCGTCTACCTGATGGAGCTGCTGATCAACGAGATGCTTGCCAACGGTGCCGCCAAGCACCGGCTGCGCGCCCATCTGTACGGCGGCGCCAACCTCTATCCGGGCATGGCCCAGATCGGCAGCGCCAACGCCGCCTTCGCCAAGACCTTCCTCCAGCGCGAACGCATCACGCTGGTTCGTGAGGACATGGGGGGCAAAAGTGCCCGCCGCGTCGATTTCCGCCCCGCCTCCGGCATGGTCCGGTGCCGGACCGTCGCCAACACCCTTGCCCCCGAGGAACGTCCGGTCGCCCGGCCGGTCGCCGCGGCGGGCGAGGTCGAACTGTTCTGACCTGCCGAGTGAGTGTGACCATGACCAAAACCACCCGCGTACTGACGGTGGATGACAGCGCGAGCATGCGAGCGCTGCTCAACCACGCCCTGACCACCCACGGCTTCGACGTGGCGCAGGCCGATGATGGCCAATCCGCGCTCGAATGGCTGCAACTGAACGAGGTCGATGTCGTCATCACCGACATCAACATGCCTCGGCTCGATGGCTTCGGCCTGATCGAGGCGTTGCGCAATGGCACCCGCCATCGCGACCGCCCGATCCTGGTCCTGACCACCGAGAGTTCGGACGAGAAGAAGAATCGGGCCCGGCAGATGGGCGCGACCGGCTGGATCGTGAAGCCGTTCGACGCCAGCAAGCTGGTCGCTGCGGTTCGCCGCGTCTCGCACTGATCCGCCTACCCAAGGAGAACGTTCGTGCTGCGTGAACTCATCACCTTCCAGGTCGAGGGGCAGGTCTTCGCTCTCGACATCATGGCGATCCGCGAGATCCGGGCCTGGACTCCGGCCACCCGCCTGCCCCGCGTGCCCAGCTATGTGGCAGGCGTGGTGAACCTTCGCGGCACGGTGCTGCCGGTGATCGACCTGGCCGCCCGGCTGGGCTGGACTCCGGTCGAGGCCACCCCGCGCCACGCGATCATCGTCACTCAGCTGGGCTCCCGCCAGACCGGGCTGATCGTCGAATCGGTGAGCGACATCGTGACCATCGACACCGACACACTGCAGGCCCCCCCGGCCACGGCGGACAGCTCGGTGCTGCCCTTCCTGCAGGGGCTGGCCGCGCTGGACGACCAGATGGTCATGGTGCTCGATCTGACCGCGCTCGCCGACAACGAGACCCTCGAACTGGCAGCTTAAGTGATGGTCCAATCCCTGAGCCCGGGAACGGCCCCCGCGCCTTCTCCGGCGCCCCACCTTAAGGCCGCCGCCGACATCCTGTCGGAGCTGGCGGTCCAGGTGGAGGCGCTGGGAGCGCGGCTCTGCGCCGATCCCGACGTGGTCACCCGGCATATCACCGAACTGCAGGCGATCGACCTGATCGCCCAGAAGCAGCTCCACCTGGCCGAGCTGTTGACGGCCGACTGCCCGCGCGCCGCGGTCGAGGCCATGCGGATCGAGGAGGTCAAGCGCCGCATCGGCATGGCCTTGCCCGGACAGCCCGACTAGCCGCTCCCTGACGCCATCCCGCCTGTGCCCGCCTATGCGGGAATACTTAGCAAAATGGATGGATCTCCAGTTGTTGTTCCCCCTACGGGCGTGAGACGCTGCATCTAGCGATCACCCTTGGGGGGGACGATCTCGATGTCCGATGCGCAGACCCGCAAGGCCCGGCGGAAAACCGGTGCCGTACGCCGTCCGGTCCGGACGGCCAAGCTCTCTCAACCCGCTGATCCGGCCGGCCGCGGCCGTGCCACGCACTTGGGCGCCCCGGCGGCGCCGGTGGCCTTTCCCGCCGAGATCAGGGTGCCGCCGCATCGCGGAGCCCTGATCACGACGGCACCTCCGATCGCCCCGGTCGCTGCCATGGCGCAGGGTCAGTCCGCAGCCCCGACCCCTGTCCCGGAAGCGGGTGCAACCTCGCGGCGTAGATCTGCGACCAAGCCGGGCGGGGCCGCGCCGCGTCGCGCTTCCACGGCGGGCAAGACCGCCAGGCCGCGGCGGAAACGCACGGCGGACAGCACGTCCCCCACGGCTGCCGCACCACGCCGCAAGGCCGCCGCTCAGGCAGTGGGCGGCGCACCCAAATCGCCGCGCACCAAGCGAACCCCGGCCGCGGGCCGCCCGGCGATTCCTCTGGCCAGTGCGTCGGAACCGCTCGTCATCGCACCGGTCGCCCCTCCGGCCGCCAGCGCGCGGCCCGGCAGCGGGATCACCGCCGGGCCGATCGACCAGCCCGTGACCGGCGCGCCGACGGCGCCGGCGACCGCCGCACCGCTGCCGACCCGCCCGACCGGCCGGGCCCTCGTGCGGCAGGATCTGGGGGTCGTCGCGCGCGTCGTGGCCTGGCTGGGCCGCCTGCTGCCACGCCGGCGCAAGGCGGCATTGCCGCGTGCGCGCACCCGGCTCGAGCGCAGCGCCGCTCCGGGCACGGGCGCAGCGCCCGATCCGGCTCCTGCGCCTGCTTCCCCCGCAGGGCAACCAGAGACCACAGCCGAGCTGACCCGGCGCATGCTGCTGCAGCTGTCGGCCGAAAACGAGCGGCTGCGGCGCGAGGTGGACGCGCTGCGCAGCCGGGCCGAACGGGCGGCCCTCACCCGCCAGACCTGACGACGGACGTGGACAGGCCCGGCGCATGCAGCACAACGGCGCCGGAAGTTGCCTTCCGACGCCGCCATGACGGGACCATGTCGCAGCCCTCCCGCGATCCGGATGCCCGAAGGCCCGGCGGCGATTGGCGCGCCGCCGGGCCAGACGCCCGGGAGAGGGCGGAGGGCAGATTAGCGCAGCAGCGAGAGCACGTTCTGCTGGCTCTGGTTGGCCTGGGCGATCATCGCGGTCGAAGCCTGCGAGAGGATCTGGGCCTTGGCCATCTGGGTCGTTTCGGCCGAGTAGTCGGTGTCCTCGATCCGCGAACGGGCGTCGGACAGGTTGGTGATGTTGTTGGTCTGCGAGTTGATCGCCGATTCCAGACGGTTCTGGATCGCACCGAGGTCGGCACGGCGGCTCGAGACGAGGTCGATCGCGGTGTCGATGTCGGCCAGTTCCGTACCAGCGAGGGCGGTCAGGTCAACGGCGGTGGCGGCAGCCGAGAGATCGGCGAAGGCAGCCGAAGCGTCGACCGTGTCAGTCGCATTGGCGCCGGTCTGGATGGAGACCGTGCCGCCGCCGGCGTTACCGTCGAACAGGGTGTTGCCATTGAACTGGGTGTTGGTCAGCACGTCGGTCATCTGCGCCTGCAGCGCGGTCACTTCCGAGTTCATGCGGGTGCGGTCGTCGTCCGAATAGGTGCCGTTCGAGGCCTGGACGGTCAGTTCGCGGACACGCTGCAGCATGTTGGCGACTTCACCCAGCGCGCCTTCAGCGGTCTGCGCCATCGAGATGCCGTCGTTGGCGTTGCGGATACCCTGGGCCATGCCCTTGATCTGCGAGGTCATCGAGGTGGCAATGGCGAGGCCGGCGGCGTCGTCCTTGGCGCTGTTGATGCGCTTGCCGGTCGACAGGCGCTCCATCGCAGTACCCAGCATCTTGCCAGCATTGGTCGAGGCATTGGCAGCGCGGATCGCGCTGATGTTCGTGTTGATAACCGACATGGTCTACTCCCGTATACGTTCCGAGGATGATCCCGGCCGAGAAGGTCCCGGCGCCGACCGGCCCATCCGGTGCGGCAACCGAGGCTAAGAGCGGCAACCAGCCGGCAAGTTTAAGCCGGGGCGGCAAGGCAACCGGCAAGAAGCTGCCGGAAACCACGCGTTTCCCCATAGGTAAATATCCAAGGACTTAAATTACCGAAGCCTTTGACGTTCACGCGCCAAAAAGGGGCCACAGGATGGTTAATCCGCTTGGGGTCTCGATCAATGTCCGCTCTTGAATTTTCTGCTGCCACTGCTGCCAATCACGCACCGCTGGTCCAGCGCGCCGACGGCATTTTCGCTGCGATCGGCTCAGGACCGGGTATCCTCCTGGCCGATCGGACCGAGGCCGGACGGGCCCACGTGCGGCTCACGCGCGGTCCGCGCCCGGCGCTTCGGCGCACCGAATCGGGGATCGAGCTCGACTATGTCGACGGGGCCAGCGAAACAACGCTCGCTGCCCTGCTCGCCGCTGCCAGCCCCGCCGGCCTGCCGATCGCCGCCGATACCGAGAGCCTCTCGGTCCTGGCCCTGGCCGAGCGCCTTGCGGCCAGCGACATTCCGGTCCTGATCAACGGGCCGACCGGCACCGGCAAGGAGGTGCTGTCGCGCTTCATCCATACCCGCAGCCCGCGCCGCGACGGCCCGTTCATCGCGGTCAACTGCGCCGCCATGCCCGAGGCCATGCTGGAAGCGCTGCTGTTCGGCCACCAGAAGGGCGCCTTCACCGGCGCCACCGGTGCATCGGAGGGTTTCTTCCGCGCAGCTGACGGCGGCACCCTGCTGCTCGACGAGATCGCCGAGATGCCGCTGTCGCTCCAGGCCAAGCTGCTGCGCGCGCTGCAGGAGGGCGAGGTCGTGCCGATCGGGGCCACCCAGCCGATCAAGGTCGACGTCCGGATCATCGCCTGCGCCAACCGCGACCTGCCGCTCGAAGTTCAGGAGGGCCGGTTCCGCGCCGACCTGTTCTATCGGCTCAACGTCTTCCCGCTGGCCCTGCTGCCGCTGCGCGAGCGCGGCGAGGACATCGCCCCGCTGGCCTTCGCCCTGCTGCTGCGCCACGCCGCGGCCGGGCAGCCGGTGCCCTGGCTGTCGGAAGCCGCGCTGACCCTGCTGAAGGCCCATTCCTGGCCGGGCAACGTCCGCGAGCTCGAGAACGTCATGCGCCGCGCCCTGCTGCTGGCCGGTCAGGCCGACGAGATCGCACCCCATCACATCCACTTCGACGGGATCGCCCGGCTGGTCGAGGCCGGCGCTGTCGCCGGCGGCGGCCTTGCGGCTGCTCCCGCAGGTGGCCTGCCCGCCGGCTCGATTCCAGTCCCCGTCCCCGGAGCCGGCGGGCGCACCCTTTCGAACATTGTCCAGATGCACGAGGCCCGCGCGATCATGCAGGCGCTCGCCGATTGTGGCGGCAGCCGGGTCGCGGCGGCGCGGCGGCTCGGCATCTCGGAACGCACCCTGCGCTATCGGCTGGCCTCGTTCCGCGACGCCGGGCTTGAAGTGGCCGCGGCAGGCGCCCGGCGATGAGCGGGATCAACGGCATCGGCGGGGCGGGGGGTCTCCAGCAGATCCTCGCCATGCGCCAGCAGATCATCGATCGCTCGAACCTGCTCCAGCAGGTCAAGGATGCCGCTCCGGCCGCCCAGCCCGCCGAGGGCCAGGGCGACGGTTTCGCCGGGGCGCTCAAGGATGCGCTCGACGGGGTGAGCGCCACGCAGCGCAAGGCCTCGGAGCTCTCGGCCGCCTATGAACGCGGCGAGGAAACGGATGTCGCCAAGGTGATGCTCGCCCGGCAGGAATCGAGCGTGGCCTTCGAAGCGACGCTGCAGGTGCGCAATCGCCTGCTGTCCGCCTACCAGGACATCATGCGGATGGGGGTCTGATAGATGGCCGATCTCGTTGCTGCCGGTGAAGCCCAGCTTCCCGCCCCGTCACTGCTGGCGCCGCTGACCGATCCGACCGGCGGCCCGATCCTCACGCGCGTCGGCAGCTTCGTCAAACAGCCACCGGTGCGCCGCGTGCTGCCGGTGTTTGGCGGCGTCGCCGGGATCGGTCTGGCCGCACTGGCCTGGGCCACCCTGGCCCCGCAGGCCCAGCGCACCCTCTATTCCGAGCTCGACGACGGCGAACGCGCCAAAGTCGTCGCCACGCTCGACAAGGCCGGCATCGCCTATCGCATCGACAACCAGACCGGCTCGCTCACCGTGGGCGAGGACGATCTCTATAAAGCCAAGATGCTGGTCGCCTCGGACGGCGCCCTTGCCGCCCCGGACGACGCCGCCGGGATCGACAAGATGCCGCTCGGCGCCAGCCGCGCGGTGGAGGGCGATCGCCTGCGCGCCGCGCGCGAGCACGATCTGACGCTCTCGATCATGGAGATCGACGGGGTTGAGGCCGTGCGCGTCCATCTCGCCGAGGCCGAGAAGTCGGTCTTCGTGCGCGACAACGTCCCGCCCACCGCCTCGGTCATGGTCCGCCTCGCCCGCGGCCGCCGGCTCTCCGACAGCCAGGTCGCCGCGATCGTCAACCTTGTCGCCGGCTCGGTCCCGGGGCTCAGCCCGGACGCGGTGCGCGTGGTCGACCAGCACGGCCAGCTCCTGACCGAGAAGGCCGATGGCAATTCCGAACGGCTCGAACTGCAGGGCCGGCTCGAGGACAAGCTGCGCATGCAGCTTGACCAGCTGCTGACCCCGATGGTCGGCGCCGGCAACTTCTCGAGCGAGGTCCAGGTCGATCTCGACATGGACCAGGTCACCTCCGCGCGCGAGTCCTATGACAAGCAGGGCGTGCTGCGCACCGAGACCCAGCAGCAGTCGCAGACCTCGGGTGCGGCACCGGCCGCCGGGGTGCCCGGCGTCACCGCCAATACCCCGCCGCCCGCGCCGATCGCCTCTCCGGGGGCGCCGCAAGGCACCCCGACCGCGGCGGCTACCCCGGGCGCAGCGCCGACCAATGGCGAATCGAGTGCGACGCGCACCTATGAACTGGGCCGCGAGGTTTCGGTCGCCAATGGCAGCCCGGGCAAGATCAAGCGCTTGTCCGTGGCCGTCGCGCTGAGCGCGAGCGCGCTCAAGAAGGCCAAGCCGCAGGACATCGAGCAGATGAAACAGCTGATCAGCGCCGCGGTCGGCGCCGATGCGGCGCGCGGCGATCAGGTCGCGGTCGTGCTGCGGCCGTTCGATGCCCCGGTGGTGGAAGCCATCCCGATGTGGCAACAGCCGTGGTTCCAGAGCTATGTCCGCTATGGCCTGGCCCTGCTTGGCGTGCTGCTGGTGCTGCTGCTGGGCGTGCGTCCGCTGATCAAGGCACTCAAGCGCGATCCCGCCAGTGCCACTGCCCGCAATGAAGAGACCGAGGCCGAGCCCGGCGAGGAAAGCGAGGGCGAAAGCCGCACCGCTGGCCGCACCCTGCCGCCACCGGTCAGTCCCGAGGCGCTGGTTGAACAGGTCAGCCTGGCCCAGCGCATTGCCGCCGAACGCCCCGAGGACGCCGTGCTCGCCCTGCGCGAGATGCTGTCGCAAACCCCTGAACCGGAACCTGCCGCATGAACGCCGTGACCACGCTCGATCCGGACAGCCTGAGCGAGGCCGATCGCGCCGCCGTGATGGTGATGCTGCTCGACGAGAAACAGGCGGCGCAGATCCTGTCGCGGCTCGAGCCGGCCGAACTGCGGCTGCTGGGCGAGAAGATGTGCGCGCTGGGCGAGATCGCGCCCGAGGTGATCGCCAATGCCATCGCCTCGTTCGTCGACAAGACCGAGCGGCTCGGGCTCAAGGCCCATGACCGGCTCGGCCAGGTGCGGTCGTTGATGACCCGCGCCGTGGGCGGGGTGAAGGCCGACAACCTGATGCAGCGGATCCTGCCGCCCGACCACAAGCCGCCGAGCCCGCTCGAGCTGGCGCGCTGGCTCAATCCCGATGCCCTGGTGCCGCTTATCGCCGAGGAGCATCCCCAGGCGATCGCCGTGCTGCTGGTTCAGCTCGACCCCGAGGTCGCCGCCGAGGTGCTCCATGCGCTGCCGGCCGACAAGCAACCGCAGGTGGTTCACCGCATCGCCACCCTGGGCCCGGTCCAGCCCGAGGCGCTGACCATGCTGGAGGAGCTGCTGGGCCAGCGCATCCGCGAGGCCCACGGCAGCGCCCCGCTGACCATGGGCGGCCCGCGCGAGGCGGCCGAGATCATCAATTCGGCCGGCAAGGCGGTCGAGAAGCGCGTGATGCCGGAGATCACCAAGCTCGACAAGAACCTCGCCAAGCAGATCGAGAGCGAGATGTTCAAGTTCGAGCACCTCTTCGTGCTCGATGCCCAGGCCATGGGCGCACTGCTGCGCGAGGTCGAGAGCGACACCCTGATCGATGCGCTGAAGGGCATTGCCGAGGACCAGCGCACCGTGTTCTTCAAGGCCATGTCGAGCCGCGCCGCCGACGGCATCAAGGACGAGATCGCGAACCGCGGTCGCCTCAAGATGGCCGACGTGATCGCCGCGCAGAAGGCGATCGTCGCGGTCGCCCGCCGTCTGGCTGCCGAGGGCACGATCGTGTTCGGCCAGGGCGACGACGACTATGTCTAGCCTTGCCGCGCTCACCGGGGCGCCGGCCGAGGACGGGTTCCGCCAGGACAGCCGCTTCGCCCCGGCCCTCGCCGCGCCCGCGGCCGCGCCGGCCCCGGTCGAGAGCGAGGACCCGGTCGCGCTGGCCTGGGCCGAAGGCTATGCCAAGGGCGCGGAAGACGCGATGGCCCAGGCCGCCGAGCAGATGGCCGCCGAAGCCGAGGCCCGCGCCGCGCTGGAATTCTCTTTCGCCCGCTTCGACGCCGAACTGGCCGAGGCGCTGCGCCAACGCCTTCAGGACACGGTGATGGCGCTGTGCGAGGCGACGCTGGTGCCCTATGCCCATGATCACGCAGCGCTCACCGCGCGGGTCGAGCGCGCCGTGGCCATGCTCGCCCGCGCCGACGACGAGCGCGTCATCCGGCTCCATCCCGAGGATCTCGCACTGATCGAGACGCGGCTGCCGCAGGACTGGAAATTCACCCCCGATCCCGCGCTCGAACGCGGGGCGCTGCGGGTCGAGACCCAGAATGGCGGGGTCGAGGACGGCCCGGCGCAGTGGCGCCGCGCCCTGGCCGAGGCCTTCCACGCATGCTGAACCTGTTCGAGCCGCTGCTTGACGAGCTGGCTGCCGCCCAGCCCGATTTCACCCCGCACCGCTACGGCGTGGTCGCCGCCTGCGACGGCGGGCTGATCGAGGTGGCGGGCCTGTCGGTACCGGTCGGCGCGCTATGCCGCGTGGCGCATGGCCGCGGCGAACCGCTGGCCGAGGTGATCGGCTTCCGCAACGGACGGACGCTGATGATGCTGCTGGGCGATACCGTCCTGCTGCGCCCCGGCTCGCGCGTGCGGCCCGAGGGCCATCCCGGCATGCTTCCGGTGGGCGAGGCTTTCCTCGGCCGCGCGGTCGACGGCGAGGGTCATCCGATCGACGGGCTGGGCCCGATCCATTTCCGCGACGAATGGCCGGCCGGCGGGATCCGCACCGGTGCGCTCGACCGCGCCCCGGTGCGCGAGCGCTTCGACACCGGGGTGCGCGCGCTCAACGCGCTGACCACGTTCGGGGTGGGCCAGCGGATCGGCGTGATGGCCGGCTCGGGGGTGGGCAAGTCGGTCCTGCTCGACATGATCGCCACCGGCGCCGAGGCCGAGATCGTCGTGGTCGGGCTGATCGGCGAGCGCGCGCGCGAGGTCTCCGACTTCGTCGAGCGCCACATGGCCGGGGAGAAGCGCGAACGCACCGTGGTGGTCGCGGTCCCGGCCGACCATGCCCCCAACCTGCGCATCCGCGGCGCCATGCTGGCGACCTCGATCGCCGAGCATTTCCGGGCGACCGGCAAGCGCGTGCTGCTGATCATGGACAGCCTGACCCGCGTCGCCCATGCCGGGCGCGAGATCGCGCTGCTGCTGGGCGAACCCGGCGCGGCGCGCGGCTATCCGCCCTCCGCCCTGGCCACGATCACCAAGCTGGTCGAACGGGCCGGCAACTCGGCCGCCTCGGGCGGCTCGATCACCGGGCTCTACACCGTGCTCGCCGATGGCGACAACCAGGACGATCCGGTAGTCGATACCGCCCGGTCGATCCTGGATGGCCACGTCGTGCTGTCGCGCGATCTGGCGCAGCGCGGGCAATATCCGGCGATCGACATCGCCGCCTCGCTGTCGCGCGTGATGAGCGACATCACCGAACCCGGCCATGCCCGCATGGCGCGCACCTTCCGCGCGCTGGTGGCCAGCTATGAGGCCAATCGCGACCTCGTGCTGATGGGCGCCTACCGCGCCGGGGCCGACCCGCTGCTCGACCGCGCGATCGCCATGCAGGAGCCGATGAAAGCCTTCCTCGGCCAGGCCCAGCGCGAGGTCGTGCCGCTGGACCAGAGCATCGCCCAGCTTGCCGCGCTGATCGGCGATGCCGGCTGACCGCAAGCGCCTGGCGCGGTTGCAGCGGCTCGAGAAGGTCCGCGCGATCGCCAAGCAGACCGCCGCCGCCGAAGCCGCCCAGGCCGAGGGGACGCTGGCCCAGCTGCTGGCCCTGGCCGACCGCACCGGCCAGCTCGAAAGCGACTATGCCGCCCGCCGCGACATGACCGACGGCCAGGCCCTGCGCCTGATGACCAGCTTCCGCGAGGGGCTCGCCGGAGTTGCGCGCAGCACCGTGGCCGATGCCGAACGTGCCCGCGGGATCGCCGACACCAAGCTGCTCAAGCTGTCCGAGGCCGAGCGCCGCCGCCAGGCCGTGGAAGACCGCGCCCGGGCCGAGGCCAAGGCGCTGGCGAGCCAGGGCGAGCAGGCCCCGCTCACCGCGCGCAAGCAACTTGGCACGGAGCTTGAATAGCAGATCGCAGACACTCTCTGGGGACCTGCCGCCATGATCCAGCCTGCCGCACCTTCCGTTGTCAGCGCCACGGTCGCGCTCGCCGGTTCGCCGGCCGACAACGGGGCCGGCACCCCGGAAACCGGGAGCTTTGCCGAGCTGCTGGCCACCGCGCCCGGCACCGCCCCGACGGCTCCCGCCGTCGCCAGCTCCGGATCGGTGCCCGCGCTCCCGCTCGAAAGCGATGCCGAACTGGTCGGCGCCCAGCCAATCCTTGCCGCCCCCCTGCCGCTGGCCGGCAAGATCTTGCCGGGTCTGTTGCCGGGTACCCTGCCCGAGAGCCTGCCGGCGGCGCCTACCGCCCCCGGCGAAGCCACCCCGACCGCCCCTGACGCGGCCACCGAGGCGGCGCAGGCCGTTCCCACCCTGCTCGCGGCGTTGCGCGCGCTGCGCCTGCCCCAAGCCGAGATGCCGGGCGCGAAGCCGGCGGCGGGTCTGGCTGCGGACGGGGCCTCTGGCGAGCCCGGCGATGCCACCAGCGAGGATGGCGCCCCGGTGCTGATCGCCAGCGTGACCACGACCAGCCTGAGCCTCGTCGCGGCCTCGCCCGAGACCATGCCCGAAACCGCCCCCGCCGCCACCGCGACCCCGTCTGGCCTCTCGCCGCTGATTGAGGCCCAGCTGCTCGGCCGGCCCCTGCCGCTGCGCGAGGCCCTGCCGGGCGCGGCTGCCGCCGCCGCGACGCCGGCCCAGCCGCAGGACGCGGCGCTGGCGCTGCGGCTCGATCCGGCGCAGACCGATCCGGCCCAGGCCGCCGCGCTCACCTTCGAAGCTCCGGCCGCCCGCCCGGCCACGGGCCTGCGCCTGCGCCCCATGCTGTCGGCCGAGGGCGAGAGCCCGGCGGCCGGCCTGGCCGAGCCGGCCCTTGCACCCGATACCGCGAGCCTGCTCGGCAACCCGGCCCCGGCCCCCGGCGTCGTCCCGGCAGCGGGCGGTGCGAGCGGCCCGGTGCTGTCCGGGGCGCCCCAGCCGCGCGATTTCGCCGCCCTGATGGACCGCCTGATGACCGCGCGCGATGCGGCCCAGACCGGCCTACCCCAGACGGTCAACATCGGGCTCAACCACGCCGAGTTCGGCCCGATCTCGCTCAGCTTCCAGCAGGACCAGAACGGGCTCGCCGTCTCGGTCGCCAGCCCCGATCCGGACTTCGCCCGCGCGGTCCAGGCCGCGATCCCGGCCCCCGGCAGCGCCACGAGCGCGGACGGTGCGGGCCGGGACGGCAGCCCCTCCGGCCAGTCCACGCCGGGCTGGGCCGGCACCGGCCTCGCCCGCGGCGAGGCTTCGGCACAGGGCGGCGAGGCCGGCCAGCGGCAGGGCCGCGGCGCCCGCTTCGATGCGGCCGAGCAGGCCCCCGCCGCCAACCGCAGTCCTGCCCGCGATGCGGCCGATCCGGCCCGCCCGCGCGGCATCTTCGCCTGATCATCCTGCGATCGCCCCATTCGACTGACTCCGGAGAGATCCAGCCATGAGTTCTGACAAGGAAGAAAAGCCCAAGAAGAAGAAGAAGGGCGGCATGCTGATGAAGCTGCTGATCCCGGTCGTGCTGATCGCGGTGAGTGGCGGCGGCGTCTATGGTCTCGTCGTGGCCGGCGTGATCGGCGGCGGGCACGACAAGGAGGTCAAGGAAGACAACAACCCCAAGCTCGTCCGCAAGGGCGAGGAGGACCCCTACGCGCCCAAGAAGGAGGGCGAGAAGGAAGGCGAAGGCGGCGCTGCCGAAGTCGAGGGCGAGGGCGGCAGCGAGTACAAGACCAGCTACTTTACCTTCTCCGACGAGTTCACCTCGAACCTCAAGGAGTCGGATGCGCTGGTCCAGGTCGCGATCGCCTGCTCGACCCGCCGCGACGGGCGCGTGCTGATGTGGCTGAAGAAGCACGAGCTGGCGATCCGCTCGGCCATGCTCAACGTGCTGGCCGACACCCCCGAGGAAGACATCGGCTCGCTGGCCGGCAAGGAGAAGCTGCAGAAGCGCCTGACCCAGGCGATCAACCAGGTCCTGACCAAGGAAGAGGGCTTCGGCGGGGTCGACGAGGTCTATTTCAAGTCGTTCCTGGTCCAGTGAGGGATCCCCGGTGAAGCCTGAACGTCCGCCCGTGGCCGCCCGCGCCGTGGCCCAGCACTGCCCCGAGCTGCTCCGCGCAGAGCCCGGCCCGGAAGAGCTGCTGCCGCTGCTGACCCGCGCCGGCGAGCGCCTGACGCGGCCGCTGCTGGCCGGACTGGCACCGCTGGCCGGCGGCAAGGCGCTGACGGTCAAGGCCAAGCCGGCCAAGCTCACCACGCTCGAGGACATCGCCATGTTCGCCCCGGACCTGGCCGCCAACAGCCTGATCGGGGTCGGCGCCGAGAGCCTGCCGCTGCTGGCCTCGCTCGACGCCGCGGCGGTGCTGCGGATGGTCGACCGCACCTTCGGCGGCCGCGGCGAGGCCCCCTCGCCGCTCCCCGCCGAGTTCCCGGTCTCGGCCGAGCTGATGATCGTCCGGCTCGAGACCATGCTGGTGCGCGAGCTGGCCGCGGTGCTCGTCCCCGGCCAGCCCGAGGCGCTGCGGCCACTGCGCCGCAACGGCAACCTCGTGCTGCTCGAACCCTTCGCCCGCGACGCCACCGTCGCCCAGCTCGAGCTCGACGTGACCGAGCCCGGCGGCGACACCTGGCAGATCTCGCTGGCCCTGCCGCTGCCCACCCTCAGCGCGCTGTTCTCGACCAGTCCGCGCCGCTCGGCGCCGGTCCGTCACGCCATGGCCGACCCGCTGGCCGAGCCCTTCGCCGATGTGCCGATGCAGCTCTCGGCCGTGCTGGTCGACATGGCCATGGCCATGGCGACCGTTGCCCGGCTCGAGCCCGGCATGGTCGTCCCCGTCGCCGTCGCGCGCCAGGTCCCGCTGCGGCTCGGCGCCGTGACCGTGGCCACCGGCACGGTCGGCGCTGCCGACGACCGCGTCGCGCTCCAGATCCGCTCCGCCTTCTGACTGCCCTTCAGCTGACCTCGAGGAACACCCCAATGACCCTTCCCACCCGCGGCTTCGATCTCCTCAAGGATGTCGACGTGCGCGTCACGGTCGAACTCGGCCGCACCGAAATGAAGCTGAAGGACGTGCTCTCGCTGGGCGAGGAAAGCGTCGTCATGCTTGACCGGCTGACCGACGAGCTGCTCGACGTGATGGTCAACGGCAAGCTGATCGCCAAGGGCGAGATCGTCGCCGAGAACGGTCGCTTCGGGCTGCGCATCGTCGAGCTCGCGGGCGGTTCGGGGGCCGAGGCCGCCTGATGCTCTGGTACGTCCTCAAGCTGTTCATCGTGCTCCCGCTGATCGGCGGGCTGATCTGGGGCACGCTCAAGCTGCTGCAAAAGATGCAGGGCCGCTTCGGCGCCGCGCCGGGCCAGACCAAGGCGGTACGCGTGATCGAGACCACCATGCTCTCGCCCACGCTCAAGCTGGCGGTGATCGAGTTCCACGGCCGCGAGATCCTTGTCTCGGCCTCGCGCAATGGCCTGACCCGGCTGGCCGAGGCCCCGGCACGCGCCCTGCCCAACCCGTCCGCCACCCCGTCCGCCACGCCTTCCGCCACCTCGGCCGCGGAGCCCGCGGCATGAGGCGCATGTCCCGGATCGTCCCGGCCCTGGCGCTGCTGGTCACCCCGACGCTGGTCCACGCCCAGGCCCAGGCCGCCGGCTCCTCGGCCATCCCCGGCGCGCTCGACCGTGCCTTTCAATCGATGAACGGGGGCCCCGGCGGCGGGTTGACGCTGTCGCTCCAGCTGCTCCTGATCATGGGGCTGCTGACCATCCTGCCCAGCCTCGTGCTGATGATGACCAGCTTCACCCGCGTGCTGGTGGTGCTCGGTATCCTGCGCCAGGCGCTCGGCCTGCAGCAGAGCCCGCCCAATCAGGTGCTGATCGGGCTGTCGCTGTTCCTCTCCCTGTTTATCATGGCGCCCACGCTCGACAAGGTCAGCCAGCAGGCGATCCAGCCCTATGCCGCCGGGCAGATCAATGCCGAGCAGGCGATCAGCACCGCCGGGCTGCAGTTCCACGCCTTCATGATCCGCCAGACCCGCGAGCATGACCTGGCGATGTTCGCCGACATGGCCAAGGCGCCCAAGTTCGCCCGCACCCAGGACGTGCCCTTCTCGATCCTGCTCCCGGCCTTCGTCACCAGCGAGCTGAAGACCGCCTTCCAGATCGGCTTCATGCTGTTCCTGCCCTTCCTGGTGATCGACCTCGTGGTCTCCTCGGTGCTGATGAGCCTGGGCATGATGATGATGAGCCCGACGATCGTCTCGCTGCCCTTCAAGCTGCTGCTGTTCGTCCTGGTCGATGGCTGGGCGCTGCTGATGGGCAGCCTTGCGGCGAGTTTCGGCTGATGGACGATACCGCCTCGCTCCTCGCCCTGGCCGACCGGATGCTCTACATCACGGCGCTGGTGGCCGCCCCGGTGCTGCTGGCCAGCCTCGCGGTGGGTATCGTCATCGGCATCGTCCAGGCCGCCACCTCGGTGAACGAGCAGACGCTCACCTTCGTCCCCAAACTGGGCGTGATCGCGCTGGTGCTGGTGGTGATGGGCGCCTCGATGCTTGGTCTCGTCGGCGATTTCACCCAGGAGATCTTCGGCGAGATCGCCCGCCTGGGCAAGGTCTGAGCGCCGCGCGATGCTGGCCTTGAACTTCGGCCTGGGGGCGCTCGAAACCGAGTTCTGGCGCTGGCTGTTCCTGATGACGCGGATCGGCGCGGCGCTGTTCGCCGCCCCGTTCTTCGGCGCCTCGGGGGTGCCGCCGCAGGCCAGGGTGATCGTGACCGGGGCGATCGGCATCCTCGTGTGCAACTGGACCGGGGTCCAGGCCCCCGCCGCGCTGTTCTCGTTGCCCGGCATGCTGGCCGTGGCCGGCGAGGTGCTGGTCGGGCTGGCGCTGGGCTTCGTGCTGCAGCTGTCCTTCGCCGCGCCGACGATCGCGGCCGAGGTGATCGGCGCGGGCATGGGCATGTCGATCGCCGCCGCCGCCGATCCGCAGACCGGGGCGCAATCGCCCGCGCTCGGCCAGTACTACGGCGTGATCCTCACCCTGGTCTTCCTCGGGCTCGGCGGGCACCTGCTGTTCATCGACCTGATCATCAAGTCCTATGCCAGCTTTCCCCCCGGCCACACCTGGCTGGGACCCGACCGGCTGGCCCTGATCGCCGGCTTCGCCACCCAGATGTTTATCACCGCCGTCGCGATCGCGCTGCCGGTCACGCTGATCCTGCTGCTGGTGCAGTTCGCCGCCGGGGTGGTGAGCCGCTCGGCACCGTCGCTCAACCTGTTCTCGCTGGGTCTGCCGGCCGGCGTGCTGGCCGGGCTGGCCGCGCTGATCGTCTCGGCCCCGCTGACCGGTGACATGATGGCCGATCTCTCTGCCCAGGCGCTGCGGCAGGCCGAAGGGGTGCTGCTCCAATGAGCGAGAGCGCCGGGGAAAAGACCCTAGCCCCAACCGAGAAACGCAAACGCGACGCCGCGCGGCAGGGCGATGTCCTGCGCTCGCGCGAACTGGCCACCGCGGTCGCCATGCTCGCCGGGGCGGCCTGGCTCAAGCTGGCCGGGCCCTGGCTGTTCGGCCTGCTCTCCGGGACGCTCGCCGGGGGGCTGACCTTCGGCCGGGCCGAGGTGGTCGATTTCGCGCCGGGCGCGCTGATGCTCAACGCCCTGATCGCGGTGGCGCCGCCGGTGCTGGTGCTGGGGGTGATGGTCTGCTTCGCCTCGATCGCCTCGCAGCTTGGGTTCGGCGAAGGCCGCTGGCTGGGCAGCAACCTGATGCCCAAGGGCAGCCGGATCAACCCGCTGAGCGGGCTCAAGCGGATGTTCGGCACCCAGGGCCTGGTCGAGCTGGGCAAGAGCCTGGCCAAGTCGATCCTGCTCGGTGCGATCACCTACTACTGGGCGCGCGAGCACCTTGCCGGGCTGATCGACCTCGCCCGCGCGCCGCTCTCGGGCCAGCTGGTCGCCGCCTGGGACGCGGTGATGTCGCTGCTTTTCGCGCTGAGCGTGGGGCTGGTGCTGATCGCCGGGATCGACTTTCCGATCCAGTGGGTGCGCCGCTTCCTGCGACTGCGGATGAGCCTGCAGGAGGTCAAGGACGAGCACAAGGAAAGCGAGGGCAGCCCCGAGCGCAAGGCGGCAATCCGTCAGCGCCAGCGCCAGCTGGCGATGGGCTCGATGCAGAAGGTGATGCGCGAGGCGCAGTTCGTCCTGACCAACCCGACCCATTTCTCGGTGGCGATGGTCTACGACCCCGACCGCGCCTCGGCCCCGATCGTGCTGGCCAAGGGCCGCGGCGAGAAGGCGCTGGCGATGCGCGAGCTGGCACGTGAACTGGAGGTCCCGCTGCTGGAGTATCCCGCGCTCGCGCGCTCGGTCTACTTCACCACGCGCGAGAACCAGGTGATCCGCGAGGAGCTTTATGCCGCGGTGGCTGGCGTGCTCGGCTTTGTCATGGCCCTGAAGCGGGGCGAGACCCGCCCGCTGCCGCGCATCGACGTCCCGCTCGAGCTGCGCTTCGACGCCGATGGCCGGCCCGATCCGGGGGCGCGCTGAGCATGCCGCCGGGCCTGTCCACCGGCGTCGCCGACGCCTCGGTGGTTTTGTCGTGGCGCTGGCGACGCGGGATTAATTCCTGTCGTTCCGGACCGTTCTGAACAGCATGTCGACCACCTCCGCCGCCACCACCAGGAGCGCCGCGTCCAGCGCGATCCTCACGTCGCTGAACGGCGCCAACTCGGTCGACTGGAACACCCTCGCGGCAAACCTCGCCGCAGCCCAGTTCGCCGGCCAGACCGACCGCCTGACCACCCGGACCGACACGCTCGACAAGCAGATCAGCGTGGCCGGCAATCTCCGGTCGATGCTGCAGACCTTCGCCACCTCGATCGGCGACCGGGTGCGCAGCGGCGACCTCTCGCCGCAGCCGTCGCTGTCGGCAGCGGTTGCCACGCCGCGGCTGTCGGGTTCGGCCACCCCCAGGGGCAGCTACACCCTCGAGGTCACCCAGCTCGCCGCGGCCCAGTCGCTCGCCAGCCCGCCGGTCGCCTCGACCACCGCCACGGTCGGTTCGGGCACGCTGACGCTGCGCTTCGGCACGGTCGCCGGGAGCAGCTTCACCGAGGACACCGCGCGCCCGGCGATCGATCTGACGATCGCCGCCGGGGCCGACATCGCCGATATCGCCTCGGCCATCAACGGCGCGCGCGCCGGCGTCTCGGCCTATGTCGCCAATACCACCGACGGCCCGCGGCTGATGGTCAAGGGCGCCGAGGGCGCGGTCAACGGCTTCGTCATCGAGGCGACCGAGGACCCGGCCGATCCCGGCCTCGCCCAGTTCGCCTGGAACCCGACGATGGGGGCGACCAACCGCCTGCTCACGACGGCGCAGAACGCCAGCTTCCGGCTCGATGGCCTGCCGATGTCGTCGCCCACGAACACCGTCAACGAGGTGATCCCGGGGCTCAACCTGACGCTCACCGCGACCAACACCGGGGCACCGGCGACGCTGACCTTCGCCGACAACACCAGCGCGATCAGCGAGGTCATGACCGACTTCGTCTCGGCGCTCAACCAGCTCGCCAGCGAGGTTCGCACCGCCACCGATCCACTCAGCGGCGATCTGGCCCGCGACGGCGGCGCACTTGCCCTAAAGCGGTCGCTGTCCCAGCTTTCGGGCCAGGTGATCATGCCGAATGCACCGGCCGGCGCGCCGCGTACGCTGGCGGACCTGGGCGTGGCGATCCAGCGCGACGGCACCTTCCAGCTTGATGGTGCCCGCCTGACCGCCGCCCTGCGCGCCGATCCCACCGGGGTCGCCGCGATGTTCACCAACGGCATCGACGGTGTCTACAGCACGATCGACGGGCTCGCCCGGCGGATGAACCGCAGCACCGACGCCTTCTCGCTGACCTCGTCGGTCAACCGCTACACCGGGCTGAAGACCCGGCTGTCAAGCGACCTCGCGGCCATCGCGGACAAGCAGGAGCTGCTCCGCCAGCAGCTCGTTACCCGCTTTGCCAAGACCCAGACCAATGTCTCGGCCTCCACCTCGACGCTGACGTTCCTCAAGAACCAGATCGACGCGTGGAACTCGAGCAACAACTGATCCAGCCTGAGGACGCCGCCCCATGACCCTGCTCGCCCGCCACAATCCCCAGGACGCCTACCGCCGGGTCGACTTCGACGCCCGGGTGACCGGCTGCGATCCGATGGAGCTGGTCGGGCTGTGCTACGAGCACCTGATCGCTGCGCTCGGCTCGGCCCTGTTCGCGCACGAACGTGGGGACAACGCCACCAAGAGCAAGGCGATCACCCGCGCGCTGTCGGCGCTGACCGCGCTGCAGCTGGGCGTGAACGGCAACGAGGGGGTTGCGGCGGCGCTGCGCCAGTTCTACCAGGCCGCGCGTCAGGCGGTGCTCGACAGCGTGCTGACCTTCGATCCCGAGCAGATCAGCCGGGTCCGGGCAGACTTCGTCGATATCGCCTCGGCGCTGGTGGTGAACGCGAAGCCGAACTGACCATACCACTCCGGTAAGGTCTCACGTGGCGCGATTGCTGAGAAAATTGCGCTTGCGGATCATACCACTCGGCGAATTGTGTTCAAAACGGATTGAATATTGCTCCATTGCGGAGCCGTCTCCGGCTTAACCCTTACGCACAAATCGGTAAGGCTTGGGGCATGACCAGACGCAACAACCTCCTTCTCGTCGATGGTGACTTCCGCCGCCGGGCCGCAATCTCGCATTGCCTGTCAGGCAGCGGCCTGCACGTCGAGCCGTTCGAGGACACCTCCGAGTTGTTCAGCCGCTGGCCCCGCGACGGCCTGCTGCTCGTGCATGACAACGGCACCGCGATCGCCGATTTGCTTCAGCACATGGGGCAGACCGGAGACTGGCTGCCGATCATCGCCTTCGCCGACGAGCCTTCGCCGCGGCGCATCGTCGAGGCCGTGCTGCACGGCGCGGTGGACTACATGGTCTGGCCGTTCGACGAACGCCAGCTGACCGACAGCATGGACCTGGCCGAGGAGCGCGCCCGCTCTGTCGCCGGGGCCAAGCTGCGCGAGGCGGTCGCCCGCAGCCGGGTCGAGCGGCTGACCAAGCGCGAGCGCGAAGTGCTGGCGGGAGTGGCTGGCGGCCTGTCGAACCGCCTGATCGGCGAGAAGTTGAACATCTCGCCGCGCACGGTCGAGATCCACCGCGCCAACATGCTCAACAAGATGGGCGCAACCCATACGTCGGAAGCGATCCGGATCGCGATCGAGGCTTCGCTGGTAGGCTGAACCGGCGCGCAGGGCCGGCCCGGCGCCGTCCCGGGCTCGGCTCAGGCCTGTGCGGGGCGGCCGATGACCGGTTCGGCCAGCGCCCGGGCCAGCGCCCCGACCAAGGCCAGCGCGGCGGTATCGCCGCAGGCCGACACCTCCTGCGACGCGCCGGGCAGGACCACGCTGGCCAGATGATCCCCGTTGCTCCCGCGCGAGAGCAAGTAACCGCACTCCGGTCCGATCAGCGCCAGCGCCGCCGAGGCTGCGCCGCCGGCCTCAAGCAGGCCCAGGAGGCGGATTTCGGCCGGCACGGCCAGTCCGGTCACCAGCACCGGGTGCGGCGCCGCTGCCACCAGCGCGTGCAGCGCTAGCAGGTGGGTGTGCTCCTCGTCGGCATAGGCCCCGGCGCAGGCCGTCGCCAGATCGGCGAGGCGGTCACGCCAGTCCTCCAGCACGCCTACCGCGGTCCACTCGGCCTGGCCCGGCCCCAGGGCTCCAATCGTGTTGCGCTTCATCACCGGCGCGAATCCCTTTGTTGTTCGGCCCCGTCCTTCCGGCACGGCGCCGGCCGGTCAATCACGGGAAAACCCGCGATGCGCGAGCCCGTATCATTTCGCGACATTCGCTGAAGCGCTGGTGAACGCCAGCCCACGGGAACCCCTATCCCGCAGACCTGAGGATGTTTTACACTTCCCGCCGGGGCTGGCGGGCGAACCACGGGATCATCCGGGCGATCGCCTCTTCGACCAGCGCGGTCGAGACCGCGAAACTGAAGCGCATGAAGCGGTGGCCGTCGACCGGATCGAAATCGATCCCTGGCGCGGTGCAGACCCCGGTGTCCCGCAACAGCCGTTCGCAGAAGGCCAGGCTGTCGTCGGTCAGGTGGCCGATATCGGCATAGAGGTAGAACGCCCCGTCCGGGGGCGCGACCCGGCTCAGGCCCAGCGCGGGCAGCGCGGCCAGCAGGCGGTCGCGGTTGCGCGCATAGGTCGCCACATAGTCCTCCAGTTCGGGGCGGCAGGCGAAGGCCGCCAGCCCGGCCCGCTGGGCGATCACCGGCGGGGTGAGGAACAGGTTGCCCATCCGCGCCCGCGCGGCGGGGATGCTGGCCGGGGGCACCACCAGCCAGCCGAGCCGCCAGCCAGGCATGCTGAAGTACTTGGAAAAGCTGTTCACCACGAAGGCTTCAGGGGCGTGCTCCAGCACCGAGCGGGCGGGGCCGACATAGCTCAGCCCGTGGTAGATCTCGTCCGAGACGATGCGGATCCCGCGTGCGCGGCAGACGGCGACGATGGCCGCCAGCTCGTCAGGCGGGATGATCGTGCCGGTGGGATTGGCCGGGCTGGCGATGATCACCCCGTCGGGCGCGGGATCGAGCGCGGCCAGCGCCGCGGCGGTCAGCTGGAAACGCTCGGCCTCGCCGCAGGGCAACTCGACCGGCTCGAGGTAGAGCGCGCGCAGGGTGTTGCGATAGGCCACATAGCCAGGCCGGGCGAGCGCCACCCGCGCACCCGGGGCGAACAGGCACGATAGCGCCAGCACCAGCGCGGGCGAGGCGCCGCAGGTCAGGATCACCTGCTCGCGGTCCACCGTCACGCCGTAGCGCTCGGCATAGTCGGCGGCGATCCGCTCCTTCAGCGGATTGCTCTCCCAGTAGCCCATCGGCTCGGTGTCGAGCACCCGGTGCGCCTCGGCGATCGCTCCGGCCGGCGCGCTGGTCGACGGCTGGCCGAACTCCATGTGGATCACGTCGAGCCCTGCCTCGGCCAGCTCGTGCGCGACGCGGCTCACCGCGATGGCATGGAACGGTTCGACCGCGGCGATGGCAGGAGTGGACGCCAAGGTGGATACCGGGACCTGGGAAGGGACGGGCTGGTTCATGTGCCTTGGCTAGGACCGCCGGCCGGACGAGACAAGCCCGCCGCGATCGGAACGGTCCGGGCCGCCAGACGTTGAAACATCGGCCGGCCGCCTTCGGCGCATCGCGCTGCGCAAAGCATTGCCCGCCTGCAATCAGGCGCTTAGATGGTTCCGGAGGCCGCGCCGACCCGGCGACACCAGCCGACCCAGACCGCACCAAGGGGAGACCGGGGCATGACAGCCGAGCCCGAAGCCAAACCGCGCCGCATCCGCAACATCTCGGAACTGGCGAAGCTGGCGGGGGTCTCGGCCGGAACCGTGTCGCGCGCGCTGGCCGGCAAGGAGCTGGTCAACAGCCGCACGCGCGAACGGATCCAGGCCCTGGCCCGCGAGCACGGCTTCCGCCCCAACCAGATGGCCAGCCGCCTGCGCACCGGCCAGACCGGGGTGATCGGCGTGGTCATCCCGCTCGGCCACGAGAAGAAGCAGCACATTTCCGATCCCTTCTTCATGACCATGCTCGGCCACCTTGCCGATGGGCTGACCGAGGTCGGCTACGACCTGATGCTGAGCCGGGTGATCCCTGCCGACGGGGAAGACTGGCTCGAACGGATCGTCGATTCCGGGATGCTCGACGGGGTGGTGATGATCGGCCAGTCCGACCAGTTTGCCGCGATCGAGCGCACCGCCGCGGTCTATCCGCCGCTGGTTGTCTGGGGCACCGCCCGCCCCGGCCAGCGGCACTGCGTGGTCGGGACCGACAGCTTCGTCGGCGGGCAGCTGGCCGTGCGCCACCTGCTGTCGCGCGGGCGCCGCCGGCTCGCCTTCTTCGGCGATACCACCGGGCTAGAGATCGAACAGCGGCTGGCCGGAGCGCGCGCCGCCCTGGCCGAAAGCGGCAGCGGCGCCACCCTCGCGGTCTATCCCACGCACCTGTCGCAGCAGGAGATGCCCGGCCAGATCGCGGCGGACCTCGACCGCATGGACCCAGCGATCGACGGCATCTTCGCCGCCTCGGACGTGATCGCCATGGCCACGGTGCGCCTGCTCCACGAGCGCCACCGCAAGGTGCCCGAGGACATCGCGATCGTCGGCTTCGACGATCTGCCGCTGGCTACCCAGACCGTGCCGCAACTCACCACCGTGCGCCAGGACATCGCCGCAGGGGCGCGCACGCTGGTCGCCAACCTGCTGCGCCGCCTCGCCGGCGAGGCGACCGGCTCGACCATCATGGCGCCCGAGCTGGTCATCCGCGAAAGCGCCTGAACCGGCCGCCTCGCGCTGTAACCCAACTGTCGCCGCTCCGTCATCGCGCGGCAACCTCGCGCTGCCATGACCGCAGAAACGGATCATGGAGCCGGATCATGGCCACACGCGTTGCCGAAGCCGTCGAAGATCTCCTCGCCCGCGCCGGCACCGGGCCGGAAAGCGCGGCGGGCGGCCTGCCACAATGGCTGAACCTGCCCGAGCCCCGCGCCTTCCGCCCCAAGCGCAAGGTCCGCACGGTGTGGATCTCGGACATCCACCTCGGCACCCGCGGCTGCAATGCCGAGATGCTGGTCGATTTCCTCCGCTCGATCGAGTGCCGTACGCTCTACCTGGTCGGCGACGTGGTCGACGGCTGGCGCCTGCGCAAGGGCTGGTATTGGCCCGATGCCCACAACGAGGTGGTGCGCCGCGTGCTCAAGATGGCGCACAACGGCACCCGCGTGGTGTTCGTCGCAGGCAACCATGACGAGATGCTGCGCGATTTCGCCGGGCTCACCTTCGGCGGGGTCGAACTGGTGCTCGAGGCCGAGCACATCACCGCCGACGGCCGCAAGCTGCTGGTGCTGCACGGCGATTCGTTCGACGGGGTGGTGCTCTATGCCAGGTGGCTCGCCTTCCTCGGCGACAAGGCCTACGGGCTGATGCTGCGGCTCAACATCGTGGTCAACCGGGTGCGCCGCCAGTTCAAGCTGCCCTACTGGTCGCTGTCCGGCTATCTCAAGAAGCGGGTCAAGAACGCGGTCCAGTTCGTCTGCAACTTCGAGGACGCGGTGGCCCAGGAGGCGATGGCCCGCGGCGCCGACGGGATCGTCTGCGGCCATATCCACTGCGCCGAGATCCGCCAGATCGGCCCGGTCACCTATTACAACGACGGCGACTGGGTGGAGAGCTGTACCGCGCTGGTCGAGGAGGCCGACGGGGCCATGCACATCATCGACTGGGCCGCCGAGATCCGCACCCGCGACAGCGCCGGCACCACCCCGGGCCGCGACACCGCGGCCGAGACCGCCGCTCGGCTCCCGGTCCCGGCCCTGGCCGGCGCGGAGGGCTGAGCCATGACCGATCTGTCCCGTCCGCTGCGCATCGCGATCGCCTCGGATGCCTGGTTCCCGCAGGTCAACGGGGTGGTCCGGACCCTGGCTGCCACGGTCGCCGAGCTCGACCGCCGCGGGCACGAGGTCGAGCTGATCACCCCGCTGCGCTTCGCCACGCTGCCGATGCCGGGCTACAGCCAGATCCGCCTGGCGCTGGCGCCGCGGTTCACCGCGCGGCGGCTGCTCGACGGCTTCGCCCCCGACATCGTCCACATCGCCACCGAAGGGCCGATCGGCTGGTCCGCCCGCGGCTGGTGCATCGCGCGCGGGGTGCCCTTCACCAGCGCCTTCCACACCCGCTTCCCGGACTACCTGGCGGTGCGCACGGGCATGGACGCCGAATGGTTCTGGCCGGTGCTGCGCCGCTTCCACGCCCCGAGCCGCGCCGTCATGGTCTCGACCCCCACACTCGCCGCCGAGCTGGCGGCGCGCGGCCTGCCCCGCACCGCGCTATGGGGCCGCGGGATCGATGGCTGGACCTTCCGCCCCGATCGCCCGCCGCACCCGGCGCTCGCCGCGCTGAAGGCGCAAGGCCGTGGGCCGATCCTGCTCAATGTCGGCCGGGTTGCGCCGGAAAAGAACCTCGAGGCCTTCCTCACCGCGGACGTGCCCGGCACCAAGGTTGTGGTTGGCGATGGACCGGCGCTGGAGAGCCTGCGCAGCCGCTTCCCCGCGGCGGTGTTCCTTGGCGCGCTGGCGGGCGAGGATCTTGCCAGCGCCTATCGCGGCGCCGACGTGTTCGTCTTTCCCAGCCTGACCGACACCTTCGGGCTGGTCGTGCTCGAGGCGCTGGCCTGCGGGCTGCCGGTGGCGGCCTTCCCGGTTGCCGGCCCGCTCGACATCCTCGGCCGCGATGGCCGCGGGGCCGATGGGGCCATGCCCGCGACGATCGCCGCGCTGGACCCCAGCCTGCCCAGCGCGATCCACCGCGCGCTGCGGCTCGATCGCTCGGCCGCCGCGGTCTACGGCGCGCGCTTCACCTGGGAGCGCGCCACCGACCAGTTCCTCGCCGCGCTCGAGCTGGGCCTGCAGCCGGAACCGAAGCCCCTGCCCGCGCGGGCCCCCGTGTCCGAGCCTGCCTGACCGACCCGAGCAGGCGACCCCGGCCCGGCGCATCGGGCCGGGGTGCGACGGGCCGTTGCCGGCGTTTAACGCCGCGTTAGCTCTCCGCTGCGTAGGTTCCCTGCGTCCCGGTAAACCGGCCGGCCGCAGGAGAACCCATCGGTGTCGACGCATCCTGTCCGTCTTGTCTCGCGCGCCGACCCGTTCGGCGACCCGACGGCCGATCCCGCGGCCCTTGCCGCCACATCGGCCGACGAGCGGCGCCGGCGCAGCCGGGTCGCCCGGTTCGATGTCTATGCCCAGCCCGCCGGCCGGCTCGCACTGGTCGATGTCTCCTCGTTCGGGTGCTGCGTGCGCCATGCCGATCCGGCAATCGGTCCGGGCCACTTCGTGGCGCTGCAGTTCACCCGAATCGGCACGATCACCGGTTACGTCCGCTGGCGTGAGGACGAGAACATGGGGGTCGAGTTCTGCCGCGAGATCCCGCCGGCAACCGAACGCGCGCTGGCCACCCACGAGCCGCTCGAGGCGGTCCGCCGGCTTTAGGGACTGTTTCGGTTCACCTGAAACAGGGACGGCACCAGCCCCAGCCCTCTCCCCCGCCGGTCAATCACCTTCGGTCCGCCGCGCTGCAGCGGCTGGACAACCCCCGCGGGCGCGGTCACTCTGGCGTCGGGGGTTTTCATGGCGGATCGTCGCAACCAGTTGATCGAACAGGCCGCGTCCAGCGTGATCGGCCCGCCGCTGCAGAACCTGCGGCGCACCCTAGTTTACATGATCGTGGTGTTCTGCGCCGCGACGGCGGGGTTCATGGCCGCCGGCTGGTCACTCGGCGATGCGGCCTACATGGTCACGCTGACGATCTTCTCGGTCGGCTATGGCGAAGTCCGCCCGATCGACACCCTTTACCTGCGCGGGCTGGCGATCGCCACGATCGTGCTCGGCTGCACCGGCATGCTGGTGCTGACCGGTGCACTCGTGCAGGTCTTCGCCCATTACCAGCTCAAGCGCTTTCTCGGGATCGACCGCATGCAGAGCCAGATCGAACGCCTGACCGACCACGCCATCATCTGCGGCTTCGGCCGGATCGGGCTGCAGCTCGCCAAGGAGCTGGCGGCGGCGCGGACGCCGTTCATCATCGTCGAGCGCGACACCGGCAAGTGCGAGGAGATCCGCGCGCTCGGCTATCTGGCGCTCTGCGCCGACGCCACCGACGAGCAATCGCTGCGGGAGGCCGGGATCGAACGCGCGCGGGTGCTGGCGACGGTCCTGCCCGACGATGCCACCAACGTGTTCATCACGCTGTCGGCGCGCAATCTTAACCCCCGGCTCGAGATCATCGCCCGCGGCGAGGCGCCGAGCACCGAGGGCAAGCTGATCCACGCCGGAGCCGACAAGGTGGTGCTGCCCACCCACATCGGTGCCGAGCGGATCGCCGAGCTGATCATCTATCCGCGCACCGCACGTTTCCTCGGCGAGAGCAGCGAGCTGCGCGAGCTCAAGCGCGGGCTGAACGATTTCGGGCTCGAACTCGAGGCGGTCACCGTACCGCCGCACTCGGCGCTGGCCGGCGCCACCGTGGCCGAGGCCGAGCGGCGCGGCAATGGCGGCTTCTTCATCGTCCAGATCGACCGCGCCGCGGGCACCGGCCCGGCGCAGAGCTTCCTCCATCCCGGTGATGACGTGCGGATCGAGGCCGGCGACACGCTGGTCCTGGTGATCCGCGGCAGCCGGGTCGCGGCCGGGGCGGTGTTCAACGCCGCCAGGCCCAAGGCCCCGGTCGGCCGCGGCTACAGCGTCACCGACTGACGCGGCGCTGGCCAAGCGGCCTGCGGGCTGGCAGGGGCCGGCCTTGCAGGGACGGAGGACAGCATGGCCGCGGACGACGAAGACTACGTGTACGACGAGGATAGCGGCGAGTGGCTGCCCGCCGCCACGCTGGCCGCCCGGCAGGCCGCCGGCGCGGCCATCGAGGTGCGCGACGCGGTGGGCAACCTGCTGGCCGATGGCGACCAGGTGACCCTGATCAAGGATCTTGTGGTCAAGGGCGCCGGGCAGACATTGAAGCAGGGCACGCTGATCAAGTCGATCCGCCTGACCGGCGATGCGCAGGAGATCGACTGCCGCTATCCCGGCATCAAGGGCCTGGTGTTGCGCGCGGAGTTCGTGCGCAAGCGCTAGGGGGTTCCCTGGCGGGAAAGCGATGCCGGCCCACTGCCCCGCTCGACGACCCACGGGACAGCCTCGTCGCGTCGCCGGGCGGGGCAAGGGCCCGGCATCGCCACTGTTTGGGGGGAGCTGACCCGGAACCTAGGGGTCTCACCGGATCTTGTCAGGCGTTGCCAGCGGCGCAATAGTGGGCCCGGGTCGCGGATCGGATACGGTCGATGCGGTTCGCGCGGGTGATGGCCCTGGTGGCGGCGGCGTTCGCGCCGACGGTGGCCCGGGCGGAATGGACCGAGGCGTCAAGCGCCCATTTCGTGGTCTATGCCGACGAAAGCGAAGCCCAGATCCGCCGCTTTGCCGAGCAGCTCGAACGCTACCATGCCGCGCTCGCCATGCTCACCAACGCCAGCCCCGAGCCGCCGAGCCCATCCAACCGGGTCACCGTCTATGTCGTCCGGTCCGAACAAGACGTCCGCAAGCTGCACGGCGGCAACAACCGGTTTCTCGGGGGGTTCTACCTGCCGCGCGCGGGCGGATCGCTGGCGATCGTGCCGACGGTCAGGACCAACTCGCGCGACCTCGACCAGTCGATGAGCACGCTGCTCCACGAATACACCCACCATTTCATGCTCACCAGCAGCAACTTTCCGATGCCCCGCTGGTATGCCGAGGGCGCGGCCGAATTCTTCTCGGCGGCAACCTTCCCGTCCGCGGGCGGCGTGGTGATCGGCCGGCCGGCGCTGCATCGCGCCGCGGAACTCCTCGTCCCCGGCTTTGCCCGCGACGTGCCGGTCAGCGAACTGCTCGATCCGCCCAAGCAGACGCCCAGCCGACGCTACGACGCATTCTATGGAAAGAGCTGGCTGCTGTTCCACTACCTGACCTTCGACCCCGAGCGCAAAGGCCAGCTGAACCGCTATCTTCAGGGACTGACCAAGGGGCGCAGTTCGCGAGAAGCCGCGCTGGAGGCCTTCGGCGACCTTGCCGTGCTCGAGCACGATCTCGACCGCTATCTGATCAAGCGCCGGATGATGAGCTTCGACCTCAAGCCGTCGCTCGTGCCATCGGGACCGGTCAGCCTGCGCCGGCTCGCCGCGGGCGAAGCGGCCATTCTGCCGGTGCGGATCCGGTCCGAGCGCGGGGTCGATGCCGAACAGGCCAAGGCCCTGCTGGTCGAGGCCCGCGCCGTTGCCGCGCGTCATCCCGACGATCCGCGGGTCCAGGCCGCGCTGGCCGAGGCCGAGCACGACGCCGGCAACGACCGTGAGGCGATCGCCGCGGCGGATGCCGCGCTGGCGCGCGACCCCACGCTGGCCAAGGCCTATGTCCAGAAGGGCCTGGCGCAGTTCCGCCTGGCCGAGGAGGCGGCCGACCGGGCCGCGGCCTACCGCCAGGCGCGGGTCACCTTCGCCCAGCTCAACCGGCGCGAGCCCGACCATCCGCTGCCGCTGATCTACTTCTACTACAGCTACATGCGGCAGGACCTGCCGCCCACCGAGCTCGCCTTCAACGGACTGCTCAAGGCCTCGCGGCTGGCGCCGTTTGACCTCGGCCTGCGGATGACGCTGGTGTCCGAGCTCGTCCGGCGGCACCGGCTGGCCGATGCCCGCGCCGCGGCGAGGCCGATCGCGCTCAACCCCCATGCCGGCCCGCTGGCGCGCGCGGCGCAGCGGGTCATCGCCCGGATCGATGCCGAACCGCAATGGGATGGCCACGACTTCGACATCCTCACCGCCTCGGTGGCGGACAACGCCGAGGATCCGGGCGCGGACTAGTCCCGGGCGCTGCCTGGCCTAGGCCAAGGTGACGAAGATCTCCGCCTCGATCACCCAGTCCGCGTCCACCTTGCGCCACTTCGCGGCATAGCTCCCCGCTGCGGTCACGGCCTCGCCCACGGTACAGGTCCAGGCGCCCTGCTCCAGCGCGACCGGCGCGGCGGCGGACAGCGTGATCGTAGCCGGCGTGCGCACATAGCGCTGGCGCGCGGCGGGCGGCACGGCGAATTCGCGTTGCCAGGCCTGGAGCTGCGCCTTGCGCCCCGCCAGCACGGCGCTGTCGGTGCCGGTCACCAGCACCACATCGCGCGCCAACAGCGGGCCGATCGCGGCCAGGTCGCCGCCGGCCAGGGCCCGGTTGAACGTCGCGCGGCGCAGGCGGATGGCAAGATCGTCGGGGTCGCTCATCCCGGCCTTGTGCGGCGCCGCGCCCGGACAGGCAAGCCCACTGGGCTCCAGTTGCATGAAGCGCAATTGCTGCGCCGCACAATTCAATTGCGCCGCAATGCAACAAAGGCAAAGTGGGGGCACAACATACGGATGCCCGGGGCATTCATCTCCAAAACAGGGATCAATGCCATGACCAAGATGACTTTCGCCGCCAAGACCTTCGCAGTCGCAACATTCGCTTTCGGCGCCGCCACCATGGCCCAGGCCGAAGCCACCGGCCAGTTCCAGCACGCCGGGACGACCTACACCTACGTCGAGCGCACCAGCAGCAAGGGACAGCGGGTGATCTCGGGTTCGGCCAGCGACGGCCGCAGCTTCCGCCTCATCGTCGGCCAGCGGCTGGTCCGCGGCACCTTCAACGGCAATCCGGTGGCCTTCAGCCTCGCCGAGGTCGAGCGCACCAAGATCGCGATGCGCTGAGCTCCGCGGGCGCGCGCGGTGGTCCCGTAGCCCGCCGCGCGCGCCACGGCCTCCAGCCTCTTCCGGCCCGGTCCGCCCTCTGTGGCGGGCCGGGCCGGATTGCGTTCGGTGAAGGTCTGAAGGGGCTCAGGACAGGGTGCGCACCGCCTCGGTGATCTGCAGGCTGCGGTCGAGCCGCTGCCAGACCATGACCCGCCAGACCGACCCGTCGCGCAGCTTCAGCAGCAGCCGGTAATGGCTGCCCGCCACCACCTGGCGCTCGGCCATGAGCAGCCGGGCGCGGGCGTGGCGCGCCGGGGTAAGATGGGCCACCGCGGCCTTGACCACAGGGCCCAGTTCCGGGGCACCGCGGCGCACCGGGCTGAAGCCGCCGACCAGCGGCGCGGCGGGCACCGGCGCGGCAGCGGGCGGGGGAGCGGGCACGGGTGCCGGCGGCGGGGCGACCGGCCCCGGCAGGGCGG
>NZ_JACLAX010000021.1 GCF_014230355.1 Novosphingobium piscinae
CGGCGAGCCGGTCCCAGCCCGCGCCGGGCGCCGCGCTCATTGCAGCCGCAGCCCGCGCCACGGCCGCCACAGCGCCGCGATCGCGGCCGGGGGCTGGGCCGGGTCGGCGCCGTCGCCGTCGCGCTGGCGGTAGAGGTGCGCGGCAAGGCGGAGCAGGCCGTGGCGCAGCCCGTCGGGCAGGCTCGCCCAGTCGGGCGCCAGCCCGGCCGTGTAGCGCACGACGAACAGAGCCACCCCGCCGGGCGCGAGGATCCGCACCCGGCCGCTGCCATCGGCCCCGAGTTCGACCGCATAGGCCGCGCTCGGCAGGTCCTGGCGTGGCCCGCTCGGGGGCTGCCCCTGCACCGCAAGGATCGCCTGGACCGGCGCCGTGGCCAGCGCCTGCCAGCCCGGGTCCGGGGCAAACCGCTCCTCGCAGCCCGCCTGCAGCGGCAGGACCCCGGTGAAGGCCTCGCAACTGTCGAGCGCGGCGCGCAGCAGCCCGGTCAGCATGGCATCCTCGGCGCTTGCCCCGGAGGCGATCCCGAGCCAGTCCCTGAGCGCGCCGAGCGCCGCCGGCGCCAGCGGCGCGGGCGTGACGATAGTCCGCTTCATCGCGGTCTCCCGATGAGAAACAGAGGGGCCGCCCCGGGTGCGAACCGGGACGGCCGCGGCGGATCAGGCGGCGATCTTCAACAGCTTGATCGCGTCGCTGTTGAGCACCTGCCCGCCGATCCGCTTGGTCGCATAGAAGTTGACGAAGGGCTTGTTGGTATAGGGATCGCGCAGGATCGTGGTCGTGCTGCGCTCGGTGATCAGGTAGCCGCTGGCGAAGTTGCCGAAGGCGATCGGCACGTTGCCCGCCGCGATATCGGGCATGTCATCGGCCTCGACCACCGGATAGCCCAGCAGCCGCACCGGATGCCCGTCGACCAGGCTGTTCTGGTAGAGATACTGCCCATCGGTACCCTTGAGCTTGCGCAGCTGCCCGAGCGTGGCCGAATTCATCACGAAGACCGCGCCCTGGCGGTGCCCGGACTTGAGCGCGTGAACCAGGTCGAGCAGTTTGAGGTCGGGCGCCGCGTCGAACCCGCTGGCGTTGCCGCTCGGCAGGAACTGCAGCGTGCCATAGGCCCGGGCCGCGTCGGGCTGGGTCGTCGCCGGCGCCATCAGGAAGCCGCGCGGCTGGTTGGTCCCGCTGCCGTTGACGAACGCCGCGCCCTCGGCCCGGGCGAACTCGCGGCCGATCTCGTCCGCCAGCCAGGCCTCGAGATCGAACATTGCATCGTCCAGCATGGCCTGGGTCGCCGAGGGGTTGGCATAGAGCTCGCCATAGGGCGGGACGACCTCCATGAACCGCGGCGAGGCGGTCTCGGGCCGGGCCCCGGTCTCGCTGGTCCAGCCCGAGGCCGCGCCGGCGGTCATGATCAGCTTGCGGTAGCCCGAGGTGCCGGTCTGCACGACCTGCGCGATCGTGCGGATCGGGTTGGTCCGCTTGAGCACCTGGGCGATCGCCGCGTCGATCTCGCGCGGCACGGCATAGCCGCCATCGGGCAGCGAACCCTGCGACATGGCCTTGGTCTGGGCCTTGAGCGCGCTGTCGCGGCCCTGCCGCAGATAGCCCTCGACGAAGCTGGTGACCTCGTGCGGGCGGGGTTCGGCACCGGCCAGCAGCGGCCGCGCCGGGCTGCGCGACAGGCGTTCGACCAGCGACTTCACCTCGGTGAGATCGCCCTGCAGCGCGGCCAGCGCAGCCTCGGCCGCCGCCTGCCGGTCAGCCAGATCGAAGGGGCGGTCGAGCGGGTCGGGGAGGGTCTCGGTTTCCATGGGCAGTCACCTTCCTGAAGGGCCGCGGCGGGATGCCGGGCGGGGAACTGGGGGGCGGGGAACTGGGGGGCGGGGAACTGGAGGGGCGGAGGACTGGAGGGCGGAGGACTTGGGGGGGCAGGACGGGGACGGCTCAGGCCACCAGCAGGACCCGGGCGCCGGGCTGCATCGGGTGGGTGACGAGGCTGACCTCGAACAGGTCGATCTCGGTCAGCTCGCGGCCGATCCCGTCGGGCTGGAAACCGCGCGCGACATAGCCGAACGACAGCCCGGTCACCGCGCCGCGGCGCAGCGCCGCCGCCGCGCCGCCGCCGGGATTGTCGATCGTCGCGGTCACCCGCAGGCCGCGCTCGTCCTCGGCGAGGCTCTCGACCCAGCCGATCCGCTGGTCCGCGCGGTGCTGCCAGTAGAGCGGCAGGGGCCCGCGCCGCGCCGCCAGCGAGCGGGCGAAGGCCCCGCGGCGGATCACGTCGCGGCCGCCGTCGCGGCGGTCGAACAGCGCGGCATAGCCGGCGAAGCGCAGCCGGTCGGGCGCGCTCACCGCAGCCATTCCGGATGGCCGAAGCGCATCGCCAGACCGACCAGCAGCAGCGCCAGGGCGGCGCGCAGCAGCCAGCCGAGCAGCGCGCGCCAGGCCCCGCGCTTGGCATCGCGCCAGGCGCCAAGCAGCTCGCGCAGCTCCGACAGGTCGCCGCGCGCCGCGGCATCGTCCAGCCCGAGCCGGCACAGCGCGCGCGCGGCGCCAAGCTCGCTGGCCTCCTCGACCAGCGCGCGCAGGGTGACAAGGTCGGCGCCGTCCGCGCCGGCCTGGCCGACCAGCCGGGCCAGCATGTCGTCATGGTGCATGTCGGGCACTCCCGCGTCAGAGGGCGGTGGTCAGGCCGAGCAGCGCGCGCTTCTCGGCCGCGGTCAGGAAATCGGCGGCGCTGACCTGGGCCCACAGCCGCTCGCGGTCCTCGGCCAGCGCCGGGACCTGATCGAGATCGACCGCGAGGACGGCCTCGGGGAACCAGGTCGCCAGGCCCTCGGCCAGGGCGCCCAGCAGCTTGGCCGCCAGCGGCAAGAGCGTCAGCCGCCACAGCGCGCGGTTGGCCTCGCGGTAGTTGGCATAGGTCGAATCGCCGGGCAGCCCGAGCAGCATCGGCGGCACCCCGAAGGCCAGCGCGATGTCGCGCGCCGCGGCCGCCTTGAGCGTGGCGAAGTCCATGTCGGCCGGGGACAGGCTCAGCGCTTGCCAGCGCAGCCCGCCCTCGAGCAGCAGCGGGCGCCCGGCATTGCTCTGCCCGGCAAAGGCCTCGACCAGCTCGCGCCGCAGCCGCTCGAACTGTTCGCCGGTCAGGGCATTGCCCTCGCCCGCCTCGTAGACCAGCGCGCCCGAGGGCCGCGCCGCATTCTCCAGCAGGGCGCGGTTCCACGCGCTCGCGGCGTTGTGCGTCGCCACGGCGCGGTCGGCCGCGGCCAGGCAGCCGGCGCCATAGTGATCGTCGGCCGGATGGAACCCGCGGACATGGATCAGGTTCGGCGACGCATCGCTGTCGAGCAGTGGCAGGGTCAGCGTGCGCTCGCCGGCGCGGTAGCCATAGGCCTCGGGCCAGCCATCGGCACCGGGCAGCACCGTCACCCGCTCGGGGCGCAGCGCGTAGAGCTCGACCGGTCGTCCGGCGCCGTCCTTGAGGATCTGGATGAAGGCATTGCCGTGCAACAGCAACTGGCTGGCGGCGGTCTCGAGCAGCGATTGCCCGCCGCTCGTGGCCCCGACCAGGCCGAGCAGGGCCGGATCGGCCGGTTGCAGCGGCGCCCCGCCGATCCCCTCCGCCACCAGCCGCACCGCGCGCTGCGCCACCGGATTATCCAGGTAGGCGCCGCGCACCGCGCGCTGGTACTCATAGGTGGGGCGCCCGCCGCCGGGCTCGGCGAAGACCCAGGGCGAGGCGAACCCCCGCGCCAGCGGCACACGCGCGCCGCCCCCCTTGAAGGCGGCGACAAGGGATTGAAGGAAGGACATGGCTGATCCTTTCGGCTGTGGCGAGGAGCTGCGCGGCGCCGCAGACGTTTGCTGATCGGGCGCAGGGGTCGGGGCGCGAACCCCCGGCTAGAGCGCCAGCACCCGCGGGATGCTCCGGTACGACAGGCACAGGTCGGTGAGCGCCCAGACCAGCGCGTCGGCGCGGTCGGGCGAGCGGCCCGGGCCGGCGTAGCCGCCACCGGCCAGCAGGCCGCACAGTTGATCTTCCAGCACGGCGAACAGCCCGGCGTGGCGCACCCGCCCGGCCTCGTAGAGCGCCGCCACCGGCTCGGCCCGGGCGGCCTTGCCGGTGCGGGCATGGACCAGCTGCAGCGGCAGGGCGCAGTCCGCCGCGCGCAGCACGCTGGCCACCATCGCCCCGCCCTGGTTGGCCTCGGCCACGACCCGGTCGGCCTGCCACAGTGCGGCAGCGGCGGCGACGGCGCGGGCCCAGCGCTCGGGGCTGGCGCGTTCGGCGGAGGCATCGGCCAGCACCCGCGCCACTCCGTCGGCTCCCAGCGCGCAGACCACGATCCCGCAGGCGTCGCCCCCGGCCGAGGCCGGCGGATCGACCCCGATCACAGTGCGCGCCGCGGCCGGCACGGCGCCGCTCTCCCGCGCGGTTTCAAGCAGGGCGCGGGTCCACAGCGCGCCGGCGCGGTCGAGCAGCAGATCGCCATAGAGCTCCTGGCGCCCGAGCTGGCTGGCGCCATAGCTGCGGCGCATGGCGTGCAGATAGGCCCGCGGCAGGTTGGCGCAGTTGTCGAAGGTGGTGCCTCGGGTCACCACCGTCGCCGCGGCCCCGGGCGCCTCGTCCCCCGCCGCGGCGACCAGGTGCCGCACCAGCGGCCTGTCGCGCGGCGTGGTCGTGACCACCACGCGCGGCTGGTCGCCGAGCCGCAGCCCCATCATCAGATTGTCCCAGGCGGCCATGGCCCGGCCCGCGCAGGGGTCCCACTTGCCCACCTCGTCAGCCCAGGCGTGGCTCGCCTCGGGGCCGCGCAGCGAATCCGGCTCGGCCGCCGAATAGAGCGTGGCCTGGGCGCCGCTCGGCCAGGTCAGCCGCCGCAGCGAGCTTTCGTAATGCGGCTGCTGGCCCGGCGGGGCGATGCGGCGCAGCCCGCTCTCGCCTTCCACCATGATCGCCCGCGCCTCGCCAAGGCTGGCCGCGACCAGCGCGATCCGCGCGGCGCCGTCGTGGGCGGCGACGGCCTGGACCCATTCGGCCCCGGCCCGGGTCTTGCCGAAGCCGCGCCCGGCCAGGATCAGCCAGGTCTGCCAGTCCCCCGGCGGCGGGCACTGCGCGCTGCGCGCCCAGAGCGGCCAGAGATGCCGCCAGCGCTTGCGCTCGCGCTGATCGAGCATGGCGACCAGCGCGGCCTTCTCGCCCTCGTTCGCGCGGTTCAGCCATTCGAACCACGGCGGCGTTACGGCCTCGGGCAGGTCCACCCGGTCAGCCGTCACCGTCTGTCTCCTGCCCGCCGCCGGCTTCCGCCGCCTCGCGGGTCAGGACCCATTCGCGCAGGCGGGCGAGCTTGTCCTCGATCGAGGCGCGGATCGCCTCGGCCGAAACCGCGTCCTGCTGCGCCATGTAGCGCGTGCGGCTGTCCCGGTGGGCCAGCAGCAGGCGCAGCCCGGTGGCATTGTCATGGCGCCGCTCGGCCCCGTCCGCGGGCTGGCGCGGCTCGCCGCCGCGCAACCGGCCGAGCAGCTCGAGCTCGAGCCGGTCATAGCCCTCGCACAGGGCGGCCAGCCAATCCGCAGCGAAGTCCGGATCGTCGCGCTTGGTCCGGTAGACGCAGGACAGGCTGATGCCGGCGGCCTGCGCCGCAGCGCTGACGTTCGAGGTTTCGGCCAGCGCCGCCAGGAACAGCGCACGCCAGTTGCGCCGCGCGCCCGGCGCGGCGGCAGAGGAGGATGAAGCCATGACAGGGGTTTCCCGAGAGCGACGCGGTGACCGGCGGCAAGCGACTCGGTCTATCGCGATGTTCCGGATATGTGCCATATCAGCGTGACGCTGTCAAGCTGAATAACCATATCGGTTATCGACTCGTCGCTTGCCGCTCTCGCGCCCTGCCCCTATGCAGGCCGCTCCCTAGGAGATCTGCCGGATGCTACGCCGCCTCTACGACTGGACCCTGGCCAAGGCCGCCGATCCGCGGGCCGAAGTCTGGCTGGCGCTGTTCGCCTTCGTCGAGGCCAGCTTCTTCCCGGTCCCGCCGCACCCGCTGCTCGGCGTGATGTGCCTGGCCGAACCGCGCAAGGCGGTGCGCTTCGCCGTGATCGCCGTGCTCGCCTCGGTCGCCGGAGGGCTGCTGGGTTACGCGATCGGCCATTTCGTCTACGAGGCGGTCGGCGCGCAGCTGCTCCACTGGCTCGGGCTCGAGCAGAGCTTCCCCAAGGCGGCCTGCTACCTGCGCGAGACCGGGTTCTGGATCTTCGTCGCCAAGGGGGCGACGCCGATCCCGTTCAAGCTGCTGACCATCACCGCCGGCTTCATCGCCATGCCGCTGGGCACCTTCATCCTGGCCAGCCTGGCCAGCCGCTCGATCAGCTTCCTGCTGGTCGGCGTGCTGTTCCGCCTGTTCGGGGCGCCGATCAAGGCCTTCATCGACAAGTACCTGGCGCTGGTCACCGCCGGTTTCGTCGCGCTGGTGATCCTCGGCTTCGCGGCCATCACCCTGCTCGGCCACTCGGGTGGCCGGCCCGGCTCGCGCTGCGATGCGGTCACGGCGGTCACCGCGGTCACGGCGGCGCCCGCCCGCTTCCCTGCGGGTGAAACCGGTTCTACAATCGCGTCACTGGAACCATCGCAGCCGGTGCGGATGGCCTGACCGACCAGCAAGGACATGCCGATGAACCCGCTTTTCCCGCTCACCGCCGCCACCCTCGTCCTGCTGCTGGGCGCCTGCGCCGACACCAGCCCGGGGGGCAAGGCGGTCAGCGCCCGGCATGAGCGCTTCGAGGAGATGGGCGCGGCGATGAAGGCGATCGGCGGCGAGCTGGAGAAGGACAACGCCACCTCGGCGACCGTCCGGCAAAGCGCCGACCGGCTCGCCGCACTGGCGCCGCAGGTCAAGGGCTGGTTCCCGGCCGGATCGGGCCCGCAGGACGGCAAGCGCACCGATGCGAAGGCCGAGATCTGGACCCGCCAGGCCGAGTTCGGCGCCGCCGCCACCCGGTTCGAGGCCGCGGCCGTAGCGCTCAAGGCCGCTGCCGACGCGGGCGATGCGGCCAAGATCCGCGCCGCGGTGCAGACCGTCGGGGCGGCCTGCAAGGCCTGCCATCAGACCTTCAAGGAGGACTGATCCCGCGCCGGTCGGGCGGGATCAGAGGCCGAAGCGGAACGAATAGAGCAGACCCGCGGCATAGCTGGTGCGCTGGCCGCGCTGGCGGATCAGCGCGGATCCGGCGGGGGCGTCGCCCAGCCGGTCGATCCCGGCGAACAGCGAGACGGCGCGCCGCCGGTCGAGCGGACGGATCAGGTTGCCGCCCAGCCCCCATGAGACCAGCCCGCCATCCGGGCGCGATACGGCCAGGCCGGTGCGCGCGGCCTGGGCCGCATTGACCCCGAAATAGGTTTGCATGAAGTCGCGGCTCGCCAGAGTGGCGCGCGGGCCGACCGAATAGAGCACCCGGCCGGCGCGGCCGCCATAGGTCAGCGACAGGTCGCCAACCACACCCTCGTGTGCGCCGAAGCCCTGGCGCACCTCGATCCGTCCGCGCCACTGTCCGGTCCGGCCCAGCCGCTTCTCGACGAAACCGCCCAGTTCGCCGGCCACGCCGATGTCGCCCATGCCGCGCAGGGCATTGCTGCCGCCGACGATCTGGAAGGGCGAGCCGCCGTTGTCCTCGTTGCGACCGAAGCGCGGCTTGAGCACCGGACCGATCCGCCAGCCGTCACGGTTGATCGCGTTCCAGCCGAGCCCTTCGGGGATCGATAGGAAGATCCGGTCCCGGTAGTTGATGCGCAGGTCCGGGATCACCGACAGCGCGGTATCGCGCGAGCCCTGCCAGGCCGTGCCGACCAGCGTGCCCACCCCGACCGACATGGTCCAGCCCTGCGGCGGTGGCGGTCCGGCCGGACGGAAGGCCGCACCCGGCGCGCCGGCAGGCGCGCCCGCGGGAGCCGCGGCGGACTGGGCGAGCGCCGGGGTCGCGGCGCTCAGCAGGCCGGCGGCGAGCGACAGAACGGACAGGGGGGCGCCAGGACAGGTCAGGCGGGGCATGCAGGAACTCCGAGCGCGGCGTGAAGCCCGCGGCTATGCCCCAGCCTGTGCCAATCGGTCATGTCTCGTTTGTGACGAAACATGGCTGGCGCCGGTACCGCCGGGGCTCACAGGATGCCCGCGGCCTTCCCGGCCCGGGCGAACATGCCGATGATCGTCTGGACCTGCTCGGCGCTGTGCTCGGCGCAGAGCGAGCAGCGCAGCAGCGTCATGCCGGCCGGGGTGGCCGGCGGGCGGGCCAGGTTCACGTAAAGGCCCTCATGTAGCAGCGCCTCCCACATCCCCGCGCCGCGCTCCAGATCGGGCATGATCACCGCGATGATCGCGCTCTGCGGTTCGGCCGTGCCGAGCTGGAAGCCCAGGTCGCGCAGGCCCTTGTGCAGGGTGCGGCTGTTCTCCCACAGGTGGGCGCGCTTGTCGGCGCCATGCATCAGCTTGCGGATCGAGGTCGCCGCGGTCGCCACCACGCTCGGCGGCAGGCTGGCGGTGAACACGTAGGGACGGCAGACCAGCCGCATGATCTCGAACTTGGGATGGTTCGAGACACAGAACCCGCCGACCGTGCCGACCGACTTGCTGAAGGTCCCGATCACGAAGTCGACCTGGTCGAGCACGCCCTGGTCCTCGGCCACGCCGCGGCCGTTCGGGCCGATGAAGCCCATCGAGTGCGCCTCGTCGACCAGCACCATCGCGCCGTGCTCCTTGGCGATGCGGATCATCTCCTTGAGCGGCGCGATATCGCCGAGCATCGAATAGACCCCCTCGAGGATCACCAGCTTGCCGGCCCCCTCGGGAATGCGCTTGAGGCGCTTTTCCATCGCCTCGATGTCGTTGTGCTTGAACGGCACCACCTCGGCATCGCCCATCTTGCAGCCGTCCCAGATCGAGGCGTGGCTGTCGATGTCGAGCACGATGTAGTCGCCCTTGCCGGCGATCGTGCTGATGATGCCCAGGTTGGCCTGGTAGCCGGTGGAGAACACCATGGCATGGTCCATGCCATAGAACTCCTTGAGCGCCTGCTCGACCGCGCGGTGCCCGGCATAGGTGCCGTTGAGCACGCGGCTCCCGGTCGTGCCCGAGCCGAAATCGTCGAGCGCCTGCTTGCCCGCCGCGATCACGTCGGGGTCAAAGGTCATGCCCATGTAGTTGTAGGTGCCGAGGAGAATCGTCTCGCGCCCGTTGCACACCGCCACGGTGGGCGAGATCACCCGCTCCATCACCAGCCCGAACGGGTCGGTCACGCCAGTCGCCAACAGGCCCTCGCGCTGGGCGATCAGGGCATCGAACTTGGAGAAGAGATCGGTCATCGCGGCCTGTCTTGTCCTTCTGATCTGTCGTCACCCTGAACCGGGCCAGATGAACCGGGCCAGGGTCGCTCCCGCGCCGGGCCGGCCCAGCGGGGCGGGCGGCGCGGGCCGGGGCATGCTATCCCTGCAGCTTCACCACCGCGTCGATCAGCTGGCCATAGGTCTCGATCTCGGCCTGCTGGTTCATTGAGATGATGATGTCGAACTCGTCCTCGATCGCCGCCACGAAATCCATCACGGTCAGGCTGTCGAACTCGAGGTCGCCGGCGAAGGTGCTGGCCTCGGTGATCGCCACGCCCTTCTTGTTGAAGGGGGCGATCAGGGCGGCGATCCGGTCGACAGTGGCGGCACGATCCATGGTCAGGCTCCAGACAGGGGGGCGGGGCGGACCGCAAGGGCCGCCTCGGCAGGGCCAAGGCCAAAGCCGGGCGCGCCGGCGAAGTCAAGCAATCCGCTCATCACTGCCCTCATGCCATGCCCCACTGCGGCGCCGCGACCACGGCCGGTCTGCCCCGGGCGCTCATGCCCCCGCCTTGTCGAGCAGGCCGCGCACCGCGGCGAGGAAGGGGCCGATCGACACCGGCTTGGCGAGATAGCCCTCGGCCCCGGCATCGCGGATGCGCTCCTCGTCGCCGCGCCCGGCATAGGCGGTGACGGCCAGCACCGGGATCGGCCGCAGCAGCGCGTCGGCCTTCGCCCGCTCGATCAGCTCGACACCCGATACGTCGGCCAGCTGGATGTCCATGATGATCAGGTTCGGAACGAATTCCCGTGCGCGATCAAGCGCCTGTGCGCCATCGGCAACCGGTTCGACAGCAAAGCCCTGGCTCTTCAGCACGTCGCAGAAGAGCTTCCGGTTCAGATCGTTGTCCTCGACAACGAGTATTCTCTTTGCCACTTGCAATCCCGCCCAGCGAATGCCTTGCTGCCCGTGTCTATGCCCTGCGAAAGACCCTGACAATTCTCCGTGACCCCTCATCCCCCGCTGATCCCCAGACCCTCGCGCTCGGCGCGCTGGGCTGGCTGCTGCAGAGCGAGAGCCGGGCCGAGCGCCTGCTCGCCCTGACCGGGTTGACGCCCGAGGCGCTGCGCGGGGGACTGGGCGATCCGGCGGTGCTGGGCGCAGTGCTCGACTTCCTCGCCGCGCACGAGCCCGATCTGGTCGGGGCTGCGGCGCATCTCGGGGTTCCGCCCGAGGCGCTGGCGCGTGCCGCCGCGGGGCTGGCACGATGAGCCGCCCGCTCGTGATCAGCGACTGCGACGAAGTGCTGCTGCACATGATCGGCCCGTTCCGCGCCTGGCTGGGCGAGGCGCAGGGCGTGACCTTCCGCATGGGCGGCAACGATTTCGCCCGCTCGATGACCTGGACCGCCAGCGGCGATCCCGTCGCGCCGGCCGAGATCTGGCGGCTGCTCGACCTGTTCTTCACCACCGAAATGCACCGCCAGGTCCCGATCGCCGGGGCGGTCGAGGCGATCGGCGCACTGGGCGAGGTGGCCGACGTGGTCGTGCTCACCAACCTCGGCGACCACCACCAGGCGCGCCGCACCGACCAGCTGCGGGGCCACGGACTGGCGCTGAAGGTCTATACCAACCTTGGCCCCAAGGGCCCGGCGCTGCGCCGGATCGTCGAGGAATACCGCCCGAGCCGCGCCGTGTTCATCGACGACATCGCCCAGCATCATGGCTCGGCCGCCGAACACGTCCCCACGCTTGGCCGCCTGCACTTCTGCGGCGAGCCCGAACTGGCCCCCTTGATCCCCTGCGCCCGTGACGCCGGGCACGCCCATGCCCGGATCGACCACTGGGCCGGAGCCCTGCCCTGGCTGCTCGACCGCCTGACCGGAGACCCCGCATGACCGACGCCGATATCGAATCCCGCCTCGCCGCACTCGGCCTGGCCCTCCCCGCCCCGGCCGCGCCGGTGGCCGCCTATGTCCCGGTGGTGATCGCCGGCGGGCTGGCCCATGTCTCGGGGCAGTTGCCGTTCGTCAACGGCGCGCTCGTCACCGGGCGGCTCGGCGAGGACGTCTCGGTCGAGGCCGGGACCGCCGCCGCGCAGGCCTGCGCGCTGATGATCCTGGCCCAGCTGAAGGCCGCGCTGGGCTCGCTGACGCGGGTCGAACGCGTGGTCAAGCTGGGCGCCTTCGTCAGTTCGACGGCGACCTTCACCGATCAGCCGAAGGTCGCCAATGGCGCCTCCGAGCTGATGGCCGCCGTGTTCGGCGAGGCGGGCAAGCATGCGCGCAGCGCGGTGGGCGTGCCGGTCCTGCCGCTTGGCGCCGCGGTGGAGGTGGACGCGATTGTCGCTGTTAAGCCCGCTTGACCGCTGGCTCGCGCCGGCGCCCGATCCCGACCGCGTGGCCTGGTTGCGCGGCGCAACTTTCGCGCACCGCGGGCTTCACGGCCCGGGCGCGCCGGAGAACGGACTGACCGCCGCCGCAGCCGCGATCGCCCGCGGCTTCGGGATCGAATGCGATGTCCACAAGGCCAGCGACGGGCGCCCGGTGGTGTTCCACGACGAGACCCTCGAGCGGCTGACCGGCGTGACCGGCGCCCTGGCCGACCGCACCGCCGCCCAGCTGGCCACGTTGCGCCTGCTCGGCAGCGATGATGCCGTGCCCACGCTGCGCCAGCTGCTCGATCTGGTCGCCGGGCAGGTGCCGCTGCTGATCGAGCTCAAGGCCCCGCCCGATGGCCGGATCGGCGCGCTGTGCCTGGCGGTGCGGCGGGTGCTCGAAGGCTATCGCGGCGCCCATGCGGTGATGAGCTTCGATCCGCGCATCGTCCGCTGGTTCCGCCGCCATGCCCCGCACACCGTGCGCGGGCTGGTCGTCTCCGAGCAGGACGACAAGGCCCTGGCCGGGCGCTGGCGCCGCCATCGGGCGCTGTGGCAGGCCCAGCCCGATTTCCTCTCCTACGATATCCGCGACCTGCCGGCCCGGTTCCCGCGCGCCCAGCGCCGGCGCGGACTGCCGCTGGTCACCTGGACCGTGCGCAGCCCGGAGCTGCTCGCCCGCGCGCTGGATCACGCCGATGCGCCGACGGTCGAGGGAGCCGGGGTGCCGTGACCGCGCCCGGCGCCGAGGATCCGGCCGCACCGGGGGACCAGGCGGTCACGGTCGAGCTCGGCCGGGCGGTAGGCCAGTTCACCGCCGCCGAGTGGGACGCGCTGACCGATGGCGCCAACCCCTTCGTCAGCCACGCCTTTCTCACCGCGCTCGAGGATTCGGGCAGCGTCGGCGGGCGCAGCGGCTGGGACCCGGTGCCGCTGGCGATCCGCGACGCGGCCGGCCGGCTGGTCGCGGCGCTGCCCGCCTATCGCAAGCTCCACAGCCAGGGCGAATACGTGTTCGATCACAGCTGGGCCGATGCCTGGCACCGGGCCGGGGGCGACTATTACCCCAAGCTGCAGATCGCCGTGCCCTTCACCCCGGCCACCGGGCCGCGGCTGCTGACCCGCGAGCCGCGGCTGGGGCTGGCCCTGCTGCGCGGCGCCGAGGCGCTGTGCGAGGGCAACGGCCTGTCCTCGGCCCATGCCACCTTCATCGAGCCGGCGCAGGTCCCCCTGTTCGAGGCGGCCGGCTGGCTGCTGCGCAGCGACATCCAGTTCCACTGGGAGAACCGCGGCTATGCCGGCTTCGCGGACTTTCTCGGCACCCTGTCCTCGGCGCGGCGCAAGACCCTGCGCAAGGAGCGCGCCGCGGCCCAGGACGGGGTGGAGATCCGCCAGCTGACCGGCTCCGACATCCGGCCCGAACACTGGGATGCCTTCTGGGGGTTCTACCAGGACACCGGCGCGCGCAAATGGGGTCGGCCCTACCTGACCCGCGCCGCCTTCACCCTGCTGGGCGAGCGCATGGCCGAACGGATCCTGCTGGTCCTGGCCTTCCAGCACGGCGAGGCGGTGGCCGGGGCGCTCAACTTCATCGGTCGTGACGCACTTTACGGGCGCTACTGGGGCGCGCGGATCGACAAGCCCTTCCTCCATTTCGAGCTGTGCTACTATCAGGCGATCGACGCCGCGATCGCCCGCGGCCTCGCCCGGGTCGAGGCCGGGGCCCAGGGCGGGCACAAGCTGGCGCGCGGCTACGAGCCGGTCCAGACGATCTCGGCCCACCACATCGTTCACCCCGGCTTCCGCGCGGCGGTAGCCGACTTTCTGGAGCGGGAACGCGCGGGCGTGGCGCAGGAGCAATTGCTGCTGGGTGAGCGCACGCCATTCCGGAAGGGGTGAGCCCTCTGGCGGGTGGGCGCGTGTCTCGCAGAGATCGCACAGACGGCAGAGGACGCCGAGGCGAATGGCCCGCGGCAAGCCCCGGTTCCGGATGATGGCTGACCCTTTACCGCTTCGCGGTCTCCGGGGTCTCTGCGCGAAACCCGACCGAGGTCGGGATCCAGATCGAAGCTGTCAGCCCATCCGCTTGAGCAGCCAGGCGAAGTTGCCGCCGCCGCGGCTGACCAGGCCCTGCACCACGATCTGCTGGATCGCCACCGGGCGGGCATTGCCGTCGGCCCACAGCGATTCCTCGACCGCCACCTCGCCGCCGCCGACGCGGAACTGCCAGTAGGAGCCATCGGGCAGGGCCAGCCCGACGCCCTGGCCATCGGGCGACTGGCCCACTTCGATCCCGGGACCGAGATGGAAGCGGATCGCGAAGGCAACCTTGCCCTTGGCGCCCTTGCCACGGGTCGGCACCAGCAGGTCCTCGCCGCGCAGCTCGGTGCCGTCATCGCGCAGGATCAGGATGCGGCGGTGGACCAGGCCGTAGCGCGCGACATAGCCGTCATGGCTCGCCTCGATCCGGGTCGCCCCGCTGTTGCGCTCGCCCAGCAGGGTGCGCCGGTCGACCTCGACCTCGCCGACCCCGCTGCCGATCTTGCCGTTGATCAGCACGGCGGTGGAATTGGCGTCGTCGAGCACCAGGGTGGAATGGGCCGCCGTGGCGCGCAGCCCCTGCTCGAGCCGCGCCGGGATCAGTCCCCCGGCCGCGGCGGCGCCGCCGCAGTTGACCACGATGCGCTGGCCGGCATGGCTCAGCTCGAAGGCCAGGGTCGAGGCGCAGCCGGTCCGCGCGTGCCGCGCCATCGGCGGCGGAGCGGCATCGAACTGGAGGATCGTCTTCTGCGCCACCGCGCGCTGATAGCCCCACTGGCGCACGTCGCGCAGCGGCCGGGTGCGCACCCCCGAGGCCTCGACCAGCCGCGCCACCTCATCGGCGGCCACGGCCCAGCCGCCCTGCCACGAGCCGAGCGAGCCGTCGCCATGGGTCAGCGCCAGCAGCGGCGGGACCAGCAGGCCCAGCGTGCCCTGCACCGCCTGCGGCGGATCGCCGCGCAGCGCGCGGTAGCAGGCCGACAGCCGCACCAGCAGCGCGATCGCCTCCATCTGCGCCAGCGGGCTGCGCGCCAGGGTGCCGCCATCGTCGCCGATCAGCTCGCCGAGGCAGCGGATCAGCCCGGCCTCGGCATGGAGCCGGCGGCCCTTGCCGTCGGGCAGCAGCAGCCCGGTGGCGACCAGCGCGCACCAGCCGGCCAGCTGGGCGAGCAGATCCTCGCCGCGTCCGACATTGCGGTCGAGCCAGCGGGCATGGCCATCGATCATCCCGAGCATGCGGGTGCGCAACCCGCCCGACAGGATCAGCGGGGCATGGACCAGCCACGACAGCAGCCGGGTGCCGGTGAGCGAGACCGTCCAGCTGCCGGCCTTGGCGGCCCGGGCCGGCGGTTCGGGGTTGGCTTCGAGCCAGGCGGCCAGGATCCGCTCGGCCAGCGGCGCCCCCTGGTCGCGGCTGCCGGCCGCCTCGAGATCGGCCAGCCAGGTGAAGCCGTGGACATAGCGCTCGAGGGGCGGGGCCATCCGCGCGACGCCGGCCAGCTCGGCCTGGGCGATCGGCAGCTTGACCCCGTGCAGCAGGAAGTGCCCGGCGCGCAGCGCGGTGCCGGCTACGCGGTCGCCCGGCAGGGGATTGGCCACCGTCGCCAGCAGGCGCCGCTTCGACGGCTTGCGGAAGGCCCCCATCAGGCTGCCGCGCAGCCCCAGCCCGTAGGCCAGACGGACCAGCCGCTCGCCGGGGGAGAGCGAAGGCGGCGAGAAATCGGCCAGGGCCAGCATGCGGCCGGGTTCGATCACCTCGCCGGCGGGGTCGGAGGACAGATCGGAAGACAGATCGGAGGACAGGCCGGTCATCGCATGGGGCTCCGGCTGGTCGGCCGGCAGGGGCACGGCCGGGGCCTCGCCACCGCGCAAGCCGGCGCCTGTCGTGGCGGCGGGGCGGGCGGCGAGATCGACCATCGGTTCAGCCCAGTCCCTTGAGGGCGGCGATGTTCGCGGCATAGCGCTCCGGTCCGCCGCGGAAGGTCGCCGTGCCGGCCACCAGGACATCGGCCCCGGCGGCGACGCACTGCGGCGCGGTGACCGCATCGACCCCGCCATCGACCTCGAGCCGGATCGGCCGCCCGGTCTTGTCGATCATCTTGCGCACGGCCTCGATCTTGCGCAGCTGGCTGGTGATGAAGCTCTGCCCGCCGAAGCCGGGATTGACGCTCATCACCAGCACCAGGTCGATCTCGTCGATCAGGTAATCGAGCATCTTGGCCGGTGTGGCCGGATTGAGCGAGATGCCCGCCTGCTTGCCGAGCGAGCGGATCAGCTGGACCGTGCGGTGGACGTGCGGGCCGGCCTCGGGGTGGACCGTGATGATGTCGGCGCCGGCGGCGGCGAAGGCCTCGACATAGGCGTCGACCGGGCTGATCATCAGGTGGACGTCGAACGGCTTGGCGGTGTGCGGGCGCAGCGCCTTGACCACCATCGGGCCGATCGTGAGGTTGGGAACGAAGTGCCCGTCCATCACGTCGACATGGATCCAGTCAGCCCCGGCCGCGTCGATCGCGCGAACTTCCTCGCCCAGCCGCGCGAAATCGGCCGAGAGCAGGGACGGAGAGATCAGCGGCACGGTCATGCGGGTAAGGTTCCTTACAATTCGGGGTTAGACAGCGGGGGCCGCGGCCACAACCGCGCGGCGCGGCGTTTTCCACACCGTTGGCGGCGGCGCGCGCCCCGACAGACCGGCGCCAAGCACTTGCCGGGGCTTGATTCATCGGGCAGTGGGGGCCACGGGCCGCGGCCAAGGGTGATGGGACGGACTCCCGCAGGAGCGATGGGATGAAGATGGGTTCGCGACGCCGCATGTCGCTGCCACTCGCGGCAGGGCTGGCGTTGGCAGGTTCGCTGGCCTCGGGGCAGGCCCGGGCCGAGGCGGCTCCGGCGGGATGCACCGGCCCGGCCAGCGCCACCTGGATCGAGGTCGCGGTCGAGGGCGTCACCAGCGACAAGGGCCTGATCGCGATCACGCTCTATGCCGACAATCCGCGCAAGTTCCTGGTCAAGCACGGTTCGCTCTATGTCGGCCGGGTCCCGGCGAAGGCCGGCACGACCACCGGCTGCCTGTTCATCCCCGCCCCCGGGGTCTATGCCATCGCGATCTACCACGACGAGAACGCCAGCCAGACCTTCGACCGCACCGGCCTGGGCCTGCCCGACGAGGGCTACGGCTTCTCGAACAATCCCAGCACGCTGGCCGGGCTGCCGGCGTTCCGCTCGGTCCGCCTGGCGATTCCCCGCGCCGGCCTGCTGACCCGGATCCGCATCAAGTATCCCTGACCGGGCTGGTGCCGCCGCCACGCCAGCGGAAGCGAAGCTAGCCGTAGAGCGGGGCGAGCGCCGTGGGGGCCTGGGCCTCGGCCAGGGCATGGGCGCGCGGATCGTCGACGTCGATCCACCAGGCCGTGCCGAGATCGAGCGTGGCGGCGCGGCCCCGGTCCGCCAGGCGCTGCATCCCGTCCGACAGGCTGCCGGCGGCCCCGGCGGCAATGGCTTCGGCGATCGCCTCGGGCAGCTCGGGGGTGGCGAGAAAGGCCCCGCAGTCGACCGCATCGTAGGGTGCGATGGTCTTGCCGATCGCCGCGATCCGCCCGGCGGCGCCCAACCGCACCCAGGTGGCATCGTCGGGATCGACCAGCGGGCTGTCGGTGCGGTGGTCGATCGCCAGGGTCACCCCGCGGTCGGGCGCGCCGACCCGGACGAGGCGATGCAGGATCTCGGCCGCGAACAGGTGGTCGGCCATCATCAGCAGGAAGTCGCGCCCGCCGGCGCGGGCGACGCGGGCGGCGCCGGCCATCACCGAGAAACCGTTGGGCCGCGACCAGTCGGCGACCCGCTCGGTCAGGACCTCGATGCCGCTGCGGCGCGACAGATCGGCCAGGAAGGCCTCGACCCGTGCCGCCTCGTGCCCGGTCACCACGGTGACCCGGGCGGCGCCGGCGGCATGGGCCTGGCGCACCCCCAGTTCGATCAGGGGCACGCCCGCCACCGGGGTGAGCGGCTTGGAATCGGACAGGTCGCGCAGCCGGCTGCCATAGCCGGCGGCGATGATCACCGCGTCCATGCCGCGCCCCGGGCGGTGTCGCTTATTCGGCCGCGATCGCCGTGGCCGAGATGTACTCCTCGACCATGTGGGCGGCGGTGTCGTCGCTGAACTGCTGCGGCGGATGCTTGCAGAAGTAGGCCGACGGACCGACCAGGGCGCCACCCTCGCCGCGCTCGAGCGCGACCTTGCAGCAGCGAATCGCGTCCATCACGCAGGCCGCCGAGTTCGGGCTGTCCTCGACCGAGAGGCGCAGCTCGAGGTTCATCGGCACGTTGCCCCACTGCGCGCCTTCCAGGCGCAGGAAGCACAGCTTGTTGTCCTTCTGCCACGGCACATAGTCCGACGGACCGACGTGGATGTTCTCGTCCTCGAGCCGCTGGGCGAGCATGGCCTGCACCGCCTCGGTCTTCGATTCCTTCTTGCTGCCCAGCCGCTGGCGATCGAGCATGTTCATGAAGTCGGTGTTGCCGCCGGTGTTGAGCTGGTAGGTCCGCTCGACCGTGACGCCGCGGGCGGCGAACAGGCTGGACAGCACGCGGTGCACGATCGTCGCGCCGACCTGCGCCTTGATGTCGTCACCAACGATCGGGATGCGCTTCTCGCGGAACTTGGCTTCCCACTCGGGACGGCTGGCGATGAACACCGGCATGCAGTTGACCACGGCCACGCCCGCTTCCAGCGCGCATTCCATGTAGAACTCGGTCGCGGTCTCGCTGCCCACCGGCAGGAAGTTGACCAGCACCTCGGCCCCGCTGTCCTTGATCGCGGCGACGATCGATTCCTTGGTGGCCTCGGCCTCGTCGGCGAGGATGAAGCCCTTGTCGCCCATGCCGGTCATGTGATCGGCCACGCCGTCGAGGATCTTGCCCATGATCACCTTGGCGCCGGTGGCCGGCACCTCGGGGTGGAACACGGCGGTGCAGTTGGGCGCGGCGAAGATCGCCTCGGCAATGTCCTTGCCCACCTTGCGCTTGTCGACATCGATGCCGAGCACGAAATCGACGTCGCCAGCTCCGTAACCGCCAATCACGTCATGGATCAGACCCTGCGAGGAGTTGTTCTGCCGGTAATAGGCCACGCCCTGCACCAGCGAACTCGCACAGTTGCCAACACCGATCACGGCAACCTTGATTGACTTCATTAACTAGAACCCCTTCAGGCGGACGATCTGGAGTACCCAAACGGCTCCGGCGCCCTGGTTAAGACTTCGCGCCGGGACCGGGCCCGGCCCTCTCCGGCCGGCAACCCCCTCCCCGTCGCGCGGGACACGTCCGGGTCCAGCCGGACCTGTGACGCCACACATTGATGACCGTCGCGCTGGCGCTGCTGGCACCGGCCGTTGCAGCCCGCGTCCACGCCGGTACGGCACACTGGTGCACCCGATGCGCGGCGACTATAGTTGGCTTGGCGCCCCCCGCAAGCCTATATGACGGTTGGGTTGCAGTAAGACGGTATCACGACGGTCACAGGACAGCCCGCAGCGGCGCCTGCGGACAGGGGAGCATGGGCTTGAGTCACCAGGAAGCAACGGTTGCCGTAGCGGCAGGACGGCCGCAGCGGCCCCAGCGCCCGCGCGAATTGCAGGATCCGCTCAACCATTACCTCTACCACCCGCTGGCCTGGCAGCTGGCCCGCCTGCTCGCGCCGACTCCGCTCACGCCCAACATGGTCTCGGTGGTCGGCGGGTCCTGCGTGGTCGCGGCCGCCTGCGCCTATGCCGGCCCGGCGTTCGGGCTGCTGTCCTGGCCGCTCTCGGCCCTGCTCGGCATGGCACTGCACATGACCTGGCACGTGGTTGACGGCGCCGACGGCGATCTGGCCCGGCTGACCGGCCGCTCGAGCCCGATCGGCGAGATGGTCGACGGGCTGTGCGACTATTGCAGCCATATCGTGCTCTATCTGGTGCTCGGCTGGCTGCTCGCCGGAATGGCCGCACCTGGCGAACGGTGGATCGCCTGGGCCTGGATGTGGGCCGCCGGGCTCAGCCACGTCGTCCAGGCGAACCATGTCGAGGTCCAGCGCCGCCAGTACCAGTGGTGGGTCTATGGCACGCCGTGGATCCGCAACAGCCATGCCGCCGATTCCGCCACCGGGCGCAGCCTGTTCGGCGGGCTGGTCTCGGCCTACCTCGCCCTTGCCACCGGACTGACCCCCCATGCGCTGCGGATCGACGCGGCCGTGGCGGCGGGGCAGGACGATCCGGCCCGGCGCGAGGCGATCCGCGGCGCGGTGCGCGCCGAGGCCCCGCCGCTGCTGCTGCTGTGCAAGATCCTTGGCCCCAACCCGCGCGCGATCGTGCTGGGGCTGGCGATGCTGGCAGGCAGCCCGCTCTGGTATTTCCTGTACCAGTCGCTGGTGCTCAACGTGCTGCTGGTGGTCTCGGTGATCGCGCACAACCGCGCGGCGCAGCGAATCGCGGCGCGGATCGGCCTGCCCCAGGCCTGAGCCCGGTCAGCGCACCCCGCCCCCGCGGCGCTCTCGACAGCGGGGCGCGGCGGGGTAAGATGCGGCCATGCTACACGCCGATCTGCTTGCCGCAGCCCGGGGCCTGGCCCCCGACATTGTCGCCCTGCGCCGCGCGATCCATGCCGAACCCGAGCTGGGGCTGCACACCCCGCGGACCCGCGACAAGGTGCGCGCAGCCCTCGCGGGGCTGCCGCTCGACTGGCGCGAGGGCCCTTCCACCACCGGGCTGGTCGCCACGCTCAGGGGCAGCGCCGCGCCGGGGGCGGCGGGTGCCCGGCGGGTCCTGCTGCGCGGCGACATGGATGCCCTGCCGATGCCGGAGGAGACCGGCCTGGCCTTCGCCTCGACCGTGCCGGGCACGATGCACGCCTGCGGCCACGATGCCCACACCGCGATGCTGGTCGGCGCCGCGCGGCTGCTCTGCGCACGCCAGGCCGAGCTGGCCGGCGAGGTCCAGTTCATGTTCCAGCCGGGCGAGGAAGGCCATCACGGCGCGCGCTTCATGCTCGACGACGGCCTGATCGATCCGCTGCCCGACGCCGCCTTCGCACTGCACGTCATGCCCAATGCCCCGCACGGTCTGGTCGGCGGCCGCGCCGGGCCGCTGCTGGCCGGCGCCGACCAGATCGACATCGTGGTCGAAGGCCGCGGCGGCCATGCCTCGCTCCCGCACGAGACGCTCGATCCGATGCCGGTCGCCTGCGAGATCGTCATGGCGCTGCAGGCCATGGTCACACGCAAGTTCAGCGTGCACGATCCGGTGGTCCTGACCATCGCCCGGATCGAGGGGGGCAGCACGCACAACGTGATTGCCGATCGCGTCGCAATGCGCGGCACCATGCGCACCCTCTCCCCCGCCAACCGCGCGCGAATCCGCGAGAGCCTGGCCATGGTGGCCGAAGGCATCGCCGCCGCGCATGGGCTGACCGCCCGGGTGACCGTGACCGAGGGCTTCCCGGTGACCGTCTGCGATCCCCGCGCGGTCGACTTCGGCGAGCGGATCACCCGCGACCTGCTCGGTGCCGGCGCCTTCCAGCGGCTGGCCGATCCGATCATGGGCGCCGAGGACTTCGCCTACCTGCTGGAAAAGGTCCCCGGGGCGATGTTCTTTCTTGGCATGGCCCATGCCGACGACGACTGGCGCCAGTGCTGCGGAATCCATTCGACCCGCATGGTGCTGGACGAGACCGTGCTGCCCCACGGCGCCGCGCTGCTGGCCACGCTGGGCGCGCGGTTCCTGGCGGAAGGGTTCGGCTGAGGCGCCCGGCGCGATCCGGCAACAGCGGCCAGACCAGATCAGACCAGACCAGACCGGGGTCAGCCGCCGGCCGCATCCTCCGGGCGCAACCGGAACTCGTCCACCGGCGTGCCTCCGATCAGGTGTTCCTGGAGGATCCGTTCGAGCACCGGCTCGGTACAGGAGTGATACCAGACCCCGTCGGGCCAGACCACGGCGACCGGGCCGGCAGCGCAGATCCGCAGGCAGTCGGCCTTGGTCCGCGCCACTCCGCCCGGACCGTCAAGCCCGAGCTGCCTGACCCGCTTCTTCAGGTACTTCCACGCGGAGCTGCCCACCTCGGGCGTGCAGCATTCCCCCTTCTGGGGTTCGGCGCAGAGAAAGATCTGGCGCTGCGGGCCGTCACCCACGGTCTTGGCAAGCGCTGCACGCGCCTGGGCCAGTGCGGACGCGCCCCCGGCGTCCTCACGCCCGTCCTCACGCGCAGCCTCGCGGTCGGTCAAACCGGTTCAGCCCTTCTTGCCGACGATCCGCGCGATCTCGGCCGCGACCATGCGCTCGACCAGCGGCGGCAGGTTCTTGTCGAGCCAGTCGGCCAGCAGCGGGCGCAGCATCTCGCGCACGAGGCCCTCGAGCGAGGTTTCCCCGGCCCGGACGATCTGCGGCGCGGCGCCCGGCGCCGCCATGGTGGCCAGCGCAGCCAGCGAATCGCGCATCGCATCGACCGCGGCATCGGCCAGCAGCGGGCCGTCCTCGGCCGCATCGGTCGGCGCGGCCACCTCGGGATCGAGCGCCGCGGCCTCGGTCAGATCAAGCACCTCGTCCTCGGCGGGATCGCGCACCGGACGAAGCTGGTGCACGCGGCGTTCCTCGACGGCGGGAGTGCGGCTGTCCCGGGCGATCACCTTCTTGATCGAATCGAGGATCTCCTCGACCGATGGTTCGCCTGCCTGCCGCATTGTCGATACCCCCCCGATTCGCAATTCATGCCGCGTCCCGAATCGCGACAGTTTTGGCTTACACGCTCAAGGCAGGGATTTCACCGGACTTGTTGCGTCCTGCGCGGGGGTGTCGACCGTGCGGGTCGACTGCGCCACCGGCGCGGGGTCCTTGTCCCAGTCGAAGATGCGGTGCCGCACCCGCTCGTAATTGGTTTGCGGATCATACAGTGCGCCGCCGTCGAGCCCGAGATCGTCGGCATCGGCCTTGCCCATCGCCGACAGCAGGTTGAACCCGGCGACATAGGCGTTGCGCCGCGCCGCGACGAGCTGGACCTGCGCGCGCAGCAGCTCCTGTTCGGCATCGAGGATGTTGAGGATCGTGCGGTTGCCCACCGAGTTCTCGGCCTTGACGCCCTCGAGGCTGAGCGCCGCGGCATCGACCGCGGTCTGGTTCATCGCGATGATCTCGTTGGCGGCGCGCCACTGCGCGAAGGCCGAGCGGACGCTGGCGATGACCGCGCGCTCGGTCGCGATCTCGGTTTCCAGCGCCGCGCCTTCGCGGGCCTGGGCCTGGCGGGTCTGCGCCGCCGGCCGGCCACCCTGGAACAGCGGCAGCGACAGGCTGACCGAGGCCTGGGCCGTGGTGAACTGCTGCAGCGCCGGAATTCCGCCCGGGATCGTGCCCAGCGTGCCGAGCGTGTTCTGGTAGGCGCCCTGGGTGTTGACCGAGACCGTCGGCAGCTTGGCCGCCTCGGCCACGCGCACGTCGATCTTGGCCGCCTTGCTCCGTTCCTGGGCGGCCAGCAGATCGGGGTTGTGCTCCAGCGCGAAGTCGACCGCCTCGTCCGGGCTGGCCGGCATGCCCGGCAGCGGCGGCGGCGGCGCCAGATCGGCCGGGGCCTTGCCCACGATCTGGACATAGCGCTCGCGGCTGGACAGCAGGTTGACCTCGGCAGTGCGCAGGTCGCCGCGGGCCAGCGCCAGGCGCGACTGCGACTGGGCCACGTCGGTGCGGGTCAGGTCGCCGATCTCGTAGCGATCGGTGGTTGCGCGCAGGTTGACCTCGAGCACCTGCACGGTGTTGCGGTTGAGCCCGACAATCGCCGAATCCCGGATCACGTCCATGTAGGCCGCGACAACCTGGCTGAACAGGCCGGCCTCGGTGCCGCGCAGATCCTGCTGGCCCGCCTCGACGCGGATTTCCGCCGCCTCGATGGCGTTGCGCACGGCACCGCCCGAATAGACCGGCACGCCCATGTTCACCTGGCTCGACAGGGCGCGCAGCGGCGCGGTGAAGGCCACCGGGTTGCGCTTGATGAACTCGACGAAGTTGACCTGGCCCGACAGGCTGGGCAGCGCGTTCGAGCGGGCCAGCGGCACCCCTTCGTCCACCGCGCGCTGGTTGGCCCGGGCGGCCTGGATCGTCGGGTTGGTGGCATAGGCGCTGGTCAGGGCATCGCGCAGGTCATCGGCGCGCAGCGGCATGGCGGCCAGGACGGTCCCCAGCGCGGCGCCCAGCCGCAGCGCGGTGCGCAGCGCGCCCGGTCCGCGCATCGGCCCCATCAGAAACTCCAGCGCTTGGGCGCGGCGAATTCGGCCAGGACCGGAATGCCGATGTCGGTCACCGGCAGAAGGGCCACGGTGCCCGCGGCCTTGGCGCCGACCGCGAGCCGGGTGACACCGCGCTCGACCGTGCCGGTGACGATCCGGCCGCCCTCGGCCAGCTGGTCGCCCAACGCCGCCGGGAGCTGCTCGATCGCGCCATCGATCAGGATCAGGCTGCAGGGCCCCTCCGCGGGCGTGGCCGCAGCCACGGCCTCGGCCGGGCCAAGCTGCCGCACCGTGGCGCCCAGTTCGGTTGCCAGCGCCGCCAGATAGCCCGCCGCGGCCACCACCAGCACGCGCTCACCCGGCTGGATCCGGGCCTCGCACAGCGCCAGGCCGTGGAACAGCGGCGCGGGCAGCGCCTGCCCGTCGCCCAGCGGCAGGGCGCGGTCGATATAGGCGTGGTCACGCTGGGCGGCGGGCACGAAATCCTCGCGCGCGACCCGGTCGAGCGCCGCGAGAACCGCCGGATCGTTGACGCCGCTGACCCGCAGCTGGCTGTCGATCATCGCCCGGCGGGCGGTGCTGGCGCGTTCCTGCACAATCGTCATTCCGTCTCTGTCCTGCCCGTCATCGTCCTGTCGGCCTGCCGTGCCGTGGGGTCGGTGGTGTTATACGGCAGCAATACACCACTGCAACGTTCCGCCTTCTAGGACAAGGCCCTTTTCCCGCCAAGCGGTTTCAGGCCCGCAAGGCGATGCGCCGAATGGCGTATCGCCGCGGCCACAGCGGGCTGGGCGGGTCGGCGCGGGCTGTCCCGTCGAAGCGGCTTTACGGCGGCGCGGGCTTGGGCCTATGGGCGCCGCGAGGGTTCATCCGGGATGAAGGAGCAGGGCACGTCATGGCGGACATGGTCACGATTCGCGAAGCTGATCTGATCGAGAGCGTTGCCGACGCGTTGCAGTACATCAGCTATTTCCACCCGATGGACTACATCCGCGCGCTGGGCGATGCCTACGAGGCCGAGCAGGGCCCGGCGGCCAAGGACGCGATCGCGCAGATCCTCACCAACAGCCGGATGTGCGCCGAAGGGCACCGTCCGATCTGCCAGGACACCGGGATCGTCAACGTCTTCATCGAATGGGGCCAGGACTGCCGGCTGGAGAGCGACCGCTCGCTGCAGGAGGTCGTCGACGAGGGCGTGCGCCGCGCCTACCTCAACGCCGACAACAAGCTGCGCGCCTCGGTCCTGGCCGATCCGGCCTTCACCCGCCGCAACACCCGCGACAACACGCCTTCGGTACTCCACGTCACCATGGTGCCGGGCAGGACGATCTCGGTCGATGTCGCGGCCAAGGGTGGCGGGTCGGAGAACAAGACCAAGTTCAAGATGATGAACCCGTCGGATTCGATCGTCGACTGGGTGGTGGAGATGCTGCCGCAGATGGGTGCCGGCTGGTGCCCGCCGGGCATGCTGGGCATCGGCATCGGCGGCACGGCCGAGCACTGCATGCTCCTGGCCAAGCAGGCGCTGATGGAGCCGATCGACATGGCCCAGCTCAAGCAGCGCGGGCCCGCGAACGATATCGAGGCGCTGCGGATCGAGATCTTCGACAAGGTCAACGCGCTGGGCATCGGCGCCCAGGGCCTCGGCGGGCTCTCGACCATCCTCGACGTCAAGATCCTCGACGCGCCGTGCCATGCCGCCTCGAAGCCGGTGGCGATGATCCCCAACTGCGCCGCCACGCGCCATGCGCACTTCACGCTCGACGGTTCGGGCCCGACCTTCCTCGAAGCGCCCAACCTGGACGAATGGCCCCAGGTGCAGTGGGCGCCCGACAGCGCCGCCAGGCGGGTCAACCTCGACACGCTGACCGCCGAGGAGGTCAAGAGCTGGAAGCAGGGCGACCGCATCCTGCTCAACGGCAAGATGCTCACCGGCCGCGACGCCGCGCACAAGCGGATCAAGGACATGCTGGCCAAGGGCGAGGAGCTGCCGGTCGATTTCAGGGGCCGGGTGATCTACTATGTCGGCCCGGTCGATCCGGTGCGCGACGAGGTGGTCGGCCCGGCCGGGCCGACCACGGCCACCCGGATGGACAGCTTCATGGACATGATGCTGGGCCAGGGCCTGCTCGCCTGCGTCGGCAAGGCCGAGCGTGGCCCGGCGGCGACCGAATCGATCGCCCGCCACGAAAGCGCCTACCTGATGGCGGTGGGCGGCGCGGCCTATCTGGTGGCGCGCGCGATCAAGGGCGCCAAGGTGGTCGGCTTCGCGGACCTCGGCATGGAGGCGATCTACGAGTTCGACGTGGTCGACATGCCGGTGACGGTCGCGGTCGATTCGACCGGGCAGAACGTCCACAAGCTCGCCCCGCTGGTCTGGCAGAAGAAGATCGCCGCGGAGGGCCTGCTGGCCGGCTAGGACCCGGCCTGCGGCGGGGCAGCCCTGCCCGGCCGGCTGCGCTCAGGCACGTATGGCTTTGTCGGGCGGCAGGGCTATGCTGGCGGCATGGCCTTGCTCGTCTGCTTCCTCCTGGGCATCGCGAACTTCGCGCTGCACCGGGCCGTGCTCGACAGCGGCCACCCGGTGCTGGCGCAGGTCGGCTGGCTGTTCCGCTCGCTCGGCGGGCGCGGCAGCCTGCTCGCCGAGTTCGCGCTGCTGCTCGGCACGATGCTGCTGGTCGGCAGCGGCACGGCCGGCTGGGCCTGGGGCTATGCGCTCTACAGCCTGAGCAATGCGGTGTCCGCCTGGCTGATCCTCACCCGGCGGGTATGAGCGGCGCAGCGATCGCGCCCGTCGGCCCGGCCGGAGCGCTTTTCGCTTGCCCCCTTCGCGCTCGATCTGCTTGGCAGCGCGGGATGAGCGGCGCGATCACCCTGTTCCACATCAGCGACCTGCACTTCGGGCGCGAGGATCGCCGCGCGCTCGACTGGGTGGCCCAGGCGATCCGCAGCGAGCGGCCGCGGGCCGTGGCGGTCACCGGCGACCTGACCATGCGCGCGCGCCCGCCTGAGTTCCGCGCCGCCTGCGCCTGGATCGGCCAGCTCGCCGCGCCGGTCACGGTCGAGCCGGGCAACCACGACATGCCCTATGTCAACCTGGTCGAGCGCTTCGCCGCGCCCTACCGGCGGTTCCGCGCGATCGAGGCGCTGCTCGAGCGCCAGCTCGACCTCGGCGATCTCCACATCGTCCCGCTGCAGACCGTCACCCGCGCGCAGTGGCGCTTTCCCTGGGTCGACGGCTGGGTGCGCGAACCGGCGCTGGCCGCCACGCTGGCGCAGATCGATGCCCTGCCGCCGGGCGCGCGCGTGCTGGTCACCGCGCACCACCCGCTGCCCGAGCGCAGCACCTCGGGCAAGCGCCTGACGATCAACGGCGCCCGCGCCATGGCCGCCCTGGCCGGGCGCCGGGTGCTGGGAGTGCTGACCGGCCATGTCCACGATCCCTTCGACCTCACCGCCGAGACGCCGGAGGGGCCGCTGCGGATGATCGGCGCGGGCACGCTCTCGCAGCGCGTCCGCTCAACCCCGCCCAGCTTCAACGAGATCGTGGTCGACGGCCGCGAGGTGCGCGTGCGCGTGCGCAATCTCGAAGCCGTGTCCACGGCGGACATGCAGGTCGATGCCGTGCCCGAAACCGCCCTGCCCCCGCGCGCCCCGGGCGAGCCCGTCGCGCCCGTCGGGGCCGTGCCCGAGGTCGATCCGCCGGAGCATTGAGCCCCGTGGCGGCCGGGGTGGGCCGGCGCAGGATCAGGCGGGCGGTGCGGATCATCGCCGGGCTCCTGCCACAACGAAAAAGGGGCCGGCAAGCCGACCCCTGTTCCGGTTCCTGTCCCGCCCCGGAAGGCGGGCGGGAAATCAGCGCTTCGAGAACTGGAAGCTGCGACGGGCCTTGGCCCGGCCATACTTCTTGCGCTCGACCACGCGCGGGTCGCGGGTGAGGAACCCGGCGGCCTTGACCGCGCTGCGCAGCACCGGCTCGAAGCGGGTCAGCGCCTGGGCGATGCCGTGCTTGACCGCGCCGGCCTGGCCCGAGAGCCCGCCGCCCTTGACGGTGCAGATCACGTCGTACTGGTCGACCCGGTCGGCCACCTGGAACGGCTGGTTGATCACCAGGCGCAGGGTCGGACGGGCGAAGTACACGGCCTGGTCGCGGCCGTTGACGATGACCTTGCCCGAGCCGGGCTTAATCCACACGCGGGCGACGGCGTTCTTGCGGCGGCCGGTGGCATAGGCGCGGCCCTGCGCGTCGATCTGCTTCTCGCGCAGCGGCATGGTCGGCGCGGCAGGAACCACGGCGGCCGGGGCGGCGGTGTCGGCGGCAACGGCGCCGCCGGCGAGGGCACCGAGATCGGCGAGATCGGTGACGGTGTTATCGGACATCAGGCACCCACCTTGTTCTTGCGGTTGCGGCTGGCAACATCCAGCGGTTCGGGCTGGGTGCCACCGTGCGGGTGCTCGGCACCCGCGTAGAGGTGAAGGGCACGCATCTGCGCCCGGCCGAGCGGGCCGCGCGGGATCATGCGCTCAACCGCCTTCTCGAGCACGCGCTCGGGGAAGCGGCCGTCCAGCACCTTGGCGGCGGTCACTTCCTTGATGCCGCCGGCATAGCCGGTGTGCTTGTAGTAGACCTTCTGCTTGAGCTTGTTGCCCGTCAGCCGCACCTTGCCGGCGTTGATCACGACGACGTGATCGCCGCAATCGACGTGCGGGGTGTAGCTCGGCTTGTGCTTGCCGCGCAGGAGGTTGGCGATGATCACCGCAAGGCGGCCGACCACCAGGCCATCGGCATCGATCAGATGCCACTTCTTCTCCACCTCGGCCGGCTTGATCGACCGGGTGACCGTGCTGAGCGCCTTCATGGCTTGGTCTATCCCTATGATTCGGTGACCGGCAGGCAGGGCCCGACGGTCAGGAAGGCGCGCCAATGGCGAATGGGGCCGGCAGAGTCAAGGTTTGCGGGGGTTTGCAGAGAGGTAAAATAATACCGGCGGGGTTTGGGGGTCGATATGGGTTGGCCTGCTGGTGGATGCGGCAGGGTAGGCTGGCGCGGGAATAGGCGGGGGGCGGACATTGCGGTCGAGCATGGCAAACGTATAAGGACGCCATGAGCGGCATCCCTCCCAAGAGTGTTGGCCTTGGTGGCGACGGTGACGAGATATGCGCCATCGAAAGCGTTGAGCGCGCCTTTGGCGTGAAACTCGACAAGGCTGACGCCTCTAAATGGCACACCGCTGGCGACGTCTTTGCATCGCTCCGCCAAGCGCTACCTAACGAAGTTCGGGACCATGACCTATGGCCGCGCTTTACAGAGGTTTTGACGGAACAGACCGGCGTGGCCCCGGAGGCGATCGAGATGGCCAGCCCTTTGCTATCGCAATCGCGACTTTGGGTTCATGTGACAAATGCGTCTGCAGCAGCTTGGATTTCCGCAGCCATGGTGGTCTTGGGTTTACTAGGTTGGGCGCTGCTTTAGATCGTCAAAGTTCGGCAATGGAGCGCAATCGGACAGGCTGCTCTCGAGCCCAAGCCCTTGCTCCCAACCACGACCCAAGCCCGCTCAGGCTGAGCCTGTCGAAGCCCACGCGCGGCGGTGGAGCTTGGTCCCGCTGCGTTTCACCCGGCGGCGAGGTCGCCGGGTTGCTGGGCTGATCACGGCGCGTGGCCTTCGACAAGCTCAGGCTGAGCGGGCTTGGTGAAATGGGTGTCGAGGCGTGCCCGGCCCGAACGGGGCTAAACGCCCAGCCCGCCCAGCCAGGCCAGCGTCCCGGGCGCCGCCGCATCGCAGCGCCAGCCGAGGATCGCCGGCTCGTCATAGGGGTGCACCTCGCCCAGCCGCTCGATTACGGAATCGAGCAGGGCGGCGGTGGTCTTGAACAGCACGCCGACCTCGTCGCCGGTGTGCCGCGCGCCCTGCCAGACATAGAGCGAGCGCATCCCGGGCAGGAGATTGGCACAGGCCACCAGGCCCGCGTCCAGCAGCGTGCCGGCCGCGGCTTCGGCGCTGGCCGCGTCGGGGAAGGGACACCAGATCAGCGCCGGCGCCCGGTCCATGGTCAGACCCGCTCGACCGGGCGCCCGCCGAGGGCATGCGCGCCCCAGGCGGTCGCGGCCACCAGCAGCGCGCCGACCAGCTGGTGCAGCACCGCCAGCCACAGCGCGATCCCGCTCAGCACCGTGGCGATGCCCAGCAGCACCTGCACCCCGAAGGCGCTGTGCACCGCCACCGAGGCTGGCCGCGCGCCGATCCGGCGCAGCTTGCGGCCCATCACCACCAGCACCGCCACCACCACCCAGGCGAACCAGCGGTGATCGAAATGGGTCAGGAACGGATCGTTGAGCGCGGCGTGAAGCACCCCGCGGCTCCAGTCGATCCCCTCGGGAACCGCCGCGCCCTGCATCAGCGGCCAGTCGCTGGCGACATGCCCGGCGCGCATCCCCGCCACCAGCGCGCCCATGAACAGCTGCAGCGCCAGCGTGCCCAGCGCCAGCGCGGCAAAACCGGTCAAGCGGTGCGGCGGCTCGCCCCGAGCCAGCGCCAGCAGATCGAGCGCGGTCCAGACCAGCCCGCCGAGCGAGAACAGCGCGGTGAGCAGGTGGGTCGCCAGCCGGAAGTGGCTGACCCGCACGTCGTTGACGATGCCCGACTGCACCATCCACCAGCCGATCGCCCCCTGCAGGCCGATCAGCGCGATCAGCGCCAGCAGGCGCGGCTTGTAGCCGGGCGGGATCTGCCCGCGCAGCCAGAACCAGGCGGTCACCGCGATCAGCACGGTGCCGATCAGCCGCGCGATCAGGCGGTGGACCCATTCCCAGAAGTAGATGAACTTGTAGGTCGCCAGCGTCATCCCCTGCGGTCCGTTCACCTCAAGGTACTGCGGCGTCTGGCGATAGGCATCGAATTCGGCCTGCCATTGCGCGGCGTTGAGCGGCGGCAGCGTGCCGGTGACCGGCTTCCATTCGGTGATCGACACGCCCGATTCGGTCAGCCGGGTGATCCCGCCGACGGCGACGATGCCGACCACCAGCGCAGCGACGATCAGCAGCCAGCGGGCCAGCGCCAAGGGGCGGGGCGAGCGGACCGCGGCCAGGGACGGGGTGCCGGGCAGACCGGCGGCGAGGGCGTCAGACATGGCGCCCCGATGCGCCCCCACCCGCGCGAGTTCAAGCGTCTTGTGGGGTAGGGTGCGGCGGCGGGGCGCCAAAGTGGGCTGGTTGCCGACGGCAGCTACAGGTGTAGGCCCAGGCTGGCTTTGTCGGCGGGAAGCGCAGGTTGGCGGACGGGCCAAGGCAGCTGGGCCCCGGCTCAAGGCCGGGGCGACGTGGACGTGTTGAGGACGATCCCCTGGCTTGAGGCCTTCCCCTGCCCCCGATCCTTTCCCGTCAGGAACCAATACCCACCCCCACCTTGAACCATGTTACATTATAACATACATGGGCGGAACGATGCGCGACGCGATCCTCTCGATTCGGGACCGGCTGGACGGTTTCGGGGTCTTCCTTTCAGGCCTCTGCGCGCTGCATTGCCTGCTCGGGCTGGTGCTGGTCCCGCTGATCGGGCTGGGCGGCGGGGCCTTGCTCTCGCCGCGGGTCCATGAACTCGGCCTCGGCCTGGCCATCGCCGTCGGGCTGGTCACGCTGGGGCTGTCGGCGCTGCGCCACGGCCGGCTGCGTCCGGCGCTGATCGGCGCCTGCGGGATCGCGCTGATGGCCCTGGCGCTCGGCGTGGGCCATGGTGCGCGCGAGGCGGTGCTGACCATCGCCGGGGTGGGATTGGTCGCCTTTGCCCATTGGCAGAACTTGCGCACGGCCGCCTGAGCGCTATCTGCGCAGTGCATGACCACCGACCTGTCCCTTATCGTCAACGGCGAGCCGCGTCGCGCGCCCGCCGGCCAGTCGATCGCCGATCTCGTCGCCGCGCTCGGGCTCAACCCGGCCAAGGTCGCGGTTGAGCGCAACGGCGATATCGTGCCGCGCGCCACCCTGGCCGAGGTGCTCCTGGCCGATCAGGACCGGCTGGAGATCGTGCATTTCGTGGGGGGAGGAGAGAGCGTGAACGTGACCGAGGACGACAGCTGGACCGTGGCCGGCCGCAGGTTCCGCTCGCGCCTGATCGTGGGCACCGGCAAGTACAAGGACTTCGCCCAGAACGCCGCCGCGGTCGCCGCCTCGGGTGCCGAGATCGTCACCGTCGCGGTGCGCCGGGTCAATATCTCCGACCCCGCCGCGCCGATGCTGACCGACTTCATCGATCCGGCCAAGATCACCTACCTGCCCAACACCGCCGGCTGCTTCACCGCCGAGGATGCGATCCGCACGCTGCGCCTGGCGCGCGAGGCCGGCGGCTGGGACCTGGTCAAGCTCGAGGTGCTGGGCGAGGCGCGCACGCTCTATCCCGACATGCGCGAAACCCTGCGCGCGACCGAGGTGCTGGCCAGGGAGGGCTTCCTGCCGATGGTCTACTGCGCCGACGATCCGATCGCCGCGCGCCAGCTGGAAGAGGCCGGGGCCGTGGCGATCATGCCGCTGGGCGCGCCGATCGGCTCGGGCCTGGGCATCCAGAACAAGGTGATGATCCGCCTGATCGTGGAAGGGGCCAAGGTGCCGGTGCTGGTCGATGCCGGCGTGGGCACGGCCTCGGACGCGGCCGTGGCGATGGAGCTGGGCTGCGACGGGGTGCTGATGAACACGGCCATCGCCGAGGCGAAGGACCCGGTGCTGATGGCCCGGGCGATGAAGCTGGCGGTCGAAAGCGGCCGCGCCGCCTACCGCGCCGGGCGCATGGCGACCCGCCGCTATGCCGATCCGTCGAGCCCGCTGGCCGGGCTGATCTGAACGCGGGCTGGCCGCAGCGCACCACCCCGTCATCCCAGCGCAGGCTGGGACCTCTCTCCGGATTGTCCAGCGCCGGCGCGGGGCGGTACAGGCGATCTCGGACCAAGCCCATGAAGGTCCCAGCCGGCGCTGGGATGACGATGTTGTCCTGCCGCTTCAGGCTGTACGCCCCGGCGCCTGAACCTTACCCGGCCGGCGGGTGCGGTCCCGGGGGCATGGTTAACCCGATCCTAACCCGGGGCGGGGCATGGTGCGGGTGGTGGATGTCCCACCGGCAACAGGATCACGCCCCATGCGCTACGGCCGGACCGCTTCGCTCGCCATCGCGGAATTCCGCGAGTTCGCCGGGTTCACCCCGTGCGAGCAGCGCTACATCAAGCGCAGCCTCGACGTGGGACTCGGCCGTCAGGACGCGTTCAAGCTGTGGGCCCGCGATGCCGAGGAATCGGCCTCGATCCGCAGCCAGTACATCGCCTATCAGGAATTGAAGACGCTGCGCCGCGACATGCCCGACGAGACCGCCTTCGAGGGTATCGAGGCCTTCGTCGGCAAGCTCATCCGGGTCTCCGCCTTCGATCTGGCGCAGGAGCGGATCACCTGCTTCTCGGCCTATCGCTTCCTTTACGAACGGCTGCTCGGCGCCGAGGTGCGACCCTGGCTGCCGGCCGCCTTCTGCGGCGCCGCGGCGCTGCCGCAGATCCGCCCGGCGCTGCGCAAGGAGCTGCTCCAGTCGATCAGCGAGGCCGCCGCGACCGCCCCCGGCTGGTCGGACACGGCCCCCAGCTTCTTCCCCGAATGGGTGGAGAAGGAAGCCGCCTGATCCGGGCGCCGCGGCCAAAGACCCTTCCCATTCCCGAACATCGTCATCCTGAACTCGTTTCAGGATCCATGGTTGAGCTCGGTGCCGGCCCCGGACTGGACAGTGCGGCGAGCTCCCGCATGCGACGGGGCGCAGCGTTTGGCGTGCGATGGATCCTGAAACGAGTTCAGGATGACGGGAACGAGTTCAGGATGACGGGAACGAGTTCAGGAGGCGGGGCGGCAGCGGACGCTGACTAGCCCTTGTACAATCCGTCCAGCCGCTCGCCATAGCGCGCCTTCAGCTTGTGGCGGCGGATCTTGAGGCTGGGGGTCATTTCCTCGTTCTCGATGGTGAACGGCTCGTCGGCGAAGGCGAACTGACGGACCTTTTCGATCACCGAGAGGTCGCGGTTGACCCGGTCGACCGCCTCGCGCACGGCGCTGCGGAAGGCCGGCAGGTCCTGCAGCGCGGCCAGGTCGTACTTCTCGCCGTTGGCCCGCGCCCAGGCCAGCGCCCATTCGGCGTCGGGCACGATCAGCCCGGCGATGTAGGGGCGCTTGTCACCCACCACCATGGCCTGGGCGATCTCGGGCTGGAGCGTCAGCATGCCCTCGACCTTCTGCGGCGAGACGTTGTCGCCCTTGTCGTTGACGATCATGTCCTTCTTGCGGTCGGTGATGACGATCCGGCCCTTGTCGTCGATGTGGCCGATGTCGCCCGTGTGGAGCCAGCCGTCGACGATGGTGCGGGCGGTTTCCTCCGGGTTGCGCCAGTAGCCCTGCATCACCAGCTCGCCCTGGACCAGGATCTCGCCATCGGCGGCGATGCGCACGGTGACGCCCTCCATCGGCGGGCCGACCGTGTCCATCTTGAGCCCCACCTTCGGGCGGTTGCAGCTGACGATCGGGCCGCTCTCGGTCTGGCCGTAGCCCTGCAGCAGGGTCAGCCCCATGGCCTGAAAGAAGGTGCCGATGTCGGGGTTGAGCGGCGCCCCGCCCGAGACCATCGCCTTGACCCGCCCGCCGAAGCGCTGGCGGATCTTGGGCCGCAGCAGCTTGCCGATCAGCAGGTCGACCGGCACGTCGGTGAGCCGCCGCCCGCGGCTGGCGATGACCAGCGCGCGGTCCATCAGGTAGCGGGCGATGCGGCCCTGCTTCTCGACCTGCTTCATGATCCGCGTGCGCAGCACCTCGAACAGGCGCGGCACCACCACCATCACCGTGGGGCGCACCTCCTCGATGTTGCTGGCGAGCTTTTCGAGGCCCTCCGAGTAATGGATCTGCCCGCCCAGCGCGATCGGCAGGTACTGTCCGGCAGAGTGCTCGTAAGCGTGGCTGAGCGGCAGGAACGAGAGGAACACCTCGGGGGTGCGGCCGCTCTGGTCCCAGGCGAAGTCCTCGGCGAAGATCTTGGCCGCCCCGGCGACGTTGCAGAGGATCGCGCCGTGGTGCTGCATCACCCCGCGCGGGGCGCCGCCGGTGCCGCTGGTGTAGATCAGGCAGGCGAGGTCGGTGCGTCCGATCCCGGCGATCCGCGCCTCGACCCCGCGTCGCGCCGCCGCGGCATCGCCGCTGACCAGCCGCCCCCAGTCGTGGCTGTCGGTCTGGCCGAGCTGGGGCAGCTTGAACGATTCGATCGCGATCAGGTGGGCCACCGACCCGGCGCGCAGCACCGCCGGAAGCAGCGGCTTGGCCAGCTTTGCGCTGGCGACGATCACCGCGCGCGCGCCCGAGTTGTCGAGGATGTGCTGGTGGTCGCGCTCGGTGTTGGTGATGTAGGCCGGGACGGTGACCAGCCCGGCGGCCATGATCGCCAGATCGGCGATGCACCATTCGGGGCGGTTGTCGGCCACCAGCATGACCCGGTCGCCCGGCGCCAGCCCCATGCCGGCGAGAGCCTCGGCCAGCAGGCAGACCTGGTCCGCCGCCTGCCGCCAGCTCAGCGCATGCCAGGTGCCGTCGCGCTTGGCGAACAGGAAGGGCTGGTCGCGGAACGCATCGGCGCGCTGCAGGAACAGCGCGACCAGGTTCGGGCTGGCATCGAAATCGGCAAGCTGCACGTGTCTGTCCTCATCCCCCTCGGCGACGCCCGCGGCGTCGCGGCCCTTACGGCGTGGCCGGCCAACCTAGTCGGCGGCACCGCGCCGAACAAGCCGGGAAGGGCGAACGGACAGGCGCCAACGGACAGCGGCCAGCGGACAGGGGCGAGGATCAGGGCGTGGCGGCGGCGCCCTCGCTGCGCGGATCGGCGGCGCCGACCAGCTTGCCCGCGACCACCTCGACCGCATTGGCCTTGAAGCTGGCCTCGCGCGGGCGGACATCGGCATGGCCCAGCGCCTGCAGCGCGGGGATCAGCGCCTCGTGCGCCGAGCCCTTCTCGACGAAGACCGTGGCGCCGGGCGAATAGAGCACCGGCAGGGCGATCGCCTGCTGGGCGGGCAGGTTCCAGTCGAGCACGCCGATGATCGCCTTGGCGACCTGCGCCGGGATCGTCGTCCCGCCGGCCGCGCCCACCGCCAGCCGCAGGTGCCCGGCGGCGTCGTAGATCAGCGTCGGCGACATCGAGCTGCGCGGGCGCTTGCCCCCGGCCACGGCATTGGCGGCCGGCTTGCCGTCGGTGGTCGGGGCGAAGTTGAAGTCGGTCAGCTCGTTGTTGAGGAAATAGCCGTTCACCATCAGCCCCGAGCCGAAGGCGCTCTCGATCGTGTTGGTATAGCTGACCGCGCTGCCCCAGCGGTCGACCGCGACGAAATGGGTGGTGCCATGCTCTTCCTGGGGCGGACCATCGGCCCGGGCCAGCCGCTGCGCCCCGGGCGGAGTCCCCGCGCTGACCAGGGCGAGCGTCTTGGCGGGATCGATCAAGGCCGAGCGCGTGGCGAGATAGGCCGGGTCCATCAGCCCGGTGACGGGAACCTTCACGAAATCGGCATCGCCGAGATAGCGCTCGCGGTCGGCATAGGCGAGCCGCATCGATTCGGCGATCAGGTGCCAGGCCACCGGCGATTGCGGCCCCAGCGCGGTCAGGTCGAACCGCTCGAGCTGCTTGAGGATCGCATAGACCGTGGTGGCGCCCGAGGAGGGCGGTCCCATCCCGCAGATCCGCCACTGCCGGTACATCCCGCAAAGCGGCTCGCGCAGCGGCGCCCGGTAGGCGGCGACGTCGGCCTCGGTCAGCGGCGAGGCGCCGACCCGGGCGGTGCTCACCTCGCGGGCGATCGCCGCGGCATTGGCGCCGGTATAGAACGCCGTGATCCCGCGCGCGGCGACCTGGGCGAGCGTGGCGGCGAGCGCCGGGTTCTTCAGCCGGGTCCCGACCGCCACCGGACTGCCGTCGGCGGTGTAGTAGAGCGCGCGCGAATCGGGATCGAAAGTGGCCGAACGCGCCGCACGGGCCAGCGTGGCGTTGAGCCGCGGAGTGACGAGGAACCCGTCGCGGGCCAGCCGGATCGCCGGCTGGAACAGCCGCGCCCAGGGCAGCTTGCCATAGCGCTTGTGCGCCTCGGCGGCGAGCGCCAGCGCGCCGGGCACGCCCACGCTGCGTCCGCCCGGGATCACCTCGCCGAAGGGCAGCGGCTTGCCGTCGCGCAGGAACCACTGCCCGTCCGCCGCCGCCGGCGCCCGCTCGCGTCCGTCAATCGTCTCGACCCCGCCGCGCGCATCGCCGCGCAGCAGGAACCCGCCGCCGCCGATCCCCGAGCTTTGCGGCTCGACCACGTTGAGCGCCAGCATCACCGCCAGCGCCGCGTCGGTCGCCGATCCGCCGGCCTTGAGGATTTCAGCCCCCGCCGCGGCCGCGCGCGGATCCGCCGCCGAGACCATGCCCTCGACATGGACCGGGGCGGGGCTGCGCGCCGCGGCCGGCGGGGCGACCAGCACCAGCGGCAGCAGGGCGGCGGAAAGCGAACGGCGGGCGGCGCGCGGGAACGGAGTCATCCCGGCACGCTATTCGCTCCCCACCGCCTCCGCAATCGTCGAGAAGCCGTATTGCCGCAGCAGCGTTTCGAGCCCGCGGGTGATCCGCCGCGCGATCCCCGGCCCGGCATAGACCATCGCGCTGTAGAGCTGGACCAGGCTGGCCCCGGCCCGGATCCGCGCGAAGGCGTCCTCGGCCGTGGCGATTCCGCCCACCCCGACCAGCGGGATCGCCCCGCCGGTGGCGCTGCGGAAATCGCGCAGGCGCTGCTGGGCCAGATCGCGCAGCGGCGCGCCCGACAGACCGCCGGTCTCGCCGCCGTGGGCCGAGCGCAGCGGCGGGCGCGCGATGGTGGTGTTCGACACGATCAGCGCCCCCAGCCCGCGCTCGAGCGCGATCCGCGCGATGGCGTCGATGTCGGCCGGCGCCAGATCGGGGGCGACCTTGAGAAACACCGGCGGCCCCTCCGGTCCGCGCGCGGCCAGCACGCCGTCGAGCAGGTCGATCAGCGCGCCTTCATCCTGCAACGCGCGCAGCCCCGGGGTGTTGGGGCTTGAGATGTTGACCGCAAGATAGCTGGCCAGCGGCGCCATCAACCGGGTCATCGTCGCATAGTCGGCGATCCGGTCGACCGAATCCTTGTTGGCGCCGATGTTGATCCCGACGATCCCGGGACGCCCGGCGCGCGCCGCCAGCCGGGCGACGGCCGCCTCGGCCCCGCCATTGTTGAACCCCATGCGGTTGATCACCGCGCCGTCCTCGACCAGCCGGAACAGCCGCGGGCGCGGGTTGCCGGCCTGCGGCAGCGGCGTGATCGAACCGACCTCGGCAAAGCCGAAGCCCAGTCCGAGCAGGGCGTCGGGGACCTCGCCGTCCTTGTCGAACCCGGCCGCCATGCCGAGCGGATTGGGAAAGGCCAGCCCGGCCACCGTGCTGGCCAGCGGGCCGCGCGCCGGACCGGCCGGCGCCGCGCCACCCAGCAGCTTGAGCCCGGCCATGGCCAGGCCATGGGCACGTTCGGCCTCGAGACGGAACAGCAGCGGGCGAACCAGCGGATACAGCATGGCGCGCCTATGCCAGCGCCCCCCGAACCTGTCCATGCGCGGGACGATTTGCCGTGCCCGCGCAGCCATGTCGATTCCGTACAATGCTTTGGCGCCGGCTTGCGGCTATCGGGCCGATGCGACCCGAAGGGCTCGCGCACGACCGTGCGCCGAGTTCTTGACTTAAAGGGGTGGTTGCCCGGGCCTGGCCCGCTGCAGCCACCCCCTTTTTTTCGGTCGCCAGTCCCCCTTCGCATGCCCCCTCCGCCCAGCCCCGGCTGTTATCCCGCGGCCGGTCGGCCTGGCCAAGGGGACGGACCAGGGGGACGGGGCACCGAACGCGGGTTTGCAATTCCCGCCCCTCGCGCCTAGGTAACCGGAACGAATCTGTCCGATTTCGCTGGAGCCCGCCCCGTGCGCCTGTCGAGCATGGCCGACTATGCCGTCGTGATGATGATCGCCGCCGCGCGTCACTGTGGCGGCGCGCGCGTCAATGCGGTGCAGCTGGCCGAGGAGACCGGCCTGCCCGCGCCGACCGTGCAGAAGCTGGTCAGCCGCCTGTCGGCCGCCGGGCTGCTCAAGTCGGTGCGCGGGGCGGGCGGCGGGTTCAAGCTGGCCCGCCCGGCCGCGGCGATCACCCTGGCCGACATCGTCGAGGCGGTGGAGGGGCCGATCGCGCTCGCCACCTGCGTCGAGGCGGGTGGTGGCCAGGGCAAGGGCCCCGGCCGCGGCGACTGCGCGCTCGAGCCGGCCTGCTCGCTGCGGCCGCACTGGCCGCTGGTCAATGAAACCCTGCGCGGCGCGCTGGCCGGGGTCGCCCTGACCCAGCTCGCGGCGCCCCCGCAACCCATGGCCCCCGCGGCCGGAGTATCCGCATGACCGAGGACGTCACCGTGAAGGACCAGGCCGCCCGCGAGGCGGCGGCGCGCGTCGCCGACTACGAGCATGGCTGGGTCTCCGACATCGAGCAGGAATATGGCCCCAAGGGCCTGTCCGAGGACACGGTGCGGTTCATCTCGGCCAAGAAGAACGAGCCCGAGTGGATGCTCGAGTGGCGGCTCAAGGCCTATCGCCACTGGCTGACCATGCCGATGCCCGACTGGGCCAAGCTGAACATCGCCCCGATCGACTACCAGGACGCCTACTACTGGGCCGCACCCAAGACGAAGGACGGCCCCAAGTCGCTCGACGAGGTCGATCCCGAGATCCTCAAGGTCTATGCCAAGCTGGGCATCCCGCTCGAGGAGCAGAAGGTGCTCGCCGGGGTCGAGGGCGCACGCAAGGTGGCGGTCGACGCGGTGTTCGATTCGGTCTCGGTGGCCACCACCTTCCGCAAGGAGCTGGAGGCGGCCGGGGTGATCTTCCGTTCGATCTCCGAGGCGATCCGCGAATACCCCGAGCTGGTCCGCCAGTGGCTGGGCAAGGTCGTGCCGATGCACGACAACTTCTTCAGCGCGCTGAACTGCGCGGTCTTCTCCGACGGGACCTTCGTCTACATCCCGGAAGGGGTGCGCTGCCCGATGGAGCTGTCCACCTATTTCCGCATCAACGCCGAGAACACCGGCCAGTTCGAACGCACGCTGATCGTGGCCGACAAGGGCTCCTACGTCTCCTACCTGGAAGGCTGCACGGCCCCGCAGCGCGACGAGAACCAGCTTCACGCCGCCGTGGTCGAGCTGGTCGCGCTCGACGATGCCGAGATCAAGTATTCGACCGTGCAGAACTGGTACCCCGGCGATGCCGAGGGCAAGGGCGGGATCTACAACTTCGTGACCAAGCGCGCGCTGTGCCAGGGCAAGCGCAGCAAGGTCAGCTGGACCCAGGTGGAGACCGGCAGCGCGGTCACCTGGAAGTACCCGTCCTGCGTGCTCAACGGCGAGGATTCGGTCGGCGAGTTCTACTCGGTGGCGGTGACCAACAATTTCCAGCAGGCCGATACCGGCACCAAGATGATCCACAACGGCAAGCGCAGCCGCTCGACCATCGTCAGCAAGGGGATCAGCGCGGGCCACTCGAACAACACCTATCGCGGGCTGGTGCGCGTCGCCGCCGGTGCCGAGGGGGTACGCAACTTCACCCAGTGCGACAGCCTGCTGCTGGGCGGCCAGTGCGGCGCCCATACCGTGCCCTACATCGAGGTGAAGAACCCCTCGGCCCAGATCGAGCACGAGGCGACCACCAGCAAGATCAGCGACGACCAGCTGTTCTACGCGATGCAGCGCGGGCTGGGCCAGGAAGAGGCCGTGGCGCTGATCGTCAACGGCTTCGCCAAGGAGGTGCTGCAGCAGCTGCCGATGGAATTCGCGGTGGAAGCGCAGAAGCTGCTGGGGATTTCGCTGGAAGGGTCGGTGGGATGACGGGCCAGTCCCCCACCCCAACCCCTCCCCTGACGGGGAGGGGCTTGAGCAGCCGCGAAACCTCGGCCCGCACCAACTCCCCTCCCCTTCAGGGGAGGGGCCGCGGCTGGGGGCTCTCCGCTGCACGCAACGCCGATCTGGCAAGCTTCGCCCAAGACATGCGCCGCAATCCGACCGAACCGGAAAAGCGGCTGTGGCACGCGCTGTCGCAGTCCCAGCTCGGTGGCTTCAAGTTCCGCCGTCAGGCCGTGATCGGCCCGTTCATCGCCGATTTCCTCTGCCCGCAAAAGGCGCTGGTGGTCGAGGTGGATGGCGAGACGCACGACGTCGATCGGGACCAGCCGCGCGACCGGGCGCTGCAGCGCATGGGCTACGCGGTGGTTCACGTCACCAACGCCGAAGTGATGCACAACATCGACGGGGTGCGCGCGTTCATCCTCGGCACTCTCGAGGCGACGCCGGACCGCAGGGCCAGCCCCCACCCCAACCCCTCCCCTGAAGGGGAGGGGCTTGACCGATCTGCACTCCCCTCCCCTTCAGGGGAGGGGTTGGGGGTGGGGGCTCTCCCCGCCGCGCAACCTCGCAAGAATGACATCTGATATGACCAAGCGCACCCTCACCATTCGCGCCGACGCCCCTTCGGCCCTGCCTCGGCAGGACAGCTGGACCCCCTCGCCCGAGCGCGCCGAGCGGCTCAAGGAGCGCGCCCGCACGCTGCGGCGCGAGCTGAGCGAGGCCGAGACCGCGCTGTGGGACAAGCTGTCCGGCGCCCGGCTGGGCGGGATCAAGTTCACCCGCAAGGCCGTGGTCGGCAGCGTGATCGTCGATTTCGCCTGTCCCTCGCGCTGGGTGGTGGTCTCGCTCTCGGGCGAGGGCGCCAATCCCGAGCTCGACGCGCTGCAGGACCGCAAGCTGACCGAAGCCGGCATCCGCGTGCTGCGCTTCACCGACGACGAGGTCCTGACCGACATCGACCGCGTGACGAAGGAGATCGCCACCCTCGTCCACACCCCGTTCGACCGCCCCGGGCGCCCCGCGCCCCAGCGCCGGACCCAACCCCCGCGCGGACGCGCCTGAGGACTGCCATGACCACCCCCCTGCTTTCCATCGACGCCCTCCACGCCACCGTGGCCGACAAGCCGATCCTCAAGGGCCTGTCGCTGACCATCAACCCCGGCGAGATCCATGCCATCATGGGCCCGAACGGGGCCGGTAAGTCGACCACGGGCTATGTCCTGGGCGGCCGCCCCGGGTATGAGGTGACCGGCGGGTCGGTCACCTTCGCCGGAGCGGACCTGCTCGCGCTGGAGCCGCACGAGCGCGCCGCCGCCGGGCTGTTCCTGGGCTTCCAGTACCCGGTGGAGATCCCCGGCGTGTCCTTCGTCCAGTTCCTGCGCGAGGCGGCCAATGCCCAGCGCCGCGCCCGCGGCGAGGCCGAGCTGTCGGGCGGCGAGTTCCTCAAGCTGGCGCGCGCGCAGGCAGCCTTGCTCAAGATGGACATGGACATGCTCAAGCGGCCGGTGAACGTCGGCTTCTCGGGCGGCGAGAAGAAGCGCGCCGAGATGGTCCAGATGGGCATCCTCGACCCCAGGCTGGCGATCCTCGACGAGACCGATTCCGGGCTCGACATCGATGCCCTGCGGATCTGCGGCGAGGGGATCAACGCGATCATGCGCCGCCCGGACAAGGCCGTGCTGCTGATCACCCATTACCAGCGCCTGCTCGACTATGTGCAGCCCGATTTCGTCCATGTGCTGGCCGGGGGCCGGATCATCAAGTCCGGCGGGCCCGAGCTGGCGCACCAGCTCGAGCGCGAGGGCTACGAGGCGGTGGCGGCATGATCGCGCCGATCGTCCTGGTCGCGACGCTCGTCGCGCCCGATCCCGCGCCGCTGCGCACCGCGCTCGAGCGCTGCGACCGCGGCGCGATCGCCGCGCTGACCGCGATCGAGCCGAAGCGCCGCGCCGCCTTCTCGGGCGCGGCCTATGACGAGCAGCGCGCGATCGCCACCGAACGGGCCCAGCTCGACGCCGGCCTGCTGGGCGAAGGCGGCGCCGTGGTCGCCCAGCCCGGCGCGGCCCCGGCGGCCGGCGACCGGGTGCGCGCCGCGCTCGAGGCGCGCCAGCGCCGACTCGACGATGCCCGCACGGTCGAGCGCGCCTGGCGCGAATCGCTCGAGGATGGCCGCGCGGCGTTCCTCGCGCAGTGCACCGGCCGCCGCGACGGGAACCAGCCATGAGCGCCGCCGCGATACTAGCGCCCGCCCTGCCCGACCGGCGCGACGAGGCCTACCGCTATGCCGACCTGGCCGCGCTGGCCCCGCTCTGGCCGGTCGCGACCGAGACCATCGCCGTGGCCGCGGGCGAGAGCGGCCAGCTCACCCTGGTCCCGCCGGGGGGCAATGTCGCCCGCCATCTCGCCATCACCCTCGCCGCGGGGGCGCGGTTCGATCTGCGCGTGCTCAATGCCGGGCAGGCCTATGGCCGGATCGCGGTCGACGTGATCCTCGCGGCCGGGGCCGACTTCACCCTCGGCGCGGCGCAGCTCGGCGGGGGCAGCGAGGTGCTCGAGATCGTCACCGAGGTGCGCCACGCCGAACCGGGGGCGACCAGCCGCCAGGTGGTGCGCTCGGTCCTCGCCGGCCGGGCGAGCGGAACCTATCTCGGCAAGGTCGCCGTGGCCCGCGGCGCCGATGGCACCGACGCCAGCCAGTCGGTCCGCGCCATGCTGCTCGACCGCACCGCCCAGGCCAATGCCCGGCCCGAGCTCGAGATCTACGCCGACGACGTCAAGTGCGCGCATGGCTGCGCGGTGGGCGAGCTCGATGCCCAGGGGCTGTTCTACCTGCAGTCGCGCGGGCTGCCCCCGGCCGCGGCCAAGCGCCTGATGCTCCAGGCCTTCGTCGCCGAGGCCTTCACCGGCGCGGCCGACGAGGCCAGCCTGTGCGACCGCGCCCTCGCCGCGCTCGAGGTCCTGCTGTGACCGCGCTGCTCGCCCCCGCACGGCTGGCCGCGGCGCGCGCCGACTTCCCCGGCATGGTCACCCGCGACGGCGCCCCCTGGCACTATCTCGACACGGGCGCCACGGCGCAGAAGCCGCAGGCGGTGATCGATGCCACGGTCCGCGCGATGGGGGCCGACTATGCGACCGTGCACCGCGGCGTCTACGCCCGCTCGGCCGAGATGACCCTTGCCTACGAAGCCGCCCGGCGGCGGGTCGCAGGGTTCATCGGCGGCCGCGAGGACGAGCTGGTCTTCACCCGCGGCGCGACCGAGGCGATCAACCTCGTCGCGCAGTCATGGGGCGCGCTCAACCTTGGTCCGGGTGACCGGATCCTGCTCTCGCTGCTCGAGCATCATTCCAATATCGTTCCATGGCAGTTGTTGGGCCAACGCACCGGCGTTGCGATCGACGTGTGCCCGCTGACCGCGGACGGCCGGATCGATCTCGACGCGGCCGAGCGGATGCTGACCCCGGCGCACCGGCTGGTGAGCTTCGCCCATGTCTCCAACGTGCTGGGGTCGGTGCTCGACGTGCCGCGCGCGGTGGCCCTGGCCCACGGCGTCGGCGCGAAGCTGCTGCTCGACGGCTGCCAGGCGGTGCCGCGGCTGCCCGTCGACGTCGCCGCGCTGGGCTGCGATTTCTACGTCTTTTCAAGCCACAAGCTCTATGGTCCGACCGGGATCGGCGCGCTCTGGGCGCGGGCCGAGATCCTCGCCGACATGCCGCCGTGGCAGGGCGGCGGGGCGATGATCGACCGCGTTTCGTTCGCCGGGACCACCTGGGCCCCGGCGCCGACCCGGTTCGAGGCCGGCACCCCGGCGATCGTCGAGGCGATCGGGCTCGCCGCCGCGATCGACTATGTCGAAGGCTTCGGCATGCCCGCGCTCCAGGCCCACGAGGCGCACCTCGCCCGCACCCTGCGCGGCGAGCTGCAGCGGCTCAACGCGGTAACGCTGTTCGGCCCCGAGGACGGGCTCGGCGTGGTCAGCTTCGCACTCGACGGCGTGCATCCGCACGATCTCGGCACGATCCTCGACGAGGAGAACGTGGCGATCCGGGCCGGGCACCATTGCGCCCAGCCGCTGATGGAGCATCTCGGCGTGCCCGCCACGGCGCGCGCCAGTTTCGGCTTGTACAACGATGAAGGCGACATCGCCGCGCTGCTGCGCGGGATCGAACGGACGAGAAGGATTTTCGCATGAGCAGCGGCGAGGAACCCCGGTTCACCGTGGAAGAGGTGAGCGCCGTCGAAGCGCCCCGGCGCGCCCGGGTGGAGGACGAGGTCGCGCCCGCGGCCGATGAAAGCGCCGCGCAGAAGCTGGAGCGCAAGCGCGACTATCTCGAGGGCTTCCTGGCCCAGCAGCCCGCCGACGCAGCCGCGGGCGAGCCCGGCGGGGCGCTTTACGAGGCGGTGATCCAGGCGCTGCGCGAGATCTTCGATCCGGAGATCCCGGTGAACATCTACGATCTCGGCCTGATCTACGGCGTGGATATCGACGACGGCGGCAGCGTCGCGGTGACCATGACCCTGACCACCCCGCATTGCCCGGTGGCCGAATCGATGCCCGGCGAGGTCGAGATGCGCGTCTGCGCGGTGCCCGGGGTGCGCGATGCCGAGGTCAACCTCGTCTGGGATCCGCCGTGGGATCCGGCCAAGATGAGCGACGAGGCCAAGCTCGAACTGGGAATGCTCTGAGCGCTCCCCATATAGGTGATGCCATGACAACCGAAACGCCGACCCGACCCGCCGCCCGCCCGCGCCCCGCCGCGGTGATCCTGACCCCATCGGCCGAGGCGCGCATCGCCAAGCTGATGGGCGAGGCACCGGCCGGCGCGATCGGCGTCAAGCTCTCGACCCCGCGGCGCGGCTGCTCGGGCTTGGCCTATTCGGTCGACTACGTGAACGAGGCGAGCGCGCTTGACGAGCGGATCGAGACACCCGGCGGAACCTTCTTCATCGACGGCGCCTCGGTGCTCTACCTGATCGGCAGCACGATGGACTGGCAGGAGGACGATTTCACCGCCGGCTTCGTCTTCGCCAACCCCAACGCCAAGGGCAGCTGCGGCTGCGGCGAGAGCTTCACGGTCTAGGATCGTCCTCGCCTGCGAGGAAACGGCAGCGAAGCCGCTTCAGGTGCAGGCAAGCGGACTGCGGCGGACGAAGCGGCTCAGCCCCGCCGCTCCTCCGCGGCGATGAAGCGCAGGAGAGCCCGCTCGAGCGGGTCGAGCTGACCGTCGCTGTCGATCCACTGCTGCAGCCACGCATCCTCGGCCTCGGTCACCCGGTGCGCCACCGCAGCCTCGGCGGCGCGATCGACCGTGGCGCCCTTGCGCCCGAAGCCGAGCACGCGGGCGAAGCCCTCGCCGGGCGCGCTTTGTGCCACCCGGCCAAGGAAGCCGCCGACCCGCGGCGTATGGTCGTTCATGAAGGTGTCGAGCGCGGCGGCGCGATCAGCCGAGAGCTGGCGGAAGCCGGTGTATCCCATCAGGTGGTTGGCCACGCCCTGGACAAACAGCGTTTCCCACTCGGGCGCATTGGGCGCCCCAAGCGTGGCGTCCTTCAGGCGGAACAGCATTTCGGCCTCGGCCTGGCTGACCCCGCCCGGCGCGTCGCTCGCGAACGAGAAGATGAAGCGCCGCAGCAGGCGGCATTCGGCGGCGGTGATGCAGGCCCCGTCGATCCGCCCGCCGTCGCGGGTCGGACCCTCGCCGGTGAGGACGATCTGCTCGATCTGGGCGAGGGCATAGCTGCGCAGCCGCTCGGGCAGGAGCTGGCACTTGTCGAACAGGCGGCTGAGCAGCTCGAGCTCGGCCATGGTCTCGATCCGGCCATCGCGGTCGAGCCGGTCGAGCAGCCAGTCGGCCTGAGCCTCGCTGACGAAGCCACGCGGGCTGCCGCCGGCGATGACGTATTCGGCGATGGCCTCGACGAAAAAGTCGACCCATTCGGGTGGGCGCGTGGCGAGGTGGTCGTTGATCACGAAGATCGCCTCGGCCTCGGCCGGGTCGATCCGGCCATCGCCCCAGCCGGCTCGGCGCAGCGCGAGGACTTCATCGGCGGTGATCGCGCCATCGGCCTGGGCCTGCTCGGCCAGCGCGCGGAACTGATAGGTCATGCCAAACCCCTTGTTGAGCGGGGCGCAGTGTGACGCGGGCCGGTTAAGGCCGGGTTACGCCGGAGGCCCCGGGGGTCTGGCGCAGGGCGGCGATGCAGGCGGCCCGATCGACCTCCTGGCCGTCGCTCGCCCGGCGGGCGTCGACATAGGTCGCCTGGGGCTCGCGGCCGCTGGCCGGCGGATAGAGGAACACGTCGAGCACGCAGGCCGGGCCGACGAATTGCAGCTTGCGGGCATCGCCCTCCCACACGTCGAGCCGGGGCGGGCCGAACTGGCGGGCCAGCTCGGTCGCGCCCGCGCCGATCACCCCGGCCACCCCGGGGAGCGCCTGGATCTGCGGCGGCGGCGGGACGTAGCGCTGCGGCGGGCGCGGCGCGGGCCGCACCGGCTTGCCCGGCCGCGGCGGGGGCGCACTGCCCGGCCCGCG
>NZ_JACLAX010000022.1 GCF_014230355.1 Novosphingobium piscinae
CCGTGACCAACGAGCCGGTGCGCGGCGACATCTATGTCTCGGTCCCCGAGACCTATGCCGCGCGCACGATCAGCTTCTTTGCCACTACGAAGAAGGGCTTCGTCTACAAGGTCGCCTGCCGGATCGAGCCGATTCCGGCGGCTCAGGTCTTCGTCACCAATCCGGCGATCGCGCGAAACAAGGCCGCCGACTGGGAGGGCGAGACACCGCCCGAGACGAGCGCGGTGCGCCTGATCGAAGCCATGGCGAACGACCGGACGATCGACGGCTTCGCCGTGCGCCAGGCGAGCAGTACCCCGGCCCGTGCCGGCGAGCTCGAGGTCCAGCTCCTCGCCGAGTACCGGGGCGCGAGCCTTGCCGGAAAGGTCGTGCGCCTCAGCAACCGCGGCGCGAAATCCGTGACGCTCAAGGAAAGCGATCTTGCCCCGCGCGGTACCCTTGCCGTCGCGATCCAGACGCCGCTGCTGTCGCCCGGCGCGAGCACCACCGCCTTCGTCGTCGGCACAAGCGGAGAGGGCGGGAGTCACACGCGACCATCCTGGGCACTGTTTTCGGACCATTTCTGACAGGCCAAAGGTCACCGGTGCCCCCAACCCTGCCCCCGGAAAATGTGGATGCAAATGGCTACATCCGGATTGATCCACGTGGCCATCGACCATGCCTTGACGGGCCTCCCCCGCCCTGCCCAGCAGTGACCGGTGGCTCAATCCAAACGTGATGGCTCACGCTTCTTGACGCACCCTAGCCGGTCGATACCGGCCTCGGCCTGGTCCATGATCCGGGCGATCAGCTCGGCACACGAGGGGATGTCACGGATCAGTCCCTGCACCTGTCCCGCATAGATCAGGCCGGCCTCGAGATTGCCGGTCTCCAGGACTTGGCGGACCCGCGTTCCGGCAACCAGCGGGGCTACGGCCGCGAAGGGCTCGCCCATGCCGCTGATCCGGTTGACCTCGTCGGCCACCGTGTTGTGGACCACCCGCCCGGAGTTCCGGTACTCGCGCAGGATCAGGCGGGTGCTCCGTTCGTCGTTGTCGACAAGGAGTTGCTTGACCGCCTCGTGGACCGGTGCCTCGCGCGTGGCCATGAAGCGGGTGCCCATGGTGACACCCTCGGCGCCGAGCGCCAGGGCGGCGATCAGTCCCCGCCCATCTCCAATCCCGCCGCTGGCGACCACCGGAACGCGGACCTTATCCACGGTCGCCGGGATCAGGACGAGCCCAGGCGTGTCGTCCTCGCCGGGATGGCCTGCGCATTCGAAACCGTCGATCGAGACGACGTCAGCGCCCATCCGCTCCGCAGAGAGTGCGTGGCGGACCGAAGTGCACTTGTGCAGCACCGTGATGCCATGCGCCTTGAAATGCTCGATATGCACGCGCGGCGATGATCCCGCCGTTTCGACCACCCTCACCCCGCTATCGATGATTGCCTCACGGTAGGCGGCATAGGGCGGCGGATTAAGCGAGGGCAGGAAGGTCAGGTTCACCCCGAACGGCTTGTCCGTCAATGCCCGGCATCGCGCGATCTCGTGCCGCAGATCGTCAGGCGTGGGCTGCGTGAGGGCGGTCAGCATGCCGAGCGCCCCCGCATTGGAGACCGCTGCGGCCAGTTCGGCCCGCCCGACCCACATCATGCCGCCCTGGATGATCGGATGGGCGATCCCCAGCAGATCGGTGATGCGGGTCCGGATCATGGCAGGGTGCCCTCAAACAAGGCGCGGCCGCCCCGGCAGAGCTGGGACGACCGCACGAGTTGGACTGAGTGGCAGGGCGCCCGGATGGGCACCCTGCCTCAGGGTCAGAAGCGGTAGGCGACCGAGGCGCCGTAGACGGACGGCTTGCCGCGATACCGGATCAGGGTGTCGAGGTAGGTCGAGATCGCGGTCGTGAACGCCTTGTTGGTGATGTTCCGGCCGTAGAGCGTCGCCCGCCAGCGCCCGTCCGCCGTCGCCACGCCCATGCGCGCGTCGAGGGTGGCATAGCCCGGGATGTTGAAGTCCACCGCCGGCAGGGCCGCGTTGTTGAACGTGGTGTTCTGGCGACCCTGGTAGGTCAGCGTGCCACCGACGAAGCCGTTCAGGTTGCCCGAGACGGGGAACTCGTACTGGGCATCGGCATTGGCGCTGAACTTCGGCGTGTAGGGCAGCTCGGAGTCACGGAAGTTGCCTGTGTAGCCGGCGGCGTTGTAAACTGCCTGCCCGTCCGGGGTCTTCGCGTAATCCGAGGTGACCTTGGCCTTGAGGTAAGTGGCGCTGCCGCTCAGCGTCAGGCCATCGACCGGCCGCACGACCAGTTCGCCCTCGATGCCGAAGATGTAGGACTTGGGCACGTTCAGCATCTTCTCGAGCAGGCCGAAGACCGGATCGGCGATACGGCCGCGGACTTGCTTGTCCTTGTAGTCATAGTAGAACGCCGCGGCGTTCAGCTGGACCTTGCGATCGGCCAGCGGCGCCTTGAAGCCCGCTTCGAAGGCCAGGACCTTCTCCTGGGTCGCGGGCGTGTACTGCAGGACGCGCGAGGCGCCAATGGCCGAGAAGGTGCCGGCCTTGTAGCCCTGGCTGACCGTCGCGTAGAGCAGCGTGCCCTGGTCGAACTTGTAGTTCAGGCCGAAGCGGAACGAGACGTTGTCCTCGCCCAGGTCGCTGTTGACCGGCTTGATCGTCGACTTCGCCGTGCCCAGCAGCAGGTCACCCGTGGTCGGGAAGCACTCGCCCGGCTTGATCGTGATCGGCACGCTGTTGAGCGCCGAACCATAGATGATGGCTGTGCCCTGGGCGGTGTCGATCGCGGGGTCGTTGTAGCAGTAGGTCGCGCTCTGCTTGGTGTTGGTGTAGCGCACGCCGCCCTGCACCGTCAGGTTGGGCACGACCTCGGCTTCCACGTTCGCGAACACGCCGTAGGAGCGCAGCCGCGAGGTGTAGTTGTTGAGGGTCAGCGCGATCAGCCCCAGGTTGCCGGAATAATCGTTCAGACGGAAGAAGTTGTTCTGCTCGGTCCGGACGTTGTCATAGCTGCCGCCGACGATCCAGTGCAGCTTGTCGGTGTTCCCGGCAAGACGCAGTTCCTGGTTGAAGGTGCGCACGTTGCCGTTGAGCGGCACGTCCACCACGCGGGCCACGGTGCCGTCCAGATCCTGGTTGTAGGCCAGCTTCTGCTTGGCAAGGGCGGTGACCGAAGTCAGTGTGATCGTGTCGGTCAGCTCGATGTCGGCCCGGCCGGCGAACTGGTAGTAGCTGTTGTCCGACTTGCCGAGCAGGCCCGGGGTCCACTCCGCGTCGCGCGGATCGTTGCTGATCCGGGTGCCGAGCACGGCGCGGGCACCGGCGGCAACCGCGGCGTCGGTGCCGTTGAGCCGGGTCACCAGCGTCGACTGGGCGCCGAGGAAGCTGGCGCTGTAGCCGGCCTGGCCGGGGGTGGTGAACTGGGCATAGCGAGCGGCATCGACGTAACCGAAGGGGTTCTTCGAGGCCGTGAGCTGCGCCTGGCTGCCGTAGATGTTATAGATCGTGCCGGCGTACTGCGGAGCAAGCGGATCCGATTGGTCACGCGATCCGGTGGCCATCAGCTCGATCTTGACCTTCTCGCTCGGACGGATGTCGAGCGTGAGGCGGCCCATCAGCTTGCGGGCATCGCCGTTGTGGTCATCGGGCCGCGACAGGCTGCGCTGCCAGGCGCCGCCGGTGACGGTCTTGACCGCCAGACGGGCCGAGACCTTGTCGCCCAGCGGGCCGCTGACGAAGCCACCGATCTCGGCACGGTTGAAACGCTCGTAGGAGGCGTCGACACCGGCATGGAAGTCCTGGGTGGGCTTGCCGACGATGTAGTTGATCGCGCCGCCGGTCGAGCTCTGGCCGAACAGGGTGCCCTGCGGGCCCTTGAGCACTTCAACCCGTTCGATGTCGAGATCGAGCGCGTCCGACATCACGGGGGCGTTGCGCGGGATCTGGTCGGTGTAGACCGAGACCGACGGGGGCGCGCCGAAGGTGGCGTCATAGAGGCCGATGCCGCGCAGGGTGAAGACCGGGGTCGAGTAGAGCGACTGGGTGAAGGTGAAGCCCGGGACGAGCTTGGCCAGATCGGCAGGGCCGCTCACGCCGCGGGTGATCAGGCTTTCGCCCGAGGCCGCGGTGATGGTCAGGCCGACGCTGTTGGCCGACTGCTCGCGCTTGTTGGCCGTGACGATGATCTCGCCGGCGGCGGGGGTGTCGTCCGCAGCCGTTTGACCCTGGGGTTGAGCCTGGGCGAAGGCCGGAGTGGCCAGCATGGTGGCGAGCGCCACAAAGGCTCCGCTCGCAAGGTACTGTTTATTCAGGCGCATCGCTACCTCCCTCACATGGTCTCGCCGGCTCTCGCCGCACGCAGCTTCACTCCCGCGGCCAAATGTCCCGCGGCACCGGATCACCCGGCGATCATCCCGCCGTCGACAACATGTTCATGGCCGGACACGAACGATGCCTCGTCCGAAGCTAGGAACACGACGACATTGGAAACTTCTTCGGGCTGGGCCATGCGGCCCAGCGGAATGCCATCGGCGGCCCCGCCGCCGGTCTCGTCGGTGGCGGCCACCATCATCGGGGTGAGGATGTAGCCGGGGTGGACCGAGTTGACCCGGATCCCATCCTTGCCGTGCCACACCGCCATGAGCTTGCTCATCCCACGCACGGCCCACTTGCTTGCGCAGTAGGCCGCGTTGGACGACGCCGCGGTGCCCAGCATCCCGGCGATCGACGAAATGTTGACGATCGACCCGCCGCCGCCCGCGATCATCGAGGGCACCACCGCCTGCATGCCCAGATAGACACCGAGCTGGTTGACCGCGCAGACCTGCAGGAACTCTGCCTCGCTGAAGTCCAGCAGGCCCTTGATCGGCCCGATGATGCCCGCGTTGTTGACCAGCACCGACACCCGGCCGAACCGCTCCTCGGCGGCGGCGACCACCTCCTGCCACTGGGCTGCGTTGGCCACGTCGTGTTCGACGAACACGGCCGCCTCGCCCAGTTCCGCGGCGATGGCCGCGCCGCGGCTCGCATTGATATCCGTCATCACCACCTTGGCGCCCTCGCGGACGAAGGCCCGGGCATGGGCCTCGCCCATGCCCTGGGCCGCGCCCGTGATCACGGCCACCTTGCCCGCGAGCCGCGCCATGGTCAGGCGGCCACCGGCTCGGCTGCGCCGATCTTGGGGGCGACCTCCTGGGCCAGGAGCTTCATCGAGTGCTCCCAGGGCTCCGGGTTGTCGATGTAGTCGTGGCTGTAGATCAGCAGCGTGCCGAAGGGCCCGCCCAGATCATCGCACCAGGCCTGGATCTTCTGCCGCACGGTCTCGGGCGAACCAACGATCCAGACATGCTCGGCGAGGTACTCGGCATCGACCGCCTCGGGATCGACCGAAGGGTCGTGCAGCAGGCCCTTGAGCACGCCGAAGCGCTGGTAGGTCGGCTTGATGTAGCTGTCCCAGGCATGGCCGAGGCCGCCCTCGATCGCCAGCTTGCGCGCCTCGGCGTCGGTCTCGGCGACGACCACGTCGCGGACCACGCGATGCGCCGAACGGTCGCTCGACCGGCCCGCCTTCTCCATCTCCTCGCGGTAGGTGTCGAAATGGCTGCGCAGGAAGTCATTGCCGGCATAGACCGAGGCCGGAATGTAGCCGCGCTTGCCGGCAAAGGTGATCGACGGCGAGGGAGCCGACAGGCCGGTCATGGCCATCTGCATTTCCCCGCCCCAGGGACGGATATCGCGCAGCGGGTGCTTGGGATCGCTCGCCGGGCAGCCGGCGTTCCAGAACTGGCCCTCCATCTGGAACGGCTCGTTCTTCCAGACGCGCTGCATGATGTCGATCGCCTCGAGCATCATCGCGTGGTTCTTGCTCATGTCGGTGATGCCGCGCAGCGCCGCGTCGGTCGGATAGGCGCCCGTGGCGACGCCGAGCATGTAGCGGCCTTCCAGCACCTGGCTGAGCCAGGCCGTCTGCACCGCCAGGGTCGCCGGGTGGTGATAGGGCAGCAGGTGGGCCAGCGGCCCGAACTTGATCTGCTGCGTCTGGAAGGCGGCGGCGGCGATCACCAACTCGGGGCTGGGGATGCTTTCCCAGTCCAGCGTGCCGTGCTCACCCACCCAGTATTCGCTGAAGCCGATGCGATCGGCATGGATCGCCTGCTGCACAGCCCACTGGAAGACCTGCTTGGCGGTCCGCTCGGGCCGAAGGAACGGCGTCTGGAACATTCCGATTTTCATGGGATCACCTTTCCTGAGCTGGACGAAGCGACGACAGCCGGGCGGGACCGGCCGTCCGCCTCAGCCGAAATCCTTCCACTCGACGAGCAAGCCGTCGGGGCCGAAGCGCATGAAGCTGCAGAACTTGAGCCGGAAGCTCTCCCCGGCGGCGCCGAACCCGGGCAGATCGACCGCGGCGGTCCCGACATACCAGGCCTGACGGATGACGGTATCGCCCACCTCGAGCACCATCTCGGCATCCTCGAACCGGCGATCCGGGACGTAGCTTGCCGCGAAGCCCTGCAGCACTTCGATCAGGCCATCGCGCGAATTCAGCACGAAGTTGCGGTTGAAGTGCGCAAAGTCGATGTCCGGCGCGATCAATTCGGCCATCGCACCGAAATCCTTGGCGTTGTAGGCTTGGATCAACCGTTCGGACTTGTCTGCCAGTTCGCCCATCACACCCTCCACGCGCCGTGGTCCTTCCGACGCACCCGAAGGCGGGCCGGGATCGGACAATGGTGGCGCTGCAGCCTCTCACCCATGGGAATCGAAATTCCTCAGTTTCTGACGGCGGATGTAGATTCCCAAAAAACCGCAGTCAATTTTTTTCGACGTTTTATCGGAAATATTGGAGCAAATGCCTGTTTTGGTGGCGTTAAGCATGCCCCAACGGCCATCAATCCGACCCTTGGTCGGCGGAACGTATGCTGTTAATAGCGGAAAACGCCACCAGACAAGGCTGCCAATCCATGCCAACGCAATCCCGGGCCGCCGTGTCCCTGCAGTCTGCCCTTCCCGCGACCGATGCGGACGAGTGGGAAGACCTGCTCCACCGGGCCACCACCCGACCCAAACGCGCGCCCGATCGCAAGCAGGACCGCAGCAAGCGCACCGAACAGCAGATCCTCAACGCCGCTCTGCGGGTGTTCGCGCGCGACGGGATCTCGCGTTCACGGATCGCCGACATCGCCGCCGAGGCTGGGATCTCCACCTCCACGCTCTACGAGTACTACAAGAGCAAGGAGGATCTGGCCTACGACCTCCCGACCTCGCACCTGGTCACCTTCTTCGAGGAGTATCGGACCGCCGTGGCCGGGCGAACCTCGGCCCGCGACAAGTTGCAGCTTTATCTTTCGATGTCGGCCGACTTTGCCCGCGAGCATGCCGAATGGGGCCGCCTGTTCTACCTCGAGATCTGGCCCAGCGTGCTCGTCAGCGAAACCGAACTGCGCCATTCCGTCGATGACTTCGCGCGGATCGTGCTCTACCTGATCGACGAGGGTGTGCGGCAGGGCGAATTCCCCGCTGGCCGAAACACTTACGAGACAGCCTCGCTGCTGCTCGGCGCGGTCAACCAGGTGATCATCACCTGGCTGCTGTACCGCCGCCCCCGCAATCTGACCAAGGCCAGCGCGGAAATCACCGAGCGCGTGCTCAACATGATCGCCAACGAGAAGGACTGAGGCGCCCTGCCCTAGGCGTCGCCGAAACGGGCGGGACGTTTCTCGAGAAAGGCGGCAACGCCTTCGGCACCGTCGCGGCCCGCCGCCAGGCCTCCGGACAGGGCCTGCGCCTGCAGATAGGCATCGGTCCAGGTGCGCCCCTCGGTGGCAAGGCAAGCCTGCTTGCGCGCCACGATCGCGGGGAGGCTCTTGCCGGCGATGGTTTTCGCAAGATCCATCGCCTTCGCCAGGACGTCTTCTCGCGGCACGACATAGTTGAAATAGCCCGTCGGCTCGAGTTCGCGCGCGGTGAAACGCGAGCCGGTGAACAGCATCTCGCGCACCTTGGCTTCCGGCATTCTGGCCAGGGCGAGGATACCTGCCCCGCCCGCGACCAGGCCGTAGTCGATCTCGGGACAGGAGAACCGGGCGTTCTCCGCCGCGACCCTCATGTCGCACAGACCGACCAGCAACATGCCGATCCCGACCACCGGACCGTTGATGGCGGCAATCACCGGGCGCTCGATCGCGGCAAAGCGCGGGAGCGAGGCGTTGATGAACTCGTAGCGCGCCTTGCGCTTCACCGGGTCCATGCCGACGAAATCGTTGAGGTCGGCCCCGCCGCACCACGCCCGCGACTCGTCGGGAGCGGTCAGCACGACCGCCTTGATCGCAGGATCACCATCGATCCGGTCGGCGAGCCGAACGAGGTCCTCATAGACCGCGATGGACACGGCATTGACAGGCGGGCGACTGAACAGCGCCACGGCGACCCCGTCGCTGTCGACGGTCAAGGTGAAATGCCCCCATTGCTCCATCATTGATGTCCTCTCCCTGTTCGGGGCCGACGCCTGCCTCGCAGCCCCGCGATGCGCAGCCACCGAGGCGCCCTGATCTGCCGGCGCAGCACGCCACGCCACGAAGGCTCGCAACGAATGGCTTCCCTTTTGCGCTCCGATCCTGCACTATACCCGAAATTTCGTCGAAAACGTATACGAGGAGTGCGGGTATGGGAAGGCTGGACGGGAAGGTCGCGATCATAACGGGCGCGGCGCAAGGCATGGGGGCGGCCCATGCCCGCCGTTTCGTCGCCGAGGGCGCTGCGGTACTCATCACGGACATCGACGCGGCCGGCGGCCAAGCCCTGGCGGACGAACTCGGCGACAAGGCCGCCTTCTTCCAGCTCAACGTCGCCGACGAGGCCAGCTGGGCCTCTGCCGTGAGCGCGGCCGAAAGCCGGTTCGGTCCGGTCACGGCGCTGATCAACAACGCGGGGATCATCGGCGCGCCGACCAAGTGCGCCGATCTGAGCGAAGCCGAGTTCAACCGGGTCTGCGCCATCAACCAGACGTCAGTGTTCCTGGGCACCAAGCACGTGATCCCGTCGATGCTGCGGGCCAGCGGCGGGTCGATCGTGAACATCTCGTCGATCTCGGGCATCGTCGCGATCTACGGCACACCGAACGTGGCCTACGCCGCCAGCAAGTTCGCGGTCCGCGGGATCACCAAGCAGGTCGCGATCGAATACGGGAAGGACGGCATCCGCGCGAATTCGGTCCACCCCGGCTACATCAAGACCAAGATGATGACCGATGCGCTCGACGAGGAGGGCATCAGGATCGCCTCGGGCTCGGTGCCGATCGGACGGGTCGGTGAAGCGGAGGACGTCTCGAACCTGGTGGTCTTCCTCGCCTCGGACGAGTCGGGCTTCATCACCGGCTCGGAATACATCATCGACGGCGGCCTGACCGCGCTCTGACCCCCAGATCCGGGCAGTTGTGGCAGGGGCGGGAGCGGCATGGCCGCTCCCGCCCCTGCACATTTGGACTTGCGCCATCCGCTCCAGCCGCTAGGTATATCCGACGGTTTGTCGGATTTGGTGAATCTATGGCGGGGGATGACACGACCGGGTCGGCGCAGGCGGCGGATGCCGCACAGCGCGCCGCCTTTCTCGAACAGATGCGACAGGTCCCCGGCGCCGTCGCGGTGATCTCCGCCGCGACCGGCGAGGAGGCCGGCGGCCTGGTTGCGACGGCCTGGTCCTCGCTCTGCGCCGATCCGCCGATGCTGCTCGCCTGCGTCAACCGGACCACTAGCGCGCATGACCTGATCCTGCGCGCCGGGGCGTTCGGCCTCAGCCTCCTGTCCGCGGACGATCAGCACGTCGTAGGCCATTTCTCGGGCAAGAACGCGCTGACCGGCAAGGACAGGTTCGTCGAAGCGCTGTGGAGCGCCGGCCCCGAAGGACAGCCGCTGCTCGACAGCGCCACCGTTTCGTTCGAATGCACCATCGAGACCACCCATTCGCACGGCACGCACACGATCCTGATCGGACGCGTCGGCGAAATGCGCCGCAAGGCCGGTGCCAGTGCCCTGCTCTATCTGGACGGAAAATATGCGATGGCCGGGCCGGTCTGACCCGCCATGACGTGATGGAGCGGATCCGCCAGCAAAGCCGCGCGGATCCGCAGAGAGGACGCGAGCAATGATAAACAAGATCGTCGATTCGATGGCCGAGGCCGTGGCCGGCCTGCAGGATGGTGCCGCGATCATGATCAGCGGTTTCGGCGACGCCGGGGCGCCGGCGGAACTGATCGAGGCGGTGATCGCCCAGGGGGCGACCGACCTCACCATCATCAGCAACAACGCTGGAGCCGGCGAAGTCGGCATTGCCGCGCTGATGAAGGCCAAGCGCGTGCGCAAGGTGATCTGCTCGTTCCCGCGGCAGAACGGCTCGCACCACTTCGAGGCGCGCTACCGCGCGGGAGAGGTCGAGCTGGAGCTGGTCCCGCAAGGCAACCTGGCCTGCCGCATCGAAGCCGCGGGCGCCGGGCTGGGCGCGGTCTACACGCCGACCGGCTATGGCACCTTGCTCGCCGAGGGCAAGGAAACCCGCGAGATCGACGGACGGCATTACGTGCTCGAATACCCGATCCATGCCGATTTCGCGCTGGTCAAGGCGCGGGCCGCGGACCGTTGGGGCAATCTCGTCTATCGCAAGGTCGCCCGCAATTTCGGACCGATCATGGCGCGCGCCGCCAGGACCACCGTGGTCCAGGTCGCCGAGATCGTCGAACTGGGCGCACTCGATCCGGAAACGATCGTGACCCCCGGCATCTTCGTCAACCGCGTGGTGCTGAGCAGCGCCCCCGCGACCGCCTGACCGAAGGAAACTGACATGCAGCGCATGGACCGTACCGCCCTCGCCGCCCGGGTCGCCCGCGACATTCCGGAAGGCGCCTACGTCAACCTCGGCATCGGCGCCCCGACCATGGTCGCCAACTACCTGCCGCAGGACAAGGAGGTGTTCCTCCAGAGCGAAAATGGCCTGCTCGGCATGGGCCCCGCCCCGGCCGAGGCGGACATCGACTGGGAGCTGATCAACGCCGGGAAGCAGCCGGTCACCCTGCTCGCGGGCGGATCGTTCTTCCACCATGGCGACAGCTTCGCGATGATGCGCGGCGGGCACATCGACATCTGCGTGCTCGGGGCCTTCCAGGTCTCGGTTCACGGCGACCTTGCCAACTGGCACACTGGCGCGCCCGATGCGGTTCCCGCCGTCGGTGGAGCCATGGACCTCGCGATTGGGGCCCGGCAGGTCTTCGTGATGATGGATCTCCTCACCAAGGCAGGCGAGAGCAAGCTGGTCGAAAAGTGCACCTACCCGCTTACCGGCCTCGCCTGCGTGTCCCGCGTCTACAGCGACGTCGCCGTGTTCAGCGTCGGACCCGAGGGAGCCAGGGTCATCGAGATGGTCCCGGACATGACGCTCGAGGAGCTGAGGGGCATGACCGGCCTCCCGCTGGAGATGGCCTGACCATGCCCAACCGGACCGACTTCGGAGCCTTTACGGTCTCCCGCCACGAACACGGGGTGCTCCAGGTCACCTTCTCCCGGCCACCGGTGAACGCGGTTTCGCTCTCGGTCTATGAGGATCTCGGGACGCTGGCCGACTATGTCACGAGCAACGAAGCCGTGCGGGTGCTGGTGATCACCGCTCCGCCCGGCGCTCGGGCCTGGTGCGGCGGGGCCGACCTCAACGAGTTCAAGGACATGACCGCGGAGCGCCGCAAGGAGCGCTACCACTTCATCAACGAGCAGCTGCCGAAGTTCCATGGTATCGATCGTCCGATGATTGCGGCGATCGAGGGCGCCGCCGTCGGGGTGGGCGTCATGCTCGCCGGGATGTGCGATCTGCGCGTTGCGGCCGAGAACGCCCGCTTCGCCTGCCCCGAGGTCGATTACGGTCTGGTCGGCGGTAGCGCCGGGCTGTTTGCTGCGCTGCGGATGCCCGAGGCGAAGATCCGCGAAATGGTCTACACGGGCCGCGCCTTCACCGCGCGCGAGCTCGAACCGACCGGCTTCTTCAACTACGTCCTGCCCGCCCCGGCGGTGGTGCCGATGGCGCTGGATCTCGCCGCGCAGATCGCGCGCAAGAACCTGCCCGTGCTGCGCGCCCGCAAGCGCGCCTCGCTCGAATGGGAAGGCTCGGAATGGATGGACGCCTATCTGGAGGCGCAGGAGATTTCCGCGGCGCTGGTCGAGGATCCGCTGAGCCAGGCGGCGGTCGAGGCGGCCCTGAAGGCCGGCAGCAAGCCCGAGGCCAGATGACCGCAACGGCCGGGGCCGAATGGCGTCGCGGTTGGCCCAGCGTGGCGCTGACCGCACTGGGCCTGACCTGCGCGCCAGCCACACTGCCGGTCTATACTCTGGGCCTGTTCGTCGCCCCGCTCAGCGCCGAATTCCTCTGGAGCCGCGCCGCGATCCAGGCGGCGATCCTGTTCAGCACCGGGCTCGGGCTGGTCGGCGGACCGCTCGCCGGGTGGCTGGTGCGCCGTTACGGGCTGCGGCTGACGGTCGTGTCGGGTCTTGCCGGCATGGCCCTGTCCCTGCTGCTCGGTGCCGCCATGAGCGGATGGTTGTGGCAGCTGTACCTCGCCTATGGGCTGATGTCGCTGCTCGGTGCCGGGGCCAACGCGGTGAGCTGGAGCACCTATGTCGCGGCGAGCTTCGAACGGAGCCGCGGGCTGGCGCTGGGCCTGGCTCTGTCCGGCACGGGCCTGTCCGCCATGCTCATGCCGCGGATCGCCGAGGCCGGGCTGGAGCAGGGCGGATGGCGGTCGGCCTACCTCGCTTTGGCGGCCTTCGTGGCCCTTGCGGTCCTCCCGCTCTGCGCCGTGTTCGTCCCGCGCGGCATGCCCGAGACACCCGGCGGGGACGGCAGTTCGGCACAGGCCCGGGGCATGGACGTCAGCCACGTTGTCCGTACCGGGCGGTTCTGGCTGATCGGACTCTCCTCGGCCTGCATCTACATGGCGGTCGGGGGGCTGATCCCCAACCTCGTCCCGGCACTGACCGACCGCGGGATGAGCGCGGCCCAAGCCGTGGGCGTGATGGGCTCGATGGGTGCGGCGATCATTGCCGGGCGCTTGGCCGTGGGGATCCTGGTCGACCGGCTCTGGGCCCCGCTGGTGGCGCTGATCGTGCTGGTGCCGGCGGCGATCGGCTGCCTGCTGCTGAATACTGCGCAGCCCCTGCTGGTCTACAGCCTGTGCGCCGCCTCGATCGGGCTGGTCACGGGCATGGAGTTCGACATGCTGGCCTTCCTGATCGGCCGCTATTTCGGACTGCGCGACTATGCCCGGATCTACGGGCGGCTCTACATGTTCCTGGCGGTATCGGCTGGCATCGCCCCGATGACCTTCGGAGCGATCTACGATCGCACCCACAGCTATGCCATGCCGATTTACGCTGCGGCAGCGCTGCTCCTTGCCGGTGGGGCGATGCTGCTCCTGCTCAGACGCTATCCCGACCTCTCGGATCCGGCGGCGGAAACCGTCGCCGCCTGAGACGCCGCGACGGTCGGGACCGCGATCAGGCGCCCTTCCACTGAGGATCGCGCTTGCCGAAGAACGCGGCGAGACCTTCGCGCTTGTCCTCGGTGCCGAACAGCGCGGAGAACGCCTGGCGCTCGGCAGCGAGGTGGGCGGTGTGCGGCAGGTCGAAGGCGGCGTTGACCATCGCCTTGGCCTGGCGCACCGCAACCGGAGCCCGGGCCGCGATCTCGCGGGCCAGCTCGCTCGCCCGGGCCAGCGCCGAGCCGTCCACGACGACTTCCAGCACCAGACCGAGCCGCAAGGCCGTCGCGGCATCGATCGGCTTGCCGAGCAGGACCATCGACATGGCCTGCATCCGGCCGACGATCCGCGGCAGGGTCGCCGTTCCTCCGGCGCCGGGGATGATCCCGAGATTGCTTTCGGGCTGCCCGAAGCGCGCACTGACTCCGGCCACGGCGAGGTCGCAGCACATCAGCAGCTCGTTCCCCGCCCCCAGGCACCAGCCCTCGACCGCCGCGACGATCGGCTTGGGAAAGGCGCGGATGCGGGCCCAGATCCTCGGCCGCACATCGGCCAGGGCCCCAGCCGTGTCCTTTTGCGCGAGTTCGTTGATGTCGGCACCGGCCGCGAAGACCTTGGTCGATCCGGTGATCACCACGCTGCGCACCGCGTCGTCGTCGCGCACCGCGTCGAGCGCGTCGGCGATCAGCCCGAGCACCGGGGTGGCCAGCGCATTGCGCTTTTCCGGATTGTTGAGCGTGAGGGTCAGGACACCGTCGGTGCCGCGATCGACGAGAAGGAGGTTGGTCTGGTCGGTCATGCCTTGCTCATCCAGTGTTCCGAGGGGTTGTAGAGGGGCTGTCCGGTGCCGGCGGCGATCGCGCCGAGCACCCCGACCAGCGCGGCGGGGCCGATCCGGTCCGCCCAGGCACAGGGACCGAACGGATAGTTGGCGCCGAACCGCAGCGCGCTGTCGATCCCGCCCTCGTCGCTGACGCGCTCAAGCACGGCGTCGCCAGCGGCATTGGCGATCTGCGCGAGGGTCCTGAGCACGATCAGGCCGGGACGGTCCGCCAGCCGGTAAGCGTCGAGCCCCCAGGCGGCGAGCAGGCCGGCGGCCACCTCGGCCGCCGCATCGCTGCTGGCGGCAAAGCCGGCGGCCGAGGCATGGCTGGCGTCGAACCAGTCGATCACCGCGACCTCGCGGCCCGCCTCCGCCGCCTCGGCGCGCGCCGTGCGGCCGCGCGAGAAGCGCAGCACCACGCCGCCCAGCTCCAGCGGCGCCAGGTCTGGCCTCGCCGCCTCGGGCCGGGCCGGGGCATCGGAGCGGGCCGGGACGGCGAGCGGTGCCGGCACATCCGGGCCCTTGCCATCGGCATAGTCGTAGACGCCGCGCCCGGTCTTGCGGCCCAGCCAGCCGGCATCGACCAGCGCCGACTGCGCCAGCTGCGGGATGAAGCGGGTCTGGCCGAAGTAGGAATCGAAGACCGACCGCGCCACGGCGAAGTTCACGTCCTGGCCGATCAGGTCGGTCAGTTCGAGCGGGCCCATCTTGAACCCTGCGGCCTTGCGGAACAGCAGGTCGATCATCTCGGGCGCCGCCCCGCCCTGCTGCAGGCAGCGGAAGCCCTCGCCGTAGAACGGGCGAGCGACGCGGTTGACGATGAAACCAGGCACGTCGGCCACGGGCACGGCCACCTTGCCCCAGGCCTGGGCGAGCCCGGTAATGGCCTCGGCCACGGCGGGACTGGTCGCGGGACCGGACACGACCTCCACCAGCTTCATCACGGTGGCCGGGTTGAAGAAGTGCATGCCGATGAAGCGCTCGGGCCGGCGCAGGCTGCCTGCCAGCTTGGCGATCGACAGCGACGAGGTGTTGCTGGCAAGGATCGCCGCATCATCCAGCTGCTCCTCCAGCTGCGCGAACAGGCCCTGCTTGGCGGCGAGGTCCTCGATGATCGCCTCGATCACCAGCCCGCAGCCGTCAAGCGCCGAAACCTGATCTGTCCATTTCAGGTTGGCGAGCACCACCGCAGCCGCATCCGCCGCGAGCTTGCCACGCGAGACGAGCTGGTCGAGCCCCTTGGCGATCTGCGCCTGGCTGCGCTCGCGCGATGGGGCGTAGACGTCGTAGACCACCACGCGGTGGCCGGCCTGGGCCGCCACCTGCGCGATGCCGCTGCCCATGGCGCCTGCTCCGCAGACCCCGATCGTTATTGCCTCGCTCACAGCAAACTCCGCGTCTGGTCGGTTGCGCGCGGATCAGGCCGCGCAGGATTGGGTGCAGCCCGCCACAGCCTTCATCGCGCGCAGGGGCTCCTCGCTTTCCAGCGGCTTGAGCCCGAGGCGCGCGATCATCGCGGCGTCGGCGTCATCCCCGGCATTGGCCGCGGTCAGCAGCCTGTCGCCGGTGAAGATCGAGTTGGCGCCGGCAAGGAAGCACAGCGCCTGGGTCGCCTCGCTCATCGCTTCGCGCCCGGCCGAGAGCCGGACCATCGACAGCGGCATGGTGATCCGCGCGACCGCGACGGTGCGGACGAACTCTATGTCATCGATCTTGGCCATCGGCGTATCGGCCAGCATGTCACCCAACACCGTGCCCTTGATGGGGACGAGCGCGTTGACCGGCACGCTCTCCGGGTGCTGCGCCATTGTCGCGAGCGCATGGACGAAGCCGACGCGGTCCGCGCGCGTCTCGCCCATCCCGACGATCCCGCCCGAACAGACATTGATCCCCGCCTGCCGAACGGTCTCCAGCGTCTGCAGCCGGTCCGCGAAGGTGCGGGTGGTGATGACCTCGCCATAGCGTTCGGGCGAGGTATCGATGTTGTGGTTGTAGTAATCGAGCCCGGCCTCTGCGAGCTGCGCCGCCTGTCCGGGGGAGAGCATACCGAGGGTCATGCAGGTCTCGAGCCCCATGGCCCGCACGCCCTCCACCATCGCGACGATGGCAGGCATGTCGCGCTCCTTGGGGTTGCGCCAGGCGGCGCCCATGCAGAACCGCTTCGACCCGCTGTCCTTGGCCTGGGCCGCGGCCTGCAGCACCTGCTGCACCTGCATCAGCTTGGTCGCCTTGACCCCGCTGTCGGCCTTGACCGACTGCGCGCAGTAGCCGCAGTCCTCGGCGCAGCCGCCGGTCTTGATCGACAGCAGCGTGCAGAGCTGGACCTCGCCCGCGCGGTGGTGCGTGCGGTGGACCTCGGCCGCGCGGAAGACCAGCTCGGTGAACGGCAGGTCGAACAGCCCGGCGATCTCGGCGCGGCTCCAGTCGGTGCGGACGGCCTGGCCCATGTCAGCCCTGCAGCGTCACGAGTTCGGTCTTGAACTCGGCCAGATCGCCGACCTTTACGCCGTGACCGGTGACCGTCCCGCCAGCCGGGGCCGCGACCTCGACCGTCTCGTCGAGCACTGCCAATCGGGCAACGGCCGCGCCCTCACCCACCGCGGTCCCCACCGGCGCCAACCAGACGACGGTGCCGACATGGGGCGCCGTCACCGCCCGCGCGGCCGGAGCCTGCACGGGCGGCGAGGCCGCTGCGGCGGGAGAGACTGCCGCGGCGGGGGGAGCGGTAAGGGGGTTGGGCGTGCCCGGGTGCCGTGCGAGGAAGTAGTCGCCCTCCTCGCCCTGGACGCAGACCTCGTTCCAGCCGCCTGCCAGCATGGTGTCGAGCAGGGCCCGCGCATTGGTGATCGCGGCCAGAGCCTTGTCGTCGATGCGGATCATGCCGCGGCTCCCTTGCGCTCGGCCAGCAGGACCTGTTCCAGCCAGCGCGTGTGGATGCGGTTGGCACGGAAATCGGCGTGGTTGATGATCTCGCGGTGCAGGCCAATGGTCGTGGCGATGCCCTCGACCGTGAAATCGGCCAGCGCCGCGTCCAGCCGGTCGATCGCCGCCTCGCGCGTCTCTGCGTGGACGATCAGCTTGCCGATCATGCTGTCGTAATAGGGCGGGATCATCGCCCCTTCCGACATGTGGCTGTCGAGCCGGATGCCCTCGCCCGCAGGCGGCGACCAGCGCGTGATCCGGCCCGGCGAGGGCATGAAGTCGCGCGCGGTGTCCTCGGCATTGATCCGGCACTCGATCGCATGGCCGCTGAGCTTGACCTGATCCTGCGTGACCGAAAGCCCGGCCCCGCCCGCGATGCGCAGCTGCTCCTGCACCAGGTCGAAGCCCGCGATCATCTCGCTCACCGGGTGCTCGACCTGGATGCGGGCGTTGACCTCGATGAAGTAGAACTCCTGCCGCTTGACGTCGAACAGGAACTCGCAGGTGCCGGCGTTGCGGTAATTGACCGAGGCGGCGAGCGCACAGGCGCTTTGGTGGAGCTGCTGGCGCAGGTGATCGGGCATGGCCGCGCAGGGCGCCTCCTCGATCAGCTTCTGGTAGCGGCGCTGGACCGAGCAGTCGCGCTCGCCGAAGTGGACCACGCCGCCCTTGCCGTCGCCCATCAGCTGGACCTCGACGTGGCGCGCCTCGGGGACGAAGCGCTCCATGAACAGCGTGCCGTCACCGAAGGCCGCGACGGCCTCGGCCGAGGCGCGGTGGAAGCCGGCTTCGGCTTCATCACCGTTGTTGGCGATGACCATGCCGCGCCCGCCGCCGCCGGCCGCGGCCTTGAGCAGGACCGGATAGCCGATGCGGTCGCCCTCGCGCCGGGCATCGGCCGCAGTCTTCACCTCGTCGCAGCCCGGGACCAGCGGAACACCCGCCGCACGGGCCATGGCGCGGGCCTGGATCTTGTCGCCCAGTCCGTCGATCACGTCAGGCTCGGGGCCGACGAAGGCGATGCCGTTGGCCGCGCAGAGCGTCGGCAGGATCGCGCGCTCGGACAGGAAGCCATAGCCCGGGTGCAGCCCGTCGCAGCCGCTCGCCTTGGCGGCGTGGACCACCAGTCGCGGATCGAGATAGCTCTTGGCGGCCTGGGCCGGCCCGAGCACCACCGCGCGATCGGCCTGACGCGCGGCGGCGCTGTCGCGGTCCGCGTCGGAGACGGCGACGACCGTCTCGATGTCGAGCGTCTGGGCCGCGCGGACGATCCGCAGCGCGATCTCGCCACGGTTGGCGATGAAGAGACGCTTGATCGCCATCAGTCGGCAACCAGTGCGAACAGCGGCTGCCCAGCCTCGACCATGGCGCCATCCTCGGCGAGGACCGCGACGATGGTCCCGGCCTGCCCGGCCTTCACCGCGGTGAACAGCTTCATCACCTCGATCAGGCAGATCTCGTCATCGGGCCCCACCTTGCCGCCGATCTCGACATAGGCCGCGGCGCCGGGCTTGGGCGCGCGGTAGAAAGTGCCGAGGTTGGGCGCCGTGATGACCACGGCGCCGTCCGGCACCGAGCTCGAGACGGCAGCGGGCGCAGGAGATGCCGCAGGCGCGGCGACCGGTGCCGGGGCGACCGCCGCGGCCGCAACCGGAACCGGCACGGCAACCGGCGCCGGTGCCGCCGGCGCGCCCGCCAGGGTGGGCGCGGCCGGATCGTTCGACAGCAGCAGTTCGAAGCTGCCCGCCCGCAGATGCAGCGTGGCGATGCCCGAACGGGTGAATTCCTCGATCAGAACCCGCACATGGTCGACACTCGGATCGACGGGTGGCTTGTGGGTCATGGCTCGGCACCATCCTCTGACTTGGGCCGGACGATCGCTGGTCGCCCGGCATGCCCCGCGCGGGGCAGGTTCAACGACGCAGGCTGACGTTCAGCCCTTCGGACTTCATCTCGACCACTGGGAGCGTGGCCACCTGCATCAGCTTGCGCACGTCCTCTAGCTCGGGCGAGGAGAGCAGCGGGAAATCGCGGCGCACCGGCCCGGCCGCGCGCATCTTGTCGATGTCGGGCTGGGGCACGAAGGCACGGTAGATCAGCTCGTCCTCGTCCACGGTGCCGTAGCGCTTCTTGAGCTCGTCGAGGTCAGGCTGCTCGGGCGGATTGGCGAGGACTTCCTTGGCGCGCGGCGCGGCCATGATCTTGTCGAGCACGCCGGCATCGACCGGGGCGACCGTCTGGCCATAGAACCCGGCGGCGTACTGGATCACCTCGTCGGGCACCGTGCCATAGCGCTTGCCGGTGACCACGTTGAGCACGGCCTGGATGCCGACCAGCTGGCTGAACGGCGTCGCCATGCCCGGGTAGCCCAGATCGCGGCGCACCGCGGCGACCTCGTCGAGCACCTCGGGCAGCTTGTCCATCATCTTGTGCATGGCGAGCTGGGCCTTGAACGTGCCCATCATCCCGCCCGGGATCTGGTGCTGGATCGAGAACTCGTCGTACTCGGCGTACTGGTCGTAGAGGTTGCCCGACGCCTTGGCGACCGCGCGGAAGTGGTCGGCCACCGGCTGGAACAGCGATTCATCCAGGCTGTGGGTGTGGCCGCGCAGCTGGATGTTCTTGGCCATGATCTCGGTCGAGGGCACCGAGGGGCCATTGGCCATCGGCCGGCTCGCGGTGTGGATCACCGAAACGCCGCAGTCGATCGCATCGAGATAGGCCTTGGCCGAGAGCCCGAGCAGGTTGTTCGAGTGGAACTCGATAGGCTTGCCGCCGGCCGCCTTGACCAGCGCGGGGACTAGCTGCTGGATCCGCTCCTTCTCGAGCACGCCGGCGGTGTCGTAGAGCAGGATCGAGTCGACGTGCGGGCTGTCAGCAAGCTTCTTGGCGTTCGACACGAAGAACTCGTCGGTGTGGACCGGCGAGAGCGCGAACATGATGGCGCCCGCGACCTTGGCGCCGTTGGCCTCTTTGGCGACCTTGGCGAGCCGCAGCATGTTGTCGAGCCCGAACAGCACGTCGTAGATCCAGAACGAGCGGATCCCGTGCGCACAGAGCCGCTGGACCCACAGGTCCATCAGCGCCGGCGGGGTGATGCCGAAGGTGACATTGGCATTGGCGCGCAGCCCCGCACGGAGCGGGGTGTTGGGCATCGAGGCGACCAGAAGGTCGAGCCCTTCCCAGTAGTTCTCCTGGCAATAGCGGGTCAGCACGTCGAGCATGCCGCCGCCGGTCAGGTCGATGGTCGAGAAGCCGGTCCGGTCGATCAGCGGCGTGACCGGCAGGGCCATCCCGGCGCGCATGCGCAGGCCCCACAGGCTCTGCTGACCGTCACGCATTGTCTCGTCGAGAAAATCGATGTGGGCCATCCCCACGCACTCCCTTCTATCGGCCCGCGGCTTCGCGCAGGCGAACCTGTCAGTCGGCCTCGACCAGGAACAGCACCTGGCCGCCATCGACCAGCACGCCGTCCTCGACGCAAACCTTGCGGATCGTCCCGCTCACCCCGGCCTTGACCGACGTGAACAGCTTCATGACCTCGAGCAGGCACAGCTCGGTCTCGGCGGTGACCGCCTGGCCGATCTCGACGAACGGCGCGGCGCCCGGTTTAGGCGAGCGGTAGAAAGTCCCGAGGTTCGGCGCGCGGACCTCCACCCAGTTCGTCCCGGCGGCCTCGGGCGCAGCCGAAGCGGCCGGAGCGGCGGCGATGACCGACGGGCCGGCCGGCGCTGCGGCAACCGGTGCCGCGGCAACCGGAACAACATGCGCTGCCTTTGCCGCACCCAGGGCAGGCGAGCTCGAATCCGTCGAAAGATGGACGCTCAGCCCCGGCGTCTCGACGCGCAGGTCCTTCCAGCCGCCGGCGGCGAACAGCTCGGCCAGCAGGGCGATGTCGGAGGGCTTGGACCCGCTCATGGCTCAGGCCGCCGCCAGCTTGTCGCCGGAGCAGGCCTCGTCCATGCGCAGCGTCTCGACCACGATCCGCTCGTTGTGCCACAGCGTCGAACCGAACGCGTGCTCGATCACCTTGGCGCGGCGCAGGTAGCGGTGGAGCCCCAACTCCCAGGTGAAGCCCATGCCGCCGTGGACCTGGATGGTCTCGTTGCAGACGTGCTTGGCCACCTCGCCGGCATAGGCCTTGGCCATCGACACGGCGCGGGCGCGGTCGGGCGCATCCTCGGCAAAGGCCCAGACGCCATAGTAGGTCGCCGAACGCGCCGCCTCGACCGCCACGGCCATGTCGGCGCAGCGGTGCTTGATCGCCTGGAACGCGCCGATCGCCTGGCCGAACTGCACGCGGGTGCGGGCATATTCCACCGCGGTGGCGAGCATGCGGGCAGCGATCCCCACCTGCAGGCAGGCGCTCAGGGCCGCGCCGCCATCGAACAGGCGCGTCACCGCGCGGGCCGGGTTGGCCGCGCCCACCAGGGCCTCGGCGCCGAGCTCGACATTGTCGAAGGTCACCTCGCCCAGCGCGCAGGTCGGGTCGATATCCTCGTGCGCGCGGACCGTGACGCCGGCGGCGTCGGCCGGGACGAGGTAGATCGCCGCGCCGGTGCCCGACTGCGCCACGACCGCGAAAAGATGGGCCGCCGCAGCCTCGCGGACCAGTACCTTGGTCCCGCTCAACCGGTTGCCCGTGACCGTGGTGCCGACGCCTTCGGGGGCCTCGTCACAGCCCTGCTCGGTCACGGCGACGGCAACGCGCAGTTCGCCGGTGGCGATGCGCGGAAGCAGGTCGGCCTGCTGCGCCGGGGTGCCGTGACGCACCAGCAGGTCGGTCACGGCCAGCGCATCCAGCGCGGCGATCGGACCAAGGGCGCTGCCCATCGCCTCGACCGACAGGGCGAGGTCGACTGCGGTCAGCCCGGCGCCACCCTGGTCCTCGGGGACCATCATCGCGAACAGGCCGAGCTCGGCCAGCGCGTCCCAGGCGGGGCCGTTGGCCTCGGCCGAGAGGTCCGGGGCACGCAGCGCCGCGTGGTCCTCGAGCAGGCGGTCGACGGTCTCGCCCAGGCTCTTCTGTTCCTCGTTGAAGGCAAAGTTCATGGTTCGATATCCTTGCAGCCGCCCAGCTCAGCGCGGCAGGCCGAGCACGCGCTCGCCGGTGATGTTGCGCTGGATTTCCGACGATCCGGAATAGATGGTGAATGCCTTGGACTGCAGCCAGCTCAGCTGGAACCGGCCCATCGCCCGCGCCGACGGATCGTTGCCCGACAACGGCGCCACCGGGCCAAGCGCGTCCATCGCCAGCTCGTACATGTTCTGGGCCACGTGGCTCCAGTAGAGCTTGGTCATCGAGGCATCGGCGCCGCGGTCTCCCCCGTCGAGGTAGACGCTGAACGAGCGCAGTGCGTTGAGCCGGACGATCTCGATCTCGGTGATCGCGCGCGCCAGGCGCTGCCGGATCGCGGGATTGTCGATCGCCGCGCGGCTGCCCTGCATGGTCTGGCACAGCGTGGTGACCAGCTTGTCGAGCTCCTGCTTGAAGCGGACCTGACGGCCGAGGGCGTCTTCCGGACCACGCTCGTAGGCCAGCGTGGTCATCGCGATCTTCCAGCCTTCGTTGATCCCGCCGACGATGTTCTCCGCCGGGACCTCGACATTGTCGAAGAAGGTCTCGTTGAACTCGGATTCGCCGGAGATCTGACGCAGCGGCCGGATTGTGATCCCCGGCGAGCTCATGTCGATCAGCAGGAACGACAGACCCTTGTGCTTGGGCACGTCGGGATCGGTGCGGACCAGCGCGAAGCACCACTGGGCGTACTGCGCATAGCTGGTCCAGATCTTCTGGCCATTGACGATGAACTTGTCGCCGACCAGCTCGGCACGGGTCCGCACCGAGGCAAGGTCCGACCCGGCGTTGGGTTCGGAGAAGCCCTGGCACCAGACCTCGTCCGACGAGATGATCGGCGGCAGGAAGCGCTTCTTCTGGGCCTCGGTGCCGCAGGCCAGGATCGTCGTGCCGGCAAGGTTGTGGCCGATGATGTTGATGCCCTCGGGCGCCTGGGTCCGGGCCATTTCCTCGGCGAAGATGCCGCGCTCGATCAGCGTGGCGCCACGGCCGCCGTATTCCTTGGGCCAGTTGATCCCGCTCCAGCCGCCCGCGTAGAGCTTGCGCTCCCAGTCGAGGCGGAACATCGCGCGCTCGTGCTCGTCTTCGGGCTCGAACACGGTCTCGCCCCAGCCCTGCGGGAGGGCGCCGGCGAGCCAGTTCCGTAGTTCCATGCGGAATTCGTTTTCCGAAGGGCTGTAGTTGAAATCCATCGGATCGACTCCGTCAGGCCTTGGCCGCCGCCGCGCGCTCGGCGGCGCCGGCGAAATCGGGCGCGCGCTTCTCGCGGAATGCCGCGACACCCTCGAGATATTCGGGCGTGAGATAGGCGAGCGTCTGCGAGTATCCCTCGAACTCGAGCATCTGCTCGAAGGTCGCGGTCTGGGACATGTTGAGCAGGCGCTTGGTCATGGCCATGGCGGTCGGCGATCCTGCCGCGATCTGCCGTGCCATCGCGCGGGCTTCGTCCATCAGCTCGTCATGCGGGACGACCTTGTTGACCATGCCCAGGGCCAGAGCCTCGTCGGCCGGGACCTTGCGCGCGGTGAAGCACAGCTCCTTGGCCTTGTTGATCCCGACCGCCCGCGACAGGAAGAACATTCCGCCCAGATCCGGCATCAGTCCGACCTTGGCGAAAGCCTGCATGAAGCTGGACTTGTCGCTGGCGATGATGATGTCGCAGCACAAGGCGATGTTGGCGCCCGCCCCGGCGGCTGCACCGTTCACGGCGGCGATCACCGGCTTCTCCAGCTTGTAGAGCGGCTCGAGGACGTCCTTCAGGATCCAGCGATGGCGGGCCCTGCGCTCCAGCGGGGTCATACCGTCCTTGCTCGCCTTGAGGTCGGCGCCGGCGCAAAAACCGCGCCCGGCCCCCGTCAGGATCACCACCGACACGCCGGTATCGGCGGCGATCCGGGGGATCAGGTCCTGCAGCTCGCTGTACAGCCGATCGGTCGTGGCATTCATCGCCTCGGGCCGGTTCAGCGTGATCGTGGCGATCCGCTCGTTCACCTCGTAGATGATGTCTTCGTAAGCCATGCGGCGTCCCTCTCAGGTCTCGGCGGCGCCCGGCGGCACATGCGCCAGGTCACCTTCGGTGCTGTCCGGAATGGCGAACCACTGCTCGGGGATGCGCACCGGGATGCGGAAGTCGTGCGCGGGCACGACGATGTCGGAGTTGTCGAGCACCCGGCGCATGGCGGCCTGCCACGTCCGCTCGCTCTCGCTCCGGATGTTGCCGGTGATGAAGGCGTCCGCCAGCGAGCGCTGGGGGTGGCTGGTCGCGCGCGGATCGGCCGGGAACCAGTAGCGGTAGTGATCGCCCAGGTCCGAGACGAGCGCGGCGCGGCCCTTCTCGGTGGTCACCACCACGACCTGCATGCCCTCGGTGTGACTCGGCACGCTCAGCAGACGAATCCCGGGGAGGAAATCCGTGTCGCCGTCGACCAGCTTCAGCTGCGCCGGCCGCTTGCGCTCCATCAGGTTCGCCAGCGTCGACTTCCAGTAGAACACCCGCTGCGAGGGCACCGGATCGACCGCCGCCTGCAGCTCGGCGCGCTGCACGACCACGCAGGAATCGGGGAACAGGTCCAGGTTGTCGGCGTGGTCGAAGTGCAGGTGCGTGCAGATCACATAGTCGATGTCGGCAGGGGTCAGCCCTTCGGTGGCGAGGGCCGCGATCAGCGACGCATGGCCGCCGCCCACGCCCTTGACCCGAAGGCGGGCATGGACCGTCGGGATGTCGGCCATGCCGCTGTCGACCAGCAGGTTGACCGGCTTGTCCGCCACCACGCCGCGCACCAGCCAGACATGCACCGGATCGCGCATGATCGCCCCGCCATGCGGCAGGTAAAGCTCGCCGATGCGCAGCGTCGTGACGGTCCAGCTGGTCACCCCTCGATCACCTCGAAGCGCTCGATGTCGGACACCGCGCCGCGGCGTTCGCCCGTGGTCCAGACCGCGCGGACGCGGGCGCCCGGCTTGATCTGCTGCTTGGCGGTCTCGAGGTCGTCGATCTCGATGACATGGATCATCTTGGTCGAGGCGCCGTCGAGGACGATCTCGGCATAGGCATAGGGGACCTGGCGGGTCTGCCCGTAGACCTCGACGTTGATCAGCGAGCAGGCGCGGATGGTCCCCGTGTCGGCGCAGGCCTTCCAGGTGCCGGTGCGCTTGTGCGTGATGTCGTCGATCTCGCGCGGGGGCAGCAGGGCCTCATCGGCGTTCGAGCCGCGCACGCCCATGACGACGCCGTTCTCCTTCAGCTCGTCGAACATCCTGCCGTAGTAGGGGCCGTAGGCGTGGTCGTAGTGCAGCGCCATCGCATAGTTGATCACGCCGAGCGGCTCTGCGGCGCCGACCAGCGGCTTCACTTCGCCCACCGCCGCGTCGGCCGCCGGAACGAAGCCTTCGATCGCGAGGATCGAGGTGCCCTCGTCGCCCGCCGCCCACTGCACGGCCACGCGCTGGCCGACCTTCACCTGATCGAGATCGGCGAGGATGCGATGCACGAAGCTGTTGCGGCAGCCGTCGAGGCGGACCAGGCCGAGCACGACGCCGTTGACCCGGGTGAAGCCGGTCAGCTCGCCGGTTTCGGGAGCCTGGACCAGCTCGGTCGGCTCCTCGCCGTCCCTGGGCGAGAAGTCCTGCGCCGGCGCGATCACCGTGCCGTCAGCGAACCGGGCTCCGACAATGCGGCGGTTCGGCATTTCGGCCAGGAAGACACCCGCGGCACGGCCCGGGGTCAGGGTGTAGGGCAGCGAAATCGTGCTCTTGAAGGTGGGCAGATCGATCGGTGCGGTATCGGGTGCGTAGAACATCGGTCCTTACCTCCTCAGGCGCTCAGCACGGCGCAGCCGCGCAGGTTGGCCCAGCCGCCACCGGACTGGACGAGCGCGAGCTTGGCGTCCTTGATCTGGTGCGTTTCGTTACGGCCCATGACCTGGGTCGCGGCTTCGATCAGGCGGATGACGCCGACCGCACCGATCGGGTTGGCGCCCATGCACCCGCCCGAGGGGTTGACCGGGATGTCACCGTCAACCTGGGTCGCGCCCGAGGCGACGAGATCCGCCGCCTGACCCGGAGGACACAGTCCCAGGCTCTCGTAGTAGTTGAGCTCGAAGCAGGAATAGGGCTCCTGCACCTCGACGACGTCGAACTGACGGCGCGGGTTGGTGATACCGGCGGCGCGGTAGACCTGGCGCGAGGCGATCGCGAGCGGCTCCGAGAGCATCAGCGAGCGTTCGGGCGCATTGTCCGCCTCGCAGCAGTAGGCCATGCCGCGGATCCAGGCCGGACGGGTGGTCGAATGGTGCGCCACCTTGTCCGAGGCGAGCACGATCGCCGCGGCGCCGTCCGAGATCGGCGGCACATCGAGCAGCTTGATCGGCCAGCACAGCGGCTTGGAGTTCAGCACGTCCTCGACGGTGACGGCTTTCTTCTGGTGCGCATAGGGATTCTTGATGGCGTTGTTGCGATTCTTGGCCGCGACCATCGCCGCCGCTTCCTCGGTGTGGCCAAGCACATCCATGCGGGCGCGCCAGTAGGCCGCCGAGAAGCCCATGATCCCGACCGCGAACTCACGACCCCAGAACGGATCGTAGAGCGTCGAGATCGAGTACTGCAGCTGGCCCTCGGACAGCTTGTCGTAGGCCACCACGAGCGTGCGCTCGGAATAGCCGCCGGCCACCTGGTAGTAGCCCGCGAGCGCGCCGGCGAAGCCGGCCCCGCCGCCGCTGGTCAGGCGGACGACCGACTTGCCCTGGGCACCGATCGCGTCGACCACCCACTTCTCGGGCTGGTTGACCGCGGCGAACAGCACGGGACCGGTCGCGATGACGATGGTGTCGATGTCCTCCATCGACAGGTTGGCGTCGGCCAGCGCGCGGTCCACGGCCTCGCGGACGAGACCGGCCTGGCTGACGTCGGTGCGCCGACGCGAGTGATGCGTCTGCCCGACGCCGACGATTCCTACTTCACGGCCCATGATCAAACCTCGAGAGTGAAGACGCAGTTGGTCTGCATCGCGACACCGCCGGTGCCGTGGACGATAGCCTTGGACGGAGCCGCGGCTCCGGCCTTGACCGGTGCGGAAAGCTGCTTGGCCGCTTCGGCCAGACGGACCAGGCCGGTGGCCATGATCGGATCGGCCGGCAGCGCGCCTCCCGACCGGTTGATCTTGTCGCTCGAGGCGACATCGGCGCCCTTGCCTTCGGCGGCGAGCCCGAGACCCTCGAAGGTCAGGAGTTCGCCGATCACCGAGCTGCCGCTGGTCTCGATGACGTCGGCAGCAGCGGCCGAGTCCCAGCCGGCCTTGCCCAGGGCCATCCTCGCCGCATTCGCGACCGAATCCAGCTTGTTCTCGGTCCGCTCGGCCAGGGCATGGGTTTCCATGCTGGTGCCCATGCCGGTGATGAACACCGGCGGACGGCCCGTGCGGCGCGCCACGTCACCACTGCCGATCAGCACGGCCACCGCGCCATCCAGCGGGCGCGAGATCATCAGCTCTGTCAGCGGCCAGGCCGCCTCGGCACCCGCCAGCACCGCCGCGGAGTCGGGAACCTCGCCGATCGACGCCTTGCTGTTGGCTGCGGCATCGGCCCAGCGCTTGGCGACGATGGCGGCAAGGGCATCATCCTTGATCCCGTGGGCAGCCAGATAGCGCTGCGCCTGGATGCCCAGTGCCGCCTTCTGGCCGAAGCCCACCGGGCGCTGGTAGAAGGGCTCGACCATCGAAGCCCAGTAGAGATCGATGTCCGACTCCGAGGGCTTCGAGTAGGCGACGATCAGTCCGATCTGCGAGGCGCCCGAGCGGATCTTGTTGACCCCGTAGAGCGCGCCCCAGAGACCATCTTCTTCGACCCGGGCCTCTTCCTTGTGGTGCGCACCCAGCGCACCGAGGAAACCGCAGTTGGAGATCGAGCGGCCGTCAAGCACGTCACTGCCGGAATCGATCACGAAATCCACGTCGTCGAGCGTCAGACCGGTGCCCTTGAACACGTTGGTCACGACCGACGAGATGAGATCGATATGCTGTGCGTCGCGCCACGCCGGACGCAACTCGGTTTGCGCGGAGGCCAGCACCGCAACCTGACTGAGACCCATCGGATTCCTCACCCTGCCATTCGCCGGACTCGCCGCATCCGCGACCCGTCCGGCCTCTGCCATTCTTCTAAGCTCGCCGCTTTTCCCGTGTCAAAAGAAAAAGCGACGTTTTATCGGATTTTCGGTTTGCCACCCGCTCTGTCTTGGCATTTGTGTCCAGAAACAATGGATTTTTGAAGGGTTGCAATTTGCCGATCGCCGAAACATTATCGGATCAAGAGTGGGAACGGGAGCGGATTCGTGGGACTCGATGTGACGGGGCGTTTCCGGTATCCGCCGCCCAACCCTGCCTGGCTCGCGCTCTCCGACGAACCGGTGACCGACCCCGCGCTCCCCATCGTCGACGCGCACCACCATCTGTGGGAGCAGGATGGACACCCCTATCTGCTCGACGAGATCGCCGCGGACCTCGCGTCCGGGCATGCGGTGAGCGCGACCGTGTTCGTCCAGGCGCACTATGGCTACCGCACCGGTGGACCGGCCCACCTCGCGCCGGTCGGCGAGACCGAGAAGGTGGCCGCCATCGCCCGCGCGGCGGCGGCGCGCGGCCAGCCCGAGGTCGCGGCCGCGATCGTCGCCTTCGCCGATCTGACCCGCGGCAGCGCCGCCGACGAGGTGATCGCGGCCCATGCCGCCGCGGCGGAGGGACGGCTACGCGGCATCCGCCACAGCGTCTCACGCGATCCCAACTTTCCGGACGGGGTGGTCCTGCGGCCCGCGCCCGAAGGGCTGCTCGGCGATCCCGCCTACCGCGACGGACTGCGCGCTATTTCGCGGGCGGGACTGAGCTATGATGCCATGCTCTACAACTGCCAGATCGCCGAGCTGTGCGACATGGCCGATGCCCTGCCCTCGCTGCCTATCGTGCTGGATCATATCGGCTGCATCCTCGGCGTCGGGCTTTACGAGGGCCGCGAGGCGGAGCTGTTCGCGCGGTGGCTCCTCGACATGGCCGACCTCGCCAGGCGGCCGAATGTCTCGGTCAAAATCGGCGGCTTCGGGATGATCGTCTGCGGCGCGCGGTGGCACGAAGCCGAGCAGCCCCCCTCGTCCCGGCAACTGGCCGAGGCCTGGCGGCCCTATGTCGAGACCTGCATCGACCTGTTCGGCGTCGAGCGCTGCATGTTCGAGAGCAATTTCCCGGTCGACAAGGCGATGTACCCCTACCGGACGCTGTGGAACGCCTTCAAACGCCTAACCGAGGGTGCCTCGGCCGACGAACGGACCGCGCTGTTTTCCGGCACCGCCACCCGCTTCTATCGCCTCGCCCCGCGATCAGGCGCCGACGGCTCCTCCCTCCATGAGCAGGTGCTCCATGCCTGAACCAATCAACCGCAACCGGGCCCTGCATCTCCTTGAGCGCGACCGAGACTGCGGCACGCGGACCGCGATCGTCTACGGCGCCACCAGGATCAGCTTCGCCGAGCTTGCCGACGAGGTCCGCCGAACCGCCGGCGCGTTGCAGTCGCTCGGGATCGACCGGGGCCGCCACGTCGGGGTGCTCGTGCCGAGCGAGCCCGCGTTCATCATCGTGCAGCAGGCGCTGTTCCTGCTCGGCGCGACGGTTTCGCCACTCAACATCTACTACCGGCCCGGCGAGCTCGCCCACGCGATTGCCAGCTGCGCGCTCGACGCTGTGGTACTTCATGCCGACCTGCGCGACCGCCTGCCGCTCTCGGTGCGGGCGGAGGCGGGATCGCTGCGTCTGGCCATCGTCACCGGCGCGCACGACCCGGGCCCCGGCTTCGCCTCGCTCGACGCGGCACTCGCTTCGGCCGAGCCCCTTGCCACCCCTGCGCAGGTGTCGGAGCGGGAAATCGCCCTTCTGCTCAACACCAGCGCGACCACCGGCAAGTCCAAGGGCGTCATGCTCACGGCCGGCAACCTCGCAGCGAACTACGATGCCACCCCGGGCTGGCTTGGGCTCACCCGAGAGGACGTCATCCTCTGCGCGCTACCGCTCTACAACACCTTCGGGCTCAACCAGTGCATCAACGCCATGCTGGTGACCGGAGCGACCCTGGTGCTGCTGCCCCGCTTCGATGCGGAGCGCTGCATCCAGGCGATCCAGCGCCATGGCTGCACCTTCATGCCGGCCGTCCCCACCATGCTGCAGAAGATGATCGATCATCCCGGCCTGCACGAAGGTGCGTTGCACAGCCTGCGCCGCATCATGACCGGTGGCGCACCGGTTCCGGTCGCCCTGCTGCACCGCGTCATGGCGGCGACCAGCCCGGACACGATCCTTCTCACCGGCTATGGCCTGACCGAGGGCGCCGCACTGATCACCCTGTGCCAGGTCCGCTGCGGAGCCGACGGGGAGCTGGACCATGGCAAGACGATCGGCCGCGTGCTGGACGGCATGGACCTGGAGGTCATGGCCGATGACGGCACGGTCCTCCCGCGCGGCAGCGTCGGGGAGTTCGTGGTGCGCGGGCCGAATATCATGGCCGGCTATTTCAACGCGCCCGACGACACCGCCCAGGCGCTGCGCGACGGGTGGCTGCACACTGGCGACGTCGGCCTGATCGCGCCGGACGGAAATGCCTACATCGTCGATCGCAAGAAGGACGTGATCATCCGCGGCGGGCAGAACATCTACCCGGCCGACATCGAGGAGGTGATCTACGGGATCGAGGGGGTGAGCGAGGTTGCCGTCGTCGCGCAGGAGGACGATGTGCTGGGCGAAGTCCCGGTCGCCTTCGTCGCCACGCGTCCCGGCATGACCGTGGAAGCCGAACAGGTCATCGCCCGCTGCGCCGACCAGCTCGCCAGCTACAAGCGCCCCAGCGCGGTCCACTTCCTCGAGGAACTGCCCAAGGGGCCGACCGGCAAGATCCTGCGGCGCGGGTTGCGTGAGCTGCTTGCGGTTCCGTTCACCGGATGAGTGCCTCGCCCACCTGCCTGACGGTGGCCGTGGCCGGCCGCCGGATCCATGTGGCGACCTGGGGACAGCCGAACGCGCCCGTCGTCATGCTCATCCACGGCATGCGGGACCATTGCCGCAGCTGGGACTGGATCGCCCCCGTCCTCGCCGAGCACTATCGGGTTATCGCGCCCGACCTGCGCGGGCATGGCGAGAGCGACTGGGCGGGGAGCGACGGCTATGCCCTTCCCGGCTATGTCGCCGACATTGCCGACGTGGCCCAGGCCTTGGGGCTCGACCGCTATGCCATCGTGGGGCATTCGCTCGGCGGCGCGATCGGGCTGAGGGTCACGGCCGCGTTTCCGGACCGGGTCGTGGCGTTCGCCGGGGTCGAATGCATCGAGCTGCCGATCCACCGCGACGAAGCCCGCGAGCCCACCCCCTATCCCCAGCGCCTGCGGCAGTGGCTGGAGCGCCGCCAGGCCGCCGCGATCCATTCGATCCGCCACTATCCCACCCTCGAGGATGCCTGCGCGCGGATGCAGCGGGAACAGCCCGACATTCCGGCGGCAACGGTCCGACATCTGGTCGAGCACGCCACGGTTTGCGATGCGGGCCTGGGCTGGCGCTGGAAGTTCGATCCGCGTGTCCGCCTGCGTGCCCCCGAAGACCAGCGCGCCAGCGACCTGGACGAGGTGCTCGATGCGGTGACCTGTCCGGTCCTGCTGTTCTACGGCGATGCCGGATGGATTCCGGTCCCGGGTGCGCCGCGCCTCTCCCGCCTCGGCCAGTACCGGATCAGCCATTACCCGGGTGGAGGACACTGGCTCCACCACCAGTTCACCGGGCGCTTCACCGCCGAAGTGCTCGCCTTTCTCGATGCAAACTGCAGGACAACCGATCATGCGTGAAGCCGCCATTGTCTCCACCGCCCGCACCGGCGTCGCCCGGGCCTTCAAGGGCGCCTTCAACAACACCGATGCCCCCCGGATCACGGCCCACGTGATGAACGCCGCGATCGAACGGGCCGGGATCGATCCGGCGCGGATCGAGGACGTGGCGATCGGTGTCGGCACCCAGTGGGGGACCCAGGGTTCGAACCTGGCCCGCACCTCGATCATCGCCGCGGGCCTGCCCGAATGCGTCCCCGGCACCACGCTTGACCGCAAGTGCGGCTCGGGCCTCACCACCCTCGCCTACATCGCGCGCGCTATCATCGCCGGCGACATCGACGTCGGCCTCTCGGGCGGCGCGGAATCGATCACCCACACCCGCAACGCCCACGCGCCGACCTACCGCGCGCAACCCGCCGAAGTGCTGGCCGGCGATCCCCACGCCTACATGGCGATGATCGAGACCGCCGAGATCGTCGCCGAACGCTACAACGTCTCGCGCGAGGACCAGGACGCCTTCGCGCTGGAAAGCCACCTGCGCGCCGCGGCCGCCACCCGCGAGGGCCGTCTCGCCGACGAGATCGCCCCGATCACGGTGCTGCGGAACGTCATCGAGAAGGACGGCTCGATCAGCGGTACCGAGGAGGTGACCCTCGCCAGCGACGAAGGCATTCGCGCCGACACCACGCTCGAAGGCCTCGCCAAGCTCAAGCCGGTGTGGAGGGACGGCCAGATCGTCAAGGAAGGCCGCTTCATCACCGCGGGCAATGCCAGCCAGCTTTCGGACGGCGCCGCCGCGCAGGTGCTGATGGACCGGGAGACGGCCGAGCGCGAAGGCCTGCCCATCCTGGGAATCTTCCGCGGCTTCCAGTCGGTCGGCTGCAAGCCCGAGGAGATGGGCATCGGCCCGGTCTTCGCCATCCCGAAGCTGCTCGAGCGCGCGGGCCTGAGCATCGATGACATCGGCCTCTGGGAGATCAACGAGGCCTTCGCCAGCCAGGCGATCTACTGCCAGCGCAAGCTCGGCATCGATCCGGCCAGGCTCAACGTCAACGGCGGCGGCATCGCCATCGGCCACCCCTTCGGCATGACCGGGGCGCGCCTGACCGGACACGCGCTGATCGAGGCGCGCCGGCGCGGCGTCCGCTATGCCGTGGTCTCGATGTGCGTTGCGGGCGGCATGGGCTCGGCCGGCCTGTTCGAGATCCCGGCATGACCGGCGCCACGACCGTGCCGAACGCCATGCGCTTCGACGACGATGTCGTCGTGATCACCGGCGCCGGCCGCGGTCTGGGGCGCGAATATGCCCTCGCCTTCGCTGCGCGCGGCGCGGCCGTGGTGGTCAATGACATCGGCACCGAGCCCGGTCCGGGGACCGGTCAGCCGCAGTCGGTGGCCCAGGCGGTAGTCGGCGAGATCACCGCCGCCGGAGGGCGGGCCATCGCCAACACCAGCTCGATCACCGAACCCGGCGGCGCCGAGGCGATCATGGCGGCGGCCATCGCGGCCTTCGGCAAGGTGACCGTGCTGGTGAACAACGCCGGGATCATCAGCTACGCCCGCCTGACCGAGCTGACGGGCGAGGCCTGGCGCGCGATGCAGGCGGTCACGCTCGACGGGACGTTCCACATGTGCCGCGCCGCCTGGCCGCACATGGTGGCGCAGGGCCATGGCCGGATCGTCAACACCACCTCCAACGCCGGCTTCGGTGGATGCGAGACACTGTCGCACTACGGCGCAGCCAAGCTTGCGGTCGCAGGCCTGACCAAGTGCCTGGCGCAGGAGGCCGCCGGCACCGGGATCACCGTCAACGCCGTCGCGCCGATGGCCGTCACCCGGATGAACCGCGAAGTCTTCTTCGGCGGCGCCGTCAGCGAGGGAGAGGATTGGCGCGAGGATATCCGCGCGGGCAAGGTTCCGATGGGCCCGCCAGCGGCGGTGGCCCCGACCGTACTGTGGCTGGCACACCGCTCGACCACGCTGAATGGCGAGATCTTCAGCAGTTCGTCCGGCAAGGTCGCACGTGTCGGTTTCGTCGTCGGCGAGGGCTGGTTCGACCCGCACCACGGGCCCGAGGACCTGCGCGATCATGCCGAGCTGGTCCGCAATCTCGGCGACTACCTCGACATAGCCTCGACGGGCGACGAACTGGCGCTGATCCCCCCTCTGTTCGCGCCCGGATGACGTTCGCGGCGGACTAGCCCTGCCGGGGCAGGACTGCGATCGCGTAGGTCATCATGTCCAGCATGTCGTCGAAGAACTGGCGCGGGGTCATGCCCGAGTGCTCCGGGCCCGAAGCGTACTGCGTCGCCCCCTGCAGGAACATGGCACCGACACATTCGAGGCGGAACGCCGCGAGCGTGGGGCCGAGCGCCGACAGGCGCCGCTCGAGCAGGGTCATGGCCTCGCGCAGGGCCAGCGTCGTCGGGCTGCCCCGGTCGACCGGGTGCTCCACCCCGCGCGGGCGATGGGTCGCCAGATAGGCGGCATGGCAGCGCATGTACGAGATGATGCCCTGCTCCTCGTACATGGAGAAGTTGGGCTCGAACAGGATGCGCAGCAGGAAGCGCAGGTTGTCGAGCTGGCCGGTCCGCCGACCCTCCTCGAGCAGCGCCTCGCGCTGCGGCTGCAGCTGCTCTTCGCGATATTCGAACACGGCGTAGAGCAGCCCGAGCTGATCCCCGAAGTGGTACTGCACCGATCCTGCGAACTTCTGTTCGGCCGCCTCGCAGATCATCCGCATCGTCACGCCGTCGATCCCGCGCTCGCCGAACAGCTTTTCCGCCTCGAGGATGAGTCGCTCGCGCGTGCCTGTGGCAAGCGGGCGGACCTTGCGGGCAGGGGCGGAGCGGGTGGCCATGGCTCCGGCCTAGCCACGGGGCCCAAAAAGTCAATTATATTACGGATGTGCTAGCCAACCCGACGATAGGTCGGAAAATCGCTGGTTTTTTGATCCGGATCAAGCTACGAATCATACACGTGTAATAAGCCGCACCGGTCGCACGCAATCACGACGATGGAGAGAGAAGCCATGGAAGTCGGTATGTTCCAGACCCCGTTCCTGCCGCCGGAGCGGACCCCCTCCGAGGTGTTCGACTGGGCTGTCGCTCAGGCCGTCACCGCCGACCAGGCGGGGTTCAGCGAATACTGGATCGGTGAGCACGCCACCCTGATGTGGGAAGCCATTCCCAGCCCCGAGCTGGTGATCGCCGCCGCCGCGCGTCAGACCGAGCGGATCAAGTTGGGCCCCCTCGCCCACCTGCTCCCCTACTACCACCCCGCCACGCTCGCCGCGCAGGCCGCCTGGCTGAGCCACATCCTCAAGGGTCGCTACCAGATGGGCATTGCCCCTGGCGCCTATCCCGGTGACGCCCGCATGCGCGGCTTCACCGATCTGTCGAAGAACCACCGCATGCAGGCCGAGTCGGTCAAGATCATGGAGATGATCTGGAAGGGCGAGCCTTTCGACTACCAGGGCGAATTCTGGAATGCGGGTATCCCGGAAGGCGACGCCGACCACCCGGTGCGCGACCAGCGCCCCTGGGGCGACCACATGCCGATGGCGATGACCGGGCTCAGCCCCAATTCGCCCTCGATCCGCTATGCCGGCGCCCATGGGTATTCGCCCTGTTCGGTGTTCTCGAGCAACCGCGCGCTGATCGATCACTTCGACATCTTCGCCACGGCCGCCGCCGATGCGGGCCGCCCGGGTGACCGCACCAAGCACCGCGTGGTGCGCGACGTGTTCATCGCCGACACCGACGCAGAGGCGCGCAAGCTGGCGCTCGAAGGCGGCATGGGCCGCGCCTGGAAGGAATACCTGCTGCCGACCTATCATGCCTTCGGCATCGCCGAGGCCATGGTCGAGGGCACCGGCCTGTCGGTTTCCGACGTGACGCTGGAGTTCCTCGCCGACAACTTCTGGATCGTGGGTTCGCCCGAGACGGTGCAGGAAAAGTTCGAGGCCTGGATGGACGGGCTTGGCGGCGGCTTCGGCACGCTCCTGCTTTACAGCTACGACTACATCGACAACCCGACTCCGTGGAACGAGTCCATGCGTCGCATGGCCCAGGACATCGCCCCGAAGCTCCCGACCGCGGCCTTCGCCGCCGTGGAGGCCTGAATGAGCGACACCGCCACCCTCGCCAAGCCGGCCGCCGACATCCCGGCCGACCGGATCGTCGACTTCGACATCTACAACCCGTTCAAGGGCCAGTTCGACCTGCATGTCGCCTGGGCCGAACTGCAGAAGTCGACCCCGCACCAGATCGTCTGGACCCCGCACAACGAAGGCCACTGGATCGCGCTGTCGCCGGACCTGATCAACCAGGTCTATTCCGACGCCACGCGGTTCTCCAGCCGGGTCGTGCTCGTCCCGAAGTCGACCGCGGGCGAAGCCTATGCGGAGTTCATCCCGCTGTCGCTCGATCCGCCGGTGCACCGCCCGTTCCGCAAGGTGCTCAACGACAAGCTCTACGGTTCGGCGATCCACCCGCTCGAACCCAAGGTGCGCAAGCTCACAGCCGAGCTGATCGACGGCTTCGTCGCCAACGGCCGCTGCGACTTCGTCCACGAATTCGCCGAGCAGCTGCCGCTGCGTGTGTTCATGCAGCTGGTGGACCTGCCCGAGGAGCACCTGCCCAAGCTCAAGCCGCTGGCGGACCAGTTCACCCGGCCCGACGGCAGCATGACCCCGGCCGAGGCGACCGAGGCGTTCAAGGCCTATGTCGAGCCGATCCTCGAGGAGCGGCGGATCAAAGGCGGGGACGACCTGCTCACCCACATCGCCACCAGCGAGGTCGAAGGCCGGCCGATGACACTGAGCGAGTCGGCCCGCCTGGCGATCCAGGTCCTGGTCGGCGGGCTCGACACCGTGGTGAACTTCATGAGCTTCACCATGCGCATCCTGGCCGAGGCGCCCGAGGTGCAGGCGCGGCTCGCCGCCAGCACCGACCTGCACCATGCCGCGATCAACGAGTGCCTGCGGCGCCTGCCGCTGGTCTCCTCGGCACGCGAGGTCGTGGCAGATACCGAGGTCGACGGTGTCCGGCTGGCCAAGGGCGACATGGTCGTCGCCCCGACCGAGCTCTATGCGCTGAGCCCGGAGATGAACGTGAACCCGATGGCCTTCGATCTCGATCGCAAGGTGCGCAACCACATGGCCTTCGGCAGCGGTCACCACACCTGCCCCGGCCAGTTCCTCGCCCGCATGGAAATGAAGGTCCTGCTCGAGGAATGGTTCGCCCGGATCCCGCGCTTCGAGCTCGAGCCCGGCCAGACGCTGCGCCACCGCGGCGGCATCGTCGGCGGCTGCGAGCCGTTCATCCTGCGCTGGCCGACGGCCTGATCGCCCCACCAATGCCGGACGGAGGGGCGGCAGATGCCTCCCCTCCGTCCGGACGGGCTGTCTCAACGTTGCAATCGAAAGCGATCCCACTGATGATCACGCTAACTGTCGTCGACCGCCAGGGCGCGTCGACCCCGATCTCGGCTGCCCCCGGCACCACGCTGATGGAAGCGATCCGCGACCACGGCTTCGACCAGCTGCTCGCGCTGTGCGGCGGGTGCTGCTCCTGCGCCACCTGCCACGTCTATGTCGACGGCGACGACCAGAGCGGTCTCAGCGAGGACGAGAACGACCTGCTCGATTCCTCGAGCCACCGCACCGCGACCTCGCGCCTGTCATGCCAAGTGACGCTCACCGAGGGCCACTCCGGCCTCACCGTGCGCATCGCACCGGAAGAGTGACACAGCGTTCATGACCTGCGCGCCCGGCTCGGTCCTGGAAGCCTCTATCGAGGCCGTGGCCGGGACCGGTCTCGATGTGGTCCCGGAGTTCTTCGCACGGTTCTACGAGGCGTGGCCCGAACAACGCGACGACTTCAGCCGCCCGGCGACGACGCAAGGCGCCATGGTCAACGAGATGCTGGCGATCCTTGCGGCTCTGGCCACGGATGATCCGGTTGGTGACGCCCTGATTGCCGATTGCACGGCCCGGCACCACAGCTACGGCGCGATCGCCGCAGCGGACTTCACCGAAGCAGCGCGGATGCTGATGGATACCATGCAACGCGCCGCGGGGTCGGCATGGCGGGCGGAACATACTCAGGTCTGGTCAGCGCTCCTGACCAGACTGCGCGACGCGGTCGATCGGGCAGAAACGGTCGCCAGCCCCTGCTGACGAACCGCGCCGCCGGCTCACAGAACGACGAAAGGACAAGACGATGGCCGAGAAAGTCTACCCCGACGCGCCGAGCGCCCTGTCCGGGCTGCTGCGCGACGGCATGCTGATCGCGAGCGGCGGCTTCGGCCTCTGCGGGATTCCCGAGCGGCTGCTGGATGCGATCCGCGATAGCGGGGTCAAGGACCTGACCTTCGCCAGCAACAACGCCGGGATCGACAACGAAGGCATCGGCAAGCTGCTGCGCACGCGGCAGGTGCGCAAGATGATCGCGAGCTACGTCGGCGAGAACAAGGAGTTCGAGCGCCAGTACCTCGCCGGCGAGCTCGAGGTCGAGTTCTGCCCCCAGGGGACCCTGGCCGAGCGGATGCGCGCGGGCGGGGCGGGGATCCCGGGGTTCTACACGAAGACCGGGGTCGGCACGCTGGTGGCCGAGGGCAAGGAGGTGAAGTCCTTCAACGGACAGGACTACATCCTCGAGCAGGGCATCTTCGCCGACCTCGCCGTGGTCAAGGCATGGAAGGCCGACACCACCGGCAACACCGTGTTCCGCAAGACCGCGCGCAACTTCAACGTGCCCGCGGCGACCTGCGGCAAGGTCTGCGTGGTCGAGGTCGAGGAGCTGGTCGAGCCCGGCAGCCTCGATCCCGATGCGATCCACCTGCCGGGCGTCTACGTCCAGCGCATCGTCGTCGGCGCGCCCTACGACAAGAAGATCGAGTTCCGCACCACCCGCAGCACGGATGTCGGCTGATGACCAAGCATGATGGACTGACCAAGGGCTGGACCCGCGACCAGATGGCCGCCCGCGCCGCGCAGGAGCTGCGCGACGGCTACTACGTGAACCTGGGCATCGGCATCCCCACGCTGGTCGCCAACCACGTGCCGCAGGGCATCACCGTGACGCTGCAGAGCGAGAACGGCATGCTCGGGATCGGTCCCTTCCCCACCGAGGACCAGGTCGACGCCGACCTGATCAATGCCGGCAAGCAGACGATCAGCGAGCTGCCGCATTCGGCCTACTTCGACAGCGCGCAGTCCTTCGCGATGATCCGCGGCGGCAAGATCGACCTGACCGTGCTGGGCGCGATGGAAGTGGCCGAAAACGGCGACATCGCCAACTGGATGATCCCGGGCAAGATGATCAAGGGCATGGGCGGGGCGATGGACCTCGTCGCCGGGGTCAGGAAGATCATCGTCGTGATGGAGCACTGCGCCAAGGACGGCAGCGCCAAGTTCATCCCAGCCTGCACCCTGCCGCTCACGGGCCGCAACGTGGTCGACATGGTGGTCACCGACCTCGCCGTCTTCCAGCGCCCCGATCACGCCAGCCCGTTCCGCCTGGTCGAATGCGCCCCCGGGGTGACCGCCCACGAGGTGCGGGCAAAGACCACCGCGCAGTACGTGGACTGACCCGGCAGCAATCCTGCCTATTCTCACGAACCCGGGCAGTCGCAAGGCCACACGGCCAACTGGCGCAAGCCAGTTCGGCCGGCGCGAGTCCCCCCCCCCCCGGACGTGGGTGACAGAACCGCTCGAATTCGAACCCACAGGACGGAAAACACGTTCTGGCGAACGCTTGGATGCGACTTCTGGATCGAGTTTGGGGCCCGTGCCCCCACCCGCTCGCGCCAGCGCCCCCGGGAATGCCCCCAAGCGCAGAGGATGCAAAGTGCGCAAGACTACAAAGCTGAAAGTCACTCCGAAGTGGTAGGCCCTCTCATTTGGCACTGCCCTTCCGCAACCGCCGCGATCCAGGCGTTTATCTCGGCTTCGACCCACACCGCACACTTGGGGCCGAGAGAACGAGCTTTCGGAAAACGCCCATCGCTCATGCGCTGATAGATGGCCGATCGGCGCAAGCCCACCCGCGCCATGACTTCAGGCAGCCGGAGAAGTCGCCCCGGTGTATTGGGAGACTCGGCAACGGCCTTCGAAGTGCGGGTTTGGTTGATCTCTTCCATGTCTTATCTCGACCCTGACGTTCAGACCCCTCCGAACCCTGTGAGCTAACGCACCAGCGACATGGTGATGTCGCGGTTCGCCACATCGTCGATGTGCTTGGCGAGCAGCCGGGCGACGAGCTGGGCGGTACCGCCAGCCCAGCGCGGACGAATGTCCTCGAGGCGGCGGCCAAGTACCCGCTGCATCTGTCCCGGGAGGCCAGCTAGAAACTCCTCGAGGAACTCACCCATGGCGCTGTGCATCCATTCGCGCGCAAGGTCCTCCTCGCCTGCGAGGAGCAGGATCAGGCTGGCGCGCGGCCAGGCGCCGCAGGCGCCAAGCACGCGGGCCGCTTCGTCAAGGCCGATCGCGCGGTCGCCGCGCGCAACACGCAGCAGGGTTTCGCGGTGCATGCCACACTCGGTCGCGATGATGTGGCGGGGCCGGCCCGAGGCCGCAATCGCGTGGGTCAACACGCGGGCCAGGGCCTGGTTCGCCAGGTCTGCAGGGGGTGATGCTGCGGTCATGTCTGTGCTCCTCGTCGGCTGATCCGGTTCGAGTCGAGAGAATATCGCAGGCGACGGCGCGTAGGAAACAAGAAAGAACATTAACGGAACATATCGGTAATTTACGAATCACATCCTAGCTGCGAGTCGGCGGAGAACGCCGTCGCTGAGCACGGCATACGCCAGCTATCCGGCTCAGTATCTACGACCTAAATGCCGAGTCAGAGCGACACACGGCGAAAGATGAGTCCGCATCGATCCGCCTGGCACGCTCGATCTCGCCCCGCCATTTCCTACATCCATTTCCTAGAGGCATGTGGAATTCACAGCGAACGCTAGGACGCTGTGCTCACCCTCCAGCTGGAGCATCCCCATGACCTCTCTCACCCTCCCCCGGCGATCCGCCCTGCCCCTCGGCAAGGCCCTCGACATTGTCGTGCCGCTGACGATCGCGGCGCTCGCCGCCAGCGCCGCCCA
>NZ_JACLAX010000023.1 GCF_014230355.1 Novosphingobium piscinae
GGCGGCGGCCAGGGTGGCGGCCGGTCCGGCGGCTACGATGGCGGTGCTGGCGGGGGCGGCGCCGGCGGAGGGGGCGGCGGCTTCGGCGGCGGCCGTTCGGGCGGCGGCGGCGCGGCCGGTGGCGGCTGGAACCAGGGCGGCAATGGCGGCGGCGGCTTCGCCGACGATCTGGACGACGACATCCCGTTCTGAGCGGCCCCGGTCGGGCCTGGGGCAACATCATGACCACCACTGCGGACCGCGCCTGGCTGGACGAGGCGATCCGGCGGATCGCCGCCGACTACAACCGGTCGGCCGACACCCACCTGATCCGCGTCCCCTTGTCGCGGTTTCCGGGGATCGACCTGTATCTCAAGGACGAGAGCTCGCACCCGACCGGCAGCCTCAAGCACCGGCTGGCGCGCTCGCTGTTCCTCTATGCCCTGTGCAATGCCCAGATCGGGCCCGACACCTGCGTGATCGAGGCGAGTTCGGGCTCGACTGCGGTTTCGGAAGCCTATTTCGCGCGGATGCTGGGGCTGCGCTACATCGCGGTCGTCCCGGCCACCACGGCCGAGGCCAAGCTGGCGGCGATCCGCTTCCAGGGCGGCGAGATCCACAAGGTGGAGGATGCCCGCAAGGTCTACACCGAAGCCGAACGGCTGGCGCGCGAGACCGGTGGCCACTACCTTGACCAGTTCACCCATGCCGAACGCGCGACCGACTGGCGCGGCAACAACAACATCGCCGAGAGCATCTTCGCCCAGCTGGCCGAGGAGGCGCACCCGGTTCCCGCCTGGATCGTCTGCGGTGCCGGGACCGGCGGTACCTCGGCCACGATCGGCCGGTTCATCCGCTATCGCCGCCATGCCACGCGGCTCTGCGTGGCCGACCCCGCGGCCTCGATCTTCCACCGTCATTTCGCCGATCCGTCGCAGACCCTGCTCCCCCCGGGTGAGGCCTGCCTGATCGAAGGCATCGGCCGCCCGCGGGTGGAGCCCAGCTTCGTTCCCGGGGTGATCGACCGGATGATCGCGGTTGCGGACGCCGACTCGGTGGGCGCGATGCGGGCCCTGTCGGACGTGCTCGGCCGCCGCGTGGGGGGATCGACGGGGACCAACATCATCGCCTGCGCCACGATCATCCGCGACATGGCAGCCCGTGGCGAGACGGGCAGCGTTGTGACCCTGCTGTGCGATGGTGGCGAACGCTACGCCACGACCTATTACGATGATGCCTGGCTCGCAGCCAAGGGGCTGGACTGGCAGCCGGCGGCGCGGGACGTCGCCGAATTCCTCGGCTAGCCGCGCCGCGGACGGCCGGTCAGGTCACCGCCGCGACATCGGCCAGCGCGGCGCGGAGCACCGTGGCATAGGAGGTGGTGGGACGACCGAGCAGGCCCGAGAGCCCGCCGGCCGGTGCGAACAGCAGATCCCGGGCGGCCCGGGCATCGGCATCGGCCAACACCTCGGCCACCGTTGCGGGCAGGCCGGCCTGGACCATGACCGCCGCCAGTGCCGCCTCGGGGATCGAGACGAAGCCGATCGTCCGACCGCTCAGCTGGCTCAGCGTGGCGGCGAACTCGCCCATGGTGAAGGCCTCGTCCCCGCCCAGTTCCAGCACCGCGCCATCGTGCCCTCCGTTCAGGACCACGGCGGCCGCGGCGGCATAGTCGGCGCGGGTGGCGGGCGAGAAGCGGCCCTCGCCGGATGAACCGTAGATCTGCCCGGCGGCCAGCGCCTGCGGCAAGCCCATCAGGACGTTCTCGATGTACCACCCGTTGCGCAGGAGGGTGTGGGGGATGCCGCTGTCGGCCAGCATGGCCTCGGTGGCAACATGTTCCGCGCCGATCCGCATGGCGCGGGCCGCGGGACCCAGCAGCGAGGTATAGGCGATGAAGCCCACCCCGGCCCCCTGCGCCGCAGCCACGACGTTGGCGTGCTGGACCAGCCGGCTGCCAATCGCCGAAGACGAGATGAACAGCAGGCGGTCCACCCCGGCGAAGGCCGCCTCCAGCGATGCCCGGTCGTCGTAGTCGCCGCGCCGGGTGGCGATGCCCTGCGCGGCATAGGCGGTCGCGGCCGCGTCCGAGCGCACCAGGGCGACGATGGCCGCCGGCCCCACGAGCTGGGCGAGCTCGGCCACGGCCAGCTGGCCGAGCTCGCCCGAGGCGCCGGTAACGAGATATCTGGTCATGACGGATCCCTTCAACTAGCGTAATCAAGTCTCAGATAGAGACCTTGTGCGGCGTGAAAAGGAGGCAGGTTTTCGTGACCAGGTTACCCGCAGGGAACCCTGCCGCCGGGCCGCGGCCCAGCCGCCTGGCCGAATGGCAGGCGATGGGCTTCGCGCCGCAGGCCTGCCCGATCCGCACGATCCTCGATCAGGTGGCCGCCAAGTGGACCGTGCTGATCCTGCTCGAGCTCCACGACGGGCCCAAGCGCTTCAACGCGCTACTGCGGGCCCTGCCCGACATCTCGCGGCGCATGCTGACCCAGGGGCTGCGCGATCTCGAGCAGAACGGACTGCTGAGGCGGACCGTGTTCGACACCCGCCCGCCCGCGGTGGAGTATGCCCTGACCGCGCTGGGCGAATCGCTGATGGGCCCGCTGCTCGGGCTGGTCGACTGGGCCACCACGCACCGCGAGGCCGTGTTCGCGGCGCAGCGGCAGTACCAGGACAGCCAGTCCGATTAGACAGGCCGATCAGGCCGACCAATGTCCGCCCGGGCGGCTCACTCCCACTCGATCGTGCCGGGCGGCTTGCTGGTGTAGTCGTAGACCACGCGATTGATGCCCTTGACCTCGTTGATGATGCGCGTGGCAACCCGGCTGAGGAAGGCGGCATCGAAAGGATAGATGTCGGCGGTCATGCCGTCGGTGCTGGTCACCGCGCGCAGCGCGCAGACATTGTCATAGGTCCGCCCGTCGCCCATCACACCCACGGTCTTGACCGGGAGCAGCACGGCGAAGGCCTGCCAGATCGCGTCGTAGAGCCCGGCGTTGCGGATCTCCTCCAGGTAGATCGCATCGGCCTTGCGCAGGATGTCGCAGCGCTCGCGCGAAACCTCGCCGGGAATGCGGATGGCGAGGCCCGGCCCGGGGAACGGATGGCGGCCGACGAAGACGTCGGGCAGGCCCAGCTCACGTCCCAGCTCGCGCACTTCGTCCTTGAACAGCTCGCGCAGCGGCTCGACCAGCTGCATGTTCATCCGCTCGGGCAGGCCGCCGACGTTGTGGTGGCTCTTGATCGTGACCGAGGGGCCACCGGTGAAGCTGACGCTCTCGATCACGTCGGGATAGAGCGTGCCCTGGGCGAGGAAATCGGCCCCGCCGATGGCGCGGGCCTCTTCCTCGAAGACGTCGATGAAGGTCTTGCCGATGAACTTGCGCTTCGCCTCGGGATCGGTGACCCCGGCCAGCCCGCCAAGGAACAGCGCCGACACGTCCTTGTGAACCAGCGGGATGTTGTAATGGTTGCGGAACAGGCCGACGACCTGCTCGGCCTCGCCCAGCCGCATCAGGCCGTGATCGACGAACACGCAGGTCAGCTGATCGCCGATCGCCTCGTGGATCAGCACCGCGGCAACCGCCGAATCGACGCCGCCCGACAGGCCGCAGATCACCTTGCCGTCGCCCACCTGCGCACGGATCTCGGCAATCTTGGTCTTGCGGAACTCGGCCATGGTCCAGTCCCCGGCGAGGCCGCAGACGTGACGGACAAAGTTCTTGATCAACTTGCTGCCATCGGGGGTGTGCACCACCTCGGGATGGAACTGCATGGCATAGATCCGCCGCGCGTCATCGGCGACCACCGCGAAGGGCGCGCCCGGACTGGCCGCGACGGGGCGGAAGCCGGGGGCCAGCCGGGTCACCTTGTCGCCGTGGCTCATCCAGACCTGGTGCTTCTCGCCCTCGGCCCAGAGCCCGTCGAACAGGACGCAGCGATCGGAGATGTCGATGAAGGCGCGGCCGAATTCGCCGGCATCGCCCTCGAGCACCTCGCCGCCCAGCTGCTGCATCAGCGCCTGCTGGCCGTAGCAGATGCCCAGCATCGGCAGACCCGAATGGAGGATCTCCTCCGGGATCCGCGGACCGTCCTCGCGGGTGACCGAGGCCGGCCCGCCCGAGAGGATCACGCCCCTCGGCTGCAACCGGGCGAAGGCCGCGGCGGCACTGCCGAACGGGGCGATCTCGGAATAGACGCCGGCCTCGCGCACGCGGCGGGCGATGAGCTGGGTTACCTGCGAGCCGAAATCGACGATCAGGATAGAGTCCTGGGGCAGGATAGAGTCCTGGGGCAGGATCGAGTCTGAGGGCTGGATGGTCATGGCCGGCGGATAATGATCCCCGCGGGCGCTGTCCAGCCGCGCCCGGCCACCCACGCACAGGCCCGCCGAATGCGGCCATTACAGTTGCGTTTCGTGCAACTGCAGATGATCATTTCGCACTTGCAGCATAGCCGGGCCATACCTAAATGCGCCCCCATGATACGCAGTTTGGCGTATTGAGGACACGCTTCGGCGTATCCCGCAAAAGGAGGAAACCATGCGCAGCATCAGCCAGTTCGTGCTGCCGGTCATCATCGCCGCTTCTGCCAGCGGCCTGATGTTCACCGCGACGCTCATCTGAGCCGCGGTTGACCGCAGACGCCAAAGCGGCCGCCCCCCGGGGCGGCCGCTTTCGCATGTGCAGCATCCACCTTCGCGCCGGTCCGGAGGGTACCCGCCCGGGCCACACAGCGCCGGACAAGTTCTCGAACTTCTCCAAGGTCACCCACCGCCGCGTTGCGAAAATGCCGGCGGACGGCGACCAGGGTTCCACGATGCAAAGAGCCGGCCGGAGTGTGACAGGGCCGGGCCATGTAGGACAGCGGGTCCCGCCGCGCCCCGGACCAAGCCCGGGGGGCGGACAGCACAGCGCGGGGCGCGCCGTGGCGGGGAGCGCCCCGCCCGGCGCTCAGAGCTCCAGCCGTGCGGTGACGCGGATGTCCCGTCCGGCGAGGGGCGCGTAGTCCTTGAGGAACGAGGCGTGCCGCCGCGCGGTGACATCGAACAGGTTGTTGGCGCTCAGCAGGAAGGTCACCGGCCGGTCCTCGCCCCACGGCCGCCAGCTGACGCTGGCATTGACCTGGGTATAGGCCGGGGTGACGGTCTCGTTGGTGGCGATGCGGGTCTGCGCGGTGACGTGCTCCACCTCGGTGCGCAGGTCCCAGTTGGTCGCCGACGCGCTCAGACCGCCGAGCACGCGCAGCGGCGGGATCTGCGGCGCCGGGCCGAACGCATCGATCGTCGCGTGGACATAGTCGGCCATGGCATCGGCCTTGACCGTCCAGTCCCCGGCCCGCGCGAGGGTCGCCTCGCCGTCGATCTCGAAACCGTAGAAGCGCGCGCCCGCCTGACCGATCTGGTAAACCGGCAGGCCGTCCTCGATCGCGCCGGTGCGCGCCATGTAGATGAAGTTGTCGAACCAGGTGTGATAGACCGAGGCCTCGAGACTGTAGCCCTCGCCCTGCCCGCGCAGCACCGCCTCGATGCTGTTCGCACGCTCGATCCGCAGGCCCGGATCACCGATCTCGAAGGCCTCGGTTCCGGCATGCGGGCCGTTGGCAAACAGCTCCTCGGCCGCCGGGGCGCGTTCGGTGCGCGACAGGTTCACGCCCAGCCGCCAGCCGGGAACGACCTGATAGGATGCGCCGCCCGAGAGCGAGACCGTGTCGAAGGTGCGGGCCGTGGAGACGAACTGGGGCTGGTCAGCCGCGGGGGTCGAGGTCAGCCGGGCGTGCTCGTAACGGGCGCCGGCCTCCAGCTTCCACGCGCCGTAATCCAGCGTCTGGAGGGTGAACAGGCCAATCTGGCGCGTTCCGTTCTTGGGCAGGAAGGCCTCCTCGCCCACCACGTTGAAATCGCGGCTGACGAACTGCACGCCGCTGGCGCCGCGCCACGCGCCGTGAGCCGCCTGGGTCAGCTCGAGCCGCGCCTCGATGCCCTTGTTGAGGAAGGTGGTGCCGACCGAGCCGTCGGGCTCCAGCTCGGAATGGACATAGTCGGCAAAGCCCGCGCGCAGCAGCACCTTGTCGATGACCTGGCCGCCCGCATTGATCGCGGCGCGCAGGTCGAGCCGGTCCTGCACCAGCTGCAGGCGCGGCCCTTCCTGGCTCTGCCCCGGTTCGGTCGCGAAGCGCACCGGGATGCCATAAAGACTGTCGGTGCGGGTGTAGGACAGCCCGATCATGCCGCCGGCATCGATGTAGGACAGCCCGGCGCCACCGGTCCAGGTCTTGGCCGCGCTGTTCGGCAGGATCCCGCGCACCGCCGCATTGGCGGCGAAATCGGGGTCGTCGCCGGGCTGGCTGCCCACGAGCGCCGCCGTGCGCAGCGCCGTGGCGCGCAGGGCAGGCGTGAGCGCGAAGCCGCCGATGCGCAGGTCGTCGGTCTGGTTGTAGCTGCCGTCGACATGGGCAACGAAGCCGCCGCCCAGCGCCAGTTCGGCGGTGCCGGCCAGCGCGCGCTCCTTGGCTGCGGTGCCATAGGTGCCGACCGCACCGACATGGAACGGCTCGGTCGGCAGGACGGTGGGGATGCGCCGGTCGATCACGTTGACCACGCCGCCGATCGCCGAAGAGCCGTACAGCAGCGATTGCGGGCCGCGCAGCACCTCGATCCGCTCGGCGAGCAGCGGATTGACCACGGCGGCGTGGTCGGCCGAGGTGTTCGACACGTCGATCGAGCCGATCCCGTCGGCCAGCAGGCGGACGCGTTCGCCCTGCAGGCCGCGCAGCACCGGACGCGAGGCGGTCGGGCCGAACGAGGTGGCCGAGACGCCCGGGGTGCGGGCCAGCGTTTCACCGATCGAGGCGCGCAGCTCGCGGTCGAGCTCCACCCCCTGGATCACCGCCACGCCCGAGAGGATGTCCTGGCGGCTGCGCGGCAGCGCGCCGGTCACCACGATGTCCTGCGGAGTGTGGCTGTGCGGATCGTCCGCGTCCGGCGCCGCTGGCGCCGGGGCCTCCGCCGCGGCGTGGGCCGGGACGGCGAGGAGGCTGGCAGTGGTGGCCAGCAGGACGGCGGTCAGGGCAAGGCGCATGAAAAAAGTCCCGTGTTTCGGTCAGTTGGTCAGAAAGCGCCGTTCCCCACCCCGGGCACGGCCACTGCCCCGACCTTAGGCGCATTCTTGTCATGTTACAACATTACATTTACGACAGGTTCGCCCGTCGCGGTGCCGATCCTTAGCTGTGGAAGCCGAACCGCCACGGGTTCCCCGCGCGCGCGTGAGTCCCTATAGGCCTGATATGTCTGAGCAGCCCGAAAACACCCCGAACCAGAACGCCTACGGTGCCGATTCGATCAAGGTCCTCAAGGGCCTGGACGCCGTGCGCAAGCGCCCCGGCATGTACATCGGCGACACCGACGATGGTTCGGGCCTGCACCACATGGTCTTCGAGGTATCGGACAACGCGATCGACGAGGCGCTGGCCGGCCATTGCGATCTGGTGCTGATCGAGCTCAACCCCGACGGTTCGGTCTCGGTCGAGGACAACGGGCGCGGCATTCCCACCGACATCCACTCCGAGGAAGGCGTTTCGGCCGCCGAGGTCATCATGACCCAGCTCCACGCCGGCGGGAAGTTCGAGAACACGTCGGACGACAACGCCTACAAGGTCTCGGGCGGGCTCCACGGGGTCGGCGTGTCAGTGGTCAACGCCCTGTCCGAGTGGCTCGAACTGACGATCTGGCGCGAGGGCAAGGAACACTGGATGAAGTTCGCCCTCGGCGATGCCGTGGGCCCGCTGAAGGTGGTGGGCGACGCGCCGATGGTGGACGGCCCGGACGGGCAAAAGCGGCCGAAGAAGGGCACCCGGGTCACTTTCCTCGCCTCGGACGAGACCTTCAAGAACGTCACCGTCTATGATTTCGAGAAGCTCGAGCACCGCTACCGCGAACTCGCCTTCCTCAACTCGGGCGTGCGGATCCTGCTGCGCGACCGGCGCGGCGAGGAGATCAAGGAGCACGACCTTTACTACGAGGGCGGCATCGCGGCCTTCGTGAAGTACCTGGATCGCAACAAGCAGGCGCTGCTGCCCGATCCGATCGCGATCTCGGCCCAGCGCGACGGCATCGGGATCGACGTCGCGCTGGAGTGGAACGACAGCTACTACGAAAACGTCCTGTGCTTCACCAACAACATCCCGCAGCGCGACGGCGGCACGCACCTCGCCGCTTTCCGCGCGGCGCTGACCCGCACCCTCAACAACTATGCCGAGAAGAGCGGCATGCTGAAGAAGGAGAAGGTCAGCCTCACCGGTGACGACATGCGCGAGGGCCTGACCGCGATCGTCTCGGTCAAGCTGCCGGACCCCAAGTTCTCCAGCCAGACCAAGGACAAGCTGGTCTCGTCGGAGGTCCGCCAGCCGCTCGAAAGCCTGATGGGCGACAAGATGACCGAGTGGCTGGAGGAGAACCCGGCCTATGCCAAGGCGGTGATCATGAAGATCATCGACGCCGCCGCCGCGCGCGAGGCCGCGCGCCGCGCCCGCGAACTGACCCGGCGCAAGGGCGCGATGGACATCGCCAGTCTGCCCGGCAAGCTGGCCGATTGCCAGGAGCGCGACCCCAGCAAGTGCGAACTGTTCCTGGTCGAGGGGGATTCGGCCGGCGGCTCGGCCAAGCAGGGGCGTGACCGCGCGACCCAGGCGATCCTCCCGCTCAAGGGCAAGATCCTCAACGTCGAGCGCGCCCGGTTCGACCGGATTATCAGCTCGAAGGAGGTCGGCACGCTGATCCAGGCGATGGGCACCGGGATCCGCGACGAGTTCAACCTCGACAAGCTGCGCTATCACAAGATCGTGATCATGACCGACGCCGACGTCGACGGTGCGCATATCCGCACGCTGCTGCTCACCTTCTTCCACCGCCAGATGCCCGAGATCATCAAGGCCGGACACCTGTTCATCGCGCAGCCGCCGCTCTACAAGGTCGCCAAGGGCCGCAGCGAGGTCTACCTCAAGGACAATGCCGCGCTCGACCGCTATCTGGTCGAGGCCGGGCTGGCCGGCCGCATCCTCGAGACGCAGGGCGGCGCCCGCGGCGGGGCCGAGCTCGAGGCGCTGGTCGAGCATGCGCTGCGGATGAAGTCGCTGATGGGCTTCGTGCCGCGGCGCCACGATCCAGCCATCGTCGAGGCGCTGGCGCTGGCCGGCGTGCTCGAGCCCGATCTGGCCGACGTGGCGCGCGAAACGGCGCTGGGCCGGGCCGCGCAGTGGCTGGACCGCGGCGATCCCGAGGCGCGGTGGCGCGCCTATACCGGCGAGGACGGTGCGGTGCGGGTCGAGCGGGTCTGGCGCGGGGTGACCGACCATCACGTGATCGAGGCCAGCTTCCTCGGCAGCGCCGAGGCGCGCAAGCTGGCGCGGCTCGCCCAGGAGAACGTCGAGGTCTACCTCGGCCCGGTCAACCTGGTGAAGGGCAGCGCCGAGCCGGAGCCGGAGCCCGAGGTGGTGCTGGACGAGGCCGATGACGGCCCCGGCGCCCAGGCCCCGCGCGCCGCAGTGCCGGAGGGTGCGATCACCCGGCCGACCCAGCTGCTCGAGGCGGTCATGGCGGCCGGGCGCAAGGGCCTGTCGATCCAGCGCTACAAGGGCCTTGGCGAGATGAATGCCGAACAGCTCTGGGAAACCACGCTCGACCCCGACAACCGCGCGCTGCTGCAGGTCAAGGTGGAGGACGCCGACGTGACCGACGAGATCTTCACCCGGCTGATGGGCGACGTGGTCGAGCCGCGGCGCGATTTCATCCAGGAAAACGCGCTGAACGTGGCCAACCTCGACGTGTGAGCGGGCTCTGGCGGGTGGAGCGAAATCGCTTCCGACCGCATCGGAAGGATCGCTCCAGCCTGCTGATTTACCAGGTTTTCCGCGTCGCCGGGTGATTCCATCCGGCTGGAAACGCGCTAGGCTGCGGGCACCACATCGAACGCGATGTTGAGCCGCTCACCCTCCGCGAATGGCAGGGTGCCGTGCCACAGGGTCGAGGGGAACAGCACCACCTGCCCGACCCGCGGGGCGATCGTGGCACGGGGCGCAAGCCCGAGGCCGAGTGCCTCGGGCGGCGCGCCGTAGTGGAAGTGCCCGGCGGGCGCCGGCCCGAGTTGCTCTGGCTGGGGCAGGCTGACGTAGAAGGCGCTGCTCAGCCAGCCCTGCGGATGCGAATGGGCCACGTTGAAGCCCCCGCCGCCGAGCCGCACCGACCAGCTGCCGCTGATCAGCTGGCGCCCGCGCGGGCGCCCCAGGAGCGGGTGGGCCGCGTCCGGCGGCGGCAGGGTGGCGACATAGTCCTCGACCGCGGCGAGCAGTGCGGCGCGGGTGCGCTGCATCACCGGCTCGTGCCGCAGCAGCACGCTGCGGTCGGTCTGGGTCCCGCCGCGCACCGACTGCTCGGCATAGGGCAGCTGAAACCCGTGCAGGGTCCGCAGCAGGCTAGCAAGTTCGGCCAGATCGGCCGACGAAAGGGCGACATCGTGAACCCGCACGAAAGCCCCCTCGCCATCAAGCCAGCCGGCCCGTGGATCGTCCAGCAGCCGCCAGCAGGTGGCGACATAGGGCCAGACCTGCCCGGCCTCGGACGAGGCGGGGGCGCGCTCGGCCACCGGCAGGGCCAGCGCCAGGGCCCGATCGGGGGCCCCTTGGCGCAGCGCATGGCGGATCGCGGCGATCCGCACGAACGGCTGCGGCCACCCGGCGGTCAACGCCAGCAGACGCGCGGTCTCGGCCTCGTCGCCGCTCTCGCTGGCAATGAACAGCCGCGCCTCGAGCAGGGCCCGATGCGGGCCGAGGTCGGATTCGGCCGCGGCGACGATGCGCCGGGCCCGTGGCCAGTCGCGCAATTGCGCCACCGCCCCGAACCAGCCGAGCCACAGCGCGGCATTGCCGGGCTCGGCGCCGACCGCCACGGCATAGGAGGCATCGTAGCCGGCCGTGTTGCCGCGCACCCATTCCAGCGCGGCCAGCACCCGGTGCCCCTCGGCCCAGCCGGGATGGCGCTGCACCGCGGCGGACAGCAGCCCGACCGCGCGTTCGGGCCGTCCCTCGCTGGCCTCGGCCAGAGCCTGGTTGCGCACGGCATCAAGGTTGTCGGGCCACTGCCGCGCCACCGCCGCGAACAGGTCGGCCGCCGGGTGGCCGAGCTCGTAACGCAACTGGGCGTGGAGGAACGCGATCAGCGGGTCGCCCGGCGCCAGCGCGCGCGCGCGCGCCATCGCCTGCTCAGCCTCGATCATCTGCTGCCCGGCGCGCAGCGCGCGCGCCTCGTCGCGCCAGCGGAGCGCCTCGGGGGTCACACCGCCGCGGCGCAATGCCGGGCGAGCACCGCGCCATGGCTGGGCAGCCGCGCCGCCTCGCCCGCCATCGCCCCGCGCAGCCGGGCCAGCCAGTCGCGCGCGTCGATCCCGCGATAGTCGAGCAGCGGGTCGTGCGCCTCGGGCAGGTTGTTCTGCCCGACATGGACCGCCAGCCACGAGGGCGGCGCGAACAGGTCGAGCTCGCGCGCGGTCAGCCGGCCATAGCGGCGGAAGTGATCGATCTTCAGCGCCAGCGTGTCCGGGATCGGCATCGCGCTGACATAGCGCCACAGCTCGGAGTCCTGCCGCTGGGTCAGCTTGTAGTGCAGGATGATGAAGTCGCGGATGCGCTCCATCTCGCCGTGGGCGACGCGGTTGAACTCGTCGCGGGTCGCGGGATCGAAATCGCGATCGGGAAACAGCGCGAGGATCTTCGAGATGTTGGCCTGGATCAGGTGGATCGAGGTCGATTCCAGCGGCTCGAGAAACCCGGAGGCCAGCCCCACCGCGATGACGTTGCGGTTCCAGTGCAGCTTGCGCCGCCCGGCGGTGAAGCGCAGCCCGCGCGGATCGGCCAGGGCCTTGCCGTCGAGCCGGCTCGCCAGCAGCTCACCCGCGCGGGTCTCGTCGAGGAAACTGCTGCAGAACACATAGCCGTTGCCGACCCGGTGCTGCAGCGGGATGCGCCATTGCCAGCCGGCCTCGCGCGCGGTCGAGCGGGTGTAGGGGGTGGGGTTGCTGTCCCCGGCCGGATGGGCGCAAGGCATGGCGACCGCGCGGTCGCAGGGCAGCCAGTGCGACCAGTCGTCATAGCCGGTATGGAGCGCGCCCTCGATCAGCAGGCCGCGGAAGCCCGAGCAGTCGATGAACAGTTCGGCCGCCAGCCGGCGCCCGTCTTCGAGGGTCACGCTCTCGACGAAGCCGCTCTCGCCGTGGAGCGCCACGTCGGCGATCTTGCCTTCGACCCTGGTGACACCCCGCGCTTCGGCATAGGCGCGCAGGAAGGCGGCATAGAGCCCGGCGTCGAAGTGATAGGCATAGTCGAAGGTCGACATCACCGAGCGCGGATCGGGCGCGGGGTGGCTGAACTTTCCGGCCCGGGCGATGTGCCAGGCCATCGAATGATCGTCGAGCGGTGCGGTCTCGCCGTCGGCGCGCGCCTTCAGCCAGTACTGGTGCAGCGGAACCAGGTCGAAGTCCTTGCCGAACGGACCGAACGGATGGAAGTAGCGGCTGTCCTCGCGACCCCAGCCGACGAACTCGATCCCCAGCTTGAAGCTGCCCTTGGTGCGCGCCATGAATTCGCGCTCGTCGATGCCCAGGGTCTGGTTGAACAGGCGGATCGGCGGGATCGTCGCCTCGCCCACCCCGACCGTGCCGATCTCCTCGCTCTCCACCAGGGTGATCGCGCAGTCCTGCTTCAGGGCATGGGCCAGCATCGCCGCGGTCATCCACCCGGCCGAGCCCCCGCCCACGATCAGCACCTCGCGAATCCTGCGATCCATCCCGCTCACCTTTCCGGTTCCTCTCGCTGACGCCACAAACAGGAAAGGCGGGCCAGACGCAATGTCCTGACCCGCCTCCCTGAGGTTCAAGTGCCCCGGGCCGGGGCGCCGGCTCAGAACCGGTAGCGGATCGAGGCGGTCAACGTGCGGCCGAGCATGGCCGAGTTGTCGAAGATCCCCTGGTTCGCGGTCAGGCCGCCGGTTCCGCGCCCCTGGATGCTGCCGTTGTTGGCGCGATAGCCCAGGGTGTTGAACAGGTTGTTGGCATTGACGCCGACCTCGAGGTTATCAGCCGGGCGGACCTTGATGTAGCCGTTGGCGAAGGTCGCGCTGGGAGCCGAGAAGCTGCCGATCGAGAAGCGCGACTGGCCCGACAGGCTGAGCCCGATCGCGGCGATCCCGGCATCGTAGGACGGCGAGACCAGGAAGGTCCACTTCGGCATGGCCACGGGCACCCGGCCGGTCTTGGTGTCCTCGCTGTCGGTGTAGACGACATAGCCGTTCATCGCGAAGCCGCCGGCGGCGATGTTGCCCGAAAGCTCGACGCCGCTGGACCGGAAGATGGTGTCGGTGAAGGGATTCTGGTTACGGCTCACCGCGGTGAAGTCGTAGTTCGATTCCTTGACCTGGGCACGGTAGATGGTCGCCTCGACGCGGTAGCGCGCGCCGCCCATGTTGCCCTGGTGCTTCACGCCCAGTTCCTGCTGGGTGACGGTGTTCACCGAGAGGTGATCGCCGCCCGCGGTCAGCTGGCCGTCGGCCGTGAAGCTGTTGCCGCCGTAGAGCATGCGGTCGGCGGCGAAGCGCCCGCCGCGCGAGGCGCGGACGAACACGTTGGTGCTGTCGGTCAGCTTGTAGAGCGCACCGAGCGACCAGCTCGAATAGGCCTTGGTGTAGTTCAGGCGATCCGCCACCACCGGCGAGGTGTTGAAGGTCGGCACCGAGGCGCTGCCCTGGCTGTCGGTGATGGTCATGTTCGCGCCCTGGACCACGCCATAGGACACGCCCTCGGCGCGCAGGTAATCGCGGCGGAACGAGGCCGACAGGTTCCAGCGATCGCTCTCGGCCTCGCCTTCGAGATAGAGCGCGTCGTTGGTGTAGGCGAGGTCATACGACCGGCCGCCGCAGCAGCCGCCCCACTGGTTGTTGTAGCCGGTCACGCCATTGGCGGTGAGCTGCGCCCCCGCCGCCGTGAAGAGGTTGAGCGGCACCGGGTTGCCATTGCTGTCCAGCGTCTGGGTGGCGTTGTTGATGCGCCAGTCCATGACGATGTTCTGGCGCATGTGGAACCAGCCGCCACGCAGGTTGAGCTGGGTCCCGCCGAACTCGAACTTGCCCTTCAGCGTCAGGTCGTTGGCGAGGCTGCCGACGTCCTTCATGGTGGTGTAGGCCTGGGCGCTGTTCGACAGGAAGGCGCCGGTGTAGGCCTGCCCGGCACGCGGACCGGCCGCATAGCGGACGGCGCCGATGACGCGGGTGTCGTTCGAGCCGTTCACGCTGCCGATGGTCTGCCCGATCAGGGCGTTGGTGGCGACAGCGCCGGTCCACTGGTTGCTGAAGGTGCCGCTCATGTCGGTCCAGCGGACCTTCTCGTCGAGCGTGAAGCTGGGCGAGAACTCGTAGTGGAATTCCCCGCCGAGCGCCGTGGCGACCGGGTGGATGCCTTCCATCTGCACGCGCCGGACGGTGCCGTCGGCGGTCAGGATGTTGAAGTCCTGGTTGTAGATGCCGGTCGAGGCATAGCGGCGCGGATCGACCCCGCCGAGCGTCGAGAAGCCGGTGATGCGGTCACCCGAGATCGTGGCGAGCGCGGGCATCGCGGTGAAGGTCGGCTGCTGATCGTCCAGGCGCTTGAAGTTCAAGCGGATGTAGCCGCGGCCCTCGGCCAGCTCCTTGGTGATGTTGCCCTTGATCTGGTAGCCCTGCGAGGCAGTGTAGGACAGCCGGGTCGGGCCGTTGCCGTTCACGACGTAGCCGCCGAAGTGATAGCGGACGGTGTCCGAGGCCCTGCCGCCGTAGTCGAAGTCGAGGCGGAACTCGCGGTAGTTGAGCGCGGTCGAGAGGGCGACCTCGCCGCCTTCGGTCGTCCCAGTCTTCGACACGTAGTTGATGACCGCACCCGGCGCCTGGCTGGCAAAGGTCGAGGCGCTGCCGCCACGAACCGCCTCGACGCGATCAACGTTGTTGTCGAAGCGCACCCAGTAGTCGTTGTTGCCGAACTGCATGTCGCCGAACAACACGACCGGCAGGCCGTCTTCCTGCAGCGCGACATACTGCGAACCGCCGGTGCTGACCGGAATACCGCGCACGCCGATGTTGGCGTTGCCGCCCGGACCCGCGGTGTCCTGCACGTTCAGGCCGGGAATCGAGCGCAGCACTTCGGCCTGCGAGCGCGGCGTGAAGTTGACGATCGCGTCCTGGCTGATCTGCGAAACCGAGATCGAGCTGTTGCGCGCGGTGCGGCCGGAGCTGGAGGCGGTGACGACGATCGCCTCGGCCTCGGATGCCTCGGCATCGGCCGGCTTGTCCTGCGCCACAGCCGGTGCGGACAGCGACATGGCAACCACCGCGAGCGCTCCCGCCGAGGCACAGTTCATCAGATTGCGCTTTGTCATACCCTCTCCCTAACAAGTCGAGTCGCTTGCGTTTGCAAGTCTCAGGGTTCCATTTGCATGGCCCAACCGCCCTTGCAATCGATTTTATGCAAACGATTGTCGCCTTCGGCCACCTTTCCTGGACGCTGTGGCAATCTGGCTACACCATACGTCCTGCACCGCCGCGGCCGAGACCCGGACCACATCATAAATAACTAATTTCAAAAGCTATTTGGCGGCTTCGAACACCAGCCCCAGGCCCACATAGTCTCCGCGCAGCCTGAGAGTAAGTCCCTGATTCTGCCACCAAGCTCCACTGGCCCGGGCGGGAACGCCCTCGGGGAGCGCTCCGCCGCCGAGGACGCGCACCGCGTAGGTTGCCGCGGGATCCAGCCCGGCGAGCCGCAGCGGCTCCCACTGGTCGCGCCACTGCGAGCCGCGTTGCATCGCGAACAGCACCGCCTGCGCGCGATCCGGGGCGACGTAGAGGGTCGCGGTCTGCGCCGCGCCCTCGGTCGGGCGCACCAGCCGGTAGAGCTGGCCGCGCTGCACAGTGGCGCGGATGCCCTTGTAGGCCGTGATCCAGCGACGCGCCGTGTCCTCGTCGCCCGCGGTCCACTTGTTGAGGTCCGCGCCGATACCCAGCCCGCCCTGCATCGCCGAGAGGAACCGGAAATCGAGCGAGGTGGTCCGTCCATTCGCCCAGTTCGGCACGTCGGTGACCCAGGCCATCATGATCGCCGGGGCATAGGCCAGCGAGAAGCCGTCCTGGATCGCGAGACGATCAAACGGATCGGTGTTGTCCGAAGTCCAGGCCTGATCGGTCAGCGCCATGATCCCGGTATCGATCCGGCCACCGCCGCCCGAGCAGGTCTCGATCTCGAGCCCCGGGTGGCGACGGCGCAGTTCGGCAAGGATGAAGTAGAGGTTGCGGACATAGTCGACATAGACCCGCTGCTGGTCGGGGCCCGCCTCGGGCCAGCCGGGCTCGGTCCAGTTGCGGTTGTAATCCCACTTGATGAACTGGATGTCGTTCTCGCGCAGCAGCTTGTCGAGCACGCCCAGCAGATAGTCGCGCACGTCGGTGCGGGCGAGGTTGAGCACCAGCTGGTTGCGTCCCTCGGTGCGCGGCCGGCCGGGGAAATTGAGCACCCAGTCCGGATGAGCCCGGTAGAGCGCGCTGTCGCGGTTCACCATCTCGGGCTCGAACCACAGGCCGAAGCTCATGCCGAGGGCATGCACCTTGTCGATCAGCGGCTTGAGCCCCTGCGGGAACTTGCGCGGATTGACCGTCCAGTCGCCCAGCCCGGCCTTGTCGTCGTTGCGCTGCCCGAACCAGCCGTCGTCGACCACGAAGCGTTCGACCCCCAGCTTAGCGGCGCGCTCGGCCAGCTTCATCTGCCCCTCGGCGGTCACGTCGAAGGCGGTCGCCTCCCATGAATTGTACAGCACCGGGCGCAGCGCTGCCGCCGCCCCTCCGGGGATGAGGCGCTCCATCTGGAAGCGGTGGAAGGTCCGCGATGCGCCGCCCAGCCCCGCATGGCTGTAACCGGCATAGAACCGCGGGCTCTCGAGCGACTCCCCGGGCTTGAGCGACCAGACGAAATCGTGGCTGTTGTACCCTGCGGCCACCCGCACCCGCCCGATGTTGTCGGTCTGGGCAGACAGGCGGAACGAACCCGACCAGGCCAGCGCGCCGAACCACACCGGTCCGGCCTCCTCGGTCGTCTGCCCCGGACGGGTCAGCGCAAGCCAGGGCTGGTTGCCGTGCCCGACCGAGCCGCGCCGGCTTTCCAGCACCGTCAGCGCCGGAGACAGCGGCACCGCGTGCGGCGTCCATTCGGCCGCATGACGGCCCGAAAGGAAGTGCAGCTGATAGCTGCTCGCCCCGGGCAGCGTGAGATTGGCGGCGGCAAAGGCCTCGATCCGGACCGGCTGGCGCCCGCGGTTGGTGACCGTGGCGGTGCGGGTGACGATCCCGGTCTGCTCGTCGATCGCATAACGCAGTGTCACCACCAGCGGCCGGGCGATGTCGGCCAGTTCGATCGCCAAGGTCTCGCCCTCGAGGCGATACGACCGGTACTTGAGCACCAGATCGCGACTGCCATCGGCGAAGGCCACCTTCAGCCCCGGATCGGTGACCAGCCCCTCGCCCTGCCCGGCATACTCCTGCGCGGTCTGCATCCCGGCCGGATCGAAGCCCGAAAGTTCGCGCGTGGCCCGGGCCTGCAGCGGTGCGGCGGGATCGAGCGCGCCACCCCAGTAGAGCGGCTGGAGATAGCCTTTCTCATCCACCCCGAAGGCATAGGTGACCTGCGCGCCGTCGAGCCGGAACACCCGGCCAGCCTCGTCGACCGCGACCCGGGCATCCGCCGGGCCCGCCACGACTGCCAGGGCCATGGCCGCGGCCAGAGCGGAAACCAGCGGGTAGCGAGCGAGGCGGAGCGGGGTCATCGGACGGTTCCTTGATCAGGCAGCAGGCGCGTCATGCGAACGGAAGGTCGGCTGCCCCGGTCACCCGACCGGACGTCATGGCGGCGTCGACCATGGCCAAGGGGGCCAGAACGCTGTCGGAGGCGCCCGCGGCGATCCTGCCCAGCCCGACCACGCCAACCCGCAACGCTCTGCCCGATGACGATGCACTCACGGCTTCCATTCCCATTTGTATGATATATACGGCGAACAACGTCAATCGATTGAATCGGGCGAATGGCAGGCATGGACGAGCAACGGGCCCCCGCAACAGATTCGTCCGGCTCGGTCCGGCCGATCGTGGGCATCGCCCAGACCGGCAGCAACCCGGCGCCCGGCAACCGCCCTCACCTGGTGCTGGCGCGGCGCCTGACCGGCTGTTCGTGACCCGTGCCGCGGATCGCGTCGACCAGCCGCCTGCCGGCACGGCGTGCGAACGCGCATCCGGGGTCTGCGGCCTGGCTCCGCCGGCCTGTGGAGGCCCAGCCCGTGGATTCAGTCGGCGGCAAGCTCGGTGTGACCGGAGATCACCTCCATCACATCGCCGATGATCGCGGCCATCGCGGCGCGCGCCGCCGCTGGATCGCGCCGCCCGATCGCCTCGCGTACGGCACCGTGGGCCTCGAGATCGGCGCTCCGCCCGACGATCCGGTTGGTGAAGCGGATCGATGTGCGCAGGGCCGTGGAGACGAGCTCACGGAACTGCATGAAGAACGGATTGCCGCTCGCCCGCAGGACAGCCAGGTGGAAGGCGATGTCGGCATCGAGGCCGTCGTCGCGCCCGCCATCGGCCGCGACCATCCGCGCGAAGCCGCGCTCGATCTCCGCCAGCCCGGCCGCGCTGGCGCTGACCGCCGCCAGCGCTGCGGCCGCCGGCTCGATCGCGGCGCGCAGCTGGTTGAACTGGACCAGCAGGTCGATCGAGACCTTGCGCTGCAACAGCCAGCCGAGCACGGCAGGATCGAGCAGGTTCCAGTCCGCCTCGGGCCGCAGCGTGATCCCCTGGCGCGGCCGGGCGCTGAGCATGCCCTTCGCCGCCAGCATCTTGATCGCCTCGCGGGTGACCGACCGGCTGACGCCGTGCGCGGCGCTGATGTCGGCTTCGGTCGGAAACGGGCGGCCGGCAAAGACCCCGGTCACGATCTGGCTGCCCAGCCGGTCCAGCAAACCGAACGTCAGGTTGCGGCCAAGTTCAGGGGACGCGAGGTCGCTGGACGACATGACAGGCAGCCACTCGTTGCAAATTATTATCATATAAATAGACTAACGGCGCCGCTGGCAAGAGGCGGCGCACGGGGGACAGGATGACACGGCTTTCCACACTCGATGCCACGATGGTGCTGGCCTACGCGGTGTTCATTTTCGCCCTGGCCCAGTGGGTCAGCCGGCGGCGGGCCGGCGTGGAGGATGACAGCGCGGGTTACTTCCTCGCCGGCCGCACCCTGCCCTGGTGGGCGATCGGCGCGTCGCTGATCGCGGCCAACATCTCGGCCGAGCAGATCGTCGGCATGGCGGGATCGGGCTATGCGATCGGTCTGGCGATCGCCTCCTACGAATGGATGGCCGCCGCCACGCTGCTGATCGTCGGCAAGGTGTTCCTGCCGGTGTTCCTCAAGCACCGGATCACCACCATGCCCGAGTTTCTCGAGGCGCGGTTCGGCCCGACCATCCGCACGGTGATGGCCGGTTTCTGGCTGGTGCTCTATGTCTTCGTGAACCTCACGTCGATCCTCTGGCTCGGCTCGATCGCGGTCACCAAGGTGGCGGGGATCGATCAGGACCTGGCACTGGCGCTGCTCGGCCTGTTCGCGCTGGCCTACCAGCTCAAGGGCGGGCTCAAGGCGGTGGCACTGACCGATATCGTCCAGGTCGCGCTGCTGGTGGCCGGCGGGCTGGTCGTCTCGGCGATCGCCCTGGGCCGGCTGGGCGACGGAGGTGGAATTCTGGCCGGGTTCGCGCGGCTGACCCGCGAGGTTCCCGACCACTTCCACATGATCCTCGGACCGGACAGCCCGCATTACAAGGATCTGCCGGGCCTGGGTGTGCTGATCGGCGGAATGTGGATCGCCAACCTCTCGTACTGGGGGTTCAACCAGTACATCATCCAGCGCACGCTGGCCGCGAAGTCCCTGGCCGAGGCGCAGCGCGGGATCGTGTTCGCCGCCTTCCTGAAGCTGCTGATGCCGGTGATCATCGTGCTGCCGGGGATCGCCGCGGTGCTGCTTGCCCCCGGCCTGGCCAAACCCGACGAAGCCTATCCCACGATGATGGCGCTGCTGCCGCCCGGCTTGCTCGGACTCGTCTTCGCCGCGCTCACCGCCGCGATCGTCGCTTCGACCGCCAGCAAGATCAACTCGATCGCCACGATCTTCACGCTCGATCTCTATGCCCGCAAGGTGCGCCCAGGGGCCAGCGAGAGGCAGCTGGTTACGGTCGGACGGATCACCGCCTGCGTCGCCACGGTGATCGGCATCGTCGCCGCGCGCCCGCTGCTCGGCGGCCTCGATCAGGCCTTCCAGTACATCCAGGAGTTCTCGGGCTTCGTGACCCCCGGGATCCTGGTGATCTTCCTGACCGGCCTGTTCTGGCGGCGCGCGACCGAGGCCGGGGCTCTGGCCGGCGCGCTGGCCAGCGTGGTGTTCAGCGCCGCCTTCCGGTTCAGCCCGGTCCCGGCCCTGACCGAGGTGCCATTCATGCACCGCATGACGATCGTCTTCTTCGCCTCGCTCGCGCTGACGGCTCTCGTCTCATGGCTGCGCCCCGCCCCGGCCTCCACCGGGCACGACATGATGAAAGACGTATCCTTTGCCACCAGCCGCGCCTTCAACCTGGCCGCAGCGCTGATCCTCGTGATCCTCGCCGCGCTTTATGCCGTGTGGTGGTGAGATGACGGGAACGCTGATCGCGGTCGACTGGGGTACGACCAACCGCCGCGCCTATCTGCTCGATGCAGCGGGCACCGTGCTCGACACGCAGCGCGATGAGCGCGGGGTGAAGACGATGCCCACGGCGGACTATCCGGCCGAGCTCATCGCCCTGCGGGCGCGCTACGGCGATCTGCCGGTCGTGCTGGCCGGCATGGTCGGCGCGGCGCGCGGCTGGGTCGAGGTGCCGTATCTGTCCTGCCCCGCGGGCCTGGCCGAGCTGGGCGCGGCGCTGCACTGGATCGAACCGGGCCGGACCGCGATCGTTCCCGGGCTGACCGATCCCGCCGGCGATGTGATGCGCGGCGAGGAGGTCCAGCTGCTCGGAGCCGCGGCCGCCGGGCTGACCCCCGACACCGCCCTGCTTTGCCAGCCGGGCACGCATTGCAAGTGGGCCCGGCTGGAGGCCGGCCAGGTCCGCCGCTTCGCCACGGCCCTGACCGGCGAGCTGTTCGCCCTGCTCCAGGCCCACAGCCTGCTGGCCGAGTTCCTGACCGGTGCCGTCGCCGATGATGCGCCCTTTCGCGAGGGCGTGCAGCGGGGCCTGGCCGGCCATCTCGCCACCGACCTGTTCCGGGTTCGCGCCGCCGCGGTCCTGGGCCAGCGCCCTGCGGCGCAGAGCGCCAGCTACACCTCGGGCCTGCTGATCGGCCATGATGTGGCCGGAGCCGAGATTGCCCACGGAGAGCCGGTTTACGTCCTCGCCGACCCGCATCTCGGCGATCTTTACGCCCGCGCCGTGACGATGGCGGGGGGCACGCCCGTCCGCATCGCCAGCCAGGCCGCCTTCGTCAGCGGCATCACCCGCCTTTGGAGCGCCCGCCAGCCATGACCACACCCGCCGCCCATGCCGCCGACATCCTGACCGAGGCGCTCGCCCGCTGCCCCCTCGTCGCCATCCTGCGCGGCATCCGGCCCGACGCAGTCGAAGCCGTGGCCGACGCCTTGGTCGAGACGGGCTTCACGCTGCTCGAAGTCCCGCTCAACTCCCCCGACCCGCTGGATTCGATCGCCCGGATTGCCCGGCGCTATGGTCCCCACGTGGCCGTCGGGGCGGGCACCGTGCTCACCGCGGCCCAGGCCGAGGCGGTGGCTGCCGCCGGCGGGCGGCTGATCATTTCCCCCAACGTCGATCGGGCCGTGATCCGCGCCGCGGTCGGGCAGGGTCTGATCTCGCTGCCAGGCTACTTCACGCCCAGCGAAGCCTTTGCGGCGCTCGAGGCGGGCGCGACCGGGCTGAAGCTGTTCCCCTCCGAGGCGGCCAGTCCGGCCGTCCTGAAAGCGCACCGCGCGGTGTTTCCGCCGCAGGTGCCGGTCCTCGCGGTGGGCGGGGTCACGCCCGACAATCTGGCGGACTGGTTCGCGGCCGGCGCCCGGGGTGCCGGGATCGGCAGCGCGCTTTACCAGCCCGGGCGCAGCGCTGCGGACGTGGCCGAGCGGGCCGCGGCCTTTCTGGCAGCAGCCGCCCCGCACATGGGGTGAGCCACGCCGGCAAGGCCGGGTCAACTGGCCATCCGCAGCAGTCCCGCGTTGCGCAGGATCCGATGCCGCAGGCCGGTTCAGCCCGCGGCCGGCGCCGGGGTATGGTCGACGAAGGCCCGTTCGACCACGAAGGTGCCCGGGCGGTGCGTTGAGCCTTCGTGCAGGCCATGCGCCAGGCAGATCTCTTTCAACGCCTGGTTGACCGGAATGCTGCCGCAGATCATCACCCGGTCGGTTTCCGGATCGAAGCGCGTCCGGTCCAGCCCCAGCTCGCGGAACAGCTGCCCGCTCACGATCAGGTCGGTCAACCGGCCGGTCCGCACGAACGGCTCGCGCGTGACCGAGGGATAGTAGTGCAGCTTGCCCTGCACGATGTCCCCCAGAAGCTCCTCGGCGAAGATCTCGCGCTCGAGATAGTCGCGGTAGCACAGCTCCACGGCGTGCCGCACGCCGTGGCAGAGATAGACATTGTCGAACTTGCGCTCGATGCCGAGATCCTCGTCACCATAGGTGTAGATGTCCCGGGCGATGCTCATCCAGGGTGCGACGCCGGTGCCGGTGCCCAGCAGGAACAGGTTGCGGCCCGGAGTGAGCGCGCTCGCCACCAGGGTACCGGTCGGTTTGCTGCCAACCAGCACCTGGTCGCCCGGGACGATATCCTTGAGGTGCGAGGTCAGCTGCCCGTCAGGCGCGACAATCGAGAGGAATTCGAGGTGCTCGGCATAATTGGGCGAGGTGATCGAATAGGCGCGCGGCTTGGGACTGCGGCCCTCGGTCGCCGGCAGGTTAAGCATGACGAACTGGCCCGACTGGAACTTGAAGCCATCGGGCCGGGTGAGGGTGAAACTGAACAGGTCAGGCGTCCAATGCCTGACCGAGACGACCGTTTGACTTGTGAACATGCCCGTCCGACTTTCCAACGCGCGGGAATTCATCAGGCGCGGCTCAACCTGGCGCGCCAGGATTCCTCCACACCTGTTTGCTTCCGGTCCGACCAGGACCTTCCCGCTGGCGGCCCCATAGCGCGTCTTTCGGCCAACGCCTAATCCCTTGAGGCCGATCCCCGGATTGCGCTCCGCAACTCTTTAACTTGTCACGTGGGTAGCCTAGTCCTGTCCACCCCGCCCCGCCAGAACGAGCCCGCACCGATGTTTCCTGCCTCCCTGCTGCGCCATCCGCTGCTCGGCAGCGCTGTCCTGACCCTGGCCGCCTGCACCGCGAACGGCCCCCGTGCCGACCTCGCCTCGGCGCCGCCACCGCCGGCGGCGGTGGGGCCGGTGACTATCGGGATTGCCGCAATCAACGACTTTCACGGCAATCTCGAACCGCCCAAGCAGGCGGCCTTGCTGCCCGATGGCAAGGGCGGCGTGACCGGGGTGCCGGCGGGCGGCGCCGCCTATCTCGCCACTGCGGTGCGCCAGGTGCGCGACCGCTATCCCCATCACCTGACCATCTCGGCCGGCGACCTGATGGGCTCGAGCCCGCTGGCTTCGGCACTGTTCCTCGACGAGCCGGCGGTCGAGGTGATGAACCGCATCGGGCTGGACTTCAACGCGGTGGGCAACCACGAGTTCGACCATGGCGTGCCCGAACTGCTGCGCAAGCAAAGCGGCGGCTGCGCCAAGCTGACGGACCGCGAGCCCTGCCAGATCGAGCCGTTCAAGGGCGCGAAATTCCGTTTCCTCGCCGCCAACACGATCAACCGGGCCGACGGCAGGACCCTGTTTCCGGGCACCGCGCTGCGCAGCTTTGGCACCGGTTCGCGCAAGGTTACCGTGGGCCTGATTGGGATGACGCTGCAGGGCACGACCGACCTGGTGAACAGCAAGGTGCAGGCCACCGTGGAGTTCCGCGACGAAGCCGATACCGCCAATGCCCTGGTCGCCCGGCTCAAGGCGGAGGGGGCCGATGCGGTGATCCTGGTGATCCACGAAGGCGGACGAACCAGCGGCACTCCCGATCCGAACGGCTGCGAAGCCCTGAGCGGCGGGATCCGGCGCATCCTTGACCGGCTCGACACGCGGATCGATCTGGTGGTCTCGGGCCACACCCACTGGTCCTACGTCTGCGACTACGCCACCTACAACCAGGAAAAGCCCTTCCTGCTGACCAGTGCGGGGGTGTGGGGCGAATATGTGACCGACATCGCGCTCGACATCGATCCGGCAACCCACCGGGTGGTTGCCCGCCGCGCTCACAACGTGGTGGTCCAGTCCGAGCCCTATATCAGCCTGTCGCGTCAGGTGAACAATTCCACCATCGTACCGCTGGTCGCGCCCGACCCCGAGGTGGCGGCCTATGTCGCGCGCTATGTCGCGGCCTCAACCGCCTACGTGAAGCGCCCGGTCGGCTGGCTGGCCGAACCGCTCGAGAAGTCCGAAGGCAATGCCTGGGGCACCGGCGGCCGGCTGGGCAACCTGATCGCCGATGCCCAGCTGGAGGCGACCCGTGCCGCCGGCGCGGTGATCGCCTGCACCAATCCGTTCGGCATCCGCCGCTCGCTGCTGACCCAACCCAACCATACGGTGACCTTCGGCGATCTCTATCTGGTGCAGCCGTTCAACTCCGAGCTGGTGACCATGACACTCACCGGTGCCGAACTGAAGGAAGCGATGGAGCAGCAGCTCGACGACAAGGCACCCGAGCAGCTGCTGGCCTGTTCGGCCGGCTTCATCCAGACGATCGACCGCAGCCGCCCGATCGGCGACCGGGTGGTCGGCATGACCCTCGACGGGGTGGCGATCGATCCGGCGAAGAGCTACCGGATCACGGTCAATTCGTTCGTGGCCAATGGCGGCGACAGCTTCATGGCCTTCGTGAAGGGGCGTGAACGGTCGATCGGGATCAGCGACATCGCGGCGCTGGAAGCCTACCTCAAGCCGGCCGACCCGATGCGCAACGCCTCGCGCGAGGTGCGGGTGAAGGACCTGCGGCCAGAGCTGAAGACCAACAACCTCAAGGCGCCGCCGGGGATCACCTATTGACCGGGGCTAGCTGCCGCTCAGCCATACCCCCATCAGGCGCTGGAAGGGGAAGGTGAAGGCCCCGGCGATCAGCAGCCCGCCGGTGACAATTCCGCGCACCGCAGAGCGGTGCCGCGCCAGCTGTCCGCGCCGGGCCGCCAGCACCGCGCGCGGCAGCTGGACCAGCACGAAGACCGAAAGCAGGTGGATCGGGCTGAACTGGCCGTGATTCACCTCGCGCACCGCGAAGCTGCTTGCTGCCGCCAGGGCCATGCCGGCCACCCAGACATAGCCCAGCCAGCGGTGCGGCCGGTCACCGCGGCGGCGCAGCAGGATCGCCGGGGTCAGGGCCAGGGCCACCACCACCGCGCCGATGTGCAGGCGGATCGGCAGCGCGGTGGCGCTCCAGTGCGCGCTGCCGCGCCACAGCGCGACCAGCGACAGGCCGAGCAGCCCGGCCGCGGCCAGGGCGAGCAGCCGCTCGAAGCGGTCGGCCGCAAGCACGGCGGGACGCGCCTCGCCGCTCATGCGGCGGTGAACCCCTCGCCCTCGGGCCAGTGCGGAGCGGCCAGGCCCATCACCTTGAACAGGCGCCCCATCTGCTCGGGATCGACCAGCCTGGTATAGCCCGAGAGGATCGCATGGGCCTGGTCCGGGCTGGCCTGGGCCAGCGCCCGCGCCCGCGCCGGACCCCCCAGCGCGTTGAGCCAGGCCCCCTGCTCGACCGTGCCGAGGCAACGGCAGGCGCGGCTTTCCGCCACGGCGCGCAAGGTCGCGAAATCGACCAGCGCGGTGAGGTCGGCCTCGCCGGGAGCCGCGAACGGATCGACCTTGGCATGGCCCCGCACCGCCTGCAGGGTCGAGCCCTGGCGCAGCTCGTCATAGCCATAGTCGATCACCAGCGCCGCGCCGCCCTGGACGACCAGTCGGCCGGCCAGCTCGAACACGACCGCGGCGGCCCCGGGGCAGGATTCGATGATCGTCCCCACCGGGGCGATGCGGCGATCCTCGGGCAGCGCCGCCTCCATCGGCCGGTCGCCCGCAACCGGCACGAAGGCCTCGCCGGTCCAGTCGACCATGCGCTCGCGCCAGCCCTCCCAGCTGCGCACCAGCTGGCGCACCGGCAGCGCGTCGAGGAACTCGTTGGCGACCACGAGCAGCGCGCCCTCGTGCGGCAGCGAGGCCAGATCATCATGCCAGCGTGCCTGTGGCACGGCTTCGAGCTGGAGGGCCTTGAGCGTCAGCGAGGTCTCGACGAAGTGCACCGCCGGCGCCAGCCCGAACCGGGCCATGGCACGCAGCGCGTCGCGGGCCAGCGTGCCCCGCCCCGGGCCGAGCTCGACATAGTGGACCGGCTGCGGCCGACCGGCGCGCAGCCACAGATCGGCCAGCCACAGCCCGACCAGCTCGCCGAACACCTGGCTGATCTCGGGCGCGGTGATGAAATCGCCGGTCACGCCCAGCGGATCGCGCGAGGCATAGTAGCGCGCATTGGCCTCGCCCATGTACTGCTGCAGGCTGATCGGGCCATGGGTGGCGATCAGGCGCGCGAAGATCGCGGCCAGATCGGCCGGAGCCGCCGGGCGATCGGCCTGGTCGGGGCCGGTGGCGGCGGTGCCGGGGTCAGCTTCGCCGGCCAAGGCCTTGCCCGAGGGGGCGGGACCGGCCGCGGCCGCGCGCGCCGAGGCCGCCGGGGTCAGACCCTTGCGCCCGAAGCTCATGCCGGATCGGACGCGATCGCCTGGGCCGGGGCGGCGCCGAGCGGACGGCGCACCAGCGCGATCACGACCAGCGCCAGGCCGATCACGATCATCGGCACGGTCAGCCACTGCCCCATCGAGAAGCCGGTCCGCGCCGCGAACTCCTCGAGCTGGGCATCGGGTTCGCGGTAGTACTCGACGAAGAACCGCGCGAGGCCGTAACCCCCGACGAAGACCCCGGTGAGCAGCCCGGTGCGGAAGCGGGCGCGCGTGGTCCAGAACAGCGTCATCAGCACGATCAGCAGGACCAGCCCCTCCAGCGCCGCCTCGTAGAGCTGGCTGGGGTGGCGCGGCAGCGGCCCGCCGTCGGGAAAGACCATCGCCCAGGGCACGTCGCCCAGCGCCGGGCGGCCCCACAGCTCGCCGTTGACGAAGTTCGCCAGCCGCCCGAACAGCAGGCCGAAGGGCACGGCGACGGCGACATAGTCGCAGACGCGGATGAAGTTGAGGCGGCCGCGCCAGCTCACCCAGGCCATCGCCAGGGTGCAGCCGATCAGGCCGCCGTGGAAGCTCATCCCGCCTTCCCACAGCTTCACCAGCTCGCCCGGATGGGTCAGCAGCTGCGGCGCATAGAAGGCGGCATAGCCCAGCCGCCCGCCGAGGATCACGCCGAGCGTGCAGTAGAAGAACAGGTCATCGGCGTGGCGCTGCGCCATCGGCGCCCCGGCCATCCGCAGCGTCCGCGAGACGTGCCAATAGGCCAGGATGATCCCCGCGAGGTAGGCGAGGCTGTACCAGCGCAGGGTGAACAGCCCGAGGTCGATCCCCCGGGTCAGGCCAAGGTCAAGCCAGTAGAGCGGCGCCGGATGGCTGGTGGCTTGCGCCGCCGCGGCGGAGAGGAGCGGAATCAAGTGGGTCGGTTCCCTCAGCGGAGACTGTCGGCCGTGCTTCTGGCACAGCGCGCGGCGCGAGGGAACCGTCCGCGGGCGCCCGGAGGCCGCGACTGTCCATGTGCCCGCTCGCAGGGCTTGTCTGGCCGCCACGAACGCGTATCTCGGACACTCCGCATGAGCCACATCGAGCACCCCTGCCCTTGACCAGCCCCCGGATTGCCAACCAGCGCGCCATCGTCGAGCGGCGCGGCCTTGCCGTCGCGATCGGCGACCTGGTGGCCGAGCACGGCGCTGAACGGTCACGGCCCAAGGTCGTCGCGCTGCTGCGCGGCGCGCTCGATGCCGGGCGGGCGGAAATCGCCCGGCGTCTGGCCGACAAGCCTTCGGCCGGCACCGAGTGCGCGGCGGCGCAGGCCTTCCTCGTCGACCAGCTGGTGCGGGTGATCTACGATCACGTGGTCGGCTACGTCTATCGCGCGTCCAACCGCTCGACCGGCGAGCGCATCGCCGTGCTGGCGGTGGGCGGCTACGGCCGCGGCGAGATGGCGCCGCATTCGGATGTCGACATCGCCTTCATCACCCCGAGCAAGCAGACCGCCTGGTGCGAGCAGGTGATCGAGGCGATGCTCTACTTCCTGTGGGACCTGGGCCTCAAAGTCGGGCAGTCGAGCCGCTCGCTCGACGAAATGGTGCGGATGGCGCGCGGCGACCTGACGATCCGCACCGCCCTGCTCGAGGGGCGCTACGTGTGGGGCGACCAGGACCTTTACGACGAGGCCCAGCAGCGGTTCTGGACCGAGGTGGTCCACGGCACCGAGCGGCAGTTCGTGGCGGAGAAGCTGGCCGAGCGCAACGAGCGCCACAAGCGGCTGGGGGACAGCCGTTACGTGGTCGAGCCCAATGTCAAGGAAGGCAAGGGCGGGCTGCGCGACCTGCACACGCTGTACTGGATCGGCAAGTACATCCACAAGGTGCGCGATGCCTCCGAGCTGGTTGACGTCGGCCTGCTGACCCCGGCCGAATACCGCGCCTTCCGTCGCGCCGAGGCGTTCTTCTGGGCGGTGCGCTGCCACCTCCACACGATCACCCGCCGTGCCGAGGACCGGCTGACCTTCGACCTCCAGCGCGAGGTGGCCACCCGCATGCAGTTCGCCGAACGCCCCGGCAAGAGCGCAGTCGAGCGGTTCATGCAGCTGTTCTTCCTCCACGCCAAGCGGGTGGGCGCGCTGACCGGGGTGTTCCTGGCCCAGCTCGACGAGCAGTTCGCCAAGCGGCAGCCGCGCGGGCTGCTGGCCGGCTTCCGCACCCGGGCGCGCAGCCTCAAGGGCTACCGGGTGTTCGGCGGCAAGATCAACGTGCCCGGCGACGACTGGTTCGCCCAGGACCCGGTTCGGCTGATCGAGATCTTCGCCCTGGCCGATGCCGAACGGCTCGAGATCCATCCCGAGGCGATGCGGCTGGCCGCGCGCGATGCCAAGCTGATCGATGCCCGGGTGCGCAAGGATCCGCGCGCCAATGCGCTGTTCATGGACATCCTGACCAGCCGCCACGATCCCGAGACGATCCTGCGCTGGTTCAACGAGGCCGGGGTATTCGGCCGCTTCGTGCCCGATTTCGGGCGGGTCAACGCGCAGATGCAGTTCGACATGTACCACCACTACACGGTGGACGAGCACACCATCCGCGCCATCGGGCTACTCGCGCGGATCGAGCGCGGCGAGCTGGGCAGCGACCATCCGCTCGCCACCCAGATCCTCCCCAAGATCCAGTCGCGCCGCGCGCTCTATGCCTCGGTGCTGCTGCATGACATCGCCAAGGGCCGCCGCGGTGACCATTCGGTGCTGGGCGCCGACGTGGCGTTCAAGCTGTGCCCGCGCTTCGGCATGGACGAGGCCGAGACCGAGCTGACCGCCTGGCTGGTGCGCCACCACCTGCTGCTCAGCGCCACCGCGTTCAAGCGCGACCTCGCCGACTGGAAGACGATCAGCGACTTCGTCGAGGTGGTCCAGTCGGTCGAGCGGCTGCGCACCCTGACCCTGCTGACCATCGTCGACATCCGCGCAGTCGGCCCCGGGGTGTGGAACTCGTGGAAGCGCCAGCTGATCGGCGAGGTCTACGAACTGTCCGAGGAACGGCTGCGGCTGGGCCATGCCGAGCACGGCCGGGCCCAGCGCGTCGCGGCCAAGAAGGGGCTGGTCGGCGAGGGTCTGCGCGGCGAGGCCGGGCTGGTCGACACGATCGGGGCCCAGCTGTCCGATGCCTACTGGATCGCCGAGCCGGAGGACATCATCGCGATGAACCTGCGGCAGCTGGCACGGGCCCGGGGCCTGCCGCTGGACGTGGCGACCGAATACTACGCGGCGCGCGGCGCCACGCTCGTCACGGTCATCGCGGCCGATCACCCGGGGCTGTTCTACCGCATCGCTGGGGGCATCCACCTGGCCGGCGGCAACATCATCGACGCCCGCATCCACACCGCGCGCAACGGCATGGCGGTCGACAACTTCCTGGTGCAGGACCCGCTCGGCCGGCCGTTCATGGAGGACACCCAGCTGGCCCGGCTGCGCACCGCGATCGGCGATGCCCTGGCCAACCGCGTCAAGCTGACCCCGCAGCTCGCCGCCCGGCCGCTGCCGCGCGCCCGCGCCGAGCACTTCCCGGTGCGGCCGCGGGTCGAGTTCGACAACAAGGCCTCGAACCGCTTCACCGTCATCGAGGTCAACGCGCGCGACCGGCCGGCGCTGCTCCACCGCCTCGCCCGGGGGCTGTTCGAGGCGCGGCTGATCGTCCACTCGGCGCATATCACCACCTATGGCGAGCGCGCCGCCGACACCTTCTACGTCACCGACGTGCTCGGCGAGAAGATCGCCGAGACGGCGCGACTCAAGGCGGTCGAACGCCAGCTGCTGGCCGCCGCGGCCGAAGAAACGATCGAGGTCGAGCTGGCCTGACCGGCAGGCCGTGCCGACGCGGCCCCGGCCGCGCGGAACGGATTGCTCAGTGTTCGTTTACCTTGCTGGGCGCATGGCCGCGCGGCCAACGCATTTTGCCCGCTTCCCCGCAGCCGCGATTCGCATTAAGGACGCGGCGACGAGCAGATTATCGGCAACCACAGGAGAACGAATATAGCTCCCCCACCCCGGCGTATGTTGCAGCCCCCGGTCAAGAGCGGGCCGCGCTACAATCATCTCATCCAGTCGGACAAGGTCCGCGTCATCGATGAGAACGGAGAGAACCTTGGCGTGATGTACACGCGCGAGGCCATCGAGCAGGCGGCCGAAGTCGGCCTCGATCTCGTGGAAGTCTCCCCCAACGCCGATCCGCCGGTCTGCAAGTTCCTTGACGTGGGCAAGTACCGCTACGAGGCCCAGAAAAAGGCCAACCAGGCCCGCAAGACCCAGAAGACGCAGGAGATCAAGGAGATCAAGATGCGTCCGAACATCGACGATCACGACTATGACGTGAAGATGCGGGCGATGCACAAGTTCATCGGCGAGGGCGACAAGGTCAAGGTCACCCTGCGCTTCCGCGGCCGCGAGCTGTCGCACCAGCAGCTCGGCATGAACCTGCTGCGCCGCGTGCAGGAGGACATCGCCGAGGTCGCCAAGGTCGAGGCCTATCCGCGCATGGAAGGCCGCCAGATGCTGATGGTGGTCTCGCCGAAGTAAGGCCAGCGGGGTTTCACCCCAGGCCGGCAGAGGGCGTCCCCGCGGGGGCGCCTTTTGCGTGTGGGAGGGTCAGACGCCCCCGCTCCCCGTCATCCCGGCGAAGGCTGGGATCTCCCCCCTCGCCGCAGAAGATGCCAGCCTACGCTGGCATGACGGGATGGAGGGGAGGGCTGACTTCGGCTCGGCGGGTTGCGCCTGATTGAGGACATTCGGGAAGCGAGCAGAAACAGGCTCTGGCCGGTTCCTACATTATCGTCGCCCCGGACTTGATCCGGGGCCCGGCGAACCTTTTTGGCCGCGGCGCAAACAAGGAAGCTTGGTCCCGGGTCAAGCCCGGGACGCCGTGGAAAGTGGCGGGGTGGATCAACTACGAGGTCGGTTTGCGCCCTTGTAAGATGCTGAAATACATGACTTGTCGCGCACAAAACCCGCTCGGCCTGCGCGGGGTTGGGGAGGTAGCCGATTGCTGTGCTGACGCAACTGTCGGTCGATCCCGCCAACGTCCGCTTGCCACCCATCTCGGCCATCAGGCAGGCCCGGAAGCCACCCCTACCCTTTCCACTCCCGCCGCTCCTCGGCGGCGCGCAGCACCTCGTAGCTGACCTGGAGCTTGCGGAACTCCTCCGCGGCGGCGGCATCGCCCGGCTTGACGTCGGGATGGACCGCCTTGGCCCTGGTGCGCCACGCCTTCTTGACGGCCTCGAAATCGGCATCATGGTCGAGCCCGAGCACCTCGAGCGCCTTCATCTCGTCGCGGCTGCGGCTGCCGTCGCCCGAGCCGGCCCAGCCATAATGGGCCGATTCCTTGTAGCCGGCATTGTCCGAGGTCTCGCGCTGCTCGCGCGCGGCGGCTTCCTCGGCGGTGAGCCCGGCGAAATAGTCCCAGCCCGAATTGTACTCGGCCGCGTGCTGCTGGCAGAAGTACCAGCGATCGGGGCTGTTGGGGGATTTCGGCGCCGGGCAATCGCCCTTTTCGTGGCAGCCGGCGCGATCGCACATGCGCACCGGCGCGGCATCGGTGGCGCTGCCATAGCCGCGCCAGCGCGGGAAACCCCAGTCATTCGTTCGGCGCGCGCGGCTCATGGCCGGGAGATAGGGGCAGGCGGGGGGGCGAGGCAAGGCCCGAAACGGGCAACCCCGCCCGGCACCCCGAGTCGGACCGGCCGCCCGTGCCCCTCCCGCCTCGGGGAGGGACCCGGGCGGGCGATCAATCGACCGTGACGGTCACGGCGCGGCGGTTCTTGGCCCAGCTCTCCTCGTCCGAGCCGAGCGCGACCGGGCGCTCCTTGCCGTAGCTGACCGTGGTCAGCCGCGCGGCATCGACTCCCAGGCTGACCAGGTAGTTCTTCGCTGCCGTGGCGCGGCGCTCGCCCAGGGCGAGGTTGTACTCGCGGGTGCCGCGCTCGTCGGCGTGGCCCTCGAGCGTGGCGCGCTTGGCCGGATACTTCAGCAACCACTGTGCCTGCGCGGTCAGCGCGGCGGTGTCGGCGGCGTCGATGTTGTAGCGGTCGGTGTCGAAGTAGATCGTGTCCTGGCCCATCAGGCTGGCGACGAAATCGGCCTGGCTGCCCGCTGCGGGGCCGCTGACCGTGGCCGGTGCCGGGGCTTCGGTGGCGGTGGCCGGAGCCGGCGGCGGGGGCGGCAGCTCGGCCGGGGCCTTCTTGGCGCAGCCCGACAGGCCGAGGCCCCCCGCCAGCAGCAGGGCGGCGGCGAACCGGAGCGTGGCCGGCGGGGTCTTCATTCGGGGATTGCGCAGGGTCATCGGCATTCTCCTTGTCAAATCGTCACGGCCGCACCGGGCCCCAGGCGGGATCCGAGGCATCCACCGGGGTGGGGAGCCTGCGCTCGTTCCGCCCGGTCAGGTCGACCTGCCAGATCCCGGTCCGGCCCGAGCCCTTCTCCGTGCGGAAGAACTGCACGATCCGGCCGTTGGGCGACCAGGTCGGGGCCTCGTCCTGCCAGCTGTCGGTCAGGTAGCGCAGGTTAGACCCGGCCGGGCTGATTACGGCAATACGGAAATTGCCGGCTATGTGGGTGAAGGCGATCTGGTCGCCGCGCGGGCTCCATTCCGGGGTGGCGGCGCGCCCGCCGAAGAAGCTGATCCGCTTCTGGTTGGCGCCATCGGCGTCCATCACGTAGATCTGCTGGCCGCCCGAGCGATCGCTCTCGAACACGATCTTGCTGCCATCGGGCGAGAACGAGCCGCCGATGTTGATCCCCGGCGTATTGGTCAGCCGCTGCGGCTGCCCGCCGCCGGCGGCCGAGATCTTGTAGATGTCGGTATTGCCGCCGACCGCCATCGAATAGAGGATCCACTTGCCATCGGGCGACCAGCGCGGGGCGAAGGTGGGATTGGTGCTCTGGGTGATCAGGCGCTGCTTGCCGGTCTCCAGATCATAGACGTAGATCCGCGGATAGCCGTTGAAGTAGCTGAGATAGAGCAGCGACTTGTAGTCCGGCGCGTAGCGCGGGGTCAGCGCGATCGCCTGGCCCGTGGTGATGTAGCGGTGGTTGGCGCCGTCCGAATCCATGATCGCCAGCCGCTTCATCCGGCGGTCCTTGGGGCCGGTCTCGGCGATGTAGGCGATCTTCGAATCGAAGAACGGGCTCTCGCCCGACAGGCGCGAGTACACGAGGTCGGCGCACTTGTGCGCGGCCCGGCGCCAGTCCGCCGGCGGGACCTGCCAGCCGCCCTTGACCAGCTGCTGGCGCAGCGCGACGTCGTACAGGTAGCAACCCACCGTCAGGCTGCCGTCACTGTTGGCGCGGACGTAGCCGTGGACCAGCATCTCCGCCCCGCGGCCCGACCACACGCCGAAATCGGGCGCGACGATCTGGCCGAAGCTGGGCTGCGGCAGGGCATCGGGCCCGGCGGGCTTGAACAGGCCGTTGTTCTTGAGGTCCGAGGTGATGACATCGGCCAGCGCCCGGCCAAGCCCGGCGGTCGATCCCGCGCTGGTCTGGGTGGCGATGTCGGCATTGGTGGCGAAGGTGGGGATGGCGATGCCGAGGTCCTGCCACGGGGTCTCGTCCGAGACCGAGCCGGTCAGCCCCCCCTCCGCGGGCGCGGTCGTGGTCGGCGTGACCACGGGCTGGGGCGCGACCTGTGGCTGGGCCACGGCGGCGGTGCCGAGCAGCAGGGCAAGCAGGGGCAGGCGGCGGACGATCATTGCGACAACTTCCTGTCAAAGCGGAACTGGGCCACGTGCTTCCACGCGGCATAGAGATCGGCGGGCAAATCGAACGGCGCGGCCAGCCGGACCGCGCGCATCGCCTGCTCGACATGGCGCTGGGCCTGCGGCCGGTTGGCATCGGTCACGCCCGACTGGCTGACCAGACGGGGCGGTCCGGCCAGGGTTCCATCGGGATTGAGATCCCAGCTCAGCACGGTGACGAGCTGGTCGGCCTCGGCGCCTTGTGGGGCGATCCACTTCGGCTTGAGCTGGCGGGCGATCGCTCCCGATAGCGCGGCGCGGACGGCCGGACCGATCGTCTGGGCCGGCACCGCGGCATCGCGTGCCGCCGGGTTCTGCCCGCCGGGCAGGCCCTTGAGGAAATCGTCCCCCAGCCGCGAACCGCCGCCCCCGGCGCGGCCCGGCGGGGTGGGCTTGGCCGGAGCCGGGCGGGCGGCCGGAGCGGCCGGCCGGGTGGGCGCCGGCTTGCCCGGGGCTGGCTTGGCCGGGGCCGGCTG
>NZ_JACLAX010000024.1 GCF_014230355.1 Novosphingobium piscinae
CCCGCGCCCGCTCGCCCGGCGGCGGCGCCGGGTGCCGCGGCGGGGACTGCCGTGGTCCAGCCGCTGCCGGCGGCCGGGCCGGCCGCTGCCGCACCAGCCGGCGCGATGGCGCTGCCGTCCAAGCTGCCCCCGCTCGAGACGCTCGCGGCGATGACCCCGGAGGAGCTCGAGGCAGCGCTCAACCTCAAGCCCAGCGATGACATTCCGCCCGCGGCACGGCGCGCGCTGACCCGCATCGGCGTGCTCGATGAGGGGGAGGGGGGGCTGCCCTACTGGCACCTCGGCCGGCAGGATCCGGTGCTGGTGCGCACCGCGCTGGCGGCGAACCGCGGCCGGCTGGTGTCGCGCTGGGGCCATATTCTGCTGCGCCGCGCGCTGGCCTCGCGGCTCGATGCACCGGCGGGCATGGACCCGGCCGAGTTCGCCGCCCTCCGCGCCGGGCTGCTGGTGCGGATGGGCGAGGGCGAGGCTGCCCGCGCCCTGGTCCAGGATATCGACACGGCCAATTTCGGGCCGCTACTGACCAGCGCCGCGCTCGACAGCTATGTCGCCACGGGTGACTTCACCGGGATCTGCCCGGCAGTGCAGTTGCAGGGGGCGGGGAGCCGCGACAAGCCGTGGCAGGTGCTCGGCGCGATCTGCGACGCCTTTGCCGGTGAGGGCAGTCGCGGGCTCGCCTCGCTCGACCGGCTGACTTATTACGGGGCGATGCCGCGGGTCGACATGCTGCTCGCCCAGAAATACGCCGGGGCCGCGGGCAAGGGCCGCCGCGCGGTGACGATCGAGTGGAACGAGGTCAAGGACATGACCCCATGGCGCTATGCCATGACCACCGCGATCGGGCTGCAGCCCCCGGCCGAGCTGCTGCGCCAGGCGGGTGACGGCTATGCCTTCATGGCCGCGACCGCGCCCGCGCTGGGGCTCGAAGCCCGCGCTTCCGCCGCTGACCGCGCCGCGGCCAGCGGCATCCTGTCGAGCGCCGCGCTGGTCGATCTCTACGCCCAGATCTATGACAACGGCGATGCCAGCAGCGAGGCGGGTCGGCGCGCGGCGCGGCTGCGCGACGCCTATGCCGCGGCGACTGCCAGCGAGCGGGTCGCGGCGATCACCGCCTTGTGGGCCGACGAGGCCGATCCTGCGCTGCGGTTCGGCCGCCAGGTGCTCACCGCCTATGCCGCCGCCCGGGTCCCCGCCGCGGCGAGCCTGGCTGACGAGGCCGCGCCGCTGATCGCGGCGATGCTCGCCGCCGGGCTCGACCGCAACGCCGTGCGCTGGACCGGCGTGGTGCCGGTCGGCAGCGAGGCCTGGGCGCTGCTGGCGCTGGGCACAGCCGAGGCCGGGGCCGTCAGCGGCGGCGCGGTCGACGATTTCCATGCGCAGGACAACAGCGCCGAGCTGCGCAAGAGCCGGTTCCTCGTGGCCGGGCTGGCCGGGCTCGGCCGCCTGCCACTGTCCACTGCGCAGGACCTGGCCGGGAAGTATGGCTTCGTGCTCGATCGGCCGAGCCGCTGGACCCGCGCGATCGATCGCGCCGCCGAGTATCGCAACACCACCCTGGTCGCGCTGCTGGCCGGGCTGGGCATGCAGGGCACCGGCTGGGAGCGGATGACCGCGCGCAATCTCTATCACATCGTCGCGGCGCTCAACCGGGTTGGCCTGACCGCTGAAGCGCGGATGATTGCGGCCGAAGCGGTGGCGCGGGCTTGAACCCCGCCGCCGATCCGGTCGACTCCTTCCTGGCGATGCTGGCCGCCGAGCGCGGCGCGGCTGCCAATACGCTTGCCGCCTATCGCCGCGATCTGGCCGGAGCCGCCGCAGCGCTGGGTGATCTGGCCGCGGCGGGCGAAGCAGAGCTGGCGCGGCTGGGCACCGCGTGGCGCGATTTGGCGCCGTCCAGCCTGGCGCGCAAGTGCTCGGCGCTGCGCCAGTTCTATGGCTTCCTGGTCGACGAAGGGTTGCGGCCGGACGATCCCAGCACGGCCTTGCCGCGGCCGCAGTTGCGTCGCCCGCTGCCGCGGCTGCTCGGTCATGCCGAGATCGCGGCCCTGTTCGCCCGCGCCGAGGAGGAGGCGGTCGCCGACCGGCCCGAGGGGCTGCGCCTGCTGGCCCTGCTCGAGATGCTCTACGGCTCGGGCCTGCGCGCCAGCGAGCTGGTCTCGCTGCCGCTGGCCGCGGTGCCGCGCGATGCCCCCTTCCTGACCCTGACCGGCAAGGGCGGGCAGCAGCGCATGGTGCCGGTCAGCACCCGCGCGCGCCAGGCGCTGTCGCGCTGGCTGGCAGTGCGGGTGGCTCCGGACACTGGCCTGGCGGCGCGCATGCTGTTCCCCTCGCGCGGGGAGAAGGGCCACCTCACGCGGGTGCGGCTGTTCCAGCTGCTGCGCGACCTGGCCCTCCGTGCCGGACTGGCCCCGGAAAAGGTGTCGCCGCATGTCCTGCGCCACGCCTTCGCCACCCACCTGCTCGAGGGCGGGGCCGACATTCGCGTGCTCCAGGCCCTGCTCGGCCATGCCGACATCGCCACGACCCAGATCTACACCCATGTCGATTCAGCCCGGCTGGTCGAACTGGTAAACCGCCGCCATCCACTCGCCCTCGGTCCGGGGAAAGCCGCGGCTGATTCGCTTGCCGAGACCGCACCACGCGATTAAGTCGCGCCGGATGATCTCCTTTCTCGAATTCGAAAAGCCGGTGGCCGCGCTCGAGGCCCGCATCGCCGAGCTGCGCGCCACGGCCGCCGATGGCGACATCGATCTCGCCCATGAGATCGAGCGGCTCGAAAAGAAAAGCGCCGCGCTGCTGGCCAGCACCTATGCGGCGCTGACGCCGTGGCAGAAGACCCAGGTGGCGCGCCATCCTTCGCGCCCGCACTTCGCCGATTTCGTCGCCCATGCCTTCACCGACTTCATGCCGCTGGGCGGTGACCGGCGCTTCGGGGACGACCGCGCGATCATTGGCGGTTTCGCGCGCCTGGGCAAGCGCCGGGTCATGCTGATCGGCCATGAAAAGGGCCACGATACCCACAGCCGCATCCGCCACAACTTCGGGATGGGCAAGCCGGAGGGCTACCGCAAGGCGATCCGCCTGATGGAGCTGGCTGGACGCTTCGGTCTGCCGGTAGTGACCCTGGTCGACACCTCGGGCGCGTTCCCGGGGGTCGAGGCCGAGGAGCGCGGCCAGGCCGAGGCGATCGCCCGCTCGACCGAGGCCTGCCTGGCGCTTGAGGTGCCGATGGTGGCGGCGATCGTAGGCGAGGGTGGTTCAGGCGGCGCCGTGGCGCTGGCCAGTGCCGAACGCGTGCTGATGCTCGAACACGCGGTCTATTCGGTGATCTCGCCCGAGGGCGCCTCCTCGATCCTGTGGCGCACCGCCGATCGCGCGCCCGATGCGGCCGAGGCGATGAAGGTGACCGCGCAGGACCTGCTGCGCCTGAAGGTGATCGACCGGATCGTGGCCGAGCCGGTGGGCGGGGCGCACCGCGATCCCGCGGGCACGGCCCAGGCCCTGGGCCAGGCGATCGGCGAGGAGCTGGATGCTCTGGCCCGGCGCAAGCCAGCCGATCTGCTGCGTCTGCGCGAGGAACGCTTTCTCGCCATCGGGGGCTGACGCTTGCGCTGATCGTCGCGCGATCCGCGCGGCCCCTCTTCCGTGGTAAAGCCCATAGCAAACGGGCGGCAGGTTGCCCTGCCGCCCGTTCTGTGTCTGGACTTTCGTCCGCCGATTAGGCGTTGGCAGCCTGCAGCTGCGACGAGGTCTTCTGGAAGGTGGTGTTGAGCTGCGAGCCCAGACCCGAAACGGTGGTCATCACGGCAACGGCGATGAGGGCGGCGATCAGGCCGTACTCGATCGCGGTGGCGCCAGCTTCGTCGCGGATCAGCTTGCTGAAGAAGGTCATATCTAGTCTCCTGGTTGGCAGTCTTGTTACCCGGCTCTTCCCGTCCCACCGGTCTGAGCTGTTTTCGAACTATCAGTGAGGTCTTGCGAAAAGGTTAAGCGGATCGGCTATGGATTTAGGCCGCCGTAGCGTTCTGCATGGTCGTATTGACGCGGGTCCACATGCTGTTGGTCTCCGAAGCCACGCCCTGTACGGTCGCCATGATCGCGAAGAACAGCATGGCGCAGAGCACCGCGTATTCGACCACGGTCGCCCCCTTCCGGTCTCGCAGCAGATGCTTCAAGGTACGCAACATGATCGGATCAGCCCCCGCTGCACGTCTTTCTTCCGCAGGCTTCGCACAAGTTTCCTTACTGCGGAGTTATCGTCCGGGGTTTCCCGGTGCGTTAGGGATGATCGGGCCGGTCTTGCCGGACCCGCCCATGGCGGCGACGCGGCCGTGACGGTAGCTGGCATGACCGGAGCGGCCGGGCCGGCGCCGGCCCTGTTGGTGGTGGCCGCCGCGCTGCTCGACCCGCTGGACCGGGTCTGCCTGCAGCAGCGCCCGCGCGACAAGCGGCACGGCGGCCTCTGGGAGTTTCCCGGCGGCAAGGTCGAGCCGGGTGAGGACCCCGCCGCCGCGCTGTGCCGCGAGCTGGTCGAGGAGCTGGGCGTGGCGGTGTTGCCGAACGACTGCGTGCCCTGCGGTTTCGCAGCGGCGCCGGAACTGGTCATCCTGCTCTACGCGGTGCGACGGTGGGAGGGGACGGTCACCGGGCTCGAGGCCGAGGGGGTCACCTGGCTCGCGCCCGCCATGGCGACCGGTCTGGCCATGCCTCCGCTCGACTATCCGCTTGTCCGCCAGCTCCAGCAGCTTCTCGTCCATCGCATCATTTAGGCATTGCCAAGCCTCGCGCTCTGTCCTAATGGCGCCGCTCCCGAGGGCGCCCGTAGCTCAGCTGGATAGAGCATCAGACTACGAATCTGAGGGTCGGACGTTCGAATCGTTCCGGGCGCGCCAGGGACAAGACCCCGGAAACCGACGGGTTTCCGGGGTTTTTTAATGCCCGGTTCCGACGCGGCGCGGCCGTGGCAAGCGGGGCTGCTGCCAGCGGACGGACCCGACCATGACCTCCCACCCGGCACCGCCCGCGCGCGTCAATGGCCTCACGCTGGCTCGCGACGATCTGCCCGCACTGGCCGCGCTTGGGCTCAGGTTCGGTTAGCCGTGCCGCCCGCCTATGCCCTCGATGCCGCGGCGGTTGCGGTCGGCCGGGCGCTGCAAGCCGATGTTGGCGCGGATCCCTGGTCCGGCGGCGAGGTCCAGCCCGGTGGCTATGCCCCGGTCATCGTTGCCGACGGGGGCGGCGGGCGGCAGCTGGTACCGCGGCTATGGGGCGTGCCGCCTCCGCCACGGCGCGAACATCTGGTGCCCTTCGTGCGCAACCTTGACAGCCCGTTCTGGATCGGCGTGCTGCGCCACCGCCAGTTCCGTTGTCTGGTCCCGCTCACGCGGTTCCGCCGTGGCAGCCAATGGTGGGAGCCCGCTGGCGGCGCGATCAGCGCCTGTGCCGGGCTCTGGCGCGATTCCGAGATCCCCAGCTTTGCGCTGCTGACCAGCGGCGAACCGGCCGGCCTGCCGGTGGTCCTGGCACCCGCGGCGATGGAGGTCTGGCTCCATGCCGACATCCGCCTGGCCCGCTCGCTGGTCGAGGCTGGGTCCGCGGCGGGCCGCTAGACCTTCGGTCCGGGCTGCTCTGGCAACCGGGCCGCTTTATCCTCGTCCGCGGGGCGCTCTGCTCCCCTGTCCCTGAAACCGTCCGTTCCGGAACGCGATGATCGGCGCAGCGTTTTGCCATGGGGCCCCATCGCGGATAGATGCCAATTGTGACGAGCACGCGCGAGGCCAGCAGCGAGACCGCGGACGGGGAGGGCGGCAGCGCTGCGCCCGGGGTCTGGCGCTTCGCCCGGGCGAGCCGCGCCCACGTGGTGGTCGACGCCGCCGACTACTTCCTGCTGATGCAGCAGGCGATGCTGCGCGCGCGGCAGCGGATCATGCTGATCGGCTGGGACTTCGATACCCGGATGCGGCTGGGGCCGGGACGCCGCTGGTGGAGCCGGCCGAGCCGCAGCCGCTGTCCCGCCCGGCTGGGTCCCTTCGTGGTGTGGCTCGCGAACCGGACGCCGGGCCTCCAGGTGCGCGTGTTGAAATGGAACTTCGGAGCGCTCAAGTTCGTGTTCCGTGGGACGATGATCTTTGATCTGATCCGCTGGTTCTGGCACCCGGCGATCGACTTCAAGTTCGACGCCACCCATCCGCTGGGGTGCAGCCATCACCAGAAGATCGTGGTGATCGACGATCGCTTTGCGGTCTGCGGCGGGATCGACATGACCAGCGACCGCTGGGACACGCCCGAGCATCGCGAGCACGATCCGCGCCGCCGCGGCCCGGGCCGCCGGCTCTACGATCCGTGGCACGATGTGACCACCCTGGTCGAGGGTGAGGCCGCGGCGGCGCTGGGCGACCTTGGCCGCGCACGCTGGCAGCGGGCCGGCGGCGTGCCGCTGGCACCTTGCGCAGCGCAGCCCGACTCGGCGTGGCCACCCCGGCTCGAGGCCGAGTTCCGCGATGTCGAGATCGGCATCGCGCGCACCTCGGCCGGGTGGGGCGGCTATCCCGAGGTGCGCGAGGTCGAAACGCTGTTCGTGGCGCACATCGCCCGGGCGAAGCGTTTCATCTATGCCGAAAGCCAGTACTTCGCCTCGCGCCGGGTGGCCGAGGCGCTGGCCGCCCGCCTCGCGGCGCCCGATCCGCCCGAGGTGGTGCTGATCAATCCGGCCAGCGCGCATGGCTGGCTGGAACAGGCAGCCATGGACGGGGCGCGGGTGCGCCTGCTCCACGCCATTGCCGAGCACGATCTAGCCCGGCGGCTTAGGGTCTTTGTGCCGTATTCCGGCGCCAAGCCCATCTACGTACACGCCAAACTCATGATCGTGGACGACGAGATCCTGCGGATCGGATCGGCCAATTTGAACAACCGGTCGATGGGACTGGATAGCGAGGCAGACATGTTCATCGATGCCGCGCGACCCGCCAATGACCGTCCCGACGTGCGGGCGGCGATCACCGCCCTGCGGCACCGGCTCCTGGCCGAACATTGCGGACTTGCTCCGGCGGCAGTTGCAGGGCTGAGTAAAGCCGCAGGTTCGATGGGCGCGATGATCGATCGCCTGCCGCGTTCGCCCAGGCGGCTCGAGGCTTTTGACTTGCGTCCGTTGAGCGATGCTGAAAAGGCGATCGCGGATAGCGCGATGCTGGATCCGGAACGGCCCGAAGATCTGTTTGAGCCGATCTCCCGGGGGCGTGTCGGGGGACTGTTTCGCAGGGGCGGACTGCTCCACCGACCGCGCTAGAATGAGGCAATGACCATGACCAAGACCACTGATCCTGCCAGCCGCACGGCGGCCCCGCTCGGCGCGGATGGCAAGATCGTTGTGCCGGAAGAGGTGCAGGACGCGATCCGCACGCTGATCCGCTGGTCCGGCGATGATCCGGAGCGCGAAGGTCTGATCGACACGCCGCGCCGCGTCGCACGGGCCTGGTACGAATACTGTCAGGGCTACGGCGAAGATCCTGCGGTCCACCTCTCGCGCATCTTCGAGGAGGTGGGCGGCTACAACGAGGTGGTGCTGCTCAAGGACATCCCGTTCCAGTCGCACTGCGAACACCACATGGCGCCGATCATCGGCAAGGCGGCGATCGCCTATCTGCCGCGCAACCACGTGGTCGGCATCTCCAAACTGGCTCGCGTGCTGCATGGATATGCCCGCCGGCTGCAGATCCAGGAGCGCCTGACTGCCGAGGTGGCGCAGTGCATCTGGGACAACCTCAAGCCGATCGGGGTTGCCGTGGTGATCGAGGCCAGTCACGCCTGCATGACCGCGCGCGGCGTGCGCACGCCCGGGGTGAACATGGTCACCAGCCGGATGATGGGGACCTTCCTCGAGGACGAGCGGTCGCGCAAGGAAGTGTTGAGCCTCATGGGCTATTGAGGCTGCCGCCCGCCACGCCGGCGGGCAGGTCAAGCTGAGGGCCCGTGACGCCGTCCGATTCTTCCCCCGTTCTGTTGTCCCGCACAGGCGGGCTGGCACTGGCCGCGATCCCGGCGCTGGTCCTGCTGGCCGTGCTGTGGCGCCCGGTCTGGGATGTCGACATCTTCTGGCAGCTGAAGCTGGGCGAACTGATCCTTGCCCGGCACGGCCCGCTCGCCGGTGAACCCTTTGCCGCCCACCATCTGAACGAACCGCTGCCGGCCTTCGCCTGGCTGGCCCAGGCCCTGCTGGCCCAGGTGAGGCTGTGGGCGGGCTGGGGCGGTCTGCGGCTGGTCAGCGCACTGTGCTGGACCGGCGCCTTCGTGCTTGCCGGCCGCGCCGCGGTGGCGCGCGGTGTGCCGCGCGAGACGGCCGCACTGGCGCTGGTCGGGGCGCTTCTGGTCTCGGTTCCCGGCGCCTCGATCAGGCCGCAAACGCTGGGGCTGCTGGCCTTTGGCGGGCTGGTCTGGCTGGTCGAGTGGCGGGGGCCGGCCTGGCGGCGGGTGCTGGCCGGGGCGGTCATCCTGGTCTTGTGGCAGAACCTGCATCCCTCGGTTGCGGTCGGCGCAGCCTGGCTGGGCGCCCGGGCCGCCTGGGCCTGGTGGCGGCTGTGGCAGGCCGATGGCGAGGCCGCTGTCCGTCCACCCGTGGTCGAGCTCACCCTGCTCGCCGGGCTGGCGGGGCTGGCACAGTTCGCTACGCCGGACGGGATCGGCTTCCTGCGCATTGCCACGGCCAACGGGCAGATCAGTCAGGCGCTGCGGGTGGCCGAATGGCTGCCGCTGTGGGCGCCGGAAAACCGGGTCATCGCGGCGGTCGTCATGATCAACGCGCTGCTCGTTCTGGTTCTGGCGTGGCGGCGGCGCAGCGGCGATGGCGAGCAGCTGTGGCCCTGGCTGATGCTGCTGGGTCTGACCCTGATCTCGGCCCGGGTCATGCTGTTCTGGGCCGTGGCGCTGGTCCCGGTCCTGGCGGCCCAGCTCCCACGGCTGCAGGCGCCCCGTCTGTCCCGTGCGGCGCCGCTGGTGCTGGTTGCGGTGACCGCCACGGCCGTGCTGGCGCTGCGCCCCACCAGCTTTCGCGAAACGATCCCGGTGACCCAGCTGGCGCAGCTGCGCGCCACCGGCGTGAAGGGCACGGTCTTTGCCCACTTTCCGTGGGGCGGCGCGGTGATCGATCGCGGCTATCCCGACTGGCGGGTGGCCTACGACGGGCGTTACTACCGCTATGGGCTGGCCGAGTGGAACCGCTACATCGCAATCGGCAACGGCCGCCCCGGGTTGGCCGAGCTGGAGCGGGTCTATCACCCTGCCGCCTACGTGCTCGACCGCGAATGGACCCCGGGCCTGATCGCCGAGCTGCGGGCCCGGCGGGATCGTTGGCGCGAGCTGCCGGGGGCAGGGCCGGCGGTCATCTTCATCCCGGCCGCGCTGCCGCCGGGGTGAGGCGGCGGCGAGCCTCGCCCGCCGCCGCGGCGCATTGCCTCAGAGCTGCTCGAGCAGATAGTCGGCCGCGCTGACCTTGAACTCGCCCGGCGCCTCGACATGGACCTGCTCGACGACGCCATCGTTGATGATCAGGGCAAAACGCTGGCCGCGCTGACCGAGGCCAAAGCCGCTGCCGTCCATCGTCAGGCCGAGCGCCTTGACGAAATCGCCGTTACCGTCGGCCAGCATCGTCACATCGGCTGATCCGCTGGCCGCGCCCCAGGCCTTCATCACGAAGGGATCGTTCACCGCGGTGCAGACGATCTCGTCGATGCCCTTGGCCTTGAGCTCGCCCGCCTTCTCCACGAAGCCCGGCAGGTGCTTGGCCGAGCAGGTCGGGGTGAAGGCACCCGGAACCGAGAACAGGGCGACCTTCTTGCCCTTGAAGTACTCGCCGGTCTGGACCGGCTCGTTCCCGTCCTGGGTGGCCTTGATCAGTTTCACGTCGGGAAGCGTATCGCCCTGGGCAATGGTCATGCGTGGATCCTTTTCGTCGCCCGGCGGGGGCCGGGTCGTGCGGCGCCTGACATAGGGTGACCCACCCCCGAATCGCAACGGTGCAGTGCGCCGCGGCGAAGCATTTCTCCGATGCGACGAACCGATCATGGTGAAGGCTGGCTTAATCGCGTGTCTTGAAAGGTGGGTAAGGGACTGCGGGCAATCTTCCGGACGTGGCTGGGACCACGAAGGGGATAGCACCATGATCGGGATCAGGACGGGACTTGCGGCGCTGGCCGCGATGGGCATGCTGATGGCCGCTCCGGCCCAGGCGGCGGGAGAATCCGAAGCCGAGAAGCTGCGCAAGCTGGATATCATGCTGATGGTCACGGCGCTGCGCTGCCGCACGACGCCGAGCGATTTCCAGGCCGATTTTGCAGCCTTTGAGGCGGCGCATCTACCAGAGCTGAATGAGGCGGCGCAGCAGCTGCGCAAGACGCTGGTGGCGGCCAACGGTGCGGCTGGTGCCAGTCGCGCGCTCGACCGGCTCAGCACCGGCATGGCCAACCAGTATGGCCAGGGCCATCCCCGGCTCGGTTGCGCCGAGCTCAAGCAGGCGACCCGGCTGCTGGCCCAGATGAAGGGCCGCGAGGTCCTGCTCAGCGCCGCGGACGAGCTGCTTGGCCCGGCCGGCCGGCCCAGCCTGGCGCTTTCGCGCTGACTGCGGGGAAGGATATAAAGACTTCTTTATATTGATTGCGATTACGGCTAAGGGCGGTGCCATCCGGCGCTGCCCTTTGCTGCTTGCGGGGCTGCCGACCATTCAGGAGAATACCGTGTCCGCCACGCTCGAAGCCGCCAAGGATTACGTCATCGCCGATATCGGGCTTGCCGATTTCGGCCGCGCGGAAATCGCCATCGCTGAGACCGAGATGCCGGGGCTGATGGCCCTGCGCAAGGAATTCGGGCCAAGCCAGCCGCTCAAGGGTGCGCGCATCACCGGCTCGCTCCACATGACGATCCAGACCGCCGTGCTGATCGAGACGCTGGTTGCGCTCGGCGCCGAAGTGCGCTGGGCCACCTGCAACATCTTCTCGACCCAGGACCACGCCGCCGCCGCGATCGCCGCCGCCGGGATCCCGGTCTTCGCGGTCAAGGGCGAGAGCCTGGCCGAGTACTGGGACTACGTCGGCTCGATCTTCGACTGGGACGACGGCACCGGCCGCACCGCCAACATGATCCTGGATGATGGCGGCGATGCGACCATGTTCGCCTTGTGGGGCGCCCGGGTCGAGGCCGGCGAGCCGCTGTTTGAGCCCAGCAACGCCGAGGAAATCGAATTCTGCCGGGCGCTCAAGGCCTTCCTCAAGCGCAAGCCGGGCTACCTGACCATGTCGGTCGCCCACATCAAGGGCGTCTCGGAAGAGACCACCACCGGCGTGCACCGCCTCTACCAGATCGCCAAGGACGGCAAGCTGCCGTTCCCCGCGATCAACGTGAACGACAGTGTCACCAAGTCGAAGTTCGACAACCTTTATGGTTGCAAGGAATCGCTGGTCGACGCGATCCGCCGCGCCACCGACGTGATGCTGGCCGGCAAGGTCGCCTGCGTCGCCGGCTTCGGCGATGTCGGCAAGGGCTCGGCCGCCTCGCTGCGCAACGGCGGCGCGCGCGTGATCGTGACCGAGATCGATCCGATCTGCGCGCTGCAGGCGGCGATGGAGGGCTATGAGGTCGTGACGATGGAAGAGGCCGTGACCCGCGCCGACATCTTCGTCACCGCCACCGGCAACGAGGACGTCATCACCGCCGAGCACATGAAGGCGATGAAGCCGATGAGCATCGTCTGCAACATCGGCCACTTCGACAGCGAGATCCAGATCGCCGCGCTCAACAACTACAAGTGGACCGAGGTCAAGCCGGGTACCGACCTGGTCGAGTTCCCCGACGGCAAGCAGATCATCATCCTGGCCAAGGGCCGGCTGGTGAACCTGGGCTGCGCCACCGGCCACCCGAGCTTCGTGATGAGCGCCAGCTTCACCAACCAGACGCTGGCCCAGATCGAGCTGTTCACCAAGAACAGCCAGTACAAGAACGAGGTCTACGTCCTGCCCAAGCATCTCGACGAAAAGGTGGCCGCGCTGCACCTGGAGAAGCTGGGCGTGAAGCTCACCACGCTGAGCAAGCGCCAGGCCGACTACATCGGCGTGCCCGAGGCCGGGCCGTTCAAGCCGGATCACTACCGCTACTGAGCCCTCGGCTACGCGGTGAAAGGACAGGGCGGGGCTGCGGCTCCGCCCTGTTCGTATCGGGACCGCGTCCGTCGCGGGCGGTCGGGGCTAGCGCAGGCGTTCCAGCACCAGGGTGAGGGTGCCGAGGAACAGGGCGGCGAGCAGCGCGGCGGCGGCGATCCCGAGCGCAAGCAGCCCCCACTGGGCAAGGATCAACGTCATCGGACCGGGGCTCCCGCTTGTGGCGCGGCGCGCCTTCCGGTCCCGGCTGGTGGCAAGCAACCGCGGGGAAGTGCACCCGCCGCGTTGGCCGAACGTCTACCCGTTTCGGCAGGGCGCTCCCGCTCTGGCCTAGAGCAGTCCCAGCACCGGCAAAGCTCGTAAGTGGAATCGTCAGGTGTGACGAAATCCTCGCGCAGATGACACCGCCCCATTGTCAAGTGGCGCCCCGGCGCATAGCGACGGGACCATGTCCCTCAACCCCACCGCCCTCATGCTGGTTGGCCTGCTGCTCGCAGCCTGGGCTGCGGCGGCGGGGTGGTTCATCGTGCTGGCAAGGGTCCGTGAAAGGCGCGCGGACGGAGCGCTGCGCGGGGCTCGGCGGCTTGCGCGGATGGTCGAGGAATCTCCCGCGATCCCGCTGCTGGTGCGCGCCGACGGCCGGATCGAGGCATCGCCACGGCTCGGGTTGTGGCTGGGGCTCGATGCGGTGCCGCAATACCTGTCCGAGCTGGGCCAGGGCGACCGCCCCGAGGGCGGCATCCCGCTGTTGCAGCTGGGCGAGCTGAACGAGGCGGTGCGGCGCTGCCAGAAGACCGGCGCGCCGTTCCGCATGATCGTGACCCCGGCCGGCTCCAACCGCTCGCTGTCGCTGCGCGGCCAGCTGGCCGATCCGCAGATCTCGCCCGGCGGCGCGGCGCTGGTCTGGGTCTTCGACTTTTCGGAGAGCGAGAGCGAGATCGTCCGGTTGCGCGCCGAGGCGGCGCGGGCCCGGGCCGATTTCGGCGCGCTGATCGGCCTGATCGAGGCCGCGCCCATGCCGATGTGGTTCCGCGATCGCGAGGGTCGGCTACGGTTGGTGAACAAGGCCTATGTCAGCGCGGTGCAGGGCGAGAGTGCCGATCTGGTCGCTGCGGCCGGGACCGAGCTGGTCGAGGCGGTCGACGGGATCACCGCCGGCGAGATCGCCCTGCGTGCCGCCGCGCAGGGCCAGCCGCTGGAGCGGATGGTCGCCGCGACGATTGGCGGGCAACGCCGCACGCTGCGGGTGAGCGACCTGCCGATCGGAGACCAGGGCGTTGCCGGCTATGCCATCGACATCGAGGACATGGAGGAGCTGGGCCGCGCCTTCCGGGCCTTCCGCGAGGCGCAGCGCTCGATGCTCGACCAGCTTTCGGCCGGGGTGGCGCAGTTCGATTCGCGCCGCGGGCTGACCTTCGCCAACCAGCCGTTCCAGCGGATCTTCGGCCTGACTCCGGCGATCCTGATCGACCAGCCGCTGTTCGAGCGCCTGCTCGACCTGATCCGCGACAACGGCCGGGTGCCCGAAGTGCGGGATTTTCCGGCATGGCGCCGCGAGAAAGCGGCCTGGTTCCGCGACAGCCGCTCGCAGGAGGAGGCCTGGACGCTGGGCGACGGCACGCACCTGCGGGTCGTGGCCCAACCGATGCCCGATGGCGGCCTGTTGCTGATCGTCGAGGACCGCACCGAGCAGATCCGCCTCTCCGCCACCCGCGACACCCTGCTGCGCACCCGTACCGCCACCTTCGACAGCCTGTTCGAATCGCTCGCGGTGTTCGCCCCTGACGGCAAGCTGCAGCTGTGGAACCGCCGCTTCGAGCAGGACTGGGCGCTCGAAGGCGACTTCCTCGACACCCACCCCAAGATCGAGCTGCTGCTCGAGCGCATCGCCCTGCTGCTCAGCCGGCCGGCCCAGGCGCGGTTGGTGGGTGACGTGGTGCGTGCCGCCACGCTCGATCGCAAGCAGACCAGCGGTCGGGTGCTGCTCGCGGACGGGCGGACGCTCGAGTTTGCCGGGGTGCCGCTACCCGATGGCAATGGGCTTCTGACCGTGCTCGACATTACCGACAGCCAGAAGGCCGAGGCCATGCTGCGCGAGCGCAATGCCGCGCTGGTCGAGGCCGATGCGGTCAAGACCCGGTTCCTCGCCAACATGAGCTACGAATTCCGCACCCCGCTGACCTCGATCGGCGGCTTTGCCGAGCTGCTGGGTACCGGGCTGGGGGGCGAGCTGAACGAACAGGGGCGCGACTATGTCGCCGCGATCCTCACCTCGGTCGAACGGTTGGGCGAGCAGATCGAGACCGTGCTCGACCTCTCGCAGAGCGAGGCCGGGCTGCTGCCGCTGGCGAGCGAAGAGATCGAGCTGCTGCCCTTCGTCACCCGCGTGGTCGAGGACCGCGCGGCGCGGCTGCGCGAGGCCGGCCTGACGCTCGACCTGCGCGGCAGCAAGGCGGCCGGGCGGATCACCGGCGATCGCCGTCGGCTCGCCCGCGCGATCGGTCATCTGGTCGACAATGCCATCGCCGCCACGCCGCGCGGCGGACGCATCCTGGTCGATCTCAGCCCGACCCGGACCGGCCCGCGGGTGGTCGTGTCCGACAATGGCCCGGGCATGGATGCGGCGGCGCTGGCCCGCGCGCTGGAAGGCCTGACCCCGGACGGCGAGGGTCCCGGGCAGGACCGTCGGCGCGGACTGGGACTGCCGCTGGCACGGCAGCTGATCGAGGCCCATGGCGGCACGCTCGAGCTGCTCTCGGAGCCGGGACAGGGCACCGCCGCGATCGTCCAGTTCCGATGACTGCCCCCCCGCCTGCCGCCGGGCCGGGATCCCGGCACGAAAGTCTGCCCGACCTGGCTGCCGTGGCGCGGTTCGGCGCACGGATCGCGGCGCGGCTGCGCCCGGGAGACGTGGTGGCGCTGTCGGGCGGACTCGGCGCGGGCAAGACCACGCTGGCCCGGGCGATCATCGCCGGGCTCGGCCACGACGGCGAGGTCCCGTCGCCGACCTTCGCGATCATCGAGCCCTACGCGCCGCCAGCCACCCGGCTGCCGTTGATCCATGCCGATTTCTATCGTCTGACCGATCCTGCCGAGGTGGTCGAGCTGGGCCTCGACGATTACCGCGAAGGCGCCGCGCTCCTGGCCGAATGGCCCGATTGTGCCGGGGGGTTCGGCCATGAGCCGGGCTGCCTGTCCATCCTGTTGGAAAATGACGGGGCCGGACGGATCGCCATTGTCGAGCCGGGGGCGGATTGGGTAGGGCGGCTGCCATGAGCAGTGCAGTCCCCGCAGGAATCGAACCGTTCCTGGCAAGCGCCGGCTGGGCCGACGCGGTGATCGAGCCCCTGCCGGGCGATGCCTCGTTCCGGCGCTACTTCCGCATCCGCAAGGGCGACAGCACGACGATGCTGATGTACGCGCCGCCGCCACAAGAGGACCCCGCGCCGTTCCTGCGCGCGGCGCGCTGGCTGGACGATGCCGGGCTGCGGCCGCCGCGGATCGTTGCCGAGCAGGCGGCCGACGGTCTGGTCCTGCTGGAAGACTTCGGCGAGGTGCGCATGCGCGACTACCTCGATTCCTGGCCCCAGGACGAACCCGAGGTCTATGCCGCGGCGATCGATACGCTGACCGCGCTGCACCGCGTTCCGCCCGGGCCGTTCACCGCCTATGGACTGTCCGAATACCAGCGCGAGGTGAAGCTGTTCGTCGACTGGTTCTGTCCGGCGCGCAACCTCTACGTCGACGGCAAGGGCTGGGCCGAGGCCTGGGACGAGGTGCTGACCCCGCTGCTCGGCCGGCAGCGTCCTGGCGTCACCGTGCTGCGCGATTATCACGCCGAGAACATCATGCTGCTCGGTAGCCTGCATCGGCAGGGCCTGCTCGACTTTCAGGACGCGCTGGTGGGCCATCCGGCCTATGACCTCGTCTCACTGCTCCAGGATGCCCGGCGCGATGTCAGCGAGCAGCTCGAGGCCGAAATGGTGGCGCGCTACCTGCGGGGGCACCCCGATCCGGAAACCTTCGTGGCCGACTATGCCCGGCTCGGGGCCCAGCGGAATGCCAAGATCGTCGGCATTTTCGTGCGCTTGTGGAAACGAGATGGCAAGCCGCGCTACCTGGACCTGATCCCGCGCGTCTGGGCCCTGCTCGAGCGCGACCTGCAGCATCCCGCGCTGGCCCCGGTGGCGCGCTGGTTCGAGGCCAACATCCCGGCCGACGTGCGCGCGGCCGGCGGCGGGACCTTCGCGGCATGACGCTGGCCTCCGACAGCGCCATGGTGATGGCCGCGGGCCTCGGGAAGCGCATGCGGCCGCTCACCGCCGCGCGGCCCAAGCCGCTGGTCGCGGTGGCCGGCAAGCCGCTGATCGACTGGAGTCTAGACCGGCTGGTTGAGGCCGGGATCGGCCGGGCCGTGGTCAACGTGCACTATCTGGCTGACGCGCTCGAGGCCCATCTCGGTCAGTATGCGCACAACCATCCCGAGCTGGCGATCACCGTCTCGGACGAGCGCGACCTGCTGCTCGAGACTGGTGGCGGGATGATCAAGGCCCAGGGCCTGCTGCCCGATCCGTTCTTCTGCCTGAACAGCGACACGATCTGGCTCGACGGCCCCAAGAGCGCCTTCGCCGAACTGAGCGACGCCTGGGATCCGGCGCGGATGGATGCCCTGCTGCTGGTGGTGCGCCATCCGGTGGCGCACAATTACCAAGGCAAGGGCGATTTCCACCTCGATCCGCTCGGCCGGATCAGCCGCCGCCGCCCGGGCCGGGTCGCGCCCTACATCTACACCGGCATCCAGCTGGTCGCCCACCGCCTGCTGCGCGAGGCGCCCGCCGGGCCGTTCTCGACCAACCTGCTGTGGAGCCGGGCGATGGAGGAGGGACGGCTGTTCGGCTGGGTTCATACCGGACAGTGGTTCGAGGTGGGCACGCCCCAGGCGATCCCGCTGACCGAAGCGCGGCTGGCGCGTGGCTGAACGCACCGGGCCGCGGGTTTACGCCATTGCCGCGCACCGGGGGTTCGCCGATGCGCTGGTCGCCGGACTGCTGCCCCGCTATGCCGAGGATGGGCTCGGGCTGGCCCGGCTGACCCTGCTGCTGCCCAGCCAGCGTGCCGTGCGCACGGTTACCGAGGCTTTCGTCCGCCTGTCCGGGACTGGTCTGCTGCTGCCGCGCATGGCGGTGGTGGGCGATCTCGACCTTGACGAGACGCTGGGGCCGCTGCTCGATCCGATCGGCTCGGTCGATGTCCCTCCGGCCGCCGATCCGGTCCGGCGCTGGCTGCGCCTCGCCGCGCTGCTGCAGGTCGAACTGGGCGATGCGGCGCCGCGCGGGCCGGCGCTGCTGCGCCAGGCCTTCGAGCTGGGCCGCACGATGGATCGCCTGCTGGTCGAAGGGATCGGCCCGGAGGAGCTGCTGGGCGAACGGGTGCTTGGCGTGGTCGGCGATCAGGCCTCCCACTGGCAGGGCGCGATCCGCACTTTCGCGCGGGTCCAGGCGCGCTGGCTGGCCGAACTGGATGCGCGCGGCGAGGTCGATGCGCCCACCCGCCGCAACCAGTTGTTCGAGCTGGCCGCCCGACGCTGGCGCGAGGCGCCGCCGCCGCATCCGGTGGTGGCCGCCGGGGTGACCAGCGCCTCGCCGGCGCTCGCCCGCCTGCTGCGCATGGTCGCCGACCTGCCGGCTGGTTCGGTGATCCTGCCTGATCTTGACCTCGCGCTCGATCCGGCGGTGTGGGATGCGCTCGGCACGGCCGGCGCGCCTGCCGCAGCGGACGATCCGCCGATCGGCCGCGACGATGCCGTGACCCACCCGCAGTACCACCTCAAGCTGCTGCTCAACCGCATGGGAGTGAGCCGTGGCGAGGTCGAGCCCTGGCACCGTGCCGGTCTGGCTGCGGCCGACCCGGCACGCAGCCGCGCGATCTCCAACCTGTTCCTGCCCCCGGCGGCCAGCGCGCAATGGGTCAGGCTCAAGCCCGACCAGCGCCGCCTCGCCGGGGTACGGCTGATGGAGACCGCCCATCCCGAGGACGAGGCCCAGGCGATCGCCATCCTGATTCGCGAGGCGCTCGAGCAGCCCGAGCGGCGGGTCGCCCTGATCACCCCGGACCGCGCCCTCGCGGCGCGGGTGGTGGCGCACCTCGGCCGCTGGAACATCGTGGCCGATGACACGGCCGGCCAGCCGCTGCCGATGACCACCGCGGGCCGGCTGCTGTTGCTGCTGGCCGAATTGATGCGCTCCGGCGCGGCCCCGGTCCCGCTGATCGGGCTGCTGGGCCATCCGTTGGTCGGCCAGGCCGTGCCCGGCTGGGCGGGGGACCGGGCGCAGTGGCTCGACCACGTCCGCCGGCTCGACCGCGCGCTGCGTGGCCCGCGGCCCGAACCGGGCCTGGGCCATGTCCGCCGCGTGGTTGCCTTGCGTCAGGATCCCGAGTTTACGGCGTGGTGGGACGCGGTTGAGCGCCAGCTTGCCCCCTTGGTCGAGGACGGTGATCTGCCGCTAGCCTTGGCGCTCGACCGCCTCGCCGCCGCCGCCGAGGGCCTCTCGGGCGGACTTGCCTGGGCAGGGGGCGATGGTCGCAGTTGCGCGCAGTTCATCGAGCAGACCCGCGGTCCCGCGCGCGAGGTCGGCACCGTGGTCGCGCCGGGTGATCTGGCCGCGGTGCTGCGTGACGCGATGGAGCGGGTCTCGGTTCGTCCGCTGTGGGGTGGCCATCCACGCGTGGCGATCTATGGCGTGATCGAGGCGCGGATGAGCCGCGCCGATCTGGTCATCTGCGGCGGTCTGACCGAGGGCACCTGGCCCGGTACCACCGCGCCCGACGCCCTGCTGGCGCCCGCCGTGCTGCGCGCGCTGGGTGTGCCCGGCGCCGATTTCCGGGTCGGCCTCGCCGCGCACGATCTGGCCGCCGCGCTCGGCGCTCCCGAGGTGGTGCTCAGCCATGCCCGGCGCGATGCCGCGGGTCCGGTGATCCCGTCGCGATTCGTGCTGCGGGTGCGGGCCATGCTGGGCGAGACCCTGCTGCGCGACCATGCCGAGCACGAAACGGTTCGCCGTGCCCGCTGGCTCGACGATGCCCCCGCGGATAGCCCCGCCCCGCGCCCGGCGCCGCGCCCCTCGGTGGCCCAGCGCGACGTGCCGCTGGCAGTGACTGCCCTCGACCCCCTGCGCGGCGATCCCTACCAGTTCTACGCCGCCGAGATCCTCCGCCTCAGACGCTGGGACCCGCTTGACGCGGAACCTTCGGCGGCGTGGAAGGGGACGGCGGTCCACGCCATTCTCGAGGCATGGCACAAGCAGGGCGGCCCGCTGCGGCCGATCGCTGAGGCCGAGCTGGCGAAGATGAGCGCGCACCCGCTGGTGCGATGCCTGTGGTGGCCGCGGCTGGAGGCGGGGCTGCAGTGGATCGAGGAGACCATCGCCGAGCAGTCCGCTGCCGGGCGGACGGTGATCGCCAGCGAAGTGCAGGGACACTGGACCTGGCGCGGGGTCAAGCTCAAGGGCCGGGCCGATCGCATCGACCGCTTGCCCGACGGGACCTTGGCGGTGATCGATTACAAGACTGGCAGCCCGCCCAGCGCCCGCCGGGTCGAGCAGGGCTTCGCGCTGCAGCTCGGGCTGATCGGGCTGATGGCGCAGGGCGGGGCTTTCGCCGGCGTGAGCGGCGAGCCGACCCGGTTCGAGTACTGGTCGCTGGCAAAGTCGAAGGACCGTCCGGAGGGCTTCGGCCAGTGGTCCGAGCCGGTGCTCGAGGGCCAGAAGAAGTCGGGCCTGCCGCGCGAGGTGTTTCTCGCGACCACGGCCTTCTACCTGACTGACGCGATCGATCGCTGGATCATCGGGGACGAGCCGTTCACCGCCAGGCTCAATCCCGATCTGCCGACCTATACAGACTACGACCAGCTGATGCGCCTCGATGAATGGCAGGGCCGCGGCGCCGCGACCGATGGCGAGGTGGCGCCATGAGCCGGGTCTATCCCTTGCAGGACGATCAGCGGCTGGCGGTCGATCCGCAGGAGACCGTCTGGCTGTCGGCCTCGGCCGGGACCGGCAAGACGCAGGTGCTCTCGGCGCGGGTGCTGCGGCTGCTGCTGCAGGACGGGGTGGCACCCGGCCAGATCCTCTGCCTCACCTTCACCAAGGCCGGCGCGGCCGAGATGGCCACCCGCGTCAACGAAGTGCTGGCCAGCTGGGTGCGGATGCCCGAGACCGAGTTGGCGCTGCAGCTTGGCCATATCGGCGCCCCGATCGACAAGGCCACGCTGGACCGCGCCCGCACGTTGTTCGCCGCCGTGCTCGACTGTCCCGGCGGTGGGCTGCGGATCAACACGATCCATGCCTTCGCGCAGTGGCTGCTCGCCGGTTTTCCGGAAGAGGCCGGGCTGGCCCCCGGCACCCGGGCCATGGAGGATCGCGATCGCGTGCTGCTCAGCCGCGAGGTCCTGGCCGATCTGCTCGTCGCGGCCGAGAACAGCGGCGATGACCTGCTGCTGGCGGCGCTGGCCCGGCTTTCCCGGCGTATGGCGCCAGAGGATGTCGAGCGCTTCCTGATGCGCTGTGCCGAGTGCCGCGAGGCGTGGTTCGGCCCCGGCAGTTGGGTCCCACCGCTGCGCGATCGGGTCGAGCGGCTGCTGGGCCTGCCCGCCGGGGCGACCCTGGCCGAGCTGTGCACCGATGCGGCCTTCGACCTGCGCAGCCTCCGCCATTGCATGGATGTCAACGCCGGGTGGAAGGCGGCCACCGGACAGAAAACAGCCAACGCCATTGGCGATTGGCTGGCACTTGATCCTGAAGCCCGGGGCGCGGGCCTGGCCGATCTGGCCGGCCATTTCCTGAAACAGGATGGTGACCCCAAGTCGACCAAGAACCTCGACAAGATCGATCCGGCCTATGCCGATCATGCCGCACGGGTGATCGCCAGCATCCGGGCCGCACAAGAGCGCGCCGCGATGCTGGCGCTGGTGGAATGGCTCACTCCCGCGCTCGAACTCGGCCGCCGCTTCGCGCTCGCCTGGGACGAGGCCAAGCGGCGCGAGGGCCTGATCGATTTCGACGACCAGATCCGGCAGGCCGCCGACCTGCTCGGCCGGTCGGAGCTGGCGCAGTGGATCCGCTACAAGCTCGATCGCCGCTTCGATCACATCCTGATCGACGAGGCGCAGGACACCAATGCCGCCCAGTGGGAGATCATTGGCGCGCTGACCGGCGATTTCTTCGCCGGGATCGGCCAGCGCGCCCCCGAGGTGCTGCGCACCCTGTTCGTGGTGGGCGATTACAAGCAGGCGATCTTCCGCTTCCAGGGCACCAGCCCGGACAACTTCGAACGCGCCCGGCGCGAAGTGCGCCGGCAGATGACCGGGCTGGCCGAGAACGTCGAGCGGCTGCGCGGCGCCGAATCTCCGCGGACCCTGCGCGAACTCGGGTTGGGTCGCAGCTATCGCACCGCGCGGCCGATCCTCGCCTTCGTCGATGCGGCGATTGCGGCAATCGGGCCCGGCCGGTTTGGCCTCGAGCAGCCGCCCGAACCGCACGTCGGTGAGGCGCGTCCGGGCCAGGTGTTGCTCTGGCCGCCGGCCGGCGGCGAGGACGACGAAGCCGCCGAACCGCGCGAGGAGGGTGAGGAAACCTGGCTCTCGCGCCCTGATCGTCAGCTGGCCGACCGCCTCGCGCGCCAGATCGCCGACTGGCTCGATCCGCGCCGCCCGGGCTATCCGCTGCACAAGGGGGGGCATCGCCGTGCCGCGGCCGGGGACATCATGATCCTGGTGCGCAAGCGCAAGGAGCTGGCCGGGCTGATCGTCGCCCGGCTCCATGCCCATGGTGTCCCGGTGGCCGGGGTCGACCGGCTGCGGCTTGGCGCCCCGCTGGCGGTCAAGGACCTCGTCGCAGCGGTGCGTTTCGCGGCCCAGCCGCTCGATGACCTCAATCTTGCGGCGCTGCTGGTCTCGCCGCTGCTGGGCTGGTCGCAGGACGATCTGCTCAAGCACGGCTATCGCCCGGCAGGCGTGCCGTTGTGGGAGCACCTGCGCCGCTCGCGCGATGCGCGCGTGACAGCGACGGTCGATCAACTGGTCGCTCTGCTGGGGCGGGCAGACTACGAGCTGCCGCAGGCTCTGTTGCACTGGCTGCTGGTCGGCCCCTGGCAGGCCCGGCGCAAGCTGGTGGCGCGGTTGGGCCGTGAGGCGAATGATCCCCTCGACGAACTGCTCAACGCCGCGCACGGCTATGGCACCAGCGAGACCGCCAGCCTGACCGGTTTCCTCCACTGGTTCGACGCCGGTGATGGCGAATTGAAGCGCGAGGCCGAGGGAGCCGGGGGGTTGGTCCGGGTGATGACGGTCCATGGCTCGAAGGGGCTGCAGGCCCCGATCGTGATCCTCGCCGATGCCGCCGACGATCCAGACACGAGCAAGGGGCCACCCCTCGAGCTGTCGGAGCCGCGTCCCGCCGGGCTGGCCGAGGTTTACCATCCCGCCGCGCGCATTCCGCTGCCCACACTGCGCAAGTCGGAAAGCCTGGGGCGCATCGCCGAAGCCGCGGCGGAGGCCCGCGCCGAGGAGCGTGAGGAGCACTGGCGGCTGCTCTACGTCGCGATGACGCGGGCCGAGGAGGCGCTGTTCGTCACCGGCTCGCTGGCGACGCGCGAGACCGAGCCGGCGGCGGATTCGTGGTTTGCCCGGCTGGCCGAAGTGGCGGCCGAAGTGGCGCCCGAGCGCGATCCGCTGTGGGGCAGCCGGATTGTCTGGGGCACTCCGCCCGAGCCGGCGCCGCCCGCCGCGCCGCAGAGCCTCGAGCTTGACCTGCCGGCCCCGCTGCCGGCCTGGCTGATGCGCCCGGTCGGCGCCGAGCCGCGGCCGCCGCGACCGCTCGCGCCCTCGGCGCTGGGCGAGGACGACAGCGCCGATCCGCCCTATCCGCCCGGCGCCGGCGGCGATGCGGCGCGGCGTGGCACGCTGATCCACCGCCTGCTCGAACGGCTGCCGGAAACGCCCCTGGCCGATCGCGCCGATCAGGCCGCGCGCTGGCTGGCCCGGCATGGGGCCGATCTGGCGGAGCCTGCCCGCGCCGAGATCGTTGACGCCGCGCTGCGCGTGCTGGGCGAGCCGCGCTGGGCCGAGCTGTTCGCCCCCGGTGCGTTGGCCGAGGTGCCGATCGCCGCGACCGTCAGCGGGCGCGTGATTGCCGGGACGATCGACCGGCTGGTGGTGACCGCCGAGCGGGTCCGGCTGGTCGACTTCAAGACCACGCGCCGCCCGCCCGCCACCCTTGCCGAGGTACCCACGGCGATGCTGCGGCAGATGGCCGCCTATGCCGCTGCGCTCGAGGTGACCTTTCCGGACCGCAGCGTGGAGGTCGCGCTGCTGTTCACCCAGACCCCGGTGCTGCTCGACATCCCGCCCGAGGTACTGACTGCGCACAAGCCGGTCTTCGGCCCAGGCGATTAATCCTATCGGCAAAGCCCGGTTGCACGGGACGGGCGAAGGCCTAGATAGGCGGACGAAAGCATTGAGGAGTTTCGTTCCATGTCGACCAAAGCCGTGACCGATGCCAGCTTCGCTGCCGACGTCCTCCAGTCGGACAAGCCGGTGCTCGTGGACTTCTGGGCCGACTGGTGCGGTCCCTGCAAAATGATCGCCCCCGCACTCGAGGAGATCGCCGAGGAGCTGGCCGACAAGGTGACGATCGCCAAGGTCGACATCATGGAGAACACCGACACGGCCAGCCAGTTCGGGGTGCAGTCGATCCCGCTGCTGATCCTGTTCAAGAACGGCCAGCCGGTGGCGCAGAAGCTCGGTGCCGCGCCGAAGAGCCAGCTCAAGCAGTGGCTGGAAGGCGCGCTCTGAGCCTTGCGGTTAGCAGCCGAGACGTTGCGAGCCGGCCGCCAGGCGCCTTTACCTTGCCAAACTGCCCGTCCACCAGGGGTGCTGTCATCCCGGGGCTTGCCCGGGGTGATGGCACCAGACTGACGTTAGCCGATCCGAACTCCCGTTCGCGCGGTGGTGTCTTGGGTCAGCTCAGCGCCGCCATCCGTGCCGCCAGCTCGTCCCATAGCGCCGGGCTGGCCGCAGCGATCAGCCCCGGCTCCAGATGGCGGTCGACCCGGTAGGGCGATCCATCGGGGCGCGCGGCCTTGCCGCCCGCCTCGTTCACGAACAGCACGCCGGCTGCATGGTCCCAGGCCAGGGTCCGTTCGAAGATCGACACGTCGTTCTGCCCCAGCACGATCCGCGGATACTGCTCTGCGGCGCAGCGCGGGATGTCGACCAGGGTGTAGTGCGGGGCGATGTAGGTCTTCAGGCCCGCCCGGCGCTCCGGATTGGCGAACAGCAGCGAGATCGCGGCGATCGGCGGAACTTCGCCGGTCGTTCGCGCTCGCACCGCCTCGCCGTCCACCCAGGCGCCCTGACCTTGCAAGGCATGGCAGAACCGGCCGGAGAGGCCGTCGAGAATCCACCCGCCGACCGTCACCCCGCGCTCGGCCAGCGCCACCAGCACGCCGAACGGCGGCTTGCCGGCGGCGAAGTTGTTGGTCCCATCGAGCGGATCGATGATCCAGCACAGCGCATCGCCCAGCCGGTCGAGCACGGCGGAATCGGCGTGGGCGGCCTCCTCGCCGACGATCACCGCCTCGGGCAGCAGCGCGGCGAGGCCCTCGGCGAGCATCACCTCGGCTTCGCGGTCGGCGACGGTGACCATGTCATCGGTGGCCTTGGCGATCACCTCGTGCGCGGCGAGCGACTGGTAGCGTGGCAGGATCGCGGTGGTGAGGGCCCGGCGCATCACCGCCTCGACCCCGCGGGTCAGGGCCTCGCTCATGAGCGGTAGTCGGCGTTGATCGAGATGTAGCCGTGGGTCAGGTCGCAGGTCCACACCGTGGCGCGGCCATGGCCAAGGCCCAGATCGACCTCGATGCTCACTTCCTGGCCTTTGAGGTGCGCGGCGACCGGCGCCTCGTCATAATCGGGCAGCGGCTGGCCATCCCGGGCGGCCCAGGTGCCGCCAAAGCCGATCGACAGCCGATCACGATCAGCCGGCTCGCCGGCCTTGCCCACGGCCATGACCACGCGGCCCCAGTTAGCGTCCTCGCCGGCGATCGCCGTCTTGACCAGAGGCGAATTGGCGATGGCCAGGCCAACCTTGCGCGCACTCTCGTCGGACACCGCGCCGGTCACGCTCACCGCGATGAACTTCTGCGCACCTTCGCCATCCTTGACCACCAGGTGGGCAAGCTGGCGGCAGATTTCCTCGAGCGCGGCGGCGAAGGCGTCGGCGCCCGGAGCGTCCGGACCGGTCAGCAGGGCATTGCCCGCCGCGCCGGTGGCGAAGGCCAGCACCGTGTCGCTGGTCGAGGTGTCGCTGTCGACCGTGATGCAGGAGAAGGTGCGGCGGTTGGCCTCGCTCAGCAGGTCCTGCAGGTAGGTCGAGGCGATGGCGCAATCGGTGAAGATGTAGCCGAGCATGGTCGCCATGTCGGGCGCGATCATGCCGCTGCCCTTGATGATCGCGGCCAGGGTCACCGTCCGCCCGTCGACCAGCGCCGTCGCCATGGCGCCCTTGGGGAAGGTGTCGGTCGTGCCGATCGTGCGCGCGGCGTCCTCCCACGTACAGGGCGCGGCGGCCATCGCGGCGGCCACGCCGTCGCGCGCCTTGTCCTTGGGCAGCGGCACCCCGATCACCCCGGTCGAGGAGACGAAGACCTGGTCTGCCGGGCAGCCGAGTCCCTCCGCCACCTGCGCCATGATCTGCTCCACCGCCTCGCGTCCGCGATAGCCGGTGAACGCGTTGGAATTGCCGGCATTGACCACCAGCGCGCGGGCACGCCCCTGGGCGACGTTCCGGCGGCCGAGATCGACCTCGGACGAGCAGCAGACGTTGCGGGTGAAGACCCCGGCGACCGCGGTGCCGTCGACCAGCTCGACATAGGTCAGGTCGCAGCGACCCCAGGCCTTGTACCCGGCCCGCGCGACCCGCGGGGTCACTCCGGCGATCGCGGGCAGGGCGGGGAAGGGTTCGGCGAGGGGGGAGACGGCGTCGGACATGGCAGCGCCTATCCCGCTGCGGGAGCGTCAGGTCAAGGCGGGTTTGGGACCGGGCGAACCGCCGAGGGAATGGCGGGGTGGAGTGGGGAGCGGACGCGGGTGGCTGGGGTGGACGGGGCTGTCGCTCATTGCCAGCCCAAAGCCAAACCCATCGTCATGCCAGCGCAGGCTGGCATCTTCCGCGGCGATGCCAGAGATCCCGGCCTGCGCCGGGATGACGGGTATCGGGCGCAAGCGGCTGTCCCGTTCCATGCCCCGCCTAGGCGGTCTTCGGCTTCACCACGGTCGGCTTGCTCCCGAACGAGACCAGCCGGAAGAACAGGTAGGACAAGGCCAGCGCGGCAAGGATCGCGGCGTACTTGATCGGCGCGCCGCGCCCGAACAGCTCGGACATCGCCACCAGCACGGTGAGGTGGACACAGTAGAGCGGCAACGAGAAGGTCCCCAGCCATTCCAGCGCCGGCAACGCGGACTGCGGGGGGCGGCACTGCGCCACGCCCCACATTGCCAGCGGCAGGAAGGGAATGACGAACAGCAGGTCCCCCGTCGCCATGCGCCACGGCAGGCTGGGGACCAGCATGACCCCGCCCACCGGCAGTGCCAGGGCCAGCCACCAGGGCAGCGCCGGGGTGCGCAGGCCCGCCTTGTAGAGCCGGCCCAGCCAGACCCCGAGCACATAGGACCAGCCGACGCGGGGCAGCGCCATCCACCAGTTGTGCCAGTTGGGAGCGTTGACGCCGAGCGTGTCCGAGCCGTGGCGGCGCACGGTATAGACCAGCCCCACGCCGAAGATTGCGGCGATCAGCGGTAGCCAGCGCGTGGCGACGCGGCGCAGCACCAGGGCATGGAGGAAGTTCGCCAGGAGCTCATAGAACAGCGTCCACTGTGGCCCGTTGAGACGGTAGAACGGGCCCCGTCCAGCAAGGCTGGGGATCATCGCCAGATCAAGCGCCAGCATCACGACCAGCGCCTGTGGATCATAGCCGCGGATCAGCGATCGCGTGGCCGCAACCCCGGCGCCGACCGCGACCAACGGCCAGAGCCTCACGAACCGGGCCTGGGTGAACTCCAGCGCGCCGATCCCGGCATTGAGCTTGGCCTCGGTCGAGACGGCCAGCACGAAGCCGCTCAGCAGGAAGAACAGGTCGACCAGCAGGTAGCCGCGCACGAACGGGGTGTGCGTCCGGAACACCATGTCCGCATGGTAGAGCATGATCACGATCGCGGCGAAACCACGCAGGCCGTCTAGCTGGCCGAGCCGGACATGCGGGCGGACCGCGCCGGGTGCCGCTGCCTTCTGGTCCACGCTCATGTCCTGTCATCCCCCTGCGCTTGGATCGGCGCCTGCCACGCGCTCACGTCTCGCCGGGGTCTCCATAACCGAGTGGGGAAGCATGGCAAACCGTCGCCGCAACGGGACTGGTGTCGGCCGACGCGGCATGGCACACTCGACGGACGGGGGCGCATTGAGGGGAGAAGATGTTGCTCCGATCACACCGTTACGCCCGGCTGGTGATGTCCGTCTTCGCCTTGCCCGCTTTCGTCGTGCCGGCCGCTCCGGGACAGGCGCAGACCGAGCGTCCCGCGGGTGCAGCCCATCCGGTCCGCGCTAGCGCGGATGCCGCGCCGCTCCCGCCGCCGGGGCAATCGGCCCGCCCGCTCAACGATCCCGCAAGCTGGGTTACCACGCAGGACTACCCCGCCCAGGCCCTGCGCGACGATCATCAGGGGGTGGTCGAGTTCTCGCTGGTCATCGGCCTCGAGGGCCAGGTGAGCGAATGCCACATCCGCAGCTCGAGCGGCTCGGGGGCGCTCGACGAGGCGACCTGCCGGCTGGTCCGCGAGCGCGCCCGCTTCGCCCCGGCCGTGGATCAGAACGCCCGCCCGGTGGTGGGGCACTACCTCAACCGGGTCAGGTGGGTCATGCCGCGTCCTGCCAGGCCCGAGGCGGGCGAACTGGTCATGTCGTTCTTGGTCGGACCGGACGGCGCACGCTCTGATTGCCGGATCGAAAGCGCGGTGGGCGGCGCTGCGCAGGCGGTTGCGGGCCGCAATCCGTGCGTGCCGGGAAGCTATGCCAGCGGCTATCTTGACGCGGCCGGCAAGCCCGTCACCCGCCGGGTCCGCACCACGGTCCGTTATGAGGTTCTGCCGGTGCCCTGAACCGGCGCCCTCAGCCGGTGTCGGGGGGCAAGCCCGCGCAGGGTGGACGGGAGCCCGGGATATCCCTATATCCCTGCGGTACCGATGACCCGTTTCCTGATCGCTCTCTTCGCCCTGCTGGGCCTTGCCGCGCAAGCTCCGGCCTGCGCCAGGGTGAGCAGCGCGCGCGCCGAGGTGGGTCTTGTCGCCGCTCCGCGCGTCGCCGTCCGCACGGCGAATGCGGTGGTTGTCGCGCTTGCCAGCCGGGCCACCGCCCGCTTTGCCGAACCGCAGCGCCCGGATCCCGCTCCTCGGACCGGACCGCTCGGCGCCCTGCGCGCGCCCGTCCTGCCCGGGATCGACCGCGCCCACGAATAGCCGGACCGTCGGCGCCGTTCCGGCCTGACCTCCGCATGCTCGCCGCGCGCCTGGCGCGGCCCCCCCCGATTGACAGGATTACAGTTATGCTCGGCGCCCTTGCCAAGGCCATGTTCGGCTCGTCCAACGACCGTTACGTCAAGAAGCTCGAAAAGATCGTTGCCCGGATCAACGCTTTCGAACTGCAGCTCGAAGCGCTCTCGGATGACGAGCTCAAGGGCCAGACCCAGAAGCTGCGCGACCAGCTGGCCTCCGGCAGCACGCTCGATGACATCCTCCCCGAGGCCTTCGCCACGGTGCGCGAGGCCTCCAAGCGCGTCTTCGGCATGCGCCACTTCGACGTGCAGATGATCGGCGGCATCGTGCTTCACCGGGGCGAGATTGCCGAGATGCGCACCGGTGAGGGCAAGACCCTGGTGGCCACTACCGCCACCTACCTCAACGCGCTCGAGGGCAAGGGCGTCCACGTCATCACCGTGAACGATTACCTCGCCCGGCGCGACGCCGAATGGATGGGCCAGCTGCATCGCTTCCTCGGCCTGACCGTGGGCGTGATCGTGCCCAACCTCAACGAGCAGGAGCGGCGCGAGGCCTATAACGCCGACATTACCTATGCCACCAACAACGAGCTGGGCTTCGACTACCTGCGCGACAACATGAAGCACGAGCGCAGCCAGATGGTGCAGCGCCCGTTCAACTACGCGATCGTCGACGAGGTGGACTCGATCCTGATCGACGAGGCCCGCACCCCGCTGATCATTTCGGGTCCGACCGATGACAAGAGCGACCTCTACATCGCGGTCGATGCCGTGGTGAAGCAGCTGCCGGCCGAGCTTTACGAGGCCGACGAGAAGACCAAGAACATCACCCTCACCGAGGACGGCGTCGAATGGGCCGAGCGGCGGCTCGAGGAGGCTGGCCTGCTTGAAGGCTCGAACCTCTACGACGTCGAGAACACCCAGGTGGTCCACCACCTCGACCAGGCGCTCAAGGCCAACGTGATGTTCAAGCGCGACATCGACTATGTCGTGAAGGACGGCAAGATCATCATCATCGACGAGTTCACCGGCCGCATGATGGACGGCCGGCGCTGGTCGAACGGCCTGCACCAGGCGGTCGAGGCCAAGGAGGGCGTGCAGATCGAGCCCGAGAACCAGACCATGGCCTCGATCACCTTCCAGAACTACTTCCGCATGTATCCGAAGCTGTCGGGCATGACCGGTACCGCCGCCACCGAGGCGCCCGAGTTCTTCGACATCTACAAGATGAACGTCGTCACCATCCCAACCAACGTGCCCGTGCAGCGGCGCGACGAGGAGGACGAGTTCTACAAGAACACCCAGGACAAGTTCGCCGCGATCGCCAAGCTGATTCGCGAGCGCAGCGAGCAGGGCCAGCCGGTGCTGGTCGGCACGGTCTCCATCGAGAAGTCCGAGCTGCTGTCCGAGTTCCTCAAGCGCGAGAACGTCAAGCACGCGGTCCTGAACGCGCGCTTCCACGAGATGGAGGCACGGATCGTGGCCCAGGCCGGGCGGCTCGGCGCGGTTACGGTGGCGACCAACATGGCCGGCCGGGGCACCGACATCCAGCTGGGCGGCAATGTCGAGTTCCGCATCGAGGACGAGCTCAAGGACCTGCCCGAGGGCCCGGCGCGCGAGGCCGCGATCCAGCGCATCAAGGATGAAGTCGCCGCCGAGAAGGCGCAGGTGCTTGCCGCCGGCGGGCTCTGCGTGATCGGCACCGAGCGCCACGAGAGCCGCCGTATCGACAACCAGCTGCGCGGCCGTTCGGGCCGGCAGGGCGATCCCGGGATGAGCAAGTTCTACCTCTGCCTCGAGGATGACCTGCTGCGTATCTTCGGGCCGGATACCCTGTTCGCACGGATGATGAACAGCAACCTCGCCGACGGCGAGGCGATCGGCAGCAAGTGGCTGTCGAAGGCGATCGAGACCGCGCAGAAGAAGGTCGAAGCGCGCAACTACGACATCCGCAAGCAGGTCGTCGAGTACGACGACGTGATGAACGACCAGCGCAAGGTGATCTACGAGCAGCGTTCGGACATCATGGATTCCGAGACCGTCGACGAGGTCGTGCTCGACATGCGGCACGACACGGTCAACGCCATTGTCGCCGACGCCTGCCCGCCGGGGTCCTACCCCGAGCAGTGGAACATCGAGGGACTGAAGGAGCGTGCCCTCGCGATCCTCGGGGTCGAGGTGCCGATCGACGACTGGCTGGCCGAGGACGGGATCGATCCCGAGGTCATCGAGGAACGCCTGTCGGACCTGGCCGATGCCCGCATGGCCGGGCGCACCGCGGATCAGCCCGAGGTGTGGCGCACGATCGAGAAGTCGATCCTGCTCGAGCGGCTTGACCACTACTGGAAGGAACACCTCGCCACGCTCGACGCGCTGCGCCAGGTCGTGTTCCTGCGCGCCTATGCGCAGAAAACCCCGATCAACGAGTACAAGCAGGAAGCCTTCGGTCTGTTCGAGAAGATGCTCGAGACGATCCGCGAGGACGTGACCCAGGTGCTCTGCACCAGCGAATTCCGCTTCCAGCAGCCGGAGGACTATGCCCTGCCGGAGCTGCCCGCATTCCTGACCGGGCAGGGCGGGGTACAGCTGGGCGGCGAGGCCCCGGCCGGGCTGTTCGGCGCCGGGATCGGCGCACCGATGCTGGCGGCCAGCGGCAGCGATCCCTATGCCGGCATGGGCCTGTCGCGCAACGCGCCCTGTCCCTGCGGGTCGGGCCAGAAGTACAAGCACTGCCACGGCGTCGCCGCCTGACGCCGCCGCTGGCCGGGGGGCGCTGCAGCCCCTCGACCGGCCGGCCGCCACCGCTAGCAAATGCCGGCTGGCCCCGCCGGCCGGATGGGGCTATGGGCCCCCCCAGGGGCGCCGTCGCCCATTGACTTTCCGCCGCTTGGATGCGGCTCTGTGGATTCCTGTTTCATGCCCTTTACCCAACTCCCGTCGCCGCTGGGCGACGCGCTGGCCGCGCGCGGCTATGCCGAGCCCACGCCGGTCCAGGCCGCCGTGCTCGAACCCGAGGCGGCCGGCCGCGACCTGATCGTTTCGGCGCAGACCGGCTCGGGCAAGACCATCGCCTTCGGGCTGGCCTTTGCCGGCGAACTGCTCGCCGACGGCACCCTGCCGCCGGCGGGAAGCCCGCTGGCGCTGGTGATCGCACCGACCCGTGAACTGGCGCTGCAGGTCAGCCGCGAGCTTGAATGGCTCTACGCTCCTGCCGGCGGGCGCGTCGCCAACTGCGTCGGCGGCATGGATCCCAGCCGCGAGCGGCGCATGCTGTCGCATGGCGCGCATATCGTCGTCGGCACGCCGGGCCGACTGCGCGATCACCTCGAACGTGGCGCGCTCGATCTCAGCAACCTGCGCGCGATCGTGCTCGACGAGGCCGACGAGATGCTCGACATGGGGTTTCGCGAGGACCTCGAGGAAATCCTCGACGGCACCCCCGCGACGCGCCGGACGATGCTGTTCTCCGCCACCATGCCGGCGCCGATCGCGGCGCTGGCCCGGCGCTACCAGCGCGATGCGCTGCGCATCTCGACCGTCTCGGCCGAGCGCGGCCACGGCGACATCACCTATCAGGCGGTCGCGGTGGCGCCCGCCGATATCGAGAATGCCGTGGTCAACCTGCTGCGCCTCCACGAGGCCGAGACCGCGATCCTGTTCTGCGCCACCCGTGAAAGCGTGCGCCGGCTCCACGCCAGCCTGCAGGAGCGTGGCTTCACCGTGGTCGCCCTTTCGGGTGAGCACAGCCAGAACGAGCGCAACCACGCGCTCCAGGCGCTGCGCGATCGCCGGGCGCGGGTCTGTGTCGCCACCGACGTGGCGGCGCGCGGCATCGACCTGCCCGGGCTCAGCCTGGTGATCCATGTCGAGCTGCCGCGCGATGCCGAGACGCTGCAGCACCGCTCGGGCCGCACCGGCCGCGCCGGGAGCAAGGGCACCGCCGTGCTGATCGTGCCCTATCCGCGCCGTCGCCGGGTGGAGATGGTCCTGAAGGGCGCCAAAATCCCGGCCGAATGGATCCCCGCGCCGAGCGCCGCCGACGTGCGCAAGGCCGACAGCGAGCGCCTGCTCGCGGCACTGCTCGCCCCGGTCGAGGTGGCCGAGGAGGATCAGGCGCTCGCCCAAAGGCTGCTTGCCGAGAAGTCCCCGGAGGAGATCGCCGCTGCGCTGGTCCAGGCGCACCGCGCGCGGCTACCCGCGCCGGAGGACCTGCTGGCCGACGATGCCGCCCAGGCGCCGCGCGGCCCGCGCCCCGGTTTCGAGGACACGCAGTGGTTCCGGCTCAACGTCGGTCGCAGCCAGAACGCCGATCCGCGCTGGATCCTGCCGCTGCTGTGCCGGCGCGGCCATGTCAGCCGCCAGGATATCGGTGCGATCCGCATCGCCGCGCGCGAGACCCTGTTCGAGGTGCCGCGCACGCTGGCCGCGCGCTTCGCTGATGCCGTGCGCCGCACGGCCGAGGGTGACGACGGGGTGGAGATCGTCGCGCTGGACGGCAAGCCGCGCGAAATGGCGCGCGAGAACCGCCGCGATGCCGCGCCGGACTCGCGCGGTCCCGGTGGCCCTGCGCGTGGTCCGCGGAGCTATCGCGCGGTCGAGCGCGGCCCGGGCGGACCCGGGCGTGACGGGCCGCGGCCGATGGGGCCGGGGCATGACGCGCGCGGCGGCGACGGCAAGCCGCGCCCGCCGTTCGGCAAGCGCGGTCCGGGCCGCAAGCCGCCCCGGCCGGGCT
>NZ_JACLAX010000025.1 GCF_014230355.1 Novosphingobium piscinae
GGCAGCGGGCGGGGGAGCGGGCACGGGTGCCGGCGGCGGGGCGACCGGCCCCGGCAGGGCGGCCGCCGGAGCGCTCTCGGCCGCATGGCCGGCAGGAGCGGGAAGCGACACCGGCGCCGCGCTGCCGGCCCCGGCCTCGGGCGCGGCCAGCAGCAGGACGAGCGGCACCAGCATGACCCCGCGCCTAGTCGGCGGCGGGCAGGTAGAGTTCCCCACCCTTCTCGCGGAACACCTCGGACATCTCGGCCATGCCCTGCTCGGCCTCCTCGGCCGCGATGAACCCGGTGGTCGGCTGGTTCTGCTTGGCGGCGAAGTCGCGCACCTCCTGGGTGATCTTCATCGAGCAGAACTTGGGTCCGCACATCGAACAGAAGTGCGCGGTCTTGGCGCCCTCGGCCGGAAGGGTCTGGTCGTGGTACTGCTCGGCCGTGTCCGGATCGAGGCTGAGGTTGAACTGGTCGCGCCAGCGGAACTCGAACCGGGCGCGGCTCAGCGCGTCGTCGCGCACCTTGGCGGCGGGATGCCCCTTGGCAAGATCGGCGGCATGGGCCGCGAGCTTGTAGGTCACCACGCCCACCTTCACGTCGTCGCGGTCGGGCAGCCCGAGGTGCTCCTTGGGAGTGACGTAGCAGAGCATTGCCGTGCCGTACCAGCCAATCATCGCCGCGCCGATGCCGCTGGTGATGTGGTCGTAGCCCGGGGCGATGTCGGTCACGAGCGGCCCGAGGGTGTAGAACGGCGCCTCGCCGCAGGCCTCGAGCTGCTTGTCCATGTTCTCTTTGATCTTGTGCATCGGCACGTGGCCGGGGCCCTCGATCATCACCTGGACGTCCTGCTCCCAGGCGCGCTTGGTCAGCTCGCCCAGGGTGTAGAGCTCGGCGAACTGGGCCTCGTCGTTGGCGTCGGCGATCGAGCCGGGACGCAGCCCGTCGCCCAGCGAGTAGGCGACGTCATAGGCCTTCATGATCTCGGTGATCTCGTCGAAGCGCTCGTAGAGGAACGATTCGCGGTGGTGCGCCAGGCACCACTTGGCCATGATCGAGCCGCCGCGGCTGACGATCCCGGTGACGCGCTTGGCGGTCAGCGGGATGTAGGGCAGGCGCACCCCGGCGTGGATCGTGAAGTAGTCCACGCCCTGCTCGGCCTGCTCGATCAGGGTGTCGCGGAAGATCTCCCAGGTGAGGTCCTCGGCCACGCCGCCGACCTTCTCAAGCGCCTGGTAGATTGGCACGGTGCCGATCGGCACCGGCGAATTGCGCAGGATCCACTCGCGGGTGTCATGGATGTTGCGGCCGGTCGACAGGTCCATCACGGTGTCAGCGCCCCAGCGGATCGACCAGACCATCTTCTCGACCTCCTGCGCCACGTCAGAGGCGACGGCGGAGTTGCCGATGTTGGCGTTGATCTTGACCAGGAAGTTGCGGCCGATCGCCATCGGTTCGCTTTCCGGGTGGTTGATGTTGCTGGGAATGATCGCCCGGCCGCGGGCGACCTCCTCGCGCACGAACTCGGCGGTCACATAGTCGGGGATCGCCGCGCCCCAGTCCTGCCCGTCGCGCGCGAGCTGCTCCTTCAGCGCGGCCCGGCCCAGGTTCTCGCGGATCGCGACATATTCCATCTCGGGGGTGATGATCCCGCGGCGGGCATAGTGCATCTGGCTGACATTCTGCCCGGCCTTGGCGCGCAGCGGGCGCTGCACCACCTTCGGGAACGGCGGCACCCCGCCCGACCGGTCGGGGCCGAGCTGACCGTTGTCCTCGGGCTTGATCGCGCGGCCCTGATAGTCCTCGACATCCCCGCGCGCCATGATCCAGTCGCGGCGCAGCGCGGGCAGACCGGCGGCGATGTCGATCGTCACGGCGCTGTCGGTGTAGGGGCCCGAGGTGTCATAGACCCGCACCGGCGGCTCGCCCGAACCCGGCTCGAGGCTGATCTCGCGCATCGCCACCTTTACCCCGGGCATGCGGGGGCTTTCGACGTGGATCTTGCGGCTGCCGCGAATCGGACCGGTGGTGACGCCGATTTCGAGCTTGCTGTTGATGTCGGCCATGATGCTCCTCTCGGCGGACGGGGAGCGGGCGGCGGCGCAGTGGCTTGGCCGGACCCTTCCCTCCGCCCGTGCTAACGGGTTCAGGTTCAACGGGTCGTGGGACGCGACGCCCACCTCTCAGCCGCTCGGCTCCCCGGGGATGGGTGAGTGTTACTCCGGAGCGGGGGCGGTGTACAGGGTGCGCGAGGGTGCACCGATGGGTGGGGCGGCAGTTGTTCTATTCGGCTGGATTCTCATTGGCGGAGCTTTTTGGAAAGAGGTAGCCGTGTCATGCACTGTCTCCGCGCTCGTTTACATGGCGGTGGCATTCTGGAAACCCAGGCTGTCGTCCTGAGCCCGATCCGCTCAGCCTGAGCCTGTCGAAGGCCACGCGCGGGGGCCGCCCCACGCTCCGGCAACGTCGCATGACCGGACCAAGGTTGCCGACACCCAGCCTCACCCGCCTCACGCGGGCTTCGACAGGCTCAGCCCGAGCGGGGTGGGTCAGGAGAGAGTTCTCGTCATCGCTGTCCTACACCCCCGCCCCCAGCCTAGACACCGCCCATGCCCACAGTCCCCCCACATCCTCGCGCCCCTTGCGCACGCCCGGCGCGGGAAAGGTCACACGACGTCGCCCCGATTCACCCCGCAACCTGCTGTTCCACAAAAGTAATGTCGCTTTGCCCACGCGCACGGAACCGCACCGCGGGTGTCAACGCCGCGCGCTTTCTCCGGCGCCGCCCCTTGTGCCGGTTGCGCCCGCTCCCGGCCCGGCCTAGGTGATCGGGCGATGATGCTGCAGGACGCCCCATGACCGCGCCGGATGCCGATATCGCCGTGCTCGGCGGGGGTCTCGCCGGGGGGCTGATCGCCCTCGCCCTCCAGGCGCGCCGCCCGGACCTGAGGGTCCTGCTGATCGAGCGCGACGACCGGCTGGGCGGCAACCACGTCTGGTCGTTCTTCGCCACCGATCTCGATGCCGCCGGCACCGCACTGGTGGCACCGCTGATCACGGCGCGCTGGCAGGGCTATACCATCCGCTTCCCGCGCTACACCCGCGAGCTGGGCAGTTCCTACAATTCGGTGACCAGCGAGCGGTTCGACGCCGCGCTGCGGGCGAGCCTGCCGGAGGGCGCGATCCTGACCGGCACCGAGGTAACCGCCGCCACCCCGACCAGCGTGACCCTGGCGGATGGCCGCGTGCTCGCGGTTGGCGGGGTGATCGACGCGCGCGGTGCGGGCACCCTGCCCCACCTGACCGGCGGCTGGCAGAAGTTCGTCGGGCAGATGATCCACACCGCCCGGCCCCACGGGCTGGAGCGCCCGGTGGTGATGGACGCCACGGTCGAACAGCTCGACGGCTACCGCTTCGTCTACTGCCTGCCCTTCGGCCCCGACCGCGTCTTCGTCGAGGACACCTATTACGCCGATAGCCCCGATCTCGACGTACCGCTGCTGCGCGAGCGGATCGCCGCCTATTGCGCGGCGGCGGGCTGGACCGTCGCGGCGGTCGGCGGCGAGGAGACCGGGGTGCTCCCGGTGGTGGCCGGCGGCGATTTCGCCGCCTTCCGCGCCGCGGTCGACGAAGGCGTGGCCCAGGCCGGGATCCGCGCCGGGCTGTTCCAGCCGCTGACCTCCTATTCGCTGCCCGATGCCGTGCGGTTCGCACTAAGCGTCGCGGCCAGCGGCAATCTTTCGGGCACTGGCCTTCTTGCGGCGTCGCGCGCATGGGGTGAGGCACACTGGCGCAAGGGCGCGTTCTACCGAATGCTCACCGCGATGCTGTTCGGCGCCGCGGCTCCGGCGGATCGCTATCGCGTGCTGCAACGGTTCTATGGGCTCGATGCCAAGCTGATCGAGCGTTTCTATGCGGGCGGGACAACCATGACAGACAAGCTGCGGATCCTCACCGGCAAGCCTCCGGTCCCGATCAGCGCGGCCATCCGCGCGATCACCGGCGGGGTGGCCTTCGCCCCGCTCGGCCCCGTCGCCACCGATGGAGCCCCGGCATGAGCCGCTCGGCCTGCGTGATCGGCGCCGGGTTCGGCGGTCTGGCCCTGGCCATCCGGCTGCAGTCGGCCGGGATCGCCACCACCGTGATCGAGGCGCGCGACCGCCCCGGCGGGCGCGGCTATTACTGGGAGCGCGACGGCTTCACCTTCGATGCCGGCCCCACGGTGATTACCGATCCGCCGTGCCTCAAGGAGCTGTGGGCCCTGACCGGGCACGACATTGCCGAGGACGTCGAGCTGATGCCGGTGATGCCGTTCTACCGGCTCAACTGGCCCGACGGGGTCAACTTCGACTATTCGAACGACGATGCCGGCCTCAAGGCCGAGATCGACCGCGTCGCTCCGGGCGACTGGGAAGGCTACGAGCAGTTCCTGCGCTATTCCGCCCACGTCCATGATGAAGGCTACGTCAAGCTCGGCACCGTGCCGTTCCTCGACTTTGCCTCGATGCTCAAGGCCGCTCCGGCGCTGGCCAAGCACCAGGCCTGGCGCTCGGTCTATTCGATGGTCTCGAGCTTCGTGAAGAGCGAGAAGCTGCGCGAGGCGCTGTCGTTCCACACGCTGCTGGTCGGCGGCAACCCGATGACCACCAGCGCCATCTACGCGCTGATCCACAAGCTCGAGAAGGATGGCGGGGTGTGGTGGGCCAAGGGCGGCACCAATCGCCTGATCGCCGGCATGGTCCGCCATTTCGAGCGGATCGGCGGAACGATCCGGGTCCACGATCCGGTGGTCCAGCTCCATTCGGTGGGTGACCGCATCACCGAGGTGGAAACCCAGAGCGGCTGGCGCGAGCGGTTCGACGCCGTGGCCAGCAATGCCGACATCGTCCACACCTATCGCGACCTGCTGACCGGAAACGCCGCCGGCCAGGCCCAGGCGAAGAAGCTGGCGCGCAAGCGTTACAGCCCCAGCCTGTTCGTGGTGCACTTCGGGGTCGAGGGCACCTGGCCCGGGATCCCGCACCACATGATCCTGTTCGGCCCGCGCTACAAGGGCCTGCTGGACGACATCTACCAGCACGGGGTCCTGCCGCAGGACTTCTCGATCTATCTCCACCATCCCACCGTCACCGATCCCTCGGTCGCGCCGGCCGGCAAGTCGACCTTCTACGCGCTCGTCCCGGTCGCCCATATGGGCAAGCTGCCGATCGACTGGGAACAGGTCGGCCCGCTGCTGGAAAAGCGCATCCTCGACGAGGTCGGGCGGCGGCTGATCCCCGACATCCACGACCGGATCATCACCAAGTTCCACTATGCCCCGCGCGACTTCGCGATGGATCTCAACGCGCACCTCGGTAGCGCCTTCAGCCTCGAGCCGATCCTCACGCAGAGCGCCTACTTCCGCGGCCACAATCGCGACGACCGGATCAGGAACCTCTACCTGGTCGGCGCCGGCACCCACCCGGGCGCGGGCATCCCGGGGGTGGTCGGCAGCGCCAAGGCGACCGCAGGACTGATGATCGAGGATCTGGCGTGAACCGGCGCGTTCGGCTGGACCGGATTGCGCCAACCGATTAGAGGGCATCGTCATGCTGAACTGGTTTCAGCGTCCATGATTGCTCGTGTCCGGATCGTTACAGAACACGCGTCGGCTCCGTTGCGGGTACTCGCGCGCTTTGCGTTCGGGGAAGGATGGATGCTGAAACCAGTTCAGCATGACGATGGTTTCCAGGGCCATTGCACCATCCTCAAGCCGCCCCACACCGGAGGCCACGAATGAAGCGCATTGCCGTCTACTGCGGATCGGCCACTCCGGCCGACCCGCGCTACCTGGCGCTGGCCGCCGAAACCGGGCGCACCCTGGCGGAGCGCGGGATCGGGGTGGTCTATGGCGGGGGCACCCGCGGGCTGATGGGCGCCGTGGCCGATGCCGCGCTGGCGGCGGGCGGCGAGGTGATCGGGGTGATCCCCGAAGCTCTGGCCGGCACCCCTGAGGTGGCGCACCACGGCTGCAGCGAACTCCACATCGTGACCGGGATGCACCAGCGCAAGCAGGCCTTCACCGACCTGTCGGACGGCTTCCTCACCCTGCCCGGCGGCGTGGGCACGATGGACGAGCTGTGGGAGGCCGTGTCATGGGCGCAGCTGGGTTATCATGCCAAGCCGGTCGGCCTGCTCAACGCCTTCGGCTTCTACGACGCGCTGCTCGCCTTCAACCGCCACATGGTCGACACCGGCTTCATCCGTCCGGTCCACGCCGGCATCCTGATCGCCGAGACCGAGCTCGACCTGCTGCTGACCCGCATGGCCGCGCATGAGCCGCACGTGCCGATCTTCCAGATGACCGCACAGGACCTGTAGGGGTCACTTGCCCTCGGGGCATGAAGGCCCTGTCCTACGCCGAACAAATCACCTATCGCCCCGTTGGTGTCGAGCGAAGTCGAGACACCGGGCCGCAGCGTGTCTCGACTTCGCTCGACACGACCGGATTTGTTCCATCAGGCTGCCCCAACTCTGTCCGTGTTCGACCGCCCCGCCCTTGTCTCCCATGCCCGCGACACCATCGCGCGGGGCAGCAAGAGCTTTGCCGCGGCCTCGCACCTGTTCGACCGGGCAACGCGCGAGCGGGTCTGGCTGCTCTATGCCTGGTGCCGGGTCTGCGACGATATCGCCGATGCGCAAGAGCTGGGCGGCGAACTGGGCGACCAGTCGGGCGCGGCCGAGCGGCTGGCGACGATCCGCCGCCTGACCGACCTCGCCCTCGCCGGCCTGCCCACCGGCCGGCCCGAGTTCGACGCCTTCGCCGTGGTGGTGCAGGAGTGCGGCATCACCCGTAGCATGGCCGAGGACGTGATCGCCGGTTTCGCGCTCGACGCGGCCGACTGGACCCCCCGCTCCGAGGCCGACCTCCTGCGCTACTGCTTCCATGTCGCCGGTGCGGTGGGCGTCATGATGGCCGTGGTCATGGGGGTCGCCCCGGACGACGAGGACACGCTCGACCGCGCCTGCGACCTCGGGCTGGCCTTCCAGCTCGGCAACATCGCCCGCGACGTGGCCGAGGATGATCGCGCCGGGCGCTGCTACCTGCCCGCGGAATGGCTCGCCGAGGCCGACATTCCGCCCGGCGAGCAGTTTCGGCCGCTCCACCGGGCCGCACTGGTCGGCGCCGTGGCGCGGATGTGCCGCCTGGCGGAGGACTACGAAAGGTCGGCCCGGGTGGGCGCGGCGCGGCTCGGCTTCCGCCAGCGCTGGGCGGTGTTGAGCGCGGCCGGGATCTATGGCGCGATCGCCCGCAAGGTCGCCGCGGCCGGGCCGCGGGCCTGGGATCGGCGGGTCAGCACCAGCGGGCGGGCCAAGCTCGGCTTCGTCGCCGCGGCGCTGCTGCGCGCGCTGCCCGGCGCCGCCCCGCGTGAGGCGAGCCGCCCGGCGCTGTCGCGGCGCGAGCTCCATGCGCTGGCCGTGGCACGGCCGGCGGCGGCGCTCAGGCCGGGCGCGGCATCCCCGGCGGAATGACCCGGCGGAACAACCGGCCCCGCTCGCTCCACAGGATCAGCGCGAGCGAGGTCAGCCCGGCGGCCAGCAGACCGTGGGCCAGCGGGCGGGCGGTCTGGTCGTAGGCCTGGCCCACGCTCAGCCCGATCACCGTGCCGATCACCAGCCGCACGAACATCTGCACCGAGCTGGCAGCTCCGGCGGTCCGCGCGAAGGGCTGCAGCGCGATCGAGGAGAAGTTGGCGCTCATGAACCCGGACAGCATCATGTTGAGCGCCATCACCGGGACGAACTGCCACAGCGTCTCGTGCGGCAGATGCGCGAGATAGACCTGCAGCGCGGCCACCGCGATGTAGACCAGCAGCGCGGTATGGGCGACGCGCCGCGCACCGAACCGCTCGACGATGCGCGAGTTGGCGAAGTTGCCGCAGGCCATGAACAGCGCCATGCCGCCGAAGTAGTAGGGGAACTGTTCGCCCGCGCCGAAGTGCTCGCCCAGCAGCTGCTCGCAGCACTGCACCCAGCCCCAGATCAGCCCCAGCGGGCAGGCGCTGGCGAGGATGTAGCCCAGCGAGGTCCGGTTGGTGAAGGTTTCCGCCATGTTCCCGGCGATCACTCCCGGACGGATCAGCTGGCGGTTGGCCGGATCAAGCGACTCGGGCAGGCGCAGCGCCACCCAGGCGAAGCCGAGCACGCCCATCACCGCCATCATCCCGAAGATCCAGCGCCACCCGGCGATGACGAGGATGCCCTGGCCGATGGTCGGCGCGATCATCGGCACGATCAGGAAGATCACCGCGATCAGCGACTGCAACCGGGCCATCCGGTCGCCATCGAACCGGTCGCGGATCACCGCCGAGGGCACCACCGACATCGACGCGCAGGCGAACCCGCCGATCGTGCGGAACATCAGCATCGTGTTGAACTCGGTGACCAGCGCACAGGCAACGCTGATCAGGATGTAGAAGATCAGCCCCGCCAGCAGCACGCGCCGCCGCCCGTAGCGATCGGCGAGCGGCCCGGGGATCAGCGAGCCGAACGCCACCCCGGCCATGAACAGGCCGACGATCAGCTGGCGGTGGTTGGGATTGGTCACCCCCAGTTCGCTGGCGATCTGCGGCAGGCCCGGCAGCATGGCGTCGATCGCCAGCGCCTGCAGCGACTGGATCAGCGCCACCATCACGATCAGCTCGCGCTCGCCAATCGGGAAGGCAGGTCTGGGGGAGATCGGGGAGGACGCGGACATGGTGGGCAAATGGACGTTACGGGCGGCCAGCACCACCCTCAATCTGAACAAAATGCATGGGGCCGGACGGGATCACACGAAACAGGTCACCGGCTGGCGGGCGGCGCCGAGCAGGCGCGCCACCGGCAGATCATGGCTGCCGGCGGCGGCGGCCTCGAGCAGCGCCCGCTTGGCCTCGCCGCGCGCGACGAACAGCAGCGCATCGCTGTCGAGCAGCGCCGGGATGGTCAGGCTGAGCCGGTCGAACGGCGCCTCGGGCGGCAGCGGGTCGGGGGTCAGGCGCCGCAGCCGCAGCGGGTCATCGGCGCGCGGATCGGTGTTGGGGAACAGCGAGGCGACATGGCCGTCGGTCCCCATGCCGAGCCAGGCCAGCGCGAAGTGCGGCGGCGTCAATCCCTCGGCCAGCGGCACGATCCGCGCGCCCGCGGGCTCGAGCAGGGCCCGGATGCGCCCGACATTGCTGGCCGGATGGTCCTCCGGGACGATCCGGTCGTCCCCCGGCCAGACCTCCACCCGGCGCCAGTCCAGCGCGCCGCGCACCAGCTCGGCGAGGATCGGGAAGGGCGTGGTGCCCCCCGGCAGGGTGATGGCGATCGTGCCCCCGTCTGCCGCGGCAAGGGCGCCGGCCAAGCGCTCCGCCAGCCAGGCGGCGATGGCGCTGTCGGGCGCATCGGCGATGATGGTCATGGTCATGCCTGGCGCCTACCACCGCTGCCGCGCGCCGCCAAAGGCGCCGCAAACCTATGCGGTGACCTCATGGCAGCGGCGCCCGGCTCAGGCGATCGTCTGGCTTAGGAACCAGATCCGCTGCTCGCACTGGTCGGTCCAGTCGTCGATGATCCCGTCGGTGGCATTGTCGCCCGCCTCGCCGGCCGAATCCTTGGTCGCGCGCAGCTGGGCCAGGAAGGTGCGGTTGTCGGCCACCAGCTCACCGATCATCGCCTCGGGCGCCAGGTCGGCGCGGTCCTGCGGCTTGATCCGGGTATCGGCGTTGAGCGAGCCGAGCGAGGTATGGGTGGTGGCCCCGTTCTTGCGGACGCGCTCCGCGATCAGGTCGGTCAGGGCGAAGATCTCGGCAGCCTGTTCGTCGAACAGCAGATGGAGATCGCGGAACTGCGGCCCGCGCACGTGCCAGTGGAAGTTCTTGGTCTTGATGTAGAGCGCGAAGGCATCGGCCAGCAGGCCGTTGAGATTGGCGATATGCGCGGTCTTGACGTTGTCACCCATGGCGGGTCCCCTTGGAAGCGGTGGCGATCTGCGACCCTCTATACGCCCGAACGAGTAATCGTGTTCCTGACTAAATGCGTTCAGATCAATAGAGGATCCCGATTACGTCAAGCCCAGCACATTGGGCAGGCCCAGCCCCAGCCCGAGCACGAGCAGCCCCGCCCCGATCAGCCGGCGGGCATGCCGTGCCGCCGTCGTCGCGACCAGCCCCGGCGCGGTCCAGACCACCGCCAGCCCGGCCATGCTGCCGACCGCGCCGCCCAGCCCGGCGGGCAGCGGCGCTGCGGTGCTGACCGCGAGCGCCAGCACCAGAAAGCGCGCTGCGTCGGTGATCTGCTGTCCCAGCAGGACCAGCACGGTGGCGCCGAGCGAATGGGTCGGCTCGGCCGGGGCCGGACGCGGGCCGAGCAGCACCATCTCGCCCCCGGCGAGGACCAGCGCGAGCGCGGCGAACAGGGCGCGGGCCGCCGGGGCCAGCTCGCCCACCAGGCGCCCACCCAGCCAGGCGGCCAGCGCCGAACTGCCCGCGGCGGCGAGCAGAGCGGCGAGCAGCAGCGCCGGGCGCCGTCCCTGGGCCGCGCCGAGCTGCGCGACCAGCGCGGCGTCGCGCGCGCCGACTCCGGCGAGCAGCGCGGCGAGCAGGGCATAGAGGAAGCCGCTCAGCGGGATGCTCCCGGACTGGCGGAGATCGATCGCGTGGATCGGGGCATGGCTGGGCGCTCCCGCTGGTGCCGCGCCGGGCTAGCACCGCGACGGGCGCGAGGCCACTCCCCTCAGGCGGCGAGCGGCCTGACGCCGGAGGGACGGTACGGCACCTCGGGCGGGAGGAAGGTGGCGAAGCTGCGGTGCATGTGTTCGGCCACAGCCGGATGGAGCGGGCGCTCGAACTCGATCCCGGCCTCGTTGTGCCCGGACCAGCGCACCGTGCCGCACAGCCCTTCCATCCCCGCGGGGCGGACCACCACGCGGGTGCCCGGACGCAGGTTGAGCGCGAGGCTCATGATCCGGCAGCCTTCGGCCGAGATGTCGCGGATCACCACGTCTTCGACGAAGCCGCTCACCATGCGGCAGCGCGCAGGCATGGCCAGGGCCAGGCGGCGGGAGCGACGGCAATCGGCGGTCGGCGGGGTCATCTCGGACAATCCTCGTGCGGGGCGACTGCCAAGGAGGACGGTGCCCCGCGGAGCCTTTTCAGCCGCCGCAAAAAAATGTCGCCGCGCGGCAGCCTGCCCCGCCGTGCCATTGCGGAACGCAGCGCGAACACCCATAGTCCCGCCATGGCCGAACTCGTCATCCGCCGCGGGCTGGAAGAGCCCGACACCACGGGCGCCTTCGTGCCCCACAAGCCATCGCGGCCGGACAAGGCCGAGGGCGGGCGGGCGTTCCGCATCGTCTCGGACTACCAGCCCGCGGGCGACCAGCCGACCGCGATCGCCGATCTCGTCGCAGGGATCCGCGACCAGGACGAGCGCACCCAGGTGCTGCTCGGCGTGACCGGATCGGGCAAGACCTTCACCATGGCCAAGGTGATCGAGGCGACCCAGCGCCCGGCACTGATCCTCGCCCCCAACAAGATCCTGGCCGCGCAGCTCTATGGCGAGTTCCGCAGCTTCTTCCCGGAGAACGCGGTCGAGTACTTCGTCTCGTACTACGACTATTACCAGCCCGAAGCCTACGTTCCCCGCTCGGATACCTACATCGAGAAGGAGAGCTCGGTGAACGAGGCGATCGACCGGATGCGCCATTCGGCCACCCGCTCGCTGCTTGAGCGTGACGACGTGATCATCGTCGCTTCGGTCTCTTGCCTCTACGGCATCGGCTCGGTCGAAACCTACTCGGCGATGATCTTCGACCTCAAGGTCGGCGAAAGCGTCGACCAGCGCGAGATCATCCGCAAGCTGGTGGCCCTGCAATACAAGCGCAACGATGCCGCCTTTGCCCGCGGCAACTTCCGGGTGCGCGGCGACAATCTCGAGATCTTCCCCTCGCACCTCGAGGATATGGCCTGGCGAATCTCGTTCTTCGGCGACGAGATCGAGACGATCGCCGAGTTCGATCCGCTGACCGGCAAGTCGGGCGGCGCGCTCGACAAGGTGCGGGTCTATGCCAATTCGCACTACGTCACCCCCGGGCCGACGATGAAGCAGGCCACCGACGCGATCCGCTTCGAGCTGACCGAGCGGCTCAAGGAGCTCAACGCCGAGGGCAAGCTGCTCGAGGCGCAGCGGCTGGAGCAGCGCACCAACTTCGATCTCGAGATGATCGCGGCGACCGGTTCCTGCGCGGGGATCGAGAACTACAGCCGCTTCCTGACCGGACGGCTGCCGGGCGAGCCCCCTCCGACCCTGTTCGAGTACCTGCCCGACAATGCCCTGCTGTTCGTCGACGAGAGCCACCAGACGGTCCCGCAGATCGGCGCCATGTCGAAGGGCGATCACCGCCGCAAGATCACGCTGGCCGAATATGGCTTCCGCCTGCCCAGTTGCATCGACAACCGCCCGCTGCGCTTCAACGAATGGGACGCGATGCGGCCGCAGACGATCGCGGTCTCGGCCACGCCGGGCAGCTGGGAGATGGAGCAGTCCGGCGGCGTCTTCGCCGAGCAGGTGATCCGCCCGACCGGGCTGATCGACCCGCCGGTGACGATCCGCCCGGTCGAGGACCAGGTCCAGGACTGCATCAACGAGTGCCGCGAGACCGCGGCCAAGGGCTATCGCACGCTGGTCACGACGCTGACCAAGCGCATGGCCGAGGACCTGACCGAGTTCATGCACGAGGCGGGCCTGCGAGTGCGCTACATGCACAGCGACGTGGAGACGCTCGAGCGCATCGAGCTGATCCGCGACCTCCGGCTCGGCGTCTATGACGTGCTGGTCGGGATCAACCTGCTGCGCGAGGGGCTCGACATCCCCGAGTGCGGGCTGGTCTGCATCCTCGATGCCGACAAGGAGGGCTTCCTCCGCTCGGAAACCTCGCTGATCCAGACCATCGGCCGCGCCGCGCGCAACGTCGACGGGCGGGTGATCCTCTATGCCGACCGGATGACCGGCAGCATGGAGCGGGCCATCGCCGAAACCGACCGGCGCCGCGAGAAGCAGCGCGCCTACAACGACCTGCACGGCATCACGCCCGCCACGATCAAGCGCAACATCCACGATATCGTCGCCGATACCGCCAGCCGCGACGGCGTGCTGGTCGAGCTCGAGGACGACAGCACCAACAACCTCGTCGGGCACAACCTGCGCGGCTACATCGAGGACCTGGAAAAGCGCATGCGCGCCGCCGCGGCGGATCTGGAGTTCGAGGAAGCCGGCCGCCTGCGCGACGAGATCCGCCGGCTCGAGGCGACCGAGCTGGGCCTGCCGGAGGGCGAGCGCAAGGCCCCGGTGGTGGGCCGCAGCAACGAGGGCAAGCCGGGTACCCGCAAGACACGCTTCGGCAAGAGCCAACGCAAGTGGGGCAAGTAGCCGGCGCCGCTACCAGCCGTGTCCCGCCTGCGTCGATCGGTGGAACTTCGCGGGTCTGCGTATTGCCTTTGTAAACGCGCCGCAGCACAACACCGCGCAATGATGAAGCCCCGGTCGCTGCCCGCGCTGACATTGGCGCTTGCCCTCGCCGCCTGCTCGCAGTCGCAGGGGCAGGAAGTCGCGCCGGCGGCGGGTGCCGAGGCCGGCTCGGCCAGCACCCGCGTCGCCCTGCAGGACGGGCTCTCCCCGCTCGATGCCGCCCCGCTCCAGCCCGAGGGTGCTGCCTGGGCCGCCGCCGGCGAGGGCTTGGCCTTCGCCGTGCCCGGCCAGTCGCCGCTGCTGACCCTGCGCTGCGAGCATGCCCGCGGCGGCGTCACCCTGATCCGGCTGGTCCGCGTAACCCGGGCCGAACCCGGCGCCAAGGCGCTGGTGGCGCTGATCGGCAATGGCCGCATCGCGCGGCTGCCGCTCAATGTCGTGGAACCGGGCGAAACCGGACGCTGGGAGGGCGTGGTCCGCGCGCTCGACCCGCGGCTCGACGTGCTCAAGGGCGTGAACCGGGTCGAGGTCACCCTCCCCGGCGGCGGCACGCTCATGCTCAGCGCCAGCAGCGAACCGCGCCGCCTGCTCGAGGCCTGCCGCGCCGCCGATACCGCGCCCGAGGCGGCGAGCGCGGCCTGACCGCTCAGAGCTTGCCGAAGCGGCTTTCGTAGCCGGCCTGGTCGCCGGCGGCGAGCAACCGGGCCTGCTCGATCCACTGGTCACGCGCCGGCCGCCCGGCAAAGCTGCCGAGCTGGGCGTCGATCCTGGCCATGTCGGCTTCGGTCCACGCCGCGATCTGGGCGAAGCGGGTCACCCCGAGCGTGGCGAGCAGGCTGGACAGCTTGGGCCCGATGCCCTTGATCCGGGTCAGGTCATCGCCAGCCTGATCGGGTGCGGCCGCCGCAGCATCCCCCGCCGCCGCCAGCTCGTCCTGGGTGGCCGCGGCGATCACCTCGGCCACGCCGCCCAGCGTCCCCGCGGCGGGCGGGATCGCATAGGCCGCCGAGGCCAGCGGGGCGGCATCGATCAGCGCCTGATTGCGCTGGGCCGGAGCGGCACCCTCGTCCAGCACGTCGGGACGATGCACCCGCGGCGCGGGCCGACTGGCGCGGCGCAGCAGCCACCAGGCCACCAGCAGGACCACCACCACCACCCCGGCCAGCACCGGCCAATCGGCTTCGATATTCTGCATCATCCGCGGCACCCTCTCTCGATTCCCGCCAGCTTCCCGCCGCCCTTAGCCCATGGCGGCGGGTCCGAGAACCACCCGTGCGGCGCGGGGTCCGCCGGGCTGCGGCTCAGCGCAGGCGCCGTGGCCGCTCCTCGCGCGTCGGGGCGGGCGCCAGGCTCTCGGCGACGCCGACCAGCCGGACAAACTCCTGCCGCCAGAAATCGCCCTGCTCGCCGGCCAGCGCGCGCACCTGGGCCAGCGAGAAATCGCCCAGCAGCGGATCGCCGCGCAGCGTCTGGGCGAAGGCGGCGACCGCCGCAGCGAAGCGGAAGTCGGGCGCCGGCGCGCGCTTCAGCCACAGCAGGCTGGCGGGCACCGGCTGCGCGACCAGCCGCGAGGTCTGCCCATCGGGCAGCTTGTAGCGCAGCTTGACGAAGGCGAGCTCGGCCGGCTGGCCGGCTACCGCCGGAGGGGCGCCCGGCGCCTCGTAGCGGCGCGGACCGACCCAGCCGGGCGCCCCCGCCGGGACGATTTCGTAGAGCGCGGTGACCTGGTGCCCGGCGCCGATATCGCCGGCGTCGACCTTGTCGTTGCTGAAGTCCTCCTCGCGCAGCGCGCGGTTCTCGTAGCCGAGCAGGCGGTACTGGCTGACCTGCGCAGGATTGAACTCGACCTGGATCTTGACGTCCTTGGCGATCGTGAAAAGCGTGGCCGCCATCTGGTCGCCCAGCACCTTCTTCGCCTCGAGCGCACTGTCGATGTAGGCGTAGTTGCCATTCCCGTGATCGGCGATCTGCTCCATCATCGCCTCGTTGTAATTGCCGGTGCCGAAGCCCAGCGTGGTCAGCGTGATGCCGCTGTCACGCTGCCGCTCGACCATGTCGATCAGCGCCTTGGTGTCGCTCACCCCGACGTTGAAATCGCCGTCGGTGGCCAGGATCACGCGGTTGACCCCGCCCGAGATGTAGCTGTCGCGCGCCAGCCGGTAGGCCAGCTCCAGTCCGGCCCCGCCCGCGGTCGAGCCGCCCGCCTCGAGCCGCGCCAGCGCCTCGCGGATCGCGCGGGGATCGTTGGTCGGCGGCAGGACCACCCCGGCGGCCCCGGCATAGACCACGATCGACACCCGGTCGCGCGGCCCCAGCTCGCCGGCGAGGCCGGTCAGCGCGGCCTTGACCAGGGGCAGCTTGTCGGCCGAACCCATCGAGCCCGACACGTCGACGAGGAACACCAGGTTGGCCGGTGGCCGGCCCGCGGCGGGCAGGTCATAGCCGCGCAGGCCGATCCGCAGCAGCCGGGTCTCGGCATTCCACGGGGTCACCATCAGGTCGGTGGTGACGGTGAAAGGCGCTTCCTGCCGCGCCGGCCGGGCATAGTCGTAGCGGAAGTAGTTGATCAGCTCCTCGGTCCGCACCGCATCCTTCGGTGGCAACTGGCCTTGCGAGAGGAACCGCCGGGTGTTGGCATAGGCGCCGGTGTCGACATCGACCGAGAAGGTCGAGACCGGCTCCTGGCGGACCACGTGGACCGGGCTGACCGCCTCACCGGCATAGCGCTCGCGCCCGGGATCGCTGGGCAGCTGCACCCCGGGCACCCACAGCCCGGGCGCGGTCTTGACCATGGCCGGGGCAGCGGCCAGCGGAGCGGGAGGCGATGGTGGCGGCGGAGGTGCGGGCGGCGGCGCGGCCCTCTCGGCAGGGCCGAGCACCCGGCTGCCGGTGACGACCACGTCGCCCCCATCGGCCAGTTCGGCCTGACGGCTGGCGCAGCCGGCCGCGAGACCCGCGAGGGCCGCGGTGCACAGGGTGAATCCGGTCCGGCGCATGAGCTCTCCCCTTTTCTGTGTGACCGGGGAAGGAGGCCATGGCCGGCGTGAATGCCGACTGAATGTGCCAGGCTTGCTACGGGACGCGCGGCTCAGCCGGCGGGACGCTCGCCTTCGACCTGCTTGCGGAACAGCACGCGGTCTTCGGGGCCGAAGCCCTTGCGCCAGATCAGTCCGGCATAGACCACGATCATCGCCGGGATCCCGACGATCATGCTGGCCCATTCGGGGAGGAGATGCTTGGCGAGCAGGCCGATGACCGCCGCCGGCAGCACGGCCCAGACCAGCGCCCAGCGCCAGTTGTTGATCCGCTCGTGCAGGATCCGCGCGAGCAGGAACGACTTGAGCAGCGAGGCGAAGGCCAGCGAGAGCATCAGCGCCCCGGCCGCCGCCGCGACCTGCCAGCCGGGACCGTAGTCCGGCCCGCTGACCAGCTCGATCCCGGCCACGGTCAGTACCGCCTGGAGCGCGATCGTGGCCAACGAGGCGATCAGGTTGCGGTAGCGGGCGAGATAGACGAGCGCCGCCTCGCTCACCACGGCCGTGGCCGCGACCACCTCGGCCAGCAGCAGCAGGATCAGCGCGCCGGTGCCCTGGACGAAGTCGGGCCCGCCCAGGCCCATCAGCCCGGTGGCGGGGATCGCGAGGGCCAGCGCGATGCCGGCCTGGGCCGCGGTGATCCAGAAGCCCACCTGGCACACCTGTCGGGCGATCGCGGCGTAGTTGCGCTCGATCACGTTGCGGGTGATGACCGGGCCGAGCACGGGCTCGAAGCTGGTCTTGAGCTTCTGCGGCAGCGAGGCGAACTGCTGGGCGAAGAAGTAGATGCCCAGCGGGGCCTCGCCGACGAAGAAGCGCAGGATGAACACGTCGAGCTTGCGCGTGCCCCATTCGACCGCGTCGGCCCCGGCCAGCGGGAGATTGCGGGTGACCAGCGGGAGCAGCCGCGCCGGATGCGGCACCCAGCCCTGCGGCCAGCCATAGGCCCGGCCCAGCGCGACCAGCGCCACGGCCGTCGCCGCACCGACCGAGATCAGGTAGGCCAGGGTGAGCCCGGCCTGCGGATAAATGAAGTAGAGCGCCCCGGCCGAGAGCGACAGCGCCCAGGGCTCAACCACCGCGCGGGCACGGACCGTGGTGGCCACGTCGAAGCGGTAGGCCAGCGCCGCCAGCGCGAGGTCGCCCGCGGCGAGGATCCAGACCGATCCGATCAGCCACAGGTCGGCCGGGCCGTAGTGGCCCTTGGGATACATCGCGGCGGGAAACAGGTAGAGCAGCAGCGAGGCGAGCAGCGCCGGGATCGTCGTCACCACCAGGGCATCGGCCACGGCATTGGCGGGGTGCTCGCGGGCTTCGGCGAGGCGCTGGGCGAGCCCGCGCTTCTGGCCCAGCGTGGCGATCATCCCGGCGAACTCGACCATCACCAGCGCCGAGGCGAACCGCCCCATCGCCGCCGCGCCATAGAGCCGGCTGGCGATGAACAGGAAGGGGATCCGCGCGACCAGCCGCAGCAGAAAACCGAAGAAGTTGGTGCGCCCGCCCTTGGCCAGGGCGGCGATATCCTGCTGCGATGCGGCGGCAGCCCCGACTTCACTCACGGCGCGTCGCCCTGTTCGGCGCGCAACGGACGCGCCAGCAGCGCCGCGGCGGCCTCGGCGGCGGTCAGCTCGCCGGCGAGCAGCCGGTCGACCGCGGTCACGATCGGCATGGCCAGCCCGGCCTGCGCGGCCAGCGCGGCGAGGACCGGCGCGGTGGCCGCGCCCTCGGCCACGCTGGTCTTGCCGGCAAGGGCCGCGGCCGCGCTCATCCCTTCGCCCAGCGCCTGGCCCAGCGAGAAGTTGCGGCTCGAGGAGGACGAGCAGGTCAGCACCAGATCGCCCAGCCCGCACAGCCCCGCCAGCGTCTCAGCCCGCGCCCCCTTGGCCTGCCCGAAGCGCAGCATCTCTGCATAGCCGCGCGCGATCAGCGCGGCGCGGGCGTTCTGGCCGAGCCCGAGCCCCTCGACCACGCCACAGGCGATCGCCAGCACGTTCTTGATCGCGCCGCCGATCTCGGCCCCGATCACATCGTCGGAATAGTAGGGCCGCAGCGTGCGGCGCGAGACCAGCGGGGCCAGACGGTGCCATTGCGCCTCGCCCCCGCCGCAGGCGAGGGTCACCGCGGTGGGCAGGCCGGCAGCCACCTCATGCGCGAAGGTCGGCCCGGACAGGACCGCGATCTCGGCGCCGGGCGCGGCCGCGGCAGCGACCTCGGCCATCAGCCGGCCGCTGCCCGCCTCGATCCCCTTGGCGCAGAGCACCAGGTCGCGCGGCGGCGCGGGCAGACCGGCCACGACCCCGGCCAGGAACTGCGCCGGGACCACCACCAGCAGGGCCGCGCAATCGGCGAGGTCGGCCAGGTCGCCGGTCGGGGTGATCCCCGGAGCCAGCACCGCGCCGGGCAGGAACAGGCTGTTGGTGCGCCGTGCGGCGATCTCGGCGACCAGCTCGGGCTCACGCGCCCAGAGCCGCACCGCGCTGCCGTCGCTCGCCAGGACCTGGGCCAGGGCCGTGCCCCAGGCGCCAGCACCGATCACCCCGATCATGCCTTGACCCCCGCCCCGCGGACCGGCGCCGCCGCCGGATCGAGCGGCCAGCGCGGGCGCGCCGCGACGTCGAGCGGATCGCCCGCGCCCGGCCCGCCCTGGACGGCGATCCGCTCCAGACCGGCCCAGGCGATCATCGCCGCATTGTCGGTGCACAACGCCAGAGGCGGGGCGACGAAGCGCAGCTGCGCCGCCGCGGCGAGCGCCTCGAGCGCGCCGCGCAGCGCCTGGTTGGCGGCCACCCCACCCGCCACGACCAGCGCGCCCACCGGCCCGGCCAGGGCCAGCGCCCGGCGGGTGCGGTCGATCACGCAGTCGATCGCGGCCTGCTGGAAGGCGGCCGCGATATCGGCATCGGCGTGGATCCCGGCCTCGCGGGCCCGCAGGACCGCGCTCTTCAGCCCGGCAAAGGAGAAATGCGGCTCGGCGGTCCCGAGCAGTGGCCGCGGCAGCGGCACCCGACCGGCGTCGCCCTGCCGGGCCAGCCGCTCGACCGCTGGTCCGCCCGGATAGCCGAGGCCGAGCACCTTGGCGGTCTTGTCGAAGGCCTCGCCCAGCGCGTCGTCGATCGTCGTGCCGAGCCGGCGGTAGCGGCCAACGCCCTCGACCAGCAGGAGCTGGCAGTGTCCGCCCGAGGCGAGCAACAGCAGGTAGGGGAAGGCGAGATCCGGATCGGCCAGCCGCGGCGACAGCGCATGGCCTTCCAGGTGATTGATCGCCAGCAGCGGCCGGTCGGTCGCCATGGCCAGCGCCTTGGCGGTCACCAGCCCGACCATCACCCCGCCAATCAGCCCCGGCCCGGCAGTGGCCGCGATCGCGTCGACCGCGTCGAGCGTGAGCCCGGCATCGCCCAGCGTGGCCGCGATCAGCGGCGCGATGCGATCGGCATGGGCGCGCGCCGCGATCTCGGGCACGACCCCGCCATAGGGCCGGTGGGCCTCATCCTGCGAGGCGATCCGCTGCGCCAGGATCGTCCGGTCGGCGCAGACCAGCGCCGCCGCCGTCTCGTCGCAGGAAGACTCTATGCCGAGTACAAGCATCATCCCGGCTTCCCCTGAAGCACATTGGCGACTAGCACAACCCGCCATGACCGCTTCGCTTGACCGCTCGCCCCCGTCCCCGCCGCTGCGCCTCGGCACGCGCCGCTCCCCGCTCGCCATGGCCCAGGCCGAAGAAACCCGCGACCGGCTTTGCGCCGCGCACGGCTGGACCCCGGAGGCGATCACGATCGTCCCGGTCACCGCGAGCGGCGACCGCATCCTCGATCGCCCGCTGGCCGAAATCGGCGGCAAGGCGCTGTGGACCAAGGAGCTCGATGCCTGGCTGCTCGACGGCGAGATCGACTTTGCGGTCCATTCGCTCAAGGACGTCGAAACAATCCGTCCGGCCGGCATCGCCTTTGCCGCGATCCTCCCGCGCGAGGATGTGCGCGACGTGCTGGTCGGCGCGGAATCGATCGCCGCCCTGCCGCCGGGTGCGCGCGTCGGCACCAGTGCGCCGCGCCGCGCCGCGCAGCTGCTCCATGCCCGGCCGGACTGCACCGTGGTGCCGTTTCGCGGCAATGTCGCCACGCGGCTGGGCAAGCTGGCCGCCGGCGAGGCCGATGCGACGCTGCTGGCAGCCGCCGGGCTCAACCGGCTGGGCGAGAGCGCAGTGGGGCAACCGCTCGACGTGGACAGCTGGCTGCCGGCCCCGGGCCAGGGCGCCATCGCGATCGAATGCCGCGCCGGCGATGCACGGATCGCCGGGCTGCTCGCCGCGATCGACGATGCCCCGAGCCGGGCCGCGGTGCTGGCCGAGCGCGCCCTGCTGGCCGCGCTGGGCGGCAATTGCCACAGCCCGGTCGCCGTGTTGACCCGCCCCGCCGAGGAGGCGCTGGTCATGACTGCCGCGCTGTTCAGCCCCGACGGCGCCGACCGGGTGGAGGCCACCGCGCGCTTCGCCCCGGGCGATCTCGACGCCCCGGCGCGGCTGGCCGACACGCTGCTCGCCCAGGCCCCGGCCACGATCACGGCCCATTTCGCCGGACGCTAGGCGGCGCATGGCCCCGCTGATCGTAATCCGGCCCGAGCCCGGCACGGCCGCCACGGTGGCGGCCGCCGCCGCGCTCGGACTGGAGGCGATCGGCTGTCCGCTGTTCGAGGTGGTGCCGCGCGCCTGGGCGCTGCCCGTAGCAGACGCGCACGATGCCCTGCTGGTGGGGAGCGCCAACGTGTTCCGGATGGCCGGGGCGGACCTCGCCGCGCTGCGCCACCTCCCGGTCCATGCCGTGGGAGCGACCACCGCGACGGCGGCGCGGGCGGCGGGCTTTGCGGTGGCTGCGACCGGCACGGGCGGCCTGCAGGCGGTGCTCGACGGCATAGCCCCGGAGACCCGGCTGCTGCGTCTGGCCGGGGCCGAGCGGGTCAGCCTGGTGCCGCCGCCCGGCGTCACCGTGAGCGACCGGGTGGTCTACGCCAGCGAGGCGCGCGCGCTGCCGCCCGCACTGGTGGCGCGGCTGGCCGCTCCGGCGGTGATCGCGCTCCATTCGGCCGAGGCAGCGCGCCACTTCGCCGCTGAGTGCACCCGCTGCGGGCTGGCGCGCGCGCACTTGGGGCTGGTCACGATCGGACCGCGCGCCAGCGAAGCCGCCGGCACGGGCTGGGCCGCGGTGGTCGCGGCCGACATGCCCGCCGAAGCGCCGCTGCTGGCGAAGGCGCGCGACTTGTGCCACACCCTCGGCGGGGATTGAGGACCAGCGCACCGATGGCCGACGATTACAGCTACCGCACCTCTGCCAGCGCCGCCGCGGCGCCGCGCTCCGGCGTGCGCACCCGCGCGGTGATCGGCACCGCAATACTGGCCTTCCTCGTTGGCGGCGGAGCGGTTGGCTATGCCCTGTGGCAGGGGCTGGTGCCGCCCACCCTGATGCCGCCCGCCGCGGTGGTCGCCAAGGCCGAAGGACCCGCCGTGCCGGTGCGCGCTCCGGCCGCCAGCCCCGATCCTGCCGCGCTGGCCGCACGCCAGGATGCGCTCGAGGTGCGCGCCGCGGCCCTGGCCGAGCGGCTCGACTCGCTCCAACTGATGGCCGGGGCCGCGGCAGGCAACGCGGCGCGGGCCGAAGCCCTGCTGGTCGCCCTCGCCGCCCGCCGCGCACTCGACCGCGGTACCGCACTCGGCCTGCTCGAGGACCAGTTGCGGCTGCGCTTCGGCAACAGCCAGCCCAACGCGGTGGCAACCGTGATCGACGCCGCGCGCGAGCCGGTCACGCTCGCCCAGCTGGTCGCCGGGCTCGACGATCTGGCCCCCACCCTGACCACACCGCCCGCCGCGGCCGGATCGTGGGATCGACTCAAGGCCGAGCTGGCCGGACTGTTCGTGATCCGGCGCGCCTCCGCGCCGACGCCCGAGCCCACCGCGATCCTGCGGCGCGCGCGGATCCTGCTGGAGGAAGGGCGCAGCGCCGACGCCATGGCCGAGGTCCGCCGCCTCCCCGGCGCGCCCGGTGCCGCCGCCTGGCTGGCCGCGGTGCGCCGCTACGACGGCGCGCGCCGCGCGCTCGACGTGCTGGAGACCGCGGCGCTGATCGAACCGCGCGGGCTGCGCGATGCCAAGGGAGCCGCGGTCGGGACCACGCCGGCGCGGGCGCCGGCCGAGGGGGCCGCCACGCCGGTCCCCACGGCTCCGGCCGGCTGAGCCGCGATCACTTCACCACGTCGGCCTCGTGCCAGACCACGGCCTGCGCCACCTTGATGCAGTCCATCCCGCCGTCGTAGGTGATCGATGGCGAACCGTAGAGCCGCCAGCCCTGCGCCAGCGCCTCGGACACGCGCTCGCAGAAGGCGCGGTCGTCCTTGCCGGTGAGCAGGCGATAGATCGGGCGGTCGTCGGGGGTCTGGTGCATGGCGGCAATCAAGCCCTCCGCAGGGGGTGCTGTCAACCGCGTCGGCCGGACTAGCCGGGATGGCGGGCAAACCCGGGGCGGTGGCACAGGCTGACGGGTTGCGGCGCCCCGCTGACCCTGAAGCGCACGGCGCAGCACTGGCACCCTTCCTCATGCTGCACGACCGACCCCCGTTCGCGGCGAACCCAGGGCCGCGCACGGAGCATCGCAAGAACGCCGCTAGAGGATGTACTTGCTGAGATCGGCATTGCGCGCCAGCCCGTCGAGCCGGGTCCGGACATAGGCCGCGTCAATGGTCACGGTCTCACCGGCGCGGTCCTCGGCCTCGAAGCTGAGCTCCTCGAGCAGCTTCTCCATCACCGTCTGAAGCCGCCGCGCGCCGATGTTCTCGACCGTCTCGTTGACCTGCGCAGCAATGCGCGCCACCTCGCGGACGGCCTCGGGGGTGAAATCGATGGTCACCTGCTCAGTGCCCAGCAGGGCCTTGTACTGGGTAACCAGATTGGCCCGGGTCTCGGCGAGGATACGGACGAAGTCGTCCTCGGTCAGGCCCTGCAGCTCGACCCGGATCGGCAGGCGGCCCTGCAGTTCGGGCAGCATGTCGCTGGGCTTGGCGACGTGGAATGCGCCCGAGGCGATGAACAGCACGTGGTCGGTCTTCATCGGCCCGTACTTGGTCGCCACGGTGGTGCCCTCGATCAGCGGCAGCAGATCGCGCTGCACGCCTTCGCGGCTGACCGAGCCGCCGCGCACGTCGCTGACCGCGATCTTGTCGATCTCGTCCAGGAACACGATGCCGTTGGTCTCGGCATTGAGCAGCGCGACGCGGGCGACGTCGTCCTGGTCCATGCGCTTCTCGGCCTCCTCGTCGACCAGCTTGTCCCAGGCATCGGGCACCTTGAGCTTGCGCCGCTTGAGCGGGCTGCGGCCCATCGCCTTGCTCATCATGTCGGACAGGTTGATCATGCCGACATTGCCCGGCATTCCCGGCAGCTCGAAGGGTGCAGCCGGGGTATCTTCGACCTCGATCTCGACCTCGACGTCGTTCATCGCGTTCTCGACGATGCGCTGGCGGAAGCTCTCGCGGGTCGCCTCGCTGGCCCCGTCGCCGACCAGGGCGCGCAGCAGGCGGTCCATCGCCGCCTTGCTGGCGGCCTCGCGCACCGCTTCGCGGCGGCGCTCCTTCTCGAGCCGGATCGCCTCCTCAGCAAGGTCGCGAGCGATCTGCTCGACGTCGCGGCCGACATAGCCGACCTCGGTGAACTTGGTCGCCTCGACCTTGACGAACGGGGCGTCGGCCAGCTTCGCGAGACGGCGGCTGATCTCGGTCTTGCCGCAGCCCGTGGGCCCGATCATCAGGATGTTCTTGGGGGTTACCTCGTCGCGCAGCTCGGGCGACAGGCGCTGCCGGCGCCAGCGGTTGCGCAGCGCGACGGCGACGGCCTTCTTGGCCTCATGCTGGCCGATGATGTGCTCGTCGAGCGCGGCGACGATCGCCTTGGGGGTGAGGGAGTCTTTCATCACAATTCCTTCTCCCCTCCCGCAAGCGGAAGGGGACAGACGGTCAAATGCTTTCCACGGTCACCCGGTCATTGGTGAACACGCAGATATCGGCCGCCACCTGCATGGCCTTGCGGGCGATGGTCTCAGCGTCGTTTTCATAGGCGTCGAGCGCGCGGGCCGCGGCGAGCGCATAGTTGCCGCCCGAGCCGATCGCCGTGATGCCGCCTTCAGGCTCCAGCACGTCGCCGTTGCCGGTCAGGACCAGCAGGGTCTCGGCATCGGCCACGATCATCAGCGCTTCCAGATTGCGCAAGTACTTGTCGGTGCGCCAGTCCTTGGCCAGTTCCACCGCGGCGCGCATGAGTTGGCCGCGATGCTGCTCCAGCTTGCGTTCGAGGCGTTCGAACAGGGTGAAGGCATCGGCCGTGGCGCCGGCGAACCCGGCAATCACCTTGCTGTCGCCGATCCGCCGGACCTTGCGGGCATTGGGCTTCATCACCGTATTGCCCATGGAGACCTGCCCGTCGCCGGCGATGACCGTGCGGCCGTTCTTCTTCACCCCGATGATGGTGGTGCCGTGCCACTGGATCAGGCCGTGGCTCGCCCTGCTGTCGTTCATGCCGGGCGATATGGGAACCGCCGCGGCAGGATCAAGCGCCGAAGCTCAGCTGCCGTTCGGTCCGGTGCCGGTGTTGCCGCCCTGTGCCGGACCACCCATGCCGGCCGCGCCGACCGCGCCGATGTTGCCGAACAGGTCCTCAAGGAAGCTGCGGTCGCGGCCGAGCGTCGGGGTCTTGTGCCCATCGGGATCGAGCCGGACAACCTTTTCTACCCCGCGCTTGTCGATGCCGCTGACATTGCCGGCATCGTCGAAGGTGATGCGCAGGATCGTCTGCTGCTTGGGCTGCGGGCGGGTGAAGGCCGCCTGGCGGGTATCGATCGAGACGTAGTACCAGGCCGGCGCGCCGAACTGCGCAACGAAGGTCGGCCGGCCCAGCGTGCGCTCGACCGAGAGCTTGTTGTCCACCCCGGGCTGGACCGAATCGATCAGCGCCTGGTCGATCAGGTAGCCGCGATGATCCTGGATCGAGGAGCAGCCGGCGAGTGCCGCCAGCACTGCCCCGCCCATCACCAGCCGTGAGAAGACCTGCATGTTCACCCGCATCCTTGCGCACCCTGTCCCTTGGCCCCATGGCCGGGAGGGCCGGTTGCCAAGCGCCGGCAACCGCCTATATCGCAGCCAGCCTTAGGGCGCCCGGCACGAACCCGCAAGGACGCTTGGCGCGCGGCACTTGAATCGGCCGTGAACGGCTGAGGCTCAAGCAACCCTGTCGAGAAAGACTGGCGCATGGCGTTCCTCTCCCACCTGTTCAAGTCGCGCAACGACGATCGCGCTCCGTACCGGCCGCTGTGGCACCGCATCGTCGAACTGGCCCGCGATCCGCGCTGGTTCGCCCCGGCGGCGCGGGATGGCGGCGGGATCGCCGACACCGTGGCGGGCCGGTTCGACACGATCACCCTGGTGCTCTGCGCCGCGCTGCTGCGGATGGAGCGCGAGCCCGCGCTGATGACCCCGTCGGTGCGGGTGACCGAGCTGTTCGTCGACGACATGGATGGCCAGCTGCGCGAGAGCGGCGTGGGCGATCTGGTGGTGGGCAAGCACATCGGCCGGCTGATGAGCGTGCTCGGCGGCCGGCTCGGCGCGCTGCGCGAGGCGCTGGCCGCGGCCGATCCGGCGGCGCTCGAGGAGGCCATCGCCCGCAATGTGACACTGGGCGAAGACGGCCGCCCCGCGCGAATCGCCGCCCTGCTGCGCGGCCTCGCGGGCAGCCTCGCGCAGGTGTCGGCCGAGGATCTGCTCGCCGCGCGGATCACTCTGCCGTGAGCCTCGCGGCCGACCGCCCGGAGTTCAGCCGGATGATCGACCTGCGCCAGATCGGCGCGGCGCCGCTGGACCTGGTCGCCGATGCCGCGGAATGCGGCGCGCTCGCCGCGCGGTTCGATCTGGTCGCGATCGAGCGGCTCGAGGCACGGGTGTCCCTCGTGGCCGAGGATGCCACCGTGACCGCCAGCGGCACACTGCGCGCCGCCTGGATCCAGTCCTGCGCGGTTTCGGGCGAGGACCTGCCGCAGGCGACCGAGGAGCCCCTGGCGCTGCGCTTCGTCCCCGCCACCGACGATCCGGCGCCCGACAGCGAGATCGAGCTGACCGCCGACGACTGCGACGACATTCCCTACAGCGGGACCCAGTTCGATCTGGGCGAGGCGATCGCCCAGTCGCTCGGGCTGGCGATCGATCCCTTCGCCTGTGGCCCCCAGGCCGAGGCCGCCCGGCGCGCCGCCGGGATTCTGCCGGAGGAAGCCACCGGCGCCTTTGCCGGGCTGGCCGCGCTCAAGCTGGGCAAGGACTGACCCGGCCCCGCGCCGCTCAGCCGAAGGGAGCGTAGAGCGTCCGGCCGTGGGCCTTGAGCCAGGTGTTGGCCACCGCCAGATCCTCCTCGAACAGCGTCGCCAGCAGGGCATGGAAGCGCGGCGAGTGGTCGAAGTGGACCAGATGGGCGACCTCGTGCGCGACCACCGAGCGCCGGACCGCGTCGGGCGCCAGGGCCAACCGCCAGTTGAGCCGCACCACCCCGCCGGTCGAGCACGATCCCCAGCGGCGCTGCGCGCTGGTCAGGGCCAGCGGCGGCAGCGAGACCCCAGCGCGCGGCGCATAGTCGGCCAGATCGGCCTGGAACAGGCTGCGCGCCTCGGCCTGGACCCAGCGCCGCAGCCGCGGCACCAGCGATTCGACCGCGCCGCCAACCCGGATCGCCGCCGGCTCGAGCGTCACCCCGCGACGGGCGGTGGCATCGTGGAGCAGGAGCCGCGGCACTCCGCGCCACGGCAGGCTTGCCCCGGGGGCAAGCGGCTGCGGCGGGACCAGCCGCTCGAGCTGGCGCTCGAGCCAGTCCTGGCGCGAACGCGCAAACTCCAGCGCCTCGCCGGTCGGGGTCCAGCGCGGGATCGTGATCCGCACCGCACTGCCATCGGGCGCGAGCCGCAGGGTCAGCCGCCGGGCATGGGCCAGCCGCCGCACCTCGACCGGCACCTCGCGCCCGGCCAGCGTCAAGGTGACGGCCCGGCGCGGATCGCGGCGCAGCCAGTCAAGCATGGCGGGTCCAAGGCGGCACGGTCTCAGTCATCGTCCTCATCCCGGACGCGCTCGACCTCGAGCGGCTCCTCGTCACCCCAGTCGATGTGCTGTTCGAGCGGCCCGGCGATCGTCTCGCTGATCACCCGGCCGATCACCGAGACACCGGCGGCCCGCACCGTAGCGGGATTGCCGCTCAGCAGCGGATGCCAGCCGGGCAGCGGCGCACCGTCGGCGCGCAGGCGGTAGGCGCAGGTGGCGGGGAGCCATTCGAGCTGGCCGGCCAGGGCCGGGGTCAGCCGCACGCAATCGGGCACGTAGCGCCGGCGGTTGGCATAGTCGCTGCACCGCGCCGTGCGGAGGTCGAGCAGCTTGCAGGCCACGTTGGTCGGCCAGACCCGGCCGCTGTCGGCATCCTCGACCTTGTGCAGACAGCATTGGCCGCAGCCGTCGCACAGGGCCTCCCACTCGGCCCGGTCGAGGCGGTCCAGCGGCAGGTCCCAGAACCGTTCCCTCACCTCACCGTTCTCTCACCGGGCCGGTCCCTCACTTCACCCACTTCGCCAGCTCGGCGGCGACCGCGGGCGGGCCCTTCTGGTCGCCCAGATCGGCAGGCAACAGGGCGATCGGGCGTCCGTCGGGATCCATCAGATAGGCCGCGCGGCTGTGGTCGACCAGATAGCCGCCGCCGGGCAGGTCCTTGCCGCGGGCGTGATAGACCGCGAAGGCGCGCGCCGCCTCGTCGACCTGCTCCTGGCTGCCGGTCAGGGCGAGCAGGGGCGCGCCGAAGGCATCGGCGAACTCGCCCACCCGCGCCGGGGTGTCGCGCACGGGATCGACGGAAATGAAGATCGGCTGGACCATCGCGGCCTCCTGCGGATGCTCCTTGGCGAACTGCCGGTAGCCCTTCATCAGGACCGCCACGTCGGTCGGGCAGACATCGGGGCAGAACGTGTAGCCGAAATAGACGATCCGCCAGCGCCCGTTGAAGCTGCCCCAGGTCAGGGTGCGACCGCTGCGGTCGACCAGGGTAAACTCGCCGCCGATCTTGGCGCCGGCCAGCGGCGGTGTCTCGGGCGGCTGCTGACAGGCCGCCAGTCCGGCGAGCGGGCCAAGCGCGAGCAGCGCGGCGGCAGCCCGGCCGAGGGCGGCCCGGCGGAGGGCATTACGGCCAAGAGGGAAGCGCGGGGGGTTGGTCATGGCGTGGCGGTTCATGCTCTGCTAAACCGCGCTCTGCAAGGCAGGATTCCGGTCTCGCGCCGGCCACGGACGGCCAGCGGTGCAGTGCAGACAGGGAATCGCAGGGTGATGACGGAGCAGATGGTGCGGATGGTGGCAAGGTTCGGGCGCGGAGTAGTGGCGGCGGCGCTGGCCATGGCGGTGGTCCTTCCCGCACCGGCGGGTGCGCAGATGATGAGCGTGGGCTACAAGTTCCTCGAGGCGGTCAAGAAAAAGGACGGCGAGGCGGTCGAGAAGGCGCTGGCCGACAGCGCCACGATCATCAACACCCGCGATGTCACGACCGGCAACGGCGCGCTGCACCTGGTCACCCAGCGGCGCGATTTCACCTGGCTGAACTTCCTGCTCTACAAGGGCGCCAACGCCAACATCCGCAACGATCGCGGGGTCACCCCGCTGGGAATCGCGGTGAGCCTGGCCTGGCCCGAGGGCGCGCAGCTGCTGCTCGACAAGGGGGCGCGGGTCAACGATCCCGACGACAATGGCGAGACCCCGCTGATCGCCGCCGTCCACCAGCGCAACATCGAACTGGTGCGCTTGCTGCTCAAGGCCGGGGCCGATGCCGGGCGGGCCGACAACTCGGGCCGCAGCGCGCGCGACTATGCCGCTCTGCTGGGTGCGGAAAGCAGCATCACCAACGAGATCGAGGCCGCCGCCAAGGCCGCCGCCAAGCGCAAGCAGAACAGCTACGGGCCGAGCTTCTGACATGACCATCGTGATGGATCCTGCCGACATGACGCTGGACGAACTGCGGCTCGCGCTGGCCCCTGAGATTGCCTCGGCGGCCATGTTCGATGGCTGGACCACCGCGGCCGTGACCCATGCCGCCGAGGCGTTCGGGGTCGATCCGGCAACGGCACGGCTGGCTTACCCTGACGGGGCGATGGACATGATCGTGGCCTGGATCGAGCGGATCGACGCCGACATGGCCGCCGCCCTCCCCGCGGCGACCCTGCAGACGCTGCCGGTGCGCGAACGGATCCGCAGCCTCGTGCAGTTCCGTCTCGATGCGCTGGCCGGGCTTGACGAGGCAGTGCGGCGGGCGCTGTCGATCATGGCCCTGCCGCAGAATGCGGCGCGGGCGGCGCGGCTGTCGTGGGGCAGCGCCGATGCGATGTGGCGGCTGGCCGGCGATACGGCGGCGGACTACAACCATTACACCAAGCGGGCGACGCTGGCGGCGCTCTACGCGGCCACGCTGCTGGCCCATGTCAACGACCGCAGCGAGGACAAGGCCGAGACCCGCGCCTTCCTCGATCGGCGCATCGCCGGGGTGATGCGGTTCGAGAAGGCCAAGGCCCGGTGCACACGGCCTAGCGACGAGACCTTCAGCGTGACCCGCCTGGTCGGGCGGCTGCGCTATCCGGCGCGGTGAGCCTGGCGGCGATTGATCCCGGTCAAGGCCAGCCCGGCCCGAGCCAGGGCATGGGAAGCCCGGGGAGCACTGCCAACCGCCATGCTTATTGAGAATGACTTGCAATTGATTCGCGCATCTGGCAGCGCGGACCGATGACCCTCGACCTGCTCCCGATCGGCCAGGATGCGCGCATCGTCGCGGTCGACTGGGCCGCGCTCGTGGCCGAGGAAGCCCAGCGGCTGCAGGCGCTCGGGCTCGATGCCGGGGCGCGGGTCAGCGTGGCCCACCGCGGCGTTTTCGCCGGACGCGATCCGCTGGCGATCACGGTCGGCCGGATGACCGTGGCGCTTCGCCGGGTCCATGCCCGCGCGATGCAGGTCGAGCCGGTATGAGCCGGCTGCGCACCGCCGCGCTGGTGGGCAATCCGAACGCGGGCAAGAGCGCGCTGTTCAACGCGCTCACCGGGGCGCGCCAGAAGATCGCCAACTATCCCGGCGTCACGGTCGAACGGAAGGCGGGACGGCTGATCCTGCCCTCGGGCGAACCGGTCGAGCTGACCGACCTGCCCGGCTCCTACGGGCTGCATGCGACCAGCCCGGACGAGGAGGTGACGGCCCGGGTAATCCTTGGCCAGTATCCCGGCGAGACCATGCCCGAAGTGCTGGTGGTGGTGCTCGACGCCTCGAACCTCGAGCAGCATCTGGTCTTTGCCCAGGAGATCATCGCGCTCGGCCGCCCGACGGTGGTGGCGCTGAACATGGTCGACCTCGCCGAGCGCGACGGGCTGGTGCTTGATCCCGCCGCGCTGGAGCAGGCGCTCGGCGTGCCGGTGATCCCCACCGTGGCCGTGCGGCGGCGCGGGCTCGACGCGCTGGCCGCGGCGATCGCCTCGGCCGAAGCCCGCGCGGCGCGCGACCCGGGCGATCATCACCGCCCTTCGACCGACCTGACCGAACGGCGCGTCACGGCCCAGGCCATCGCCCGCGCCGCGATCGTCTCGGAAACCCGCCAGCACCGGCTCCATGCCCGCATCGACCGCGTGTTGCTGCATCCCTGGCTGGGACCGGTGATCCTCTTCGCGCTGCTGTTCGTGGTGTTCCAGGCGGTCTTCGCCGGGGCGACGCCCTTCGCCGATGGACTCGAGGCGGCAGCCGGCGGGTTGCACGACGCGGTGCAGGGCGCGATGGCCCCCGGGCTGGTTCGCGACCTCATCACCGAGGGAGTGATCGCCGGGGTCGGCTCGGTCGTGGTGTTCCTGCCGCAGATCGTGATCCTGTTCTTCTTCATCCTCGCCATGGAGGCCTCGGGCTACATGGCGCGGGCGGCCTTCCTGATGGACCGGATGATGGCCGGTGTCGGCCTCTCTGGCCGGAGCTTCATTCCGTTGCTGTCGAGCTTCGCCTGCGCGATTCCGGGGATCATGGCGACCCGCAGCATCACCGACCCGAAGGACCGGCTGACCACGATCCTGATCGCACCGATGATGACCTGCTCGGCCCGGCTGCCGGTCTATGCCGTGATCATCGCCGCCTTCATCCCCAACCGGGCGGTGGGTCTGGGCATCGGCCTGCAGGGACTGGTCCTGTTCGCGCTCTACGTCGCCGGCGTCGTCGGGGCCATGGCCGTGGCGCTGCTGCTGCGCCGCTCGGTTACCAAGGGCGCGGCCTCGGGCTTCATCATGGAGTTGCCGAAGTACCAGATGCCGCGCGCCAAGGACCTGTTCATCGGCCTGTTCCAGCGTGCCTGGATCTTCCTGCGCCGGGCGGGGACGATCATCTTCACGGTCACCGTGGTGCTCTGGCTGCTGCTCAACTTCCCCCGCGCGCAGGACGGACAGGACCAGGTCGACGCCTCTATCGCCGGGCAGATCGCCAACGGTCTCGCGGTGGTGGTGGAGCCGATCGGCTTCAACCGCGACATGGCGCTGGCGCTGATCCCCGCCATGGCCGCGCGCGAGGTGGCGGTGAGTTCGCTCGCCACGACCTATGCCGTAGCGGCGGCCGACGACGAAGCGGGCGCGCAGCAGCTCGGCGCCCAGCTCAAGGCGCACTGGACCCTGCCGATGGCGCTCGCCTTCCTCGCGTGGTTCGTCTTCGCACCGCAGTGCATGAGCACGATCGCCGTCACCCGGCGCGAGACCAACGGCTGGCTCTGGCCAAGCTTCATGCTCGCCTACCTGTTCGGCCTGGCCTATCTCGCCGCCGGAATCACGTTCTGGGCGGCCACGGCGGCGGGGCTGTAGCGCGCCCGACTTTGCTGGCGGACCGGTCCGCTCGCCCTCGGATCCCTCCACGATCGTCATCCCGAAGGTGTTTCGGGACAACGGGCGGCAGACTGAATGGCACTCTCCGGGATCGCCGGGAGAGATGTCTCCACCCCGGGGGAAAACCCGGCTCCGGCAACTGGCCGCGCCGCCGATCATTGGATAGTCCTCCGCTCCGTATTCTGAGAGGACACGATTCGATGGCTGGCAGCGTGAACAAGGTGATTCTGGTGGGCAACCTCGGGCAGGATCCCGAAGTCCGCTCGTTCCAGAACGGCGGCAAGGTCTGCAACCTGCGCATCGCCACCAGCGAGACGTGGAAGGACCGCAATTCGGGCGAGCGCCAGGAGCGCACCGAGTGGCACACCGTGGCGATCTTCTCGGAAGGCCTGGTCGGAGTGGCCGAACGCTTCCTCAAGAAGGGCAGCAAGATCTACGTCGAGGGCCAGCTGCGCACCCGCAAGTGGCAGGACCAGTCGGGCAATGACCGCTATTCGACCGAGGTGGTGCTGCAGGGCCCCGGGGCCGTGCTGACCATGCTTGATGGGGCCGGCGGCGGCCAGGGTGGCGGCCGGTCCGGCGGCTACGATGGCGGTGCTGGCGGGGGCGGCGCCGGCGGAGGGGGCGGCGGCTTCGGCGGCGGCCGTTCGGGCGGCGGCGGCGCGGCCGGTGGC
>NZ_JACLAX010000026.1 GCF_014230355.1 Novosphingobium piscinae
GTCGCCCACATGTCCCTTCATCAAAACCAACAATGTCAAAGATCAACAACCGACAAACAAACCGGACAACCAACCCCTCCCCGATCCATAAACCGGGGGAAATGGTCATCCGCCTCTGTCAGCGACCGGCCAGGAGGGCGTTTCAGCCACACCCCGTCGGTGAGGCGCCGTATATGGAGGGGTCCCAAACCCGTCAACGGCTTTCTTCAAAAAACTGTCACAACCCAGCAAATCCGGGCCTCCGGCACGCCGTTCACGGCCAACCGCCGGGCGAATCGCGGTCGATTCCGCCGCTTTCGTGATTCGGCACCGACTCTGCGCGGGCCTTCCTGCCAGCGGCCGTGACCCGCCGGATTGAGGCTTTGTTTACCCCGCACGGCTAAGGCGAAAAGCCCTAGGGATGGCCGCCGGCGGCCCCCGTGCGAAACCTGGATCCTGCCTGCCCCATGCCCAGTCCTGCGATCAGCGTTGCGATGAGCGTGTACAATGGCGAGCGCTTCCTCGCGCCGGCGATCGAGAGCGTGCTGGGCCAGACCTTCGGCGATTTCGAGTTCCTGATCCTCGACGACGGCTCGGCCGACGGCACCGCCGCGATCGTCCGCGCCTATGCCGCGCAGGACCCCCGCATCCGACCGATCATCCGCGAGAACCGCGGGCTCGTCGCCAGCCTCAACGAGCTGCTTGCCGCCGCGCGCGCCCCGATCGTCGCGCGGATGGACGCCGACGACATCTGCCACCCCGAACGCTTCGCCCGGCAGATCGGCTTCCTGGCCGGTCACCCCGACCATGGCGTGATCGGCAGCCGCACGACCGACATCGACGAGCAGGGCCAGAGCTTCCAGCTCAACCTCGCCGACCATCCGCTGAGCCACGACGAGCTGCTCCACAACATTGCCACCGACGGCCCGCTGCTGGCCCATCCGACCGTGATGTTCCGGCGCGACGTGGTGCTGGCCGCGGGCGGCTATCACGCCGCCTTCCGTCACTGCGAGGACTACGACCTGTGGCTGCGTCTGGCCCACCGCACGCGGATGGCCAACCTGCCCGAGCGGCTGCTCAGCTACCGCCGCTCGCCGGGGCAGGTCTCGAACCGTCATGCCGTGGAGCAGTGCATCGGCGTGGGGGTTTCGCGCGTGGCCTATTTCGAGCGCGCCGCGGGTCGGCCCGATCCGACCGAGACGCTGGCGGTGCTGCCGCCGATCGAGGCGCTGGATGCGCTGTTCGGCCGCGCCGGCGTGGCCCGCGAGATCCGCGCCCACACCGCGCGCGCGCTGCTCTACTCCGAGGCGGCGCTGGGCGGCGCGGCCTTCGACCTGTTGCTGCGCCACGTCGCCGACGGTGGCCGCGGCGGCGAGCTGTGGCGCACGGTGCCGCGCCTGGTCCGCTTCGGCAAGCCGGCCCGCGCCGTCCGCCTCGCCATGGCCCTGGTCGGCAGTCTCGCAGCATGAGCCTGCGCCGCTCGGCCCTGTGGTCGATGGCCACCCAATACGGCAGCTTCCTGTGCCAGTTCGCCAGCAGCGTGGTGATCTCGCGGTTCTTCCTGCGCCCGGCCGAGGTCGGGCTGTTCTCGATCGCGCTGGCCGCAGCGATGATGGCGGCGATCTTCCAGGACATGGGAATCAGCCGCTTCGTCACCGGTCAGCCGGACATGCGCGAGGCCCATGTCCGCGACTATGCCGGGGTGGCCGTGGCGCTCGGCTGGCTGGTCGCGGCGGGCATCGCGCTGGCCGCCCTGCCGCTCGCCTGGTTCTACGGCGAGCCGGGACTGGCGCCGCTGATGCTGATCATCGCGCTGGCCTATGCCGCCATGCCGCTGGCGATCGTGCCGGCGGCGCTGCTGACCCGGGCGATGAACTTCCGCGTCCTGTTCTTCGCCAATACCGGCAGCGCGCTGCTGGGCGCGGGGGCAAGCATCGGCGCCGCCGCCGCCGGAGCCGGCCCCGCCGCGCTGGCCTGGGGCATGCTCACCACCACCCTCACCCGGCTGGCCGTGGTGCAGGTGGCCCGCCCGGTCCTGCCGCGGCGCCCGCGCCGCGCCGAGACGGTGCGCCCGATGCTCGGCTTCAGCGGCGCCTCCTTCGCGATCAGCCTAAGCGGGGCAATCGGGATGCGCAGCCAGGACCTGATCGTCGGGCACCTGCTCGGCCTGTTCGCCACCGGCATCTTCACCCGCGCGACCGCGCTGGCCGGCCAGCTCTCGACCCTGGTGGTCGGCGCGCTCAACGCGGTGTTCTATCCCGCCTTCGCCCGCAAGCGCGACGCCGGCGAGGACCTCGCCGGGCCCTATCTTCACCTGATCGCCTGCAACACCGCGCTCAACTGGGCGGCGGCGGCCGGGCTGGCGGCGGCGGCCGGGCCGCTGGTCCACCTGCTCTATGGGCCGCGCTGGGCCGAGGTGGCACCGCTGCTGCGCTGGACCGCGCTGGCGGAGATGCTGTTCTTCGCCGTGCCGTTGCAGATGGACGTGCCGATCATGCTCGGCCGGATCCGCTCGCTGGTGTGGATCAACTGCCTCGACACCGCCGCCACCGTCGGGATTCTCGCGGCGTTCTGCGCTTGGGGAGTCGAGGCCGCAGCGGTCAGCCGGCTGGTCGCCGCCGGGCTGTGGTTCGTGATCTACATCACCTTCATCGGCCGTCTGCTGCACCTGCCGGTGGCGCAGCTGGCCGGGATCTATCTGCGCAGCGGGCTCTGCGCCGCCGCCGCCGCGGCCCCGCTCTATGGCGCGGTCGAGGGCGCCTGGTTCGGGCCGACGCCGGGGCTGCCGGTGCTGCTCGGGCTGGGCCTCTGCGGGGCGGTCGCCTGGCTGGCGCTGCTTGCCCTGCTGCGCCACCCGGCCTGGCAGGAGGTCCGCCTCGCGCTCAACCTCCTGCCCAGGCCCCGCGCCCTGCAGCCGGGCTGATCAGTCCGTCCCGGCGAGCCGGGCGATCGCCGCCCGGGCGACGCGCGGATAGCAGCCCCGGTCATAGCGATGGGTGCCAAGGAAATGGACCAACGAGACCGGCCCCAGCGCGCGCTCGGCCCAATAGTTCATGTAGCGGGCATAGGGCAGCAGCAGCGGATCGGGCTCGTTGGCGACGATCACGTTGGACATCACCTGCTCGCTGCCCCACTCCGCCCACTTGGCCGCGCCCAGCAGGGCCCGGGCCTCACGACTGAACGCATCGGCGACCTCACGCCCGCGCCCGCCGGGGGCAAAGCCGGCGAAACCGGCGCAGCCGCGGACATAGCGCAGCGGCCGGGGCAGCCCGGCGTCGATCCGGTGCAGGCCGGCCTCGATCAGCGCCTGGACGTGGCTGGTGGGCGGCATGGCCGCGGGATCGCCGGCGAAGTGGGCGGCATCCTGCAGCTCGGCCGAGGCATCGCCGCGCAGGGTGAAGCTGCGGCCGGCGGCGATCGCCGCGGCGACCTCGTCCACCGGGCCGACCGTCACCGTATCGGAATCGAGCTGGATCACATAGTGCGTGCGACGCAGCTCGAGCAGCACCAGCAGCCGCTCCCAGCAGCTGCCGCGCGGGCAGTCGCCGGGCGAAACCGCGGCGATCGGGCGGATCTCCGGATGGTCGAGATGCCGGGCCAGGACCGCCCGGTCGGCCGGGGTCAGGGTGCCGTCGTCGAGGATCACGAAGCGCCCGCGCCCGAGCTGGGCATGGAACGACTTGGCAGCGATCAGGTAGGGCGCGACCACCCGGGTGCCGATCATCGAGAACAGGATGACCCCATCGTCGCGCGCACGCACCGGCGGGGTGGCGAGCACGCCGCGGGCGATCCGGGCGAAGTGGCGTTCGCGCAGTTTGCGCAGGAGGCGCTGAGCCAGGTGTTCCATCCCGCCGGCCCTAGCAGCGCGGCGTTAAGGAAAGCCGAAACGCCCCCTTGCGGACACGTGGTGTCCCGTCGGGGAAGGTGGTAGAGCCGGCGGAACAAGTGTCGCCCCGGCGCAATGGGAGAGCTGTCGATGAACCCGACCGTCCTGGTCCTGCCGCTGCTGGCCGCGGCGATCGGCGCGCCGCTGCTCCATGCCCCGGCCGCCAAGGACAGCGCCGATACCGAGGTGATCGCCGTCACCAGGGACAGCCACGCGCGGATGACCGTGCCGGTGCGGATCGGCACGGCCGGGCCGTTCCGCTTCCTGCTCGACACCGGATCGCAGAACACGGTGGTCTCGAGCGACCTCGCCACCCGGCTTGCCCTGCCGGCCGAGCGGCGCGCCCGGCTGGTCGGGGTGGCCGGGACGCGCGATGTCCAGACCGTGCTGCTCGACGAGGTCGCGCTGGGCCGGCGCAGCTACTACGGCCTGACCGCCCCGGTGCTGGAGCAGCGCCACATCGGCGCCGACGGGATCGTCGGGCTCGACAGCCTGCAGGACCAGCGGGTGCTGATCGACTTCACCCGCCAGCTGATCGCGGTCAGCGACGCCAAGAGCCTGGGCGGCAATGCCGGGTTCGAGATCGTGGTCAGCGCGCGCAGCCGGTCCGGCCAGCTGATCATGACCGACGCGACGATCGACGGGGTGCGCACCGCCGTGGTGATCGATACCGGGGCCGAGATCTCGATCGGCAACATGGCGCTGCTCGCCGCGCTCGGCCGCAAGGGCGCGCAGCTCGAGCGGACCATGCTCGAGGGCGTCACCGGGCATAGCCTCCCGGCCGAACTCGCCGTGGCCAAGCGGCTGCAGATCCAGCGGCTCGAGATGACCCGGGCGGTGATCGCCTTCGTCGATGCGCCGCCGTTTGCCGCGCTCAAGCTCGACCGCAAGCCGGCGATCCTGCTGGGTATGCGCGAGCTGCGCGCCTTCCGCCGGGTGGCGATCGATTTCCAGACCCGCCGGATCCTGTTCGACATGCCCGATACCGCGCTGGGTCCCCTGCCCTGGTAACCGCCGCGGCTCCTGCCCGGCCGTCATCGCGCTTGTGACATCGCCCGGGTCGCCTACATAGGCCCACGATGCCACCCGAGATTCCCCGCACCGATGCCGCGGCCAGCCACGCCGGCTGGGCCACGATGCGCCGTTTCCTGCCCTATCTCTGGCCGGTCGACAATCCCGCGCTGCGCCGGCGGATCGTCGGTGCCACGCTGCTGATCCTCGCCGCCAAGGCCAGCACCCTCGCCCTGCCCTATGCCTACAAGCGCGCGATCGACGCGATGTCGGGCCCGGCCGTGGCGAACGGCACGGGCTATACCATCGCGCTGGCCTTCGTGCTGGCCTATGCGCTGGGCCGGTTCGCGGGGGTGGCCTTCGACAACCTGCGCAACATCGTTTTCGAGCGGGTCGGCCAGGACGCCACCCGCGCGCTGGCCGAGGACGTTTTCGGCCGGCTGCACAAGCTGTCGCTGCGCTTCCACCTCGCCCGCCGCACCGGCGAGGTGACCAAGACGATCGAACGCGGGACCAAGAGCATCGACGTGATGCTCTATTTCCTGTTGTTCAACATCGCCCCGACGGTGATCGAACTGCTGGCCGTGGCGATCATCTTCTTCGTCAACTTCGGCTGGCCGCTGGTGGCCGCCACCGCGCTGGCCGTGGTGCTCTATGCCTGGGCCACGCGCACCATCACCGAATGGCGCAATGCCCTGCGCGAGCGGATGAACCGGCTCGATGGCCAGGCCATGGCGCGCGCGGTCGACAGCCTGCTCAACTACGAGACGGTCAAGTACTTCGGCGCCGAGGCGCGCGAGGAGGCGCGCTACGCCCAGGCCACGCGCGCCTATGCCGAGGCCGCGGTGAAGAGCGAGAACTCGCTGGGGCTGCTCAACATCGCCCAGGCGCTGATCGTGAACCTGCTGATGGCCGGCGCCATGGCCTATACCGTCTGGGGCTGGTCGCGCGGCCAGCTGACGGTGGGCGACGTGGTCTTCGTCAACACCTACCTGACCCAGCTGTTCCGCCCGCTCGACATGCTCGGCATGGTCTATCGCACGATCCGCCAGGGGCTGATCGACATGGCCGCGATGTTCAAGCTGATGGACGAACCGCAGGAGGTGGCCGACGCGCCAGGAGCCCCGGCGCTGGTGGTGCGCCGCCCGGCGGTGACCTTCGACAACGTGGTGTTCGGCTACGAGCCCGACCGCACGATCCTCCACGGCCTCAGCCTCGAGATCCCGGCGGGAAGCAAGGTGGCCATCGTTGGCCCATCGGGCGCGGGCAAGAGCACGATCGCCCGGCTGCTGTTCCGCTTCTACGATCCGCAGGCCGGCCGGATCCTGATCGACGGACAGGATATCCTCGGGGTAACCCAGATCAGCCTGCGCAAGGCGCTGGGGATCGTGCCGCAGGATTCGGTGCTGTTCAACGATACCATCGGCTACAACATCGCCTATGGCCGTGACGGGGCGGGCCTCGCCGAGATCGAGGCGGCGGCGCGCGGCGCGGCGCTGGGGCCGCTGATCGAGCGGCTCCCGCAGGGCTTCGAGACCGAGGTCGGCGAGCGCGGGCTCAAGCTGTCGGGCGGCGAGAAGCAGCGCGTCGCGATCGCCCGCACCCTGGTCAAGAACCCGCCGATCCTGCTGCTCGACGAGGCGACCAGCGCGCTCGACACCCGCACCGAACAGGACATTCTCGCGACGCTCAACGCCGTGAGCCAGGACCGCACGACGATCTCGATCGCCCACCGCCTCTCGACCATCGCCGATGCCGACGCGATCTTCGTGCTGGACCAGGGCCGGCTCGCCGAGAGCGGCACCCACGCCGCCCTGCTGCGCCGCGACGGGGTCTATGCCGAAATGTGGGCGCGCCAGGCGGCCGAGAAGGACGAACTGGGCGTGGCCGCGGAGTAGCGGCGCGCGCTCAGCCTGCAGGCGGCCGGTCGGGTCGCCGCTGCACTGGCACGCCGTGAGGCAGATCGGCGACGGCGCGGCGATGAGCGGCCGGATCGGCAATCATCCCGGACGCAGCCACGGCAACGCCTTCGGCCCGCAGCAGATCGGCCTGGCTGCTGCCCAGCGCATCGCTGGCGCCGGGACGCAGGCGGCCGCTTTCGGGCACGGCGCGGTGCCACGGGATGGCCAGCTGCTCGGCCGGGTCAAGCGTGGCGAGGATGTAGGCCACATGGCGCGGCATCACGTCGAGATGGGCGCCCAGGTCCCCGAAGGTCACCAGCGTCCCCGGCGGGACGGCCTGGACGATGGCCAGCACGTCGGCGCGGATGCGGGCGAAGGCGGGACTGCGGGCTCTCATGCGATGGTCGCTCTCACCCGGGGCAGCAGCATGATGGTCATCTGCCAGCCGCCAATCTGGCGCAACAGCTGGACGATGGTTCGGCCCCGGGGACCGGGATGGCGTCCCGTGCCTGGTTGCGCCCAAAGTCGGACATCCAGATCCTCTCAGCACAGAACACACGACCACCCCCTGATCGTCGCCCCGGCCTTGAGCCGGGGCAGGGCTTGCGTGGCGAAGATTGGGGAAAACAGCCCTGTCCCGGGTCAAGCCCGGGACGACGATAGCTTTAACGATGTGCCATTTTGTGGGTGTGCGCATGCGTTTTGGGGTGGCCTCGGCGGGCTTTAGCTCAACGTCCGCTCACCACACAGGTCAGCCCCTAAATCACCTTGAAGCAATCAGTCCCTGCGGTCTTCAGCTGCGAACAGGAGGCATGGGCGCCCGTGCCGGAAGCCCGCAGGCGGAAAAAGCGCCGCGCACCGATCTCGACCGGGACCACCACCTTGCTGAACCGGGCCAGGTCGGGATGGCGGCCGAGCAGCCGGGTCCAGTAGGCTTCGGCCTCTTGCGGCGTCAGGGCGGCGGCCAGCTGGATGGTCTGGCTGGTCGCCGGCCAGGCCTGCGGCGCAGCGCCGCGCGAAGCCGCCACCAGCCGCCGGGCGCGGCCCGGGGCGGGCAGCACAACCTGGGCCATGCCAGGCGCCACCAGCAACCGCGGCTGGACCAGCGGCGCCGGTGCCCTCGGCCAGGCCAGAGCAAGCTGGCGGGCCTGATCGGCGCTCGTCACCGGCTCGTTCACGATGACAACCACCGTATCCCGGCTGCTGGTGACATCGAACAGGGTCCGCGCCACCGCAGCGGACACCCGGATGCAACCGTGCGAAGCGGGATAGCCCGGCAGGCGCCCCGCGTGGATCGCGATCCCGCCCATGGTCAGGCGCTGCATGAAGGGCATCGGCGCATTGCTGTAGAGGTTGGAGCGATGGAAGCGCCGCTTCTCGAGGATCGGGAACACCCCGGCCGGCGTGCGGTGGCCGCTCCGTCCGGTCGAGACCGGCGCGGTCAGCCAGGGCTCACCCTGTCGGAACGCGTCCATGCGCTGCGAGGCCTTGCTGATGACGATCAGGACCCCCGAATCGAGCGCCTCGGCCACGGTTGGGCGGGTCGGCGAAACCGGGCCGGCACCGCCCGCCCCCCGGGCGACCGGTGCGGGCACGGCTGGCTCGGGCGCGGCGGGAAGGCCCCGGATATCGGAAGCCTGCGGCAAGGAAACCGAATCGGACCAGGCGCCGCTGGCCATGAAGGCCACCGAAATCAAAGTCGTTGCCAGTGCCAACCGCCTGACCATCGACCTTCCCTGTACGAGCCCGCCCATTAACCATCTAAGCCACGGGTCGCGCCGGGCCAATGCCGTTCTCTGGCGGCCGGGGTTAATCAATGTAAGCGCCACCGGGCTGGACGGGGGGCGCCGGGCGGTGCAGCATGGGCCTTCCCAATCAGGCAGACCCATGGCCCGCAAGCATTCCCGATACGACCACAGCTTCGCCGCCCCGGACACGGACGACGAGGCCGAGGCCCCGCCACCGCCGCCCTGCTGGCTGTGCAGCCGACCGACCGGTCAGACCGTGGTCTGGCACCACCCCGTGCCCAAGAGCCGGGGCGGGCGCGATGTCGTGCCGATGCACCCGATCTGCCAGCAGACGCTGATCGCCAACTTCACCAATTCCGAGCTGCAGCGCTACGGCCTGGAGGTGGAGGGCCTGCTGCTGAACCCCGCGGTCCGCAAGTTCGTCGACTGGGTGGCGAACAAGGACCCGGACTTCACCGCGCCGATCACGAAGAAGAAGCGCTGAGCGGAGTGGCGGCGGGCCGGTGTCGTCGCTGTTGCCGTGGGCCTGAGCCAGAGGCCGGGCTGGTGGACCGGGGAGGCACCGCCTGGAACGACCGGACCTGATGGGGCGCGGACGTGGCTTGCGAGGGCGGGCTGGGCTTGCGGGGGCGGGCTGGGCTTGCGGGGGCGAGCGGGGCTGTCGCTCATTGTCTGATCAACCCCAAACCCATCGTCATGCCAGCGCAGGCTGGCATCTTCCGCGGCGGGGTGAGAGATCCCGGCTTTCGCCGGGATGACGGGTATCCGCCGCAAGCCGCCGAGCCCACGTAGGCCCTCCCCTCCATCCCGTCATGCCAGCGCAGGCTGGCATCTTCCACAGCGGGGCCAGAGATCCCAGCCTTCGCTGGGATGACGGGTATCGCGCGCAAGCCGCCGAGCCCACGTAGGCCCTCCCCTCCATCCCGTCATGCCAGCGCAGGCTGGCATCTTCCTCGGCGGGGCGAGAGGTCCCAGCCTTCGCCGGGATGACGGGTGTGGGGCGCTACCAGGCCTTCACTCCTGCCCTACGGGACTAGCCCTGCAGCAGCGCCGGCAGCTTGCCGCTCATCCCGCGGGCCTCGTCCATGAACCAGCGCTTGAGCGCGGGGGTGCGCTGGATCGCGCCCATGCCGGCGCGGCGGATCAGCGACGAAAGGTTGCCCGGCACGCCGAACAGCCGGGTGATCGTGTCGGTGGCGGCCATCACCGTCAGCGAATCGACGCTGCGCCACTGCTCGTAGCGCTTGAGCACCTGGGCATCGCCGGGATCGAGCCCCAGCCGCATGCCCTCGGTGAGCACCTCGACCAGCGCACCGACATCGCGCAGGCCCAGGTTCAGCCCCTGCCCGGCGATCGGGTGCATGCCGTGCGCGGCATCGCCGACCAGCACCAGCCGGTCTTCGACGATCCGCGCGGTGTGCTGGAAGCTCAGCGGCCAGGACATCCGCGGCGCGCAGAGTTCGACCTGGCCGAAGATCGGCCCGACCCGCTTCTGCACCTCGGCGAGGAAGGCGCGGTCGGACAGACCGGTCCAGGCCTTGGCTTCGGCCTCGGCCACGGTCCAGACCAGCGCCGAGCGGTGCCGCCCGTTCTCGTCCAGCAGCGGGAGCAGCGCGAAGGGGCCGGCGGGATAGAAGATTTCCCAGGCGACATTGTCGTGGGGCTTCTCGTGGTAGAGCGCGGTCACCATCGCGCGGTGGTGGTAGTCCCACTGCGCCAGCTTGAACCCGGCCTCCTCGCGCGTCGGGCTCTGCCGTCCTTCGGCGCCGACCAGGAGACGGCCGCGCAGAACCTGGCCATCGGCCAGCGTGGCCGCGACCCCGTGCGGTCCGCGCTCGCGATCGATCACCGTGGCACCGGTGTGCCAGGCGATGTTCGGCTCGCTCCGGGCAGCCTCGAACAGGGCCAGGCGGATATCGCGGTTGGCGAACATCCGGCCTAGCGAACCCTCCTCCGGCGCGGGGCGGAAATCGAGCCGGCCGGGCTTCATCTGGTCGGTCACCGCGATCGCGTCGATCGGACAACCCAAAGGCTCAAGCGCCGCGGCGAGACCGATGTTGGTGAACAGGTTCCAGCTGGCCGTGGAGATCGCCGAGGCCCGGCCGTCGGCGTGTTCGGCGGTAAGCTCGGCCGGATCGGCGCGGTCGATCACATGGCTGGTGATCCCGGCGCGCGCGGCGGCCAGAGCCAGGGTCATGCCGACGAGGCCGCCGCCGAGGATCACGAGATCGCGTGAGGTGCTGTCCATGCCCCGGTCTTACGCCTGCCCCGGGGCGTCGGGCAAGCGGGCGTTGGGGCAGGATGGGAGGTGGCCCCGGTGCTGCGGCATCCCGGGCTCGACCCGGGACGACGGGGCTTGCCTAATTGCAGCTGTTTCCCGGCCCGCCATCGAGATCGAGGCAGCGCCCGTCGAAGCTGCCCTCGGGCACCTTGAGCCCGAGCACCGCCGTCAGCGAGGGCGCGATGTCGACCGTCTCGACCGGGGCGGGCTGCTCGAAGCCGGCCCAGCCCTTGCGCCAGACCAGCAGCGGCACGCGCCGGTCGTAGTCCCACGGGCTGCCGTGGGTGGCGACATAGCCCGGCCCGGCGGCCGGGATCGGCACGATCGCGCGGTTGAGCAGGATCACCACGTCGCCCGAGCGCTGCGCGTCGAAGCTGGCGCGGGCGCGCTCGCGCAGGGTCCAGTCCTGCGGGTTGCCCGCGGGGGTGGTGAGCCGGGCCAGCTCGTCATGGGTGTAGACCGCGGCGACCTGCGGGTGGTTGCGCACCCGCGCGACCAACGCCGCGGCGACCCGGGCGCGCTGGGTCTCGGGCAGGGCCTTGGTCACCCAGAAATCCCCGAACGCGCCATCGCCATAGAGCAGCGGCCCTTCGACCGTCAGCCCGAGCTCGGCCGCCAGCGCCTTGCCCAGCGCGGCCGGGCTCAGCGCCGGATCGACCCGCACCGCGCCGGGCAGGCCCTGCTGGGCCAGCCGCTCGGGCAGGTCGAGCCCGCCGTGGTCGGCGGTGAGGACCGCGAGATAGTCGACCCCGCTGGCATCGAGCCGGGCGAACAGCGCGCCGATCGTGCGGTCGAGCTCGGCCATCTGGATGCACATCTCGAGCCCCTCGGTGCCATAGGCATGACCGACATAGTCGGTCGCCGAGAAGCTGACCGACAGCACATCGGGCGCCGGGCCGCGGCCGAGCCGGAGATCCTCGGCCAGCCGCGCGGCGAGGTCGCCGGTGGCCGCGTCCATCCGCGGCGAGACGCGGAAGGCGTCGGGCTGGTTGGGTGCGAGGGCGAACCGGCCTTGCCCCACGGTGACGTCCTTGCCGGCGATGACCGCCGCGTCGCGCGGAGCGCACCAGGCCGGCACGGGCAGCGCCGGGGCGCCGCTCTTCAGCGCGGCCGTCAGCGCGACATTCGCGGCAGTGACCGCCGGCGGCGCGGTGCGGCCGCGCAGCGAGACGAACTGGCCCTTGAGATACCACCAGCCCTCGTCGATGCGGTGGCCGCCCATCATCACCACCGCGCGGTCCTTGGCCGAGACGGCCACGTTGCGGCTGGCCGGATAGGCCTGCTTCAACCAGTCGCCCAACGTCGGCACGCGCAGGTGCACGGCCGAGACCACGGGGTTGCGCGAAGAGCTGGCCGGGTCGGTCTCGTCCTCGGCGCAATAGACCGCCTTGTCGGCGCGGGCGAGGCCGGGGTCGAACCAGGTGTTGGCGATGATCCCGGTGCGCGCCGGATGGGCGCCGGTCAGGATGGTCGAATGGCCCGGGCAGGTCTCGGTCGCGGCATGGCTCTGGAAGGCGCTGGGGAACACGCCGCCCTGCAACAGCCGGGCGAGCCCACCGGTGTAGTGCTGGCGGTACTGCGCGAAGAGGTCGGCCGAGAACTGGTCGACCGAAATCGCCACGATCAGCCGCGGCGGCCCGACCGGGGCCGGTGCCGCCACCGGCGGCGGGGCGCTGGCCACCCGGTCCGGCGCGGCGGTGCACCCCGCCAGCAGGGTCAGCGCGGCGGCCAGGGCGGGGCCGGGCAGAAGGCGGGCAGACCGGCGACAGGCACGAAACGGACGGCAGGCACGAAGGGGCATGGGGGTTCCTTGGCGGCAGGCTTTGCTTGTGTTGCTGCAGGCGACGCGGCAGGAACCAACCTTGCCGGGCGCATCTGCCCGGCGCAACTGACATTTCCCCGTGGAGTCGGCCCGCCTCATGTTGCCTCGCTATCGCTGCCTCGTTGCACTGCTGTTGCAATGGCTGGTCATGGCTGTTGCAGGGCCGGTGCAGGCCCAGCCCGGCGCGCCCAACCACATCGCCGCGGCCCTGCGGGTGGAAGGCCCCGCCGCCCCCGGCAGCACGGTCATGGTCGCGCTCGAGATGAAGCCGGCCAAGGGCTGGCACGGCTATTGGTCGAACCCGGGCGATGCGGGCTTCGGCATGACCCTGAAGTGGTACCAAGGGGACGTCGCCGCCGACGCGGATTTCGGCACACCGCTCTATCCGGTGCCTGATACCCTGCTGATCGCCGGGCTGATGAACCACGTCTATGAGCACGACTACGCCGTGCTGGTGCCCTACCGCGTCCCCGCCGCCGCCCGGCCCGGATCGGTCCTGCCGATCGCGGTCAAGGCGCAGTGGCTGGCCTGCACCGACGCCGTCTGCGTGCCCGAGCAGGCCCGGCTCGAGGCGGGGGTGACGGTGACCGCACCCGGCGCGGCCAGTCCGGCCAGCCCGCAATTCGACCAGTGGCGCGCCCGCCTGCCCGCACCGCTGGGCAGTCCGGCGCGGATCGCCGCGGCGGGGCCGGTGCTGCGCCTGGGCATTCCCTTGCCGCAGAGCGTGGCGCTGGAGCGGCCCCACGTGTTCGTCGCCGACGAGGCGCTGGTCGACTATGCCGCGCCGCAGGAGTTCCGCCGACAGGGCGACCTGCTGGTGGTGACGCTGCGCCGCAATCCCGCGGCTGGCGCGGGGGCGGCGCCCGCCGCGCTCCACGGCGTGCTGAAGCTCAACCGCGCAGGCGACGGCGTGACCTTCACCGCCGCGCCCGGCGCGGTAGCCGCCGGCGGCGCGCTCGTGGCCGAAGGCGCCGACGCCCCATCCACCCCGCTCGTCTGGCTGGTGCTGGCAGCGCTGGCTGGCGGGCTGCTGCTCAACGTCATGCCCTGCGTCTTCCCGATCCTCAGCCTCAAGGCGCTCTCGCTGGCCCGCGCCGGGGAGAGCGAGGCCGAAGCGCGGACCGAAGGGCTGGCCTACACCGCGGGCGTGGTCCTTGCTTGCAGCGCGTTGGGCGCCGTCCTGCTCGCCCTGCGCGCCGGCGGCAGCGAGGTCGGCTGGGCCTTCCAGCTCCAGGACCCGTCGGTGGTCGCGTTGCTGCTGCTGCTGGCACTGGCGATCACGGCCAACCTCGCCGGGGTCTACGAGTTCGCCGTGCCCGGCTTCGTCAACCGGGCCAGCAGCGCGACGGGTGGGACCGGGTCGCGGAGTGGCGGGGCCAACGGGGCCTTCGCCACCGGATTGCTGGCCGCCTTCGTCGCCACGCCCTGCACCGGACCGTTCATGGCCGCAGCGATGGGCGCAGCGCTCCTGTTGCCGGTGGCCGAGGCCATGCTGCTGTTCGTCGCGCTGGGCGTGGGCCTGGCCCTCCCCTTCCTCGCCATCGCCTTCGTTCCGCCGCTGCGCCGCGCCCTGCCCCGGCCTGGCGGCTGGATGGTGCGGTTCCGCCACGCCATGGCCGTGCCGATGGGGCTGACCGCGCTGGCGCTGGCCTGGCTGACCTGGCGCCTGGCCGGCCCGGTCATCCTCGCGCTCGAACTGGCCGTGGCCCTCGCGGCGGGCCTGCTGCTGGTTGAGCTAGGCCGCCGCCAGCGCCGCGGCGCAGGAGTGGCCCGACTTGGCGGCGGCGGGCTGGTGGCGCTGGGACTGGCCGCGGCGCTGGTTCCCGTGGCGATCGCCCCCCAGGCGCCGGCCGCCGCGCGCGACGGCCTGCCCAGCCAGCCCTTCTCCGCCGCGGCACTGGCCCAGGCCCGGGCCAGCGGCAAACCGGTGTTCGTCTGGATGACCGCCGACTGGTGCCTGACCTGCAAGGTCAACGAACGCGTCGCGATTGACCGGGCCGAGACCCGCGCGGCCTTTGCCGGAGCCGAGGTGGTCGTGCTCAAGGGCGACTGGACCCGGCGCGATCCGGAGATCACCCGCTATCTGGGCGCGCAGGGTGCGGCGGGCGTGCCGCTCTACGTCTGGTATCCCGGACCGGCTCCGGCCGCTCCGGTCACCCTGCCACAGCTGCTCACCCCGGACAGCCTGGTGGCGCTCACGCAGAAAGTGCGCAGCTAAGGGTATCTACAGGAACCAATTCAGGCTCGGTACATTTCAACACCATAGCGGCCGACGAGAACGGCGCACTATCCTGTGCACCATGGGCATGCGGCCGAGGCTTCGCGAGTACCGAAAGCGATGTGGCAAAGCGAAACGGCCAGCCCGAGCGGGTTGCAGAGACAGGCCCCACGGGTCTTGATCATGGAGGACGAGTTCATAGTCGCGCTCGACCTTTCGGGCATGACCGAAGACTTGGGCTATGTCGTGACTGGACCGTTCGCGACCCTGTCTGAAGGCGTCCTCGCGATCCAAGGGCAGCGCCCCGATGCCGCCATCCTCGACGTGCAGTTGGCCGATGGTGACGTGTTTCCGCTGGCCGACGAGCTGACCCGGATGGGCGTACCGATCATCTTCCACTCGGGCCATGCCGACAGCCAGAGCCTGATCAGCCGCTATCCGGGGGCCTGCAGCGCGAGCAAGCCATGTTCGCCTGATCTGATCGCCACCTACCTGCATCAGCTGACGGCCAGCCTGATGCCGGATCGCGCCACCCCGTTCTGACCTTGCCGCACGCTGACGACCGGGAGAGACGGCGGATTTGATCGGGGTCAAGGCTTGGCCGGCCTTGCCGCACTATACCGATTCCCGTCGGACGGAGTCACCCACGCGTCGCTCTTTCCGGCATCATTCTCCCCAACTCCCAAGGGGGCGGTCCGGCGTGACCGCCCTCCTTTTTCGCGCGCCGTGACGCGGCGCGAGCACTGCCTGGGGTGGCGGGCGCAGCGGGGAGGAGGCTGGCTGGCGTCAGACCGCCGAGCTGAAGCGGCGCACCCCATCCTGCCGATAGGGATCGAACAGCGCGGCCACCGTGCGGGCGTAGGGCAGCCCCTCGGGCCGGAGCTCGAGCACGTCGTCGGTCAGGTCGATCAGCCCCCGCTCGCGGAACGGAGCCAGCGCGCCGATCTGCTCCTGCATCAGGTCGAGCGGCAGGCTGGCGCGGTTGTGACAGAGCAGGCTTTCGATCACCAGCCCGCGGCGCTGGTCCTCGGCCGAGCGGCGTACTCCGTGCGTGCCGGTCAGGCGGTCCTGCGACAGCAACATGCGGTAGCGCCCGGCGTTCTTCTCGTTCTGGACGATGAGGTGCGGAAACTGGCTGATCGCCGAGGCCCCCAACCCGATCAGCACAGGGGCCTGATCCTCGGTGAAGCCCTGGAAATTGCGGTGCAGCCGCCCGGCCAGCGCGGCCTGCGCCAGGGCATCGCCGGGCAGCGCGAAGTGATCGAAGCCCACCGGCTGGTAGCCCGCCGCGGTCAGCTGGGCCCAGCCATTCCACGCCATGCGGAACCGGGCCGGCATATCGGGCAGGTCGGCAGCGTCGATCTGCTTCTGCCGCGGGATCAGGTGCGGCACATGGGCATAGCCGAACAGCGCGATCCGGTCGGCGCCCAGCTCGATCGAACGGGCGAGCGTCTCGGCCAGGTCGGCGTCAGTCTGACCGGGCAGGCCGTACATCAGGTCGAAGTTCAGCGAGGTGATCCCGGCGGCGCGCAACTGCTCGGTGGTGCGCGCGATCAGGGCATCGGGCTGCACCCGGCCGATCGCCGCCTGCAGCCGCGGGCTCAGCGTTTGCACCCCGAGGCTGGCGCGGGTGATGCCAATGCAGCGGATCACCATGCCCCAGTCGGCCGCGAGGGTCCGCGGATCGAGCTCGATCGAGACCACCGGATCGTACAGCGGGAGGTGCACCGTCAGCGCATCGACCAGCCGGACGAATTCGAGCGGGCTCAGCGCATTGGGGCTGCCGCCACCAAAGGCGATCCGCTGCACCCGGGTGCCGCGCGGCAGACGCTGGCCGACCAGCGCGATCTCGCGGTGCAAGGCATCGAGATAGCTGGTCAGCCGCGCGACCTTGTTCGAGCGGCCGGTGTTGCAGCCGCAGTACCAGCAGATCTGCTCGCAGAACGGCACGTGGATATAAAGCGAGACGGTGCCGCTGACCTCTTCCAGCGCGGCGCCCAGCTCGGGCGCGCCGACGCCATCGGTGAACTCCGCGGCGGTGGGAAAGCTCGTGTACCGGGGAACCGGCCGCGTCAGGAGATCGGGGTGGAAGGGCCACATGCAGTCGTTCTCCCCGCTCCGGCCGTGGCCGTCATTGTCGCGTATCAATTTGCCGGGCGGCGGACTTTTTTCGCGAACCGGTGTGACAGCCCTTGGCGCAGCAGCCCGGCTGCTCGCGTCCTGGCGGATCCTCGCCCGACAACGGCAGCGAGATGGTGCGGGTCAGGCCATCGCCTGAGCAGACCGCGACGGCCAGCGCACCAGCCCGTGCCGGGCTGGTGTTCAGCGCCGCCGGCAGCAGGGCCAGCAGGCCCATCAGCACGCGCCGCCTCATGGCTGCACCGGCGGGACGGATGGCTGATCGTCCTCGATCAGGATGCGCGCGGCGGCGCCATCGCAGTCCTCGAACTGGCCGTTGCGCAGGGCCCAGAAGAAGGCGACCAGCCCGATCAGCCCCATCATCAGGGCCAGCGGGATCAGCAGGGCCAATCCGGTCATGGCAGTTCTCCGGTCATCGCGCGGCTCGGGCAAGGCGCAGCGAGTTGGCGATCACGAGCAGCGAGGACAGCGACATGGCCGCCGCGGCAATCAACGGGGTGACCAGCCCGGCCATGGCCAGCGGAACGGCCAGCACGTTGTAGCCGATCGCCAGCGCGAAGTTCTGGCGGACCACAGCCATGGTCCGGCGGGCCGCGCGGACCGTGCGCGGCACGGCGGCGAAGGAATCGCCAAGGAACACGAAATCCGCTGCCTGGCGGCCGACATCGCTGGCCGTGCCCGGGGCCATCGAGGCATCGGCCGCGGCCAGCGCCGGTCCGTCGTTGAGGCCGTCGCCCACCATCAGCACCCGCCGGCCCTCGGCCTGGAGGCGCTGGATCGCCGCCTGCTTGTCGGCCGGACTGGCTGCGGCGGCGGCCGTGAGCCCGACCTGCCCGGCCACGTCGAGCACCGCCGCTGCGTTGTCGCCCGAGACGATCCCGGCGGCGATGCCAAGCCGGCCGAGCTGGTCGAGCGCAGCCGGGACATCGGGACGCAGACGGTCAGCGAAACCGATCAGGCGGGCCGGCTGGCCGGCGATCGCCAGCACCGTGGCCATGCCGCCGGCGGTCTCGGGCCGGCGCAGCGCCACGGCCAGACCGTCGCACCGCGCCGTGACGCCGCGGCCCGGCTCCTCGGCCACCTGCTCCAGCGCCGCCGGGGTCACCCCGCGTGCCGCCAGGGCCTCGACCAGAGCGCGGGACAGCGGGTGGCGGCTGTGCGAGGCGAGCGCCAGCGCGATACCGGCTGCGGCGGCATCGAACCCGGCCAGCGCGGCCGGATCGGGCACGGGCCGGCCCAGGGTGAGCGTTCCGGTCTTGTCGAACAGGGCGTGGTTGACCGTATCGAGCCGCTCGAGTGCGGACCCGTCCTTGACCATCACTCCCTGGCGCAGCAGTGCCCCGCAGGCGACCACCTGCGCCACCGGGACGGCCAGCCCCAGCGCGCAGGGGCAGGTGATGATCAGCACGGCGATCGCGATCACCAGCGACTGGTGGAGCCCGGCGCCGTGCAGCATCCACCCGGCGAAGGACAGCGCGGCCAGCGTGTGCACCGCCGGGGCGTAGAGCCGCGAGGCGCGGTCGGCGATCCGCACGTAGCGCGACCGCGCCTGCCCGGCCGCGTCCATCAGCCGCGCGATCTCGGCCAGGGTGGTACCCTGCCCAGCCGCGGCGATCCGCACGTCGACCGGCGCCTCGAGGTTGAGCGTGCCGGCATGGACCACGGCGCCCGGCCCGGCCGCGACCGGGGCGCTCTCGCCAGTGAGCAGCGACTGGTCGAACCGGCTGTGGCCGCTCAGGATCTCGCCATCGGCGGCCAGCCGCTCACCCGCCGCGACGCGCATGGTCATGCCGGGGACGAGGTCCACCGCGGCGACCCAGGCGATGCTTCCGTCCTTGCCCAGCACCAGGGCCCCCGGCGCGGCCTGGCGCAGCAGGGCATCGACCCCGGCGCGCGCGCGGTCGCGCATCGCCGCGTCAAGCGCGCGCCCGGCCAGCAGGAACAGCAGCAGCATCAGCGTGCCGTCGAACCAGGCATCGGCGCCGCCGGTGGCGGTCTCGTACAGCGAGAGCACGGTGGCCAGCGTCACCCCGATCGCGATCGGCACGTCCATGTTGGTGCGGCCGCGCCGCAGCGCGCCCCAGGCCGAGACGTAGAACACGCGCCCGGCGTAGAGGATCGCCGGAACGCCGATCAGGGCGGAAAGCCAGTGGAACAACTCACGCGTGGCCCCGGTCGCGCCCGACCAGATGCTCACCGAGAGCAGCATGACGTTCATCGCGGCGAAGGCCGCCACGCCGAGCGGCGCCAGCAGCGGCCGCGCCGCCGAGGGTGGCGGGGCCAGCTCGGGCCCGCGCGGCTGGGCGGGAAAACCGATGGCGGCGAGCGCCTCGATCAGCACGGGCGGCGCCAGCGCGGGATCGTGCTGCACCGCCACCTGCCGCGCGGTGAGATTGACCCGTGCCACGGCGACGCCCGGGACGGCAACGAGGCCGCGTTCGACCTTGGCCATGCAGCCGGCACAGTGCATGCCGGGCACGACCAGCACGGTCTGGCCGAGCGGCGGTTCGGGCAGGCGGGCCAGCGCGGTCATGCCACCACCTGCTCGCGGCGCCAGCGCCGTGCCCCGGCCCGCACCTCGATGCGGATCCGCCAGCGCCCGGCAGGAATCGCCTCCAGCGAGCGGAATGCCGTGCCCGTGCCGCGGAACCGCAGGACCCGGTCAGGCGCGCGGCCGAGCGGATGCCAGGCCTCGCCGGTCACCTGTGCCCCGGCCGGGACACCCTGCAGCGTGACACGGATCGTGCCGTCGGCCGCATGACCGATCTCCGCGCCCCAGCCCAGTCCGCGCTCGGCCCCGGCCTCGTCGAGCCAGCGGTTGAAGTGCTGGCTGGCGACATAGGAGTTCTGGACCACCACGCCGCCGAAGGTGCGGCCGGCCAGTTGTGCCATCAGCAGGTTGACCGCGATCACGACCCCGAAGAAGGCCAGCATGATTGCGGCCATGTGGCGGCCGGTGAAGGGCCGGGCAACGGACTGGCTCATCTGGCGTGCTCCTCGCGTTCATGGTCCCCGCGTTCGTGGTCGGCGCGTTCGTGGTCGCCGGGGGTGTCATCATCATCCCGGGGCGCGTCGAAGCGCGTTTCGGTGCGGTCGCCGCCGCCCTCGGCGTCGGTCGCGGCGAGGACGAAGTGGAACGCCTGCTCGGCGGTGCCCGCAGGCGCAGCCACGTAGACGCGCAGCGGCAGGACCGTGTCGGCCGGTACGGTCATGGCGAGCGTGCGGCCGGCCTCGTCGCGGCCCATCGCATCGCTCCACATCACGGCCCCGGGCAGCCCCTGCAGCGCCACCTGCATGGGCCGGGGGCGGCGCTCCATGTTCTTGAGCTTGAGCGTCCAGGCATTGCGGACCGATCCGTCGCTGAGCACCATGAAGGGGGGATTGCGATCCTTCTGCACGGCGAGATCAATGTGCGTGCGCGTGCCGAGGGCGAACAGCAGCCCGGCCCCGATGGCCGACCAGATGCCCAGGTAGACCAGCGTGCGCGGGTGCCAGATCAGCTTGCGGTGCGGCGTCGGCGGACAGCCGGCCTTCTCCTTCGCGGCATCTTCCAGCGTGGCATAGTCGATCAGCCCGCGCGGCCGCCCGATCTGCGCCATCACCCGGTCACAGGCATCGATGCACAGCGCACAGGTGATGCAGCCGATCTGCGGCCCCTCGCGGATGTCGATCCCGGTGGGGCATACCGCGACGCACTGGTTGCAGTCGATGCAGTCGCCATAGGTCCCGGGATCCTTCGCCGCCTGCTTGAGGCTGCCGCGCGTCTCGCCGCGCCAGTCCTTGTAGGTGACGATCAGGCTCTTCTCGTCGAGCATGGCGGTCTGGATGCGCGGCCAGGGGCACATGTAGATGCACACCTGCTCGCGCATGAAGCCGCCGAGCCAGAAGGTGGTGAAGGTCAGCACCGCCACCGAGCCGTAGGCCACCGGGGCGGCCTGCCCGCTCCAGAACTCCCGCACCAGGGTGGGTGCATCGGCGAAGTACATGATCCAGGCGCCGCCGGTCCAGAAGGCGATGACGAGGTAGATCGACCACTTGAGCAGCCGCCGCGCCACTTTGCTGGCGGTCCAGGGCGCCTGGTGCAGGCGCAGCTGGGCATTGCGGTCGCCATCGATGAAGCGGTCGACATGCTGGAACAGGTCGGTCCAGACGGTCTGCGGGCAGGCATAGCCGCACCAGGCGCGGCCGACCGCGCTGGTCACCAGGAACAGGCCGATCCCGGCCATGATCAGCAGGCCGGCAACGAAGTAGAACTCCTGGGGCCAGATCTCGATCGCGAACATGTAGAAGCGGCGGTGCGCCAGATCGACCAGGATCGCCTGGTCCGGGGCATAGGGCCCGCGGTCCCAGCGCAGCCACGGCGCGCCATAGTAGATCGCCAGGGTGATCGCCATGATCGCCCACTTGAGGCGGCGGAAGGTCCCGTCGATCCTCGCCGGAAACACGCCCCGGCGCTTTTCGTAGAGCCCGGTGGCGACCGGAGCCGGGTTACGCATTGTCCTTCACCTTCCCGGTGTGGTGGGTTGGAACCCGGGCCTGCCCAGCTCCCCTGGACAGGCCCGGCATTTCGGTCGTCCTACTGGGCGGCCGCGGCTGCCGTAGCAGCGGTCGCAGGGTCCGCGCCTTGTCCTGGCGCAAATTTCTCGCCGCCGCCGAGCGAATGGACATAGGCGGCGAGCATCTTGATCGTCACCGGATCCAGCCGCTGGCCCCAGGCCGGCATCACCCCGGCATGGGCATTGGTGACACTGGCGACGACGCTGGCCTGATCCCCGCCGTAGAGCCAGATCGCATCGGCCAGGTTGGGCGCACCGAACTGGCGGGCGCCCTTGCCGTCCGCGCCGTGGCAGGCAACGCAGTTGTTGGCGAAGATGACCGCGCCGCGCCCGGCCGCGGCACTGCCCGGCGCGACCTTGCCCGACAGCGAGCGGACATAGCTCGCCACGTCGGCAACCTCGCCCGGCGGCAGAATGCCGTCATGCCCGAAGCTGGGCATCTGGCTCTGACGGGTGGCATCGTCGCCGGGCTGGCGGATGCCGTGGGTGATGGTGGTCTCGATCGTCTGCAGATCGCCGCCCCACAGCCAGTCGTCGTCGTTGAGGTTGGGATAGCCCTTGCTCCCCGCCGCACCAGCTCCATGACACTGCACGCAATTGACGCGGAAGGCGGCCTTGCCCCCGGCGATTGCCGCGCGCATCAGCACCGGATTGCCCGGCAGTGCCGCGATCGGAGTGGCCGCGATCGCCGCGAGGGTGCTCGCCCGCTCGCGCTCGGCGCTGACCGTATCGGCCGCCAGCGCGCCGCGGCTCGACCACTGCCACAGCCCCGCCGTGCCCGAACGGGCCAGCGGCACCGCCGGATAGACCACGATGTAGCCGATCGCGAAGACGATCGTCGCGTAGAAGGTATAGAGCCACCAGCGCGGCAACGGGGTGTTGAGCTCCTCGATGCCGTCCCATTCGTGGCCGACGGTCTCGACCCCGGTGGCCTCGTCCAGTCTTTTCTCAGCCATTGTCAGTGCCTCCGAACTCGACGTCCCGAAGGTCGTCGTCAGCGAGGATCATGCGGGCCGCCATCTCGTTGGCGGAGCGGGCGCCCGGCCGGAACGGCCAGGCACAGAGCCCGAGGAAGATCAGTGTCATCGCCAACAGGCCCCAGCTATCAGCCAGATGCCGCAGCAGCTCGTACGTGGTCGGCGCGCTCATCGGCCGGTCTCCCTGGCGAGGTCTTCCTGCGCGGCGGCGGCATTGACATCCACCATCGTGCCGAGGACCTGGAGATAGGCGACCAGCGCGTCCATTTCGGTCAGGCGGTCGGGCTGGCCATCGAAGTCGCGCGGCTGGGCCTTGGGCCAGCGCTTGGCGAGCTCGGTGGCATCACCCTGCCCGGCCTGGGCCTTCAGATCGGCATCGGCCTGGGCGATCTGCGCGGGGCTGTAGGGCACTCCGGTGGTGGCCAGCGCCCTGATCTCGCCGATCATGGTCCCGCCCTCGCCCGCCTTGAGATCGCGGTCCTTCAGGAAGGCGTACATCGGCATCACCGATTCCGGCACCACCGAGCGCGGATCGGCGAGGTGCTGGACGTGCCACTCGTCCGAATAGCGCCCGCCGACGCGGGCCAGGTCCGGCCCGGTGCGCTTGGAGCCCCACTGGAAGGGATGGTCGTACATCGATTCCGCGGCGAGACTGTAGTGGCCGTAGCGTTCGACCTCGTCGCGGAACGGACGGATCATCTGGCTGTGGCACACGTAGCAGCCCTCGCGGATGTAGATGTCGCGGCCGGCCTGCTCGAGCGGGGTGTAGGGTCGCATGCCCTTCACCTTCTCGATCGTGTTGTCGATCCAGAACAGCGGGGCGATCTCGACGATCCCGCCCACGGTCACGGCCAGGAAGGCCAGGACCCCGAGGATCGTCACGTTGCGCTCGATCTTCGCGTGGGTGGACAGCGGCGGCTTGTGGGTCGTTGCAGTCATGGTGGTGGCCCCCTTCATTCGGCGGCGACGGCGGGGACCAGCGGGCGGTCCTGCGCGGCGTCATAGGGCGTGTCGGTCATCGGAGCTTCGCGGCGCAGCGGCGATCCGGCGATGGTCTTCCAGACGTTGACGGTCATCACGACCGCGCCGGCGAGGTAGAGCAGCCCGCCGAAGGCCCGCAGCAGGTACATCGGATGCAGCGCGGCGACGGTCTCGGCGAACGAGTTCACCAGGTAGCCATCGGCCCCGTACTCGCGCCACATCAGCCCCTGGGTGATCCCCGCCACCCACATCGCGGCGGCGTAGAAGACGATCCCCGTGGTCGCGAGCCAGAAGTGCCAGTTGACCATTCGCAGCGAATAGAGCCGCTGGCGGTTCCACAGCCGCGGGACGAGGTAATAGAGCGTGGCGAAGGTGACCATGCCGTTCCACCCCAGCGCGCCCGAGTGGACGTGGCCGATGGTCCAGTCGGTGTAGTGCGACAGCGCGTTGACCGTCTTCACCGACATCATCGGCCCCTCGAAGGTGCTCATGCCGTAGAAGGCCAGGCTCATCACGAACATGCGGATGATCGGATCGGTGCGGACCTTGTCCCAGGCGCCGTTCAGCGTCATCAGGCCGTTGATCATCCCGCCCCAGCTGGGCATCCACAGCATGACCGAGAAGACCATGCCCAGGGTTTGCGCCCAGTCGGGGAGCGCGGTGTAGTGGAGGTGGTGCGGACCCGCCCAGATGTAGAGGAAGATCAGCGCCCAGAAGTGGATGATCGACAGGCGGTAGGAGTAGATCGGGCGTTCGGCCTGCTTCGGCACGAAGTAGTACATCATCGCGAGGAAGCCGGCGGTCAGGAAGAAGCCCACGGCGTTGTGGCCGTACCACCACTGGATCAGCGCGCCCTGCACCCCGGCCCAGACCGCGATCGACCGGCTGCCGAGCAGGCTGACCGGCAGGTTCACGTTGTTGACCAGGTGGAGCATGGCCACGGTCAGGATGAACGAGAGGTAGAACCAGTTGGCCACGTAGATGTGCGGCTCGGTGCGCTTGACCAGGGTGCCGACGAAGACCGCCAGATAGGCGACCCAGACCACCGTCAGCCACAGGTCGACGTACCATTCGGGCTCGGCATATTCCTTGCCCTGGGTGATCCCCAGCAGGTAGCCGGTGGCGGCAAGCACGATGAACAGCTGGTAGCCCCAGAACACGAAACGGGCGAGGCCGGGGAAGGCCAGCCTCGCCCGGCAGGTGCGCTGGACCACGTAGAACGAGGTCGCGATCAGCGCATTGCCTCCGAACGCGAAGATGACCGCGGAGGTGTGCAGCGGCCGCAGCCGGCCGAAGGTGGTATACTCGAACCCGAGGTTGAGCACCGGGTAGGCCAGCTGCAGCGCGATGAACAGGCCGGCGGCGAAGCCGGCCATGCCCCAGAACACCGTGGCGATCACGCCCCAACGGATCGGGTCGTCATCATAACGGCTGGCATCGGGCGCGTGGAGCGCGCCGCGGGCCAGCGCCGCGTAGTCGGTCCGCGACAGGGTCACGAACAGGCCGATCGCCGCGGCCAGCGCGACGATCGTCATGTGCACCGCGAAGCCGGTATCGGCAGCCGCGGCGACGGCCAGAATGGCGAGAAACAGCACGACCAGCCAGATGCCGGCGCGCCCAGTCAGGGTAACCATGAGCCTTCCCTCTCATGCGTTGCGATCGGGCAGCCCTTGGCCCGGCACCGGGCGCGCAACATTGATGGTGATCAAATTCCCTGAAATTACAGACTTTATTAGACCAAAGTCTGATTGTTGCGCTCGATCAATGTTCGTGCCGGACGATCGCGCCATCCGCCCATTCCGACGCCGCAAGGAGCAGGACCTGCACGGGGCAGGCCCGCGGCGCGAAGGATGAGGGACATGAACAAGTTCGCATACCTGGCGGCAACGGCAGCCGCCCTGGCGTTCACCGGCACCGCGCATGCCGGCAATGCCGACGGCAAGGTCCAGGTCAAGCTGCTCGGCACCGGGGTGCTGGTCGATGGCAAGGTCACCCAGGTCAAGGGCGACGCCGCCCGGCTGGTGGCGACCGGCGCGGTGACCAACACCGACATCAACGACAATGTCGTCCCGACGGTCGCGATCGAGTACTTCTTCACCCCGAACGTGTCGGTGGAGACGATCTGCTGCGTCACCGGGCACCATGTCACGGTGTCGTCGGGCACGCTCAGCGGGGTGGTTGCGATCGACAACGTCCAGATCATCCCGGCCACCTTCACCGCCAAGTACCACCTGCCGCTCGGCGCGATCAAACCCTACCTCGGGGTGGGTCCAACGCTGTTCCTGATGATCAACGACCGGCCGAGCACCGCGGTGCGCGGGCTGGGCGTGACCCGCACCAAGCTCAGCAGCGAGCTGGGCGTGGCGGTCCAGGCGGGCGCGGACGTGGCAATCGGCAACGGCTACAGCCTCTCGCTCGATGCCAAGAAGTACTGGGTCAATACCGACGCCACCTTCTACACCGCCACCGGCACCGCGCTGCAGACCCGCCACCGGCTTAACCCCTGGGTGCTGAGCGCCGGTATCGCGTACCGCTTCTGACGCTCCATCGGGGCTGACAGGAAGGCGCTCCGGGGGAAGGCCCGGGGCGCCTTTTTGTGTGCGGGACAGCAAGCGGAGGCTGATCTGGGTGGGGCGCGGACATAGCCCTCTCCCATTGCCTTCGGCGGTCTTCGGCTCAGGGGAGAGGGTTGGGAGAGGGGCCGGCGCGCATCACCGGCCCAAACCCAATTCGCACACCCGCAAATTGGCACATCACGAACGCCATCGTCGTTCCGGGCTTGACCCGAGACCCGGCTTGCCTGTTCGCGCCGCTGCCGCAGAAGTTAGCGGGGCCCCGGCTCAAGGCCGGGGCGACGATTAAGGGGTGGTCGAATGTTCGGTCCCGAGCGGATCCAGGTGCCTGATCCCAGGCAACACAAGCCATTCGAAGCACCTCCGGGCGGAGGCGGTAGCCGGCCCTATCCCGCTTCCGCGAGCAGGGCGGCGTGGCTGCGGATCACCACCTCGCGGCGTGAGGGCAGGTCGATCACGCCCTCGCCCTTCAGGCGGGTGAACTGGCGGCTGACGGTCTCGATCGTCAGGCCGAGCACGTCGGCGATCTGCTGGCGCGAGACCGGCAGGTCGAGCCGGATTTCGCCGGCCGGGACGTGATGCTCGCAGCCCGGCGCCGCGACGCGCTCGCACATCTCGAGCAGGAAGCTCGCCACCTTCTCGCTGGCCGACTTGCGCCCGAGCAGCAGCATCCAGCGCCGCGTCCGGTCCAGTTCGGTCAGCGTGCGCTGCAGCAGCTTGTGCTCGAGCGCGGGATGTTCGCGGGCGAAGGCGTCGAAATCGCGGCGGTTGAACACGCAGACGGTCGCGTCGGTCAGCGCGGTGACGCCGTGTCCGGTGGTCGCGCCGAACGGGCGGCCGATGAAATCGGAGGAGAAGACCATGCCGACGATCTGCTCGCGGCCATCCTCGGTGCCGGTCGAGAGCTTGAGCACCCCGTCGATCACGTTGGCGACGAGGACCGAATCATCGCCTTCCCAGATCAGCGCCTCGCCGGCGGAAAGGGTGCGGGTGCGACCGATGGCGTTAAGCGCGCCGATCTCCTGCGCATCAAGGGCCGAACAGATCGCGCGATTGCGGACGACGCAGGTTTCGCAGGAAGCCATGCGATTGCGGTACCACCAGCGCGGCGCAGACGCAATCCACCGCGGCGACTCGCCGCCTAGGCCTGGAGCCTATTCTCATAATAAACAATTACTTGGAGCCGGGGCATCAGATCACGTCGGCCACCCCGGCCAGAGCCTTGCGCAGCTGGTCGAGCGCCTGGGCCTTGAGCTGGTGGACCCGGGGAATCGACACGGTCAGGACCTCGGCGATCTCGGACAGGTTGAGTTCCTCGACGAAGTAGAGCTGGATCACCAGCTGAAGGCGCTCAGGCAAGCCAGCGATCGCCTCGGCCACCGCTTCGCGCATCTCGGCGTCGGCCAGCTGGTTGAGCACATCGGGGCGCTGGTCGGCAAAGGCCATGTCGCTGTCGGAATAGGTCTCGTCGATGCTCTCGAAGCGCATCGGCTCGCTCGCCGCGCGCAATTCGGCCAGCTCGGTCTCGGTGACGTCCATCGCCGCGGCCAGTTCACGGGCGGTCGGCTCGCGGCCAAGCCGGCCCCGCAAGGCCTCCTCCTGCTCGCGCAGCTGGCGTCGCCGCTCGGTGGCCCCGCGCGACAGCGGGATCGAGCGCCGGATCAGATCGACCATCGCTCCGCGCACGCGCATCTTGGCATAGGCGGCGAACCCGTCCTCGCCCGGGCCGGAATGGCGCTGGGCGCACTCGGTCAGGGCGACGAGCCCGGCCTGGATGAGGTCCTCGAGCTCGATCCCCGGGCGGCCGGAGCCGTGGACGTGCCAGGCCAGGCGGCGGACCATGGGCAGGAATCGCCGCACCCGGTCGGCGACGTCGCCAGCATAGGCCGCGCCGATCGCGGACCGGGGGCCAAAGGATCTGTGGTCGTGTTTCATGCGGCCAACTCATCTGCGAAGGGGCTGTCGGAAGGGCTGTGATGGCTGAGTGCGCGGGCCGGCGGCGGTTCGCCGCCGATCACCGCGATCACCTCGATCGGCTGGGCCGGCGGCAGCTCGGCGATCGAAAGCACCGCGCACTGCGGGCAACGCAGCCGCAACAGGGCGGCCAGCGCACGCCGCGCGCGCGGCTGGACGATCAGGGCCGGCGGCAGCGCGGTCGGACCGCGACCGTCGATAATCGCGACGATCTGCTCGCCGATCGCCCGGGCCAGATCCGGCTCGACCATCGGCTGGCCGGTGGTCGGGTCCTGGAGGCCCTGGACGATGGCATTCTCGAGCTTCGCGTCGAGCGTCAGCACCGGCAGCCGTTCATGCGGAGCGCAGAGCCGGCCGACGATCATGGGGCCGAGATCGGCGCGCACCAGGTCGATCAGCCGGTCGTGCTCGAGCGTGATCTGGACCGCTTCCGACAGGCTCTGCAGGATCGGCACCGGGTGGCCGAGCGGCACGCCGTCCTCGAGCAGGCTGCGCAGCAGCCGCGTGATCGCCGCCAGGCTGAGCGGCTGGGGATAGACCGTCTCGACGAGGCCAGCGGAATGCTCCTTGACCCCTTCGATGATCGCACGGACCTCGTCCGGGCCGAGCAGCGCCTGCGGCCGCTCGCCCAGCAGCTGGTTCAGATGGGTGGCGATGACCGTGCTGGCATCGACGGTCAGGAACCCTTCGGCAATGGCATGGTCGCGTGCCGAGGGCTCGATCCACAGCGCGGGGCAGCCGAAGCTGGGATCGCGGGTCGGCTCGCCGACCAGGGTGTGGTTGTCGCGCGCCTCGCCGGCGTCGATCGCAAGAACCTTGTCGGCACGGATCGTCGCCCCGCCCAGCGGCACCCCGCCGAGGACGATGCGGTAATCGTGCGGCGCCACCTCGAGCGCGTCACGGACGCGGAACTGGGGGACGATGAAGCCGAAGGTCTGGCTGAGCTGCTTGCGCACCCCGGTGACCCGGGTGACCAGTGGCGAACCGCGCCGGTCGTCGACCAGGTGAACCAGCCCATAGCCGAGTTCGATCGTGACCAGCGTGTGGTCGGAGACCTCGTCCAGCCCGATCCTTTGCGGATCGACCACCGCTGGCAGCTCGACCACGGGCGCCGGGCGGTCAGCACGCTGGCGCAGCGTGTGATAGAGCCAGAAGGCCAGGCCCGCGGCGGGCAGGAAGATGGTCTGCGGCATCGCCGGGATCAGCCCGATCGCGGCCATGATCACCGCCACCGGCAGCCAGGTCCGGGGATCGGCGAACTGGCCGCCGATCTGGCCAGCCAGGTCACGCGTGTCGGAGACGCGGGTGACGATCACGGCCGCGGCGATCGACAGCAGCAGCGCCGGGACCTGCGCGACCAGCGCATCGCCTACGGCAAGGGTGATGTAGCGCTCGGCCGCCTCGCCGGCGCTGAGGCCGTGGCTGAGCATGCCGAGCACGAAGCCGGCGATGATGTTGGTGCCGAGGATCAGCAGCGCGGCGACAGCGTCGCCCTTCACGAACTTGCTGGCACCGTCCATCGAACCGTAGAAGTCGGCCTCGGTGGCCACCTCGCGGCGGCGGGCCTTGGCCTCGTCGGCGGTGAGCAGCCCGGCGGCGAGATCGGCGTCGATCGCCATCTGCTTGCCCGGGAGGGCGTCGAGGGTGAAGCGCGCCGACACTTCCGAGACGCGCCCGGCGCCCTTGGTGACGACCATCAGGTTGATGATCATCAGGATCATGAACACGAACAGGCCGACCGCGAAGTTGCCGCCCACCAGGAAGGCCCCGAAGGCCTCGATCACATGGCCCGCCGCCGCCCCGCCCTCATGCCCGCGGACCAGCACCACGCGGGTCGAGGCGACATTGAGCGAGAGCCGCAGCAGCGTCGCGAACAGCAGCACCGAGGGGAACGAGGAGAAATCGAGGGGCTTGGCCGCGTTCATCGCCGCCATCAGCACCGCCACCGACAGGGCAATGTTGAGTACGAAGAACACGTCGAGCAGGATCGTCGGCACCGGGACGATCATCAGCCCGATCAGGGTCATGATCCCGGCTGGCAGGGCCAGAGCCGAAGGGCTGGACAGGCGCATCGGCTAGAGCCCCAGCGCCGAAAGCCGCCCGTAGGCGGAGCGGACATGGGCCGGCACGGCGCCGCCCGAAGGCTCGCCGATGGCAAAGGTCTGGCGCAGGGTCTCGGCCATCGAGGGGCGCGCCGCGCCGCCGGCCTCGCTGCCGGCCTGGGCCGCCGCCTGGGCCGCCTGGAAGGCGCGGGCGACGGGACCGCCGCTGGCGGTCGCACCGGCGGCGCCGGGC
>NZ_JACLAX010000027.1 GCF_014230355.1 Novosphingobium piscinae
ACCAGGATCTTCATCGTGGCTCGCCTTTCCTCTTGCCCCAAACGCACCCGCAACCAGCACAGACCCGTTTAGTCGATCAGTTAAATCATCCCCAACGCCCTTCGCCCCACCTCAGCACAAGGTCAAGAGCCGAGGTGGGATATCAGAGATAGCATCGCCTGCCTTCGACCCCTAGAGGGCTTGCCTGATCGGGCAGGCGGCGCCGGACACGGCAGGACGGACCCATGTTCCGGGTGCGGGGTCGGTCAGCCTGGCGGGCCCTGGCCGGACGGCTCCCCTGCCCCTCGCACTCTCTCTATAGGAACGCCCAAGCGCAGCGCGGGAGGGATTCGTGATTCCTGATTCTTGATTCAGGGTGCGCAGACGCTTGGATTTGCTGGGTTTGCACGGCCCTATCCTGACCGCGCGGGGGCTTGTGCCTGACCCGCTGGGGGCTTTGCCTGACCCCACGGGGGCGCGACCCTGACCGCCTGGGGTCTATCCTGACCGATTGGGGGTGAGGGCCCGGCAGGGCTGGATGGTCCGGTTCGGACCCGGTTTGGCGCGCGGCGGGGGTGGCGGAGTCCCACTTTGCTGGGTTTGCCGTGGATGGCGGCGAATCACAGGATTCTCCACGAGTCGGGCCGATCGGCTATCCTGACTCCCTGGGGGCGAAACTCTGACCGCGCTTGACTTGCAAGGTCAGGATAGGATGATCGCCACGATGAATCAGGCGGCGGACGAATTTCTCGAGGGACTGGCGGTCGGCCCGGCGTCGCGCGAGACGACCGGCCGGGCGATGAAGGTCGCCCGCGCCATCGCCGCGCAGAAGGGCGAGGAGTTCGTCAAGCCGGGCGATCTTGTCGAGGTGCGCTTCGTCAAGGGACACTCGCTCAGCCTGACCGCCTCGCGGCTGCTCGCGCTGATGATCCTCGCCGCCGGGGCCGATGCCTGGGAGGACAAGCGCCACCGCATGCGCAAGGCCGACGTGCGGCGCGGCCACAAGGGCAATGAACGCATCGGCGACATGCTGGAGGAACTGCACCGCACGCTGTTCTCGCATGACGACCGTTCGTGGCGCGGCAAGAAGGCGGTGACCCGTTTCCCGCTGATCCAGCTCTCGCGCGAGGAGATCGACGACGAGCACGGCTCGGACGGGGGCTGGATCGAGTGGGAATTCACCCCCTGGGCGCGCAAGCTGATCCGCGAATCGGAATCCTATGCGGTGATGAACCGGCAGGCCGTGCTGGGCTTCCGTTCGAACTACGCGCTGCGGCTCTACGAGATCGGCTCGCTGCGGCTGCACCGCCGCCAGCCCGTGTGGAAGCCGGACCTCACCGAGCTGCGCGCGGGCCTTGGCATCGACCCCGAGGTCTATGGCGACTTCGCCCAGCTGCGCCGCAAGGTGCTGGAGAAAGCCAAGAGCGAGATCGATCAGCTGGCTCATTACACGGTCGAGTGGACCGAGCGGAAACAGGGACGCAAGGTCGTCGGGATCGACTTCGAGTTCAAGCCCAAGCAGCCGCCCGAACAGATCGCCACGATCGACGAGATCGGCCGCCATTCGGGTGGCCGGCGGGCGCGGCGCGAGGGCACGGTCGAGGCCGTGTCGGCCGCCCCGGCCGGCTCCGATCCCGCGCCCTCCCCTGCCCTGCCCACGGCCTTTCCGGCGGGATCGCTGCGCTATGGCGAGGCGGCACGGGTGTTCGGTGCCATCGCCGCAGAACTCGGCGGCGGGTGGGACCGCGACGTGATTGCCCAGGCCTATCGCGCGCAGCTTGGCGCGCGGCTTGCCGGACTGGGCGGCGAGCGGCTGGTCCGCTCGTTCGAGGGTTTCTGCAAGGCCTTCGCGGCGCAACGGGGTGCGCCCTGACGTCCCGCTTTGACTTTCGAAATTAGACCGCATACCCCCTCAAAATCGAAAGTGAGGGCGATATGGTCGAAACTGTGCTCGAACCCAGCGGCAGCCGCGCGAACATCACCCGGCTGGCCACCCAGTCCGCGGCGGTGCTCGAACAGCTGCGCAACGAGGTGCGCAACGCCCGCGCGGATGAGCGGCGCGAACCCACCTTCCCGATCAGCCGCGCGGCGGAGCTGGTCGGTCGCACCCCCACGGCGATCCGCGACGCCGAGAGGGACGGGCGGCTGACCGCGCCCGACCGGACCGCCACCAATCGCCGGGTCGGCTATACGCTCGCCCAGCTCAACGAGATGCGCGAGGTGTTCGGCACCCGCCCGCGCCGCGGCCCAACCGATCCGCTGGCGATCCTGGCGATCCAGAACTTCAAGGGCGGGGTCGGCAAGTCGACCATCTCGGTTCACCTCGCGCAGTACCTCGCGATCAAGGGCTACCGGGTGTGCCTGATCGACTGTGACAGCCAGGCCTCGGCCACCACCCTGTTCGGCTATGTCCCCGACCTGGATCTGGCGGAGGACGACACGCTCTATCCGTTCCTGCGGCACGACGACATCGCGAGCCTGGCCTATGCCGTGCGCCGCACCCACTTTGACGGGCTTGACCTGATCCCGGCGAACCTGCGCCTGTTCCAGTCGGAATACGAGCTGGCGGCCAGGATGGCGACCGGTGAAGGGGCGCTGCTCAACCGCCTGGCCGAGGGGATCCTCTCGATCGCCGACAGCTACGACGTGGTGATCATCGATCCGCCGCCGGCGCTCGGCGCGATCTCGTTGTCGGTGCTGCGCGCGGCCAACGCCCTGGTGGTCCCCCTCCCCCCGACCGTGATGGACTTCTCCTCGACCGCGGCGTTCCTGGCCATGCTCGACGAGACGCTCGAAACCCTCGCCCAGCACGGGATCGAACCCGACCTGTCGTTCGTGCGGTTCCTCGCCTCGAAGGTGGACGACAACAAGTCGATGCAGCGCGAGATGCTCGACCTGTTCCGCAATCTCTTCGGGCATGACCTGATCCGCGCCTCACTCAAGGATTCGGCCGAGATCGACAATGCCACGGCGCGGTTGATGACGGTCTATGAACTGAGCGGTCCGGTCACCAGCAAGAGCGTCCGCGACCGCTGCCTGACCTATCTCGAGGCCGTCAATTCCGAGATCGAAACCGAGATCCGCCGGACCTGGCCGAGCCATGCCGAGGCGCTGCGGCGGTCGGGTCTGGCATGAAATTGCACCGGTGCAATTGGTGTGAAGGGTAGCTGAAATGGAACGCAAGAATCGTGGATTCGCCTCGAGCCTGACCTCGGCCCTGACCGGTGCCAAGCCCGATGACCCCCCTCGCCCGTCGGCCCAGCCAACGCGCGACCTGCTCGCCACCCGCTCGAACCGCCTGGCCGAACTGGCCACCGGGGCCAGCGTGGCCAAGACGCAGTACCAGGTCGATCCGGCCAAATGCCGGATGTGGGCCCACCACAACCGCGACTACGCGGCGCTCGATTTCGAGCGTTGCAAGGACCTGATCGAGAGCATCAAGGCCCAGGGCAAGCAGGAGGTTCCGGCGATCGTCCGGCGCGTTGCCGGAGATCCCGCGGTCGAGTTCGAGGTGATCTGCGGGGCGCGGCGTCACTGGTCGGTCAGCTGGCTGCGCGAGCACAACTATCCGAACATCCGTTTCCTCGTCGAGGTCCGCGACCTGACCGACGAGGAGGCCTTCCGCGTCGCCGATCTCGAGAACCGCGCGCGCGAGGACCTGACCGACTATGAGCGCGCCCGCGACTATCTCCGGGCGCTGGGCACCTATTACGGCGGGGTGCAGAAGGACATGGCCGAGCGGCTCAACGTCACCCCGAGCTGGCTCAGTCGCTATCTGGACCTTGCCCGCCTGCCCGGCGAGATCGTCGCCGCCTTCGCCAGCCCGCACGAGCTGCGCATCAAGCACGTCACCCAGCTCAAGCCCCTGCTCAAGCCGCCGGCGAAGTATGCCCTGGTCGAGCAGCGTGCGCAGGCCCTGGCCGCGGCACGCATCGGTGCCGCGGCCGACGGCGGGGGAGGGGGCAAGCCCCTCGCCGCGGCCGACGTGATCCGCCAGTTGGCGGCGGCCTACAAGGGCCCCCAAAAGGTCAGGATAGCCGATGCCGCCGCCGGTTCGCACGAAACGATCATGGATTCGCGGGGCAAGCCGATCATGACCGTGCACAAGCCCCGCAGGGGCGAGGGAGTCAGCCTGACGCTGATCCCGGACGGCAAGGGCAACCGGGCCGAGGTGGTGGCCGCCTTCGAACGCCTGCTCGCGCGTTACTGGCCCGAATAGGGCGGCCTTCCCGGCGCCCCCACGCGGTCAGGATAGGTCGACGCCGTTGCTGCGCAGCGTGTCCAGGACCGTGCGTAGCGCGGCCACGATCTGCTCGTCGCCCGCCCCGCTGCCTGCCGGCAGGTGCAGGGTCACGCCGCGCCGGTTGACCGCGCGCACCTCGAGCACGGGCTTGCCGTAGGCCGAGTGCACCGCCATGCGCCAGTCCCGCTCCGGAGACGCCTCGGCCTTGGCGGCGAGCAGCCGGGCGAGCACGGCGGGGGCGGGGAGGGGCGGGCGCCCGGCCTTGGCCAGCCTGGCCTGCTCGCGCGCCACGGCCTTGGCCTCGGCCAGCAGCGCCGCGCCGCGTGGTGCCTCGTCAAGGGCGGTCGCCAACCGGTAAGCCGGGTTGAGCGTCAGTGCGGCCCAGTCCGGGAAGGCCGCCAGCACCGCGTCGGGCAGCTGCGCGGCCTTGAGCATCTTGGACAGCCAGCCCTTCGACACGCGCAGCCGCTCGGCCATGCGCACGGCCCGACCGCCATAGTGACGGTCGAGCGCCTCGGCATAGTTGCGCGCCCGTTCGATGTCGCTGATGTCGCGCCGCGCGCGGTTCTCGATGTCGGCCAACCGGAACGCGGCCTCGTCGTCGAGGTCGGCGACCTGGGCGAGCAGGCGCATCTCGGGATAGGCATGGCCACGCAGCCAGGTCACGGCGAAATGCCGCCGCGTGCCGACGACCAGCTCGTAATCGTGATCGGGATCGCCGCTGATGTGGCGGACCACGGCCGGCACTTTCTGTCCGCCCTCGGCGATCAGCGACTCGATCAGGTCGCGGCAGTTGGCCTCGGACAGCTGGGCGCGCAGCCGGGCATTGCCCGGCCAGACCCGCACCCGTGCCGGATCGAGCAGCAACTGGGTGACCTGGCGGATCTCGCCGCTGGCGACCCGGGCCAGGGCGTTGTCGCGTCCCAGCAGCGACAGGCCGGCCCGGCTGGTTGCCCCGACCGCCTCGCCGGCGCTGTCCTCACCCGGATTGGCGGCACCAGCCTCGTCGTTCAGGAGACTAGCCAGATAGTCGCTTTGCTTCTTTGCCATCGCCGGGCCCTCTGCATGCTGGGATCAGGTAGGAACATATAAAGAACATACACTGTAGGACAGGGCCATCAGCCGGCCCTCACGGGCCGGCCTCCACCGCCGCGCACCAAGGCGGTGATCTGGCCCAGCGCCTCGTCGAGATTGCTCTTGCAGCGCCGGTGCGTGCGCACCGTGCCGATCGGCCGCTCGAGTTCGTAGACCGTCATCATCCGCAGCGCGGCATGGCTGATCTCGGCACTTTCGAGGATCGGCACCGGGAGCAGCGCCGAGCCGAAGGTCTGCTCCATGATCTGCCGCAGCATGCCGTGGCTTGGATCGTTGCTGTCGAACTTGGCACAGAGCAACCGCACGAAGCGATAGTCCACGTCGATCCCGGCGTCGCGCAGCTGGTGCGTCACCTGATCCATCATGCCGAGGAACTGCACGGTCGAGCAGAAATCGGGCGTGGTCGCGGCCAGCGGTACGATCAGGGCATTGGCCGCCTGCATGACCGCCAGCGAGATCGTCCCGAGAGCCGGGGGCGGATCGAGCAGCACGAGATCGTAGCCGGCGGCCAGCTCGGTCAGCCCCTGTTTGAGCTTGCGGAACCGCGCCGCCAGCACCGATTCGCCGCCGGCCCCGCTGGCCGCCAGTTCGTACTCCACGTCGAACAGCTCGAGATTGGCCGGGATCAGATCGACATTGGGCCATGGCGTCGGATGGACCGCATAGGCCAGATCAGACTCGGTCGGGTCGAGCGCGAGATAGGGATAGAGCGTCTGCTCGCGGGTGATGGTGACATGCGGGTTGAAGCCGAACAGCGTGGTGGTCGTCGCCTGGCTGTCGCAGTCGACCACCAGCACGCGGTAGCCCTGCAGCGCGCAGTAATGCGCCAGATGGGTGGTCACGGTTGACTTGCCGACCCCGCCCTTGAAGTTCTGCACCGCGATCAGCGCGGGGGCGTCCTGTGTCAGCCGGGCCGGCAGCAGGCCGAGCGCGGCGCGCAGCGCCTGCAGCTCGGTCACGCCATAGGGAGTCCGGCGCAGATGGCCCGGGGGCGGGGCGGGGACGGCGCCGGCGGCCTCTGCCGCCGTGATCCGCTCGGGCGGGCAGCCAAGCAGGGCGGCGGCCTCGGCCAGGCTGAAGCGCACCGCTAGCGCCTTGCGCGCTTCGGGCAGGAAGGCGCGGCGGCGCAGCCGCTCGATCATCCGCTCGCCCGCCTGGGCGATCTCGCCAATTCGTTCGACCTCGGAATGCATGGCTCGCCTGCTGCTGGTGGAACGCCCCGGCCTTCTACGGAGCGCGGACCAGCCCGTCGAGGGCAGGGGGCGGGGCGGGAAAAGTTTCCTCGAGGAAACTTTTTCGCCGCCGCCGCGACGGCGGCGGGGCACGTGCTTGCCCCCGGGTGTCAGCTTGCTATCCCCCTCCGCGGGGTGCGGCCCCAATCCCGGCAAGGACTGGGGCCATGGATAAGCCGATGCTGATCAACGGGGATCTGGTGGACGGCGCCGCCGCGCGCGAGGTTATCAACCCTGCCACCGGCCGCCCTTTCGTCGCGGTGGCCCGGGCCATCGGCGGCGCGATGAAGCCGGGTTCGGGCATGGTCTGTGTCAACAAGCCCCTTGACCGGCCCTTCGATATTCCGTTCGGCGGGGCGCGCCAGTCGGGACCGGGCCGCAGGCGGGGACGCGGGCCTTGCGGCCTGTCCCCAGCCGCATGGGGTCAACGTGGTGCTCGAATGAACGTTCGCCGGGCGGTGTTCTGCGTGGATCGGTCCGGCTGGCCGGCTCCGACGCGAGTGCTGAACTGATAACCGATTGAGGAAGAAAGAAAATGTCCAAAACAATCGTGGTCACCGGCGCGGCCGGATTTCTCGGTCGGGCAGTGGCGGATCATCTTGCGGAGCTTGGCCACAGCGTGATCGGCCTCGACCTCGCTGCTCAGGCGGCTGATTTTCCTGGCCTTTTCATCGGCGGGGTGGACCTGACCGACGCGGCGGCGACCGAAGCGGCGATGGCCCGGGCCGCACCCTCGGGCGGTCTCGCCGGTCTGGCCTCGATCGCCGGCGGCTTCCGCTGGGAGACCGTGCTCGATGGCAGCCCGGACAGCTGGGACCTGCTCTACCGCATCAACGTGCGCACCGCGCTGAATGCGGCGCGGGCGGTGGTGCCGCGGCTGGGTGAGGGCGGGGCGATCGTCCAGGTTGGCGCGGCGGCCACGCTCAAGGCCGGCCTGGGCATGGGCGCCTATACCGCGAGCAAGTCGGGCGTGGCGCGCCTGACCGAGGCGCTGGCCGAAGAGCTCAAGGGCCGGGTGCGGGTCAACGCGGTGCTGCCGTCGATCATCGACACCCCCGCCAATCGCGCCGACATGGGCGAGGCCGATGCGGCCAAGTGGGTGGCCCCGCAGGAGCTGGCCGCGGTGATCGCCTTCCTGCTGTCAGATGCCGCTTCGGCGGTGACCGGTGCCTGCCTGCCGGTGACCGGGCGGGTCTGACCCGGCCGGTCCTGATCAGAGCGCCACGGTCCGGCTCTCGGCCGCACTGCGCCGGACCGCGTCGAGCACCTCCATCACGGCGAGGGCCTCGTCCACCGGCACCGGGTTCGGTCCGCCGGCGCGCAGCGCGGTGACCAGTCCGCGCCAGAACGCGCCATAGTCGCCGCGTGGTGCGGGGAGGGGCAGGGGCGGCGCGGCAGGATCGGCCGGGGTGAACTGGCCGGGGCGCGGATCGGTGCCCCAGTCCGGGGCGTCCAGCGGCCGGCCGGCCAGGCTGGCGCCCTCCTGCGGGTCAAGCCCGTGCTTGATCCAGCTCCCGCCGGTGCCGTGCACCGCGAAGCGCAGGCCGTGGTCCGCCGCCAGCTTGCTGGAATGCAGCGTGGCGCGCAGGCGGGGGTAGTGCAGCGTGGCCTGAAACCAGTCGGGGGCCGGGGCCCCGTCGCGCAGTACGGCCAGATCGCCCGTCACGGCGGTGGGCCGGCCGAACAGTTGCAAGGCCTGATCGACGAGGTGTGGCCCGAGATCCTGCCACGAACCGCCGGAGCGCGCCTCCTTCCACACCTCGGCCGGAGTCGGGCGCCAGCGATCGAAGCGACTCTCGAAATGCACGATCCGGCCCAGCCGGCCGGCCGCGACCAGCGCGCGCAGGGTAAGAAAGTCGGCGTCCCAGCGGCGATTGTGAAACACGCTGAGCTGGCGTTTGCCGGCATCGGCAGCGGCCACGACCCGGCGGGCCTCGGCCAGCGTGAGCGCGAAGGGCTTGTCGACCACGACATGGCAGCCTGCGGCGAGGGCCTGGCAGGCGTGATCGGCATGGCAGTGATCCGGGCTCGAGACGACGACGAGGCCGATGTCACCCCGTGCCAGCAACGCCTCGACCGAGGATTCGACGGCCAGATCCGGCCAGTCGGCGCGGACCTTCGCCGCATCGCGCGACACCACGGCGCGCAGCGTCAGGCCCGGAGTGTGGGCGATGAAGGGTGCGTGGAAGGCCCGGCCGCCGAGGCCATAGCCGATCAGTCCCACCCCGATGTCCGTCATCGTCGCCCTGCCTCAAACCGCCGCGTCACGGCGCGGTGATGGCGGCTGGCGCGACGGGCGGCAAGGGGCCGCGGCCGGCTGCTCCTAGAACGAGGACCAGTCGTCGGCTTCGGCCAGTGCGGGCAGGGGGGCATTCACGGCCTGGCGCCGGGGTGCGGCAGCGGGCACCGGTGTCGGCGCAGGGCGGCTGGCGGAGGGCAGCGGGATCGCCGCGGCAGGGCGCCGCGCCGCTGTCGGCGCGGGCTGCGCCACCGCGCGCGCGGGCGTCTGCCAGGAGGCTGCGGACCCTGCGGCGCTGCCCTCGATCCGGAACCGGCTGACCAACCGCGCGAGCTGGCCCGAGCGATCGGCCAACTCGCGCGCCGCGGCATTGGTCTGCTCGACCATGGCGGCGTTCTGCTGGGTCATCCGGTCCATGTCGCGCGCGGCGGCATTGACCTGGCCGAGCGCGGCCGACTGGCGCACCGCCGAATCGGCGATCGCCGCCACGGCACCTGAAATGCGGTCGATCCGGTCGACGATCGTGGTCAGCGCCTCGCCAGTGGCGCCGACCAGGGCAACCCCCTCGGTGACCTGCTGGGTGCTGGCGCTGATCAGGGTGCGGATCTGGGTGGCGGCTTCGGCCGAGCGCTGGGCCAGCGCCCGCACCTCGTTGGCGACCACGGCGAAGCCCTTGCCGCTCTCCCCGGCGCGGGCCGCTTCGACCCCGGCATTGAGCGCCAGCAAGTTGGTCTGGAAGGCGATCGAATCGATCACCGCGATGATCTTGGCGATTTCGTCGGCCGAGGACTGGATCGCGTTCATGGCGGCCACCGCACGCGAGACCACGCCGCCACCCTCGCGCGCTTCCTCCTGGGCTTCGCGCACCGACTGGGCGGCGGACTGAGCTTCGGTGGCGTTCTGCTGGACCGACCCCGTCACCTGGTTGAGCCCGGCGCTGCTCTCCTCGAGCGAGGCGGCCTGCTGCTCGGTGCGCCGTGACAGGTCGTCAGAGGCAGCCCGGATCTCGTTCGAGCCATTGAGGATTCCGGAGGCCTCGACCGCGACCTCGTTCAGTGCGTGGCCGAGCGCCTCGGCCGCCCGGTTGAAGTTCTCGCGCAGCTCCTCGTAGCCAGGCGGCAGGTCGTGATGCATCCGCACCGTCAGGTCGTTGTCGGCGAGCCGCTGCAGGCACTCGGTCATCGCGTGGACCACGGTCTGCTGGCTTTGCGAATCGCGCAGGGCGACGGCCTGAGCACGGAACGTCGCCATGGCCCGGGTCAGCCGGCCAACGCAGTCCTGGTAGTGCGTGTATTCGACTGGCCCATCGAGGTTCCCTGCGGCAAGCGCTTCCATTCGCTCGACCGTGGTCACGTAAGGATCGCTGATCAGCTTGCCGGCGAAAACGATCAGCGCGACTTCGGCCGCAGACAGCAGGGCCACCGGTAGCGAGACCCACGGGCTCTCCACCAGCCCCTGGGCCAGCAGCAGGCAGGTGAGCGTCACCAGCAACGCCATCGTCGCCTGCACATAGGCGAGGACGCGGAACTTCAGACGAATCGGGGCAGTCTCACGAAACCAGGTCAGCATGGGCGGTCTCCGCGGATTCGGCCCGCTGCGGGCCTGGTGTTCGGGAAGGGATCAGGCGGCCCGGCGCACCGGCAGGTGGGGCTGGGCGGCGCTTTGGTCGAACACCGCGACGGCCTCGCCCATGCGCTGCGCCGTGATGGCCATCGAGCGGGTCGCGGCGGCGGTCTGCTCGACCATCGCGGCGTTCTGCTGGGTCGAGCGATCGATCTCGGCGATCACCTCGTTGACCCGCTCGGCGTCGGCCGATTGCTGGTCGGTCAGCGCAGCGGCATCGCCCACGCCGGTGGTGATCTCCACCACCTTGCCGATGATGCCATGCAGCATGTTGCCCGCGCCTTTGACCAGTCCCGCGCCGCGGTCGACCTGCTCCCGGCTGTTCGACAGCAGCCGCTTGATGTTGTCCGCCGCCTCGGACGAGCGCTGGGCCAGCGCCCGCACCTCGTTGGCGACCACCGCGAAACCCTTGCCGGCCTCACCCACGCGCGCGGCCTCGACCCCGGCATTGAGCGCAAGCAGGTTGGTCTGGAAGGCGATGCCGTCGATGATCTCGGCGATTTGCACCACCTCTTCAGCGCTCTGCTGGGCATCGTCCATCGCGCTGACCGCCTGCTGGACCGCCTCGCGGCCACGGGTCGCCTCCTCCTCGGCGCTGCGCGATGCCACGCGCAGTTCGCCCATGGTCTGCGAGGTCTTGAGCAGCCCCGCGGCGAGCTGGCCCATCGCCCGGGCACAGTCCTGCACGTTGTGCGCCTGCCGCTCGGTGCGCGCGGCGAGGTTCTCGGTCGCCGCGCGGATCTCGTCGGTCGACGTGGAAATCTGGCCGGCGCTGTCGGCCACCAGCCCGACGGTCTGGGCCAGCCGCTCCATCGCGCTGTTGAAATCGGTCTCGACCTGGCGGTAGCTCGCGGGCAGACCGGTCATCCGGGTCGACAGATCGCCCCGGGCGAGCGAACCGAGGCTGGCTCCCATCTTGCCGAGCACGATCTCGCGGGTGTTGCGCTCGGCCATCTCGAAGTAGGTCGACAGCGCCACGTCCATGTCGATCATCGCCACCTTGACCAGCGAGGCGACATCCTTGGCCAGGCGCCGCCGTGCCGGCGAAAGGCGCGCGGTGCCGCTGAGCATCATGTGCTCGATCAGGTGCTCGAGGATCAGCGCATAGCCACCGATGTACCATTTGGGCTCAAGCCCGATCCGGGCATGCGTATTGCCGATCTTGAGAGCCCGGTCGTAGTAGGACTGGTCGAGACCGCGCTCGAACAGCTGCACCCAGTGGTCGCGCTGCGCGCCGCGCGCATGGCGCACCCGCTCGTCCGATGAGAAGAAGCTGCCAAGGGCCGGGGTCTGGGCCAGCTTGGCGTAGAACTTGGTTAGCCCCGCATCGACCGCCGCGCGAACGTGCTTGCCCAGCCGCGCGAAGCTCTCCTGGTTGCGGGCAAGTTCATAGAAGCCGTACCGTTCCTTGAGTTCGTCCGTCGTAGGCATGGCCGCTCCACCGAATGAGAGTTATTCGCATTCCCAACGGGCTTAATGGGCGGATAGGGACGAAAATCTCGTAAATTCAGTTATCTCGGGTTTCTACTATGTACCAAAGGACAGGGTTGGCACGCCGCCGTCTCACGGGGCTGGACGTCCGGCCAGGTCGAGCAGCGTCGCGGCGAGGGCCTCCGGCGCCGAGTAGAAGGGCGAATGATCGCAGTCCAGCGTCGCCACCGTGGCGCAGGGCCAGGCCGCCTGCATCGCCCGCTGGGTGGCCAGCGGGATGGTCCGGTCCTGGCGGCACTCGACATAGTGGCGCGGCACGCGTCCGAAGCGTTCGGCGGTGACCCGCACCGGGCTGCGCAGCACGCCGCGCGGTTCCGGGCCGAGCCGGTCGATGGCGCGGGCGGTCCAGTCGGGTGGCGTGGTGTTGTACAGCGCCGGCCCGACATCCGCCGCCGCGATCGTGCAGGTGCCGTCGTCGTGGCGCGCGATGTCCACGCTGGCCGCCCCGGCCGCATTGGCCAGGGTGTCGCGCACCGAGGTCCCGTCGGGCAAGAGCAGCGCCGCGACATAGACCAGCCCCGCCACCCGTTCGGGCCAGCGCTCGGCGACCTCGCTGATCACCGCGCCGCCGCGGCTATGGCCGACCAGGACCACCGGCGCCGGTTCGGTCTGGAGCGCCGCCCCGATCTGCTCGACCCAGCCCGCCAGTGTGGCCTCGGCGGCGCGGGCCTGATCGGCCCCCATGCCGTGCAGTTCGGGGGCGAGCGCGCGGTGTCCCGCCGCCGCGAGCAGCGGGATCACGCGTTCCCAGCACCACGCGCCGTGCCAGGCCCCGGGGATCAGGACGAAGGTGGTCATGTGGCCGGGCGCGTGCCGGGGGAGGGGAGGGCTGGTGCCTGGAGCATGTCCTTGCCGGGTGGTCTGCGCGGACAGGCTAATGCTCCCGTCGGGCAGGGACAAGCGGGGCGGGACAACCCGTTGATCCGCGAGGGCTTGCGCCCCGCGCCGGGCTGGCGGATAGGGCCGCGCTCGCGCTCGTCAGGACTCGACTTTGCCATGACCCAGGATGCCCTTTTCCACCGTGACGGCGCCAGCCTGATGCCCCAGCCCGGTGCGCGCGGCTACTGGACGCCGGATTCGGTCGATGGCCGGGCGCTGGTGGGCCTGTTGGCCCACGAGATCGAGCAGCGCCATGGCGGCGGCGAGCTGGTGCCGGCGCGGCTCACGGTCGATCTCCACCGCCTTGTGCGCATGCAGCCTTTGCGGATTGCCACGCGGGTGATCCGCGATGGCGCCCGCCTGCGGCTGATCGAGGCGACGCTCTCGGTCGGCGAGGACGAGTATGCCCGTGCGCTGTGCCAGCTGCTGCGCCCGGCACCGGTCCCGCCGGGCAAGGTCTGGCCCGGCGATGCGCTGTGGTCGGCCCCGGCGCCCGATGCGCTGCCCACGGTGAGCGGCGGCACCGCACTTTGGGGCGCCGATGTGCGGGTGATCGAGGGGTCGATGGGTGGCTATGGCCCGCGCCGGATTTGGCTGCGCAATGTGCTGCCCCTGGTGCACGGCGAGCCCCTGACCCCCTTCGCCCGGGTCGGCTACGCGGCCGACTTCGCCAGCCCGCTGGCCCACTGGTCCGATCTGGGCGTGCATTACATCAATACGGATGTGACCGCACAGCTGCACCGTCTTCCGCGCGGCGAGTGGATCGGCCTCGAGGCCACGCGTCATGACGCCTCGCAGGGTATCGCGATCGGCAACTGCCGGCTTTACGACGAGCACGGCGCGATCGGCCAGGTGAGCATCACGGCGCTGACCAACCAGCGCGGCTAGCCGCGCCCCTGCCACGCCCGTCCGCCTGACCTGTCGGCGGATCGCGCCTTTCTTGATCTGCGTCAATTGCGGCCGCCCTCGCGGCCGCTAGGTGTCTGCCTGCGGCTATTTTGCGAATCATTATCAATTACGTTATTGCAAATCACTCGCAATAGCCGTAGGTGGCCGCTCAGATTACGAAGGAAGGGACGTTGATGACCAAGCTGCTGCTCGCCACCGCGACGCTGGCCCTGCTGCCGGCCCTGGCGCCTGCAGCGGCCGCTGCTGCCGCCGAGGATGAAGCCAATGGTCCGATCATCGTCACCGGCCATGTCGGCGGCTACAAGGCCGACAGCTCGAGCAGCGCCACGCGCACCGATACGCCGCTGATCGACGTGCCCCAGTCGATCACCGTGGTCACTCGCGACCGCCTGGACGATCAGGCCCAGCTCAGCATGGCCGAAGTCCTGCGTTACGTTCCCGGCACCACGGTGGGGCAGGGCGAGGGCAACCGCGACCAGATCACGCTGCGCGGTCAGAACTCCACCGCGGACTTCTTCCTCGATGGCGTGCGCGACGACGTCCAGTATTACCGCGGGCTCTACAACATCGAACGGGTCGAGGTCCTCAAGGGGCCCTCGGCGCTGATCTTCGGGCGCGGCGGTGGCGGCGGCGTGATCAACCGCGTGCAGAAGACCCCGATCGCCGGGCAGGTGCTGACCGCCGCCAACGCCAGCGTCAATTCCTTCGGGGACTGGACCGTGGCGGCCGACGTCAACCTGCCTCTGGCCGCGAGCACGGCCCTGCGGGTGAACGGCGAATACGAGCAGCTGCGCAACCACCGCGATTTCTACGCGGGTGAGCGCTATGCGGTGAACCCCACGATCGGTGCCGATCTCGGGCGCTGGAAGGTGGGCCTGTCGTACGAATATGTGAAGGACGACCGGGTCACCGACCGCGGCGTGCCCTCGGTGGCGACCGCCACGGGTCAGCCCAACACGCCGCTCACCGGCTATCGCGATACCTTCTTCGGCGTGCCCGAGGCCAACCGCACCGGGCTGACCGCCCATGTCGTCCGGGCGCGGGCCGACGGCGAGTTGACCGACAACCTGACCTGGTCGAACACCCTGCTCTACGGCGACTATGACAAGTACTACGGCAATGTCTTTGCCAATGGCCCGGCCAACCTGGTGACCGGCGCCGTCCCGCTGGGCAACTATTTCGACGCGACCCAGCGGCGCAATCTGATCGCCCAGAGCAACCTGGTGTGGAAGGCGCGGGTCGGTGCGATCGAGAACACCCTGCTGCTGGGCCTTGAGGCGAGCAACCAGCACACCGCCAGCCAGCGGCTCAACGGCACGCTTTCGGCCACCACGCTCAACCTGCAGAGCCTCATCTACCCGACCGTGGTGTTCAGCACCCCGGCGCGCAACACCGTGTCGGACGTGGATGTGGTGTCGGTCTATGCCCAGGACCAGCTCGGCCTCGGGCGGCACGTCGACCTGCTGCTCGGCCTGCGCTTCGACAGCTTCCGGATCACCGGGACCGACCTGCTCGGTACCCCGCGCCCCTTCGCCCGGACCGATCGCAGCGTCAGCCCGCGGCTCGGTCTGGTGCTCAAGCCGCGCGAGAACGTCTCGATCTACGGCAGCTTCAGCAAGTCGTTCCTGCCGCGCTCGGGCGAGCAGTTCCTCAGCCTCTCGACCACCACCCAGAACCTCGCCCCCGAAAGCTTCACCAACTACGAGGTGGGGGCCAAGTGGGACCTGCCCCAGGGCCTCAGCCTGACGGCGGCGGCCTTCCAGCTCGACCGCAGCAACGCGACGACGCCGGACCCGACCAACCCCGTGGTCAGCATCAACATCGGCGGCACCCGCACGCGCGGGTTCGAAGTGGGAGCGAGCGGCCGGATCCTCCCGCAGTGGCAGATCAGCGGCGGCTACACGTTCCAGGATGCCCATTTGCAGGGCAACGATGCGGTCCGTCTTGCCCAGGTGCCGCGCCACCAGTTCGCGCTGTGGAACCGCTATGACCTGACCGGGCGTCTCGGCGCCGGCGTCGGGGTGGTTCACCAGTCGAGCCAGTTCGCCGCGATCCGCACCTTGCCGACCACCACGCTGGTCCCGGCCTTCACCCGGGTCGACGCGGCGGTCTACGCCAGCCTGACGCCGCGCATCGACCTGCAGGTCAACATCGAGAACGTGCTCAACACGGCCTATTTCGCCGCCGCGCACAACAACGACAACATCACCCCCGGCGCGCCGCGCAACGCCCGCCTGACCCTGCGGGTGAAGTACTGAGCCGCAGCCCCCCGGCTCCACCCAGACTCTCCCCCGGCCGATCCCCCCCGGCCGGCGCCCCCGGACCCCAGGGTCCGGGGGTTAACCTTGTCCGTCAAGAACACTGAACCGCAGCTTGCAGCGCGCCTCACGCCGCGTTCAGTTGCCGTGCGCGAAATCGTCCTGGCCCCACCCAAGCGGGCCGCATCAGAAGGAATCGCGTCATGATCATCCGTGCCAAATCCGCTGCGCTCGCCGGTGCCCTGCTGCTCGCCGGCGGCCTTGCCGTCCCCGCCCAGGCCGGTCCCTGGACCCAGGCCCATCCGCGCCAGGCGCAGGTCCTGGCGCGCACCCATCACCAGGCCGTGCGGATCAACCACCAGCGCCGCGAAGGCGATCTGACCGGTGCCGAGGCCCGCGCGCTGCGCAGCTCGAACCGCGCGATCGTCCAGCAGACCCGCGCCTATGCCAAGGACAACGGCGGCTACATCACCCGCGCCGAGCAGCGCACGCTCAACCAGCAGCTCAATGCGCAGAGCCGGGCGATCGGCCGCTGAGCCGCAGCCCATCCTGACGCCTGCCCCGCAGGCCGGGTCGCGCCGCGACCCGATGCGGGGCAAGGCGGCGGGCATGACCACCGCGCCTGCCCCCGCCTTTCCCCTGACCCGTGCCGCCGCGCTGGCGCGGCTGGAGACGTTCCTCCCCCTGGCCGGAGTAGCCTATGCTCGCGACCGCAACCGGGTGGCGCGCGCCGGGCAGCACCATGCGGTCTCGCGCCTGTCCGCCGCCTTGCGCCGCCGGGTGGTGAGCGAGGCCGAGGTGGTCGCCGCGGTGCTGGCGGTCCACGGACCGGATGCGGCCGCGAGCTTCATCAGCGAGGTGTTCTGGCGCACCTACTGGAAGGGCTGGCTCGAGGCCCGGCCCGCCGTGTGGCACGCCTACCGGGCCGCCGCGACCCGGGCGCCGCGCGCGCCGCTTGCCGCGGCACTGGCCGGGACCACCGGGATCCACGCCTTCGATGCCTGGCACGCGGAACTGGTCGAGACCGGCTGGCTGCACAACTGGGCGCGGATGCAGTTCGCCTCGATCTGGGTGCACACGCTCGGGCTCGACTGGGCGGCCGGGGCCGCCTTCATGGCCGGGCACCTGATCGACGCCGATCCCGCCTCGAACACGCTGTCGTGGCGCTGGGTGGCCGGGCTGCACACCGCGGGCAAGGCTTATCTCGCCGATGGGGCGCGGATCGCCGCGATGACCGGGGGGCGCCTTGGCGCGGCGGGGCTCGCCACCGGCCCGCGCATTCCGGCCGCCGATCCGCTGCCCGCGCCCGCCGCGCCGCGCCCGCCGCGACCCTGGCTGGCTGGCCGGCCCAGCGTGTTGCTGCTCACCCCCGAGGATCTCTCCCCCGAGACCGCCGCGCCGGACGGGCTGGCGGTGACTGCGGTGCTGGCTCCGCAGGCGCTGTTCCCCACCCAGGCCGATCGCGTCGCCGGAGACGATGCGCTGGCCCGCGCGGCGGAGCACTGGGGCTGTGTGGCCGAATGGGTGCCCGACCTTTCCGCCGTCGCGGCGCGGGCCGAAGCCCAGATCGTCACGCCCTTCGCCCCGGTCGGCCCGGTGGCCCTGGCGCTCGAAGCCTTCGCTGCCGGCCTGCCGCCGGGCTGCACGCTGGGCGAGTGGCAGCGCGGCTGGGACCGCGCCGCCTGGCCGCACTGCCGCAAGGGCTATTTCGCCCTGCGCCAGGCGATCCCGACGCTGATCGCCGGGCTCTAGCCCGGGCGGGCGGGATCCTCGGGCAGGGGAATGAACTCCTGATCATCGAGATCGGGCAGCTTCATCCGCCCGGCGCGCCAGTCGGCCGCGGCCTGGTCGATCCGCTCCTGCCGCGAGGACACGAAGTTCCAGTAAAGGAAGCGCGGCCCCACCGGCTCGCCGCCCAGCACCATCACCCGCGCCCCGGCCTCCGAGCCGATCGCCCCGGCCGTCGCGCCCAGCACCAGCATCTGTCCGGCGCCCCAGGTCCGCCCGTCCAGCGTGATCGTGCCCTGCGCGACATAGAGCGCGCGTTCGCTGTAGCCGCCCGGCAGCTCGGCCGTGGCACCGGGCGCCAGCGTCAAGGCGGCATAGACCATCGGCGAGAACACCGGTGCGCCCGCGGTCAGGCCATAGCCGCTGCCGGCGATCAGCTGGCCGCGCACCCCGGCGTGGTCCCAGGTCGGCAGGCTGTCGCCGGCCAGGTGCGTGAAGGCCGGATCGCATTCCTCGTCCGCCTCAGGCAGGGCCACCCAGGCCTGGATGCCGTGGAGGTGATCGCCCGCCGCGCGCGCCTTCTCGAAGCGCTCGCTGTGGGTGATGCCGCGCCCGGCGGTCATCCAGTTGACCTCGCCCGGGCGCACCGCGATCTCCGAGCCAACGCTGTCGCGGTGCATCAGTTCGCCGTCGAACAGATAGGTCACGGTCGAGAGCCCGATATGCGGATGAGGGCGGACATCGACACTGCGGTCGACACCGCGGGCCAGGTCCATCGGTCCCATGTGGTCGAAGAAGACGAAGGGACCCACCATCCGCCGCTTGGCGAAGGGCAGCACCCGGCCGACCTCGAGGCCGCCGCCGAGGCTGCGCCGCCGCTGCTCTATCACCATCTCGATCATGCCGGGCTCCCTGTCGTGTCGCGTGCCATCCCGCCGCGCGCCATGGTGCCCGCTCCGGCCGCGCAAGACAAACCCCGCGTGACGCCGCGTGACGCCGCGGGGGCTGCGGCTCAGGTGTCGCGCGGCGGGATCGCGCCGCGGCGCATGATCGTCCAGCCGGCCAGCGCATGGCCCTGTCGCGCTGCTGCGACCGGGGCCGCGCCGCGCAGCCGGGCGGCGAGGTAGCCGCCGTTGAAGGCGTCGCCGGCGCCGCTGGTGTCGACCGGGGCCAGCACCTCGTCCGGCGGGCAGGGCGTGCCGTCGGGGAGACGGCAGCCTGCGCCGCCGAGCTTGACCACAGTCTCGGCGCAGCCAAGCCCCCGCCAGTGCGCCGCGATCGCGGCGGGATCGGGATCGGCGCCGAGCAGGACCTCGTCATCGCGCGTCGGCAGGCCGATCGTCGCCACCGCGATCGCGGCGTCGCGCGCCGCGCGGGCCGTCGCCGCATCGGGCCAGAGCCGGGCGCGGTAGTTGCCGTCGAATGCCACCTGGCCGCCGCGCGCCCGCACCGCCCGGGCCAGTGCGAGCAGCGCGGCGCGGCCCTCCTCGGGCAGGATCGCCAGCGAGATCAGCGAGAAGCCGAGCAGGTCGCAGTGTTCCGCCCGGGCGCAGGCGGCGGCGCTGTCCGCGCAGGCGAACAGGCGCCGCGCCGCGCTCTCGCCGCGCCAGTAGGTGAAGCTGCGCTCACCGGCCGCATCGCAGCTGATCGCGTAGAGCCCGGGATGGCGCGCGGGGTCGGTCAGCATCAGGCTGGTGTCGAGCCCCTCGGCCGCCCAGCGCGCGATCAGGTCACGGCTGAACGGATCGTCGCCCAGCGCGGTGAGGAAGGCCGTGTCGATCCCGGCGCGGGCGAGGTGGATCGCGGTGTTGAGCGTGTCGCCGCCATAGGCCAGCTGCCAGCCGCCGGCCGTGGCCGACAGCTCGAGCATCGCCTCGCCGACCAGGACGACGCGGCTCATGGCTGCTCCGGTCCGGCCGCAGGCGAAGGGGAGGGCGTCAGGGTCATGCCGGGGCTCCTAGTGCTGGCAGCGCCGCCGACGTGGCGAAGCGCTTTCGGTCTGTCAAGTTACCCGGTATTGGTAATACCATTTTGCGCGACACGAACGGATACGATCCGGCAATGCACCGCTGCGCCGCCTGTGGCACGCTGCACTGGCGGGATCAGGCCGCGGCGGGACGATCTCGCCGGTTGCCGCGCCGCCGCCGCAGGAGTAGCCTGCGACGTTCGGGACGCCCACCCGCCAGAGGGGGCGCCCGCCGGGAACGAGTGATGGCTGGAAGGGAGTCGGATCGATGCTGGGACTGATGCAGGACTGGCCGCTGACGGTGGACCGCATGATCGACCACGCGGCCACGGTGCACGGCGCGCGCGAGGTCGTCACCCGCCGCCTCGACGGGTCGCTCCACCGCACCACCTACCGCGACATCCGCGACCGCGCGCAGCGCCTGTCGGCGGCACTGCAAGGGCTGGGCATCGGCGTTGGTGACCGGGTCTCGACCCTCGCCTGGAACAGCGAGCGGCACGTCGAGTGCTGGTTCGGCACGATGGGCATCGGCGCCGTGCTGCACACGCTCAACCCGCGGCTGCATCCCGCCCAGCTGGCCTGGATCGCGCGCGACGCGGGCAGCCGGGTGCTGGTGCTCGACACGACCTTCGTCCCGCTGGTCGAGGCCATCCGCGAGCACCTGCCTTTCGAGCATTACGTGATCATCGCCGATGCCGCCGACATGCCGGCCAAGAGCCTCGGCGCGCTGTGCTACGAGGACTGGCTGGCGGCGGCCAGCGGGCCGGTGCGCTGGGGCGGGTTCGACGAACGCTCGGCCTGCGGGCTGTGCTACACCTCGGGGACCACCGGCGATCCGAAAGGGGTGCTCTACTCGCACCGGTCGAACGTGCTCCACGGGATGATCGGCATGTCGGGCGGCGGCATCGGGGTGAGCGCGCAGGACACGGTCCTGCCGGTCGTGCCGATGTTCCATGCCAATGCCTGGGGCCTGGTGTTTTCCTGCCCGGCGGCCGGGGCCAAGCTGGTGATGCCCGGCGCACGGCTCGACGGGGCGTCGGTCTATGAGCTGCTCGACCGCGAGCGGGTGACGCTCACCGCCGCCGTGCCCACCGTGTGGCTCGCCCTGCTGCAGTACCTGCGGCAGGAGCAGCTCAAGCTGCCCTGGCTGCGCCGGGTGGTGATCGGCGGGGCGGCCCTGCCGGAAACCATCCTGCGCGGTTTCGAGGACGAGTTCGGGGTCGAGGTGATCCACGCCTGGGGAATGACCGAGACCTCGCCGATCGGCACGGTCTGCACCTTGCCGGCGGCGCTGGCCGAGGCGGACCATGAGCGCCAGATCGCCTACCGGCTCAAGCAGGGCCGTCCGCCCTTCGGGGTCGAGCTCAAGCTGGTCGACGAGGCCGGCGCCGAGCTGCCGTGGGACGGCGAGACCCAGGGGCGCCTGCTGGTGCGCGGAGCCGCGGTGGCTTCGGGCTATCTCAACGGCGCGGGCGGCCAGATCCTCGATGCCGACGGCTTCTTCGATTCGGGCGATGTCGCGACGATCGACCCGCACGGCACCATGCAGATCACCGATCGTGCCAAGGACGTGATCAAGTCCGGCGGCGAATGGATCAGCTCGATCGAGCTCGAGAACCTCGCGCTGCTCCATCCCGGGGTGGCCAATGCCGCGGCGATCGGGGTGCCCGATCCGAAGTGGGACGAGCGCCCGGTGCTGGTGATCGAGCCGCGTCCCGGCGCCACGGTCACCGCCGACGAGCTGCGCGCGCTGCTGGACGGGCGGGTCGCGCGGTGGTGGATGCCCGACGATTACCTGTTCGTCGAGACGATCCCGCTGGGTGCGACCGGCAAGGTCAACAAGCTGCTGCTGCGCGAGCAGATCCGCGCGCGCTATACCCCGGCCGCCGCCGCGGAATAGGCTGCGGGCTCAGCCCAGTTCGGGGAGCAGGAAGGCGCCTGCCACCCCCAGCATGACCAGCGCGAACAGCCGGCGCACCGTGCGGGTGCGCCGCGCGTCGGCCAGCCAGGCATGGGCGCGGCCCCCCGCGGCCACGATCAGCAGATGGATCGCGGTGGCAATCGCCGCACTGATCAGCGCCAGCAGCAGGGCGCCGCGCAGCTCGAGCGCCGCGCCGTTGAGGAACTGCGGCGCGACCACCACGAAGAACAGATAGGCCTTGGGGTTGAGCAGGTTGAGCAGCGCTCCGGCGGCGAAGGCGCGCCCGGTGGACGGGGCCGGGCCGCGGCCATCGCCCACGGCGGTGCCGGCGCCGCGCCAGGTGTCGAACGCCAGCCATGCCATCATCGCCGCGCCAGCGCCGCGCAGGACGGTCCACAGCTGCGGCGCCGCGGCCAGCAGCGCGGCCAGCCCCAGCGCGGCAAGGACCCCGTTGGCGAGCAGTCCCAGGGCGACCCCGGCCACCGCCGCCTGACCGGCGCGCCGCCCCTCGGTCGCGGCGAGGCCGGCCAGCCAGGCCATGTTGGGCCCGGGGGTCAGTTCGATCAGCACGACAGCAAGGGCAAAGCCGAGATAGTCCAAGGGCGCTCCCGGGCCGCGGCGCGGATCGCGCCGGGTGGATGACCCTGCGGGCTTACCCCTGTCCTGCCGCAGCGCAAGCCGTTCGATGCGGCCGGCAGTGGGACCATGGCGGCACGGCGGTGCGGCGTGTAGGATCGCCCGGCAGGCAAGCGGGGGAGGGGCCATGGCATTGCACATCCGGGCGGCGCGGGACGGCGATGCCGCGGCGATCGCGGCGATCTATGCCGCCCATGTCCTGACCGGCACGGCAACCTTCGATACCGTCCCGCGCAGCCTGGCCGACTTCGCCGCCAAGATCGTGGAGAGTGCGGCGCGCGGCTGGCCCTTCCTCGTCGCCGAGGCCGAGGGCACCGTGCTGGGCTATGCCTATGCCGCGCCGTTCCGCGATCGCGCGGCCTACGCCGCGACCTGCGAGGATTCGATCTACGTCGCCGCCGGGCGGACCGGCGAGGGGATCGGCACCGGCCTGCTTGGCGCGCTGCTGGTCGCGGCCGAGGCTGCGGGGTTCCGCCAGATGATCGCGGTGATCGGCGGGGGCGAGCCGGCCTCGATCGCCCTCCATGCCCGGCTTGGCTTCGCCCCGGCCGGACGGCTGCGCGCGGTCGGGCGCAAGTTCGGGCGGTGGCTCGACACGGTCTACATGCAGGCCCCGCTCGGGGCCGGTGACAGCGCCCCGCCACCCGTCGAGCCCTGAGTGCGCCCGTCGCGACGCATGGCGCTCCGGCGCGGCCGGCTTGCGATACCGTGGCCGATGCTCAGGCCGGTTGTGCGCAAGGCCGTGATCGCGGGTCCTCTTGCGCCGTGCGGTGAGGTCTCAGGATCCTCGTTCGGTGGCAGGCATGGTGTTCGCCGCGTGCCTTGCTACACCAAGGGCGAGCAAGGCCGCGCCGCGGCCTGTCAAGGGAGTGGACGGTTGGTCCGACGCCTGTTCATGACGCTGGTCGCGGTGCTGCTTGGCGGCGGACCCGGCCCGGCCTTGGCCCAGACCGGGCCGGGTCTCGCCAACCTCGCGGTGGTCGCTCCGGTGCAGGCCTGTGCCGATCTGGCCTCGGTCGATCTGTCGGCTGCGGCCGGGGCGGCCACGCGGATCGAGGCCGCGCGCGAGGTCGCCGGGGCGCGGCCCTACTGCGAGGTCACCGGCACGGTGGCCCGCGCGATCCGCTTCGCGGTTCGCCTGCCCCTGCAGGGCTGGACCCAGCGCTATCTCCAGACCGGGTGCGGCGGCCTGTGTGGCACGCTGCGGATCAATGTCGACAAGGCCGAGGGCTGTGCCCCGGTCACCGACGGCAGCGTGGCGCTCGCCTCCACCGACATGGGGCATCAGGGGATGGATCCGGCCTGGGGCGAAAATGCCGATCAGCGCGCTGACTTCGCCTGGCGCGGGGTGCACGTCACCAGCCTGGTCGCCAAGGCGCTGATCCGGGCGTTCTATGGAGTCCCGCCGCGCTATGCCTATTTCTCGGGCTGCTCGGACGGCGGGCGCGAGGCGCTGATCGCGGCGCAGCGCTTCCCCGACGATTTCGACGGCATCGCCGCCGGCGCGCCGGCGCTGAACTTCACCGTGCAGAACAGCTTCCACCACGCCTGGCTGGCCCGCGCCAACACCGGGCCCGATGGCAAGGCCCTGCTCACCGCGGTCGACATGCCGCCGCTGCATGCCGCCGTGCTGCGGGCCTGCGACGCGCGCGACGGGCTGGTGGACGGCCAGATCACCGATCCGCGCGCCTGCCGCTTCGACCCCGCACAGGTCCGGTGCCGCGGCGCCTATCGGCCTGGCCAGTGCCTCACCGCCCGGCAAGTGGCCGCGGCCCGGCTGATGTACCAGGGCGCGCGCAGCCCGGCGGGCGAGCGGCTCGAGGTCGGGCCGCTGCAACCGGGCAGCGAGCTCGAGTGGGTCGGGGTCTTCGTGCCGCGCGAGCCGGGCGGGGCGATCCGCAGCGCAGACATGGCGCTCGGCACGATCAATCACCTGCTGTATACGCCCAACCCCAGCTACAGCATCGCCTCTTATCCCTTCACCGCGGCGGAGTTCGTCCGGCAGGAACCGGCCCGCCGGCTGTACAGCGCCGATGATCCCGACCTTGGCCGCTTCGCCGCCCGGGGCGGCAAGCTGATCCTGTGGCATGGCTGGGCCGATCCGCACATCAGCCCGCTCAACACGATCGACTACTTCGCGCAGGTGGGGGCCACGCTGGGCACGGCCGCGCGCGACCGCTTCACCCGCCTGTTCCTCTTTCCCGGCATGGGACACTGTTCGGGCGGCGATGGCCCGAGCCAGTTTCCCCTGCTTGCCGCGCTGATGGCCTGGGTGGAAGGCGGTGCCGCGCCGCAGGTCATGATCGCCCGCCGCGCCGGGTCCACCGCAATGGGTCGGCCGGCCGAGTTCGCGCCGCCACCGGGCGGCATGGGGGCCGTCGCGGCTCCGCAGTCCGGCGCGGCCGAGCCCGCGCCGCGGTCGCGACCGGTCTACCCCTATCCGGCGATCGCGGTCTATCGCGGTGCAGGATCCCTTGATGAGGCTGCCAGCTTCGTGTCGAGGACGCCGCCGCAGCGTGAAGACCGGCAGGCCTGGATCGGCGCGCGCATGACCCCGGCAAAGCGGCCTTGACAATAAATCTACTTAGGTAGACTTATGGCACATGGTTCGCTCCCGCACGCTTTCGCCCCATGCCCGGATGGTTCTTGCCGTGCTGCTCGCGGCGGGGGAGCGCTGGTCGCATGGCTATGAGCTGGCGCGGCTGGCCGGCATCAAGTCCGGGACACTCTACCCGCTGCTGATCCGGCTCGAGGCGCAGGGCTATCTCGAGGCGGAGTGGCAGCAGCCCGCCGCGGGTGGGCGGCCGCCGCGTCATGCCTATCGCCTGACTGCGGCCGGGGTGCAGCTGGCCCGCGCCCATCCGCCCGGCACCCCGGCCCAGGATCCGGCGCGCCCGCGCGGGGTGACGACGTGAGCGGCGGGCTGCGCCGGCGCCTCGCCGATGCCGTCTGCCGGGTGCTGCAGGCGGCGCTGCCCGACACGCTGCGCGACTGGGGCCGGGCGATCCGCCACGAGACCGCCGCCATCCCCGACGCTACCCGCGCCCTCGCCTTCGCGCTGGGCAGCCTGTGCGGGCTCCTGCCGCAGGCGCTGGCCGCGCGGGCGCGCGCTGCTGCCGCCAGCGCCCTGTCCCCTTTCGTCCCTCACACCGGGAGCCGCCACCTGATGACCCTGATCACCACCCTCGCCGGTCGCCCGCGCGCGGTCGGCCTGTGCTGTGCCACCGGCGCGGTTGCGCTCGGGCTGGTCTACCTCACCCTGGCCGGCGCGCCGCCGCGCTATCTCGCGCTCAACCTGGGGGCCTGGACCCTCGGGGTCACGCTGCTCTGCGCGCTTGGCAGCCTGCCTTCGCGCGGCTGGCAGCGGCACGGCGCGCTGCTGGTGGCGATGGCGGCCATCCTGCTGGCGACCGGACTGATCGGCAGCAGCGTCGCCGGGGCGGCGCGTTGGCTCCGCCTGGGGGGTCTGGCGCTGCAACCCAGCCTGGTCCTGCTGCCGGGAATGCTCGTCGCCAGCGCCCGCGGCGCCGACCGCCTGGCCGCGGCCGGACTGACCACGGCGGCTCTGGGGCTGACCGCCCTGGCCCTGGCGATCCAGCCCGACCGGGCCATGGCCGGCGTGCTCGTCGCGGCGCTGGGCGTGCTTGCCCTGCGCCGCCCGCAGCCGCCCGTCGCCGCCGCGCTCGCGGTCGGACTTGGCGGTTTCGCCGTGACCCTGCTGCGCGCCGACGCCCTCCCGGCCGTGCCCTTTGTCGATCAGGTGCTGTCCGGCGCCTTCGCCGTGCACCCGCTCGCCGGGCTCGCGGTCCTGATCGGGGCCGGGCTGCTGGTTGTCCCGGCGCTGGTCGGCTGGGCCCGTGACCCGGCGAACCGGACGAGCTACGCGGTCTTCGGCGTGGTCTGGGCAGGCGTGATCGCGGCGGCGGCGCTGGGCAACTACCCGACCCCGCTGGTCGGCTACGGCGGCAGCGCGATCCTCGGCTATGCCCTGAGCCTGTTAGCCTTGCCGCGCCGTGCCGGTGCGGCGGAGGAGGCCGGTGCGTCCCGGCCGGGCCAGACGGTCGAGACTCGCGGCGGGCGGGGCGCGAACCTCCTTCACAAGCCGGCCTGATACGCAACATGGCCTTAGGTGCCGGCCTCGTGCCAGGGATCGGCCATCGACATCTGCCCTCAGCCGTGGTCAGAGTACAGCCCCGGAAGCTGCACTTCTAACCAAGGCAAAACAAGAACATGGGACGGGCCAGACGATCCACTCTGCCTGGGATCGATCGCGAGGGGCTTGCGCGACTTGAGCATCATTTCGTGGCCCAGGAGCTCTACCGGCGCGATGATCTCACCGAACGACAGGCCCGGCTGGCGCGGGCGGTCAGCGGCTCGCTGATCCCCAAGCTGCTGCGTCTGCACGCCGAGGTGGTGCCCGAGGCGCCCCCGGTCGAGCACCTGATCGAGGCGCTTGCCCCGGATACCGCGCCGAATGCCGCCGATGTCTCGGCGCTGGCCGACATCATGCTGGGCAACGATCTCGAAGCCGCGGTCAGCTATGTGCTGGTGCTGCGCGACCGGGGCCTGTCGATGGAGCGCCTGTTCATCGATCTGCTCGAGCCGACCGCGCGCCAGCTGGGCGAACTCTGGGACAACGACGAGTGCGATTTCATCGATGTCACGCTGGGGGTGGCCCGGCTGCAGAAGCTGCTGGCCAGCTTCAACGAGACCCATCGCCTGCCCGCTCTGGCTGACCGGCGCCAGATCCTGATGGCCATGGCACCCGGCGATCAGCACTTCTTCGGGGCTTCGATGGTCGAGCGCTTCCTGCGTGCGGCGGGCTGGTCGGTCCACGCGGCCTTCGAAAGCACCCCGGCCCAGGTGGGCCGCGCGGCGCACACGCAGTGGTTCGCGGTGGCGGCGCTCACCATGGGCTCGGACAAGTCGATCGCCGCGCTCCGGGACATGATCACGCTGATCCGGGCGCAGTCGCAGAACCCGGACATCGGCATCCTGGTCGGCGGTGCGCCGTTCACGGCCAACCCGGCGTTGGCCGATGAGGTCGGCGCCGATGCCACGGCAATCAACGCGCCTGCGGCGGTGCTGATGGCGCAGAAGCTGTTCGACGCGGCGGCCTCCCGGCCCGGCGCTGCCGCGCTGGGCTGACCCGGGCTCCCCGCGCGGCCCGGGCGGACGCAGCAGAACAGGACTTCGCGATGGACTTCGACGACCAGCTCCGGCGCTACTTCGCCACGGCCGACCTGGCGGCGATCTCGCCTGATGCGTTGCAGGCCGGGATCGAACAGATGCGGGTCGATCTCGGGCTCGAGGCCGACCGGGCGCGGCGCTTCGCCTTGTGGAGCCTGCTCTACATGCTCGGCGCCGGGCCCGATCTCGACATCGCCTTCAAGGATCCCGCGGACCGCGATGCCGCGCGCGATTTCATGGCGCTGGTCGACCGCGCGGCTCCGGACTAGGCGCGCCGGCCTCCACGGCATCCCGTCGCCGCGGCCCCGCCATCACAGGGCGCGGTAGTCGCTGCAGTCCGGCAGCGGCGCCTCGGGGGTGAAGCGGCCGGTGGCCGGATCGAACCGCAGCAGCCGCGTGAACGTGCAGGCCGGGTCGGTCACCCGCACCAGGTCGCCCTTGCGCAAGGGCCGCGCGGCCAGCGAATCCGCCCCGCGTGAGACCGCGCCCGGGTAGGAGGTGGCCAGGGCGCGATAGCGCAGGACCGGCGCCCCCGGGGTTCCGCCGGGGGCCAGCTCGAGGCTGGCGGCATAGCCGTATTCGTCATGGCAGGCGCCGCGCCGCTGGCGGACGTCCTTCTCGCTGAAGCAGGCGCGGATCAGCGCATTGGCGTCCCATGGCAGGTCGATCGCCGGTTCGGCCGGACCGTCGCCGGCCGCGCGGTAGAGCGAGAGCCGCGCCGCGCTGGCGCCGCCGCCCGACAGCATCGCCCGTTCCTCGGTGATGACGCCGAACATCTCGCCGCCCCCGCCCAGCCGGATCAGGACCGGCCAGACGGTGAGCTCGCTGTGGTCGAAGCCGCTGTCGTGCGGCGGGTCGGGCAGGACGATTCGGTGGCTCGCGCCGGTCGCGGGAGTGGTGACGGTGGCGACGATCGCTTCGTCCTCGAACCCCAGCGCCACGCACCAGTCGCCGCTCGCGGTGCAGTGGCGTCCCGCCGCGTCGGGCTCCGGGGGCAGCGCCGTGATCCGGTTGCCGGCCGCATCGGCCACCAGGTCGCGCGGCGGGGCTCCCTCGGGCACCGGGGCAAGCTGCGCCACCGCGGTCACCAGATGGCAGTCGCGGCCCGCCGCCTTCGTCGCGAAGTCTTGCACGGCCAGCGCCGGGCGCCCGTCTTGCTCCTCATAGCGGCCGATCACCTCGGCATAGGCCGGGATCGGGCGGGCCCGGAAGCGGGCCACGGCACCCCGGCCGCCGGCAGGATCGTCGCGCAGGACATAGACGGTGCGGGCCAGATCGCAGCGCTCCAGCACCACTTCGCTACCGTTCAGCGTCAGGGTGCCGATGAACAGGTCAGACTCTGCCCGGAGCGGGGCCGCGGCGGCGAGTGCCGCGGCGGCACACAATGGCGCCACCAGACGATCCCAGGGATGAGGCCGGTGGCGCGCCGTCATGGAGATCCCCGCCGTGCGCGTACCACACGCGCCGCTGGCCACCAGGATGCGACGGGCCGCAGCCAATGGCAAGCCGGCAGCGCCCGGGACGCTACGCAAAAAGCCAGGACCTGGCCTCTTTGCAAGCCGGCCGGCATCGCCTATGCGCAGCGCGGGGGCGGTTTAACCGCTCGCTTAATCCGGTTTCCTGCCCGTTGCGGCTGCCTGCCGCGGGGCCTCATTTGCGGAAAGAGGCACGGCGATGAACATCCACGAATACCAGGCGAAGGAGCTGCTGGCGAAGTTTGGCGTCGGCATT
>NZ_JACLAX010000028.1 GCF_014230355.1 Novosphingobium piscinae
GGCTTGGCCGGGGCCGGCTGCGCGCGGTCCAGCGGTCGTGCCGGTGGGGCCGGACGCGGCGGCTCGGGCCGGGGCTGGACCCGGGCCACGGGGGAAACCGCCGCAGCGGCCGGGGCCGCCTTGGCCGGCACGGGATCGGGGGCCGGGGCCGGAACCGGATCGGCGGCGAGCACCGGGGCGACCGCCGGCGGCGCCTCGGCCGCGGGCCGGGGCGCCGCCGACTGCGCGGCCACCTCGTCGGCGAAGGTCACCGTCATCCGTTCAGGCGCGGGCAGCGGGGCCGGCGTCGGCGGCTTGAACGCCAGCCAGGCGACCAGCGCGGCATGGGCGGCCAGCGCCACGGCCAGTCCGGCAGCCTCCTCGCGGCGGAGAGTGGGGGCGCGCGATGCCATCGGAGCGGGGCTAGGGTGCCGTGACTGAACCGTTGGTGACCAGCGAGATCGCGTTGAACCCGGCATGGTTCAACTCGCCCATCACCGCCATCACCTGCCCATAGGGCAGGCCCCGGTCGGCCCGCAGCGTGACCAGCGGCGGCTTGCCATCGGCCCCCGGGGCGATCCCGGCCAGACGGTCGGCCAGTTCGCCCGGGGCGATCTCGGCGGCATCGAGATAGGTCTTGCCATCGGGGGTCATCGAGATCGTCACCTGCCGCGGCTGCTGCGGCAGGGCCTTGGCGCGGCTGTCGGGCAGGTCGACCGGCACCCCGGCGCTGAGCAGCGGTGCGGTGACCATGAAGATGATCAGCAGCACCAGCATCACGTCGACCAGCGGGGTGACGTTGATCTCGGCCATGGCGCCGCGCTTGCCGCGGCGGCCGCGGCGCCGGGCGCGGCCGAGCCCGCCGCCGCCTGCCGTGCCCATGGCCATCAGCGGGCCTCCAGCTCGCGGCTGAGCGTCGCGTGGAAGCGGTCGGCGAAGCGCTGCAGGCTGCCCTCGAAGGCGTTCACGCTGTGCGAGAAGCGGTTGTAGGCGATCACCGCGGGGATCGCCGCGAACAGGCCGATCGCCGTGGCGAACAGGGCCTCGGAAATGCCCGGCGCCACCACCGCGAGCGAGGAGTTCTGCTGCTGCCCGATCTGGAAGAACGAGTTCATGATCCCCCAGACCGTGCCGAACAGGCCGACGAAGGGCGCGGCCGAACCGACCGTGGCGAGGAAGTTGAGCCGGTCGCCCATGCGGTCGGCCTCCTGCTCGACCGCGCCGTCCATCACCATGGCCAGGCGCTGACGCAGCCCCTCGCGGTCGGGCTGCTTGAGCGCCCCGCTGCGCCGCCATTCGGCCAGCGCGGCGCTGACGACCCGCCCGACCGGAGCCTTGCCGTCGGTCCCGGCGTGGTAGACCTCCATGTCCTTGGCCTGCCAGAAGCCCTCCTCGTAGGCCCGGCAGGCGCGCCGCACCGCGCCCATCCGCAGGCTGAACGAGACGATGATCGTCCACACCCAGACGCTGGCCAGGAGCAGCCCGGCCATGATCGCCTGGACCACGATATCGGCATCGGCGAACAGCTTGAGCGGGTTGAGGTGGGCCGGCGCCGCGGCGGCAAGAACGGTCAGGACGGTCATCAGGTTTCCGGAGTTGCGGATTGGAAGGAGGCGAAGGCGGACCGCCAGGCGGCCGGCTGGCGGCGCGGTCGGCCATCGGGGCCGAGGAACCCGACCCGCACGCGCATGTCCGAGAGCAGCACCGCCGGCCCGTCCCCGGCGGCCAGGCGGTAGGCGCGCTGGACCAGCCGCGACGAGGCCGCGCCCAGCTCCTCGGCGGCGGTCTCGATCAGCACGTCGTCGTCGAGGCGGGCCGGCGCCAGGTAGCGGATCTGCAGGTCGGACACGGCATAGGCGCCCTCGCCCGCCTCATGCGCGGCGCGCTGGTCGATCCCCAGCTGGCGCAGCAGGTCGGACCGGGCGCGCTCGAACCAGCGCAGGTAGTTGGCGTGATAGACCACTCCCGACAGGTCGGTGTCCTCGAAATGGGCGCGCAGCGCGAAGCGGTGCAGCGGCCCGTCGAGACGGCCTTCGGCAGGCCGGGGCATGGGCGGGTTCGGCGGCACGGTCATGGGTGGCGCCGTATTAACCTTTCCGCGACTCGCGGGGCAAGCGGATTGTCGGCCGATCGGTGGATCGCCGGAACCGGGGCCGCCCGGCCCCGGGGTGCGGTGGCTCAGTCCTGCGGCACCATCGCGTAGAACTGGCGCCCGCCGAACAGGTGGACGTGGAGGTGCGGCACCTCCTGGTGGCCGTGCTGGCCGACGTTGGCGAGCATCCGGTAGCCCGGCTCGACCAGCCCGAGCTCGCGCGCCACGGTCCCGACCGCGCGAACGAAACCCGCGATTTCGGCGGCTTCGGCCTTGGCCGAGAAATCGTCCCAGCTGACGTAGGGCCCCTTCGGGATCACCAGCACGTGGACCGGCGCCTGCGGGGCGATGTCGTGGAAGGCGAGGGCGAAATCGTCCTCGTAGACCTTCCGGCAGGGGATCTCGCCGCGCAGGATGCGGGCGAAGACGTTGCCATCGTCATAGGGGGCGCGGGGATCGATCGGCATCAGTCGGGCTTTCTTGCGGCTTTCTCGGCGAGACCGGACAAGCCTTCGCGGCGGTCGAGTTCGGCCATCACGGCGGCCAGCGGCACGTCCTTCGCGCCGAGCAGGACCATCAGGTGGAACAGCAGGTCGGCGGCCTCGCCGACCAGGTCGTGCGCCTCGCCCGAGAGCGCGGCGATCACCGTTTCGGTGGCTTCCTCACCCACCTTCTGGGCGATCTTGCCCACCCCGCGGGCGGTGAGCTTGGCGACATAGGAGCTGGCCGGATCGGCCCCGCGCCGCGCGGCGATGGTCTGTTCGAGGCGGGCGAGCGTATCGGTCATGCTACCGCGATGCAACGCTCCAACAAGCGGGTCAAGAGCGGGCCGGAAGACCGGCGGAGCGGAGCGCGGCATGGGCCTCGGCCACGGTGTGCTTGCCGAAGTGGAAGATCGAGGCGGCGAGCACCGCGCTGGCATGGCCCTGGGTCACCCCGGCGACGAGGTGGTCGAGCGCGCCGACCCCGCCGCTGGCGATCACCGGCACCGGCACCGCATCGGCGATCGTCCGGGTCAGCTCGAGATCGTACCCCGCCTGGGTCCCGTCGCCGTCCATCGAGGTGACCAGCAGCTCGCCCGCGCCCAGCCGGGCCAGCCGGATCGCATGCTCGACCGCGTCGATCCCGGTGGCGCGGCGGCCGCCGTGGGTGAAGATTTCCCAGCGCCCCGCGCCGGTGCGGCGGGCGTCGACCGAGGCGACGATGCACTGGCTGCCCATCTTCTCGGCGATGTCGGTCACCACCTCGGGCCGGGCCACCGCCGCCGAGTTGACCGCGACCTTGTCGGCCCCGGCGAGCAGCAGCGCGCGGGCGTCCTCCACCGTGCGCACGCCGCCGCCGACGGTGAGCGGCATGAAGCAGACCTCGGCGGTGCGGCGGACCACGTCGAGCAGGGTGCCGCGCCCCTCGTGGCTGGCGGAAATGTCGAGGAAGCACAGCTCGTCGGCGCCGGCGGCGTCATAGGCGCGGGCCTGCTCGACCGGATCGCCGGCGTCCTTCAGATCGACGAAGTTCACGCCCTTGACCACGCGCCCGTCGCGCACGTCGAGGCAGGGGATGACGCGGATGCGGACGGTCATCGGGGACTCCGGGTGCGCGGGGCCTTCGACAGGCTCAGGCTGAGCGGATGGTGTTTTTGAACACTGCACACAAAAGCCCGCTCAGCCTGAGCCTGTCGAAGGCCCCGCGCCGCCATCAGCCCCACCCCCATCACCCGCGCTCCGCCATGGCGATCGCCGCGGCCAGATCGAGCCGCCCCTCGTAGAGCGCCCGTCCGGTGATCACGCCTTCGATCCCCTCGTGCGCGTGGAGCGCGAGGATATGGATATCGTCCAGCCCCTTGACCCCGCCCGAGGCGATCACCGGGATGTCGACCCGGCGCGCCAGATCGACCGTGGCGTCGATGTTGACCCCCTTGAGCAGCCCGTCGCGGCCGATGTCGGTGAACAGCAGGCTGGCGACCCCGGCGTCCTCGAAGCGGCGCGCCAGATCGACCACGGCCACGTCGGACACATCGGCCCAGCCCTCGGTCGCGACCATGCCGTCCTTCGCATCGACCGCGACGACGATCCCGCCGGGAAAGGCGCGCGCCATGTCCTTGACGAATTCGGGGTCCTTGAGCGCGGCCGAGCCCATCACGACGCGGCTGACCCCCAGATCGAACCAGCCCTCCACCGCGGCGCGGGTGCGGATGCCGCCGCCGAGCTGGACGTGGCCGGGGAAGCTGGCGAGGATGCTCTCGACCGCCTCGCGGTTCTCGGCACGGCCGGCGAAGGAGCCGTCGAGATCGACCACGTGGAGGTACTGCGATCCGGCTTCGGCGAACAGCATGGCCTGGGCCGCCGGGTTGTCGCCGTAGACCGTGGCGCGGGCCATGTCGCCTTCGGCCAGACGCACCACCTGGCCGCCCTTGAGATCGATGGCGGGGAAGACGATCATGCCGCGCACGGCCAAAACGTGATCATGGCAAAACTCCGTTCGCCTCGAGCGAAGTCGAGAGGCGCCGCGCAACCTGTCTCGACTTCGCTCGACACGAACGGGACAAGGGTTGCACACGACAAGATTGACCTGGCAGTCACGGCCGCCATTCCAGAAACCTTTCGAGCAGCGCCAGCCCGTAGGCCTGGCTCTTTTCGGGGTGGAACTGCACCCCCACCACGTTGTCCCGCGCCACCGCGGCGACGATCCCGCCGCCATGGTCGGTCATCGCGGCAATCGCCGCGCTGTCCGCGGGCAGGAACTGGTAGGAATGGAGGAAATAGGCCTCGCCGGGTTCGATCAGGCCGCCATCACCCGGGTGCGGGGCGAGCGCCACGTCGTTCCAGCCCATGTGCGGCACCTTGATCGCCGGATCGGTCGGCTCGATCAGGCGGACCTCGCCGGCGATCCAGTCAAGCCCGGCGGTCACCCCGTGCTCGACCCCGCGGCTGGCGAGCAGCTGCATGCCGACGCAGATCCCGAGGAACGGCGCACCGCCGACCCGCACGCGTTCCTCCAGCGCGGCGACCAGCCCGGGAATCGCGCGCAGCCCCTCGGCGCAGGCGCGGAACGAGCCGACCCCGGGCAGGACGATCCGGTCGGCGGCGCGGACCACCGCGGGATCGGCGGTGACCGCCACACCGCCGGCCCCGGCCGCCCTGAGCGCATTGGCGACCGAGTGGAGGTTGCCGGCGCCATAGTCGATCAGGGCCAGGACCTCGGCCATGTCAGTCGCCCGATCCCGCTTCGCCCGATCCCGCTTCGCCCGATCCCGCTTCGATCGATCCCGCCCCGAGGATGCCCTTGGTGCTGGGCACGGCCCCGCCCTTGCGCGGATCCCGCTCGACCGCCTGGCGCATGGCGCGGGCGAAGCCCTTGTAGACGCCCTCGATGATGTGGTGGTTGTTGCTGCCGTAGAGCTGCTCGATGTGCAGCGTGATCCCGGCGGCCTGGGCGATCGACTGGAACCAGTGCTCGAACAGCTCGGTGTCCATCTCGCCCAGCCGTTCCTGGGTGAACCGCACGTTCCACACCAGCCACGGCCGACCCGAGATATCCAGCACCACCCGCGCCAGCGCCTCGTCCATGGCCGAATGGGCCTCGCCATAGCGGCCGATCCCGGCCTTGTCGCCCAGCGCCCGGGCAATGCACTGGCCCAGCGCGATCGCCGAATCCTCCACCGTATGGTGCTGGTCGACGTGCAGGTCACCGACGATCCGGCAGGTCACGTCGATCAGCGAATGCCGCGAGAACTGCTCGATCATGTGGTCGAGAAAGCCGATTCCGGTCGAGACCTGATAGGTCCCGGTGCCGTCGAGGTTGACCTCGACCGCGATGTCGGTCTCGTGCGTCTTGCGGGCGATGCTGGCGGTGCGCATGGGCTGAAGTCCTTGGGTTCGGCCGCCTATAGCCCCCCCGGCCCAAGGTGCAAGAACCCCGTTCGCGCCGCCCTGCCCACGAAGCCGGCTTGACCATCGGCCGCGAGGACGCCACTTGAGGGGGAATGAGTGACGCGCCCGACAGCCTGATCCCCTATGACGAGATCGTGCAGGAGGCCCTGCGGGCGGTGGTCGGCCGTGTGCTGGGCCAGGTGGCGGCCGGCGGCGGCACGCTGCCGGGCAACCACCACTTCTACATCACCTTCAAGACCGCCGCGCCCGGGGTCGATATCCCCAAGTCGCTGCGCGAGCGCTTCCCCGACGAGATGACGATCGTGCTCCAGAACAAGTTCTGGGACCTCGCCGTGGCCGGGGACAGCTTCTCGGTCGGGCTGTCGTTCAACCAGGTGCCGACCAAGTTGCACGTGCCGTTCTCGGCGATCACCGCCTTCGTCGACCCGGCGGTGGACTTCGGGCTGCAGTTCCAGGCGACCGTGGCCGACCTTACCCCCGAGCCGCACGACGATGCCGAGAACGACGCCGCCGGAAGCGAACCGGGCGATGGCTCGCGCGTGGCCGGCGAGGATGGATCGAACGTCGTGACCGTCGATTTCGGACGGAAGAAGTAACGGCGCAGCCGGAAGGACCAAGGCCCGTGGCAGGACGCAGCAAGACCGGAACCGACGTGTCCCGGCCGTCCGGCACCGCAGCCGGGACCCCGGCCGAGGCTGCGCCGGAAGCGCCCGAGAGCCCGGCCGTCCCGGCCTTCGCCACCGTGCTGCTGACCGATCTGGTCCTGCGTGGCGGCAGCGCCCTGCTGCGCGGCGCACTCGACCGCAGCCCGCTCGGCCGCGCGGCCAGTGCCGGCCATGCCGTGGTCAAGGGCACCGGCAAGATCGGGGGCAAGATCGGGGGCAAGACCGGGGGCAAGACCGGGGGCAAGGGCCGCAGTCTCGGCCAGACCCTGCTCGGCACCGCCGCGGTCCGCATCGCCACCCGCTCGGTCCCCGGGGCGATCATCGTCGGCGGCGCGCTGCTGGCCAAGACGCTGTATGACCGGAAGAGGGGCAAGTCGGGGTAGAATGTCTCAATGCAGCACAATACCGATATTCAGCACGATTGACTGCCAAATTCCAAGCTGATTTCAGCTTGAGCGAACCCGCTTGACCGGGCTATGGGGCACCTTAACATAAGGATGCTCAGCTTGTTACTTAAAACTATATTTTGGTTTTCAGCGGGACTCTCGCTGATATTGGTGACAGCTTTGGCTGGACGTATTGAACGCGTCGGGTTTCCGGTGTCTAACCGCAAAGACCGCTTGCCATGCATTGACGGCCTTCGTGGCTATCTCGCCATTGCCGTCATGTTTCATCATTTTTTCATTTGGACGATGATGGTTCGTTATGATGTCCCTTGGGGAAAACCATCATCTTATGCAATAGAGAGTCTTGGACAAGTTAGCGTACGTTTGTTTTTTATGATTACAGGAATGGTATTTTATCCAAAAATTTTGGAAGGCTTTTCTAACTTAGATTGGAAAAGCCTCTATTACGGAAGATTTTTCCGTATAGTTCCGTTAATACTGTTATCATTTGTTATGGTTAGTACGATAATTTTTGCAAGAGGCGGCGCAAAGACGAATAGCAATTACTTGATTGAAGCAATTTCATGGATAACTGGCTGGAAAGAAGTCGACGTTCTTGGCTATCCATTTAGCAGGCGCTTAAACGCCGGGGTTCTTTGGTCAATCTGGTACGAGTGGTTGTTTTATTTATTCATCTTACCGGCCTGTGCCGCAATGATGCAGATTATCAAAAAATTCCGCCTTCCCTCCATTACAGTACCCTTACTACTATTTTTGATCGGCGCAGTAGCCAGTGTGCTTTATAGGTTTTATCGCATCGACGTTAGTGTCCTTCGGTATGCCCCTCTCTTTGCAGTCGGAATGATGGCGTATGAACTCCGCAATCACGAACCCGTCCGCCTAGTGCTCAGCCAGCCGCTGATGGGCTTGGTGGCCCTGCTCGCACTTGGTGCAAGCATGTTGATGCCAAACGAAGGCTTCACTCTGGCCCTGCCATTGAGCGGTTTTTTCTTTGTTTGCATCGCGTGCGGGAACTCGCTCTGGGGCCTGCTTGTCAGCCAAGGTGCTGCGGTATTAGGCGAAGTATCGTTTGGGATCTATGTTGTTCACGGCATTGTTCTGGCAATCGTTTTCGAGGAAGGCGCACCTCTTTTTGGTAACCTCGCCACACCATACGTGCCGATTGTCATGCTGCCGGTCTCAGTCCTGTTGGTATTGATCACCTGTCTAACGTTTTTGGTGATCGAGAGGCCTGGGATACGCCTCGGCCGATGGTTATCGCGGCGAGCATAAAGTCTGCGCCATCGGATATTTAGGGGCGGTGTCGTGCGAAGCCCCCACTATGCCCGGGACCCTGCCGCGGACACCACCCCCTTGATCTTTCCCCCGCGCCTGCGGCATGGGCGGATATGGCTTCCGATACCCTCCACCGCCGCGGTCTGATGTTCATCCTGTCCTCGCCCTCGGGCGCAGGGAAGACCACGATCGCGCGGCGACTGCTGGCCGAGGACCAGGAGATCGCGCTGTCGGTCTCGGCGACCACGCGGCCGATGCGGCCGGGCGAGGTGGACGGCAAGGACTATCACTTCGTCAGCCAGGACGAATTCGACCGCATGGTCGAGGCCAACGCGTTCTTCGAGTGGGCCCATGTCTTCGGGCACTCCTACGGCACCCCCAAGGCGCACATCCGCGCCGGGCTGAAGGAGGGGCAGGACTTCCTGTTCGACATCGACTGGCAGGGCACCCAGCAGCTCCACCAGAAGGCCCAGGCCGACGTGGTGCGCGTGTTCATCCTGCCGCCCAGTCTGGACGAGCTGCGCCGCCGCCTGATCGGCCGCGCCACCGACAGCGCCGAGGTGATCGCCGCGCGGATGGCCCGCGCCCAGGCCGAGATCAGCCACTGGGACGGCTATGACTATGTGGTGGTCAACGACGATGTCGAAGCCTGCTTCACCCAGGTGGCCGAGATCCTCCGCGCCGAGCGGATGCGCCGCACCCGCCAGACCGGGCTGATCGACTTCGTGCGCGAACTGACCAGGGGCTGAGGCGGGCTGCGGCGGACCCTCCCCCCGGGGGGAGGACCCCGTCGGAGCGGATTGCGCTAGAACCCCAGCGACCAGCGCAGCGCCGCGCCCTGTTCGGCGGGCAGGCTGCGGATGTGGCCGGGATCGCGCCGCCAGTACAGCGTGGCGCCGGCCGTGCCCGCGCCGAGCGGGCCCGACCAGGCCAGCTCGGCATCGAGCTCGCGCCCGGTCGGGGTCAGCGTCAGGCGCTGCACCGTGCTGGTCGCGCTGCGCGTGGCATAGTCCCAGGCCGTGGGCAGGCGCAGGTCGAGCCCGCCGGATTCGACGCGCAGCGGCTGGGCCAGGCGCAGCGCCAGGCTGTCGCGCCGGCCGAGCAGGCCGTGGCGCACCAGATCGACGTTCCACGCGCTGCTCGCGAAGCGCGAGCTGCCCAGCAGGATGTCGCCTCCGCGGGCGCGGGTCAGACCGTGGCGCCAGGCGCCCGAGAGCGACCAGCCCGCGCCGGGGCGCCAGCTGGCGGCGAGATCGAGGAACAGGCTGTCGGCCCCGCGCCCGCCGAGGCCCGGGGCCAGACGCGCGCCCAGAACGGTCCGGTCCTCGCTCAGCCAGCTGGCCGCGAGCGCGCCGGTGAGCGCGCCGAAGCGGCGATCGAGCGTGGCGCCGAAGCGGGTGACGCGCGGCGCCTCGCGCAGGGGATCGCCGGGCTGTCCCGCACCGACGCGGGACGGGAGGACGCGGCCGCCCTCGGCCGCCACGGTCAGTCCGGTCCGGCCGCGGCCGAGCCGCAGCGCGGTGGCGACCAGATCGCTGCGCACGAAGCCGACATCGTCCGCCGCCGGGGTGGCGACGAGGAAGGCCGGCTGCGGTGCGCCGCGCAGCCCCACGGCCAGGCCATCGGCGCCGGCGGCGAGGCCGAAGGCCGCCTCGAGCCCGGGGGCAATGCGGGCGACGATCCGCCCGGCCAGGACCCGCGCCATGCCGGCATCGTCGCGCGACAGGCGCAGCGGGCCGGACCAGGGCAGGACCGGCGTGCCGCCCTGCCCCGGCTGGCCGGCGGTGAAGGCCAGCGCCACCGGGCCATTGGCCAGGCTGATCGCGCGCCCCTGGCCAAGCAGCGCCGCGCCAAGCCGCGGCGCGACCGGCGCGCGTCGGGCCATGCCCGAGAGGTTGAGCGCATAGGCGCGCTGATAGGCATCGAGCACCGTGGTGGTGATCGCCCCACCCTGCCCGGCATCGCCCATCGCCGCCGAGGCGACCAGGCTGGTGTCGGTGGCCAGCAGGGTCGTGCCGACCCCGGCCAGCGAGGTCGTCCCGCGCGGGGCGAAGGCGCTGGCGATGTTGAGGATGCCGCGGCCGAAGGTACTGTCGATCCCGGCGGTCCCGGCATCGGTCGCACTGGAGAGCAGCAGGTCGACCACCTGTTGCGCGGTCAGGGTGGGGAAGGCCTGGCGCAGCAGCGCGGCGGCGCCGGCGATCTGCGGCGCGGCGAAACTGGTGCCCGACAGCACGGTGATGAAGGTCTGCCCGTTGGCGTCGACCGTGGTCTTGATCCGGCCGTTCTCGTAGACGCAGCAGACCTGCTCGCCGAGCGCGGCGAGATACCAGCTGGCGTCGGTGCCGGCCCGGTTGCTGAAGCTTGACAGCGCCCCGGTGGCATTGACCGAGCCGGCAATGATGACATTGCCGGCGCCGGCCTGGCGCAGGCTGGTGGCGAAGGCGTTGGGGTTGGCGGCGGCGCCGTTGCCGGCCGAGACCACCACCACCACGCCGGCGGCGGCGGCATTGGCGACCGCGCGCAGCACCCGTCCGTCAGCCCCCGCGCCGCCCAGCGAGATGTTGATCACCTTGGCCCCGTTGGCCACGGCCAGGTCCATTCCGGCGGCGATCGCGGAATCGCTGAAGCTGCAGCCGCCGCTGGTGTCGCAGCTGCCCACGGCATCGGCGCGGGCCATCAGGATATCGGCCTCCCAGGCGATGCCCATGATCCCGCTGTTGTCGCGCGCGGCCGCCGCGGTCAGGGCGACCTGGGTGCCGTGGCTGTCGGTATTGGCGAGCCCGCGCGAGCTGACCACGTCGCGCGAGGCGGCCACGATGCGGCCGGCGAGCTCGGGGTTGCTCGTGTCGATCCCGGTATCGATGATCCCCAGGGTCACGCCCTTGCCGCTCGCGCCGGTCTGCCAGGCGGGGATGGCGCTGTGATAGACCGGGCCATCCGACCGCGCATATTCGGCGGTGCGGAAGCTTTCGGCCGGGATCAGGGTGACCGGGGGCGTGGTCGGGCTGGGTGTGGGGGTGGCGGTGGGTGCCGGGGCCGGCGTGGTCGCCGGCGCGGCCGGGGTGCTCGCCACGCCGCCATCGCCGCCGCCGCAGCCCGCCAGCAACCCAACCAGTGACAGCGCCGGCAGCGCGGCAGCACAACGGAACGCAGGACGTCGCATAAACCCTCCAGAAGCGGAACGATGCTGGACTAGCAGGGCCGTCTTCACCTCGAATTAATCATGCGGTACGGCGAAGGTCGCTCCGGGTTGCCCCGGTGTCACGCACAGTCTAGGCGCGCGGTTCGACGCCCTGCTACCGGAGTTCCTGTCCCATGACCGACCTTGCCGCACAGATCGAAGCCGCGTTCGAGGCGCGTGACACGGTCACGCCCGCCAGCGCCGAGGTGCGCGCGATCGTCGACCAGGCGCTGGACCTGCTCGATTCGGGCGCGGCGCGCGTGGCCGAGCCCGATGGCCAGGGCGGCTGGCGGGTCAACCAGTGGCTCAAGAAGGCGGTGCTGCTCTCGTTCCGGCTGAACGACAATGCGGTGATGGACTTCGGTTCGGCCGGAGCGCCGGCCTTCGACAAGGTCCCGCTCAAGTTCACCGGCTGGGACGAGGCGCGGTTCCGCGCCGCCGGCATCCGCGTGGTCCCCGGCGCCGTGGTGCGCCGCAGCGCGCACATCGCCAAGGGCGTGGTGCTGATGCCCAGCTTCGTCAACCTGGGGGCGCGGGTCGACGAGGGCACGATGATCGACACCTGGGCCACGGTCGGCTCCTGCGCCCAGATCGGCAAGAACGTCCACATCTCGGGCGGGGCGGGGATCGGCGGCGTGCTCGAACCGCTCCAGGCCGGGCCGGTGATCATCGAGGACAACTGCTTCATCGGCGCGCGCGCCGAGGTGGCCGAGGGTGTTGTCGTCGGCGAGGGTTCGGTGCTGTCGATGGGGGTCTACCTCGGCGCTTCGACCAAGATCGTCGACCGCGCCACCGGCGAGATCCACATCGGCCGGGTGCCGCCCTATTCGGTGGTGGTGTCGGGGTCGCTGCCGGGCAAGCCCCTGCCCGACGGCACGCAGGGCCCGTCGCTGTACTGCGCCGTGATCGTCAAGACGGTGGACGCGCAGACCCGCTCGAAGACCGGGATCAACGAGCTCCTGCGCGACTGAGCGCGGCCGGCCCGCTGCGGGGCCGTTTCGACGGCTAGAACGCAGTCGGGCTCTCGATCGCGGGATCGCCCTTGTGGGCCGCGGCATAGGCCTCGGCCGCCTTGAGCACGCGCATCATGTTGCCGCTGGAAATCTTCTGGAGATCGGCCTGGCTGTAGCCGCGCCGGGCCAGTTCGACGAACAGGGCGGGATAGCCGGATACGTCGGGCAGCCCCTCGGTGGTCGAATCCATCCCGTCGAAATCGGCGCCCAGCCCGACATGGTCGATCCCCGCCACCTTGACCACGCGGTCGACGTGGTCGGCCAGTTCGCCAAGCGTGGCGCGCGGGGTGGGGTTGGCCTTGACCCAGGCCGCCAGCTCGGCCGCCGCCCGCTTGGGATCGGCGATGTGGAGCGCATCGAGCCGCGCCCTCTGCGCGGTGCGCGCGAGGTCCCATTCGCGCACCCGGCTGCTGACGTAGGACGGCAGGGTGACGACCATCACGATCCCGCCATTGGCCTTCATCCGGGCGAGCACGGCATCGGGCACGTTGCGCGGGTGATCATCCACCGCGCGGGCGCCGGAGTGGCTGAAGATCACCGGCGCCCGGGCCACGTCGAGCGCGTCCATCATCGTGTCCTCGCTGACGTGGCTGAGATCGACCAGCATGCCGATGCGCTGCATCTCGCGCACCACGTCCTTGCCGAAATCGCTGAGCCCGCCGTGCCTGGGCGCATCGGTGGCGCTGTCGGCCCAGCCGATCGTGCGCACGTGGGTCAAGGTCATGTAGCGCACGCCCAGCGCATGGAACTGGCGCAGCACGCCCAGCGACGAGCCGATCGCATAGCCGCCCTCCATGCCCATCAGCGAGGCGATCTTGCCGGCCTTCATCGCCGCCTGCACCTCGGCCGACGAGGTGGCGAACTGGAGATCGGCCGGATAGGCGGCGATCAGCCGCTTGGTCACGTCGATCTGCTCCATCACCGCCTGGACCGCCTGCTGCTCGGTCAGCCGCGCCGAGACATAGACCGACCAGAACTGCGCCCCGACCTTGCCCTGACGCAGCCGGGTGAGATCGGTGTGCATCGCGATCGCGCCGCTGGCCGGGTCGGCCGTCCCGGTCGTGTCGCGGAAGTCGAACCCGGCGAGCACGTTCTTGCGGCGCTCGCGCAGCTGTTCGGGAACATCGTTGTGGCCATCCCACATCGGCGCCGCGCGCAGCGCCGCCGCGGCGGTCTCCTCGGGGGTGGCGGCCAGGGCCGGCGCGGTCGCGAGCGCGGCGAGCGCAGTGGACAGGACAAGACGGCGGACGAACGACACGGGCATCGGCAACCTTCGCGCAGGAGGGGACAGGGTGTCCCGACTGTGGCCGCAATCGGTGCCGAGGGCAAATACGCGTTTCAGCCCGGCGCCGGGGGTGGGGGTGGCGGTGGGGGCGGCGCATCAAGCATGGCCAGCGCCGCGGCCTGCTCGGCGGGATAACGGCGCGCCGCCATCGCCGCCAGCGCGGCCCCGGCCGCTCCTCCCAGCCGCGCCGCGAGGCGGCCGACATAGGCGCCGCGTGCGGCATAGATCGCCGCAATCAGCGCCGCATCGTAGCCGGGTGCGGTGCGCGCCGTGGCGGCATCGGCGCGGGCCACGCCGGCGGCGATGATCCGCGCCGCCGCGCCGTGCTGGACCGCGCAGGACCAGGCGACATCGCGGACCGCGGCCGCGCGCCCCGCCAGGTCGAGCCCGGTCCGGGCCAGCACCTCGGCCACGACCGGGCGGTAATGGGTGCGCGCGATGAAGGCATGCTGGGCCGCGCCGAAGCGCCCGGGATCACGCGCGGCGATGGCCTGCCAGCACCGCGAGAACGCGGCCGAGCCCGGCTCCGCCGGGGCGAACGCGGCCGCCCAGTCGCGGCCCTCGGCGGCCAGAAAGGCGGCAACCGTCCCGGTGCGGCTGGCGAGCTGGTAAAGGCCATAGGATACCCCGCCGGGATCGCTGCGGCCGGAACTGACCGTCCCCGGCCCGCGCCCGCCGCTTTCATAGCGTTCCGACAGCCGGCCGAGGGCGTTCGGCACGCCGGGGGGGGCCGCGGCGACGGCGGGGGTGGTCCGGGTGGCCGGGCGGTGGGTGCGGATCGGGTCCATGGCGGCTCCTTGAGCGGGACGGAAACCGATCTCTCACGCGAATCGGGGCGGGTAGGAAAGCGGCGGAGAGGCGGCAAGCCGCTTGACCGCGTCCCCCCCGGGGGGGCATCAACGGTGGCGAGGGTCAGGCATGAGCGCGCGCGCACTATTCGAGAACCGTTCCGGCCGGGTCATCGCCTTGTTCCGGGCCATTCTCGTCGGCGTCTTTCTCATCGCGGTGTGGATCGAGCCGGTGGCGACCCATGCGTCGCTTGATCGCGGCAAGGTCCTGCTCGGACTGTACCTGCTGGTCAGCGTCGGCGCGGTGGTCGTGGCCTGGCGATCGTGGTGGTTCGACCAGCGGCTGGCCCGGATCATGCTGGCACTCGACGTGCTGGTGTTCGTGGCATCGGTGTTCGTCACCGAAGCGGCCAATGCCGATTTCACCAGCCCGTTCCTCGCCCTGTTCGCGCTGGCCATCCTGTCGGCCACCCTGCGCTGGGACTGGCGGATGGCGGCGCTGACCGGGCTGGCGGCGACCGGACTGTTCCTGCTGGCGGGATCACTGACCTGGCATCTCGGGCTGCCGATCGACCTCTACCGCTTCGGCCGCCGCGCGCTCTACATGATGGCGCTGCTGCTGGTGCTGGTGTGGTTCGGGTTGCAACGCCGCGACCCGCATGTCGCCCCCCTCGACCTGGCCACGGCCGAGGGCGAAGGCCAGGCCGACAGATGGGCCGACCTGCGCTGGCAGGCCCTGGACTATGCCATGGCGGTGACCGGAGCGCGGCGCGGCGTGCTGGCCTGGAGCGAGGCGGAGGAACCGTGGCTGGATCTGCACGAAGTTGCCCCGGGCGATCGACAGCTCCGCCGGCTCGGCCCCGACGCCCTGCCCGGCTGGGACGAGGGCCACGACGAGGTCTGCCTGTTCGACGCCCCGCGGCAGCGCAAGCTGATCCGCGACAGCGACAATCTCCCCCGGGCGCTGCCGCTGCGCGCGCGGCTGGTGCTGGCCAGCCACTACGGGATTGCCGAGGGCCTTGCCCTGCCCTTGTCCTGCGTCAGCGGGTTCGGGGTGATCGTGCTGGGCGAGATCACCGGACCCGGGCAGGACTTCGTGACCCTTGGCGAGATCATCGCCCGCGAGGTGAGCAACGCCTTCAACCGCGTCGCGGTGCTGCAGTTCGAGCGCGAGGCGCTGCTGGCCCGGACCCGCGGCGCGATCGCGCGCGACCTGCACGACAGTGTGGCGCAGTCGCTGGCGGGAGCCTGTTTCCGGCTCGAGGCGCTGCGCCGCAACCCGCGCACCCAGCCCGCCGCGGGCGAGGAGCTGCTGGCGATCCGCGAGGCCCTGCGCTGCGAGCAGGAGCGCGTGCGCCGGCTGATCGATACGCTGCGCAGCCCGTCCGGCGCACCCGACCAGCGCGACCTGGCGCCCGACCTGGAGACCAGTGCGCAGGATGCCGCGATGCACTGGAGCACGCGGGTCTCGCTGGACCTGGCCGAGGGCCTGGTCGTGCCGGGGTGGTACAGCCACGAATTGCAGCAGCTGGTGCGCGAGGCCGTGGCCAATGCCGCGCGCCATGGCCATGCCGGGCTGATCAACGTGCGGCTGGCCCGCCATGGCCATGGGCTGGCGCTCGACATCGCCGACGATGGCAGCGGCTTCGACGCCGCCACCCGCACGCGCCAGCCCTGGTCGATCCGCGAACGGGTGGCCGCGCTGGGCGGAACGCTCGACGTCGCCAGCGGCCTGGACGGGACCCGCCTTGCCATCCGCCTCCCTGCCCGCAGCGAAGGACCCCACCGATGACCACCGTGCTGATTGCCGACGATCACGCCTTTATCCGCACCGGCGTGGAGGCGGTGCTGGCACCGACCGGTTATGCCATCATCGCCCATGCCAGCTCCGGGCGCGAGGCGCTGGCCGCGGTGGAACGGTACCAGCCCGACATCTGCGTGTTCGACGTGGCCATGCCCGACGGCGATGGCGTGGCCACGCTGCAACAGCTGCGCCACGCGGGCGATCAGCGCCCGGTCGTGCTGCTGACCGCACAGATCGACGATCGCTGGCTGGTCGACGCGCTCGACGCCGGGGTCAACGGGATCGTCGCCAAGGCCGGCGGCGAGGACGTGCTGATCGCGACGCTCGACCGGGTGATGGCGGGCGAGGCGGTCGTCGGCGCGGACCTGCTCGAACGGGCCCGGGAGGAGCGCGCCCGGCGCGCGGTGCCCTCGCCCCTGGCGGTGCTGACCCCGCGCGAACGGACCATCGTCGCGCTGATCGCGCGCGGCCAGCGCAACCGCGACATCGCTGCGGCGCTGGGAATCACCGAGGGCACGATCAAGGTCTATCTGCACGCGCTCTACCAGAAGCTCGGGGTGGAGAACCGCACCGAGCTGGCGGTGCTGGCGCTCAAGCATCGCGACGAGCTGGCCTGAGCGGACCGGAACGGGCGCGCCGATGATCCATTCGAATGCGGAGAAGCGCAGACGTATTCTTCCCCTTCCCCCCGGGCAGGTGGATATGCTTGTGGCAGGGCCTGTAGCGGGCCCGTGCCTGGCGGCGGGCCGATGACCGGCTCCGCGGCCGATCCTGACCCCCGGGGGATGATCATGCGTTTTACGGCCGATTGCCTGCTGCTGTTCGGCGCCACCGGCGACCTGGCGCAGCGCATGCTGCTGCCCTCGCTGTGCGCGCTCGATGCCGACGGGCTGGTGAGCGATCACCTGCGGATCGTCGGCACGGCCCGGCAGGAGCTGGACGACGCCGGCTACCGGGCCTTCGCGCGCGAGGCGCTCGAGACCTACCTGCCGGATTACCGCAAGCCGGCGATCGAACCGTTCCTCGCCCGCCTCCATTACCAGCCGCTCGACGCCAACAATGCCGCCGGCTTCGCCGATCTGGCCGCCAAGGTCGGCCCGGTGCAGGACGGCCTCGCGATCTTCCTGTCGACCGCGCCGAGCCTGTTCGAGCCGACCATCGCCGGCCTGGTGGCCAGCGGCCTCGCGGGTGAACGCACCCGGATCGGGCTGGAAAAACCGCTCGGGACCAACCTGGCCACCAGCCGCCACATCAACGACGCAGTGAGCAGCGCCTTCCCGGAGGAGCGGATCTTCCGGATCGACCACTATCTCGGCAAGGAGACCGTCCAGAACCTGCTGGCGCTGCGTTTCGCCAACGTGATGTTCGAGCCGCTGTGGAACGCGGCGCATATCGACCACGTCCAGATCACCGTTGCCGAGACGGTCGGGCTGGAGGGCCGGGTGGGCTTCTACGACGGCGCCGGGGCGCTGCGCGACATGGTCCAGAACCACATGCTCCAGCTGCTCGCGCTGGTCGCGATGGAGCCGCCCGCCAGCTTCGACGCCACCGCGGTGCGCGACGAGAAGGTCAAGGTGCTGCGCTCGCTGCGCAAGGTGGAGCGCGACGAGACCGTCACCGGCCAGTACCGCGCCGGGGCGATCGGCGGCGCGGCAGTGCCCGGCTACGACCAGGAGCTGGGCCAGGATTCGGACACCGAAACCTTCGTGGCGATCAAGGCCCATGTCGACAACTGGCGCTGGAAGGGCGTGCCCTTCTACCTGCGCACCGGCAAGCGCCTGTACGAGCGGGTGACCGAGATCGTCGTGCAGTTCCGCCCGGTGCCGCATTCGATCTTCGCCGGGCGCGGCGCGCGGACCCAGCCCAACCAGCTGGTGATCGGGATCCAGCCGGCCGAGAACATCACGCTGTCGCTGATGGCCAAGGAGCCGGGCCTCGATCGCGGCGGCATCCGCCTGCGCGAGGTCTCGCTCGACATCTCGATGCCCGATGCCTTCGCCGGGCCGAAAAAGCGCATCGCCTATGAACGGCTGCTGCTCGACCTGATCGAGGGCGACCAGACCCTGTTCGTCCGCCGCGACGAAGTGGAAGCCCAGTGGGAGTGGATCGATTCGGTCCGCCAGACCTGGGACGACCACGCGATCACCCCCAAGACCTATACCGCCGGCAGCTGGGGCCCCTCGGCTGCGATCGCGCTGGCCGAGCGCGACGGCGTCACCTGGCACGAGTGAGCTGACCCATGACCCTGCACCCCACCCTTGCCCGCGTCACCGACCGGATCATCGAAAAGTCCAAGGCCTCGCGCCAGCGCTACCTCGACCTGATGGCGCGCGAGGGCGACCGGCATGGCGACCGTGAATTCCTGTCGTGCTCGAACCTGGCCCACGGCTTCGCCGCCGCGCTGGAGGACAAGACCGCGATTTCCACCGGCCGCGGGCCGAACCTGGGGATCGTCACTGCCTACAACGACATGCTCTCGGCCCACCAGCCCTATGGCCGCTACCCCGAGGCGATGAAGCTCTATGCGCGCGAGGTCGGCGCGACCGCCCAGGTGGCGGGCGGGGTCCCGGCGATGTGCGACGGGGTGACCCAGGGGCAGGACGGGATGGAGCTGTCGCTGTTCAGCCGCGACGCGATCGCGCTGGGCACGGCGGTGGCGCTGAGCCACGCCATGTTCGACGGCATGGCCCTGCTCGGCATCTGCGACAAGATCGTGCCCGGCCTGCTGATCGGCGCGCTGCGCTTCGGCCACCTGCCCGCCGTCTTCGTCCCCGGCGGCCCGATGCCGAGCGGCCTGCCCAACAAGGAAAAGCAGAAGGTCCGCCAGCTTTACGCCGAGGGCAAGGCGACCCGCGCCGACCTGCTGGAAAGCGAGAGCAAGTCGTACCACTCGCCGGGCACCTGCACCTTCTACGGCACGGCCAATTCCAACCAGATGATGATGGAGCTGATGGGCCTGCACGTGCCGGGGGCCTCGTTCATCCCCCCCAACACGCCGCTGCGCTCGGCCCTGACGCGCGAGGCGGTGCACCGCCTCGCCGCGATCGGGCGCAAGGGCACTGACCACCGGCCGCTGTGCCAGGTGGTCGACGAGAAGGCGATCATCAACGCCGCGGTCGGCCTGCTCGCCACCGGTGGCTCGACCAACCATGCGATCCACCTGCCCGCCATGGCGCGTGCCGCGGGCGTGCTGCTCGACTGGCAGGACCTCGACGAGCTGTCGTCGGTCGTGCCGCTGCTGGCGCGGGTCTATCCCAACGGCGCGGGCGACGTGAACCACTTCCACGCCGCGGGCGGGATCGCCTATGTCACCCGCGAGCTGCTCGATGCCGGGCTGATCCACGGCGATACGCTGACGATCGCGGCGGGCGGCATGGCCGCCTATGCCACCGAGCCGACGATCCTGGAGGACCGGCTGGTCTGGCAACCCGCCCCGGCCGAAAGCGGCGACGACTCCATGCTGCGTCCGGTCGCCGCGCCGTTCCAGCCGGACGGCGGCATGCGCCTGGTCCAGGGCAATCTTGGCCGCGCCACCTTCAAGACCAGCGCGGTCGACCGCGAGCGCTGGACGATCGAGGCGCCGGCGCGCGTGTTCGACACGCAGGAGGCGGTGACCGCCGCGTTCAAGGCGGGCGAGCTTGACCGTGACGTGATCGTGGTGGTCCGCTTCCAGGGCCCGCGCGCCAACGGCATGCCCGAACTGCACAAGCTGACCCCCGCGCTGGGCGTGCTGCAGGACCGCGGGTTCAAGGTCGCGCTGGTCACCGACGGCCGCATGTCGGGCGCCTCGGGCAAGGTTCCCGCGGCGATCCACGTCACCCCCGAGGCGCTGGGTGGCGGGCCGCTGGCGCAGGTCCGCGACGGCGATGTGATCCGGCTCTGCGCCCACCAGGGCACGCTTGAGGTGCTCACCGACCTGGCGGGCCGCGCGCCGGCCGAGGCCCCGCCAGCCGGCGAGGGCATGGGGCGTGAGCTGTTCGCCATGTTCCGCCATCATGCCGACAGCGCCGAGTGCGGCGGATCGGCCATGCTGGCGCTGGGAGGGCTGTGAGGGAAATGCCCGGTCCTGTGCCGTTCACAGCCGCATCGTCATGCTGAACCCGTTTCAGCATCCATCGTGCCTTTGCCACGGTGAGACGAATGGCGTGCGACATTACCGCCATGAAGACATGCGTGACCTGAATGCGGGGAGGAAGGGATGCTGAAACAAGTTCAGCATGACGGCCGAAAAGTGGCGGTCGAGATGGCGACCAGGGTCTTGCCGGGGCGACGCGCATGACCACCCCCACCGAACTCGTCGCGGTCGACATCGGCGGCACCCACGCCCGCTTCGCCCTCGCCGCGATCGGGGCTGACGGCGCGATCTCGCTGGGCGATCCGGTTACCCTCCACACCAAGGATCACGCCAGCTTCCAGACCGCCTGGGAGGACTTCGCCCGCCATCTCGGGCGGGACCTGCCGCCCGCCGTGGCCATCGCCATCGCCGGGCCGGTCGGCGGCGAGGTGATCCGTTTCACCAACAACCCGTGGATCATCCGCCCCGCGCTGATTCCCGAGAAGCTGGGCACCCAGCGCCACACCCTGGTCAACGATTTCGCCGCGGTCGGCCATGCCGTCGCGCGGGTCGGCGAGACCGACTTCGTCCACCTCTGCGGCCCGGACGAGGCCCTTCCCGCGCATGGCACGATCACCGTGGTCGGCCCCGGCACCGGCCTGGGCGCCGCCCATGTCTGGCGCGATGGCGCGGGCGGCTACCGGGTCCAGCCGACCGAGGGCGGACATATCGACTATGCCCCGCTCGATTCGATCGAGGACCGCATCCTCGCCCGGCTGCGCCAGCGCTTCCGCCGCGTCTCGGTGGAGCGGGTGGTGTCCGGTCCGGCGATCGTCGACATCTACGAGACGCTCGCCGCGATGGAGGACAAGCCGATCCGCCAGCTCGACGACCGCGCGATCTGGCAGCTCGGCACCTCGGGCGAGGACAGCCTGGCCGCCGCCGCGGTCGACCGCTTCTGCCTCTCGCTCGGCGCTGTCGCAGGGGACCTCGCGCTGGCCCAGGGCGCAGCCGGCGTGGTGATCGCCGGCGGGCTGGGCCTGCGCATCCGCCAGACCCTGGTGCAGTCGGGCTTCGCCGAGCGCTTCCGCGCCAAGGGCCGGTTCGAGGCGCTGATGGCGGCGCTGCCGGTCAAGCTGATCACCCATCCGCAGCCGGGCCTGTTCGGCGCGGCCGCTGCCTTTGCCAAGGAACACTGCTGAGATGAGCCCGATCGAAACCATCATGCGCACCGCCCCGGTCATTCCGGTGCTGGTGATCGAGGATGTGGCCCACGCCGTGCCCGTGGCCGAGGCGCTGGTCGCCGGCGGGCTGCGCGTGCTGGAGGTGACGCTGCGCACCCCCTGCGCGATCGACGCGATCAGGGCCATGCGCGCGGTGCCCGGGGCGATCGTGGGCGCCGGGACCGTGCTCAACCCGGCGGATCTCGACAGGTCGCTGGCCGCCGGGGCCGAATTCATCGTCTCGCCCGGGCTGACCCCGGCGCTGGGCCAGGCCGCGGTGGCGAGCGGCGTGCCCTTCCTGCCCGGCACGGCCAATGCCGCGGACATCATGCTCGGGCTGGACCTGGGGTTGACCCAGTTCAAGTTCTTCCCGGCCGAGACCTCGGGCGGCATTCCCGCGCTGAAGGCCCTCACCGGCCCCTTCCCGATGGCGCAGTTCTGCCCCACCGGCGGGATCAGCCTCGCGACGGCGCCCAACTGGCTGGCGCTGGAGGCCGTGCTCTGCGTCGGCGGATCGTGGATCGTGAACAAGGGTGAGCCCGATGTCGCGGCGATCGAGGCGGCTGCCCGCGCTGCCGCGGCGCTGGGCAAACCCTGAACCACCCCCCACCCCGCTCGACACGAGCGGGGTAATTCTGACAGACTGGCTTCCCAGCGGGCGGCGGTCTGAGAAAAATAGGCCGGCCGCTCGGGGAGAGGGGCCCACACAGGCGGAACCGAAGGAACGCCCCGCGATGCCCAATGCCGTGCCTGATTTCGTCTCGCCGCTGAACGTGGCCGCGCTCGAATCCCGTCTGCAGGAGCTGCACCAGCTCACCGCGATGAGCCCGCTGTTCAACCCGGTGTCGCAGCTCGGGCTGGAGCTCTCGCGCCAGCTCGAGAACGGCCAGCTCGGGCTGGACGATCTGGACCGCCTGATCGCCGAGCTGGAGTGCGAAAGCCTCCAGGCGCGGGCGAGCCGGCTGGTGCGGATGGTCGGCCCGGTCGATCCGGCGGCCAATGCCGCGGCGATCCGCAGCGCGGCGCAGAGCGGCGAGTTCGCCCAGTTCGTGGCGCGGTGGCAGCGCCCGTTCCTGCACGTGGTGTTCACCGCCCACCCCACCTTCCTGCTCTCCCGCGCGCAGACCGCCGCCGTGGTCGCCGCCGCCTCGAGCGACGACATTGCCGCCGCCACGGTCTGCGTCGCGCCGCACGATCGCGACGCGATCACGCTCGACTACGAGCACGAGGAGGCGATGAAGGCGCTGACCCACGCCCAGTCCGCGCGCGACCGGATCGTCGGCGAGGTGCTGGACGCCGCCCGCGCGCAGTGGCCCAAGCGCTGGCGCGAGGTGCGGCCCTGTCCGTTCCGCTTCGCCACCTGGGTCGGCTACGACATGGACGGCCGCACCGACATCGGCTGGCACACCTCGATCCGTTACCGCCTGGCCGAAAAGGCCGAGCGGCTGGCCGGCTATGCCGCCTCGCTGGCCGCCGTCGCGCCAGAGCTGGCCGCGCGCCTGGCACGGGCGGGGGACCGCGCCGCGACCATGGCGGCGCTGTTCGCGCGCGACCTGAGCGATCCGGCGGCGCTGTCCGAGGCGGCCAACACGCTCACCGCCGACCACCCCGACAAGCTCACCTCGCTTGGCCCGGTGATCGCCGAGCTGGAGGCCGAGGCGCGGCAGGCCGATGACGACACCGCCCGCGCGCTGCTGGTCACCGCCGCGGCGATGCGCGCGGACGGGCTCGGCATGGGCTGGATCCACTTCCGGGTGAACTCATCCCAGCTGCAGAACGCGATCCGCCGCCGGATCGATCCGGATGGCCGGCTCGATCTGGCCAGCCAGGCCGCGCTGGTCCGCATGCGCGAGCTGCTGGCCGAGGCGCGGCCGCTGCGCACCAATTTCGCGGCGCTGGCGATCGAGAACAGCACGGCGACGCGCCAGTTCCTGGCCATGGCGCAGATCCTGCACCACATCGACGCCGACACTCCGATCCGCATGCTGGTGGCCGAATGCGAACAGCCCACCACGGTGCTGGCCGCGCTCTATTTCGCCAAGCTGTTCGGGATCGCCGACAAGGTCGACGTCTCGCCGCTGTTCGAGACCGAGAGCGCGCTCGAGCACGGCGGCCGCTTCATGGACGCGCTCCTGGCCGAGGAGGCCTATCGCGATTACGCGAAGGGCCGCGGCCGGGTGGCGATCCAGACCGGCTTTTCGGATGCGGGACGGTTCGTCGGCCAGATTCCCGCGGCGCTGGCGATCGAACGCCTGCACGGCCGGATGGCCGAGGCCATGGCCGCCAATGGCCTGGGCGACGTGTCGGCGCTGATCTTCAACACGGGCGGCGAATCGATGGGCCGCGGCTGCCACCCGTCCAGCTTCGCCGACCGGGTCGGCTGGCAGATGTCACCCTGGGCGCGGCGGCGCTTCGTGCGCGCCGGGATCCGGCTGGAACCCGAGGTCTCGTTCCAGGGCGGCGACGGCTATCTCAGCTTCGGCTCGCCCGAACTGGCCCTGGCCACGCTGACCCGCTTCGCCCAGAACGCCCCGGCCGAGGCCGATCCCAAGGCGCCGACCGATCCGTTCTATCGCCGCACCGACCTGAGCCTCGACTTCTACCGCGCGATCCGCCGGGTCCAGCAGCAGCACCTGGCCAGCGACACCTATTCGCGCGCGGTGACCGCCTTCGGGCTTGGCCTGCTCAACGACACCGGCAGCCGCAAGTCGCGTCGCCAATCCGACATCGCCGCCGACCGGCGGATGAGCCTGCGCCAGATCCGCGCGATCCCGCACAACGCCATCCTCCAGCAGCTGGGCTATCCGGTGAACGTGATCGCCGGGTTCGGCACGGCGGCGGACGGGAACGTGGAGGAGATCGCCGCCCTGCTGCGCGAGAGCGACCGGGGCCGCCAGATCGTGCGCCTGGTCCGCGCCGCCAATGCCCTGGCCTCGATCAAGACCGTGGCGGCCTATGGCGAACTGTACAATTCCGCGTTCTGGGCCAGCCGGCCCTATCGCGGCGACGAGGCGCACATCTCGACCGCGTCGCTGACCCTGGCGGAGTACCTGACCAAGGACGATCGCGCCGGTGTCTTCCGCCGGCTGGTCTCGCGGCTGCGCGTCGATGCGGTCAAGCTCCACCGCCTGCTCGACCTGATCCCCGACGAGGCCCCGCTGGCCGACCGCGAGCACGGCCGCCGGCTGATGGGCGTGCTCCAGGCGATCCGCCTGGCGCTGTTCCAGCACATGTTCCTGCGCGCGGTGCAGGTCCCGGCCTTCAGCCGCGCTAACGACATCGCCCGCGAGGACGTGCTCGAGATGGTTTTCACCCTGCGCGTGGAGGACGCCCTCGCCCAGCTGCGCCGGGCCTTCCCGACCAGCTTCCCGGCGGTGTCGGACTTCACGGTGGACGAGCCGAGCGACTGGCCCGACGGCGGCGCCACCGGCTACACCGCGATCCGCCGCGACTTCATCGACCCGATCGAGCGCGCCTGGCAGCTGAGCCTGCGCATCACCACGGCCATCGCCAACGAGTTCGGCGCGCACGGGTAGAGCGGGCTGGAATCTGTCCGGTTGAGGTCGACGCACCTCTCAGCCGTTCGCCTCGAGCGAGGTTGAGAGGCATCGGGCAGCCTGTCTCGACTGCGGCCCATGCGGCCACAGTTTGTCCTGAGCTTGGCGAAGGGCCCGATCCGAACGGGCTTTGGGGTCAAGCTCGTCGGGGCCGCGGCCTTCGCGCGAGGCAAGGTGCGGCGTTAAGCTTTCCCTGCTATCGAGTCCCATGACGGGAAACGGCCGGCGCAGCGCTGGCCTTGGCCCCGGTTCTGGGGGAGGACACCCTGGGGATGATCGCAGACAAGGGCAGACAGTGCAGATGACGAGCCATGGCTGGATCGGGCTGGCGACGGTGGCGGCGGGGCTCGGCATCGTCGGGATGAGCCTGCTGGGCGGCGGAGCCGATCGGTCTCCCGGGCCGCGCGGCGCGGCCGCCCCCGTGGTGGCTGCCGCCAGCCCCGCCCCGGCACCCGCGGTTGCGGCAGCTGCGCCGGCGGCCCCCGCGCCGGCCCGGGACGAGCGCTTCGTGATCAAGCGGATCCTGCCGATCGACGGGCCGCTGCGCTATGGCGCCTGGCACTGGGACGAGGCCGGCGCCCCCGCCGACGGGCCGCTGGTGATCACGGTCGATCTCGAGGCGCGCGTCCTTTCGGTGTTCCGCGGCGGCTACGAGATCGCGGCGACGGCGGTGCTGCTCGGCACCACCGAGAAGCCCACCCCCACCGGGGTCTTCCCGATCACCGAGAAGGACGCCGACCACACCTCCAACATCTATGACGGCGCGCCGATGCCCTACATGATGCGGCTGACCAACGACGGCGTCTCGATCCACGGCACCACGGTGCAGAACGGCTATGCCAGCCACGGCTGCGTCGGCGTGCCCACCCCCTTCGCCAGGAAGCTGTTCGCCATCGCCGCCCGCGGCACCCCGGTCTACATCACGCGCGGCAAGATGGTGGGCTTGGGGGATTCGCTGACGGGGTAGGGGGATAGCAATCGGCGCCCTCCGACAGCCGCCTGCGGCGTCCGACACCTCCCCCTTTGTGCCCGGCGGACGAACACGGGGAGGATCAAGGAAAGTCCGCTTGCCACCACGTTAAGCCCTCGCGGGTCAGCAACGCCTGCTCTGGCGTGCAATGGCTGCTCACGCCCCAAGTCGGACATCCAGATCCTCTCAGCACAGAACACACGACCACCCTCTAATCGTCGCCCCGGCCTTGAGCCGGGGCAGGGCTTGCGTGGCGAAGGTTGGGGAAAACAGCCCTGTCCCGGGTCAAGCCCGGGACGACGATAGCTTTAACGATGTGCCATTTTATGGGTGTGCGCATGCGTTTTGGGGTGGCCTCGGCGGGCTTTAGCTCAACATCCGCTCCCCACCCAACCCGGACACCACCCCGCCTCTCCCCTCGTCGCCCCGGACTGGCTCCGGGGGCCCGCTGGCTGGCTTTGCGCCACCGCCGCCTAGGCCGGATCGCTCTTGCCCCTGCGCAGCGGCGCCTTCGCGAAGCTCCACCCCTCGGGCAGCGGCCGCGCCACCAGTCCGCCGATCGAGGCGGGCTGGCCCGCGACCAGCGCGTCGAACACCAGCGCGACGGCCGAGCCGCGCGGAGCCGTGCCATCGAGCTTTTCGATCAGCCGGGCCAGCACCCGCAGCGCTACCGCGCGCGGCGCCTGGGGGCGGTAGACATAGGAGCCGAGCGCACCGGGGCTGACCTGATCCTGCCATTCGCGCGCCGCTGCCCAGTCGAGCGCGGCGTCAGCCTCGGCCAGGTGCTGGGCGCTGCGGGCGACAGCGGCGATGTCGAGCCAATCCGCCCCGGCCAGCGCCATGCGCAGGCGGGCGCGGTCGAAGCGGGGATCGTGGTTGCTCGGATCGTCGACCGCAGGCAGCCCCGCGGCAGTCACCACGGCAGCCAGATCGTGGCGGCGCCAGCCCAGCAGCGGGCGCAGCAGCGGCCAGCGCGTGCCGGGCACAACACCCACCGCACGCACCCCGGCCAGACCGGCCACCCCGCTCGCCCGGTTGAGCCGCAGCAGCAGGGTCTCGGCCTGATCGTCGGCGTGGTGCGCGGTGAGCAGGGTGCCGAGCCCGCGCCGCTCGAGCCAGGCGGCCAGCGCGCCATAGCGCGCGGCGCGGGCCTCCGTCTGGACATTGCCGGGGGCCACCTGGACCGCCAGCGTCTCGTGCGGCACACCCAGCCCGGCGCAGAGCCGCGCCACCCCGGCAGCCTCCTCCGCCGCGGCCGGGCGCAGGCCGTGGTCCACGGTCGCCGCCTCGACCTGGCCGGGACAGGCGGCGTGGGCCAGCACCAGCAGGGCAAGGCTGTCGGGCCCGCCCGACACGGCCAGACCAAGCCGCCCGGGCGGGCGGCGCAGCGCGCCGAGATCGGCGGCGAAGCGCGCCGCCGCGGCGGGATCGATCACCCCCGGATCAGTCGCAGGTGACGGCCTTGCGGGTGGCATCGTAGAGCCCCTTCAGCCGCCCGGTGGTCTCGGCCGGATAGGTATCGGCGAATTCGGCCAGGGCGATGCAGGCGCGGTTGGTATCGCCCAGCTGGCGCATCGCCTCGGCCAGGTAGACCAGGCTCTCGGCGGCGCGGGCGCCCTTCTTGTCGGCCTGGTAGTTCTTGAGGAACCACGGCGCGGCATCGCGCGGCTTGCCATCGTCGAGGAAGGCGCGGCCGAGCAGGTTGCGGCCAAAGCTGATTTTGGCGTCGCGCGGATACTTGTCGACATAGAGCCGCAGCTGTTGCTGGGCCTCGGGGTAGAACTTGGCCTCCCACAAGCGGAAGCCATAGCTGTACTCGTCATCGCCGGCATTGCCGGTGGCGGGCTTGGCGATCTTGGCCACCGCGGCGACGCGCTGCGGGCTGGGCTTTTCGGCCACGGCGGGCTTGGCCGGGCCGGACGCCGCGGCAGCGGGCTTGGCCGGCGCCGGTTTGGGCGCGGCAGGTTTCGCTCCGCCGGCCGCCGGGGTCGGCACCGGCAGGGTGGCGGCCGGGCTGGCCGCGGCAGGCTTGCCGGCGGCGGAACCCGCCGGGGTGACCAGCGCCGCCGACGGCGCGCTGGCGGTCGGAGCGGTGGT
>NZ_JACLAX010000029.1 GCF_014230355.1 Novosphingobium piscinae
GTCGCCCACATGTCCCTTCATCAAAACCAACAATGTCAAAGATCAACAACCGACAAACAAACCGGACAACCAACCCCTCCCCGATCCATAAACCGGGGGAAATGGTCATCCGCCTCTGTCAGCGACCAACCCAGCCTGCGAAAAACCGCAGCGCCGCGTCGGTGAAGGCGCATCTATGGGCGCCTCTTGATTCGGTCAACACCCTTTTTCGAAAAACTTTGCCGCGCCCTGGCGATCCCGGATCAGGACGGAGCGGCCAGCTGCGCTCAGCGCACCGCCTTGACGTCCTCGGCCTTGACCGGATCCTTGTAGCGGTTGCCGAAATGGGTCCGGACATAGTTGACCACGTCGGCCACCTGCTGGTCGGTCATCATCGCACCGACCGCCGGCATGCCGTTCTTGCCTTTGAGCACCACGTAGACCGGATAGCCGCTGGACATCAGGTTCTTGTTCGCCGCCAGGGCAGGATAGAACCCCGCCCCGGTGGACACTCCCTTGGCATCAGGCATGTGGCAGCCCGCGCAGACGCGGCGGTACATCTTCTCGCCATCCGGCTCGCTGAACTTGCTCATCGTGACGAAGGCACCATCGGCATCGCCCGGTTTGGAGCCCTGGCTGGCGAGCGCAGAGGCACTCATCGCCTCGCCTGCGCTCTGCGCCATGGCGCTCGCGGTGATGGCACCGGCGGCCAAGGTCGAGGCCACAGCGATAAGAAGGGTCTTGCTGGTCATCATGTCAGCCCGCCAATACGCGTTGATGCAACCGCCCGATCGCGTCGAGCGCCGAGGTGATGCCGCCTTCCTGCCAGCCGCCGACGTAAGAGGCATGCTCGCCGGCAAGGACGATCCGCCCATCGAGCTGGCACAGGTTCTTGTAGTGCTCTGCCCGGGTCTGCTCGGTCCAGATGCCGAAGCAGCCCTGGGTCCACGGCACCCGGTGCCAGCCTACTGCGATGCCGTTGGCGAACTCGTCCTTGTATTGGGGATGGATCTGCGCGCCCCACTCCAGCGCCCGCTGGACCCGTTCGGCCGGCGGCAGGGTGGTGAACTCGTAGGCGTAGGCGCCGTTGCTGTAGGCGGCCAGCAGCGTGCCGGGCCCCTTCGAACCGTAGCCGTAGCTGGGATAGGAGATCTGGGCGATCGGCAGGTCGGTGCTGGTGATCCCGCCGTAGATCTGTTCGTCCTGTTCCCAGAAGCGGCGCTTGAACTCGATCCCGACCTTGAGCCCGGGGAGATAGGGCACAGCATGGATCGCCGCATCGAGATCGGCGCCGACGTTCATCGGGATCTGGCTGAGGATGGACAGCGGGATGGTGCAGACGCACCAGTCGGCCGTGGCAGTCAGTTTCTGGCCCGTCTTGGTATCGAGATAGTCGACGGCAACGCCCTTCTCGCCCTGCTGGATCTTCGTCACCTTGCTGTTCAGCCGGACGAGATGCCCTGCGGCCCGCTCGAACCCCTTGGCCACCTGCTCCATCCCGCCGGCCGGTTGGAACATCGCCTGCTGATGATCGTAGGTGAGATTGCCGCCGATCGAGCGCCACAGCCGCGAGCGCAGCACGGTCTCGGTCGAGAGCGGCTCGGACGGAATCGGCTCGGCGGTGAGCCCGCCGCCGGGGTTCTTCTCCCAACCGCGCCGGCCACTCGAGGCCGCGCCCTTCACATAGCGCATGTCCTTGTCGAGCGCGCCCCAGCTGCGCAGCGATTCGAGCAGGAGTTCGCCGTCCTCCTTGGTCAGGGTATCGTCGAGTGCGCTCTTCTTGACTGCCTTGGCCAGCAACTCGCTGACGTGGCCATAGTAGTCCGCCTGGATATGGCGGTAGCGCTGGGGCTTGCCGCCGAAGGCCTGGGTCGAATGGAGATAGGCGTTGTAGTTCAGCTGCTGGAAGGTCTCGAGCTGCACGCCAAGCTCGTGGCAATAGTGCATCAGCCCGTAATGGTTGAACGGGATGCGCCACGGGCCCGGGTTGATGTAGTTCCCGGGCGAGAACTGGCAGACCTGCGTGGCCCCGCCGAGCTCGGTATAGGTGTCGCCACCCTTGAGCGTCCAGCTGCGGCCACCGATACGGTCATTGAACTCGAGCACCTGGACCTTGTAGCCGGCCCGGCTGAGCTCGAGCGCGGCGACCATGCCCGCGACGCCGGCGCCGAGGATCACCACCGAGGCGCCCTTGGCGTCGCCGTCGAGCTTGATCGGCCCCTTGAAGGGCGAGGCCGCAGCCTGGCCAAAGGTGCTCATCGCCATGTACATGGCGGTTGCGCCGGCGCTCTTGCCGATCAGTCCGAGCAGATCGCGCTTCGTCATCGCCGGCCCAAGGCCCTGCTGCAGCGTCCCGGACTGTTCGGTCATGGTATCGTCCTGTCGATCATGCGCCCCGACCCTCTGCGAAGCTCCGCCCGGCATCGGCGCTGATACCCGGGCTGTTGATACGCCGAACTGCGCATTCCCCCTTTCGGGCAGGTCGGCGTGCGCTCAGACCCGGCGCGTCGCCAGCACCGAAAGGCGCTTGGTAAAGGTGGTCGCGACCACCTCGTCGAGCACGGCGAAGGGCGCGCGGCCAAGCTGCACCAGCCGGTGGAACTGGCGCGGCTCGAAGCTCGCACCCGCCATCCGCCGGGCCAAGGCACGCAGGCGCTGCCATTCGGCCTGGCCGACCAGCCCCGCGCAGGCCTGGCCGGGGGCGGTGCAGAGACGTTCGACCTCGCGCTGCATTTCGGCGCGCGGACGCCCGGCGGTTTCGATCAGGTAGGCCAGCGCGGCATCGCGCGACCAGCGCCGGGCGTGCAGGCCGGTGTCGGCCACGGCCCGGGCCATGCGCAGCAGATGGTCGTGAAGATAGCCCGCCCGGCTGGCGGGATCGCCGGCATAGAACCCCTCGTCGTCGAGCACATGTTCGGCGTAGAGCGCCCAGCCCTCGGCATGGGCGCCGTAGCGGGTCCCGCGGCGCCGGATCGCCGGCAGTTCGCCGCTGCGCGGGCCACTGGCGGCTTCCCACAAGCGGGCGGGGATGCCCTCGCGCAGCGCCGTCGTCGCGATGGCATGGCGCGACCACCCGGCGGTCCGGACAACGTCGACATAGAGCGTCGTCCCGGCAGCAGCGCCCTCGACATAGACCGAGCCCATCGTCACGGCGAACCCGGCCGGCATCGGACTGACCGTACCGGGCACGGCGGGGAGCACGCCGAACAGCTCGGGCAGCATGGGACGGACCCGGTCGAGCGTGGCGGCGAAGCCGGTCAGCAGGGCGGCGCGCCCGGCCTGATCGTCGGCAAACCGCTCACGCGGGAGACGCGCCAGGGCGGTCATGCGATCGGCCAGCGCGCCCTGGGTCAGGCCGAGACCGCCCAGCACGGCCTCGAGCTCGGCGGTGAGCCGGGCGACCTGCTCGCGCCCAAGCGCATGGATCTCCTCGGGCGTCCGGGTGGTGGCGGTATGCCAGGCCAGCGCGTCGCGGTAGAACGATTCGCCCTCGCCCAGCGCCCAGACCCCGGCGGCGTCACCGGCCTGGCCGCGCGCCCTTTCGAGCGCGGCGATCTGGCGGTCGAGCGCGGGCTGGACGGCACGGTCGAGCAGGCCAGCCGCACGGGCCTGCCAATCGCCGCCGACCCCGGCAGTGCCAGCACGCTGCGCCAGCCCGGTGGCCAGCTGATCGGCCGCACCATCGCGCTGGCGCAGCGCACCGAGCTGGGCCAGCGTGGCCCCGATCAGATCTGCGGCCGGAACCACTCCCGCTGCCGCATCGCTGCGGAACGATTCGGTCGCAGCGTCCAGAGCGTGGGGGAAGGCCGCCAGCCGTTCGAGCCAAGCCTCGCAATCCGCCTTGCAGGCGACCGGATGGCGGGCATCGAGGAGCTCGGGGATGGCGCGGTGCGGCCCTGTCGCCGGGCTCAGGGCATAGGGTGCAACCGGCGCCCAGGCATCGCTGGCCGAGGCACCGAAGCGGTAGCGGGTGCCGAGGTCGGCGATCTTGCCGAAGTGGTCGAGCAGCACTGCCCGGTGGACCAGCGTCTGCTCCGGCAGGGCCGTGGCGTCGATCGCGGCAATGCGGCGCGCGGCCGACCGTGCCCAGTCCACCCAGTCCTCGCGCGCCTCGCGCGACCAGGGATCAAGCCGGGCGCGCAGTGGAGCATGGCGGCCGGTGTCGGCGCCGCAGGCGGTGGCGGTTTCGGGGAACCGGCGGAGCTGCTCGTCCCACAGGCGGTCCATCAGCCCGGTCAGCTGCTGCTCGGCAGGGGCCAGCGCGAAGGCCGGGGCCGCCGGGGTCAGCGTGGCCGAGACCGTCGCAGCTCCGGCGAGGAAGTGGCGGCGGTTGAGCGCGACGGTCATGCGCCGCACCCTTTCCTGTCCTGCCGTGCCGTCCTGCCTGCGCTTGCCACTGTTGGGTTCCACCCTGTTCTAGGGTGGCATGCATGCCGCGCTCCGCGCGCGCGGGACATGGCGCAAATTGCGTATAGGCGGGTCCTGTTCACGCCCGACCAGCCCGGACGGCGGCACACCACCGACCGGCTCTGCGGCAGCGCCGAGCCGGGTTCAGAGCGGCTGTCGGTTCAGTGGAAGCAGGTCAGAAGGACGCGGAGAGGCGGGTCGCACCCGATGGTGCCCGGCGCGCGGCGGCCCGCTTTGCCTGGGTCCGGGCCGCGCGCAAGTCGCCGCTGTCGTAGAGCTCAAGCGAAGTACCGGGCTGCCCCACCCCGTGCTGCTCGATGATCGCGGCCTTGAAGGCCTCGATCTCGGCCGGGTCCTCGATATGGGCGATCGACCAGCGGCCAACGATCGTTTCGTCAATGCTGTCGAGCAGGACGACGAAGCGACCGGACACGGTTTCCGCCAGCCGGGTGATGTTGAAGCCATCGGCCAGGAACCAGCGATGCCGGTCCCACGACAGGATCGGCCGCTCGCAATGGCGGCAGTAGCTCGTGAGGGTTCCGTCGTCTTCCTTGTACGGCCGCGCCTCGGGCATGTGGACCCGGGTGAACCAGCACTGCGTCAGAGCCTTCATGCGCCTGTTTCCGATTGAGCATTCCCTGCTTCTGGAAAACGGCGCAGCCGCCCGAAGTTTAACCCCGACGGTGCCGCGAACCGGACCTTCGCAGCCCCTTTCCGCACCCGCCTGTCAGAGCGGATTGCCGTCCTTGTCGCGGTAGATCTCGCGCCGGCCGACATGGTTGGCCGGGCCGACCAGCCCGTCGGCCTCCATGCGTTCGATCCATTTGGACGCGGTATTGTATCCCACCCCCATCTGGCGCTGGATCCAGCTGGCCGAGGCCTTCTGGCTTTCGAACACGAGCTGGCAGACCTGCCGGTACTTGCGCTCCTCCGGATTGTCCGAGGCGGTGGCATCCAGATCGTCGAAGCCGAAGGGGGAATCCTCGGGCTCTTCCGTGACCGAATCGACGTATTCGGGCTCGCCCTGGCTGCGCCAGTGGTCGGCGATCTTCTCCACCTCCTCGTCCGAGACGAACGGACCGTGGACGCGGCGGATCGGATCGGTGCTCGGCTTGTAGAGCATGTCGCCCTTGCCCAGCAGCTGTTCGGCGCCCTGTTCCCCCAGGATCGTGCGGCTGTCGATCCGGCTGGTCACCGCAAAGCTGATGCGGGTCGGCAGGTTGGCCTTGATCACGCCGGTGATGACGTCGACCGAGGGGCGCTGCGTGGCCATGATCAGGTGGATGCCCGCGGCGCGGCTCTTCTGCGACAGGCGCTGGATCAGCACCTCGATCTCCTTGCCGACCGTGACCATCAGGTCGGCCAGCTCGTCGACGATCACCACGATCTGCGGCAGCACCTGGTAATCGTACTGCTGGTCCTCGAACAGCTCCTCGCCGGTGTCGGGATCGAAGCCGATCGGGATGCGCTTGCCCAGCGGCTTGCCCTTGGCGATCGCGGCGCGGACCTTGTCGTTGAAGCCCGAGATGTTGCGCACGCTGATCTCGCTCATCATGCGGTAGCGCCGCTCCATCTCCTCGACCGCCCACTTGAGCGCGCGTACCGCCTTGGCCGGTTCGGTCACCACCGGCGAGAGCAGGTGCGGGATGTTGTCGTAGGACTTGAGCTCCAGCACCTTGGGATCGACCAGGATCATCCGGCACTGCGCCGGGGTGAGCCGGTAGAGCAGCGACAGCAGGATGCAGTTCAGACCCACCGACTTGCCCGAACCGGTGGTGCCCGCCACCAGCAGATGCGGCATCGTCGCAAGGTCTGCCACGATCGGCTCGCCGGCGATGTCCTTGCCCAGGATGATCGGCAGCAGGCCCTTGTGCGCGGCGAAGGTCTCGCTCGCCACCATCTCCTTGAAGCTCACCATCTGGCGGTCGGCGTTGGGCAGTTCGATGCCCATCACGGTGCGCCCCGGGATCGACGAGACGCGGGCGGAGATCGCGCTCATGTTGCGGGCGATGTCGTCGGCCAGGCCGATCACCCGGCTGGCCTTGATCCCCGGCGCGGGTTCCAGCTCGTACATGGTCACCACCGGGCCGGTGCGGACCGCGGTGATCTCGCCCTTGACGTTGAAATCGTCGAGCACGGTCTCGAGCAGGCGGGCGTTGCGCTCCAGCCCCAGCTTGTCGATCTTGGGCTGTGAATTGGGCGGCGGATCGGCCAGCAGGTCAAGCGGGGGCAGCTCGAACTTGTCGAACAGGTCGCCCTGCCGGCTCACGGCCGAAAGCTGGGCAGGCTTGATCGGACGGGTCGGATCGCTGATCTCGGGCGCGCGCCGCTCGGTGGTGGGCGAGGCGCCGGGGAGCGGCTCAGCCACGGCGGGCCGGCTCTCGCGGCGCGGCTCGGCCGGAGGGACGACAAGTCCCTGGTACTGGGCCACCGGCTGAACCCGGCGCGCCCGGCGCAACACGTGCGGCACGGTCAGCAGGCTGGCCCAGTCGAGCGCGAAGATGCGGCCGAGGATTATGCCCCCGGCCAACAGACAGGCCAGCGCCGCGGCCAGGATCGTCCAGCCGCGCGCCGCCTCGGGCAGGAAGGCGGCGAGGCCGCGCAGCGCCTTGGCGCCCAGCAGGCCCGACAGTCCGCCCATCCCGGCCGGGAGCGAACCGCCCGGGGCGGTGAAGGCAAGGCTCAGGACAGTACCGAGCAGGACCATGGCCAACAGCAGCCGGGGCATGGCGTGCCACCAGGCCCGCGAGGCAGCTCCCGGGGCCTCGGTGTCGTCCGCGTCCCGACCGGCGTCCACTTCGGCCAGTCGCCACAACCGGCGGCCGGAGACGAACAGCAGCGGCACCAGCAAAATCGCTACCGGACCGAACAGAAACAGCACCTGATCGGCAATCCAGGCGCCGGGACCGCCCATCCAGTTGAGCGGCTGGCCGCCGGCGGCGGTGGAGGCCGAGGGGTCGGTCTGGTGATAGGAGATGAGCGCGAGAGCCAGGAACAGCGCCGCCCCGAACAGCAGCAAGGCCAGTCCCAGCTCCGAGGCCCGGTGCAACGACCGGCGCAGCACGGCGCGCCAGCCCCCGCCCGCGGCGCGGCGGGGCGGCCCGCCCGGACCGAGTGCCTGAGTAGCCATGCTGCTTCGCCCTTCCTCCTGCGACGCGCCTTCATGCGCCTGCGGGTGACTCCTCGTCAAGAATCCTTGGGATTCCCGTGTGTTTTCAGGGTCGGCGGACAGCGCTGGCCAGCCCGTCGATCGCCGCCCAGCCGTGGCTGGGCAGGCGCCGGGCGCGGAGGCGGGTCATGCCGCCCAGCGCAATGGCCGGAACGGTGCTGGCCCGCGCGATCGCCAGCCAGCGCAACGGGCCAAGCCCCGGTGCCCCGGGATGGCTGCGGGTCGGAAACACCGGCGAAACCAGCACGGCATCGGCGCGCGCCCGCTGCGCCGCGGCCAGCTCGCGCAGCGAATGGACCGTGACCAGGCGCAACAGGTCCGGACCCGATGCCAGAAGCTCCGGCGGACCATAGCAGCCATCGGCCCCCAGCGCCCGTGCCGTCCGCGGCGCTCCGGCCCAGACCGCGACCAGCCCGCGGCGCCGGCACAGGCGGGCCAGCACCCGGAACCGGGCGGCACGGTCCGGCGCGGGCAGATGGTAATGGCGGAACACCAGTCCAGCGCCGCGCGGCAGCCGCTGCAGGGCGGACTCCAGCACGGCATCGGTCCGTGCGTCCGAGACGAGCCAGAGACAGGGGATGGTCAAGGGGGTCTGGCGCCTCGGCATGGGCACGCTATAGCGCGGCGCGATGGAACAGCCAGCCACCCCCTCGCCCGCCACACTCTTGGGCGATGTCCGCGCGCGGATCGCCGCGGCCGCCCGCATCGCCCGGCGCGATCCCGCAGAGATCGCCCTGATCGCTGTCAGCAAGACCCACCCGGCCGAGCGCATCGCCCCGCTGATCGCCGCCGGCCAGCGGTGCTTCGGCGAGAACCGGGTGCAGGAGGCGCAGGACAAGTGGCCGGCCCTGCGCGCGGCGCATCAGGGGATCGAGCTGCACCTGGTCGGCCAGCTGCAATCGAACAAGGCCGAGGATGCGGTGCGCCTGTTCGACTGCATCCATGCGCTCGACCGTCCCTCGCTGGTGACGGCGCTGGCCAAGGCGATGGACAGGGCCGGCCGCCGGGTGCCCTGCTTTGTCCAGGTCAACATCGGCGCCGAGCCGCAGAAGGGCGGCTGTGCGATCGCCGAGCTGCCGACCCTGCTGGCCACTGCGCGCGACGCCGACCTGCCGGTCATCGGCCTGATGTGCGTGCCACCGGCCGGGATCGAGGCCGCGCCATTCTTCGCCCTGCTCGACAAGCTGGCCGCCGACCACGGCCTGGCCGGGCGGTCGATGGGCATGAGCGACGATTTCGAGACCGCCGTGACGCTGGGCGCCACCCATGTGCGGGTGGGCTCGGCCCTGTTCGGAAGCCGTTGACCCGTCGTCGTCCCGGGCTCGACCCGGGGCGGGTGCCCGGATCACACCGACCTTGCGTCGACGAGGCTAGCGGTCCCGGCTTGGGGGCTGGGACGGCGGGCGTCCGATCGACGCTAACCTTGATGCTTTTCCAGCTCGTTGCCAGCCAGCGTCACGATATGCAGCAGGTTGGTCGAGCCCGGAGTGCCGAAGGGCACGCCTGCCAGCGTGATCAGCTTGGACCCGGCCGCGCCGAAGCCGTGGCGCAGGGCCATGCGCTTGCCCTTGGCGATCATCTCCTCGAACGAGCCGATGTCGCGGGTGTTCACGGCATGCGCGCCCCACAGCAGAGCCAGCTTGCGCGCGGTCTTGATCGACGGCGTGAGCACCAGCATCGGCACGGCAGGCCGCTCGCGCGCGACGCGGCGGGCGGTCGAGCCCGAGCCGGTGAAGACGATGATCCCGGCCAGCGTCACGGTCTCGGCGATCGTCGCGCTCGCCTGGGCCAGCGCATCGGCGGTGGTGGCGTCGGGGCGCACCGCGGTGAAGTGGACCCGCGCGGCATAGCCGGGGTCGGCCTCCACCTGCTTGCCGATGCGGTCCATGATCGTCACCGCCTCGACCGGCCAGGCCCCGCTGGCGGTCTCGGCCGAGAGCATCACCGCATCGGCGCCGTCATAGACCGCATTGGCCACGTCCGAGACCTCGGCACGGGTCGGTGCAGGGCTCTCGATCATCGATTCAAGCATCTGCGTGGCGACGATCACCGGCTTGCCCGAGCGGCGGGTCGCCTCGACGATCTTCTTCTGCAGCGGCGGCACCTCCTCGGGGTTCAGCTCGACCCCCAGATCGCCGCGCGCCACCATGATCCCGTCGGCCAGCTCGATGATCTCCTCGAGCCGGTCGAGCGCGGCGGGCTTCTCGATCTTGGCGACCAGCGCGCCATAGCCGCCCATCAGCTTGCGTGCCTCGGCCACGTCCTCGGGGCGCTGGACGAAGGACAGGGCGATCCAGTCAGCCTGGTGCTCCACCGCGAAGGCCAGATCGCGCCGGTCCTTCTCGGTCAGGGCGGGCACGGGCACCACCGCATCGGGCACGTTCACGCCCTTGCGGTCGGAAATGAAGCCGCCGACCTCGGCGGTGCACAGGATGCTGTCCGGCTCGGCCTTGATCACCCGGAGGCGCAGCTTGCCATCGTCGATCAGCAAGCGCTGGCCCTTCTGCAGCACGCCGAACAGCTCGGGGTGGGGCAGGCAAACGCGCTCGGCTGTGCCGGGCGTCGGATCACGATCGAGCGTGAAATGCGCGCCGTGGCGGATCAGCACCTTGCCCTCGGCGAAGGTCCCGACGCGCAGCTTGGGGCCCTGCAGGTCGCAAAGGATCGCGATCGGCCGGCCGAAGGTCTTTTCGGCGGCGCGGATGTTGGCGATCGTTTCGGCGTGGGTGGCGTGATCGCCGTGGCTCATGTTGACGCGGAACGCGTCGGCCCCGGCATGGAGCAGCCGCTCGATCATCTCCGGGCTCCGGCTGGCGGGCCCCAACGTGGCTAGAATCTTGACCTTGCGGCCGCGGTGATCTGTCTTCGCCACGTCTATGGTTCCTTCCGGTTGCCCGGTGCCCTATGCCAAGCCGACCGGAAAAACCCAAGGACTCTGACGGATGAGCTGTTCCGAAAATACGAATGCGCAGATCGGGGATCCCCTCGAGGCGCTGGACGACGCCCAGGCCGCCGCCGCCTTCCGCCGGCTGGTGCGCCACCTGCGCCACCGCCACGATGCCCAGAACATCGACCTCATGGGATTGGCCGGGTTCTGCCGCAACTGCCTGGCGGACTGGATCGTCGAGGCCGGGGCCCCGCTGGACAGGGCGGCCGCGCGCGAGGTGATCCACGGCATGCCCGCCGCCGAGTGGAAGGCCCGCTTCCAGACCGAGGCCACGCCCGAGCAGCTCGCCCGGATGGAGGCCAGCCTGCAGCGCAACGCGGTTTCCTGATCCCCAACCGCGAGCCCTCCCCAGCATCCGGTATGCCCCAGATCCGTCGTGCCCCAGATCCGTCAGGCCAGCGCAGGCTGGCATCTTCGCTGGCGAGCCGCCGCAGGTGGACCCGTCCCGCGCATCGGCGCGCCCCCTCGACTAGGCGCCATCCGGAGAGGGATCCCGGCCTGCGCCGGGATGACCCAGCCTCTCGTGCGGCGAGACGACCTGCCCCGGGCGCTCTGGCAGACACCGGGCCGCAACGATTTCCACAGGCGGCGCTTTGCCCGAATCCCCCGGCCCGGCTATCGGCCCGCAACCGATTCCTTTGCCTAACCGGAGAGACCATTCATGGCCGATGCCGCCGACGATCGCCTGCGCCTGCTGATTGAGCGTGTGGAGCGCCTGGAAGAAGAGAAGAAGGGCATCCAGGACGACATCAAGGATGTGTACGCCGAGGCCAAGGCCACCGGCTACGACGCCAAGATCATGCGCCAGATCATCCGCCTGCGGAAGCTGAAGCCCGACGACCGCCGCGAGATGGAACTGCTGCTGGAAACCTACAAGAACGCGCTGGGCATCGAATGATCCGCCGCGCCCGGACCGGCACCCCGGTCCGGGCGCCGATCGCAACCGGGGCCCGACCGTGAGCGGGTCTCAGCCCCCGATTGCCGGAACGGCCTGCCTGCGCTAGGGGCGGCGCAATCGCCGCAACCAGCAGCAGAAGAACCATGGCAGGCCATTCCAAATTCAAGAACATCATGCACCGCAAGGGCGCGCAGGACAAAAAGCGCTCGGCGATGTTTTCCAAGCTCAGCCGCGAAATCACCGTGGCCGCCAAGATGGGCATGCCCGATCCGGACATGAACCCGCGCCTGCGCGCCGCGGTCAACGCGGCCAAGGCCCAGTCGATGCCCAAGGACAACATCCAGCGCGCGATCGACAAGGCCAGCAAGGGCGACGGCGAGAACTATGAGGAAGTGCGCTACGAAGGCTATGGCCCGGGCGGCGTGGCCCTGATCGTCGAGGCGCTGACCGACAACCGCAACCGCACCGCGACCAACGTCCGCACCGCCTTTTCCAAGAACGGCGGCAATCTTGGCGCCAGCGGCGCGGTCAGCCATGGCTTCGAGCGGCTCGGCCTGATCGAGTACCCCGGCAAGGTGGGCGACGAGGACAAGGTGCTCGAGGCCGCGATCGAGGCGGGCGCCGACGACGTCGAGAGCGACGGCGAGAGCCACTCGATCTGGGTCTCGGTCGAGAACCTGCACCCGGTCGCACGCGAGCTGGAAAAGGTGCTGGGCGAGGCCGAGGCGGTCAAACTGGCGTGGAAGCCCAGTCTCAAGACCGACGTCGACGAGGAAACCGCGCGCAGCCTGCTCAAGCTGATCGACACGCTCGACGACGACGACGACGTCCAGACCGTCTGGGGCAACTACGAGATCTCCGACGAAGTGATGGAGAAGCTGGGTTGAACCAGCGGTCGGCCTCGCGCTGCGCCGGGGCGGCCTGACCATGGCCTGGCGCGCGGCGCTGGGCGATCTCGTCCGACCTGCCGCGCTGCTCGCCGGCAGCCTGGTCGAGGCCGTGGCCCTGCTGGCGCCGCCCGAGGCCGAGCTGGGCGAAACCGCCGATCGCCCGTGCGATGCCTGGTTCTGACCGGGTGGACCCCGCGCGGTGATCATCCTCGGCGTCGATCCGGGTCTGACCTGCACCGGCTGGGGCCTGGTGGCCAAGGCCGGGAGCCGGCTGTCGCACGTCGCCAATGGCCAGATCCGCACCGATGCCAAGCTGTCCATGGCCGAACGGCTGGTCCAGCTCGATGCCGAGCTGACCGACATGATCCTGCGCCACCGGCCGGACAGCGGCGCGGTCGAGGAGGTGTTCGTCAACGTCAATCCGCAGTCGACCCTCAAGCTGGGGCAGGCGCGCGGGGTGGCCATGCTCAGCCTGGCGCGCAGCGGCATGCCGGTGGCGGAATACTCGACCAAGGTCATCAAGAAGGCGCTGGTCGGGACCGGCGGGGCGGAGAAGCACCAGATCCAGGCCATGCTCAAGGTGCTGCTGCCCGGCGTTGCCCTGGCCGGCGAGGACGCCGCCGATGCCCTGGCCGTGGCGATCACCCATGCCAACATGCTGGGCAGCCACCGCTGACACGGGCGAACTTCACCAAGATCACACGTGTGCGCAAGGCACAGTGAAGTTTGCCCGCGCCCGAAGGTCCGACGACAAGAAGACGATAAGAAAGAGCCGCGCGCAGTGTGACACGGGGCAGGCCTGTAGGACAGGGGGCAACCCCCGCTTGCCCCGCGGACCGTTCCCTGCCAAAGGAACAAACCATGATCGCCAAGCTCACCGGCCTCCTCGACGATTTCGGCGCCGACTGGGCGGTGATCGACGTGGGCGGGGTGGGCTATCTGGTGTTCTGCTCGGCCCGTACGCTGAGCCACCTCGGCCTGCGCGGCGATCGCTGCACGGTCTTCACCCAGCAGCAGGTAAGCGAGACCGACATCCGCCTGATCGGCTTCGCCTCCGCGGCCGAGCGCGACTGGTTCCGCCTGCTCACCGCGATCCAGGGGGTGGGCAGCAAGGTCGCCCTCGCGATCCTCTCGGCGCTGACCACCGAAGAACTCCAGCGCGCCTGCGCCGGGGGCGACAGCGCCATGGTGGCGCGCGCCAACGGGGTGGGGCCCAAGCTGGCCACCCGCATCGTCAACGAGCTGAAGGACCGCGCTGGCGCCCTGCCCACCGCCCCGGGCGCCGCCGCCGTAGCCAGCGCGCCTGCCGGTACGCCGGGCAACGATGCGGTCTCGGCGCTGCAGAACCTGGGCTTCAAGCCGCAGGTCGCGGCCGATGCCGTGGCCCGCGCCATCGACGAGCTGGGCGAGGATGCGGGGCTGAACGACCTGATCCGGGTGGCGCTGAAGCGGGCGGCCGGGTGAGTTTGACAGATCTTATTGATCTTATGTGGTCAGATGGTAAGTTTACAAAGATTGCTATGGATCCGATTACCAACCCCTATGCGCCGGGCGCTGGCAGCCAGCCGCCCGAATTGGCGGGACGCGATGACGTCCTGAACAGAACACGCGTCACGCTTGGCCGGATCAAGCACGGCCGGCCCGCCAAGAGCTTCATGCTGGTGGGCCTACGCGGGGTTGGCAAAACAGTCCTGCTCAACAGAATTCAGGAGATATCCGAAGAGGCCGGCTATATCTCCGCGATGGTGGAAACACCCGAGAACAAGTCGCTTCCCGAAGTGCTATTGCCCTGCCTGAGGCGCATCCTGCTGCAGCTCGACACCAAGGAACGCGTCAACGAGGTCGTGAAGCGAAGCCTGATGATCCTCAAGGGGTTTGCCAATGCGCTCAAGGTGTCGGTGGGTGAGATTGAATTCGGCCTCACGATCGAGCCAGCGCCCGGGATTGCCGACAGCGGCGACTTGGATGCAGACCTGCCCGATCTGTTCGAGGCTGTCGGTCATGCAGCCAAGGCCCGCGGCACGGCCGTGGCCCTGATCATCGATGAAATGCAGTACATCGCGGAGGCCGAGTTCAGTGCCTTGATCATGGCCGTGCATAGGCTGTCCCAGCGGCAACTCCCCGTGGTGGTAATCGGTGCCGGCTTGCCACAGCTTGTTGGTCTGGCCGGCAAGTCGAAGTCCTATGCCGAGCGGTTGTTCGACTATCCCCAAATAGGGCCTCTGAATGACGCCGATGCCCGTGCGGCGTTGATCGAACCGGCAACCCGCGAAGGTGCCGCCTACGAGGACGGGGCGGTCGACAAGGTCCTGGCGCTGACCAAGGGTTACCCCTACTTCATCCAGGAATGGGGGTATCACGGCTGGAACACCGCCCGTCAGTCGCCCATCACCCCATCCGACATCGAACTGGCCACGCGCACCGCGGTCGCCAGCCTCGACGAGAGCTTTTTCAGGGTTCGGTTCGACCGTCTAACGCCGCGAGAGAAGGCCTACATGTTTGCGATGGCGGCCTTGGGTCCGGGCCCCCATCGATCGGGAGACATCGCGGCGGGGCTCAGGGTCGCGGTCGAGAGTGTCGCGCCTCTGCGCAGTTCGCTCATCAGAAAGGGGATGGTCTACAGCCCGGCCCATGGCGATACGGCCTTTACGGTGCCGATGTTTGACGAGTTCCTGAAACGTCAGCAAAGCCTGACATGACCGACAACCCCCTCCTCACCCCCCAGCGCCAGGCCGAGGATGCCGACGCCGCGCTGCGACCCAAGACGCTGGCGGAATTCGTCGGCCAGGCGGCGGCCAAGGACAACCTGCGCGTGTTCATCGAAAGCGCGCGCAGCCGGCGCGAGGCGATGGACCATGTCCTGTTCTTCGGCCCGCCGGGGCTGGGCAAGACCACGCTGGCGCAGATCGTGGCCCGAGAGCTGGGCGTGGGGTTTCGCGCCACTTCGGGGCCCGTGATCGCCAAGGCGGGCGATCTGGCCGCGCTGCTGACCAACCTTGAGCACGGCGACGTGCTGTTCATCGACGAGATCCACCGGCTCAATCCGGTGGTCGAGGAGGTGCTCTATCCGGCGATGGAGGACCGCGCGCTCGATCTGATGATCGGCGAAGGCCCCTCGGCGCGCTCGGTGCGGATCGACCTGCCGCCCTTCACCCTGATCGGGGCGACGACCCGGCAGGGCCTGCTGCAGACCCCGCTGCGCGACCGCTTCGGCATCCCGGTGCGACTGCAGTTCTACAGCGTGGACGAGCTGGAGCGGGTGGTCACCCGCGGCGCCGGGCTGCTCGGCATCGGCATCGATCCGGGCGGCGCCACCGAGATCGCCCGCCGCGCCCGCGGCACGCCCCGGGTGGCCGGACGGCTGCTGCGCCGGGTGCGCGACTTCGCCCACGTCGCCGGGGCCGAGACGATCACGCGGGCCATCGCCGACGATTCGCTGACCCGGCTGGAGGTCGATGCGATCGGGCTCGACGCGCAGGATCGCCGCTATCTCCGCATGATCGCCGAGATCTACAAGGGCGGCCCGGTCGGGGTGGAGACCTTGGCCGCGGGCCTGTCCGAACCGCGCGACACGATCGAGGAGGTGGTCGAGCCCTACCTGATCCAGCTGGGCCTGGTGGCGCGCACCGCGCGCGGGCGCTGCCTCAACGACCGCGGCTGGCAGCATCTGGGGATGACCCCGCCCGGCGGGTCGATCGGCACCCTGTTCGACCAGCCCGACTGACCGGCCCGACTGACCGGCTCCCCTGACCGGCCTGCACGGCAGGCCGGCCGGCGCGCGCCGCCAAGGGTAAGCGTCACGATAGGATTTCGGGGCTTTCGGTACCAAGCCGGGACAGCTTCCCGGCCAAGTCCTGACCGGGGGGCCGAATCCGCATTTTGGGACGCAGAGAATCGGTTAACACGATTGTCGTAGCGGTTTGTCTCTGCGTTTCTGCCAGCGGGGCAAAGGCGCGCCGGGGTTGGCCCATCCGGCCCCGGCGCCACTCCGGCCCCCCAGGTCAATAGAGAGAACCCTATGTCGGTACGGACGGCCATTGCCAAACTCGCTGCCTTCGCGGCTGGCGGCGCGCTGATCGGCGGCGGCGCGGTGCACGTGGCCGAGGCCCCCAGCAGCGCGCGGCCGCAGTACGTCAAGCACGCCAAGGTGGCCGCGCCGAGCAAGATCGTCCGGGTGCACCGCCGCGTTGCTGCGGCGCCGCGCAAGGTCAAGCGCATCCGCCGGGTGATCACCCGTACCACCACGACCACCACCGACCCCGTGCCACAGCTGGCGATGGCGGCGGTGCCGATGATGCCCCCCCTGCCCCCGGCGCCCTCGGGCGGCGGCAGCACGCCGGTGGTGATCGGCGGCGGCTTCGGCGGCGGCGGCTTCGGCGGCGGGTTCTTCGGCGGGTTCTTTGGCGGCGGTGGCGGGGGCGGCGGCGGCTCGGTCGTGGTCACCTCGACCAGCACCGGTTCGACCAGCACCTCGGGCGGCTCGACCTCGAGCTCGGGCGGATCGAGCTCGAGCTCGACCTCGGGCGGGTCGACCAGCACCTCGTCCGGCAACATCTCGACCTCGACCAGCACCTCGTCCGGCAACGTGTCGACCTCGTCGGGCGCGGTCTCGACCTCGACCTCGACCAGTTCGGGCAATGTCTCGACCTCGTCCGGGAGCGTGTCGACCAGCTCGGGGAACGTCAGCTCGTCGTCCGGCAACGTGTCCTCGTCTTCGGGGAACGTGTCCTCGTCCTCGGGTAACGTGTCCTCGTCCTCGGGTAACGTGTCGACCAGCTCGGGGAACGTGTCGACCTCGTCGGGCAATGTCACCAGCAGCAGCTCGACCAGCACCTCGTCGGGCAACGTGTCGACCAGCAGCTCGACCTCAAGCTCCACGAGCAGCTCGACCAGCTCGTCGACCTCGTCGTCCACATCCTCGTCGACCTCGTCTTCGACATCGTCTTCCACGTCGTCGTCGACCTCGACGGGTGGCTCGACCAGCACCTCGTCGACCACCAGCTCGACCGGCGGCACCGAAGTGCCCGCCCCGCCGATGCTGCTGCTCTTCGGCGCCGGGGCCGCTGCCCTGGTGGCGCGCCGCAGGCTGGCCCGCAAGGCGGCCTGAGCCGACTTACCGGTAACCGTCTAAAGGCCCCGGGTTTCCGGGGCCTTTCCCGTTGGCGGCGCAATCGCCGGCCAACCCGGGTGCGCGAACGGAAGCTGGGCCCGGGATCAGGCCCGGGGCGAGGATGCAGAGGGGCCGTGGCGGGGTGGCGTGACGGGGATCGACGGAATCCTTCCCGGGCCGGCGTCCACGAAAAAGGGCGGCCCGGCAGGACCGCCCCCTTCGCCGGCGCTGCGCGGCGGGCTTATGCAGCCAGCTTGCGCAGCACGTAGTGGAGGATCCCGCCGTTCATGAAGTACTCCACCTCGTTGGCGGTATCGATCCGGCACAGCGCGGTGAAGCTGAAGGTCGAGCCGTCCTTGCGGGTGACCTGAACCTCCACGTCCTGGCGCGGCTGCAGGTTGGCGACGCCCCGAATCGTGAAGCTGTCGTCGCCCGTCAGGCCCAGCGAGGTGCGGCTCTCGCCCTCCTTGAACTGCAGCGGCAGCACGCCCATGCCGACCAGGTTCGAGCGGTGGATGCGCTCGAAGCTCTCGACGATCACCGCGCGCACGCCCAGCAGGTTGGTGCCCTTGGCCGCCCAGTCGCGCGACGAGCCGGTGCCGTATTCCTTGCCGGCGATCACCACCATGGCGGTGCCATCGGCCTTGTGCTTCATCGCCACGTCATAGACCGCGCCGACCTCGTCGCCGTAGCGGCTCATCCCGCCCTCGATGCCCGGCACCATCTCGTTCTTGATGCGGATGTTGGCGAAGGTGCCGCGCATCATCACCTCGTGATGGCCGCGGCGCGCACCATACGAGTTGAAGTCGGCCTTGCTGACCTGGTGTTCCATCAGCCACTGGCCCGCCGGGCTGTCGGCCTTGATCGAGCCGGCCGGGCTGATGTGGTCGGTGGTGATCGAATCGCCCAGGATCAGCAGCGGCTTGGCCGCGATGATGTCGTTCACCGGGGCCGGGGTCATCTCCATGCCCTCGAAGTAGGGCGGGTTGGCGACATAGGTGCTGCCCGCGCGCCACGAATAGGTTTCCGAACCGGTGACGTCGATCGCCTGCCAGTGCTGATCGCCCTTGTACACGTCGGCATAGCGCGCCTGGAACATGGCGCGGTCCATGCAGCCGGCCATCGTGGTGAAGACCTCGTCGTTGGTCGGCCAGATGTCCTTCAGGTAGACGTCGACGCCGTCCTTGCTCTGCCCGATCGGGGTGGTGGTGAAGTCCTCGACCACCGTGCCCTTCAGCGCATAGGCCACCACCAGCGGCGGGCTGGCGAGGAAGTTGGCGCGCACGTCGGGGCTGACACGGCCCTCGAAGTTGCGGTTGCCCGAGATCACCGCCGCGGCGACCAGGCCGTTCTCGTTGATCGCCTTGCTGATCGGCTCGGCCAGCGGGCCCGAATTGCCGATGCAGGTGGTGCAGCCATAGCCGACCAGGTTGAAGCCGATGTTGTCGAGGTGCTGCTGCAGCCCGGCGCGCTCGAGATAGTCGGTGACCACCTGCGAGCCCGGGGCGAGCGAGGTCTTGACCCAGGGCTTGGGCTTCAGGCCCAGCGCGTCGGCCTTCTTGGCGACCAGCCCGGCGGCGACCAGCACGCCCGGGTTCGAGGTGTTGGTGCACGAGGTGATCGCCGCGATCGTCACGTCGCCGTCGCCGATGGTGAAGTCCTTGCCCTCCACCGGCACGCGGGCATAGGTCTTCTTGTAGGTGTTCGCCATGTCGGCGTTGAACACGTCGTCGACCTCGGGCAGCGAGACGCGGTCCTGCGGACGCTTCGGCCCGGCGAGCGAGGGCACCACGGTCGACAGGTCCAGCTCGAGCGTCGAGGTGAAGACCGGCTCGACCGCGGGGTCGATCCAGAAGCCCTGCTCCTTGGCATAGGCCTCGACCAGCGCGATCTGCGCTTCCTCGCGCCCGGTCAGGCGCAGGTAGTCGAGCGTCTTGTCGTCGACCCCGAAGAAGCCGCAAGTCGCGCCGTATTCGGGCGCCATGTTGGCCAGGGTGGCGCGATCGGCCAGGGTCAGGCCGGCCAGGCCGGGACCGTAGTATTCGACGAAGCGGCCGACCACGCCGTGCTTGCGCAGCATGTTGGTGCAGGTCAGCACGAGGTCGGTGGCGGTGACGCCTTCCTGCAGCTCGCCGGTGAAGCGGAAACCGACCACTTCGGGGATCAGCATCGAGACCGGCTGGCCAAGCATCGCCGCCTCGGCCTCGATCCCGCCGACGCCCCAGCCCAGCACGCCGAGGCCGTTGACCATCGTGGTGTGCGAATCGGTCCCGACGCAGGTGTCGAAATAGGCCACGGTGGCGCCGGACTGGTCCTGGCTGGTCCACACGGTCTGGGCGATGTGCTCGAGGTTGACCTGGTGGCAGATGCCGGTGCCCGGGGGCACGGCATAGAAGTTGGCGAGCGACTTGGAGCCCCACTTGAGGAAGTCATAGCGCTCCATGTTGCGCTGGTACTCGATCTCGACGTTCTGCTCGAAGGCCTTGGGGTGGCCGAACTCGTCGACCATGACCGAGTGGTCGATCACCAGGTTGACCGGGACCAGCGGATTGATCTTGCTGGTGTCGCCGCCCAGCTTGGCGATCGCGTCGCGCATCGCGGCCAGGTCGACCACGCAGGGCACGCCGGTGAAGTCCTGCAGCAGCACGCGGGCCGGGCGGTACTGGATCTCGCGGCTCGAGCTGGGATCCTTCTGCCAGTCGGCCAGGGCCTGGATATCGTCGGTCGAGACGGTGAAGCCGCCGTCCTCGAAGCGCAGCAGGTTCTCGAGCAGGACCTTCATCGAGAAGGGCAGGCGGGAAACGTCGCCGATCGTCTGGCTCGCCTTGCGCAGCGAGTAATAGGCGAAGTCCTTGCCGCCCACCGAGAGCGTGGCGCGGGTACCGAGCGTGTCCTGTCCGACCTGGGTCATGTCTGCGAAGTTCCCCCTTGGAGGCTGGGTTTGCCGCGCCGCTGCGCCCGCGAAGGGGACCGGCGCGGATGACTGAGTCGGGCCGCCGATGCGCGTTCGCGGGCGCAACGTCAAGCCTTGCTAAGGTCGAGCCCCGCGCGAATCGGCGGTTCCCGGCGGTGCGCTCTCACGGCGGCAGGGCGGCGGCCCGGTCCGCGGCCGGGGCCGCCCGCCGCGTCCCCAGCCAGACCCCGCCGAGGATCAGCGCCAGCCCGGCAAGGGTCCAGCCGGTGACCGGCTCGGCGAACCACAGCCAGCCCATCAGCGCCGACCAGAGGAAGGCGGTGTATTCGACCGGGACCAGCCGCTGCGCCTCGGCCCGCGCATAGGCCCACGACAGCAGCATCAGCGAGGTCGACGAGAGCAGCGCGGCGCCGAGGATATCGGGCCAGGCCCCGGCAACCGGCACCAGCATGGCGGCGAGCGTGACCTCCACCGTTCCGGGCGGGTCTCCGGCCAGGACTGCCGACCCGGCCGCGACCAGCGGCGCGGCCAGTCCCAGCACCAGCGCGATCATCACGTTCTGCGACAGCGCCACCTCGAGCGGGCTGGCCACCTGCGCCTGCTGGCGCTGGATGATGAGGTTCCAGGCATAGAGCACGGCCGAGAGCAGGATCGAGGCGATGCCCCAGGCCGCATGAGGCCGCGGCGCCGGCTCGCCCAGCCGGCCCCAGGCAATCACCAGCACGCCGGCCAGCCCGATCAGCGCCGCGCCCACCGCCGCCCGGCGGACCTGCTCGCCAAGGACCAGCGCGGCGAGGCCGAGCGCGATCAGCGGCGCGATGAACGAGATGGCGATGCCCTCGGCCAGCGGGATGATGACCACGCCGTAGAAGAAGCTGCTGGCCATGCCCGAGGCAAGGAGGCCGCGCAGCACATGCAGGCGCAGCACGGGCCCGGCCGGCCAACGGCCACCGCGCAGCCGCCAGACCGGCGCGAGCACCAGCGCGCCGGCCACGCTGCGCGCGAACAGCGCCGGCCAGACCCCGCCCGCCAGCGAGGCCCGCTTCATCAGCGCGTCCATCAGCGTGAACAGCGCGATGCCCACCACGGCGGCCAGCACCGGCGCGAGGGCGGTGGGGGAGGGCGCGGGGCGGGCGAGGGCAGGCGACGGGACGGTCATCCCCCCGCCTTACCCGGGCGCTGCCTCCGCGTCATCCCGGGGGCGGGACGATCGCGCCGGGTGGGGGACCATCACCGGCAATTCATCGCCGCGACAGGTGGAATGCTTGATGGTGCCGGGCGAAAGGGGCATGAACCGGACCACGCCATCCGCGGCGTCGGCTCGGGCCGGCCCGCTGGATCTGAACAGGGTTTGATGTGATCCGTACCATGCGCCTTGCCGGCTCGCCGTTCGTCCTTGCCGCGCTGCTGACCACCGTGCCGGCCCTGGCGCAGAGCACGGCGCCGGCGGCGCGCGCCGCCGCGCCCCGCGCCGCACCGGCGGCAGCGGCCCCGACCACCCCGGCCGCGACCACCCCGGTCCCGGCC
>NZ_JACLAX010000002.1 GCF_014230355.1 Novosphingobium piscinae
CGCCGGGCCGCGGCCAGCCCGGCGCAGGATGCCGCCGCGATCGCCGCGGCGCTGGCGGCGATGGACCTGGTCGCGCTGCGCCACCGGCCGGTCTCGCAGCTGTCGGGCGGCGAGCGCGCGCGGGCGCTGGCCGCGCGGGTGCTGGCCGGCGAACCGCGCTGGATCCTGGCCGACGAGCCGCTCGCCAATCTCGATCTGGCCCATGCCGCCGCGCTGGTGCGCCTGCTGCGTGCGCAGGCCGGGGCCGGGCGCGGGGTGGTGCTGGTGCTGCACGATCTGGCCACGGCGATGAACCGGGCCGACCGCGTGGTTGTGCTCGACCGCGGCCGGGTCGTGGCCGATGGCCCGCCCGAAGCGGCGCTGGCCGCCGCGCTGGTCGCGCAGGTCTGGCAGGTCGAGGCGCGCTGGCTGGGCGAACCGGGCCAGCGCGCGCTGGCGCTGGGCTGAGGTTTCAGCGTCCCCCGGCCTCGCTCCTGTCACCAGCCCGCGCGACCGCGCGGGCTCAGTGCGGCTCCTCGATCACGCCCTTGACCACGCGCCCGCCGCCCTCGGCCTTGGCGCGGTGCAGCGCCACGTCGGCGGCGCGCAGCGCCAGCCGCGGATCGCCGTCCAACGGCACCTGGGCCAGCCCGCAGGCGATTCCGGGGGGCAGGCCGTCCACCGCCAGATCGGGCAGGGCGGCGATGGCGCGGGTGATCCGGTCAAGCCCGGCGGCGACCGTGTCGGCCTCGGCCGCCCGCAGCAGCAGCACGAATTCCAGCCCGCGGTTGCGTGACAGGTGGCGGTGGCAGCCGGGCAGGGTGGCCAGCTGATCGGCGATCAGCCGGATCAGCCCGTCGCCGGCATCGAGCCCCAGCGCGCGGTTGAGCCGGTCGAGCCGGTCGGGATCGACGAAGGCGATGACCAGTCCGGTGCCGTCGGTGCGGGCCGCGCGGCATGCGGCCTCGAATACCGCCTCGAAGGTGCCGCGCCCGGGCAGCCCGGTCAGCTTGTCGGCATCACGCACCGGCTCGCCCGCGATCTCGTCCGCGCCCGGGCCCGAGGCGGGGGCAGGGGGCGGTACGATCAGGGCCTCGATCTCGGGCTCGCGGGGCTTCAGCGCGGTGCGGCGGAACTTGCGCTTGCGCGAATCCCGCAAGGCCAGCGAGCTGTCCGGATCGTTCACCCCGTTGTCGAGCTTGATCTGCTCGGCAAAGGCTTCCACCTCGGGCTCGGTCTCGAGATGGTCGATCGGAAAGCGCGCCACGACGAAGTCGTTGCGGGTGTCGATCAGGTAGAGGAACGGCTTGTCCATCCCCTGGTAGACGCTCATCAGGTTGAAGCCCTCGGCCAGGTGCCAGGCCTTCTTGTCCCACGAGATGATCGGCCGGTCGCAGTGCCGGCAGTCGCTGCGGAACACGCCCTCGCCGTTCTTGCGCCCGGCATAGGCCGGCACATGGGTGCGCGTGAACCAGCACTGGGTCAGGGCCAACATCGCGTGGGTTCCTTGCGGACAGGGTCGGTCGATCGTTCACCCTAGCCCGCAGGTGTCGCTGCCCGGTTGCGCCACCCTCGGGGAAAGCGGCGGGGTGGCCGGTAACCACGGGTCAAGCATGTTCGCCCCGGTACCGCCCCGCCGGCGCAGGCTGGCAGCTCCCGCCCCATCGTCCTGCCAGCGCAGGCTGGCAGCTCCCGATCCAATCGTCCTGCCAGCGCAGGCTGGCAGCTCCCGCCGGATGGCGCGGCCGGCCCATCCGGCGGCAAGAGATGCCAGCCTGCGCTGGCATGACGAGCGGGGGAGACGGCGAGACGGGGGAGAAGGCGATACAGGCGAGAAGGCGAGCCGGGGGAGAGCGGGAGACGCGGGATAGGCCGACCGGACGGACAGCGGCAGAGACAGCCACCGCGCCGATCGCGCCTTACGCCGCGCGGCGCAAGGCGTAGCCATCGGCGCCGCGGCTGACGTGGCCAAGCCGCTCCAGCGCATCCAGCGTCTTCTGCACGCGGGCGACCACCTTCAGCCCCTGCGCATAGGCGCGGGCAATGGTTGCGGCGTCGGTCACCCCGCCGCGCAGCCCGGCGATGACCGCAACGGTCTGGCCGATGGCATCGCGCGGGAACAGCGGCTTGCGCGCGGCGGCTTCGGGCAGGGCCGCTTCCAGCTGATCGCCGGCTGTGGACGGGCGCAGTTCCACCGCGCCGGCCTTGGCGATCTGGTACTCCGGCCGCAGCCAGCGCACGATCCCGCGCTGCTCCTCGGCATGGCGCTGCGCGTTGAGCGCGACCAGCCGGGCGACGATCTCCGCGTCGGACAGGTCCGCCGGCCAGCCATAGGCTTCGGCCACCCCGGCATCGATCCGGTCGTGCAGTTCGGTGATCAGATCGATCAGCCCGCGCTGGCGCTGGTCCTGCTCGACCAGGTCGAGCGGCGCGCCCTGCCGCAGCTTGTCGCGCAGGTTGTACAGCCCGGTCAGGGTCAGGTCGGCATGGCGCGCGAGCACGTCCTTGCGCACCGCGTCCAACTCCTCGGCGAGCGCGCCGATGCGCTGGCGCTGGTCGGGGATGGCGTCGGGGAAGGGGAAGGGGTCGAAGCTGAGAGATTTCACATACACGGCCGGCGCGCCGTACATCCCAATCATGCCAGCGTTGGCCAGATACCAAATCTCATGGATGCGCGAGTGTACGACAGCCAGATGTTCGGCTGAAGCGGTTGCCAGCACGATCAGCTTGTTATCCGGCAGGATGCTGGCGTCCAGAAACTGGAACACCCGGTGCTTGGCGGTTTCCACCGTGGCGATGTAGCGGGGCAGACCCGCCAGCGCTGGGCGTAGTTCCGTGCGTGGCTTGCCAAAAATCCACCATTTCTCGGCATATGCGGCAGCGTCTTTTGTGCCGGACTTCACAGCCTGCGCGTCACGCTCCGGCTTCACCGCAACAAGCAGGTGCTGAAACACTTCGGGAAAGCGCCGCCGCACCTCGGCCTCGTCCAGCCCGAACAGGTCGATCACCATGGCCCCGCGCGCCCGCGCGGTCAGGTCGCGGCCATGGCGATAGGGACGGATGTGCCGATCCAGTCCGGCGCGGGTGCCAAGCCCCAGCGCCTTCGCCTCGGCCGGGGAAACGATGAAGCCGGCACCATGCAGCTTAACGCCCGGCGAGCAGATCCCATCGTTGGCACGCAGCGGCCGGGCGGCTGTAACGTCCGCCCCCACGGTCAGGTCCGCATGGACCTCGCCGCTGGCCTCGCTGAACGCAATGTCGGGCGCATCGCTGTCCAGCCCGGCCTCGCCCACCACGCCCAGCACCCGGCCCTCGTGCCGGCCCGCCGCTGCCACGGTCATCGCGATCCGCACCGCTGCCGTGTCCTTGCTGGCCTTGGTCCATGGATGATCCGGGATCGCCAGCAGCAGGCTGATCGGCACGCGCCCGTCCAGATGCCTGGCGATCACCCGGCGGCTGAACTCCTGCGTGATCGAATTGGTGGTGACGAAGCCGAAGCGCTTCAGCCGCGTACCCTTGCGGGTCAGCAGGTCGGCCGCGCGATCCCACCAGACCATCACGAAATCGGCGCTCTTGTTCATCTTCGGGTTGGCCTTCCACAGCGCGGCGGCATAGGCATCGCCCAGCCGGCTGCGGATATCCTTGCCGCCAATGAACGGCGGGTTGCCCACGATATAGTCCGCCTCGGGCCAGTCCGGGCGGCGCGGGTTGGCCAGCTCGGTGCCGCTGCCATCGGCGTTGGGGCGTTCGCCATCGTGCTTCACCACGGCGTCCATCGTGGTGATGTTGCTCAGCTTTTCCAGCACCGGATCGGCGATGCTGGTGCCATTGCGCAGCTGCCATTGCAGATAGCCCAGCCACAGCACCAGTTCGGCAATCGCGGCGGCGCGCGGGTTCAGCTCCAGCCCCAGGAAATTGCGCGGATGGACGGTGCTGGTTTCCAGCGCCAGCGCCTCCTGCCCGCCCAGATCGGCCAGCACCTCCAGCACGTCGCCCTCCAGCCGCTTCATCAGCTCAAGCGCGACATAGAGGAAATTGCCGGTGCCGCAGGCGGGATCGAGCACGCGGGTGGCGGCCAGCTTCGCGTGGAAATCGTGGACCAGCTTGATGGCGGCGTGGCGGTCGCTGTCGTGCTCGCGCTCGACCGTGCCCAGCACGATGGTTTGCCATTCGGCCTGCAGCGGTTCGATCACGGTGGCATTGACCAGCCGCTCCACATAGGCGCGCGGGGTGTAGTGCGCGCCCAGCCGCCGGCGTTCCTCGGGGTCCAGCGCCTGTTCCAGCAGGGTGCCGAAGATCGCCGGTTCAACCTCGGTCCAGTCGTGCCGGGCCGCCTCGTAAAGCTCGCCGATCTCCTCGCGCCGCAGCGGGATCGCGGGGCTGTGGGCAAACAGTCCGCCGTTGAAATGGCGCACCTTGCGCCGCAGCGTGGTGCTGAACCCCCCGCGGTCCATCGTGCGCCACAGCTCCTCCAGCATCGGCGCGAAACTGTCCGGATCAGCGCGCGCGCCGGCCAGAACATCGGCAAAACTGCCGCGTTCGAGCAGGCCGGTGTCCTCGGCGAACATGGTGAACAGGCAGCGCATCAGGAAATGCGCCACCGGTTCGGGGCGGTAGCCGCGATCCTCCAGCAGCTTGCTCACGCTGGCCAGCCGCCGCGCGATGTCGCGGGTGACGGCGGCCGCGCGCTTCGCCGGATCAAGACTGTGCGGATCGGTCCAGATCGCGCGCAGCCGGGCCTGCACCGCCGGATCGCGCAGGTCGTCCAGATAGATGCGGAAGGTGCCGCGGTCGGGGAACTGCCGGTAGGTCTTTCCCTGTCCGGAAAAGTCGGCGAACACCTCGATCGCATGGCCCACGTCGCAGACCAGGATGAACGGCGGCCAGCCATGCTCGGTGGGCAGGGCGCGGGCATAGAGTTCGGCCTGTTCGCGGGCGTTGCGCATCAGTCCGTCCCAGCCGCGATGCGCGCTGCGTCGCCCGCGCGGGCCGGTGCCCTCGCTGCCAGCGGCGGGGAAGCCGGGCAGGGCGGTCTGCTCGGCGGGCCGCGGCATCTCCTTGCTTCCGCCCCGCTCGCGGCTCTGCTTGGCCTCCAGAACGAAGCACCCGCGCTTGTACAGATCGATCCGGCGATGGCTGCGGCGGCCGGCCTCGTCCACTTCCACCACGGCGCGTTCGAACACGTAATCGTTGTGGGCGTGGTTGGCGCTGGCCGGATCGGGTTGGGGCAGGCCCAGAACCTGCGCCAGTTCGGTCAGGAACAGCGGAAAGTTGGCCCGTTCCGCGCCGCCTTCATTGCTGCGCTAGCGTTCGATGAACCCGTCGACCGTCAAGCCTGCTCTCCTGGTCAGGAGAATGGCGCGGAGCAGGCGGTGTCGCCCTAACCATGATGGCAGGCGCTTACCCCATTCAGTTAAGGGCTTCGCCGGGGCTGCCCGGCCATCGCCCGATCGGTGTCCGCGCGCAGGTCGGGAAATCCGCCGCGCAGGGTGCGCGGGCTCTGGCGGCCCGAGATGCCAGCCTGCGCTGGCATGACGGAGCGGCGGGATGGCTGATCGAGGGGGATCTGACACCGCCCCCAGTGGCCGCGCCGATCGAAACTGCGAGGACCATGGCGGCGGCCAGCCAGGAGACGCGGCCGCCGCCATGCGGGACGGGTGTCCTGCCGCCGCGGTGGAACGGACCGGGCGGCAGGAGCTAGGGAATTGCCCGGTGTTCGTCCTGGCGACAATTGCCAGAAACGAAGCTCGCCTAATCCTGTTCGGTCATGATCTACCCCATACTGTTAGTTGACCGGAGGGACGACCCACCCTGCCTCCTGCCCCCTCCGCCACCTTGCGCCGCACGGCCGGCTTTCCCACATCCGCGCCGCCGCCAGCGCCTAGCGCCCTCTTGTCTCCCCTGAACAGATGTGGAACATCCGCCCTCATGTCTCTTACCCACATCACCGTGCGCGGCGCGCGCGAGCACAACCTCAAGGGCATCGACGTCACGCTCCCGCGTGACAGCCTGATCGTCATCACCGGCCTGTCCGGCTCGGGCAAGTCGAGCCTGGCCTTCGACACGATCTATGCCGAGGGCCAGCGCCGCTATGTCGAGAGCCTCTCGGCCTATGCGCGCCAGTTCCTGGAAATGATGCAGAAGCCCGATGTCGAGCATATCGACGGGCTGAGCCCCGCGATCTCGATCGAGCAGAAGACCACCAGTCGCAACCCGCGCTCGACCGTGGCGACCGTCACCGAGATCTACGATTACATGCGCCTGCTGTGGGCGCGGATCGGCGTGCCCTATTCGCCCGCCACCGGCCTGCCGATCGCGGCGCAGACGGTCAGCCAGATGGTCGACCGGGTGATGGCCCTGCCCGAGGGCACGCGCGCCTACCTGCTCGCCCCGGTGATCCGCGGCCGCAAGGGCGAATACCGCAAGGAGCTGGCCGAGTGGCAGAAGGCCGGCTACACCCGCGTGCGGATCGACGGCACCTTCTATGCCATCGAGGACGCCCCCGCGCTCGACAAGAAGCTCAAGCACGACATCGAGGTGGTGGTCGATCGCATCGCGGTGAAAGACGGCATCCAGACGCGGCTGGCCGACAGCTTCGAGCAGGCGCTCAAGCTGGCGGACGGGCTGGCCTATATCGACCTGGCGGATGGGACGCTGGCGGAGCTGAGCGGGGGTGAGGGCGGCGCGCGTGCTTCGACAGGCTCAGCACGAGCGGGTCTTGGTGATGATGCGAAAACAACATCCGCTCAGCCTGAGCCTGTCGAAGGCCACGCGCCAGCGCCGGCCCAGAAAGCCCAGCCCAAGTCCGGCATGAAGAACACCGGCCTGCCGCCCAACCGCATCGTGTTCTCCGAAAAGTTCGCCTGCCCGGTGTCCGGCTTCACCATCGAGAGCGTCGAGCCGCGGCTGTTCAGCTTCAACGCGCCGCAGGGGGCCTGCCCGGCCTGCGACGGGCTGGGCGAGAAGCTGCTGTTCGATCCGCAGCTGGTGGTCCCGAACGAGGCGCTCAGCCTCAAGCAGGGGGCGGTGGTGCCCTGGGCCAAGTCCAACCCGCCGTCGCCCTATTACATGCAGGTGCTGGCCAGCCTGGCCGCCGAGTTCGGCTTCAGCCTCGACACGCCGTGGGACGAGCTGCCCGGCGAGGTGCGGCTGGTGATCCTCTATGGCACCGCGGGCAAGCCGGTGACGCTCACCTTCATCGACGGCAAGAAGTCCTACTCGGTCAAGAAGCCGTTCGAAGGGGTGATCGGCAACCTCAACCGCCGCCTGCTCCAGACCGAAAGCGCGTGGATGCGCGAGGAGCTGGGCAAGTTCCAGACCGCGCAGCCCTGCGAGGTGTGCGAGGGCAAGCGATTGAAGCCCGAGGCGCTCAGCGTCAAGGTGGCGGGCGAGGACATCGCCGCGGTCACCCGCCTGTCGGTGGCCGATGCGCTGGCCTGGTACCAGGCCCTGCCGCAGCGGCTGACCGACCAGCAGCGCCAGATCGCCCGCGCCATCCTCAAGGAGATCGACGAGCGGCTGGGCTTCCTCAACAACGTCGGGCTCGACTATCTCAACCTCAACCGCACCTCGGGCACGCTCAGCGGCGGGGAAAGCCAGCGCATCCGCCTCGCCAGCCAGATCGGCTCGGGCCTGTCGGGCGTGCTCTACGTGCTGGACGAGCCCAGCATCGGCCTGCACCAGCGCGACAACGACATGCTGCTCGCCACGCTCAAGCGGCTGCGCGATCTGGGCAACACGGTGATCGTGGTCGAACACGACGAGGACGCGATCCGCACCGCCGACCATATCGTCGATCTCGGCCCCGGCGCGGGCGTCCACGGCGGCGAGATCGTCGCGGAGGGCACGCTCAAGGACATCCTGGACAGCGAGGCCAGCCTGACCGGGCAGTACCTGTCCGGCACCCGCCGGATCGAGGTGCCGACCACGCGGCGCAAGGGCAACGGGCACAAGCTCACCGTCCACAACGCGCGGGCCAACAACCTCAAGGGCGTCACGGCCAGCCTGCCGCTCGGCACCTTCACCTGCATCACCGGCGTCTCGGGCTCGGGCAAGTCCAGCTTCACGCTCGACACGCTCCACGCCGGCGCGGCGCGCGTGCTCAACGGCGCGCGGGTGATCGCCGGCCCGCATGACAAGATCACCGGGCTGGAGTTCTGCGACAAGGTGATCGAGATCGACCAGTCACCGATCGGCCGCACCCCGCGCTCCAACCCCGCCACCTACACCGGCGCCTTCACCCTGATCCGCGACTGGTTCGCCGGCCTGCCCGAAAGCGAGGCGCGCGGCTACAAGCCGGGGCGGTTCAGCTTCAACGTCAAGGGCGGCCGCTGCGAGGCCTGCCAGGGCGACGGGCTGATCAAGATCGAGATGCACTTCCTCCCCGACGTCTACGTCACCTGCGAGGAATGCGGCGGCAAGCGCTACAACCGCGAGACGCTGGAGGTGAAGTTCAAGGGCCACTCGATCGCCGACGTGCTCGACATGACGATCGAGGACGCGGAAGAGTTCTTCAAGGCCGTCCCCCCGATCCGCGAACGCATGCACATGCTCAACGAGGTCGGGCTTGGTTACGTCAAGGTCGGCCAGCAGGCCACCACCCTGTCCGGCGGCGAGGCCCAGCGCGTCAAACTGGCCAAGGAACTCGCCCGCCGCTCCACCGGGCAGACGCTCTATATCCTCGATGAGCCGACCACCGGCCTCCACTTCGAGGACGTGCGCAAGCTGCTGGAAGTGCTGCACCGCCTGGTCGACCAGGGCAACAGCGTGGTGGTGATCGAGCACAACCTCGACGTGATCAAGACCGCCGACTGGATTCTGGACCTGGGTCCGGAAGGCGGGGTGCGCGGCGGCGAGGTGGTGGCCGAGGGCGTTCCCGAGGACGTCGTTCGCCATGAGAAGAGCTACACTGGCCGATATCTGAAGCCGCTGCTGAACGTGTGACCGGGAACGAGCCTGTCCTGAGCGAAGCCCGCTTGCGGGCGTAGTCGAAGGGCCGGAGCAGGTGGTCAAGGTCAAGGGGAGCTATACGGGGCGGTATCTGGCGCCGTTGTTGGGGCGGTGAGGGGTTAGCGAAGATGCCGCACGGGCCGGCAAGAGGGCTCGTCTGCGCGGGGGTAAACAGACCTCTTTGTGGCGTGACATGACATGGAGGGGTGGGACTGCGCGCCCTTAACCCGCCATTTAGTAGCCCTAGTTAATCCCTGCCTGCTGAATATGCGATAACTTTAGATGCAAGTGATTTAGTCATCATCTTCTGGATTTCCATCATCCTGAAAAGCTTTGCCCTGTGTAACTTCCAAGCCTTCTCTATAAAGCGCAGGAATTTTGAACGTACCTCCAGTTTCCTCGAGGAATCCGATGTCTCTCAGTGGCTTTATCGCAGCCATAACATTATCTTCTGAAGTTCCTAGGATATAGGAGAGTGATGTAGCATTATGTTCAGCTTTACCCCCTCGAAATTTTTCGATTTCTAGGGAAAGAATGCCAGATTCAGCGATAAGTGTGTCATTAACCCGACTTTGGCTCAGCTGAGTTAGTCCTTTGCGTAGAGCATCTGGCTCAATCAACGGCGAAGAGGTAAAATCTCTAGTCTGGCGATCTTCCTTCCGAATCTGAGCCTCACGAGCGTGACTAATCAAGTCGATGAGATTTCTAGGCGGCTTGGAGTCATTTCCGTCTCGTATTCTTCTCATCATCCAAATCCAGGTCTTGGGCTTTCGAGACCCAAGATCTACTTGGTCAGGAAATATTCTATCGAATATGGCTTGGTCGTCAGCGTTATCAATCCCAAGAGTCGTCGAGAAATCACTATTCTCTCTGATGCGTCTTGCGAGCAAATTCAGAAGATCCTCTTCATCCCAAATTATCTCGATCTTTTTAGCATTGATGTGGGTGAGGTTTACAAAGCCGCCAGATGTGACGCGGCGAAAAAGATCTTTTCTTAAGAAAAGCTTCAATTTGATCGCTTCCAGGTCAGACAGATCTAGGTAGGTCCTCAAAAGGGCCCGAAGTGCTTTCACTTCTGTATCTGGCTGCCCGTGAAATGCCTCGTCGAGCCTGTCGAAACTCACCCAAATCTCTTGACCGCTCTCACTTACTGTTCGGTCAAGAATGGCGAGCGCATCCTCTGGCGAGACGAAGTCAGAACTTGAACCCTTTTCGTCGCGGTCAGCAAACTCGATCTTCGGCACGATAATCGGTATCCCCGATTCGGATATCGTCATCGACAGTTCCGCAGACTTCCAATGGAAAAAGTTTGGCAAACGAGACAGTACTGTCCCGAATACATTTTTTGGACTTGGTATCGCTATTCTTACTCCAAGTGCCTTGAGGAGCAGATCGAGTTGAGATCCCTCGAGTCTAGTATCACCCTGTATGATAGTGTTTCCAACAAGGGCGAATATATAGAGCTTCCAAAGAGATGAGTATTGTGATTCATTAATGATATTTTGATCGCTAAGTTGTGAAAAAATTGGGCTGCCCGAGGGGTTGAAGGCAGCGATTAGAAGCTTACCGTCCAACTCTTCAATAAGGCTGAAATTTTTATTAAGATATCGGAATATCGCTGTCTTGCCGGTACCTTTATCCCCAGCAATGATATCCTTGCGACCATTTATGAACTCATGAAAAACATTAGTTCGAACAAAGTAGTTCTCTAGATCCTCGTCGAACTCAGCGACTGAAGTTCCTAAGCGCATTTTCGTGAGTAGTTCTTTAGCCGTCGTCATTTTCTAATCTCGGTTGTTCGCTGGGTTAGGTATCGGTCAATTCGAGCTGATATGCAATAGTGCTCCGCCTGTCTTGCGTACGACTGCGCTCAGCGTTGCTGCACTAGCCACTTGCGCCGCTCCGTCATCCCCTCCAGTCCGATAGCGCGATTGCCGCGCCTCCCCTAACCCTTGCCTTTTTGTACAATAATCTGTACACATCTATTCCAAGGAGCCCCCCCCATGGACGTCATCAGCTATTCCGACACCCGCGCCCATCTCAAGGACGTGATGGACCGCGTCGTCGCGGATCGGGCGCCGGTGGTGATCTCGCGGCAGAAGGCGGAGTCGGTCGTCATGGTCTCGCTGGCGGACTGGAACGCGATGGAGGAGACGCTGCATCTGCTCTCCACGCCGGCCAACCGCGCCCGCCTGACCACGGCGGTCCAGCAGCTCGACGGGGGCGAGGGCGAAGCGCGCGATCTGATCGCGCCGTGAGGCTGGTCTTCGCGCCGGGCGCCTGGGAAGACTATTGCCACTGGCAGGCCACCGCACCCAACGTGCTGCAGCGCGTGAATGATCTGATCCGGGAATGCCAGCGCACGCCGTTCACCGGCACCGGCAAGCCCGAGCCGCTGCGCGGCGATCTGAAGGGCTGGTGGTCGCGCCGGATCACGCTGGAGGACCGGCTGGTCTATTGCGTCACCGGCAGCCCGCCGCACCAGCCACTCGAAATCGCCCAGTGCCGGTTCCATTACTGACGGCGCCGTCCGGCACGCCCCCTGTCCTACACCCCGCCCCCTGACATAGCCTCGCCGGTTCCCCCCTGCCCATCGGGAGCCGTCCGCCATGTCCACACCCACCGATCCGTTCGTCTCCGCGCCCGCCGACCGCTCTGCCGCCCTTTCTGGCGCCCCCTCCGGCTCCGCCGGCCCTGATCCCGCGCTGCCCGCGCCCCTTGGGGGCAGGGTGCGGCTGCTGGGGGGCGATCCCGGGTGGCCGGGAGAGGGATGGACCTGGCCCGAGCCTCCCCCGTCGGGGGAGGTGGCGGCCGGGACGGCCGGCGGAGGGGGCGGGGCGGGGTGGGGCGGTGCGCCCTCCACCCCCCGCTGCGCGGGCGGTTCCCCTGCCCCAGAGGGGGAGGATCCGGCGGCGCCGCAGCCTCCCGACATCTCCGCGGCTGCGCAAGCGGCGGTGCCGCCGCGCCCCGATCTGTTCACCGCCGAGCGGCAGGCGCGGTTCCTTGCCGCGCTGGCCGAGACCGGGGCGGTGCGCCAGGCCTGCGCGCGGGTCGGGGTCTCGCCCGAATGCGTCTACCGGCTGCGGCGGCGCGACGGGCTGTTCGCCGCCGGGTGGGACGGGGCGCTGGTGCTGGCGCGGCGCGTGGCCGAGGACGTGCTGGCGGCGCGCGCGCTCGACGGGGTGGAGGAGCCGGTGTTCTTCCGCGGCGAGCAGGTCGGCACGCGGGTGCGCTTCGATGCGCGGCTGCTGCTGGCCCATCTCGCCCGGCTCGATGCCCATGCCGAGCGTTCGGCCTATGGCGCGCAGCGCGCCGAGCGCTTCGACGAGCTGCTGGCGCTGGTCGGCGGTGCGGCCCCGCCCGCCGCGCTGACCCCGCCGGCCCGGTCTGCCCAGCCGCAGCCTACCTACCCGGGGGTGCGCCCGGCCGATCCCCAGCTGCCCCCCGACCGCGCGGTGGCGGTCGATGCCGCGCTCGAGGCCCTCCCGCTGCGCGCCGGCCCGCGCGCCCGCCAGCGCTGCCTGGCCGCCGCCGAGGCGGAATGGCGCACCTGGCGCAGCACCGCGCGCGCGGCGGCCGACCGGCTGGCCGGACCGGCGCCGGAGTCTCGCCTCAGGACCCTGTCAACCGTGTCAACCGGCGCGCTCGGCGCGGGGCTGGTTGCGAGCCCGCAGCGGGTCGGGAGCGATGCAGGGTAGTGCTCTGCCATCCGCGAAGACGCTCCGGCGCGGACCGGGGCGGCCGCGCCAGAGTGCCCACCGCTGCGGCGGCGCAGGTCTCGCGATAGCGGGCAACGGTGGCTGACCGGCGAAGCCCCGCTGGGGCCACGCCGGTCAGCCAGCCGGATCAGGCGACGATGAGGCGCACCGTCTGGCGCGGCTTGCGGCGCAGCATGGCGCCCACGCAGCCGAAGCCGATCAGCATCATGGCCCAGGTCGACGGCTCGGGCACCGCGCCGGTCCCGGCCGCCGAGAGCTGCAGGTTGTCCACCAGGAAAAAGTCTGATGCGGTGTTGGTGATCCGGATGCTGTCGAAAGCGGAGTTCGTGAAACCGTAAAAGTTGTTCGCTGAGGTAGAGCCGACATTTGCCGTGAAGCTTTCGACCACGCTGCCGCCCAGCAGCGACTCGAACGTGTAGTTCGAGCTGTTCGACGCCATGGCAAAGGCAGCCGCAGTCCGCAGCGCGCCGAACGAGAACGTGACCGCACCGGGCTGGAAGGCGCCATTAAAGGTGAAATTCCCGAGCGTCCCCCCCGTGATGTTGGGGAAGTTGGTTTGCGGGGAAAAGAACAGGTTGGGCGAAACGGTCAGGCCCAGCCCGGCAAACTGGTTGGTCACGGCAGCGTCCGGAGCCAGCGCGAGCTCGCTGAAGGTGATCGTGGTCGCCGGCGCGGCGATCCCGGTGGCCGATCCGACGATCGTCGCCGCATGGGCCTGGGTGGCCAACAGCGAGGTCGCCGCCAATAGGGCCTTGGTCAGTGTCTTCATCTTGCACTCCTCGCTTTGTCGCCTGCCCACCCGGGCTGCATGTTCGGCGTCCGGGATGCACCCTATCCGGTGGCGGCAGCACGGGAAAGGTCGTGACCGCGCCTCAATCCTCGATGTTCCTTTCCGGGACGGCGCGGACGGTGGCGCATCGTCACGGTCACCCGGCGGCAGGCCGGAGCCTGGTGTCGACCGTACGGGCGCGGCGTGACGAACGGGCCTTGGTTGTTCGGGAGGCGCGGCGCAGGAGGAGGCGGAGGCAGACCACCGCGGCTCATCCAGCGGGGCCAATGGATGATGCGCCTGAAGATCCTGCGGAGGTCGCAGTGGCGCGATGGGCGCCCAACGCAAATGGGGCCGGCGTTGCCGCCAGCCCCATTCTCGCCTGCCTTCCGACCCATTCCGTCCGGTCGGCTGCCGGTCCGGCATGGTTCCAGGCGGAACCCTGCGGTCGGCGGCCCTCCTTCCGTTCTGGCGGGTGGCCCGGCAGGATCGCTTGCGTCACGGGGGACGCGCCCGATCCCGGTTCCTGGCACCCTGGCCCGGCGGCGGGGGTGGTCCCGTCAGGCGGGGGCTCGGGGGGTGGATCGGCCCCGGTGAAAGGGCTTTCCGCTCCGTCGCCCGCCGCCCGGCGGTTCCTGATCGCTGTCGCGGGTCCGGTTCGGCGCCTGGCCCACCCGATGCGCCGGGCCGAAGCCTTGCGATCCGTGCGGTCCCGGCGTTGCCCCGTCCGGTGCCACGCCCCTTCGATCATCCGGTGTCGTATCGCTCGCCAGCATCTGCGGTTCGCGTCCTCGCGGCCTTGCAAGCGGCGGTTAGGCCAGCCTGCCAGGGGCTTCGTTCGCGTGTTTTCCGATCCTGCCGGGGACTGCGCCACCGTCTCGTCCGCTTGGCCATCTCATTGGAATTTCAGAGTTTCCTCTGTCTTTCCGCCGGTCTGTTCCGCGCTTCTGATGACCCAAAGCTGCGCCTCATCCCTGAGTCGGGCAAGCGCGCAGGGGCCAACTTATCCACAGGCGCCGATGCAAGCGGTGGATAAGTCGGGGGTCGCGGTGGACAAGTCGTGCTGCGCCGCGATGCCGCAGTGCGAGGCACGATTCGGGACGCCCCGCGCCTCCCCGATCACTCTTCAGCCGTTCGTGTCGAGCGCCGTCGAGACACGCCGCGCCGGGCCTCTCGACTGCGCTCGAGGCGAACGGGGGCAGGAGATCGCGAGGGGACGATCGAACCCGAAGCTGCCCGCGCTCGGCGGTGCCGCTGCGCTAGCCGGCGCCAGCGCCTGTCGGTCCCGCTGCGCCGGCAGGGGGACCGACAGGGGGCCGACAGGGGGCCGGCAGGGGCAAGCGCTTACCGATCCCGCTGTGCCAGCAGCCGCAAGCGCAGCGCGTTGAGCTTGATGAAGCCCGCCGCGTCCTTCTGGTCGTAGGCGCCGGCATCGTCCTCGAAGGTGACGTGGCGTTCGGAATAGAGGCTGTTGGGGCTCTGCCGGCCGACCACATAGGCGCCGCCCTTGTACAGCTTGAGCCGCACCGTGCCGCTGACCTTGGCCTGGCTGTGGTCGATCGCGGCCTGCAGCATCTCGCGCTCGGGGGCGAACCAGAAGCCGTTGTAGATCAGCTCGGCATAGCGCGGCATCAGCTCGTCCTTGAGATGCGCGGCGCCGCGATCCAGCGTGATCGATTCGATCCCGCGATGGGCGATGGCATAGATCGTCCCGCCCGGGGTCTCGTACATGCCGCGGCTCTTCATGCCGACGAAGCGGTTCTCGACCAGGTCGAGCCGGCCGATCCCGTGCTTGCGGCCCAGCTCGTTGAGCGCGGCGAGCAGGGTGGCGGGGCTCATGGCCTGGCCGTTCAGGGCGACGCCGTCGCCGCGCTCGAAGTCGATGGTGACATATTCGGGCTGGTCCGGCGCGTCCTCGGGATTGACCGTCCGGCTGAACACGTAGTCCGGTACCTCCTGCCACGGGTCCTCCAGCACCTTGCCCTCGCTGGAGGTGTGCAGCAGGTTGGCATCGGTGCTGAACGGGCTTTCGCCGCGCTTGTCCTTGGGCACCGGGATCTGGTGCTGCTCGGCCCAGGCGATCAGGGCGGTGCGGCTGGTCAGGTCCCATTCGCGCCAGGGGGCGATGACCTTGATGCTGGGATCGAGCGCATAGGCCGAGAGCTCGAAGCGCACCTGGTCGTTGCCCTTGCCGGTGGCGCCGTGGGCCACGGCATCGGCGCCGGTGGCGTGGGCGATCTCGATCAGGCGCTTGGAGATCAGCGGGCGGGCGATCGAGGTGCCGAGCAGGTAGTCGCCCTCATACCGGGCATTGGCGCGCATCATCGGGAAGACGAAGTCGCGGACGAACTCTTCCCGCAGGTCGTCGATGTAGATGTGCTCGTCGGGCACGCCCATCAGCTTGGCCTTGGCGCGGGCCGGTTCCAGCTCCTCGCCCTGGCCGAGGTCGGCGGTGAAGGTCACCACCTCGCAGCCGTAGGTCACCTGCAGCCACTTGAGGATCACCGAGGTGTCGAGCCCGCCGGAATAGGCGAGGACAACGCGCTTGATATCGGACATCGGGCTTGGGCTCCGCGAACGGGGGGGAACGGTTGGGGCGGGCGCCTAACAGGCTGGCGCCGGGTGTGCAACCATGTGCCGCCCTAGCGGCGGACCAGCACCCTGGTCGAGCGGACGTGGGGCTTCAGCTCGTCCGGGTAGAACCACACCGGGCGCAGCTCAGCGGCCACGTAGCGCGGCACCTGGTCGACGAAGTGGGGCGAGGCGGGGTCGCCGCTCTGCCCGCCGGCCATGATCGCCAGGGCCCGCACCCGCGGCCCGAACTCGACCGCGGCGACGAAGGAGTTGCCCTTGTCGCCGTAGAACCGCTTGACCCCCGGATGCGGCCGCGCCCCGAAGGCGGCGAGCGAGCCCCAGGTCGAGGCGGTGAAGGGCACCGGCGTGCTGGGCTTGCTGTCGTCGTAGCTCAGCTCGATCGCCCCGCTCAGCCGCTGGAACCGGTTGATCTGGCCCCACGGCACCTGCCAGCTGCCGAAATCGGCGGTGAGCCGGGCCACCGCGGCATCCAGCGCGGCCAGGCGCTGGGCGTCGGTCGGCCGGGTGGTCAGCCAGTCCCACTGGTTCAGCCCCTCGGCCTTGGCCTGCTCGGCCCCGGCGGCCCACAGCGCCTCGCCCCAGAACACGGCGAGGCTGGTCGCCGTGCTGTCGAGCGCCCACTTGCGGTCCCAGTCGCGCAGCAGCGCCACCGGGCCATCGCGCCGGGCCTCGGGCTGACGCTGGTGCGCCGCGACCAGCGCGGGCAGGGTCCGCTCGAACGCCGGGAGCCAGGGGTCGTAGGCCGCCTGGACCAGGCTCTCGAGGGAGAAGCGCCCGCCCTCGGCCAGCACCCGCTCGGCATGGGGGCCGCGTGCGGTCTCGCCGACCTGGTCCATGTAGACCGGGAAGGCGCCGCGCCGCGGGCTGTCGGGCCCGGCTGCGGTCCACGGCCAGTTGTTGACGTTGAACGCCCAGCCGACCCGGGCCTGTAGCACCTGCGGCAGTTCGGCCAGCGGATGCAGGCCCTGCCAGTCGGTCCGCGGATCGCTGCCGTCGACCGGCTTGCGGTAGTCGAAGCGCTGGTCGCGGACGGGCACGAACTGGGGGTGGAGATAGGCGATCGCGCCCTTGCTGTCGGCGAACAGGGTGTTGTTCGAGCTGTTCGCCTGGAGCGCGGCGACCTTGAGGAACCCCGCGCGGTCGACCGCCTTGGTCCGCAGGTAGCTCTGCTGGAGCGCGGCGAGCGGGCGGTACATCATGGCCCAGGCGATCCATTTGCCGTTTTCCTGGCGGACGATCGGGCCGTGATGGGTGGCATAGGTGGTGAAGCTGCGCTCGGCCAGCGACCCGTCGGACTGGCGCACCTTCAGCGTCACCGGCCTGACCGTCACCGGCCGGAGCTGGTCGCCATACCGGTAGACCAGCGTCCCGTCGGGCCGCGTCTCGACCGTCTCGGCGAACTCGTCGACATTGTCGATCGTGCTCGAGGTATGCATCCAACCGGCCTTGGCGTTGAAGCCCTGGTAGATGAAGAACTGGCCCCAGGTCGCCGCGCCATAGGCGTTGAGCCCCTCGTCGCTGGTCACCTGCTGCTCGGCGCGGAAGTAGAACGAGGTGTGGGGGTTGATCAGCAGCAGCGCCTTGCCGCTGGCGCTGCGCGCGGGGGCGATGGCGAAGCCGTTGGAGCCGCTCGGATCGCGAAAGTCGATGCCCCGCTCGAGCGCGGTCAGGGCCAGCCGGCGCCGGGTGTAGAACGCCTCGAGCTGGCTCAGCGGCACGCGCTCGATGTCGCCGCCGATCGAACCTTCGGTGAAGCTCAGCGCCATCCACGGTTCCCAGTGGGCGATCACCCGGGGCTTCACCGCCGGATGGTCGGCCAGGTAGGCGTTGAGCCCGGCAGCCCAGGCGTCCATCAGGCGGCGCAGCCAGGCCGGACTGCGGGCATAATCGGCCTTCAGCTCGGCCGGATCGACCCACAGCCGCTGGCGCAGGTCCTGCCACACCGCGCTCTCGCCCTCGGCCTCGGCGAGGCGGCCCAGGTTGACCAGGTAGTTCTGTTCGATCCTGGCAAAATCATCCTCGGCCTGCGCGTAGATCATGCCGTAGACCGCGTCGGCATCGGTGCGGCCGTGGATATGGGGAATGCCCCATTCGTCCCGCTGGATGGTGACCTTGGCGGGCGGTGCGGCCACGACCGGGCCGGCAAGCAGCACAGCGGCGGCGGCGACAGAGAGAGTGCGCATGAAGGGTCCCCTGGATTCGATCCCGTGCTTGTCCCGCAGCGCGGGGGCAGGGGCAAGGGTTGGTGGGGATGCTGCACACAACGCTGGCGCGTCGGGCCGGTGCTGGCGGGCCTTTGTGGCGGACGAGGGGGGCGGCTTCCGATGTCAGGTGCCGCGGGTGGATCGGCGCGAGACAGGCCAGCCATGACGGGCGGGCCGAAGGCGTGGTCCCGGCCCCGACGCTACTCCGCGGCGACCGACAGGTGCCAGTCGGGCACCGGTTCCGCCGCGATCAGGCGGGCGGCCTCGGCGGCGATGTAGTCGCGGGTCATCGGCAGCACGCCCTGGCGCTTGACCGTCTGGAGATGGAGGTTGACCATCCCGCCCGAACGGAACGCCTGCTCGGCCCCGGCCAGATAGAACTGCCACATCCGGAACAGCCGCTCGTCGTAGAGCGCGACGATCTCCGCGCGGTGCGCGCAGGTCCGCCGATACCATTCCTGCAGGGTCAGCGCGTAGTGGAAGCGCAGCACCTCGCAGTCGCCGGTCTGCCAGCCGGTCTGCTCGCAGGCCGTGACCAGCTCGCTCAGCGCCGGGATATAGCCGCCGGGAAAGACGTGCTTGCGCGTCCAGGCATCGGTCCGGCCCGGGCCCGAGGTGCGGCCGATCGTATGGGTCAGCATGATCCCGTCGTCAGCCAGCAGGTCGAAGGTCTTGGCGAAATAGCCGGTGAAGTTGCCGGCCCCGACATGCTCGATCATGCCGACGCTGGTGATCCGGTCGAACGTTCCGGTGACGTCGCGGTAGTCGATCAGCTCGAACCGCACCTTGTCGGCGACGCCGGCGGCGGCGGCGCGCTCGTTGGCGAAGCGCACCTGGTCCGGGGCGAGGCTGACCCCCAGCACCTCGCAGCCGTAATGGCGGTGGAGGAACAGGCCGAGCCCGCCCCAGCCGCAGCCGATGTCGAGCACCCGCAGGCCATGCGAGCGCGCCGGATCGAGCCTGAGCTTGGCCGCGATCAGCGCCTTCTTGTCGCGCTGGGCCTGTTCCAGCGTGCCGTCCGGGTCGGCCCAGTAGGCCATGGTGTACTGGCGGTCCTCGTCGAGGAACAGCTCGTAGAACTGGCGGGTCAGGTCATAGTGATGGCGCACCTTGGCGCCGATCCGCGCGCGGGTGTTGATCTGGTCAAGCCGCCACGCGACCCAGTCGACCAGCCGGCGCAGCGGATTGGGCGGGGCCGAGCCGAAGCGGCGGCGGTTGGCGTTGCGCTTGAACAGCAGCACCAGGTCGCGGATGTCGTGCGGCGGATCAACCACCAGTTCGCCATCCATATAGGCCTCGCCGGCGCCCAGTCCGGGATCGCTGGCGATCCGCCAGGCGGTGCGCGGTGCGGTCAGGCGGATGGTGAGCGGATCGCCGCCGGTTCCGTAGTGGTGGAGTGACCCATCGTGATCGACCACAATCAGCGGGCCCTCATGGACCACGGCTCGCAGCAGGCGGTCAAGCAGCCACATTGGTTGTACCCCGTCTTCGGACCAGCGTCGCCTAACGGTCGAATCGACCTCGGGTTCCGGATTATGGTCAGGTGCGGGCCAGAAACAACACGTCGCGGGGCTGGCGCATCAGGTGCTGGCCGGAGTCGATGTAGAGCGTCGTCCCGCTCTCCAGCCAGCCCTCGCTGAGGAACAGGGCCGCCTCGGCGAGCTCCTGCGGATCGTTGAGCCGGCCCAGCAGGTTCATCCGACCGCTGAGCTCATGCTCCTCGGGCGCCTGGTCGAAGCTGGCCATCATGGCTCCCGGGGCCAGGCCATAGACCCGGTCGGCGGGTTGCGGGCAGTGCATCGCCTGCATCCGCATCGCCGCCTCGAACGCCGCCTTGGCCATGGTGTAGGAGAAGAAATCCGGATTGATGTTGCGCAGTTTCTGGTCGAGGAAATCGATCACCCGCCGGCCTCCGCCCGACCGGGCGTGGCGCAGGAAGGCGCTGGTCATCGCGGCCGGCGTGGCGGCATTGACCGCGATCGCCTCGGCCAGCACCCCGGCCTCGGGGGCCTCGTCGGAATCGTAGCGGAACACCGCCGCGCAGTTCACCAGCACGCGCCAGTCCGGCAGCCGCGCAGCCAGCGCTTCGACCATGGCGAGCGCCGCGGCGCGATCGGCCAGATCACAGGAGACCACCTCGGCGGACAGGAGGCTGGCGGCCAGGGCGTGCGCGGCCTCGAGCGAGCGGCCGCAGTGGATCACCACGTGCCAGCCCGCCGCGGCGAACCGCCGCACCACCAGCGCGCCGATGCGCTGGGCGCCGCCGGTGACGAGCACGGCGGGACGCTCCGCGGGCGGCGGCGGGGGTTGCGGGGACTCGGCAGCGGAAACAGGCATCACCCCATCAAGCACAGCGCGGCGGCCAGGGCAAAGCTCCCGCAAGGGCAAGGCTCCCGCAAGGGCAAGGCTCCCGCAAGGGCAAGGCTGGCTCGCCGGGGCGTCCCGGCCTATGCTGCGGCCATGCAGATCCGTCCAGCCGAGCCGGCCGACGCCCCGGCGATCGCCGGCATCATCCTGCCGGTGATCCGGGCCGGCGAAACCTATGCGCTCGACCCGGGGATGAGCGAGGAGGCGGCCCTGGCCTACTGGCTGGGGCCCGACCGCGCCACCTTCGTCGCCGAGGACAAGGGGACGATCCTGGGCACCTACTATCTGCGCGCGAACCAGCCAGGGGGCGGCAGCCACGTCGGCAACTGCGGCTACATGACCGCGGCCCGGGCGAGCGGGCGCGGAGTGGCCCGGGCCATGGCCACGCATTCTTTCGCCGAGGCCGCCGCGCGGGGTTTTCGCGCCCTGCAGTTCAACTTCGTGGTGAGCAGCAACCACCGCGCGGTGCGGCTGTGGGAGCAGCTCGGCTTTGCCACGGTCGGCCGGTTGCCGGGCGCCTTCCGCCATCCGGCGCTGGGCTATGTCGATGCCCTGGTCATGTTTCGCGGTCTCTAGCCGGTCCCGGGGCTTTCCCCCGGCGCTGCGCGCTGGCACAGTCGGGCCATGCAGATCGATCTTCTCGACGTGTTCGCCAATGGCCCGCTCAGCGGCAATCCCCTGGCCGTGGTGCGGGGCGGGGCGGGGCTGACGGCCGAGGCGATGCTGGGCCTGACCCGCTGGCTGGGCTTTTCCGAGACAACCTTCCTGCTGCCCCCGGATGATCCGGCTGCCGACTACCGGGTGCGGATCTTCTACCCGTCGGGCGAACTGCCCTTCGCCGGCCATCCCACGCTGGGCACGGCCGCGGCCTGGCTGGCCGCCGGGGGCGTGCCGCGTACGCCCGGCACGGTGGTGCAGGAATGCGGCGTGGGGCTGGTCCCGGTGCAGATCACGGCGGATCACCTTGCCTTCCGCGCCCCGCCGCTGCGCAAATCCGGCCCGCTCGGCGCGGCGGAGCGGGCCGAGGCGATCCGGGTCGCGGGGGTCGATCCGGCCGCGGTGGTCGCCGCGGTCCATGCCGACAACGGCCCCGGCTGGGTGCTGCTGCACCTCGCCAGCGCCGAGGCCGTGCTGGCGGCGAGGCCGGTGGCGCGCGTGCCGGTCATCACCGATGTCGGCATGGTCGGGCCCCATCCGGCCGGCAGTGCAGTCGGCTGGGAGGTGCGGGCCCTGTTCACCGCGCCATCGCTGGCGCTGAAGGAGGATCCGGTCACCGGCAGCCTCAACGCCGCCGTCGCCCAGTACCTGTTCGGGGCCGGCCTGGCTCGCGACAGCTATGTTGCCGCACAAGGGCAATGTGCGGGGGCTGATGGCCGCGTGTTCGTTTCGCAGGACGCGGCGGGCGAAGTGTGGGTCGGCGGGGCCGTGCGCATGGTCGCGGCGGGCGCGGCGCTGGCGCTCGGCTGACGTGCGGGGCGAACGGAGCGTTCCGCCCGCCACGCGGCTAGCCAGCGGCGGGCCGCACCTTTACCCCAGCGCGGCCTGCTTCTCGTCGGCCAGCCGGTCCAGCTCGGCCCGGCTGAGCTTCTGCGCGGCGGTCTTGAGCTGGCCGCAAGCGGCATCGATGTCGCGCCCGCGCGGGGTGCGGACCGGGGCGCTGATCCCGGCCTCGAACACGATCTCGGAAAAGCGCCGGATCCGTTCCGGGGTGGAGCATTCGTAGATCGCGCCAGGCCAGGGATTGAACGGGATCAGGTTGACCTTGGCGGGCAGCTTGTAGTGCTTGAGCAGGCGGACCAGCTCGCGGGCGTCCGCGTCGCTGTCGTTCTTGTCCTTGAGCATCACGTATTCGAACGTGATGCGGCGGGCGTTGCTGGCGCCGGGATAGTCGGCGCAGGCCTGGAGCAGCTCGTCCAGCCCGTACTTGCGGTTGATCGGAACGATCTCGTCGCGGACCTCCTTGCTGACGGCGTGGAGCGAGACCGCGAGGTTGACCCCGATCTCCTCGCCGCAGCGGGCCATCTGCGGGACCACGCCGCTGGTCGACAGCGTGATGCGGCGCTTGGACAGGGCCAGCCCGTCGCCGTCCATCACGATCTTCAGCGCGTCACGGACGTTGTCGAAGTTGTACAACGGCTCGCCCATGCCCATCATCACGATGTTGGTGAGCAGGCGGCCATCGGCCGAATAGTGGCCCTCGTCACTCTCGTCCTCGTCGAAGTCGAGCCCGGCCATCGTCGCCGGGCGGCTGTCGCCGGCGCCTCTCGGCCACTCGCCCAGCGCGTCACGGGCCAGCATGACCTGGCCGACGATCTCGCCCGGGGTGAGGTTGCGCACCAGCCGCATCGTGCCGGTGTGGCAGAAGCGGCAGTTCAACGTGCAGCCGACCTGGCTCGACACGCACAGCGTGCCGCGGTCGGCATCGGGGATGAACACCATCTCGAATTCGTGCCCGTCGGCCGTGCGCAGCAGCCATTTGCGGGTGCCGTCGCTGGAATGCTGGGCAAGCACGATCTCGGGCCGGCCGATGACGAAGCGCTCGGCCAGCCAGGGGCGCATGGTCTTGGCGATGTCGGTCATCGCCTCGAACTCGGTCACCCCGCGATGGTAGAGCCAGTGGAACACCTGCTTGGCGCGCAGCTTGGCCGCCTTGGCGTCAAGCCCGGCCGCGGCGAACAGCTCGGCGATGCGCCCGCGCGGCAGCCCGACCAGATCGACACGCCCATCGGCGCGCGGCGTAACGTCGCGGGGGACCGGAACCGGATCGACGTGTCCGGGGATCGACATGAGAGAAGTATCGGCCATGGAGCGCCGCGATATAGGCGGAGTGGCCGGCAAATGCCAGCGCCCAGCCCCGCCGGGCTCAGTCGCGGGCGCAGCCGAGTGTCGCGGCGTCCATCGCCGTGGCCGCCCCGGCCAGGGTGTAGACATCGACGAAGGGGCGGCCGCGACCATCGCGTGCGCTGACCCGCATCGAGCCGGCCGAGCGCATGGCCGCGACGATGGCGGCGTCCATCCGGCGGTCGGCGCTCCAGGCGTCGCCGCCACTGCCCGCCAGTGTCAGGCGCTGGCCGTTGATCGCCAGCACTGGCTTTGCCCCGCTACCGATCTGCCGGGACAGCCGGAAATGGACCTGGTTGCGCTCACCGCGCCGGGGCCAGGTTCCGATCGCGGCATAGGGCTGCCGTTCGCGCGACATGGCCGAAGGATCGGCGAGCGCGATGGCATAACAGCGCGGCACCCCGGCATCGCGGAACGCCCCCCAGCCACCGAACAGGCCCAGACTGTCGCGCGCGACGGCCGGACCGGCCACGGCGGCCAGCACCAGGCCCAGCGCCAGGGTGCGCCGGAGAGTACCGCGCGGGGCGCGAACAGGTGACCGGGAGAGGCGAATCGTTCGCATGTCCTGCCCCCAATGCCCGCTCGGCGGCCCGCGCGGAAGAGCCTGTGCAGAGGCCGAACCTTATGACTTTGTTAAGGGGGGGATGCCTAGAAAACCCGGTCTGCCAGGCCTGCCGGGGAAGCAGGAATGGCGATTCGCGCTTGGGGAAGTGCGACGGCGCGCAAGCGCCACAGGCACGAAGGAGACTGGACATGAACATGATGCGCGCCTTGCTGCGCAATGAAGACGGCGCCACCGCCATCGAGTATGGACTGATTGCCGCGTTGATCGCCGTGGCGGTGATGACCACCGTTTCGGGTCTGGGCAGCCAGCTCAACACCACCTTCCAGAAGACGTCCTCGCGGCTGCAGGCCGCGAACGCCTGATCATTTGAGCTCGGCTCCGGGTGTCGCCCCCGCTGCGCCGCAGCGCGGGGAGGCACCCGGACGGGCCCGACCGCCCGCTCGGTTGGCATCGCCGCCTGGCGGACCGGGCCGCGAGCGCCGACCACACCGCGGGCCCGGTGCGACTGGCCCATGCCATTCGCAGCCAGGACCGGCGCGATGCGCCCAGGCCATGACCGGCCGAACTCTCGGGCCGGACTCCTTATCTCAAAACGCAGCGACCGGTCGGTGGCGAGCGCCACGGCCGTCTGGCCCTGCGCGCCCGGCGCGCCGGTTTCAGCGCTCTGCCCCGGGGTAACTGTTGCTGCAGGGCCACACTTCCGCTCGTTGTCCCAGGTTCATGAAACAGCGGGACCCCTCGCTCATTCCTGTTGCCGCAGCCGGCGTGTCCGGCCGTCAACAGAGAATGGAGTGCAACATGACCAAGCTTTTCCTCCTGGCCGCAGGCGCTGGCCTCGCTGGCGCTGCCGTCCTGGTTCCCGGGGCCGCGCAGGCACAGGACGGGCGCCTGCCCTTTACCGGCCCGCGGATCGAGGCCATCGTCGGTTATGATCACAACCGCTCGGGCAGCACGGTCGACATCGATGCCGCACGCAACCTGAAGCAGTCGATCGAGGGCCTGACCTATGGTGTCGGCGCGGGCTTCGACTTCGCCACGGGCGAAACCCTGCGCGTCGGGGCCGAGGCGGAGCTTACGGACAGCTCCGCCAAGTGGGACAACAACAACGGCGTGCCCAACACCTTCAACCTCGGCCGGGTGAAGGCCGACCGCGACTTCTACGTCGGCGCGCGCATTGGTGTCGTCACCAGTCCCCGGACGATGCTCTATGCGAAGGCGGGCTACACCAATGCCCGCTACGGCCTGCTCGGCACCAACGGCAGCACCGTGCTCGACCAGCGGCTCGACACCGATGGCTACCGTCTCGGTGCGGGCCTGGAGTATGCGCTCGACAGCAACGCCTTCGCCAAGCTGGAGTACCGCTATTCGAACTATTCGCGCGGCGAGTTCGACTTCGACGGGCGGACCCCGGACAGCAGCCGCTTCAGCATCGACACCGATCGCCACCAGGTGGTGGCCGGGGTCGGCCTGCGCTTCTGAGCCGGGCAGGTCTGGCCGAACGTAACGGGGAGGCGCCCTGCGCCGCCCCGTTACGCTCATGCAAGGTGCGGCGTCAGGCCGTGCAGATCCGGTTGCGGCCTTCGGCCTTGGCGCGATAGAGCGCCTGGTCGGCGGCCTTGAGCGCCAGCCGCGGCTCGGAATAGGCGAACACGTCGGCGACGCCGCCGGAGAAGGTGATCCGCCCGATCGGCTCGTCGGTGGTCCGGTTGATGAAGTTGCGGGCGGCGAGCTGCTCGCGCGCCTGATCCAGAATCGCCCGGGATTCGTCCACGTTCTTGCCGCGGAACAGGACGACGAACTCCTCGCCGCCATGGCGGGCGACGTGGCAGCGGTCATTCGAGATGCGCGACAGAACCTCGCTGACCGCCTGGAGCACGCGGTCGCCCGTTTCGTGGCCGTGGGTATCGTTGACCGACTTGAACCGGTCGATATCGATGAAGGCGACCGACAGATTGTCGATCTCGGCCTGGGCAGCCCGGTAGTTGGTGTCGTAGACCGCCTCGAAGGCGCGGCGATTGGGCAGGCCGGTCAGGTGATCGACCTCGGCATCGCGGCGGGCGCGCTCCAGCCGCTTGCGCAGCCGATCGGCCTCGTCGGTGCTCTTCTTCATTTCCTGCTCGACCTCGCGGGTGCGCTCAAGCATCGCCTTGGCGAGCCCGGCCAGGCTGGTGATCATCTCACCGGTAGCATCAAGCGAGGTCATCGCCCCGACGTGCTCCTCCAGGCTCTCGCCATAGGCGGCCGTGGTGCCTTGCGCGCGCGTGGTCACCGCCGAGAAGCTGGCGATCGAGGTATCGAGCCGCCCCATCAGGCTTTCCAGCTCGGCCCGCTGCTCCTTTTCGCGATCTTCGCCGCCATCAGCCGCGCCGCCGAGTTCGATCAGCCAGGCCTGGTCGATCTTCTGACCCGACATCTGCCGCTCGGTGATCTTCTCGGCCAATTCGAGGTCCTCGCCAGAGAAGGCGCGCCGGGCGAGATCGAGGTTGGTGGTGGAGATATCGAGATCATGCGTCAGCAAGAATTCGCTGATCTGCTCGAGAAGGGCGCGACGGCCCGCCTTGCCGGCCGAGTCCGACCCGGTGGATGATTCCTCCGGCGGGGCTGAAGCAGCCGCCGGCGAATCATGATTTCTCGAGAAAAACTTCAACATCTCAGAAACTTCCTTGGCTGGTGCGACCCGAGCCAAGCGCTTCATAACCCCGCTTCCCCTGCAGCGGATTTGTGATCCGGATAAGCACTTGCCCTTAGGACGTTGGTCATGGCGATCCCGGCGGGCGATCCAGCGCATTCATGCGGATTTCGTGCACTTTTGCGGAAATGCCTTCAGAATGGTTTTAGGGACTCGGGTATGTAATTGATATTATCTCCCATTCCCGTTCGCCGGCGGGAAGCGTCACCCGGCGCAGGTCGCCCACCGCAGCGCCGCGCAGGGCGCGGGCGAGCGGCGCGCTCCAACCGATCCGCCCGGCGCCGGCATCCTGTTCGTCGTCGCCGACCAGGGTTACGGTCTTGTGGACATCGTCCTCGTCGGCGATCGTCACCGTGGCGCCGAACCAGACCCGGCTGCGGTCGGCCTGCCCAGCCGGGTCGACCACCCTGAGCAGCTTCATCCGGCGGGCGAGGTAACCCAGTTCGCGGTCGATCTCGCGCATGCGCTTGCGGCCATAGAGATAGTCGCCATTCTCGGAGCGGTCGCCGTTGCCCGCGGCCCAGCTCACCACTTCGACGATCGCCGGGCGCTCGGTGCCAAGCAGATGGTCGTAGCGGGCCCGCAGTGCGGCGAGGCCGGCGGGAGTGATCGGGGGGCCATCGGGTTTCATCACACCTGCCCTAGGCCGCGCCGGCCGGGCAGGACAAGGGGGGGTCAGCCGGTCACCCCGCTGCGGCCGAGGAAATGGCTGAGCGGGGCCGGCCCGCGGACACGCGCCTTGTCCGGGTTCATCGCCTCGTAGACCACCGCGTTCTCGAGCACCCGCTGCACATAGTTGCGCGTTTCGGAAACCGGGATGCGCTCGATCCAGTCGATCCAGTCGACCGTGCCGGTGCGCGGATCGCCATTGGCGCGCAGCCACTTGTTCACATTGCCCGGACCGGCGTTGTAGGCCGCAACCGCCAGCGGATAGGATCCGCCAAAGTAGTCCATCATCCGCCCGAAGTAGCCATCGCCGAGCCGCAGGTTGTAGCCCGGATCGTTCATCAGGGCGGAAGCGTCGAAAGCGAGGCCGACCTTGCCGGCCTGTTCGCGCGCGGTCCCCGGCATCAGCTGCATCAGCCCGCGGGCGCCGGCGTGGCTGACGGCGTTCTGGGCGAACTGGCTTTCCTGCCGGCTGATCGCGTGGACCATCGTCCAGTCCGCGCCCTCGGGAATCGGGATCAGCGGAAAGGCCACATGCTGGAAATCGGCGATGCCGTCGGCACCGGCGGCCTGGCCGAGGATCACCCCCAGATCACGCCGGCCAAGCTCGCGCGCCAGGTCGGCGACGATCTGGTGCTCCGCCGGGGTTTCGGCCTGGGCCGCGATCTCCTTGAAGAAGCGCACCGCGGTTGGCCAGTCGCTCTCGCGCGCCACCTCGCGCACCGCGGCCACGATCGGCCGGGCGAGGAAAGCCTGCCGCTCGGAGGGCGAGGGGACCACCGAGGGTGAGGTGGCGAAGGCCGGGATCGTCCGACCCAGCCGTTCGAGCGCGAGCTGGCCGTAGAACTGGTCGGCGTAGATCGCCGCCCGGGTGAAGTAGGGCGCCGCGCCGGCGGTGTCCCCGCCCGAGGCGAGGGCCCGTCCCGCCCAGTACAGACCCTTGGCTCGGGTCTGCGGGGTGCGCGCGGCCATGCCGTAGCGCCAGAACAGGGGCGCAGCGCTGCGCGGTGCGGCCAGCGTCCACAGCGCCTTGGTTCCGCCCAGCCACATCAACGAGGTGTAGTCATCGCGCAGCCGGAAGCTCATCCGGCTCAGATCGGCGCCCTGCGCGAAGGAATCGTCGATCAGCGTGGCGAGGCGCACCGCAGTGGCGGGATCGCTGTTGCGCGCGGCTGACAGCGTCAGGGCCACCCACTTCTCGGGATCGGTGGGCAGGCTGTCGAGCCGGGGGCGGGCGGCCAGCAGGGCGGCGGCCTCGGCCCCGCGGCCGGCGCCGATCAACTGGCGGGCGCGGTTGTAGAGAAAGCCGGGATCGGCGGCGGCCGAAGCGGGAATGGCCAGCCCGAGGGCGACCGGATCGTTGCCCTGCAGCGCCGCGAGGCGGACCTGGAACAGGTCGCGCCGCGTCGGGGAGACCAGTGCCAGCTGGCGCTGCGCCGGAGCGAGGCTGCCCGCCCAGAGCAGCGCATCCATCCGCGCGTCTTGATCGTCGGCGGTGACGCGGCCGGCCAGCAGCGGGGCCAGCGCGGTCTCGGCCGCTTCGCTCATCGCGCCGCCGCGCCAGGCGGCCAGCGCCTGGCTGTGGGCCTCGGGGCGACCCTGGCGGGCGAGCGCGAGCGCGTACTGCGCCCGCGCCGCATTGGTCAGCGGGGCGATCCGGTCGAAGTAGGCGACCACCTGGCCCGGCTCGGCCCCGCCGCGCTCAAGCGCACGTTCGGCGTTGCGCCGCAGACGGTCTTCCTCGGGGAAGCCGCGATAGGCGAGCAGGAACCCGGCATAGTCGTTGAAGGCGAAGCTGTCGTAGCGGGTCAGGCCCTGCCAGCGCTCGACCGCCTGGGCCATCGCCGTCGCCCCGCTCATCCGCAACTGCGCGCGGGCCTGGTCCCATTCGCTGCCCGCGCCGCGGGTGCTGGTCGACGCGCTGTCGCGCGTGGCTGCGGGGAGCGGCTGCACCACCGGGACCGACACGCTCTGCGACGAGACCGGTCCGCCCAGCACCAGCACCACCAGTGCCGAGGTTGCGAGGGACTGTCGGACCGTGCTGGACATTCGTCGATGGCTCCTTATCAGGCGCAAAAGTGGCAGACCCCGGTAGGCGTTCTGGCCCCCGTAAGGGAAGCTAGCCGGAGATTGGGGCAAAAGCAGGGAAAATGTCCATGTTTTCCGGTTCGATTCCGGCTCTGGTGACTCCGTTTCGCGACGGAGTGTTCGATGAGAGGGCGTTTCGACGTCTGGTTGACTGGCAGATCGCCAACGGCTCGGCCGCGCTGGTGCCCTGTGGGACCACCGGCGAGAACTCGACCCTGTCGAACGCCGAGCATCACCGCGTGATCGAGGTGTGCATCGAGCAGGCCGCCGGGCGGGTGCCGGTGATCGCCGGATGCGGCAGCAACGACACGATGAACGCGATGCTGCACATGACCTTCTCGAAGAAGTGCGGCGCTGCCGCCGCGCTGCTGGTCGCGCCCTATTATAACCGGCCGAGCCAGGCGGGCCTGCTGGCGCACTTCTCCTATCTGGCGGAACACGTCGACCTGCCGATCGTGCTCTACAACGTCCCGGCGCGCACGGTGACCGACATCCAGCCGGAGACCGTGATCGAACTGGCGCGCCGCTTTCCCGGCAAGATCATCGGGATCAAGGACGCCAGCGGCGACCTGTCGCGCGTGACCGATCATCGGATGGGGATCGGCGCCGATTTCTGCCAGCTCTCGGGCGACGACGAGCTGGCGCTGCCGTTCAACGCGGCCGGCGGGGTGGGCTGCATCTCGGTGACCGCCAATGTCGCCCCGCAGCTCTGCGCCGAGTTCCAGGCGGCCTGTGCGGCCAACGATCTGCAGAAGGCGCGCGAGCTCAACGACCGGCTCTACCCGCTGCACTACGCGATGTTCGAGGACGCCTCGCCGGGACCGGTCAAGTATGCGTTGAGCCGCGTGCTCGAAGGGATGACCGACGAGCTGCGGCTGCCGCTGGTCGCCTGCAACCAGACGGCGCGGCAGGCGGTGGACGCCGCCCTGGTTCACGCCGGAGTGCTGTAGACCGTCGCCTAGGCCGGCCAGCGGGCTCGGTTGGGCGCATTCCGTTCGCAAAATGCGATGAACTGTCGGCGGTGGCGGGAACGCCCGTGTTCCAGCGGGCTTCAACAGGCATGGCTCGCAAACCCACCGCTCGCCCCGTCTTCGACGCCCCGATCCACGTGATGTCCGGGCGCGACGGCACCGTAACCCTGTTCCTGCCGGACGGGCACCGTCTGGTCCTGACCGCCGAGGCGGCAGTGCGATCGGGCACGATGCTGTCCCGCGCGCGCCAGCGCCTGCCGGCCGGACTGGTGATCCCGGCCGAGTTCGGTCTGGCGCGGGCGAAGGGCCTAGGCAAGCCGGGCGATGCCACCTACATGGCAGCCCACCATGGCCCGACCGACACCAGCCACCTTCGACAAAAAGAAGACCGTCGCCGAAAACCGGCGGGCGCGGTTTGACTATTACATCGACGAGGTCTTCGAGGCCGGTATCGCGCTGACCGGGACCGAGGTGAAGTCGCTGCGCTTCGGAGAAGGCTCGATTGCCGAATCCTATGCCGAGGTGCGCGACGGGCAGGTCTGGCTGGTCAACTCGAACGTGCCCGAGTTCAGCCATGGCAACCGCTTCAACCACGAGCCCAAGCGGCCGCGCAAGCTGCTGTTGCACGAACGCGAGATCGGCAAGCTGACCGGTGCGGTCGAGCGCAAGGGGATGACCCTGGTTCCCCTGTCGATCTATTTCAACGGGCGCGGCCGGGCGAAGGTCGAGCTCGCCCTCGCCAAGGGCAAGAACGCCGCCGACAAGCGCCAGACGATCAAGGAACGCGACTGGAAGCGCGAGCAGTCGCGGCTGCTGCGCGACCACGGCTGAGTCCGCGCGGCGGCCTGCCCCGAAGGGCAGGGTGTTGCGGGCATGCTGACCCGCCGGGCGCTGTTGACGATCCGGGCGTGGCTCTTCATCGGCCGGAAAGGACTGGCGGGGTAATCGCGGATATCGCGGGCGGTGCCGTTCGGCTATGGTCGCCGCGAAGGTAGACGGGACGATGATCGCGAAGTTTTCAGCCTGGGCCCAACGCTCGATGCCGACGCGCGAACAGCTCGGCAGCAACCGCTTTGTCCAGCCCTTCGCGCATCGCGTGCTGGCCAGCGAGCTGTGGCGCTTCACCCGCCGCTCGGTGCCGCGGGGCGTGGCGCTGGGCATGCTGGTGGGGATCATCATTCCGTTTGCCCAGATCGTCTTCGCGGCCTTCCTCAGCCTGTCGGTCCGGGCCAATGTCCCGGTCGCGGCGCTGACCACCTTCATCACCAACCCGTTCACCACCCCGCTGATCTGGGCCGCGTCGTACAAGGTCGGCGAACGGCTGCTCTATTTCGATTCGATGCTCCATGCGAACCCGATCGACAGCCTGCTGCAGGTGACCGATGCCTGGCATCTGCTGATCTGGCTGACCGCCGAGGGCAAGGTGCTGGCGCTGGGCCTGGTGGTGGTGGCGGTGGTCTCGGCTGCGGTGTCCTATCTGGCGACCAGCGTGGCATGGAGCGCCTGGATCCGCGCCAAGCGCCGCCGCGTGCTGGCCGCGCGCGACGAACCGGGCCGTCCGTCCACCGATTGATCGCACCGTCGCAGGCCTGGATGGCCCGGCGGTTCGTGACAGCGCCGCCTGCCGCAGCTATGCCGCTGGCATGACGGACCGCGCCGCCCGATTTGCCACCCCCGCACCAGCCTCCGCCGCAGCCGCTCCTGCCCGGACCGGTGTGCTGCGCGATGGCGTGCTGGTGGCGGGCGGCTTCGTCGCCTCGCTGGCGGCGCTGTGGCTGGTCAGCGGCGAGCCGCTGGTGACCGCGGGCTTCGGCGGCGGGGCGGCGGCGCTGGGCGGGCTCGGCTGGGTGCTGGCACGGCGGCGTCCGGCGGAGCCCGAGCCCGAATGGGCCCTGCCTGACTGGACCGTGACCGTCGCCGCGATCGACAACGACGAGCGTGCCGTGGCGATCATCGACCGCGCCGGTCGGCTGGTCTGCGCCAATGCCACTTACGAGCGCTGGTTCGGCATCGCCAATCCGCCACCGCGGCTGCCGGTCGATCCGGCCGCGACCGAGGTGCTGGCACGGACCGCGCGGGCAGCCTGGCGCGATGGCCGGGCCGCGGCCGAGACCGTGGCGGCGGGCGAGCGGGTCTGGCGGGCCGAGGTCCACCGCGCCGGGCGCGGCGAGGATTTCCTGGTCTGGCATCTCGCCGAGGTGACCCGGCCCGATCCGGTCGCCGAACTGGGCCGCGCGATCGAGGGCAAGCTGGGGCGGGCGCTCGCCGTGGCCGGGATCAGCGCCGCGATCGTCACCCCCGAGGGCGAGATCCGCGCCGCCAGCGAAGGTCTGGCCCTGCGCGCCACCGGGGATGCCGGCGCCGATCTGCGCGGCCAGTCCTTCGTCGCGCTGCTGCGTCAGGACGATGCCGACCGCATCACCTGGGCGCGCGAGGGGCGCGAGGGGCAGCCGCTGGTGCTCTACTACGTGCCGGTTGCCGATCCCGACAGCGGTGTGGCGCCCGATCCCGATCATACCCCCTCGCTGATGCTGCTGGCCGACGCCGGGATCGGCATCGGTGCCGCCAGCGCGCAGGGCGATGGCCAGGCCGCGGTGCCGCACCTCGAGGCGCTGCTCGCCCAGTTGCCGCTGGGCCTCGCCATGGCCGACCGCGACGGGCGGCTGCTGTTCGCCAATGCCGCCTTCCTGCGCGCGGCCGGACGCGCCGGCGAGGAGCCGCCGCCGTTCCCCTCCGACCTGGTGGTGCGCGAGGACAAGGGCGCCCTGTCCGACGCGGTGCGGCGCCATGCGCAGGGGCCGGCCAGCGCGGGCGACATCGCGGTGCGGCTCAAGTTCCAGCCCGACGAGCCGGTCTCGCTCAGCCTTGCCGGGGTGCGCGGGCTGGGCGAGGCGGCCGTGCTGCTGGGCCTGTCCGACAGCACCGAGGAGACGCGGCTCAAGCGCCAGGTCGCCCAGGCCAGCAAGATGCAGGCGGTGGGCCAGCTGGCGGGCGGGGTGGCGCATGATTTCAACAACGTGCTCACCGCGATCCTCGGCACCTGCGACCTGATGCTGCTGCGCCATACCCCCGGCGACAGCGACTATGACGACATCCAGCAGATCCGCGCCAGCTCGAACCGCGCGGCCAGCCTGACCCGGCAACTGCTCGCCTTCTCGCGCCAGCAGACCCTGCGCCCCGAGGTGCTGCAGCTGCCCGACATCGTCTCGGACATCACCCAGATGCTCAAGCGCCTGATCGGCGAGAAGATCCGCTTCGAGGTGCGGCACGACCGCGATCTCGGGGCGGTGCGGGCCGATCCGACCCAGCTCGAGCAGGTCATCGTCAACCTCGTGGTCAATGCCCGCGACGCGCTGGCCGACAAGGCCGACGGCAGCGCCCGGCTGACCATCACCACCCGGCGGATGAAGGCCTCCGACGTGCGCTCGCGCGGGGGCGAGATCCTGCCGCAGGGCGACTATACCGCGCTGATCGTCGAGGACACCGGCAGCGGCATCGCCCCCGAGCACCTGTCCAAGATCTTCGAGCCGTTCTTCACCACCAAGGAGCAGGGCCGCGGCACCGGGCTGGGGCTCTCCACCGTCTATGGCATCGTCAAGCAGTCGGGCGGCTACATCTTCGCCGACAGCGAGGTGGGCAAGGGCACCTGCTTCTCGATCTACTTCCCGGTCCACCACGGCCCGGCGGCCAGCAGCGGCGGCGCCCAGCTCGCCGCCCGCACCGAGGAGCCGCGCAAGTGGGCCGGCGGCGGCAAGATCCTGCTGGTCGAGGACGAGGACACCGTCCGCGCCGTGGCCGAGCGCGCGCTCACCCGCCAGGGCTACGAGGTGACCGTCGCCGCCGACGGCGAGGAGGGGCTCCAGTTCGTCGCGCTCGGCCGCCGCTACGATCTGGTGGTGAGCGACGTGGTCATGCCGGTGATGGACGGCCCGGCCATGGCCCGCGAGATCCGCAAGATCGTGCCCAGCGTGCCATTCCTGTTCATGTCGGGCTATGCCGAGGAACAGCTCCGCAAGGAGATCGACTTCGACAACATGCACTTCATGCCCAAGCCCTTCACCGTGCAGCAGATCACCGACACGGTGGCGCAGGTGCTGGGCGCGGTGAAGGGCTAGGGCCGGTCCGGCTCAGGCCGAACCCCACCAGCCCCCGTCCGACCTCCGGGTCGCGCCCTTCGCCAGGCTCGGGATCCACCTCGGCCCCTCAGGCCGCAGGCGGGACACGCCGGGCGATGCCTCGCGGCGGCGCGCGCGGCAAACGGACGAGGGGGGCGTGAACCTCCCCAGGGCAGACCCCAGGACAGACCCCAGGGCGGCCCCGGCCCGGCCCCGGCCCGCAGCCGGACGCTCCGGCGCCATGGGCCTGTCCACCGGCCCGGTCCCCCACCACGCCGCAGCGGCCCCGACCTGCGCGCGGCGGCCGGCCGGGTGCGGTTGACACGGTTGACACGGTCCTGAGCGCAAAGCGCGAGGCGCAGACGGCCCGCCGCGCCAAGGGCCCGGCCAGCGCGGCGCGCGCGGCCCGCCCCCGCGCGGGTGTTGACACGGTTGACAGGGTCCAGAGCGACCAAACCGCGGCGCGGGCAGCCGCCCCCGCCAGCGGCTGACGCACGCGCCGCTGCGGGCGGGCGAAGGGGCGAGCAGGTGGGCGACATGCCCGCGAGTGTAGCGCGGGGTGGGGGATGTAGGACAGGCGGGCTGGTTGGCTGGTTGCGGAGTGGGTGGGGCGTGGGGTGCGGCTAGAGTTGGTCGTGCAAGATCAGAGGAATGAACGTCGGCTTCCACCTGAAGCTGCCAGGCGGTTTTTGGGATCGAGCCCCGACCCCGCTCACGGCCGAGTCCTGGTGGATAGGCGAAAGTCTTCTTTGCGGGACCGCCGCAGCCATCGCCGACGGACGTTGTTCATCTGTTGCGACGTCGTTTCTCCAGCGGTAACCTACCGAAGCGCTGCGGTAAGGCGCGATGCAGGCGGCCATAGCGTTTGGTTGCCAGGCGTTGGCGGCATGTGGGGGATGGATGCTTCGACTGAAAGTCTTGTTGGTCGCGATCGCCCTATGGTTTGCGATGGGATCGGCATCTGTCAACGCCCAAGCTGGGGGCTCATACGAAATCAGGACCGTCGCCGGATTGGAGCAGACCTGTTCAGGCGGCAATGCAGCCGACTGCGACGTGCTCGGCATGCTCTACCTGACCGGCGACGGCACAGCCAAGGATCCCAAGAAAGCCGCTACCTATTTCCAGCGCGCCTGTGACAGGGGTGATGCGCGCGGCTGCTTCAACCTTGGTGAAAGCTACCAGTTCGGCGACGGTGTGCTTAAGGATCCAGCCAAGGCGGCAGCCTTCTATCTGCGCGCGTGCGACGGGCGCGAGAAGAAGGGTTGTTCGGAACTGGCGCTCAGCTATCTGGGCGGCAGTGGCGTTGAACGCAACGAGGCCAAAGCTGCGCTCTATGCCGACCGATCTTGTACGCTCAACAGTCCATTCGGCTGCGCGATTCTCGGTGTGGCCTATGCCGAAGGGGTCGAGGGCTATCCGCAGGATCTTGCCAAGGCCAAAGATCTCCTGTCCGACGCCTGCCACCAAAAGGTCGATTATACAAAGAAGCCCGACGAGGCAGCTCGCCTGGCATGCCCAGCCCTCGCTAAGGTGACAGGCGAGCCTGCTTGTGGGCCGATCGAGAAAGCAGGGACGGCAAGCGTCCGCCATTGCTTTGACGAGCGAGGAGGAACGGCAGCGTGGATTCGAACGTTGGTGACGAAGGACGCAGATAACGACTTCGACCCGGCCAGAGTTCGGGCCGCGCTCGATGCTCCTCAGCACCAGCGACCGACTCCGGTAGCGGCGGCAAGCCCTTCGGTGGCACCTGCTGTCATTGCGTTCAGCGCAGGTAATGCGGCCTATGCGCGCAAGGATCATGTCGCTGCCGCCGCGCAGTTTGCCAAGGCTTGCGATGCAGGCTCGGCCGAAGCATGCGGCATATTGGGGGCAATGTACCTCAGCGGTGAAGGCGTCACCGCCAACATGACCCGGGCAGCTCCTCTGTTGGCGAGGGCATGCGATGCCGGGATCGTCAGATCATGCGGAAACTTGGGGCGCTTGTATGAACGCGGAAGCGGTGTGACGAAAAACAAAGCGCTAGCGTTAAAGTTCTACATGGTCGCATGCAACAATTCAGAGATTTCTTTTTGTAACGATCTTGGTAATATTTACGAAAGTGGTGACGGTACTGGAGTGGAGCCTAATTTAGGTCAAGCTGAAGCGCTCTATAAGAAAACCTGCGATGCTGATATTGCACTCGGTTGCTACAACTTGGGGGCACTTTACTTTTCTGGCCCATACACCGACGAAAGCAGTTCCAAAGCGACGCGGTGGTATCAGATGGCCTGTGACAAAGGTGACACGCGTGGATGCGATAAAGTTGCGCTTCTGGCATCGCAAAAAGAGAAGTTTGCGTTGATTGCTGAGCAAAATCGGCAATACGCATTAATGGAGAAAAAATCGGCGGAAAAAGCGAGGATTGCAGAGGCAAGTAAGAGGCCGGTTGACTGCATAGAATTGCCAAAAAATAAAGTTGTCGATGTTCAGCCAGACACTTACACGCAATGCAGTGATGGAGAGTGCAAAAGGTATGAATCTTGGTCGCCGGTTAGAAGGACAATGATTGTTTCGACAGAAATAAAAAACTCTTGCTCAAGATCAGTTGAGGTTCATGTATTTTACGATATTGTAAATAGTGCTGAGACTGCGAAAAGGTGGTATGGTCCTAACGCTTACGTGCCAAAGAAGAATCACTTTATAACTGTCCCTGCTAAAAATTCGTCATATTTGGCCTATTCTGATTATAAATTTATTTCTGCGAGATGGTCTTCTCAAGATGGAGGTGCGCAATATCCTCCAAATTCCATGTGCTCTCTTCAGTATGCCAATGTAAGAGATTGCAAATAACGAATATTATTTCGATTATAAAAAATTTTAAAAATATATATCTAAAGTAATTAAACGAGAGTTATTTTATTCCGGAGCTAGGCGTGCGCATTTTTACTTATATTGTATTGTGCTTGGCTGCTTACGGCCATGCAGTTCAAGCGCAAGCTGGTCCAGAATGCCGCACCGCGGCGCTCCCCGACGGGACCCCGGCGCTGTTCTGCAAGGACAAGAAGGGCAACTGGCAGCAGCAGCAAGGCAAGGTCGCCGTCGCGCCCGCAGCCCTGCCTACGAGCGCCGCACAGCAGCTACTTTACGCCGACGCCCGCTATCGTGGGTCGGTTGTTTACGTCTATCCCATCGAAGAGCGCCGGCGCCGAAATACGGGCATCATTGATGCCCTCGTAAGCGCAGCTGCATCCAACACCCGCAGGGAGGAAATTCTCGCGTCAATAACCATGCGCATCGAAGGGGAGGTTGTTACCGGAACCATTACCGGCGGGGTCTGGACCAACAATGTGCCGATCACCGGCACGCGCAGAAATGGCATTTGCGACATATCTGCTACCCTCAACGGCGACTCAGTCGTTTACAAAGGCAAATGTGACGCCTCCGGGTTCAGCGGGACGGCTACACAATATCCGCGACGCGGCACCTCGACTAAAGGCACTTTCCAACTTGCCGCAATCTCCTTCACCGATACCAGCACACGCGACTCCCGTCGCGCCGACCTCGAAGCAAAGTGCGATGGCGGGAGCGGTAGCGTCGAAGCCTGCGTGGAACTTGATCAGCTCAAATAGCGTAGCCCTTCTCCAGCCCAATCCTGTGCCGTTCCGCTATCCCGCCGAGATCGAGTCACATCTGGTTATGGCTGCTTAAGAGCAACGGATGATCGTCGCCGAACGTCCGCTTCGGGATCGGTTGCGGGATGTCGGCTTCTGGCAGAACCCCGGTCGAAGCTGACTGACCGGTATTGGCGAAACCAGTCATTCAGCATGTCGACTGGAACCGGCGGGTTTGCCCCACCGCAGCCCCTCCAAAAAAACAAAAAGGCCCGGAGCTTCCACCCCGGGCCTTCCCAAAACCGCTACACCGCAGCCACCGCCGTTCAGGCGGCTTCCTTCTTGCGGCTGGCCTTCTTGCGCTCGTTCGGATCGAGGATCGCCTTGCGCAGGCGGATCGACTTGGGGGTCACCTCGACCATCTCGTCGTCGTCGATATAGGCGATCGCCTGTTCCAGCGTCATCACCCGCGGCGGGGTGAGGCGGATCGCGTCGTCCTTGCCGGTCGAGCGGAAGTTGGTGAGCTGCTTCGACTTCATCGGGTTGACCTCGAGGTCTTCCGGCTTCGCGTTCTCGCCGATGATCATGCCTTCATAGAGCGGCTCGCCCACGCCGACGAACAGGACGCCGCGCTCTTCCAGCGGGCCGAGGGCATAGGCCACGGCCTCGCCATTGCCGTTCGAGATGAGGACGCCGTTCTTGCGGCCCTCGATCTTGCCCTTGTAGGGGCCGTACTTGTCGAACAGGCGGTTCATGATGCCGGTGCCGCGGGTGTCCGAGAGGAACTCGCCGTGATAGCCGATCAGCCCGCGCGACGGGGCCGAGAAGGTGATGCGGGTCTTGCCGCCGCCGCTGGGGCGCATGTCGGTCATCTCGGCCTTGCGGATCGCCATCTTCTCGACGACCGTGCCGGCGTGCTCGTCGTCCACGTCGATCACCACGGTCTCGTAGGGCTCGGTGCGGTTGCCGTTCTCGTCCTGGCCATAGAGCACGCGCGGACGGCTGATGCCCAGCTCGAAGCCCTCGCGGCGCATGGTCTCGATCAGCACGCCCAGCTGCAGTTCGCCGCGGCCGGCCACCTCGAAGCTGTCCTTGTCGGCGCTTTCGGTGATCTTGATCGCGACGTTGCTCTCGCCCTCGCGCTCGAGCCGGTCGCGGATCATGCGGCTGGTGACCTTGGAGCCCTCGCGCCCGGCCATCGGGCTGTCGTTGACCGAGAAGCGCATCGACAGGGTCGGCGGATCGATCGGCTGGGCCTTGATCGGCACGGCCACCTCCGGCGCGGCGACGGTGTTGGCCACCGTGGCGACGGCCAGACCGGCGAGCGAGATGATGTCGCCGGCGCGGGCCTCTTCCACCGGCACGCGTTCCAGCCCGCGGAAGGTCATCAGCTTGGAGGCGCGGCCGGTCTCGATGACATTGCCGTCCATGTCGAGCGCGCGGATCGGATCGTTGACGCGGATCGTGCCCGACTGGACGCGGCCGGTCAGCACGCGGCCGAGGAAGTTGTCGCGATCCAGCAGCGTGGCGAGGAAGGTGAAGGGCGCATCGACGTCGAGCGCCGGCGGCGGGACGTAGTCGACGATCTTCTGGAACAGCGGCACCAGCGTGCCCTCGCGGCGGTCCGGGTCCTCGCTGGCATAGCCGTTGCGGCCCGAGGCGTAGAGCACCGGGAAATCGAGCTGGTCGTCATTGGCGTCGAGCGTGACGAACAGGTCGAACACCTCGTCGAGCACCTCCTGGATGCGCTGGTCGGGGCGGTCGACCTTGTTGACCACCACGATCGGGCGCAGCCCCAGCGCCAGCGCCTTGCCGGTGACGAACTTGGTCTGCGGCATCGCGCCTTCCGAGCTGTCGACCAGCAGGATCACGCCGTCGACCATCGAGAGGATGCGCTCCACCTCGCCGCCGAAGTCGGCGTGGCCGGGGGTGTCGACGATGTTGATGCGCACCGCCTGGTCCGAACCCTCCGGGGTCCATTCGACCGAGGTCGGCTTGGCGAGGATGGTGATCCCGCGTTCCTTCTCGAGATCGTTCGAATCCATCGCCCGTTCCTCGACTCGCTGGTTGTCGCGGAAGGTGCCGGACTGGCGGAACAGCTGATCGACCAGGGTGGTCTTGCCGTGGTCGACGTGGGCGATGATCGCAATATTGCGCAGCGGAAGCGGGGCGGACATGAAATGGGATCTTTCGTGAGACAAAAAACGGCGCCAATTCGCTGCGGCGCAACATTGGCCGCGCCCGTAGCGTAAGAGGCGGATTCGAGCAAGCGGCGCGTGGCCCGGCTGCCGCATTGCAACGTGCAACACCTGCGGCAAACCTGCCACAGCGGGGGCCCGCTTGGCTAAAATCTTGCGCGGGGAGATTGCCTTGAGCCCGCAGGAATCCTATGATTTCGGCAGTAAACAAGCAGGGTCGCCCCCGGGACGGTGGGGGCAGGTCCCACGGGGGTACCCCGGGGTAGAGAGGATTTTTGCATGAAGCGTATCGTTGCAGGTGTTACCGGTTGTGGGCGCGTGGCTCTGGCCGGAGGTGTTGCCATGCTGGCCCTGGTCCTGCCCGCCGTCGTCCAGGCGCAGACCGCGCCGGCCCCGCGCGAGGAGGCCCAGCCGGCCCCGGAAGCCCCCGCTGACGCCGACCTGTCCGGCAACGAGATCGTCGTCACCGCGACCAAGCGCGAGCAGACGCTGCAGGACGTGCCGGTGGCCGTCACGGTGACCTCGGCCGAGACGATCGAGCGCGCCCAGATCCGCGACATCCGCGACCTGTCCACCGTGGTCCCCTCGCTGCGCGTCAACACGCTGCAGAGCTCGGCCAACACCAACTTCTACATCCGCGGCTTCGGCAACGGCGCCAACAACGCGGGCATCGAGCCCTCGGTCGGCCTGTTCATCGACGGCGTCTACCGCTCGCGCTCGGCCTCGATGATCGCCGACCTGCCCGATATCCAGCGGGTTGAGGTGCTGCGCGGGCCGCAGTCGACGCTGTTCGGCAAGAACGCCTCGGCCGGCGTGATCTCGTTCGTCACCAAGGAGCCGCAGTTCAAGCTCGGCGGCAACGTCGAGGCCAGCTACGGCAACTACAACGCCTTCGTCACCAAGGGCTACATCACCGGTCCGCTGGGCGAGAACGTCGCCGCCAGCATCGCCGGCGGCTACAACCGGCGCGACGGCTTCATCACCGATCTCGGCACCAACACCAAGGCCAACGAGCGCAACCGCTGGTTCGCCCGCGGCCAGCTGCTGTTCGAGCCGTCGAGCGACTTCAAGGTCCGCCTGATCGGCGACTACGGCCGGATCGACGAGAACTGCTGCGCGGTGGTCAACATCCAGCGTTCGCCCGGCGTCGGCCCGTCGCAGATCATCACCAATGTCCTGGGCGGCAGGATCAGCGATCCGGCCAACCCCTTCGCCGACATCACCTATGCCAACCTGCCGTCGACCAACAAGATCGACAACTGGGGCCTCTCGGGCCAGGCCGATTACAGCGTGGGCGTGCTCAAGCTGACCTCGATCACCTCGTATCGCAAGACCAAGGCGATCACCAACCAGGACTCCGACTTCACCAGCTCGGACCTGATCGGACGCAACTATCAGGATCTGCGGATCGACACCTTCACCCAGGAACTGCGCCTCGCCACCGACTGGGAGGGCCCGATCAACGGCCTGCTCGGCGGCTTCTACTTCAACGAGGCGATCAACCAGGACAACCAGCTGCTGCTGGGCAGCGACTTCCGCAACTATGCCGATTTCCTGATCCGCGGCCAGTCGGCCAATGCCTTCACGCTGGGCTCGGTCGAGCAGCTGCTCACCGCCGCCAGCGGCACCAACTACATCGGCCGCTCGTTCGGCAACGGTACGGGCTTCACCGAGCGCTACCGGCTGAAGAACGAAAGCTTCTCGATCTTCGGGCAGATCGACTTCGAGGTCACCGACCGGCTGACCCTGACCGGCGGCCTGAACTACACGCACGACACGAAGGCCTTCTCGACCAACAACGTCTCGAACGAGGTGTTCTCGGCGATCCCGCTGAGCAACCCGACCCTGCTGGCCGGCGCGGCCCAGGTGCTGACCGCGCAGCGCATCGGCCAGATCACCGGCCAGGCGCCCTCGGCGGCCGTGGTCCAGGGCTTCGCCCAGGCCAACCCGGCCGTGTTCCAGCAGATCGTCGCCGGATCGACCGCCGCGGCCGGGCAGCTGCCCTCGCTCGCCGCCCTGCAGTTCCTGCCGCCCTTCCTCAACGTGCCCAACGCCCTTGAGACCGGCAGGGTCTCGGATGGTCAGTGGTCGGTCACCGCGCGGCTGGCCTATGACGTGAACGATCACATCAACGTCTATGCCTCCTATGCCACCGGCTACAAGGCGGCCTCGGTCAACCTCTCGCGCGACAGCCGCCCGACCCCGGCCGACCTCGCCACGATCCAGTCGAACCCGGCCCTGGCCGCGCTGCGCCTGGCCAACCTGAGCTCGGGCAGCCGCATCGCCGATCCCGAGATCGCCACGGTCTACGAGGCCGGGCTCAAGGGCAACTGGGGCATCGCCAGCGCCAACATCGCGGTGTTCAAGCAGTCGATCAAGGGCTTCCAGTCGAACATCTTCGCCGGCACCGGCTTCCGCCTCGCCAACGCGGGCAAGCAGTCATCGTTCGGCGTCGAGTTCGAGGGCATGGTCCACCCGCACCGCGAGCTGACCCTCAGCCTCGGCATGACCTACCTCGATCCCAAGTACGACAGCTTCGTGCTGTCGGGCGTGGGTGACATCAGCGGCACCCGTCCGGGCGGGGTCTCGCCGCTGACCGCCTCGTTCGGCGCGGTGTGGAACCACGAGCTGAACAATGGCGACCGTCTGATCCTGTCGGGCGACTACCGCTACGAGGCGCCCTTCGCCCTGGTCGAGGGTCTGCCCAACCTGGTGGTGCGCAACAGCGCCGGCGCGATCGTCAGCTCGGCCGCCGCCGTGGCCGCGGCGCAGAACCGCAAGCAGGAGATCAAGCTGCTCAACGGCTCGTTCACCTATGCGCTGGCCAGCGGGCTGGAGCTTACCATCTGGGGCCGCAACCTGACCAACCAGCGGACGATCCTGCAGATCTTCGACAGCCCGGTGCAGATCGGCTCGATCTCGGGCTATCCCAGCGAGCCGCGCACCTGGGGCGGAGCCGTGCGCTACCGGTTCTGAGCCGGGCGCCGATCGCAGCGGGAAGGGGGGGCGGCTTTGCCCCCCCTTTTTCGTGGAGACGCTGGTGGGCGTGAACGCCGAACCGACCGTTGGCGGCCGATACCCGTCATCCCGGCGCAGGCCGGGATCTCTCACCCCGCCGCAGAAGATGCCAGCCTGCGCTGGCATGACGGGATGGAGGGGAGGGCCGACATGGGCTCGGCGGCTTGTACCCCATACCCGTCATCCCAGCGAAAGCTGGGATCTCCCGCCTCGCCGCGGAAGATGCCAGCCTGCGCTGGCATGACGCTGGGTTTGGCTTTGGGCAGGCCATGAGCGGCAGCCCCGTCTACCTAGCAAGCCACGTCTCCTCCCCACCCGGCCCCGCCATTCCCGCAGCGGGGAACCGGCCCCGGCGGATCACAGCTCGCGCAGCACCCGCGAGGGCCGCTCGCGCAGCACGGGCAGCGTCGCCGCCACGGCGAAGCCCAGCACGAGGGCCAGCCCGGCCGCCAGCACGGCGGCGATCGCCGGCCAGCTCGGCAGCCATTCGAAGTCGAACAGCTGGACCACGATGCCCCAGGCCACTCCGGTGCCGAGCGGCAGGGCCACGACCGCGAGCAGCAGGCCGAGCACGGCATATTCCCCCAGCAGCACGGCCAGCACCTGGCCCCGGCTGGCGCCCAGCACGCGCAGCACGGCGGTGTCGTAGGTGCGCGTGCGCCGCGAGGCGGCAATCGCGCCGAGCAGCACCGCCAGCCCCGCCAGCACCGCCACCCCGGCGGCGGCGAGGATCGCCACGCTCATCCGGTCGAGCAGCGCGCGGGCGTCCTTCAGCACGGCGCCGGTCTCGACCACCGAGGCGGCCGGGAAGGCGCGCACCAGCGCGCGCAGCAGTCCGCCGCGGGGCGCTCCCGCGGGCAGGTCGATCGTGGCCGCGAGGTTGTGCGGGGCATCGGCCAGCATGTTCGGGCTGAACACCAGCACATAGTTGAAGCCCAGCGAATCCCAGTCGATCCGCCGGAACGAAGCGATCCTCGCCTCGCGCTCCACCCCGAGCACGCTGACCGCGATGCGATCACCCAGCCTGAGTCCGAGCGAGGCGCCCAGTTTCTCGTCGACCGAGACCAGCGGCGGCCCGGCATAGTCGGCCGGCCACCACTCGCCCGCGGTCAGCACGTTGCCCTCGGGCACGGCCGCGGCATAGGTCAGGCCGCGTTCGCCGCGCAGGGCCCAGGCGTCTTCCGGGATCGCCTTGAGATCGGCCACCCGCACCATGCGTCCGGCGGGGCCATAGGCGAGGATCGCGCCGCGCAGGTTGGGCACCATGCGCACCTGCGCCCCCGGCGCGGTGCGGTCCACTGCGGCGCGGAACGCCGCGGCGCGGTCGCGCGGGACGTCGAGCACGAAGAAGTCGGGCGCGCGCTGGGGTACCCGCGCGGCGATATTGGCGTCGAGGCTCGACTGCACCGCGGCGAGCAGGACGAAGGCCGACAGCCCGAAGCCGAGCGCGGTGACCAGCGCCACGGTCTGCGCCCCCGGCCGGTGCAGATTGGCAAGGGCGGTGCGCAGCAGCGGCTGGCGCGGGCGCGGCATTACCGCAACCACCCGGCGCAGCAGCACGCCGAGGCTGGCGAGCAGGGCCAGCGTGGCCGCTGCGCCGCCGAGGAAGCCCAGCGTCACCAGCGGCTGCGCGGCGGTGGCGAGGGCGAGGGCCACCAGCGCGGCCAGGCCCAGGCCGATCGGCCAGGCCGCACCGCGCCAGGCCTGTCGCAGCGGATCGACCCGCGCGCGCATCAGTGCCATCGCGGGAAAGGCGCGTGCCGCCGCCAGCGGCCCGGCGGTGAACACCAGGGCGACCAGCAGACCATAGGCGGCAGCGCGCGCCAGTGCGGCGGGATCGATCACCACCCCGGGGGTGAGCGGCAGGAGATCGCCCAGCGCCGCGCCGAGCAGCGGGGTGACCAGCACGCCCACCACCAGTCCCGCCAGCGTGGCAGCCAGCGCCGCGGCGCCGACCTGCAGCAGGGTGATGCGGGCAATGTCCGCTCCGGTCGCGCCAAGGACCTTGAGCGTGGCGATGCTGGTGCGGCGGCCCTCGAGATAGGAGGACACGCCCAGCCCGATCCCGATTCCGGCGATCACCAGCGCGGCCAGACCGACCAGCACCAGGAACTCGCCCATGCGTTCGACGAACCGCTCGGTGCCCGGGGCGGCGTTGTCGCGGGTCCGCAGCGCCAGCCCGCTCTGCGGGAAACGGCGCTTCAGGCTGTCGGCGGCTTCGGCCGGATCGTAGGGCCGGGCAAAGGCCACCCGCGCCCGCGTGCGGAACTGCGCGCCCGGCGCGGTCAGGCCGGCGGCAGCCGGGAAGCTGTCGGCAACGATGACCGGCGGGCCCCAGGCGAAGCCTTCGCCGAGCCGGTCGGGCTCGTCGGCGATGATCCCGCCCACGGTCAGCGGGCGACCGGCAATGGTGAAGCGCTGGCCCGGCGCCAGCCCGAGCCGCTCGGCCGCGCCCTCGGCCAGCCAGGCCTGCCCCGGCGGCGGCGCGCCCACCAGCCGGCCGTCGCTCAGCCGCAGCCGGCCGACCAGTGGCCAGTTGCGGTCAACCGCCTTGAGCTGGACCGGCGCGGTCAGGTCGCCGGCGCTGGCCATGGCTTGCATCCGCACGCCCAGGCTCACCCGGCCCAGTGCGGCCAGCGCGGCGCGCTCGTCCGGGGTCAGCGCGCGCTGCCACACCTCGAGCCCGATATCGCCGCCGAGGATGGCGCGGCCGCGGGTCGCCAGCTCGCGCTCGATCGATCCGGTCAGCGATCCGATCGCCGCCAGCGCCGCCACGCCCAGGAACAGGCAGGTCAGCAGCAGCCGCAAGCCCTTGAACCGGGTCGACAGGTCACGCCGGGCGATCCGCCAGGCGCGCGACCAGGGGAGCGGCGGCGGCGTGGGAATGGTCATCCGGCGCGGCGGTCGGCGACGATGTGGCCGTCGGCCAGGGTAATCACCCGGTCGGCCCGCGCGGCCAGCTCGGCATCGTGGGTGATCAGCACCAGCGTGGCGCCGGCCTCGGCGCGGCGGGTGAACAGCAGATCGACGATCGCCGCGCCGGTGGCGCCGTCGAGGTTGCCGGTCGGCTCGTCGGCGAAGAGCAGCGCGGGGCGCGGCGCCAGTGCACGGGCGATCGCCACGCGCTGCTGCTCGCCGCCCGACAGCTGGGCCGGGTAATGGTCAAGCCGGTGGCCGAGGCCAACCGCCTCCAGTTCGCGCGCCGCCACCGTCCAGGCGTCGGCCTGCCCGGCCAGTTCGAGCGGGGTGGCGACGTTCTCCAGCGCGGTCATGGTCGGCAGCAGATGGAAGGCCTGGAGCACGATCCCGATCCGCCCGCGCCGGGCCAGCGCCAGGGCATCCTCATCGAGCGCGGCGAAATCGGCACCGGCCACCGCCAGGCTGCCGCCGCTCGCCCGCTCCAGCCCCGAAAGGACCGCCATCAGCGAGCTCTTGCCCGAGCCCGAGTGGCCGAGCAGGGCCAGGGTCTCTCCCGGCGCCACGGTCAGGTCGATGCCCTTGAGGATGGTGGTGGCACCGATCGTCAGCGTGAGACCGCGGGCGGCGATGACCGGCACGGTATTTTCGGGGGAAGGGGTTGTCACCCCGCGGAGATGACATAGCTTTCGCAGGTGCGGCAAGGAGGGAAAATGTACAGGCTTGTATCACTGCTGGCGCTGGCCGCCCTGGCCGCCTGCTCGCGCGGGGCCCCGCCGGTGCCCGAGCCGGGCGCGAGCAGCCCTGCTGCCGTCGAGGCGCCCGCCCTGCCGCCGGTGATGGGCCCCGAGCGGCGCATCCTGGCCGTGGGCGACAGCCTGTTTGCCGGATACGGCCTGGCCAGCCCGGCCGAGAGCTATCCGGCCCGGCTCGAGGCCGCGCTGCGCGCCCGCGGCATCAACGCGCGGATCGCCAATGCCGGGGTTTCGGGCGACACCAGCGGGGCCGGTGCCGAACGCTTCGCTTTCGTGCTGAAAAGCCAGCCGCGCAAGCCCGACCTGATCCTGCTCGAATTCGGCGGCAATGACGTGCTGCGCGCGCTCCCGCCCGAACAGACCCGTGCCAACCTCGACCGCATGCTGGCCGAGGCGCGCGCGCAGGGCGTGCCGGTGGTGCTGATGGGCCTGCTCGCCCCGCCGAACCTCGGGCCCGACTACAAGGCCCGGTTCGAGCCGATCTATCCGGCGCTGGCCAAGCAGTACGGCGCCCGGTTGGTGCCGTTCTTTCTCGCCCCGGTGATCGGCAAGCCCGACCTGATCCAGGACGACCATATCCATCCCAATGCCCGCGGCGTGGATGAGATCGTGGCGGCCAGCGTGGAGCAGGTGGCGGGAGCCCTGCCGCGGTCGTGACGTGGTTTATGCGCGGGCCACCGCGCCTCCGCTGACCCGCCACACCGCCGCTTCGGCGCGGATCGCGCTGAACGGCGGCAGTTCGGTTCCGGTCAGCCAGACCTGCGCCCGGCCTTGACGCAGCCGGTCGAACAGGGCTTCGCGGCGCAGCGGATCGAGATGCGCCGCCACCTCGTCCAGCAGCAGCAGGGCAGGGCGGTCGGGATCGAGCAGCCCGGCGTGGGCCAGGGTGATCGCGATCAGCATGGCCTTCTGTTCGCCGGTCGAGCACTCGGCGGCGGCCTGGCCCTTGCCGGCCATGGTCACCATCAGATCGTCGCGGTGCGGGCCGATCAGGGTGCGCTGGGCGGCCCGGTCGCGGCGGCGGCCCTCGCGCAGCGCGGCGGCCAGCGCGGCGGGGGTACCCGGTCCGCCGGCAGCCAGGACCAGCTCGGGGCGGGCGAACGGGGCCTCGGGCAGGGTGGCCAGCGCGGCCTGCAGCGCCGTGACCAGCCGCACCCGCGCCGCGGCCACGGCTCCGCCGGCTTCCGCCAGTTGCCCCTCGATCGCGTCAAGCCACGCCGGATCGGGCTCGCCCGGCTCGGCCAGCAGGCGGTTGCGTTCGCGCAGCGCGGTCTCGAGGCGGGCGGCCTGACGGGCGTGATCGGGCTCAAGGGCCAGCACCAGCCGGTCAAGGAAGCGCCGCCGCGCCCCCGCGCCCTCCATAAACAGGCGGTCCATCGCCGGGGTCAGCCAGCCCAGTGCGAGCCATTCGCCCAGCCGCACCGCGGGCACTTCGGCCTGGTTGACCTGCACGAGGCGCCGCCCCGGCCGTTCGGGCTGGGTACCGGTGCCCAGCCGCACCGGCCCCGCGCGTGTGGCCAGCTCGGCGCTGACCGCAAAGCCGCCCGGGCCGCCCTGCGCGGCAATGTCGGCCAGCGCGGCGCGGCGCAGCCCGCGCCCGGGCGCCAGCAGCGAGAGCGCCTCGAGCACGTTGGTCTTGCCGGCGCCGTTTTCCCCGACCAGCAGGTTGAACTGCGCCGTGCCGTCAAGCGCGGTCTCGCGGTGGTTGCGGAACTGGCCGAGGAGGATGCGGTCGAGCGCCATGGGACGGCTCACGCCCTACCGCGCCGGGCCGCGCGGCGCCATGGGAAAGGCCCGCCGGATCACGATCCGGACCGGCCGCGGCAGAGGGCGCTCACCCGGTCTTGGCGAAGGGCGAGAAATCGATGTCGGTGTCGAACACGTCCACCCCCTCGCGCGCCTTGAGATAGCCGACCACGGCATAGGTCACCGGGGTCAGGGCCACTTCCCAGGCCACCTTGAGCGCCCAGTTGGTGATCATCACCTGGACCACCAGCTCGGGGGGCCACACGCCCAGGAACGCCAGCGGATAGAAGATCACGCTGTCGACCGCCTGGCCGAACACGGTCGAGCCGATCGTGCGGGTCCACAGCTTGGTGCCGCCGGTCCAGACCTTCATCTTGGCGAGCACGAACGAGTTGACGAACTCGCCGCACCAGAACGCGATCAGCGAGGCCGCGGCGATGCGCCAGGTGCTGCCGAATACCGAGACGTAGGTGGCCTGGCAGATCGTGCCGGGATCGCTCTTGGCCAGCACCTCGGCGAAGCGCGGATCGGCGCTGGCGGCGCAACCCCAGCCGGGCGAGGGCGGCATCGCCACCACGACCGTCGACATGAAGGCCATGAAGGCCAGCGCGACGAAGCCGGTCCACACACAGCGCCGGGCATTGGCATAGCCGTAGACCTCGGTCAGCACGTCGCCCAGCACGTAGGACACCGGGAAGAACAGGATCCCGGCGCCGAAGGTATAGCCCGCCACGGTCGACGACTTGGCCGCCCCGATCAGGTTCGACAGCAACAGGATCGCGACGAAGGCGGCGATCATGTAATCGAAGTAGCGGAAGTGGCGGCGCCCCCCGGCGCTGCCGCTGATACGGGCAAGATCGTGCGGTGCGGGAGCGTCCATGGTGGAACCCTATCGTGGTTTGCACGAGGCGCAAAGCGTGCTTAAGAGCACCCCGGCGCGCGCCCATAGCTCAGCTGGATAGAGCGCGAGACTTCTAATCTTGAGGCCGCAGGTTCGACTCCTGCTGGGCGCGCCACACGCTGCCTCATGCGACGAAGGCGGTCCATCGACCGGCTTGTTCCCGTGCCCGGAAGGGAAGCGGGGCACTCCGCCGGCTTGGCCGGTCGGGAGCGCCCCGCATCGCTGGTGTGCTTCGCTCGGGAAGCGTCCGACAGTGCGACCCGTCGGGCTCTGCGCCGCCGCTTGTGCGGACCGGGCGGCTCAGAACTTGTAGGCCAGCTCCGCGCCGACGGTGCGGCGGGCGCCGGGGGAAATGAACGATCCGCCGAACTCGATCGCCGGGATCACCTCGGCGAGGAACTTGCGGTTGAACAGGTTCCGCGCGAAGCCGGTCACCGTCACGTTGCCCATTTCGAGGCTGGCCCGCAGGTCGGCCACGGCGAAGGCATCGCGCCGCGACAGCGCGTAGTTGGCGTTGCCGGTGGCTGGCGGGAAGGCCGACAGCTGCGAGATCGGCAGCAGCCCGGAGAAGATCGTCGGGCGGATCTGGTTCTGCACGGTGCTGAACCAGGTGGGGCCAGTGATCCGGTAATCGCCGCGCAGCACGAACTTGCCGAGGCCATCGAAATCGTGCGTGACCTCGGTGCCGAAGTTGATGGTGTAGTCCGCGGTGTAGGGCGACTTGTTGCCGACGGTGTAGGGGCGCGAGCCGTTCTTCTTGATCTCGCTCTCGGTCACGTTGCCCGAACCGAACACCCGCCAGCCGGGCACGATCTTGACGTTGACGCTCAGCTCGGCGCCGGTGATGTCGACCCGGTCGATGTTCGAGACCACGCGCAGCAGGCCGAAGCTGCCGACGAAGAACTCGAAGAACTGCATGTCGGTGACGCGGGTGTAGTAGCCGGCGAGGTCGAAGGTGACACGGTCGTCGAGCAGGCTGCCCTTGAAGCCCACTTCGAAGGCGCTCGACTTCTCGCGGCGGTACTGGTCGGTGATGCTGACCCCGGCGTTGATCGTGCCGGGGGTGACGCCGTTGTTGAAGCTGGCGTTGACCACGGCCGAGGAGCCCTGGTTGTTGAACCCGCCCGACTTGAAGCCGATCCCCCAGTTCGCATAGAGATTGAGGCCCTCGGTCGGCTTCCACGCCAGGGTGACCTTGGGCTCAAGCAGCGAGAAGGTCTTCTGCTGCGGGCGCAGCGGCCCGAACGCCTGACCGGGGTTGATCGGGCCGCCGGTGAACGGATCGGTCGCGGTGGGAACCAGCGAGCTGGTCTTGCGATCCTCCGAATCGTAGCGCAGCGCGAACCCGGCGTTGAGCTGGTCGTTCGGCTTGTACTCGACCGAGCCGAAGCCGGCGAAGACGTTCGTGTTGAACTTGTCGGCCAGCAGCAGCGAGGTGGGGTTGGTCGAGGTGGGGGCGTTGTAGAGCTGCTTGATCACGCCCTGGCCGAGGTCGGCGCCGAGGCTGACCCCGGTGGTGCGGTCGATGTGCAGGAAATAGCCGCCGAGCTGCCAGCTGACCGGGCCGGTACCGTTGGACACCAGGCGCAGCTCGCCGCTGACGTCCTTCTGTTTGCGCAACTGGTACTGGATGCCGTCGCAGGTGGTCGGGCTGTAGGGGCCGAAGGTCGAGCCGTTGGTCGGCGCGAACAGGAACGGCACGGGCAGGGCGCCGATGAAGCCCGGCTGGTTGACCGCATAGCCGGTGAGCGCTGCGGTCGAGGCGAAGCACTGGTTGACCGCCGCCTGGCCGGCCGGATTGCTGGCCGAGATGTAGCGCGCGAAATCAGCCGAGGTGCCGTCCGCGACAAGATCCTGGTTGATGTTCGAGTAGAGCACCCAGCCGATCAGCTTGGCCTTGCCGAGATCGTGCTCGACCTTGAGCGAGATGTCGAAACTCGTCTGGTCGTTGGTCGGGCGGATGTTGTTGTAGAAGTTGAACGGGTGCTTGTTGACGTCCTCGTAGAAGGCCGGGTTCACGGCGGCGAAGTTGGGCAGGGCAAAGGCCGCATTGAACGGCAGCGAGGCACCGTGGAACTCGGCGTAGCGGGCCTTGAAGTCGATCTTCGTGTTGGGGCCGACATCGGCCATGATCCGCCCGTCGACCGCCCAGCTGCGGTGATCGTCGACCACGGCGGCATTGTTCAGGAACTTGTTGCGGAAGAACCCGTCGGACCGGTCGTACATGCCCGAGACGACGAAGCCGGCGGTTTCGCCGAGCGGGCCGGCGAGGTTCGCCCGGCCGATCCAGGTGTTGTTGTTGGCATAGGCCAGCGCCGCGCTGCCGGAGAGCTGCTCGGTCGGCTTGAGGGTCTGCACCGCGATCGCGCCCGCGGCAGCGTTGCGGCCGTAGATCGCGCCCTGCGGTCCCTTGAGGATTTCCACCTGGCTGAGCGTGCCCTGGGCCTGGTTGAGCTGGGCGGTGTTGGTCTTGAGGATGCCGTCGACGACCAGCGCGACCGAGCTTTCCGCGTCGCGGGCCCCGTTCATGCCGCGAATGTTGATCTGGGTGTCGCCGGCCTCGGCCGTGCCGGTGACGATCGTCACGCCAGGGGTCAGCTTGGTGAAGTCCTCGGCCTTGGTCGAGCCGGTCCGGGTCAGCGCGGTGGCGGTCAGCACCGCCACCGAGGCCGGCACGTCCTGCAGCCGCTCGGTCTGGCGGCGGGCCGTGACGATGATCTCCTCGCCTTCCCCGCCGGCGGCATCCTGCGCCAGGGCGGGGGTGGCGGCAAGCGCGCCGGCCAGGATCGAGGCGGATAGCAGCCACCGGGCAGCCGGACGGCGGACTTGGTCAAGACCAATCTTGCTCATGATGTCACTCCCTGTTGCACGCAGGCGCCGCGATTCCGGTGCTGCCCAACGCTTCCCCACGGCCGCATCCCCCATGCGGCGTCTTGCAACATGAGGGGTATTGTATACAAAGAGGCCGCGTCAAGCATTTTGAGGGTAGCATGTCCCGCGCCTCCGACCGCGCCTACACCATGATCCGCGGGCTGATCCTGTCGGGCGAGCTCGCCCCCGGGGCGCAGCTCGGGGAAGAGGCCCTGGCCGAGTTGTGCGATGTCTCGCGCACGCCGATCCGCGACGCCTTGCGCCGCCTTGAGGCGGACCTCCTGATCCGCCGCACCGGCACCCAGCGCAGCTTCGTGGCCGACTGGTCGCTGGCCGACGTGGAGGATGCCTTCGAGCTGCGCGGCATGCTCGAGGCCCATGCCGCACTGCGCGCCTGCCAGCGCATGGACGACGAGGCGCTGGCCCGCCTGCGCCGCTGCAATGCGCGGATTCGCCGGGCTATCGAGCGGGCCGTTCCGGACGTGTCCGGGTTCATGAATGCCAACCGGGAGTTTCACGGCGTGATCCTCGAGCAGGCCCGCTCGCGGCGGCTGACTGCCCTTTTGGGCACGTTGGTGGAGCAGCCGGTGGTGCGCCGCACGGCGGAACAGTACAGCACGGCGCAGCTCAGCCAGTCATGGCGCGAGCACGACGAGCTGATTGCTGCGTTCGAGCGCCGCGACGGCGTCTGGGCCCAGGCCGTGATGCTGGGGCACATCCGTCGCGCGTTTCATGCCTATGCCGATGCGCACAAGCGGCAGGCGCCTGACGGTGCCGGTGACGTGTCGGAAAATTGTATCCAGAATGGTGAGGTCGCGGGGAGTGGTTCCCCGCCGGCCGATGGCCGCCCGCAGGCGGCGATGGCAGCGGAGGCATAGTGATGGCTGGCGACCCCCCGGTCCCGGAGCGGATCGAGTTCGTCGAGGTCGGGCCGCGTGACGGTCTGCAGAACGAGAAGGTGCTGATTTCCACCGAGAGCAAGCTGGCCCTGGTGGCGCGGGCGATCGCGGCGGGAGCCCGGCGGATCGAGGTGACGAGCTTCGTCAATCCGCGCCGGGTGCCGCAGATGGCCGATGCCGAGGCCGTCTGCGCCGGCCTGCCCGAGCGGCCCGACGTGACCTATATCGGCCTCGTCATGAACGCGCGCGGCGCCGAACGCGCCCTGGCCACCGGACGGGTCGACCAGCTCGGTGCGGTCTGTGTCTCGACCGATGCCTTCGCCATGGCCAACCAGGGCCAGACCAGCGCGGAATCGGCGGCGGCGGCCATGGAGATCGTCGCCATGGCCCAGGCCGCCGGGCGCAGCGGCCAGATCACGATCGGTGCGGCCTTTGGCTGCCCGTTCTCGGGCGAGGTCGCCGAAGCCGGCGTGATCGCCCTGGCGCAGCAGCTGGCGGCGGCCCGACCGGCCGAGATCGCGCTGGCCGACACGATCGGCTGCGGCAATCCGGCCCAGGTCGCGCGGCTGGTCGCCGGGGTGCGCGCGGCCGCGCCCGGCGTGCCGGTGCGGGTCCATTTCCACAACACCCGCGGCACCGGCCTCGCCAACGTCTGGGCCGCGGTCCAGGCCGGGGCGAGCGTGGTCGACGCTTCGATCGGCGGCCTGGGCGGGTGCCCCTTCGCCCCGGGCGCGGCGGGCAACGTGGCCAGCGAGGACGTGGTCTACATGCTCGAGCGCGCCGGAGTGGCGACCGGCATCGACCTCGCGGAGATCATCGCCGCCAGCCAGTGGCTCAGCGGCATCATGGGCCGAACCTTGCCGGGCATGGCGGCGCAGGCGCCGCTGTTCCCGCAGACTATCGAAGGAGCTTGAGCGGATGGGCTATCGTCTGGGCGTCGATGTGGGCGGGACGTTTACCGACCTGCTGCTGTTCGACACGGCAAGCGGGGCATTCTGGCGGCACAAGACGCCGTCCACCCCGCACGATTCGTCCGAGGGCATCCTCAACGGGGTGACCGCGATCTGCGACAAGGCCGGGGTCGAGGCCAAGGACATCGAGTTCTTCCTCCACGGCACGACCGTGGCGACCAACGCCGTGCTCGAGGGCAAGGGCGCGCGGGTCGGGCTGGTCACCACCGAGGGCTATCGTCACATCATGCAGATCGCCCGCAGCTTCGTGCCGGGCGGCCTCGCTGGCTGGATCATCTGGCCCAAGCCGACCCCGCTCGCCGCGCTCGAGGACACGGTCACGATCAAGGGCCGGATGAGCGCGGAGGGCGCCGAGATCCGCCCGATCGACGATGATGACATCCGCACCGCGCTCGGCTGCCTCAAGGGGCAGGGCGTCGAGGCCGTGACCGTCTCGCTGATCAATGCCTATGCCAATGGCGCGCACGAGCAGCGCGTGGGCGCGCTGGCGGCCGAGATCCTCCCCGGGGTGCCGGTCTCGCTCAGCCACGAGGTCCTGCCCGAGATGCAGGAGTACGAACGCACGCTGACCACGGTGGCCAATGCCGCGGTCCGCCCGGTGGTGGGCAAGTATGTCTCCAACCTGCGCAGCCGGCTGGCCGCGGCGGGCATGGCCGGCAATCTCTCGCTGCTGCGCTCCGACGGCGGGCTGATGTCGGCCCACAAGGCCGAGGAGCAGCCGGTCAACATTCTCATGTCCGGGCCAGCGGGCGGCGTGACCGGGGCGCTATGGGTGGCGCGCAATGCCGGGCTCAAGAACATCCTCACGCTCGACGTCGGCGGGACCTCCACCGACGTCGCGCTGATCGAGAACCTCGAGCCGCGCCGCCAGCGCGAGACCGAGGTGGGCCACCTCAAGGTCCGCGCCTCGGCGCTCGACGTGAAGACCGTGGGCGCCGGCGGTGGCTCAATCGCCTATGTGCCGGAACTGACCAAGGCGCTGCGCGTCGGGCCGCAGTCGGCCGGTGCGGTGCCGGGGCCGGTGGCCTATGGCAAGGGCGGCACCCTGCCGACCGTGACCGACGCCAACGTGGTGCTGGGCTACCTGCCCGAGAACCTGCTGGGCGGCACCTTCCAGCTCGACCGCGAGGGGGCGAAGCGGGCGGTGCAGACCATCGCCGATGCCCTGGGCATCGACCTGATGGCCGCGGCGCGCGGGATCATCGACATCGTCAACGAGAACATGTTCGGCGCGCTGCGGATGATCTCGGTCCAGCAGGGCTACGATCCGCGCGACTTCGCGCTGATGGGCTTCGGCGGGGCGGGGCCGCTCCACGTCAATGCCGTGGCGCGGCTGATGGGCTCGTGGCCCGCGGTCTCGCCGGTTTCGCCGGGCGTGCTCTGCGCGCTGGGCGATGCCACCACCCGCATGCGCACCGAAACCGCGCGCAGCTTCTCGCGGCTGGCCGGCAGCGCCACGGCCGAGGAGTTGATCGGCATTCTCGACGAAATGGCCGCGCAGACCCGCGCCGACCTGATCGCCGATGGTGTGCCCGAGGCCGAGATCGCGACCACCTTCGAGATCGACGTGCGCTATGCCGGGCAGGCCTTCGAGGTGCCGCTGACGATCACCGCCGACGTGCTGCGGGCCGACGGGATTGCCGGGATCCTCGCCCGGTTCGACGCCGAGCACCACCGCCTGTTCACCTTCAACATGGATACCCCGCACGAGATCGTGAACCTGCGCGCCGTGGCCATGGGCCGCGCGCTCGACCTGCCAGCGGCCGAGCTGCCCAAGGGCGACGGCAATCCGGTGGCGGCGAAGATGCGCGACCATGTCCTGTGGATGGACGGGCGCGAACAGGCCGCAGTGATCTACGACCGTGCCAAGCTGCGCCAGGGCGATGTGATCCCCGGGCCGGCGATCGTCTGCGAGATGGATTCGACCACCCTGATCGAAAGCGGCTGCGTCGCCACGGTCGATGCGGTCGGCAACATCCTGATCAATCTCAAGTGACCCATTCCTTCCTCCTCCGTTCGTGTCGAGCGAAGTCGAGACACGTCGCGCGGCGTCTCTCGACTTCGCTCGAGACGAACGGGGTGAGGGCTATCTGGCAAGGAACGCGTTGATGCCTGCTACCATCGTCGAAACCAACCACACCCCCTTCGCGAAGATCGCGATCGACCCGGTCACGCTCGACATCATCGAGAACGCGCTGCGCAATGCTCGCATCGAGATGGACGCCACCCTGGTGCGCACCGCGATGTCGCCCGGCATCCGCGAGCAGGGCGACGCCTTCCCGCTGATCGCCGACCACTCCGGCAAGATGATCGTCGGCCAGTTCGGCAGCTTCATCGACGGCTTCCTCCGCGGCTACAGCGGCACGCTCGAGGACGGGGACATGATCTTCCTGTCCGATCCCTATTCGTGCGAGGGCGCGGTGAGCCATGCCAACGACTGGCTGGTGCTCTACCCGGTGTTCAAGGACGGCCGGTTGCTCGCCTACACCGCGATGTTCGGCCACATGAGCGACATCGGCGGCAGCGTGGTCGGCTCGATGCCGATCAAGGCGCGCTCGATCTTCGAGGAAGGGGTGCGCATCCCGCCGGTGAAGATCTGGAAGAAGGGCGAGTACAACGACGAGGTGATCCGCGTGATCATGCACCAGGTGCGCAAGCCCGACTGGTGCCAGGCCGATCTCAACGCGATCATCGCCTCGTGCCGGGTCGCCGCGCGCCGCGTGATCGAGATGGCCGACCGCTTCGGCGACGATGTCTATGTCTCGGCCACGCAGGAGCTGCTGGCGCGCAACCACCGCGCGATGCAGGCCCTGATCGGCATGGCGATCGCCGAGGAGCCGGTCAGCTTCGAGGACTATATCTGCGATGATGGCGTGGGGCAGGGACCCTACCGGATCAAGTGCACGATGTGGCGCGAGAACGGCCGCGTGGTGCTCGATTTCGCCGGTACCGATCCGCAGAGCAGCGCCTCGATCAATTTCTATCTCAATGAAAACATGTTCAAGATGTTCTTCGGCATCTACATGATCATGGTCTTCGATCCGCAGATCCTGTTCAACGACGGGTTCTATGACCTGATCGACGTGCGCATTCCCGAAGGCTCGCTGCTCAAGCCGAAGTTCCCCGCGGCCCTGTCGGGGCGGACCCACGCGCTGGGGCGGATCTTCGACATCCTTGGCGGGCTGCTGGGGCAGAAGACCCCCGAATTCCTCAACGCCGCCGGCTTCTCGTCGAGCCCGCACCTGTTCTATTCGGGCAACGATACCCGCCCGGGCAAGGGTGGCGAATGGTTCCAGCTGTTCCAGATCGGCTTCGGCGGGATTCCCGGCCGGCCGATGGGCGACGGGCCTGACGGGCACTCGCTCTGGCCGGGCTTCACCAACGTGCCCAACGAGTTCCTCGAGCGCTACTTCCCGATGATCATCGAGCGCTATGAATGCGAGCCCGACAGCGGCGGCGCCGGGCTGCATCGCGGCGGGAACGGGATCCGCATGACCTACCGCTTCCTGGCGGACGGGACGATCTCGATCCACGACGATCGCTGGTTCGTCCCGCCCTGGGGGGTCAACGGCGGCGAGCCGGGCAAGCGTGCGCGCAAGATCATCGAGAAGCCCGACGGCAGCCAGGTCATCGTCGGCAACAAGGTCGAGGAACTGGCCGTCTCGGCGGGCGATCAGCTGCACTTCATCACCTGGGGCGGTGGCGGCTGGGGTGATCCGCTCGAGCGCGACCCGGCGCTGGTCGGCAAGGAGATCGTCCAGGGCCTGATCACCGCCGAAGGTGCGCGCGAGTACGGTGTGGTCGCCAATGCCGGCGGCACGGTCGACCTCGCCGCGACCGCTGCGCTGCGGGCCGAGCTGCGCGCCGGACGCGGGGCGTTGCCGCTGTTCAACTTCGGCCCCGGCATCGATGCGCTGCGCGCCGGCTGCCTGGCCGAGACCGGATTGCCCGCGCCGGTCCAGCCGGTCTGGCCGTTGGCCGTGGCGGCGGAATAGGAGCGGCAAGCGGTGAGCGGGGCACTGCGCGGACTGCGCGTGATCGAGATGGGCCAGCTGCTGGCGGGACCGTTCTGCGGCCAGCTGCTGGGCGACATGGGCGCCGATGTGATCAAGGTCGAACCGCCGGGCGCGGGCGATCCGATGCGCCAATGGGGCCAGGGCAGCGAGAAGGTGCAGTGGGAGGTCATCGCGCGCAACAAGCGCTCGGTTTCGGCCAACCTGCGCGTGCCCGAAGGCCAGGCGCTGGTGCGCCGGCTGATCGCCCATGCCGATATCGTGATCGAGAACTTCAAGCCGGGCACGCTGGAGAAGTGGGGCATGGCCCCGGTCACGCTGCTGGCCGCGCATCCCGGCCTGATCATCGCGCGCATGTCAGGCTATGGCCAGACCGGCCCCTATTCGGACCGTGCCGGCTTCGGCGGGATCGGCGAGGCGATGGGCGGGTGGCGCTACATCGTCGGCGAACCCGACCGGCCGCCGAGCCGCATGGGTGTGTCGATCGGCGACACCCTGACCGCGACCTACGGCTGTCTGGGCGTGCTGGCTGCCCTGCACCACAAGACCATGACCGGCGAGGGCCAGGTGATCGACGCCGCGCTGTATGAAAGCGTGCTGCAGGTGATGGAAGGGCTCGTGCCCGAGTACGACCGCATGGGGCTGATCCGCGAGCGCTCGGGGTCGATCCTGACCGGGATCGCGCCCTCCAATGTCTATGCCTGCAAGGACGGCGAATACATGATCGGGGCGAACAAGGATTCGCTGTGGAAGCGGCTCGCCGCCGCCATGGGCCGGCCCGAGCTGGGCGACGATCCGCGCTATGCCACGCACGTCGCGCGGGGCGAGAACCAGCTCGAGCTCGATGCGCTGATCAACGCCTGGACCCGTACCCTGACGGTCGAGGAGGTGGACGCGCTGATGATCGCCCACTCGATCCCCGCAGGCCGGGTCTACCGCGCTCCCGACATGATCGCCGATCCGCACTTCCAGGCGCGCGAGGCGATCATCGAGGTCGAGACCGAGCGGTTCGGTCCGCTCAAGATGCAGGGAGCCTTCCCCAAGTTCTCGGCGACTCCGGGCGGGGTCCGGCGTCCGGCGCCGGCCCAGGTCGGGCAGCACAATGCCGAGATCTATGGCGAACTGCTCGGCATCGGGCCTGACGAGCTGGCGGCGATGGCCGCGGCCGGGGTGGTGTGAGCAGCGGGGCGATGAGCGACGAGCTGACCCAGAACTACGCGGGCGCCTTCGATGGCCACCTGCCGTTCGGCCGCAGGCCGGCGCTGCTGGTGATCGACCTGGTGCTGGCCTACACCACCCCCGGCTCGCCGCTCTATGCCGGACCGGGGATCGCGGACGTGATGGCCTGCACCGAGCGGCTGGTGGGCGCGGCCCGCGCCGCCGGCGTTCCGGTGATCTTCACCAATGTGGAGTATACCCCCGGCGGCGCCGATGGCGGCGTGTTCTACCGCAAGGTACCGGCGCTGCGGCTGTTCGAGCGCGGTGCGCCGCTGGGGGCCTTTCCCCCCACGCTCGCGCCGCGCGACGGAGAGGTGGTGATCACCAAGCGCTACGCCTCGGCCTTCTTCGCCACCCCGCTCGCCGCGCTGCTGACCGCTCAGGGGATCGACACGGTGCTGCTGGCCGGCGTCTCGACCAGCGGCTGCGTGCGCGCCAGCGCGCTCGATGCCTGTCAGCACGGATTCCTGCCCTTCGTGGTGCGCGACGCCTGCGGCGATCGCCACCCCGCCCCGCACGAGGCCAACCTGTTCGACCTGCAGGCCAAATATGCCGAAGTGATCGGTGAAGCCCAGGCCCTGGCCCACCTCGCTGCGCTGGGGTGAAACCTGGTCCGCCCGGTGCCCTTCGTTGGCCTCGACCCTCTGCCTTGCCTTGATAGATCAAGCAGTTTCTGTTTAGTCCGCACCATCGCGACTGCTGTGTTGGTGGCGATCTGCAGGCTGCAGTGCTGACGCGGCCGGGACTTTGTTGTGGGGTCGACGATGGAACAAGATGATGCCGCCTCGACCCGGACGTGGCTGATCGCTGCCGCTTTCTTCACAGCTCCACAAAATCAGTGGATTGATGATTTCGTGCCGGCACCGCGCCGGCATCGCTTTTCGAAGATTCCCAGTCAGTCTGCCGAACTCAACTGGCATAATCGCAAGACCCGGTACTCCGGCTTGTCCCAGTGGGCCAGTCACTGGGAACATGGCAAACGGATCTTCGCGCAACTCGGTCGGCAGGATGGGATCATTACAGTCTTTCCCCCGCTGGCCTTGGTCGCCGCGGTTCGCAAACTGTTGTATCGCCGCAGGAATCCCCTTGTCGCCTACTGCTTCAACGTCGGGGCTGCGCCCGGGGTTTTGCGGCGCGTGATCGGACGGATCGCATTTCGGGCTTGCGACGCGATCGTGGTCCACTCCAGTGCTGAAATCACGCTGGTCAACAAGTGGTTCGCGGTTGACCCGGCACGCATCCACTTTCTGCCGTTGCAATGCGGCGTCCTGAAGCCGCGGCCCTCGGAACAGGGCGAGCCCTACGTCGTGGCAATGGGCTCTGCCAATCGCGACTATCCTGTGCTGATTGAGGCTGCGGCCCGCACCGGAATCCGTACCATTATCGTGGCGGCGCCGCGTATCCTTGAGGGGCTCAACCAACCGGATAACGTCGAGTTTCTGCATGGCTTGTCGATGGAAGATTGCCGGTCGTTGGTGGCAGGCGCACGCTTCAGCGTCATTCCGCTGACGGATGGCGAAGCCTCGTCGGGACAGATTACCCTGGTCGAGGCCATGCGACTGGGCTGCCCGACCATCGCAACCTCGACCATCGGGACGGTGGATTATGTGCGCGACGGTGCAACCGGGTTCCTCGTCCCCCCCGGTGACCCGGCTGTGTTGGCTGAAGCGATGCGCCGTCTATGGGACGATGACGAGCTGCGAGAGGGTGTAGCCCAGCGGGCCCGCGCTTATGCCGAAGCCGAGTTGTCCGATGAAGCCGCCGGACGCCGTCTATCGGCTTTGCTCGACCGGTTGGTGGATCAGGAACGAGCCTGAGGCCGAGATCCCGTTGCGGGTGCTGAAGCCTGCTGCCGGACCGATCCCGGCTGCTCCAGTCGCCAGGCTGTCAGAGCGGCGGCGGCCATGGTTGCCGCCGCGAAGGCGAAGGTCCAGATCGGTTCGGTGGGAAAGAACAGCCGCATGATCGTGCCCATCACCGTCGCGACCAGCAGCTGGGGGATCACGATGAACACGTTGAACAGCCCCATGAACACGCCCAGCTTCTGTTGCGGCAGCGCGCCGGCCAGGATCGCGTAGGGCAGGGCGAGCAGCGCGGCCCAGGCGATGCCGATGCCCAGCTCGCAGGCGACAAGCCAGCGCGGATCGCGCACCACCAGATAGCCGGCGAACCCGGCCGCGCCGCAGAGCAGGGCGAGCCCGTGGGCCCGGGCCTTGCCGAGCCGGCTCGCCAGCAGCGGCACCACGGTGAGCGCGGCAAGCGCGGCCACGCCGTTGTAGACCGCGAAGAGCACATCGACCCAGTTGGCGGCGGTTTGGTAGGCGGGGCTGTCGGCGGTGGCCGCGCCGAACTGGTATTGCGCGACGACCGGGGTGGTGTTGATCCACATGATGAACATGGCCGACCAGCTGAGGAACTGCACCAGCGCAAGCCGCTTCATCAGTGGCGGCATCCCGGTGAGGTCGCCGACGATGCTGGTCAGGGCGCCGGCCGGATGGCCCGCCTTGACCCTGCGGATTGCTGCTGCGGTCAGCACCCCGTAGCCGGCGAGCAGGCCAGCGAGGAGATAGAGCTCCTGTTCGAGCCCGACTCCCCAGGTCAGTCCGGCGAGCGCGAGCCCACCGGTGATCCAGCCCAGCGGCTGGCCCAGGCCGCGCCGGGCGAGGTGCTCGGCGGTGGGCGGGGCGGCCGCGGCCGTCGCCGCGGCGAACCGTGCCATCTCCGCGGGCGTGTATTCGCGGGTGGTGAACAGGGTCCACAGGACCGAGGCGAGCAGGGCGGTGCCGCCGAACCAGAAGCTGATCCGGACCGTTTCGGGAATGGTCCCCACCGGCGCCGTGTTCGACACCCCGACAAGGTCGAGCAGCCAGGGAAACAGCGAGCCGACCACCGCGCCAGCACCGATCAGACCGGTCTGGATGGCATAACCGGCGGTATGCTGGTGTGCGGGCAGCATATCGCCGACGAAGGCGCGGAACGGCTCCATCGCGGTGTTGAGGCTGGCGTCGAGCATCCACAACAGCAGCGCGGCCATCAGCAGGCCGCTGCTGTAGGGCATCAGCACCAGGGACAGCGCGGCCAGCACGGCCCCGGCCAGAAAGTAGGGCCGGCGCCGTCCGAGCCGGCCAAGCCAGGTGCGGTCCGAGAGGTGGCCGATCAGCGGCTGGACCAGCAGCCCGGTCAGCGGGGCGGCGATCCACAGTGCCGGCAGATCATCGATGCGCGAGCCCAGCGACTGGAAGATCCGGCTCATGTTGGCGTTCTGCAGGGCGAAGCCGATCTGGATCCCGAAGAAGCCGAAGCTGATGTTGCACAGCCCGCGCAGGCTCTGGGTGGGCTTGTCCATGCGACTCCTCTCAACCGGGTGCGGTGCGCGTTCCGGCGCCGCTGCCGGCCACCTCGCTGGCATGCGGCGCGGCGCGCGGCAACATGCATACGAATACCCTTGGCGCGCCGGACAGCTGGGCGGCCCGCTGCCGAACCGGGTTCAGCCCGCGGTGCTGCCGCGCACGACCAGCCGCGCGGGGATCACCGTCGGTGGCGGTTCGCGTCCTTCGATGCGGGCCACCACGGTATCGACCAGCAGGTTGCCGGCGGCCTGCATGTCCTGGACCAGGGTGGTCAGCGGCGGGTTGGTGTGCCGCGCGGCGAGGATATCGTCGAAGCCCACCACGGCCACGTCGCCGGGCACGGTCAGGCCCGCCTCGGTGAGCGCGCGCATCGCGCCGATCGCGATCAGATCGCTCGCGGCGAACAGCCCGTCGAAGGCCGCGCCGGCGTCGAGCAGCGAGCGGGCTGCCGCATAGCCCGATTCCTCGAAGCTCACCGCATTGCGGGTGAGGGCCGCATCATGGGCCACGCCGGCCTCGGCGAGTGCCGCCAAGAGTCCATGGTAACGCATTGCAAATTCTGGATAATGTTCGTCCGGCTGGCCGATGAAGGCAATCCGTCGCCGGCCCAGCGCCAGCAGGTGTTCGCCGGCCAGGCGGCCGCCGCCGGCGTTGTCCGAGCCGACCGTGCCACCGATTCCGTCATCCTGGACCGAGCCCCACCGGACGAACTGGGTGCCCTGCCGCACCAGCTGGTCGAGCCGGCTCTCGTACAGGGTGTAATCGCCATAGCCGAGCAGGATCAGGCCATCGGCGCGGTGGCTGTCCTGGTAGCGGACGTGCCAGTCGTCCTCCATCCGCTGGAACGAGATCAGCAGATCGTAACCCTGCGCGGCGCAGCGCGCGGTGATCGAGGCGAGCATCGCGAGATAGAACGGATTGATCTTGGTATCGTCGGGGGTCTGCTCCTCGAAGAACAGCAGGGCGATCGTGTTCGAACGCTGCGAGCGCAGCGACGAGGCGTTCTTGTCGACCGAATAGTGCAGGTCCCGCGCAATCGCCTCGATGCGCTGGCGGGTGGCGAGACTCACCGACTTGGATCCGCGCAGCGCGCGGCTGACCGTCGGTTGCGAAACACCCGCAAGATAGGCGATGTCAAAGCTTGTCGGCTTGGTCGATCGCGTCCGACCCATGCCCGTTTTCTCCCACCCCGACTGATCCCGATGACGCTACGTCTTGCTTTGTTCTGGAGCTCTTCTGCAGCTTTGTGGAGCCCGGTTGCATAAACTCGGTATACGTATGCCTTCTTCCGCCGCCAACCCCGTGGTGATTATTCGCAAGGCCACGACGGTTCGATCCACCCAGTGGACGGCCGCTTCGCAGCACTGAGCGCCACCCCGTCCCGGGAGCATGGCGTGGATCAGGGGGAGGATAAACGTGGCACTTCGTACTCAGCTTTCAGCCGCATTCGGCGTTTCGGTGATGGCTCTCGCCGTGGCCGCCACGGCGCTGCCCGGCGCGGCCCGGGCCCAGTCGGCTCCGGCCAGGGAAGGCGCTGGCGAGGGCGTTGGCGAGGCGGCTGCCGAAGAAGGCATCATCGTCACCGGCATCCGCGCCGCGATCAACAGCTCGACCACGCAGAAGCGCCTGAACACCTCGATTGTCGAAGTGATCAGCGCGGAAGACCTGGGCAAGCTGCCCGACATGTCGATCGCGGAATCGCTGTCGCGCCTGCCTGGGTTCACCACCCAGCGCCTGGACGGTCGCGCCAACGTGGCCTCGATCCGCGGTCTGGGCCCGGACTTCACGACGACCCTGCTCAATGGGCGTGAACAGGTCAGCATCAACAACAACCGCGGGGTCGAGCTGGACCAGTACCCCGCCGAACTGCTGAACGGCGCGACGGTCTACAAGACCCCTGACGCCATGCTGATCGGCCAGGCGCTGGGCGGCACGGTCGACATGAAGACGATCCGTCCGCTGGCTTACGGCAAGACCCAGACCGTGATCACGGCGCGCGGCGAAATCAACAGCCTGAAGCAGCTCAACCCCGACATTTCGCGCAAGGGCTACCGCGTCAACCTGTTCCACGTTGGCCAGAACGCCGACAAGACCATCGGCTGGGCCTTCGGCTATGCCCGCATGCAATCGCCGATCCAGGAGCAGCGCTGGAACGCCTGGGGCTACCCGGACCTCAATGCGACCACCAGGGTGATCGGCGGCGCCAAGCCCTACGTGAAGTCGAACGAGCTGAAGCGCGACGGTCTGATGGGCGTACTCGAGTTCGAACCGAACGACCGGTTCCACACTACCTTCGACGGGTACTGGTCCAAGTTCAACGACAAGCAGCGCCTCCGGGGCATCGAGCTGCCGCTGCAGTGGTCGGCTGCCCAGCTGCAGCCGGGCTACACCACCCAGAACGGGCTGGTCACCTCGGGCCGCTTCACCGGCGTCGAAGCCGTGATGCGCAACGATGTCGTGAACCGCGATGCCGAAATCTTCGCCTTCGGCAACAACACCAGGTTCAAGGCCACCGACACGCTGACCTTCGAGCTGGACCTGAGCTACTCAAAGGTCACCCGCGTCGAGCAGAACCTGGAAATCTACCTTGGCACCGGTCGCGGTGGCGGGGTGGGGGCGACGGACAGCCTGGGCTTCACCATGCCGGCCTCGGGTGGGGTGATCACCTTTGCGCCGACGATCAACTACGCCGATCCCAACCTGTTCACCATCACCGATCCACAGGGTTGGAACAGCTGCGGCGGGACCGTGCCGAACTGCTAGGACGGCTTCATCAACCGACCGCGCGTCAAGGATCGGCTTAAGGCGATCCGCCTCCAGGCGATCAAGTCGCTCGGCGGGTTCTTCGACACCGTCACGGTCGGTGCAAACTACTCCGATCGGCGCAAGCAACTGGTCGACGAGGGCTTCGTCCTTACCAACAAGAGCTATCCGGGCAGCCCGCCGGTCCCGTCGAGCTACCTGTTCTCCCCGGTCTCGCTCGGCTTCATCGGTATCCCGGGCATGGTCTCGTTCGACTCCTGGCGGTACTACAATGACGGCAACTACAATTTGACCAGCGAGGCGCTGTGGACGCCGAGCCGTCTGACCAACAGCTACGTGGTCCGCGAAAAGGTGCTGACCGGCTATGTTCAGGGCAACATCGTCAGCGGCGGCCTGAAGGGCAATGTCGGCCTGCAGATCGTTCACACCAACCAGTCGGCGGATGGTTTCCGGGCATACAACCCGGGCAGCGGCACAATCTCCAGCCCGATCACCGATGGGGCCACTTACACCAACGCCCTGCCCAGCCTGAACCTGAGCTACGAACTCGCTCCTGACACTATCGTCCGCTTCGCCGCGTCGCGGATGCTCGCCCGGGCTCGCATGGACCGGCTCAACCCCGGTGTGAGCGCCAGCTTCAACCTGGCCAACAACGTGCCTGGCGCGAACATCAACCGTTCGCCGTGGTCGGGAACGGTCGGCAATGCGAAGCTACGTCCGCTGCTGGCCAACACGGCCGATTTGGCGATCGAGCGCTACTTCGGCAAGGGCGGCTACGTCAGCGCCGGGGCGTTCTACAAGCAGCTGGACGGCTGGGTCTACCGCCAGGACAACCTGTTCGATTTCACCGGCACCCCGACCCCCGGCAATGTCACGCCGACCTTCAACCAGGGCATTGTCTCGCAATGGCTCAACGGCACCAGCAAGGGCAAGCTGTTCGGATTCGAAGCGTCCGCCTCGTTCCCGTTCGCGACCTTCTCCGAGGCGCTCGACGGGTTCGGCATCCTGGGCAGCGCATCGTACAGCGAGAGCGAGGTCCGCGAGGGCAACAGCCCGCCGATCTCGATCCCCGGTCTGTCGTCATGGGTCATCAACGGCACGGCCTACTATGAAAAGAACGGCTTCCAGCTGCGTGCCTCGGCCCGCTACCGGTCGAAGTTCCTGGCCGAGGTCTCCGGGCTCAGCCTGGCGCGTGAACTGCAGATGGCCGCTGGCGAAACGATCGTCGATGCGCAGATCGGCTACACGTTCCAAAGCGGCAGCCTTGAAGGCCTGGGCATCCTGCTCCAGGGCACGAACCTGACCAATGCGCCGTTCAAGACCTACCTCAACAACGACGAGCGCCAGGTCCGCGACTATCAGCGCTATGGTCGCAACCTGATGCTTGGCGTGACCTACAAGTTCTGACTTAGCCGACGGGCCCGGTTTCGACCGGGCCTGTCGCAGAACTTCGGACCATGGTCGATCACAGCGGCCGGTCCTGTTTCGGGAGAGTCACAGTGGATGATCGGCGCATCCGCGATGTCGTGGTGGTCGGTGGCGGAACCGCGGGCTGGATGGCTGCGGCGGCGCTGTCGGCAACGATGGGCGATCAGCTGCGCATCCGGCTGGTCGAAAGCGAGGACATCGGTACAGTCGGCGTCGGCGAGGCGACTATTCCCGCCATCCGCCTGTTCAACGGCCTGTGCGGGATCGACGAGGATGCCTTCGTCAAGGCCACCCAGGGCAGCTTCAAGCTGGGAATCGAGTTCCAGAACTGGGGCCGGGTGGGCGACAGTTACATGCACGCCTTCGGTCAGATCGGGCAGAGCCTGGATCTGATCGAGTTCTGGCAATACTGGCTGCGCGGGCGCCAGGAAGGGGTGGCCGCTCCGCTGGGGCATTATTCCTTCAACGAGACGGTGGGGCGGGCAGGGCGCTTCGCCCGGATCGGCCGTATTCCCAACACCGAGCTGGACGGCATCAGCTATGCCTTCCACTTCGATGCCTCGCTCTACGCCGCCTTCCTGCGCGGCCTGGCCGAGCGCAACGGCGTGGTGCGGACCGAGGGGCGCATTCGCCATGTCCGGCTCGATTCGCAGATCGGGCACGTCGCCGCGGTCGAGCTGGAGAGCGGCGAGAGCGTGTCCGGTGAACTGTTCATCGACTGTTCGGGCTTCCGCGGGCTGCTGATCGAGCAGGCCCTGGAGACCGGCTATGTCGACTGGACCCACTGGCTGCCCTGCGACCGGGCGATCGCCGTGCCAACGGCCAATGTCGGGCCGCTGCGGCCCTATACCCAGTCGATCGCCCATGCCGCGGGCTGGCAGTGGCGCATCCCCCTGCAGCACCGCACCGGCAACGGCCATGTCTTCTGCAGCGCATTCATGGACGAGGCCGAGGCGCGGCGGGTGCTGCTCGACACAGTCGAGGGCGAGCCGCTGGCCGAACCGCGCACGATCCACTTCCGCGCCGGCATGCGGCGCAAGGCCTGGAACCGCAACGTGATCGCGCTGGGGCTTTCCTCGGGCTTTCTGGAGCCACTGGAATCGACCTCGATCCACCTGGTCCAGAACGGCATCGCCCGATTGCTCTCGCACTTCCCCGACCGCAACTTTGCCCCGGCTAACATCGACGCTTACAACCGCCGGATCGCCTACGATTACGAGCGGATCCGCGATTTCATCATTCTCCACTATCATGCCAACCAGCGCGACGAGCCGTTCTGGCAATCCGTGCGCGAGATGGCCGTGCCGGGCAGCCTACTGGACAAGATCGACCTGTTCCGGGCGACCGGGCGCGTCTTCCGCGAGCAGGAGGAACTGTTCACCGAGGTCGGCTGGTTCCAGGTCCTGATCGGGCAGAACATCGTCCCCGAGACCTACCATCCGCTCGCCGATGCGCTGACCCGCGATGAGCTGGCGGGCTTCCTCAAGGATATCCGGACGATCGTGTCCGCCCCCGTGAGCCGGCTGCCGACCCACGAGGAATTCATCGCGCATCAGTGCGCTGCCGTGCTGGGCCGCGCCGCCTAGGGTTGCGCGGCCTCTATCGGGCGCGCGTTTGTGTTTCAGGGAACCGGTTCAATGCTACGTCTGCTTCTTTCCGCCGCCGTTGCGCTGGTGCTGCCCACGCCCATGGGGCGACCCGCAGCGGCACAGACCGCTCCTGCACCGGCGGATTTCCGCGCCCGTCCACCCGAGTCCGAGGTGATCTACTTCGTGCTCCCCGACCGGTTCGAGAACGGCGATCCCGCCAACGATCGCGGCGGGCTCTCGGGCGATCGGCTGAGCACCGGGTTCGATCCGACCGACAAGGCCTTCTACCATGGCGGCGATCTCAAGGGCCTGACCGCGCGGCTCGACTACATCCAGGGCCTGGGCGCCACCGCGCTGTGGGTCGGGCCGATCTTCAAGAACAAGCCGGTGCAGGGGCCTCCGGGCCAGGAATCGGCCGGTTACCATGGCTACTGGATCACCGATTTCACCCAGGTCGATCCGCATTTCGGCAGCAATGCCGAGTTTCGCGCCCTGGTCGAGGCGGCCCATGCCCGCGGCATGAAGGTCTACATGGACATCGTGGTGAACCACACCGCCGACGTGATCCACTATGCCGAGGTGCCGGCCGGCAGTCCGCCCTATCGCGACAAGGCGGCCTTTCCCTTCTCGCGCCGCGGCGGGCTCGCCGGTCCGGCGATCAATCCCGGCTTTGCCGGCGACGCCGATCCGGCCCCGGCCAACTGGGCCAAGCTGACCGATCCCTCCTTCGCCTATACCCCCGTGGTCGATCCAGCCGAGGCGCGGATCAAGGTGCCGGCCTGGCTCAACGAGCCGCGCTTCTATCACAATCGCGGCGACAGCACCTGGCAGGGCGAGAGCGCGCAGTACGGCGACTTCTCGGGGCTGGACGATCTGGCCACCGAGGATCCGCGGGTCGTGGCCGGGTTCATCGCCATCTTCGGCCGGTGGATCGACGAGTTCGCGGTCGACGGCTTCCGCATCGATACGGCCAAGCACGTCGATCCGGCCTTCTGGCGGGCCTTCGTGCCGGCCATGCAGGCCCGGGCACGGGCACGCGGCCTGCCCAACTTCCACATCTTCGGTGAGGTGGCGACAGGCGAGTACGATCCCGCCCTCCTGGCCGGCTGGACGCGCAACGCCGGCCTGCCCGCGGTGCTCGATTTCGCCTTCCAGCATGCGATCGTGGCCGCCCTGTCGGGCAAGGGCAACGGTGAGCTGGCCCGGCTGTACGACGACGACGCGCTCTATGCCGGCGGCGCGGCGGCCGCCTTGCGCCTGCCGACCTTCGTCAGCAACCACGATGGCGGGCGCCTGCCCGCGCTGCTGCGACAGGCCGCGCCGGGTCTGGGCGACGATGATCTGCTGGCGCGGCAGCGGCTGGGCCATGCCATGCTGCTGACGCTGCGCGGTGTGCCGGTGATCTATGCCGGCGACGAACAGGGCATGGTCGGGCGGGGCGGCGATCAGCTGTCCCGGCAGGACATGTTCGCCTCGCGGGTGGCGCTCTACAATGCCGATCCGCTGCTGGGCACGCGCAGGACCACGGCCACGGCCAGCTTCGACCCGGCTCACCCGCTCTACCGCGAATGGGCAGAGCTGGCCCGGTTGCGGCGGCGCACGCCGGCGCTGCAGGCCGGGCGCACCGTGGTGCGGGCGGGCGGTGACCGCCCCGGGCTGTTCGCGGTGTCGCGGTTCGACCCCGGCACCGGCCGCGAGGTGGTGCTCGCCTTCAACACGGCGACCGCCGCGGTCTCCGCGCCGATCGAGGTGGCCGTCGCCAGCACCGGCTTCGCCAGCCTGGCCGGCACCTGCCCGACGGCGCCCACCGCGCCCGGCACGCTCACCCTGACGCTGCCCGCGCTGGGCTATGCGATCTGCCGGGCCGCAGGCCAATAGTCCCTATTCAACAGAGCGTTGTGCGCGAAACCATGAACGAATTCTCCCCTCTCAGCCCCGCGCCCACGCCATCCGGCACCACCGCCTGGTGGCGTGGTGCGGCGATCTATCAGATCTATCCGCGTTCCTTCCGGGATTCGAACGGGGACGGCATTGGCGACTTGCCAGGCATCACCGCCGGGCTCGACCACATCGCCGCACTCGGCGTCGATGCGATCTGGATCTCGCCGTTCTTCACCTCGCCGATGAGGGATTTCGGCTACGACGTGGCCGATTACTGCGATGTCGACCCGATCTTCGGCACCCTGGCCGATTTCGACGCGCTGGTCGCCCGCGCCCATGCGCTCGGACTGCGGGTGATCGTCGATCAGGTCTATGCCCATACGTCGGATCGCCACCCCTGGTTCAGCGAGAGCCGGGCCGACCGGACCAATCCGCGGGCCGACTGGTACGTCTGGGCCGATCCGAAGCCCGATGGTACCCCGCCGTGCAACTGGCAGTCGGTGTTCGGCGGTCCGGCCTGGACCTGGGATGCGCGGCGCGGCCAGTATTACCTGCACAACTTCCTGGCGCAGCAACCCCAGCTCAATGGCCACAATCCGGCGGTCCAGCAGGCCCTGCTCGAGGTCGCGCGGTTCTGGCTCGAGCGCGGGGTCGATGGTTTCCGCATCGATGCCCTCAACTTCGCGATGCACGACCCGGCGCTGCGCGACAACCCGCCTGCGCCGGCCAGCGGGCAGGTGCGGACCCGCCCGTTCGACTTCCAGCGGCGGCTCTACAACCAGTCGCATCCCGACATCGTCGGCTTCATCGAACGGTTGCGCGCCTTGCACGATCGCTATCCGGGCACCTTCTCGGTGGCGGAGGTCGGGGGCGAGGACGCCGAGCGCGAGATGAAGCTGTTCACCGCCGGCCCGCGTCGGCTGGACAGCGCCTATGGTTTCGATTTTCTCTATGCCGAGCGGTTGACCCCGGCACTCATTTCCGCCGCGCTCGAGGCGTGGCCCGACGACGCCGGGACCGGCTGGCCCAGCTGGGCCTTCGAGAACCATGACGCACCCCGCGCTCTGTCGCGGTGGTGCGCCCCGGCCGAGCGTGAGGCCTTCGCCCGGCTGAAGGCGCTGGTCCTGATCGCCCTGCGCGGCAACATCATCCTCTACCAGGGCGAGGAACTCGGGCTGGTGCAGGACGAGATTCCGTTCGATCTGCTGCAGGACCCCGAGGCAATCGCCAACTGGCCGCTGACCCTGTCGCGCGATGGCGTGCGGACCCCGCTGCCGTGGATCGCCCAGGCCGAGCACGGGGGCTTTACCGAGGGAACGCCGTGGCTGCCATTGGGCGCCGAGAATCTCGCGCGGGCGATCGACCGGCAAACGGCGGATCCCGCCTCATTGCTCGCCTTCACCCGGAAGGCGCTGGCCCTGCGCCGGGCCCATCCCGCCCTGCGCCATGGCCGCTGCGAGGTGGTCCTGGCCGATGCGCAGCGCCTGGTGCTCCGCCGCCAGGCGGAAGCACAATCGATTGTTGCCGTGTTCAACCTTTCTGCGGTAACGGTCGACTGGCCCGGCCGGGAGCTTGGCACGGGAGAGATAGTGTTCGCCGCCAACGGGGCGGTACCGGGGCACCTGCCACCCTTTGGCGCCCTGCTGCTCAGGGAGACCGCATCGTGACGCTTCGCCTGTTCAGGTCGCTGCTGGCCTTTCTCTGCCTGCTGCTGTTGCCGCCTGCGGCTGCGGTGGCACAGGCCCCTGTCGTCACCGCGACCTCGCCCGATGGGGCGCTGGTGCTGACCGTGACCACCGATCAGGACGCGCGGGCAGTCTGGTCGCTGACCCGGCAGGGCAAGCCGCTGATCGGTACGTCGGGGCTGGGCTTCATCCTCACCGACGGCCTCAACATGGTGCGCGGGTGGACCCTGCTGGGCAGCGAAACCGCAGCTGTCGACCAGACCTGGGAGCAGCCTTGGGGCGAGCGGCGTTTCGTGCGCGACCACCACCGTGAACTGCTGGTCCGTTTCCGCCAGGCCGACAACCAGGGCGGCCGGCTGATGAACGTGCGGTTCCGGCTGTTCGATGACGGCATCGGCTTCCGCTACGAACTGCCGCTGCAACCGGGGCTGCAGACCGCCCGCATTGCGGACGAACTGAGCGAGTTCGCCATTGTGCCCAGGGGCACGGCGTGGTGGGTCACCGGGCTGGAGTGGAACCGCGAGGAGCAGGTCTATCAGCGCAGCCCGATCGACGCTGTGGCCACGGCACAAACGCCGCTGACCATGCGTCTGGACGACGGCACCCATCTGGCTTTCCATGAGGCTGCGCTGGTCGATTATGCCGGGATGTACCTCAAGCGGATCGAGGGGCAGACCTTCCGCAGCACCCTGGCGCCGTCCTCGCAGGGGGCGCGGGTGGTGCGCGAGCTGCCCTTTGCCACGCCCTGGCGCACCGTGCGGATCGCCGGGAATGCGGCTGGACTGGTGGAGAGCGATCTGGAGCTGAACCTCAACGAACCCAACCGCATCGGCGATGTCAGCTGGTTCAAGCCGATGAAGTACATCGGCATCTGGTGGGGCATGATCCGCGGTGACTGGACCTGGGCGGAAGGCCCCCGGCACGGTGCCACCACCGAGCGGGCCAAGGCCTACATCGACTTTGCCGCCCGCAACGGCTTCGGCGGCCTGCTGATCGAGGGGTGGAACAAGGGCTGGAACGGCGACTGGCTCGGCCACGGCGATGCATTCCGTTTCTTCGAGGCGACGCCGGACTTCGACCTCAAGGCGGTGACCGACTATGCCCGCCAGAAGGGCGTGCAGCTGATCGGACATCATGAGACCGGCGGCGACATCGCCAACTACGAAGCCCAGCTCGAGGCGGCGATGGCGCTGTATCAGGCGCGCGGGGTCCCGGCGGTCAAGACCGGCTACGTCGCCCATATCGGCGGGATCGTCGCCCCGGGAGAGCGGCCCGGCGAGACGCGGATGGAGTATCACGAGGGCCAGCGGATGGTGCAGCACCACCTCAAGGTGGTGGAAACCGCGGCGCGCTACCGCATCGCGGTCAATCCGCACGAACCGGTCAAGGATACCGGGCTGCGCCGCACCTGGCCCAACTGGGTGGCGCGCGAAGGCGCACGCGGGATGGAGTACAACGCCTGGGGACAGTTCGCCAACGGGCCGGACCATGAGCCGACCCTGGTCTATACCCGGATGCTGTCTGGCCCGATGGACTTCACGCCCGGCGTGCTCAGCCTCGAAGGGCACGACCACGCGCCGCTCGCCTCGACGCTGGCCAAGCAGCTCGGGCTCTATCTGGCGCTCTACTCGCCGATCCAGATGGCGGCCGACTTCATCGAGAACCTCGCCGCCCATCCGCGCGAGCTGGCCTTCATCCGCCAGGTCCCGGCCGACTGGGCGGAAAGCCACCTGATCGCCGGCGAGGTTGGCGACTATGCGATCTTCGCCCGCAAGGATCGCCGCAGCGCCGACTGGTACGTCGGCGGGGTCAACGATGCCACGGCGCGAACGGTGGACCTGGCGCTCGATGTCCTCGAGGCCGGCAAGACCTACACCGCGACGATCTACAAGGACGGGGAAGGGGCAACCTATCTCACCGATGCGCGGCATCGCATCGCCTATGAGACGCGCACGGTGCGTAAGGGCGACCGCATCGCGGTGGCACTGGCTCCCGGGGGCGGCGTGGCGATCCGGCTGGCGCCGACCCGCTAGCCGGCCGGAGCGTCGGGACGACGCCGTCGCCCTGGGCCCGCCGCGCCACCGGCGGCGGCCATAAAGTTATTTAAAACATATATTTATACGGACATGACAACAAGGAACTGAAGCTTGGTGTCCGACCGCCAGCCACGATCGGGCTGGCCGGTCGTTCAGGCCCCACCCCGGGGCTATTCGCGGAAGGCCTCGTCCTTGATCCGGATCAGCGGCCCGAGGATGTAGTTGAGGATGGTCTGATCGCCCGAGCGGATCGCCACCTCGCCGGTCATGCCCGGCACGACGGGCTTGCCCGGGCCGAAGCTGGTAGTCGCCGCCTTCAGCCGCACGCGGTAGTAGAGCCCGCCGCGCGGGTCCTGGATCGCGTCCGGCGAAATCTCAACCACTTTCGCATCAAGTGCACCATATACAGTTGAATCATAGGCAGAAATCTTGACCTTGGCTGGCAATCCCGGCCAGATGTCGCCGCGGTCCTTGGGGGCGACGCGGGCCTCGATCGTGACGGTGTTGGCAATCGGGACGATTTCCGCCACCGGCTCGCCGCCCCGGATCACCCCGCCCAGGGTCTGGACGTTGAGCCGGTTTATGATCCCGTCGACCGGGGCGCGGATCTCCTCGCGGGTCACCCGGTCGGCCACGGCGGTATACTGTTCGTCGGCCTTGGCCAGATCGAGCCGCAACGCGGCGGCCTGGGCCTTGGCCTGCTCCATCATCCGGGTCCAGATCTCGCCCCGTCGCGCGGCGCTTTCGCTGACCCCGGCGGAGGACTGGGGAATCTGGTTCTCGACATCGGCAATGCGGGTGCGCAGCGACAGCAGCGCGGCGCGCTTGTCGAGCACTTCGCGTTCGGAGATCGCCTCCTCGGCATAGGCACGCTCGAGCTTGCCGAGCTGATCCATGGCGAGGCGTTCCTCGCTGCGCAGGTTGCCGAGCCGTGCGCGCAGCAGGCTCACCTCGGCCACGCGGGCACGGGCCTGTTCGTTGATGATCCCGGTCTGCTGCATGCGCTGGGCGCGGCGGGAGTTGAACAGCGCCACCTCGCTGGCGGCGATGTCCGGGGCCTGCCGCGCGAGCTCCTCGGGCGGCATGAAGGTCAGCGAGCCGGCGATCTCGGCTTCGAGCCGGGCCAGCATGATGCGCTTGGCGACCACGTCGGTCCGCGCGTTCTCCATCGCCGCGCCGGTGTAGGCGTTGGCGATCCGCAGCATTACCTGGCCCTTGAACACGCGCTGGCCTTCCTGGACGAGGATCTCCTTCACGATCCCGCCTTCAAGGTGCTGGACCAGCTGGTTCTGGGTGGACGGGATGACCTTGCCGGTACCGCGGGTGACCTTGTCGACCGTGAAGATCGCCGCCCAGGCGATCAGCAGGGCGAAGACGATCGCCAGCAGCCGGGTCAGCCGGGCCGGATGCTCCAGCGCCGGGCGGCCGCTCCACGGCGTCATCGCCCCGATCGGGTTGCTCGGCAGCGGCATGGCCCCGGCCAGCGCGGCGCTCGCTTCACCGGGGTGCAGGTCCTCGAGCAGGCTGGCACCGCCGAACTTGCGGATGATGGCGTCACGTAGGCGCGGGAAATCCATGTGCGAAATCCAATTGTCTGGGCCTGATTTACCCGCCGTTATCCATGATCATCGTTAGCAGGTTCTTAAGAGGATCTGCCTAGACAGGGTTTACGGCACGTTTCCCATGATGGTGCCATTAAACGTCCCGAACACCGGGGGTAATGGATGGTACGCATGCAATTGGCCGAGGCCGGACGTCAAAGTCTGCTCGGCCATCTCCTCGACAAGGCGCGCTCGCGCGGCGCCGCAGCCCGGCCGGACGACAGCGTTCCGGCCCTGTGCGCGCCGTTGCCGATGCTCGACGCCCTGGTGCTGCTGAGCGGCGCACGGGGAATTGCGACCAGCGCCGGCCAGCTGGCGGTGGCCCTGCCGGCCACCGAGGGCAACCTGTCTCCCCGTTTCGCCCCCCTCGCGCTCGCGCGCGTCGGCCTGGAGGCGCAATGGCGCCCGCTGGGCCGCAAGCAACCCGAAACCGCCGATCTGCCGCTGCTGGCGCCGCTGGCGACCGGCGGGGCGGTCCTGATCCAGCGGGTCGCCGCGGACGGCGCCGTGACCGTCCGCGACGCTGACGGCGACCGGGTGCTGTCGTGGTCATTGCTGCAACCGCTGCTTGCCGGCGAGGCTCTTCACACCGGGCCGCTCGATCCGGTCAACGGCGCGACCCAGGGCCAGCAGCGCGAGCTGATCCGCCGCAACCCCCGGCTCTGGCTGCTGGCCGCCTATTTCGGCGAGCGCCGCGTGATGAGCCGCATGCTGCTGGCGGCCGCACTGCTCAACCTCTGCGCGCTGACCATTCCCCTCTACATGCGCGCGATCTACGACCGGGTGATCCCCAACCTGGCCATCGAGAGCCTCTGGGCCCTGTCGGCCGGGGCCGTGGTGGTGCTGGTGTTCGAACTCCTGCTCAAGAAGCTCAAGAACGCCTTCGTCGACGGCGTTGGGGCCCAGGTCGGGCAGGCGGTCCAGCATCGCGCGGTCACCTCGGTGCTGCGCGCGCGAGAACAGTCGAGCCACCAGGGTTTCGGCGCCATGCTCACCGCGCTGCGCGATATCGAGGCGCTGACCCTGCTGATCCCCCAGGGCATTGCCACTTTCCTGATCGACCTGCCTTTCACCGTCCTGTTCTTCTGCCTGATCGGCGCGATCGGCGGGCTCACCGTGCTGGGGCCGGTGGTCGGCGCGATCGGTCTGCTCGGGTTCGGCGCGGTCGCCAACTTCGCCCTGCGCCTCGCCAGCCGCCGCACCAGCAAGCTCGTCCAGGCGCGCAGCGACCTGATCGGCGAGATGACCGAGGGCTGGAGCACGATCAAGGCCAACGGCGCCGAGGGCCTGTTCGAGGGTCGCTGGGACGTGATCTCGGACCATCTCGCGCAGGGCAACCGACAGGTCCGCCACTGGAACGAACTGCCGGCGTCCATTTCCGGGCTGCTGATGCAGCTGGTTACGGTGATGGTCGTGATCATCAGCGTGTTTCAGATCAAGGCCGGCGTGATGACCACCGGGGCGCTCATTGCGGTGGTCATGCTGACCAGCCGGGCGATGGTGCCGATCGCCGCGACGGTGTCGATCGTTGCCCGGCTCTACCAGAGCGGACCGCAGTTCGCCTCGCTCGCGGCGATCCTCCAGGCCGAACCCGAGCGCGACACCAGCGATCCGGCGATCAGCCAGGGCCGCATCCGCGGCGAGATCCGCGCCGCCGGCCTGAGCTATACTTTCAAGGGGGCGGCCGAGCCGAGCCTGCGCGACATCGCGTTCCGCATCGAGCCGGGCGAGAAGATCGCCCTGATCGGCAAGTCCGGTTCGGGCAAGTCCACCCTGCTGCGGGCGATCGCCGGGCTCCTGCCCGACAAGGACGGCACGCTGACCGTGGACGGCCATGCCATCGAACGCTTCGCCGTGCCCCACCTGCGCCAGAACATCGTGTTCAGCGCGCAGGACGCGACCATTTTTGACGGATCGCTGTGGCACAACATCCTGCTCGGCATGGCCGAGCCGGACGAGGCCGTGGTCGACCGCGCGATCCGCTGCTCGGGGCTCGACAGCTTCGTCGCCCGCACGGTGGAGGGCTACATGCGCAAGGCCGGGCCACGCGGCGCCGCGCTCTCGGGCGGGCAGCGCCAGTCGCTGCTGCTGGCCCGGGCGCTGATCCGCAATCCGGCGGTGCTGCTGCTCGACGAGCCGACCGCCTCGCTTGACGTGTCCAGCGAGCTCAACGTGATCAAGGGGCTGCGCGAAGCCAGCCGCGACTGCACGCTGGTGGTCGCGACGCACCGGCTGGCCCTGCTCGACCTGGTCGACCGGGTCATCTGGCTCGACGAGGGACGGATCATCGCCGACCGGCCCAAGGCCGAGGTCCTGGCCAAGCTGGCCGGCCAGAGCGCCGCGGCGCAGTCCAACCCGCGGGCCGCCGCATGACCGCGCGGCTCGCCATCCTGATCCGGCGCCGGCTTGCTGCCCGCGCCATTTGCCTGGGAGATGCACGTGGCAGGGGCTAGCGCCGACGGCGAAGTCAACCACTGGCCGGCCTTCGTGGACGTGCTCACCACCGTCATCATGGTGGTGACCTTCCTGCTCGTCATCATGAGCGCGGCCGTCATGCAGCTGTCGCAGCGGGTGATCCAGAACTTCAAGCAGCAGATCATCGCCGAGCAACAGCGCAAGGCGCAGGGTGCGAGCGGCGGCAAGATCACCGCGGGCGCGTCGGAGGGCCAGCAGAACAATCGGCTTCAATCACCTGCTGAAGCAGAATCAGGAACTTCGGTGTCCGAATTGGGAGCGATTCTCAAATCAGAAACCGTGACCAACGGGGTCGATCGGCTGACCATTCGCACCCGCGACACGAAAGACACGCTGGCCCTGCAGATCAAGGCGGTGGAGCAGCCGGACGCGAGCAAGGGGGTCGAGGTCAAGACTGCCGACACCCTGCTCAAGATCGGCTTCGCCCCGACGGCGACGACCTATGACGACGAGAACTCGGGCAAGGTCATCGGCTTCCTGCGCGGCAAGGTGACCCCCGGAACCAAGTACGAGATCTGGGCCTTCACGCCGCAGACGCGCTCGGTCACCGAGGCGCAGCGGCTGGGCTTCTACCGCGCGGCGATGACCCGCAACCTGCTGATCAAGGCAGGGATCGCGCCCGCCGACATTCTGACCCAGGTCCGCGTGACCGATCCCAAGGCGGCAGACGGACACATGGTCCGCGTCGTGATCAAACCCTGACCGCATTGGAGCCCTGACGGGAAAAGGCCATGGAAAAGAAGATCAGGACAGAGCTCTACAAGATGAGCGGCATCATGGTGGTGCTGTTCGGTCTGGGCATCTATGCGCACGAGTTCGTCATTGCCGGCGTCATGGCCAAGATGGCGCTCAACCTGTCGATCTTCGCCCTGTTTGGCGTGGCTGCGACGATCGCCTTCCGCCATGTCCTGTCGCTGCGCAACGAGGTCGTCGCGCTGAACGCGCTGCAGGTGGACTATGGCGCCCGCTCGAAGCGGCCCAAGGATCCTTTCGCCAAGCCGGCCGTGGTGTTCCACGAACCCGAACTGCTGGGTCAGGGCTACCGGCTGATCACCGAGGAACTGGGCAAGCAGGACGACCTGCAGATCAGCAACAGCACGGTCCAGACGCTGCTTCACGATGTTGACCAGCGCATCAACGACCGCAAATCGACCACGCTCTACTTCTCCGGCCTGATGGTGTTCCTCGGCCTGCTCGGGGCCTTCATGGGCCTGATGAAGACGGTCCACTCGGTGTCCGATCTGATCGGCGCCATGGACGTCTCGGGCAAGGGCGGCACCGACAGCTTCGGCAAGATGATCGAAGGCATGAAGGCCCCGCTGAACGGCATGTCGGTGGGCTTCAGCTCGTCGCTGTTCGGCCTGATGACCTCGATGGTGCTGGGCGCGCTCGAGCGCTGCTCGACCTCGGCGATGAAGGCTCTGCGCAACGAGTTCGAGCACTGGCTGTCGAACATGGCGGCGCTGGAGAGCACGCAGAGCGAGACCGCCGGGCAGGCCCGTCCCTCGGCGGAGTTCGCGGCGGTGCGCAAGGTGCTGGAAGCCGGCGCGGCCGAGCTGACCGAGTTGCGCGGCGCGGTGATCGACAATGCCCGCGGGGCGGCGCAAACCCGGGCTGACCTCGATCGCCTGACTGAAGCGGTCAGCGGCCTGACCCGCGCGGTGCAGCAGCTGTCCGATCCGTCGCCGATGCTCCAGCCGATCTCGCTGGCCGTGGCCGACCTGGCCCGCAACCAGATGGACATGCTGAGCCAGTTCCGTGCGCTCTACACCGAGGCGGCGACCGACCGGGCGCAGATCCGCAGCACGCTCAACGCGCTGGGCTCGCTGGTCGAGCGCACGTCGATGCTCGACGGGGCAGAACTCCACCGCCAGCTCGATCGCATGATCGTGCTCCAGGGCGAACTGGTCGAAACCACCCCTGCCGCGCTGGAAGCGCTCCAAGCGGCTCCCGCGCAGGCTGCCGCGGCACCGCGGAACGGACTGTTCGGCTGGTTCGGCGGGCGGGGCGAGGGCGGCGGCAAGCCGCTGCGCGAGGCTCGGGCGCTGCGGCGCGAACTGCGCGATTCGCTTGCGGCAAACCGCCGCGTGCTGCGCCAGGTGGGGCAGGGGATCGAGCAGCGGCTGGAGCGGCTCGAGGCCAACACGCTGGAAGAACAGGACATCGTCGCGCGGCTCGAGGCCAAGGCCAGCGACCATCAGGCTGCGCTGGAGAGCCTGGCCGCCACGCTCGAGGCGCCGCAAGACGTCCCGGTGATCGATGGAGCGCGGCCCTACACCGGTGCCCGCGCGGCCATGCTGAGCCTGCGCCAGCGGCTTGGCGCCGCCTTCGATGGCCGCGATGCGCCGCGCGCCACGGCCGCCGACCGGCCGCCGGCCGAACGCCGCACCGGCACCACCGGCATGGGAGACCTGTGATGAGCCTTTCCCCCTTCGGCCTGTTCCGTCGCAAGCAGGCATTCTCGCGCTCGGCGACCCGCCATTCCTGCCAGATCGATTGCGAACTGGTCCTGACCGACAGCATGGCGGCCTATGATGGCCGGCTGATCGACATCTCGACCGGCGGAGCCATGTTCCGGCCGCGCCTGGCCTACCTGATGAACCGCCGCAACGAGCCGGTCGAGCTGCGCCTCGACGGCTTCTCGGTGCTTGGCGAGATCGTCGCCACCGTGCCGGCCGGCTTCGGCATCCGGTTCGAACATGAGATCGACGAGCAGAGCCTGCTGGCCTTGCTGGCCCGCCACGCTGATCCTGCCCGGCGCGCCGCCTAAGCGGTTGCCGCAAGGGGGGGCGTGCTGGTGCACCGCCCGCCCGACCCGGCCGCCAGCGGTGTTAGCGGTTTGCTAACCAATTTCCCTTACTCCTGAACAAGAGTTCGAGGCGACCGGGTGGTTGCGCCTTGGTGGGATCGCCGCGCGGCATTGCGGGGCGCCTGGCTAGGCAAAAGTACCTGAAGCGATCTTGGCCCGCATTTAAGGCGGCTGGGTCAGATGGTGTGGCGCCTGTTAACCACGTTCGGGAGGCCACTGTGAACCGTTTCCTCAGCGCACTGCGATCAAGCGCGGCCTTGCTCGCGATGGGCGCGGCGGCAGCCGGGTTCCCGGTCCTGGCCGAGAGTCTGCGGCTGGAATATGCGCTGACCGCAACCCTGCCCGAGCCTGCCATCGCCACCGTGCTGAAGAACGCGATCATGGGCCCGCTTCCCGATGGCTCATCGCTCGCCTCGCTCTATGCTCCGGCGCCGCGCGGCGTGCATCTCGTCGAAGCCGCCCCCCAGCCGGTGCCCGTGCCGATCGTGAGCCAGGCCGAGGCCGTGGCCCTTGCGGCCGAGCTCCCGCCGGTCGTGCCCGGTGCGGACAAGGCTTCGCCCGCAGCTGCCCCTGCCGTCGCACCCGCGACGATGCCGGCGTCGGCTCCCACGCCGGTCCCGGCCGAATCCACGTCGATCCCGTCGTCGTCCACTGCCTCCGTTCCCCCGCCATCCGCTCCTCAGGGGGGCATGGCCGCGGCCGATCCGCCCTCGGCGGCGGCGCCGATGCCGCCCCCGGTCTCCAATCCCACGCTGGCCGCGGCGATGGCCGAGGTCGATCGCCCGACAGTTCCCGAGCCCCCGGTCGGGGCGACGGAATCGCTCCGCGACGCGATCGTCGCCGCGCTGAAGGACAACCCGGACATCCAGATCGCGCTCGCCCGTCAGGACGATGCGCGATACGGCGTTGATGAAGCCCGCGCGGGCTACCTGCCGCACCTCGACCTGCAGGCCGGCTGGGGACGCGAGACGGTGCGCAACGGCAGCCAGGCCCGGACCGGCGCCTTCCGCACGGAGGCGACTGTCACGCTGAGCCAGAACGTCTGGGACTTCGGCGTCACGATCAACGACATCAAGCGCGCGCGCGCCAGCTATCGCTCGGCGCAGTGGGCCACGCGCGAGCGGATCGAGGGCATCTCCTACGACATCACCACCGCCTATCTCGGCGTGCTTGGCCAGCAGCAGCTGATGGCCCTGACCGAGCAGGAGATCGCCGCGACCAAGCGGATCCTGCGCATCGTCACGGTGCAGAAGGAACTGGGCCTGACCACGCCGGCCGACGTCGGTCGTGCGCAGACCCGGCTCGAGAACGTCCAGTCGCTGTTGCTCGACCGGCGCAGCCAGCTGGAGCAGGCGCGCAATGCCTATCGGCGGCTGACCAACCACCTGCCGGCCCGCGTGGTCGATCTGCCGCCGGCCGGGACGACCCTGCCGGAAAGCGCCGATGCGGCGGTTTCGCTGATGGATACGCACAGCCCGCGGCTGGCTCAGGCCGTGCAGGATCGCCGTTCGCTCGACAAGCAGTACGACAGCCAGACCGGGTCGGTGTTCTTCCCGCGCATCGGCGTGATGGTCCAGGGCAACTACCGCGAGGACGTGATGGGCCTGACCGGCCGCGGCAACGATGCCCGGGCGATGGTGACGCTGTCCTACAAGCTGTTCAACGGCGGGGCCGACCTGGCGGTCCGTCGCCGCATCGGCGCGCGCCTGCGCGAGGCGGACTACGAGCTCGACCGTCGCCGCCGCGAGGTCGAGCAGGATATCCGGATCGACTACGAAGCCCTGCGTGCCGCACGCGAGAAGATCGCGACAATCGACGCCGAGATCGAATCCGCCACCCGGGTGGCAGAGCTTTACCGGCAGCAGTTCCGCGAAGGCCGCCGCACCGTGTTCGATCTGCTGGATTCGCAGCAGTTGCTGTTCGCGGCCCAGGCCAACCGGGTCAACAACGCCATTGCCATGCGCGCCGCCGAGTACCGGGTGCTGCAGAAGCTGGGCGGCCTGTTCGATCTGGTCAGCGGGGGCGAGGCCCTGCCGCCGTTGGTGGTTTCGGCCCCCGGCGCGGAAGATTGACGAAGCATGAAGACCGCACCCGGTAACCTGCCCAGAGGCGCGCGACCGGTCGTTAACGGCACTTGGGGTAATCGCTCAGCATGGTGAAACTGTCTCGCGGCAAGCCGGGCCTTGGCAAGAAGGTGATGGGCGGCAAGCATGCGCAGCCTGCGCAGGACGCCGCGCATCAGGTTGCCGTCAGCCAGCAGAACCAGGACTACGGTGCGGCCAAGGTCGTCCAGCTCGACAGCGACGACAAGGCCAAGCTCGGCATGCGCTTCGCGCCCTTCAAGGTCGAGATCGTCGACGTCGACGTTGTCCTGATCTTCAACGACGGCACCAGGATCATCATCCCGGGCATGGCCCTGGCGGCGTTCTCCGGGCGCAAGCCGATCCTGGTGTTCGACGACAAGGAGTTCAGTGCCGACCAGACCGTCGGCATGGTTGGCGAGATCAGCGCCTCCGACGCTTCGATCAACCTGCACCTCAGCAGCGCCGGCGACGACAAGACCGTGGCCGATCCCAAGGACGGGGCGGGCGTGCAGCCGGCCGATTCCGGCCAGCAGCAGGCCCAGCAGCAGGCCAAGGAGCAGCAGCAGGTCAAGGCGGCCGAGAGCACCAGCCGTCTGACTGAAAAGATCAGCGACACCCAGGCCTCGAGCGCGCCACCGCCGGGCATCATCTCGGCCCGGGCCGCCGAACCGTCGCCCGACGATGCGATCGGACCGGCGGGGATCGGTCGGCTCGTCCCCAAGCTGACCTATTCGCTGTTCAACTCGGAAAGCCAGGTCCGCACCGCGGAAGCCGGGCAGACCGTGATCAAGGGTGACACCGGCGGACCGAACTCGTCCAAGGACGCGGGCTATACCGCGCAGTCGGCGCAGGAGACGGTCACCGGCACCTCGGGCAACGATGTGATCTATGCCGACCGCGCGGACCATGCGCCGCTCGGCTCGACCATGCGCGTGCTCAAGGTCGAGGCCATGGTCCCGGCCAAGAACCTGACGCTCAAGGAGTTCCTGATCCCGTCGCTGCCGGCGGGCTATACCATTGCCAATGGCACCCTGACCGACAAGGGCTGGCTGGTGGCGGCCGACCAGGGCAACATCCAGAAGCTCACCACCAAGGTCGATGCGACCACCGGCCAGACGGTCACCCTGCCCGAGAGCCAGTCGTTCTTCAGCTTCGAGATCCTGCTGACCTACACGGTGCCGGCCACCGGCACGCCCACGAACAGCAGCGGTTTCCAGGACGAGTTCTTCCTCCCGGTCATGCTGGGCCTGTCGGCCGACGGCACGACCAGCACCTTCGCCGTCTCGGTGGCGGCGCATTTCGGCATCAAGGAGGTCACCGACGCGGCCGGGATGACCGTGACCGATCCGGTCAGCGGCGAGCCGATCTACGTCCTGTTCTCGAACCCGCCGGGCACCAAGATCGATGCCGGCGACGGCAACGACCAGATCTTTGCCGGCGCGGGCGCCGACCAGGTCGACGGCGGCACCGGCACCGATGTGCTCGACTACAGCCGCTCGGGCGAGGGCGTCGAGGCGAACCTCGCCACCGGCAAGGGCGCCAAGGGCTTTGCCCAGGGCGACACCTACCAGAACGTCGAGGGCCTGATCGGTTCGGACTTCGCCGACCGGCTCACCGGCGATGCCGGGGACAACACCTTCGTCGGCGGCAAGGGCGCGGATACGATTGATGGCGGGGCCGGCTCCGACACGGTCGACTATTCCCAGGCGCTCGCCGATGCCCCCGAGGGCGAGGCCGGGATCGAGGTGTTCCTCGATGGCACCCCGTCCACGGGGGGTGAAGCCACGGGCGACGTGCTGACCGCCGTCGAGCATGTGATCGCGACCGACCGCAACGACGTGTTGCACGGCGGCGCGGCGGGTGAGTGGCTCGAGGCCGGCGCGGGCGACGATACGATGACCGGCAGCGCCGGGGCCGATACGCTCGATGGTGGTGCCGGTACCGACACGGCCGATTACTCGGCGAGCGCTGCCGCGATCCGGGTCGCGCTGGATGGCACTCCCGGCGCGGGCGGCGATGCCGAGGGCGACGTGCTGCGCGGCGTCGAGATGGTGATCGGATCGGCCTTCGCCGACACGCTGGTCGGCTCGGTTGGAGATGATACCTTCGAGGGCGGCGCAGGGGCCGACAGCATCGATGGCGGTGCCGGGATCGACGCGATCGACTTCACCTATTCGGGCAGCGCGGTCGAGGTCTATCTCGACGGCCGGGTCAGTCGCGGCGGCGATGCCGAGGGCGATGTCTATGCCAACATCGAGCAACTGACCGGCTCGAGATTCGCGGACCGCCTGGTCGGTGCGGCGGGCGACGACACGCTCAATGGCGGGCTCGGGGACGATACGCTGGAAGGCGGCGCCGGGGCAGATGTGCTCGACGGCGGGGATGGCGTCGACATCGCCTCCTATGCCTCGGCCAGCGCCGGGGTGACTGTTTCGGTCGATGGCAGGATCCAGACCGGTGATGCGCTGGGCGACAGCTACATCGGCATCGAGGGGCTAGAGGGCTCGGCCTATGACGACACTCTGATCGGTGCGGCCGGCAACGACGCGCTGGGTGGCGGGGCCGGCGACGACCTGCTGCTTGGCGGTGGCGGGGCCGACACACTGGACGGTGGGGCCGGCTTCGACACGATCGACTACAGCGCCAGCTTCCAGGCGATCAGTGTGCGTCTTGACGGCGGTCCCAGCTTCGGCGGCGACGCCCAGGGCGACGTCATCACCACGGTCGAGCATGTGATTGGCTCGGCCTTCGACGATACGATGATCGGCAGCACCAGCGCCGACATGCTTGACGGCGGATCGGGCAACGATTCGCTGGTCGGTGGCGTCGGTGCCGACACCTTGCTGGGTGGGCTGGGGACCGACACGGCCTCCTATGCCGGCAGCACTGCCGGGGTGTCGGTTGGGCTCGACGGAACCACCGGCCGTGACGGCGATGCCGAGGGCGATGTGATCCTCGGCGTCGAGAACCTCACGGGCAGCGCCTTCAACGATCGCCTGGCCGGCGATGACAATGCCAACCTCCTGAGCGGCGGCGAGGGCGATGACACCCTGGTCGGTGCCTATGGCGCCGATACCCTGGCCGGCGGAGCCGGCTTCGATACGGCCGACTATTCGGCGGCGCAGGGGGCAGTGACCGTGCGCCTCGACGGCAACGGCTCGACCGGCGATGTTGCCGAGGGCGACGTGCTGCGCGGCATCGAGCAGGTGATTGGCGGCGCTTACGCGGACCTGCTGATCGGCGATTCCGCGGCCAACGTGCTGCAGGGCGCTGCCGGCGACGATACGCTGCGCGGCGGCGCGGGGGCCGATAGTCTGGTTGGTGGCGACGGCCGTGATACGGCTGACTATGGCGACGCTGCCGGCGGCGTGCAGGTCGATCTTGCGGCCAACACCGGCCGCGGCGGGACGGCACAGGACGACAGCTACACCGGCATCGAGAACCTGCGCGGCTCGGATTTCGCCGACCGGTTGGGCGGCGACGCTGGGGACAACCTGCTGGCGGGCGGGTTCGGCAACGATACGCTGGCCGGCGCCGCCGGGGCCGACACGCTCGACGGGGGCGGCGGCAACGACGTAGCCGACTATGCGGCCAGCGCGGCGGCGGTCCGGGTCTCGCTCGAATCCGGCATGGCCCAGGGTGGCGATGCCGAAGGCGACCTCCTGATCGGCATCGAGGGCCTGTTCGGTTCGGCCTATGCCGACACCCTGACCGGCGATGCCAACAACAACACCCTGACCGGCGGCGCCGGCGACGACATCCTGACCGGCGGCGCCGGTGCCGACGTGCTGGACGGCGGCGACGGGATCGACACGGCCGACTATGCCGCTTCGTCCTCCGGCGTGATCGTCGGGCTCAATGGCGCGCCCGGACAGGGCGGCGAAGCCCAGGGCGATTCGCTGATCGGGATCGAGCGGCTGGTCGGCTCCGGCTTTGCCGACCGCCTGACCGGCGGCACCAGCGATGATACCCTGACCGGCGGCGCCGGCGACGACACCCTCCAGGGGCTCGGCGGCGCCGACGTGCTCGACGGCGGCAGCGGCCTGGATATCGCCGACTACTCCGCCAGCAACGCTGGCATTATCGCCGGTCTCGACGGCCGCACCAACCAGGGCGGCGATGCCCAGGGTGACGTGTTCCTCAATGTTGAAGGGCTGGCCGGTTCTAAATTCGCTGATTCGATCTATGGTTCGGCCAACGGAGACATTCTGCGTGGCGCGGGCGGGGACGACACCCTTTTCGGTTCGCTAAGCGCCGATACGCTCGAAGGCGGCATGGGCTTCGATACGGCCGACTATGCCGGCTCGACCGCGGCGGTGAATGTCAACCTGCAGGCCGGCAGCGGCTCGGGCGGCTTTGCCGAGGGCGACCAGATCGACGGCATCGAGAGGGTCGTCGGTTCAGCGTTCGACGACGTACTCACCGGCAGCAGCGCTGCCGACGCCCTGCTCGGCGGGGCGGGCGGCGACACGCTTCAGGGCGGGGCCGGCGCCGATACGCTCGATGGCGGGGCCGGGACCGACACGGTCACCTACGCGCTCTCCGGCGCGGGCATCCGCCTCAGCCTGGACGGCACGGCAGGCCAGGGCGGTGACGCCGAAGGCGACCGGGTGAGCGCGGTCGAACGCGTGATCGGCTCGCTTTACGACGACACGATCCAGGGCGTGGGCGCCGGCGAGGTGCTCGAGGGCGGGGCCGGCAGCGACCTGCTGGCGGGTGCCGGCGGCGACGATACCCTGGCCGGCGGAACCGGCGATGATTCGCTCGATGGCGGTAGCGGCGCGGACAGCCTGACCGGTGGTGAAGGCGACGACATCCTGGTGGGCGGGGCGGGTGCCGATACGCTGGTCGGCAGCTCCGGCGTCGACACGGCCGACTACGCGGGCTCGCAGGGAGCGGTCTCGGTCGCGCTCGACGGCAGCCTCGGAAGCGGCGGTGATGCCGAGGGTGATGTTCTGTCCGGCATCGAGCGCCTGCTCGGTTCGGGCTTTGCCGACAGTCTGGTCGGCAGCATGGCGGCCGATACGCTCGAGGGCGCGGCCGGCGACGATACGCTGGTCGGCGCGGCGGGCAACGACATGCTGGCGGGCGGCAACGGCGACGACCTCCTGCTCGGGGGCTCGGGTGCCGACACGCTCGACGGCGGTACAGGCTTCGATAGAGTCGACTACTCGGCCTCGGGCGCCGGGGTCACCGCCTATCTCAACGGCTCGGCCGGGCTTGGCGGCGATGCCACGGGCGATGCCCTGATCGGCATCGAGCACGTCATCGGCACCGGCTTCGACGATCGCCTGATCGGCGCCACGTCGGACGAATGGCTCGAGGGCGCGGGCGGCAATGATACCCTGATCGGCGGTGCCGGGGCCGACACGCTCGACGGCGGCGCCGGGATCGACACGGCCGATTATTCGGCCTCGGGCGCGGCGGTCAATGTCGACCTCGCGGCCGGTACGGCCTCGGGCGGCGATGCCGATGGCGATCGCCTGACCGCCATCGAGCTGCTGATCGGTTCGACCGGCAACGATACCCTCGCGGGTACGGCGGCCAACGACACCCTGCTCGGCGGCGCTGGCCAGGACCTGCTGGTCGGGCGCGGCGGCGGCGACGAACTGCGCGGCGGGGCGGGCGACGATACGCTCGACGGCGGGGCCGGCGCTGACATCCTTGATGGCGGCGAGGGCATCGACACCGTCGACTACACGACCTCGGCCTCGGCGGTCTCGGTCAGCCTCGATGGCTCGACCGGCACCGGCGGCGATGCCCAGGGTGACGTCCTGATCGCGATCGAGAACCTGACCGGGTCGACGCTGGGCGACGTGCTCACGGCCGGCAGCGCGGCTGCCAGCCTGCGCGGCGGTTCGGGCGACGATACGCTGCGCGGCGGGGCCGGGGCCGATCGCCTGTTCGGCGAGGCTGGTGACGATTCGCTGGTGGGCGGGGCCGGGGCCGACGTGATCGACGGCGGCAGCGGCTTCGACACGGTCGACTATTCGGCCTCGGTCGGCGGGATCACCGTCGCGCTCGACGGTTCGGTCGGGCGCGGCGGCGACGCCGAAGGCGATACGCTGTTCGGGCTCGAGCAGGTGATCGGCTCGAGCTTCGATGACCGCATCACCGCTGGGGCCAGCGCCACGCGGCTGAGCGGCGGGGCGGGCGACGACACCCTGGCCGGTGGCAGCGGTAACGACCTGCTGGTCGGCGGCAGCGGCGACGACATTCTGGGCGGTGGAGCCGGGGCCGATACGCTGACCGGCGGCAGCGGCATCGACACGGCCGATTACAGTTCGGCCGCGGCCGGCGTGGCCGTCGCGCTCGACGGCACGGCCGGGACCGGCGGGGATGCGCTCGGCGACGTGCTGAGCGGCATCGAGATCCTGATCGGGTCGGGCGATGCCGACACGCTCGGCGGCGGCGTGGGCAGCGAGACCCTGCGGGGCGGGATCGGCGATGACCGCCTGCGCGGCAGCGCGGGGGCCGACATGCTCGATGGCGGCGCAGGGTTCGACGTGGTCGACTACGGGGCCAGCGCCAATGGTGTGACTGTCGGCCTTGACGGCTCGCTCGGCCTTGGTGGCGATGCGGCGGGCGACCAGCTGATCGCGGTCGAAGGGGTGATCGGCTCGGCCTACGACGATCGCCTGACCGGCGGAGGCAGTGATGACCTGCTCGACGGCGGTGCCGGCAACGACAGTCTGTTCGGCGGTGCCGGTAGCGATAGCCTGCTGGGCGGCAGCGGCGACGATACGCTCGAGGGCGGGGCCGGTCCGGATCTGCTCGACGGTGGCGCCGGCTTTGACACGGTGGACTATTCGACCTCGTCTGCCGGGGTGCGGGTGTCGGTCGACGGCTCGGTCAGCACCGGTGGCGCAGCCGAGGGCGATCGTCTGCTCAATGTCGAGCAGCTGATCGGCTCGAACTACAACGATACCCTGCTCGGCACGGCCAACGGCGACCTCCTGACCGGCGGCGGCGGAGATGACGTGCTCGGCGGACGTGCCGGGGCTGACACGCTCGACGGCGGCAGCGGCTTCGATACGGCCGACTATTCCGATGCCGGGGCGGCCGTGGCGGCCAGCCTCGCGACCGGTCGCGGCACCGCCGGTGATGCCGCGGGCGACGTGCTCATCAGCATCGAGCGGCTGGCCGGTTCGGCCTTTGACGATACCCTCGTCGGCGGCGCCGGCGATGCCGTGCTCGACGGCGGGGCCGGCAACGACTCGCTGCTCGGCGGAGCGGCGATCGACACGATGAGCGGTGGCGCCGGCAACGATACGCTGGTGGGCAGCGCGGGTGCCGACCTGCTCGATGGCGGTGCGGGCTTCGATACGGTCGACTACTCGGCCTCGAACACCGCGGTGCAGGCCCGCCTGGACGGCGGCACCTCGTCCGGGGGCACGGCCGAGGGCGATATGCTGAGCAGTGTCGAGGCGGTCATCGGCTCATCCTACAACGATACGCTGGTTGGCTGGGCGGCGGCGGAAGCGCTGTCGGGCGGCGCCGGCGACGATACGCTGATTGGCGGCACCGGAGCGGACACGCTCGATGGTGGCGCCGGTGAGGATCAGGCCGACTACTCCGGTGCGACCGCGGCGGTGGGGGTCAACCTGGCGACCGGCGGCTTTGCCGGCGAGGCCGCGGGGGATGTGTTCGCCGCGATCGAGATCGTCCAGGGTTCGAACTTCGATGACACGCTGTTCGGCGGCACGGCTGCCGATCTGCTGCGCGGGGGCGTCGGCGACGACAGCCTCGGCGGCGCGGCGGGCACCGACACGCTGGAAGGCGGCAGCGGCAACGACACCCTGCTCGGCGGTGCGGATGCCGACCAGCTGGACGGCGGCACCGGGCTCGATACTGCGGACTACAGCACCAGCGGCGCCGCCGTGGTGGTCGGCCTTGACGGATCAACCGGCGCGGGCGGTGATGCCCAGGGCGACCTGCTCACCTCGATCGAGCGGTTGACCGGCTCGGGCTTCAACGACGTGCTGACGGGTTCGAGCGGCAACGACACGCTTGATGGCGGTGCCGGCAGCGACAGTCTGTTTGGCGGAGCAGGGGCCGATGCGCTGCTCGGCGGTGCGGGCGATGATCTGATCATCGGCGGGGCCGGGGGCGATCAGGTCGATGGCGGGGCCGGGTTCGATACCGTGTCCTACGCCGGTTCGCTGGCTGCGGTGGCGGTCAACCTCGATGGCACCCCCAATACCGGTGGCGATGCCCAGGGCGATATCCTGGTCGCGGTTGAGGGCGTGATCGGCTCGGCTCTGGACGACACGCTGACCGGTGCGGCCAGTAGCGACCTGCTCGACGGCTCGGGCGGCGATGATAGCATCCTGGGCGGGGCCGGCGCCGATACCCTGACCGGCGGTTCGGGGGACGACACGCTCGTCGGCGGAGCCGGGGCCGATTCGATCGATGGCGGTACCGGCTTCGATGCCGCTTCCTACGCCACGGCCAGCGGCGGGGTGGCGGTCGATCTCAGCGGCAATGCCGGGACCTTTGGCGATGCCCTCGGCGATCGTTTGGCCAACATCGAGATCCTGACCGGTTCGACCTTCGCCGACACGCTTGGCGGCGGCGCAGCTGCGGAGACGATTTCCGGCGGTGCGGGCGACGACAGTCTGCTCGGCAGCGCCGGGGCGGACCTGCTCGACGGCGGCTCGGGCACCGACACGATCGACTATTCGACCTCGGGCGGCGGGGTCACCGCCTATCTCGATGGCCGGCTCGGCATCGGCGGCGATGCCGCCGGCGACCAGATCCTCAACGCCGAGCGGTTGATCGGCTCGGGCTTCAACGACCTGCTTACCGGTAGCAGCAGCAACGACACGCTGGTGGGCGGCGCGGGCGATGATCGCCTCGATGGCGCCGATGGCAGCGACGTGCTGCAGGGCGACAGCGGGGACGACACCATCCTCGGCAGTGACGGGGCCGATACGGTCGATGGCGGCACCGGCCTTGATACGGTCGATTACTCTGCCTCGGGCTCGGCGGTCCGCATCGCGCTCGATGGCGTCGCCGGGATCGGCGGGCAGGCCCAGGGCGATGTGATCGCCGGAGCCGAGCGGCTGGTCGGTTCGGCCTTCGCCGACGTGCTGGGCGGCAGCACCGGCAACGACACGCTGAGCGGCGGCGATGGCGATGATACTCTGCTGGGCAGCGCCGGTGCGGACCGTCTTGACGGTGGCTCGGGCAGCAACACCGTAGACTACTCGGCCAGCGCCGGAGCGGTCACCGTCTATCTGGATGGCACCGCCGGTCTGGGCGGTGATGCGGCCGGTGACGTGCTGGTCAATGTTCAGCGCGCGATCGGTTCGGCCATGGCCGACCGGCTGACCGGCGCCGGCACCGACGACGTGCTCGAAGGTGGTGCAGGGGACGATACCCTGGTCGGCGGCTTCGGCGCGGACTCGCTGGTCGGTGGCACCGGTACCGACACGGCAGACTACTCCGCCTCCAGCGCCGGCGTGACGATCAGTCTTGACGGCACCGCCGGATCAAGCGGCGATGCGAGTGGCGACCGGCTGGTCGGCATCGAGGCGATCATCGGTTCTGCCCAGGCCGACAGTCTGGGTGGCAGCGCCAACGACGACCGGCTCGATGGCGGTGCCGGCGCGGACAGCCTCAGCGGCGGCGCGGGTGCGGACAGCCTGCTGGGCGGAGCTGGCGATGACCTTCTGGTCGGCGGAGCCGGGGCGGACAGCCTGGATGGCGGCGCCGGCTTCGATCGGGCGGACTATTCCGCCTCAGCAGCCGGCATCGCGGTTGACCTTGCCACGGGTCTGGGGACCGGCGGCGATGCCGCGGGCGACCGCCTGACCAGCGTCGAATCGATTACCGGTAGCGACCATGACGATACGCTCAGCGGCAGCGCGGCGGATGAGCGGCTCGAGGGCGGGCTCGGCAACGATGCGCTTGGCGGCGGTGCGGGCAGCGATACCCTGCTGGGCGGATCGGGTGACGACACCCTGATCGGCGGAGCCGGGGCGGACCTGCTCGACGGGGCGAGCGGCAGCGATGCGGTGGATTACACCGCCAGCGCCGCCGCAGTCCAGGTGATCCTCGACGGATCGGCGGCCTCGGGCGGCGACGCCCAGGGCGATGTCCTGCTCGGGATCGAACGGGTGATCGGCTCGACCTTCGACGATACCCTTGTCGGTAGCTCGGGCGCCGAGCGGCTGGAAGGCGGCAGCGGCAACGACGTGCTCACCGGTGCGGCCGGATCGGACACGCTGCTGGGCGGCCTCGGTGACGACACCCTGCAAGGCGGTGCCGGCGCCGATGTGCTCGACGGTGGCGCCGGCACGAACACGGCGGACTATTCGGCCTCCGGCGCGGCGGTCACGATCGATCTGGCTGCGGGCCAGGGCCTTGGCGGCGACGCGCAGGGCGACAGCCTGAGCAACATCCAGCGGGTGATCGGCTCGGCCAGCGACGACGTTCTCCAGGGCAGCGCTGGAGCCGACCGCCTCGACGGCGGTGCCGGCGATGACACCCTGCAGGGCGCGGCCGGCGCGGACACGTTGAACGGCGGCGGTGGGGACGATTCGATCATCGGCGGGGCCGGCGCCGACACGATCGACGGCGGCAGCGGCTTCGACAGCGTGTCCTATTCGGGGGCCGGGGCCGGGGTCACGGTCTATCTCGATGGCCGTGCCGGGCTTGGCGACGAGGCCCAGGGCGACGTGCTCGGCAACGTCGAGCGGGTGTTCGGCAGCGGTTTCGCCGACGTGCTGGTCGGCGCCGCGGGCGCCGAAACGCTCGCGGGCGGCAGCGGTGACGATACGCTGGCCGGCTCGGCCGGTGCCGATCTGCTCGACGGTGGTGCAGGCTTCGACACGGCCGACTATTCCGGCTCCACGGCCGGCGTCACGGTCTATACCGATGGCTCGATCTCGCTCGGTGGCCAGGCCGCGGGCGATACCCTGACCAGCATCGAGCGGGTGCTCGGTTCGGACCAGGGCGACATGATCGTGGGCTCTGGCGCGGACGAACGGTTCGACGGCGGGGCTGGCAACGATACGCTGCTCGGTGGCGGCGGGACTGACACCCTGATCGGCGGCAGCGGTGACGATACCCTGATCGGTGCGCTCGGGGCCGACGTGCTGCAGGGCGGCACGGGTGTCGACACGGCTGACTATTCGGCCAGTGCCGGGGCGGTCGCTGTCGGACTGGACGGCGGTGCCAACACGGGCGGGGATGCCCAGGGCGACACGCTGAGCGAAATCGAACAGCTCACCGGCTCGAGCTTCGACGATACCCTGCGCGGCGGCAGCGGCGCCGAGGTGCTGAGCGGCGGCGCCGGCGATGATCAGTTGCGCGGCAGCACTGGGGCGGATTCGCTGGTCGGCGGCACCGGCTTCGACACGGTGGACTATTCCGCCAGCCTCGCCGGCGTGCGCGCCGGGCTCGATGGCTCGGTCGGCCAGGGCGGCGATGCCGATGGCGATCGCATCAGTGGCGTGGAGCGGCTGATCGGGTCCGGTTCCGGCGATACGCTGAGCGGCAGTACGGCTGACGATGTGCTCGATGGCGGCGCCGGCGCGGATTCGCTGCTCGGCGGGCTCGGCCAGGATAGCCTGCTGGGCGGGACCGGCGACGATACCCTGATCGGCGGCGCCGGCGCGGATGCGCTGGACGGCGGGCTTGGCCTGGATACCGCCGATTACTCCGGCTCGGTGGTCGGGGTGCAGATCAATCTCAATGGGCTGGCCAGTTCGGGCGGCGATGCCGATGGCGATCTGCTGACCAGCATTGAGCGGGTCATCGGTTCGGCCTTCAACGACGTGATCCGCGCCGGTACGGCAGCGGATTCGCTGTTCGGTGGGGCCGGCGACGATACCATCTTTGCCGGTGCAGGCGCCGACCTGATCGACGGCGGAGCGGGCAGCGATACCGCCGATTATTCGGGGGCGACCAGTTCGGTCAGCATCGCGCTCGACGGCACCGCCGGCGTGGGTGCCGAGGCCGCGGGTGACTCCCTGACCGGGGTCGAGCGCCTGATCGGCTCGGGCCATGCCGACACGCTGGGTGGCAGCACCGGCGATGACGTGATCCTGGGCGGGGCCGGGGACGATGCGATCACCGGCGCTGCGGGCAACGACAGCCTGACCGGCGGTGCGGGCAACGATACCTTGACCGGCGGAGCCGGAGCCGACTTGCTCGAGGGTGGGGCCGGGACGGACACGGCCGACTATTCGGCCGCCGCGGGCGGTGTGACCGTATTCCTCGACGGGACTGCCGGCAGCCGCAGCGATGCGGCGGGCGACGTCCTCGTCAGCATCGAGCGGCTGGTCGGCTCGGCCTTCGACGATCGCATGTTCGGTTCGAACGCCTCGGAAGAGCTGCGCGCGGGCGATGGCAACGATTCGCTGGTCGGTTCGGGCGGCGATGATGCGCTCTACGGCGAGGCCGGCACCGATACGCTGCTGGGCGGCACCGGCGCGGATACGCTGGATGGCGGTACCGGCTTCGACACGGCTGATTATGGCACCTCGCTGGCCGGGGTCGAGGTCAACATGGACGGCACGGTCAGCCGGGGCGGAGACGCCGAGGGTGACGTGCTGTTCGGCATCGAACGGGTCATCGGTTCGAGCCAGGCGGACACGATCCGCGGAGCCGCCGGCGCGGACAGCGTCGAAGGTGGGGCTGGCGACGATATCTTCACCTCGAGCGACGGTGCCGACACGCTGATGGGCGGCGCCGGCAGCGACACGGTCGACTATGCCGGCAGCACCAGCGGGGTTCAGGTCTGGCTTGACGGCACGGCCGGGCTTGGCGGCGATGCCGCCGGCGATGTCCTCGCCGGCGTGGAAATCCTGATCGGCACCAACTTCAACGATTCGCTCTATGGCGCGGCGGCCGCCGAATCGCTCGGCGGTGGCACCGGCAACGATCTGCTTTCGGGCGGGGCGGGCAACGACACGCTCGACGGCGGTACCGGCAACGACACCCTGGTGGGCGGCGCTGGCGCCGATGTGATCGATGGCGGGACCGGCAGCGATACCGCGGACTATTCGGCCGCCGGGGCGGCCGTGGCCGTGCGCATGGACGGTCTGGCCGGCACGGCCGGCGAAGCCGCGGGCGATACGCTGCTGGGCATCGAGCGGGTGGTCGGTTCGGGCTTCGACGATACGGTCTCGGGCAGCAGCGGAGCCGACACCATCGAGGGCGCCGCCGGCAACGACCAGCTTTCGGGACTTGGTGGCACCGACGTGCTCACCGGCGGCGCCGGCAATGATACGCTGGTCGGCGGCGGCGGGGCGGATACCCTCGACGGCGGCACGGGCAGCGATACCGCCGACTACTCGGCCAGCGGCGCGGGCGTCACGGTCTATCTCGACGGTCGCGCCGGGCTTGGCGGCGACGCTCTGGGCGACGTGTTGGGCGGGATCGAGGATCTCCGCGGCTCGGCCTTCAACGACCTGCTCGTCGGCACGACCGGCAACGATGCTCTCTCCGGCCAGGACGGCGACGATACCCTGACCGGCGGGGCCGGAGCCGACACCCTGGTGGGCGGAACCGGCTTCGACACGGCGGACTATGCGGCCAGCGGCGCTGCGGTCGCGGTCAACCTGACGAACGGAACCGGCACCGGCGGCGATGCCGAGGGCGACAGCCTGACCGGCCTTGAGCGGGTGATCGGCTCGGGCCACAACGACACCCTGACCGGCTCGAGCGGGGCTGACCTGCTCGAGGGCGGCGGCGGCGACGACCGGCTGCTCGGCGTGGCCGGAACCGATACCCTGTTGGGCGGAGCCGGAGCCGACACAATCGTCGGCGGCACTGGCGCCGACAGCATCGACGGCGGCCTGGGGATCGACACGGTCGACTATTCGGGCAGCAGCGCGGCTGTGACCGTCTATCTCGACGGCGTGACCGAAGGGGCTGGCGGCGAAGCCTCGGGCGATGTGGTGGCCAATGTCGAGCGCGTGCTCGGTTCAAGCTTTGCCGATATCCTCGTCGGCGCCGTGGGTGACGAGACGCTCTCGGGCGGCACCGGCAATGACACGCTGATCGGCGGGGGCGGGGCAGACGTCCTCGAGGGCGGCGCCGGCATCGACGCGGCCTCCTACGCTAATGCGACCGGGCCGGTCGCGGCCAGCCTGACCACCAATACCGGCACCTTGGGCGACGCCCTGGGCGACACGCTGATCGACATCGAGCAGCTGATCGGCTCGGACTACAACGACACGCTCGAGGGCGGCGCCAGCGCCGCGACCCTCAACGGCGGCCTTGGCGATGATCTGATCATCGCCGGCGGCGGGGCCGACAGCGTCATCGGCGGCGGTGGGCGCGACACGGTGACCTATGCCGGCGCCGGCGCCGCGGTCAGCATCGCGCTCGATGGATCGGCCGGGCAGGGCGATATCGCCGCGGGGGATCGCCTCAGCGGCATCACCAGCCTGGTCGGATCGACCTTCAACGACACGCTGACCGGCGCCTTCACTGACGATCTCCTGTCTGGCGGGCTCGGCAACGACAGTCTGGTCGGCGCGGCCGGCAGCGACACGCTCCAGGGCGGCGAAGGCAACGACGTGCTGCGTGGCGGCGCCGGCGCCGACGTGCTGGAGGGCGGCAACGGGACCGATACGGCGACCTACTCGGACTCGGCGATCGGGATCGTGCTCAACCTGGCGACCGGCGTGGCCGCGGGCGGCGATGCCCAGGGCGACACCTTCACCGGGATCGAACGGTTCGTCGGTTCGAGCGGGGCCGACCTGCTGGTCGCAGGCTCGGCGGTTGCCGACTTCGACGGCCATGACGGCAACGACACGCTGCAGGGCGGAACCGCCGCGGATTCGCTGAGCGGCGGCGTGGGTGACGATCTGCTGGTGGGCGGGGCCGGAGCGGACACGCTCGACGGCGGCACCGGGTTCGACAGCGCCGACTATTCGGCCAGCGATGCCGCGATCACCATCCGCACCGGCGGGGTCTCCGCGGGCGGTCATGCCGATGGCGACGTGCTGTCGGGGGTCGAGCGGATCGTCGGTTCGACCTTCGGCGACACCTTCGAGGGCGCGGCCGGCGACGAGACCTTCGAGGGTGGCGGCGGCAACGATACGTTCTTCGCCAGCGGCGGGGCCGATGTCTACGATGGCGGGCAGGGGCTCGACGTCGCGGACTACTCGCTCAGCACCAGCGCGGGCATGACGATCTACATGGATGGCAGCTTCGGCACCGGCGGCGATGCCGCAGGTGATCGGCTGTACAACGTCGAGGTGGTCATCGGCTCCAACCAGGACGACCGCATCACGGCCAACAACACGGGCGTGACGATCCAGGCCGGCGCTGGCAACGATAGCCTGCTGGGCGGTACCGGCAACGATACGCTCGACGGCGGCGCCGGCGATGACCAGTTCACCACCGGGCTCGGCGCCGATGCGGTGACCGGCGGCCTTGGCTACGACATCGTCGACTATCGCAACTCTGGCACCGCGGTGGCGATCGCCAACGATGGCACGGCCGGTTCGGGCGGCTGGGCCCAGGGCGATACGCTTTCCGGAATCGAGCAGATCGAGGGCTCGGCGCTGTACAACGACACGCTGCGCGGCAGCCAGTCGAACCTCGTCACCACCGTGCTCAACGGCTGGGGCGGCGATGACACCTTCTATTCGTTCGGCGCGGCCGACACGATGGACGGCGGGATCGGGGTCGATACGGCCGACTACGCCGGGTCAACCAGCGCTGTCACCGTACGGCTCGACGGCACGGCCAGCAGCGGTGGCGACGCGGCGGGCGACGTGTTGAGCAACATCGAGGTGGTGATCGGCTCGGCCTACAACGACCAGATCACCGGGACTGGTGCCAACGAAACGATGATCGGTGGCAGCGGTGACGACACGCTGGTCGGTGGCCCCGGCGCGGACCGGCTCGATGGCGGGGTCGGCTTCGACACGGTCGACTATTCGGGCTCCGGCGGCGTGATCGTGACCATGGACGGCACGGCCGGTACGGCAGGCGATGCCAACGGCGATATCCTGGTCAGCATCGAGCGCGTGATCGGCTCGAACCTGGCCGACGTGATCTATGGCTCGGCCAATGCCGACGTGATCCTCGGCGGCGGCGGCAACGACACGATCGCGCCAGGCACCGGGGCGGACACCGTCGACGGCGGGGCCGGCTTCGACATGGCGGACTACTCGTCCTCGACCATCGGTATCACGCTGAATGTCCTGACCCCCAGCAGCTCGACCGGCGACGCGGCCGGCGATGTGCTGACCAACGTCGAGGTCTTCAACTTGACCGGCTTCAACGACATTTTCGTTGGCACCGGCAATGATGACACCGTGTTCGGCGGTGCCGGCACCGATCTTCTCACCGGCGGTGCCGGCAGCGATTCGATCGATGGCGGAGCCGGCGACGATACGCTCGTCGGCGGGGCCGGGGCCGACACCCTGGTCGGTGGCACAGGCACTGACGCGGTCGATTACAGCACCAGTGCCGCGGCAATCACCCTGGCGCTCGACAACACTGTCGGCAGCGGCGGCGGCGATGCCGCGGGCGATCTTCTCGTCGGCGTCGAGAACGTGATCGGCTCGGACTTCGGCGACCTGATCCTGGGCTCGTCCACCGGCAACCGGATCGAGGGTGGGCTGGGTGACGACACGCTGGTGGGCGGTGGCGGAGCCGACACGCTGGTGGGCAGCGGTGGCAACGATGCAGCCTCCTACTACAACGCGCTTGCGGCCGTGGCAGCCAGCCTGGCAACCGGTACGGGCACCGTGGGCGACGCCGCCGGCGATACCTTCACGGGCATCGAGAACCTGATCGGCTCGAACTTCAACGATACGCTGACCGGCGATGCCGGCGCCAACACTGTCTCGGGCGGCTTCGGTGCCGACATGCTTTCGGGCGGTGCGGGCAACGATTCGCTGCTCGGCGATGCCGGCGACGACACGCTCGACGGCGGGGCCGGGGCCGACACGATCGACGGCGGCGCCAACATCAACACGGTCACCTACGCCTCAGCGGCAGCGGCTATCGCGGCCAGCCTGACCACCAACACGGGCACGGTCGGTGACGCGGCGGGCGACGTCTTCCTCAGCATCAACCACCTCACCGGTTCCAACTTCAATGACACGATCACCGGCAATGGTGGCCAGAACACACTGTTTGGTCTCGATGGTGACGACCTGATCGATGGCGCGGCCGGCAACGATTCGATCAACGGCGGTGCCGGAAACGACACGTTGCTTGGTGGCACCGGCTCGGATTCGATGGACGGCGGCCTGGGGGTCGACACGGTCGACTATTCCGCGGGCGGCAGCGGCATCACCGTCGACCTGGCTGGCGGCACTGGCACCGGCGGCAACGCTCAGGGCGATACCTTCGTCAACATCGAGAACGTGATCGCCACCAACGCCGACGACGTGCTCGTCGGTGACGGCGGGGCCAACCTGCTCGATGGCCGGGGCAGCAACGATATCCTGCTCGGCGGCGCAGGCAACGACACCATCCTGGGCGGCGACGGCAACGACGTGATCGCCGGCGGGACTGGCGCAGACTCGCTTGACGGTGGCGCCGGCGCCAACACCCTGTTCTTCGGCACCGACTGGAACAACCCTTGGACCAGTTCGTCGGCGGCAGGCATCACCATCGTGCTGGATGGCACGACCACGGGTGTGGGCGGCGATGCCCAAGGCGACACCTATGCCAACTTCACCGATATCTGGATGACCGGCTTTGCCGACCGGGTCACCGGCGTTGCCGCCAACGAGACGTTCCGCGGCAGCGTGGGGGCTGACAGTATCGACGGTGCCGGCGGCACGGACTCCATGAACTATTACTGGGGTGCCACAGCCGCGATTTCGATCGGCCTCGATGGCGTGGCCGGGACAGGCGGCACCGCCGCTGGTGACCGCCTGACCAACATCGAGGCGCTGTTCGGCACGACCTTCAACGACACGCTGTGGGGCGGGGCCGGCAACGACTACCTGTTTGGCGACAACGGCAACGATATCTTCCTTGGCGATGTCGGGGGCGATACGATCGACGGCGGCCTCGGCTTCAACACAGTCACCTTCGCGGCTTCGGGAACCGCGGTCACGGTCAACCTGCTGACTGGCACCGGCACCGGTGGATTGGCTCAGGGTGATGTCTACTCGAACATCCAGGCCGTGACCGGCTCGAGCGGGGCCGACCTGCTGATCGGCGATGGTGCAGCCAACTCCCTGAACGGCTCGGTTGGCAATGACACACTGCGCGGCGGGCTGGGTGCGGACACCCTCACCGGTGGCGGCGGCGCCAGCGACGTCGACTTTGCCGACTACTCGGATTCGGCCGCCGCGGTCACGGTCTTCCTCAATGGCAGTACGGGCGTGGGCGGCACGTCCGAAGGCGACGTGCTGATCGGGATCAGGGGCGTCATCGGGTCCGATTTCAACGACTCGATCCGTGGCACGGGCAGCGACGAAACGCTGCTGGGCGGGATCGGCAACGATACGCTCAACGGCGGGGTGGGGGCGGATTCGCTCGACGGTGGCACCGGCACCGACACGGTGACCTATGCCGGCTCGACCCAGGCGGTCACGGTTCACCTGAACGGGACCGCCGGGGTCGGCGGCGAGGCCCAGGGTGATCGCCTGACCGCGATCGAAGTGGTGATCGGCTCCAACTTTGACGACGTCATCAACGGTCACACCGGCAACGAGACGCTCCAGGGCGGCAATGGCAACGACACCCTGCTTGGTGGGGCCGGGGCGGATTCGCTGGATGGGGGCGCCGGAACCGACGTGGTGTCCTACAGCACGGCGGGGACGGCGATCACCGCCAGCTTTGCCAGCGGTTCCCTGGTCATCACCGGCGGCGATGCGACCGGCGATACGTTCAATCTGATCGAAGGCGTCATCGGCACCGGTCTGGGCGATTCGATGACGGGCGGTGCGGCGGCGGAATCCTTCGATGGCGGCGCCGGAAACGACACCATCGTCGGTAGCGCCGGTGCCGATACCCTCGTTGGCGGGACCGGCACCGACACGCTCACCTATGCCGGATCGGCGACCGGCGTGATCGTGCAGAACAACGCGGCCTTGACCGGTGCGATCGTCAGCTCGGGCGGTGATGCGGCGAATGATGTCGTTGTTGGCTTTGAGACGGTGATCGGCTCAAACGCCGACGACCAGCTGATCGACCTCAGCGGCGTGGCGACCCTCCTGACCGGCAACGACGGCAATGACCTTCTCGATGGCGGCGTGGGCGCCGATACGCTCGACGGCGGCGCCGGCAACGATACGCTCGATGGCGGATCGGGCGCGGATTCGCTGGTTGGCGGGACCGGCACCGATACCGCCGCTTATGCCTCGGCCACCGGCGGCCTCACCGCCAGCCTCGGCAACACCGCACTGAACAGCGGCGATGCGACCGGCGACACCTACAGCAGTGTCGAGAACCTGACCGGTTCCGGCTTCAATGACGTGCTGTATGGCGATGGCGGGGCCAATCTGCTCGATGGCGGCAACGGTGCTGACGTCCTGCTCGGCGGAGCTGGAGCCGATACGCTGACCGGCGGCGCCGGGGCCGATACGGCGAGCTATGCCAATGCTGGCTCGGGGCTCACGGCCAGTCTCGCCAACACCGCGCTCAATACCGACGATGCCGCCGGCGATGTCTACAACAGCATCGAGAACCTGACTGGCTCAGGCTTCAACGATACGCTCTATGGCGATGGCAGCGCCAACGCGATCGATGGCGGCAACGGCAACGACACGCTGATCGGTGGACTCGGGTCCGACAGTCTGACCGGCGGATCGGGGTCGGACACGGCCGACTACTCGGCCTCGGGCGCGGCGGTGACCGTCTATCTCGACGGGACGATCGGGGTTGGCGGCGACGCGGCGGGTGACAGCCTGACCGGGGTCGAGAACGTGATCGGGTCGGGTGATGCCGACCTGTTGACCGGCGATGGCAATGCCAACCGCCTCGATGGCGGCAATGGCAACGACACGCTGATCGGCGCCGCCGGAGCCGATACTCTGGTGGGCGGATCGGGCATCGACCTGGCGAGCTACGCCGCATCGGGCTCGGCGGTGACGGTCTATCTCGATGGCACCGCCGGCACGGGTGGCGATGCCGCGGGCGACGTGCTCTCGGGTGTAGAGAACCTCATCGGTTCGAACGGCAACGATGCCCTGTTCGGCGATGGAGCCAACAACCAGCTCGATGGCGGGGTCGGCAACGATACGCTGTCTGGTGGCGCTGGGGCGGACACCCTAAACGGCGGAACGGGCAGCGATACGGCATCCTATGTCGCTGCGTCAGCGGGCCTTACCGTCAGCCTGGCCAACACCGCGCTCAATACCGGCGATGCAGTGGGTGACAGCTACAGCAGCATCGAGAACCTGACCGGTTCGGGCCACAACGACATGCTGTACGGCGATGGCGCCGCGAACGTCCTTGACGGCGGCAGCGGCAACGACACGCTGGTCGGCGGCGCGGGCAACGACACGCTGATTGGTGGCATCGGTACCGACACGGCCGACTATTCGGCCTCGGGCGCGGCGGTGACGGTCTACCTCAACGGGACTGCCGGCAGCGGCGGCGACGCAGCGGGCGACGTGCTCTCGGGGATCGAGACGGTGATCGGCTCGAACAGCGGCGATACGCTGTTCGGCGACGGCAACAGCAACCAGCTCGATGGCGGCACCGGCAATGACACGCTGGTGGGCGGCGGCGGCGCCGATACGCTGATCGGCGGAGCCGGGTTCGATACGGCCAGCTACGCCAATTCGGGTTCGGCCGTGACCGTCAGCCTCGCCAACACCGGGCTGAACACCGGCGATGCGGTGGGTGACAGCTACAACAGCATCGAGAACCTGACCGGCTCGGACTTCGCCGACACGCTCTATGGCGACGGCAACGGCAACACCATCGAGGGTGGCAACGGCAACGACACCCTGATCGGCGCCGGTGGTCCCGACGGGCTGTTCGGCGGTGCCGGCAGCGATACGGCATCCTATGTCACGGCGGGATCCGGGGTCACGGCGAGCCTGGCCAACACCGGGCTGAACACCGGCGACGCGGTGGGTGACAGCTACAACAGCATCGAGAACCTGACCGGCTCGGACTTCGCCGACACGCTCTATGGCGACGGAAGCGCCAACCAGCTCGACGGCGGCACCGGCAACGACACGTTGATCGGCGGCGCGGGGAACGATACGCTGACCGGCGGCATCGGCACCGACACGGCCGACTATTCGGCCTCGGGCGCGGCGGTGACGGTCTACCTCAACGGGACTGCCGGCAGCGGCGGCGACGCAGCGGGCGACGTGCTCTCGGGGATCGAGACGGTGATCGGCTCGAACAGCGGCGATACGCTGTTCGGCGACGGCAACAACAACCAGCTCGATGGCGGCACCGGCAATGACACGCTGGTGGGCGGCGGCGGCGCCGATACCCTGATCGGCGGAGCCGGGTTCGATACGGCCAGCTACGCCAATTCGGGTTCGGCCGTGACCGTCAGCCTCGCCAACACCGGGCTGAACACCGGCGATGCGGTGGGTGACAGCTACAACAGCATCGAGAACCTGACCGGCTCGGACTTCGCCGACACGCTCTATGGCGACGGCAACGGCAACACCATCGAGGGTGGCAACGGCAACGACACCCTGATCGGCGCCGGTGGTCCCGACGGGCTGTTCGGCGGTGCCGGCAGCGATACGGCATCCTATGTCACGGCGGGATCCGGGGTCACGGCGAGCCTGGCCAACACCGGGCTGAACACCGGCGATGCGGTGGGTGACAGCTACAACAGCATCGAGAACCTGACCGGCTCGGACTTCGCCGACACGCTCTATGGCGACGGAAGCGCCAACCAGCTCGACGGCGGCACCGGCAACGACACGCTGGTCGGCGGCGCGGGCAACGACACGCTGATCGGCGGCATCGGTACCGACACGGCCGACTATTCGGCCTCGGGCGCGGCGGTGACGGTCTACCTCAACGGGACTCCCGGCAGCGGCGGCGACGCAGCGGGCGACGTGCTCTCGGGGATCGAGACGGTGATCGGCTCGAACAGCGGCGATACGCTGTTCGGCGACGGCAACAGCAACCAGCTCGATGGCGGCACCGGCAATGACACGCTGGTGGGCGGCGGCGGCGCCGATACGCTCATCGGCGGGGTTGGCACCGACACGGCGAGCTATGCGACCGCAGGTGCTGCGGTGATTGCCAGCCTGGCCAATGCGGCGCTGAACACCGGCGACGCGGTGGGCGACAGCTACAGCGGGATCGAGAACCTGACCGGCTCGGACTTCGCCGACACGCTCCATGGCGACGGCAACGGCAACACCATCGAGGGTGGCAACGGCAACGACACCCTGATCGGCGCCGGTGGTCCCGACGGGCTGTTCGGCGGTGCCGGCAGCGATACGGCATCCTATGTCACGGCGGGATCCGGGGTCACGGCGAGCCTGGCCAACACCGGGCTGAACACCGGCGATGCGGTGGGTGACAGCTACAACAGCATCGAGAACCTGACCGGCTCGGACTTCGCCGACACGCTCTATGGCGACGGAAGCGCCAACCAGCTCGACGGCGGCACCGGCAACGACACGTTGATCGGCGGCGCGGGGAACGATACGCTGACCGGCGGCATCGGCACCGACACGGCCGACTATTCGGCCTCGGGCGCGGCGGTGACAGTCTACCTCAACGGGACTGCCGGCAGCGGCGGCGACGCAGCGGGCGACGTGCTCTCGGGGATCGAGACGGTGATCGGCTCGAACAGCGGCGATACGCTGTTCGGCGACGGCAACAACAACCAGCTCGATGGCGGCACCGGCAACGACACGCTGGTGGGCGGCGGCGGCGCCGATACGCTCATCGGCGGGGTTGGCACCGACACGGCGAGCTATGCGACCGCAGGTGCTGCGGTGATTGCCAGCCTGGCCAATGCGGCGCTGAACACCGGCGACGCGGTGGGCGACAGCTACAGCGGGATCGAGAACCTGACCGGCTCGGACTTCGGCGATACACTGTATGGCGATGGCAGCGCGAACGTGCTCGACGGCGGCACCGGCAACGACACGCTGATCGGCGGCACCGGCAACGATACGCTGACCGGTGGGTCGGGCAGCGACACGGCAAGCTATGCGACCGCAGGAGCGGCGGTGATTGCCAGCCTGGCCAACACCGGTTTGAACACCGGCGATGCCGCTGGCGACAGCTACAGCGGAATCGAGAACCTGACCGGCTCGGACTTCGGCGATACGCTGTACGGCGATGGCGGCGCGAACGCGCTCGACGGCGGCACCGGCAACGACACGCTGATCGGCGGCGCCGGCAACGACACGCTGATCGGCGGCATCGGCACCGACACGGCGAGCTATGCGACCGCTGGCAGTGCGGTGATTGCCAGCCTCGGCAATTCCGGGCTGAACACCGGTGACGCCGCTGGCGATAGCTACAGCGCGATCGAAAACCTGACCGGTTCGAGCTTTGCCGATGCGCTTCATGGCGATACCGGCAACAACGTGCTCAATGGCGGCGCCGGTGATGACACGCTGCTGGGCGGTTCTGGCGCCGATACGCTGATTGGCGGGGCCGATAGCGATACGGCCAGCTATGCGGGTGCCGGTTCGGCCGTCGCGCTCACGCTGGATGGAACGGGCAGCGGTTCTGGAACGCTGGGGGATGCGTCGGGCGACAGCCTGTCGGGGATCGAACGCGTGCTCGGCTCCGCGTTCTCGGACGACTTTACCCTGACGCTGGGCAATGGCTGGTCGGTCGATGGTGGCGCAGGGACGGACTCGGTACACTTCGCCGCCAACAGCGGAACGATCGTTGAATCCCAGTTGACGGGCGTGCTGACCAACGTCGAAGTGCTGGACTTCACCAGTGGAGCGACCTCGGCCAACCTGACCGTCAGTGCCAGCTTCATCCAGTCGCTGGTTGGCGCCGGCAATGCCTCGGCGCTGACGATCGATATCGACAGCAACGATAACTTCGCCATCGGGGCTGGTTCGTTCGTCGACGTGCAGGGCAGCGATTATCTGTTCTACAGCGATGCCAGCATGAGCACCCAGATCGCGAAGATGACCGTGGTCAACCACTGATCGCAGAAAGCTGGGAGGCGTCCCCTGCCGCTTAGGCCGGGGCTGTCACAGCGCCGGTGCCGTACAGCACGCGCTGGATCAGCTGGACCTGATGGGCCAAGCACAGCCGCAGGTCATAGCGTTCAACCACGGTCGCGCGTGCCGCTGCGCGCAGCGCGGCGCCCTGCTCTGGGTCATCCAGCGCACCGCTCACGGTCTCGACCAGCGCGCCGTGGTCGTGGAAGGGGAATAGCAGTCCGTTGCGGCCATGATCGATCACTTCGCGCACCGGCGCCGTGTCGGAGGCGATCACAAGGCATCCCGCCGCCATGGCCTCCAGGCAACTCCATGAGAGCACGAAGGGGAAGGTGAGATACAAGTGCGCGGCCGAGACCTGGAGCAGGGCTAGGTAATCCCCGTAGGCCTGCTTGCCGACGAAATGGACCCGATCGGCGCCTTCGCCGATCGGGTGAAGGCTGAGCAGGCAATCCTTCCAGCTGTTGTGAGGCGGCGGGGGGTTGGGACTGTAGCTGACGTCGGTCCCGCCCACGATCACCACCTGTGCGTCCGGACGCCGCGCCAACAGGTCGGGCAAGGCGCGGATCAGGACGTGGAAACCGCGATGTGGTTCGAGATTGCGCGAGACAAACGTGATGACCTCGTCCGCGCGGGTGAGGACCCGGCCGTCGGGCAGGGTGTAGCGCGCCTCGGGCGCCGGTCCGATCCGGGTGGTGTCGATCCCGTCGAAGATCGTGGTGATGCGGGACTGAAGGAAATCGGGGTGGCGCGATCGTTGCCATTCGGTCGGCGACAGGATCGCATCGGCCTGGGCATGGCCCAGCAGCAGATGCGTGTTCATCATGCGGGTGCGGGCGAGGTTCTCGAACGTCACCGGAAAGAGCGGGTCGAAGCCGATGTCGCCCCCGTCGGGCTGGTAATAGTACTCGCCATAGGTGATGATCTTGGTCTGTGGCCAGACGTCGCGCAGGAACAGGCCTTCCCCCCAGCCGGGGTGAACGATGATGAGGTCGGGCACATAGCCGTCGCGGCGCAGTTCGAGCGCTGCTGCCAGCACCGCGCGGCCGAACCGTACCACTTTCTCCACCGGGGCCAGCAGCGGTTCATTCGTCGCGCGGGTTTCGTCAGGGGAGGGATAGCGCACGGTGCGCACGCCCTTGAGCTCGACCCCTTCGCGGCGGGTGAGGAAGGTGATCGAGAACTGCGGCAATTGGGCAAAGGCCGCGGCGAGGAAGCGGAACTGGCCCGGCATGTTCTGGTGGATGAACAGGATCTCGCACGGGGTCATGGTGCGCCGGGGCCCTCGTAATGGTTGATGCGACCGGTCCGGGGGGCGGTCGGCGCAGCAGCCTATGCAGAGCGCGGCGCCGCAGCAATCCCGGGTTCCCGCAGTCCCCGGTTTTTCGCGGCATAGCCTTACGAACCCGTAGTTTTCCGGAAGGCTGCCTTGCCGCTTCCTACAGCCTGAACCGGGCACAGTACGCTGCAACCGACATCATTGGGGCCGATGGGGGATCACGGACAGGGATCATGCTGAAGCGTATCGACATAGCCGATCTTGAGCTGGGGATGTTTGTCCACAAGCTGGAAGGGAGCTGGTTCAAGCATCCGTTCTGGCGCAGCAAGTTCGTGCTGGACGATCAGGACACGCTTGACGAGTTGCAGGCCAGCGAGGTGCCGGCGGTCATCATCGACACGGAGCGCGGCATCGATCTGCGCCCGACGCGGATCGAACGGGTAACCCAGGCCGCGGCGAATGGTGGGGTGGCCGTGCAGGAGCCGCCGCTGCGGCGCGGGCTGCGCACCCAGCGGGTCGCAGCTGCCCCGCGGAGCGAGGACGTTGCGCTGACCTCCACGGTTCCGCTCTCGCAGGCCCGTGAATTCGGCCATGCCAACCGCGTGGTCGATCGGTCGCGCAAGGTGATCTCAAAGGTGTTCCTGGAAGCGCGCCTGGGCAAGACGATCCGGGCCGAGACGATCGAGCCGGTGGTCGAGGAGATCTTTGCCTCGGTCCAGCGCAACCCTCACGCGTTCAACGGCCTGATGCGCTGCAAGCGTGATCTCGAATATGTCTATCGCCATGCCCTGGCGGTGAGCGCCCTCATGGTTTCGCTGGGCCGTCAGATGAAGCTCAGCCCGGCTGACCAGCGCCTGGCCGGCATGGCCGGACTGATGCTGGACATGGGCGTGAGCTATCTGCCGGTCGACCTCGAGAGCACCGGTGGCGACTTCCGCCGGATCGACGAGCGCATTTTCCGCGAACATGCCCGCCTGGGCCATGACCAGCTCCTGGCCAGCGGCGTGCCCGAGCCCGTGGCGCTGGCCTGCCTGGAGCACCACGAACGGATCGACGGCACCGGCTATCCCCATGGCCTCACCGGCGAACGCATCAGCCTGTTCGGACGGATGGCGGCGATCTGTGACACCTACGACTGGCTGGTCAACGACGCGCAGGACCAGATGGGCCTCGATCCCTCGGCGGCGATGCAGCAGCTGACCTTGCTCGATGGCGCTTTCGACCGCGACTTGCTGGCAAGCTTCATCGACGCGCTCGGGGTCTACCCGATTGGCTCGGTGGTCGAACTGGCCTCGGGCCGTCTGGCGCTGGTGGTTTCGCAGGATGAGGCCGATCCGGCCAAGCCGCGGGTCAAGACCTTCTATTCGCTGACCGAACGGCGCATCGTGCCGACCACGGAGATCCTCCTCGCGCGGTGTTACGGCGAAGATCGCATCATCGCCGCGGCCAATCCCGATGCGCTGGGCGGCATCGATTTCCCGGCGATCCGCGAAAAACTGTTCGCGAGCGCTTAGAGCCTGTCCTGTTTAGGTGGATGCGCCGGGATTGGGCGGAGCGGGTCGGTGGGGAGGCGCGGCGCGCCGCAGGGGCTGGTTGCCCCTGCAAGCGGCGCAACGCGGCCACCGGCCCGCTCCGCCCAACCCCTTGGGGCGGGGCGATTTTGGCCCAGCGCAGCGTCCCTCGTCGGTCACTATGCCACGGCATAGCTCCCTCCTCGCTCCTCGCCCTGAACCAAAATCGGCTCCGTCACGGCGTATCCACCTAAACAGGACAGGCTCTAGGTCCCGGCAGACAGCGCAGTTCGGGTCAGGCGCGGCCGCGCCGGACCTCGGCGAGCGGGCGGCGCGTTTCGGGATAGCCCCGGTCGGCAGGAATGCAGAGATACTCGGTTCCCGCCACGCTTTCGGCCCAGGGAACGATCAGCTCCGGAGCTATCACCGCAGCCTCGGCGCGGGCTTCGGCAAAGCTCGCGAACTGCGCCAGGCGCTGCAGATTGCAGACGGTCGGGAACAGCGCCGAAGCCTCGCCCCGGCCGATCGCGGCAAGCATGTCGGCCGCACTGGTCCAGCACAGCCGCGCCGATTCGGTCCCGTCGGCAGCGATGTCGACCGAGCCGGTCCCCAGGTCGGCCAAATAGAACCGCGTGTCGAACGCCCCGTCCCAGAAGGGGCACCACCGGGCGAAGGGCACCAGCGCCTCAAGATCAAGGGTCAGCCCGAACTGCTCCAGCACCGGCGCCAATGCGCCCTGTTCGGATAGCGCGGCGCGAGCGGCCTGCGCGATCGCCGCGGTCACGGCCTCGTTCACGCCGACGAGGAGACCCGTTTCTTCCAGTGTCTCGCGCACCGCGGCGACTCGTGCAGCGGCATCGGCCGGATCAAGGTCGGGTGCCACATGCTGCGCCAGGGTGTGATCGGAAGGGTCGACTCGCCCGCCCGGGAAAACGATGGCCCCGGCGGCGAAACGCATCTGTGCGCCGCGTTCCAGCATCATCAGTTCGGGCGGCCCGCCGGCCGCTCCGCGGCGGAACAGGACCAGTGTGGCGGCAGGGAACGAAACCGCGGGGAGCGAGGCGGGAGCACGGGGCGTCATGCCACCAGATTGCGGCCCCCGGCGCCGCTGGCAAGCCCCTTGCGCAATCCTGCGAGAGCAGCATCGGGCCGGGGACCACCGCTGGAGTGGGGGGTGTCGGCAGGCTTTACATCGCGGGGTTCAGCGGCTCCTGGCGGTTATATCAAATATATGAAATACATATATTTTGTGGACTTGGCACGGTATGTGCTAATCAAGCAGTACCCCAAGCAGTCTCGATGAGGCGGGGCTGCTTCCTGGTCTCCGCGGCCCCGCCTCAACCCGACGATCGTGTCCGATCCCCCCACCGGACACAACAAGGCCCGCGAACCACCCAGGTTCGCGGGCCTTCTGCTGTCGGCGACGAGAGGCGCTCAGCCGGCCTGCTTGACCTGGGCATCGGCCATCAGCTGGTGGAGCTCGCCGGCCTCGTACATTTCCATCATGATGTCGCTGCCACCCACGAACTCGCCCTTGACGTAGAGCTGGGGAATCGTCGGCCAGTCGGAGTAGGCCTTGATGCCCTGGCGGATCTCCATGTCCTGCAGCACGTCGACGCTGGCATAGTCCACCCCAAGGTGGTCAAGGATCGCAATCGCGCGGCTGGAAAAGCCGCACTGGGGAAACAGCGGCGTGCCCTTCATGAACAGGACAACGTCGTTGCCATTGACGATTTCGGCAATGCGGGCGTTGGTATCGGACATCGGTGCGGCGACCTTGTTGCAGCTGACGGGAATCGATCTCAGGTGGGAATGGCAGTGGTGAGTTGCAAGGCGTGCAGCTCGCCGCCCATGCGCCCGCCCAGCGCCTTGTAGACCAGCTGGTGCTGGGCCACGCGGCTCTTGCCGGCGAAGGCGGCGGAGACGACGTGGGCGGCATAGTGATCGCCGTCGCCCGCCAGATCGGTGATCGTCACCGTCGCATCGGGCAGGGCGGTCCGGATCATCGCCTCGATCTGATCAGCAGCCATGGCCATGGCGGTGCGCTCAGGCCTCGCCCATGAGGGCGCGGCGCGCCTCGACCTGTTTGGCATCGAGCGCGGCCCGAACCTCGCCCTCGCTCGCATCCACGCCCGCCGCGATCAGATCACCCAGCAGCTTGCGGATCACGTCCTCGTCGCCGGCTTCCTCGAAATCGGCCTGGACCACGCTCTTGGCGTAGGCCTCGGCCTCGACGCTCGACAGACCCATGCGCTCGGCGGCCCACTGGCCAAGCAGGCGGTTACGCCGCGCGTGGATGCGGAACAGCATCTCTTCATCGTGGGCGAACTTGGCCTCTTCGGCGCGTTCGCGGTCCTGGAAGGTGGTCATCTCGCTGCGTTTCCCCGTAAGGCGTGGTCAATCGACTGGACTCCCGGGATAGGGGGAGGCTGGCCCGCGTTCAATCCCGGAATCGCCGTCCGCCTCAGGCGGCGTGGGCAATGCCCTTGGCCAGGAACGGCAGGCTTTCGCGCGCCTGGTCCTCGTAGCTCGCGATCGCCGCGTCACGGGCCAGCGTCAGGCCGACTTCGTCCAGTCCGTTGAGCAGGCAATGCTTGCGGAACGGATCGATCTCGAAGGTGAAGCGGTCCTGGAACGGGGTGGTGACGGTCTGGCTTTCGAGGTCGATATGGATCGGGTCGGTCTTGGCCACCTCGAGCAGCCGGTCCACCGCCTCCTGCGGCAGGACCACTGCCAATATGCCGTTCTTGAACGCGTTGCCGGAAAAGATGTCAGAGTAGGACGGGGCGATCACGGCCTTGATGCCCATGTCTAGCAGCGCCCAGGCGGCATGCTCGCGGCTGGATCCGCAGCCGAAGTTGTCCCCTGCGATCAGGATCGGCGCGCCTTTGTAGGCGGGATCGTCGAACAGGTTGTCCGGGTCCTGGCGAAGCGCTTCGAAGCAGCCTACGCCAAGCCCTTCACGGCTGATTGTCTTCAGCCACTGCGCCGGAATGATCACGTCGGTATCGACGTTCTTGCGGCCGAACGGATAGGCCTTGCCGTCAATCGTGCGAACCGGCTCCATCAGTCGGTCTCCGGCGCGTTTTCGGGGTGGCTCGGGCCGGCGGTCGGCTTCTCGCTGTCCTTGCGGCGCGAGGCGTAGAGAAGCGCGGCGGCGAGGGCGGCAGACCCGATCGCGGCGCCAGCGATGGCGGCCGGACCGGCCCACGATGACTTTTCGTACTTCTTGCTCATGCACGGGTTCCTAGGTTGGGAGGGGCGGCGGTTCAAGCCTCACGCCAGGAAATCTTGGCAGATCATCCAGCGCTCACGCTTCTGGGCCAGGGTGACGGCGGCATGGGCAGGGCTGGACGAGGGCAGGTCGATCAGCGCCAGCCCGCTCCCGGCCAGCGCAGCACGGCCGATCCGGGCCGCCGTGGCGCCGTTGAAGGCCACGCCGCGCAGCATGGTCAGGCGGTCGGTCAGGGCCCGCAGCGGTGCGGTCTCGGCGTCGCGGATGGCACTGTCGAGGCTGCCACGGCGCCGCGCCGCGGCGATCGTGTCCCACATTCCGATCCCTGCGGCGCCCAGCGCGGACAGCCGATCCGCATAGTTGCGCTCGGGCAGCGCGGGGTCTCCGATCACGGCCCCGGCGAGGTGCCAGAACTGGTTGCGCGGATGGGCATAGTAGCGCCCCGCCGCCAGACTGGCTTCGCCCGGCAGAGAGCCGAGGATCAACAGGCGGGTCGCCGGCGTGACCACCGGGGCGAAGGCCTGCCGGCGCGGGGTCAGACCAGCTCGCGCACGTCGGTCAGCTTGCCGGTGACCGCGGCCGCGGCCGCCATCGCTGGCGAGACGAGATGGGTGCGCGCGCCCGGGCCTTGCCGGCCGACGAAGTTGCGGTTGCTGGTCGAGGCGCAGCGCTCGCCGGCCGGAACCTTGTCGGGGTTCATGCCGAGGCAGGCCGAGCAGCCCGGTTCGCGCCATTCCAGCCCGGCATCGATGAACACCTTGTCCAGACCTTCGGCCTCGGCCTGGGCCTTGACCAGGCCCGAACCGGGCACGACGATCGCCCACTTGACGTTCGCCGCCTTGGTCCGGCCTTTGAGCACGGCCGCAGCGGCGCGCAGGTCCTCGATCCGGCTGTTGGTGCATGAACCGATGAAGACGTTCTGGATCTCGACCGCGTCGAGCCGCTGCCCCGGGGCCAGGCCCATGTATTCAAGGCTCTTGCGCGCGGCATCCTGCTTCGAGGGATCGGCGAAGCTTTCCGGCGCGGGGACCACGCCGCCGATGGGCACGACGTCTTCAGGGCTGGTGCCCCAGGTGACGCTGGGCTGCACCTCGGCCGCCTGGATCACCACCGACTTGTCGAACCGCGCACCCGGATCAGTTGCCAGGCTGGTCCACCAGGCCACGGCGGCGTCCCAGTCGGCGCCCTTGGGCGCATAGGGGCGGTCGGCCAGATAGGCGAAGGTCTTGGCATCGGGCGCGATCAACCCGGCGCGGGCCCCGGCCTCGATGCTCATGTTGCAGACCGTCAGCCGGCCCTCGATGCTCATCTCCTCGAACACACGGCCGCGATACTCGATCACGTGGCCGGTGCCGCCGGCGGTACCGATCCGGCCGATGATGTGGAGAATGAGATCCTTGGGCGAGACACCGAGCGGCAGGTCGCCTTCGACGCGGACTTCCATCGTCTTGCTCGGCGACAGCAGCAGCGTCTGGGTGGCGAGGACGTGCTCGACCTCGCTGGTGCCGATCCCGAAGGCCAGCGCGCCCAGGCCGCCGTGGCAGGCGGTGTGGCTGTCGCCGCAGACGATCGTCGCACCGGGCAGCGAAAAGCCCTGCTCGGGCCCGACGACATGGACGATGCCCTGTTCGGGGGCAGTGGCGTCGATGTAGCGGATGCCGAAGGCGGGGGCATTGCGCTCGAGCATGGCGAGCTGCTGGGCGCTTTCCGGATCGGCGATCGGCAGGCGATTGCCGGCGGCATCGCGGCGCGGTGTGGTCGGCAGGTTGTGGTCGGGGACGGCCAGGGTCAGGTCCGGACGGCGCACGGGTCGACCGGCGGCACGAAGCGCCTCGAAGGCCTGCGGGCTGGTCACCTCGTGGACGAGATGGCGGTCAATATAGATCAGGCAGGTGCCGTCATCGCGGCGTTCGACGACGTGGGCGTCCCAGATCTTTTCGTAGAGGGTGCGTGCGGTGTGGGCCATAGGCCCCGGGACCTAGGCAGGGCGCAGGCGGAAAACAAGCCCAAACGGGCACTCCATCGGGAGTGCCCGCTGTGCGGTTGAAGGGATTGGGCCGGCTTAGCCGGGGCGGCCGTCCCAGTCGCGCCGCTCGGCGCGCAGCGCGAAGCCGACGCGATCGACCCGGGCCTGCAGGATGCGCATCTCGCGGCGATCCAGCCCATCCCGGCTGAACCAGCGGACCTGCTGGCGCACGTCGCGGATTTCGCGCCGCAGGGCTGCGGCCTCGCGCTCGGAGATGCGGTCCCGGTTGTCGTTGCGATCGACCCGCCGCGCGAGATCGGCCAGCTGGTCGCGGATGATGTCGGCCCGATAGGCGCTCTCCCGGCGGAGGTCGTTGCCGTAGCCATAGCCATCACCGGGGTGCGCCGAGGCGCTCGTGGCCGTGCCGAGCAGGGCGGCCGGCAGCAGCGTGGCAATGGCGATCTGGGTCAGCTTGCGCATGATTTCGTCCTCTTCAGCAGGCGCAGACCGGAATGGCTGCGTCGATATGTTCATGTTTGAACCCCTCAACATGAACGGTGAGCGAACGTCATGCGGGCCTGCCTGTAAGAATGTGTCGCACTTCGTCGCCGGGGGGATTATGCAGCGCGGCATGACTGCCCTGTCCGCCATCCTGACCGTGTTCGCCACCTTCGCCGCGATGGAGTTCGTCGCGTGGTCCAGCCACAAGTACATCATGCACGGCTGGGGCTGGGCCTGGCACCGCGATCACCACGAGCCGCACGACAAGCTGCTCGAGAAGAACGATCTCTACGGGGTGGTCGGCGCGGTCGCGAGCATGTCGATGTTCGCCGTGGGCAGCCCGCTGGTGCTGGGTGAGCGTGCCTGGGCGCCCGGCACCTGGATCGGGCTGGGCATCCTGTTCTACGGCCTGGTCTATACCCTGATCCACGATGGCCTCGTGCATCAGCGCTATTTCCGCTGGGTGCCGCGCAAGGGCTACGCCAAGCGGCTGGTCCAGGCGCACAAGCTGCACCACGCCACGATCGGCAAGGAGGGCGGCGTGAGCTTCGGCTTCGTCATCGCGCGCGATCCCGCGGTGCTCAAGCGCGAGCTGAAACAGCAGGCGCAGCAGGGCATCGCCGTCGTGCGCGAGGCGGCGGACTAAGGGCGCCGCGGTCTACTCCGGCCGCGTCCAGATCCACCACCCGCTGCCGCCGCAGACCAGCACCGGCGCCATGATCCATGGCCAGCCGACAAAGACGGCGCTGATCGCGATGCTGGCGGCCATTCCGGTCAGCGCGGCCAGCTTGGCGCGGCGGGGAATTGCCCGGCGGGCGCGCCATTGGCGCAGCGGCGGGCCGTAGGTGGGGTGGTCGAGCAGGCGCTGTTCCCACACCGGGTTCGAACGCGCGAAGCAGAACGCCGCGAGCAGGAAGAACGGTACGGTCGGCAGCACCGGCAGGGCGATGCCGAGGATCCCCAGACCCACCGCCAGCAGACCCGCCACCAGCCAGAACGGGCGGGTCAGGCGCTTCACGTCGCCAGTCTCGCAGCGGTCTCGCGGATCAGGGCGATCATGTTGGGCACACCCTGGGTGCGGTTCGACGAGAGCTGGTTCTTCAGGTCGAACGGCTCGAGCGCGCCGGCGATGTCGGTTGCCGCGACCTCGGCGGCCGGACGGTCCTGCACGGCCGCAAGGACCAGCGCGACAATCCCCTTGGTGATCGCGGCGTTGCTGTCGGCCAGGAAGTGCAGCCGCCCGTCGTCGCGCGGGGTGGGATAGACCCAGACGCTGGCCGAGCAGCCGCGCACCTTGGTGGCCTCGGTCTTGAGCGCCTCGGGCATCGCATCAAGCTCGCGCCCGAGCTCGATCAGCAGGCGATAGCGTTCGTCGCCATCGAGAAACTCGTATTCGTCGCGGATGTCTTCGAGAGAGCGCATGGCCGGCATCTAGGCGGGGGAGGCGGGTGGGGCAAGCCGGGAGGCGGGCCAGAGGGGCGAAGGGACAGGGCCTGCATCCGATCCGGCCCGGTCGGCCGCCGGGGGGGATTGGTCCCGACGGCCGCCCGGACCGGATGCAGCCCACAGGTCTTGCACCCGGGGGCGAGCCTAGAGATCGACCCCGGCGGCGATCGCCTCGAGCTTGCGCAGCCGTTCCTTGACGTCGGCCATCTCGATCCGGGTGATGCCGAGCGGATGGTCGGGATCGGCCCGATGACGGTCGGAGTGACGGTCGGGGTGGCGTTCGAGTTCGGTCAGCTTGAGGCGCAGCCAGCCCTGCCACAGTGTCAGGACGGTCAGGGCGACGATCCCGAGGCCGATCAGGCCGGCCATTGCGAGGATGGTGATCGAGTCAAACATGGCTCAGGCTCCATGGTTGTCAGTTGACGCTGGACGCGCCGTCGCGGTCCCGCAGGGCCTCGATCTGGGCGGTCAGCTGGTAGCCGCTGTCGGTCACGATCCGCTCGACCGTGGCCAGCCGGTCCTTGATGCTGCCGAGCTGGGCCTGCAGTTCCGCATTCTCGCTGGTGAGCAGGGCAATGCGCTGCATCGCCTGGTCATCGGTCTTGGGGTGGATCGCCTGGCCCCACGAACCCTCGAGCGGATAGCCATGCTTGATCCGCAGCCAGGTGGTCGCCACCCACCCGACTGTCCCGATCACCGTGATGGCCACGATGGGGCCGGCGAGCTCCTGCAGGAGGGCGAGGTTCTCGGGGCTCACGGCTGCACCTCGCGCTGCTGCAGCGCGGCGCTGCGCTGGGCCTGCAGCGCGGGAGCCTCCTCGCGCAGCGCCTCGATCTGGGCGGCAAGATCGCTGCCGCGGTCGGTCACGATCCGCTCGAGCACGCGGATCCGCTCCTCGAGCCGGGCGTAGGCATCCGCCTCGGCGACGTAGTGGGTCTGCTGGTTGATCTGCAGTTCGGTCATCTTCCGCTTGTGCTTCGTCCAGACGATGAAGCAGACCATCGCGAAGGGCGCGAAGGGAACAAGCAGGGCAAGAACTTCGGGCATGGGACATCACCCCCCTGGAGTGCGGCTTAGCGAAGCTTCTCGATTTCGGCCGAGAGACGCGGGTTGGACGAGACGTAGAAGTTCTCGACGTCGGCCAGGCGACGGTCGATGTCACGGAAACGGGCGCGGACTTCGCGGGCGGTCCGGGCAGGGGACTGGCGGACGCCCTGCCAGAACTTCTGCTCTTCCCGGTCATGGTAGAGCCCGGCCGGCTTGTTGTCCGAGAAGACCGCCATCAGGAAGTAGGCAAGCGGGATGAAGCCCACGCCGCAGATGGTCAGGGCGACGGTTCCGACCCGCACCCAGAGGACATCGACCCCGGTGTAGTCGGCGACCCCGGCGCAGACGCCGAAGATCTTCCCGTTGAGCTTGTCGAGATAGAAGCGGGTGCGTTTGATCGGCTGGTCGGAGTTGTTCACCGCAGTGTCCCTTCCTTGTCGGCGAGCCGGCGTTCCAGCGCGCGCAGGTGTTCGTTGTCGCTGTCCCGGTCGGGCAGGACCCGGGCCGGACGGAATTCGGGGTTGTCGGCGGCGACGAGCCGCTCGACCGTATCCATCCGCTCGTCGAGCCGGCGGGCGAGCTGGTAGAGGTCTTCCAGCAGGGCCTCGTCACCGGTGGTGAGCGTGGCGGAGGTCTTCCACTTGGTCAGGTAGTGCAGGACCAGCCAGGGCAACCCGACGAACAGGAAGCCGCAGACCATGATCGGAACCATCGCTTCGGACATGGCTCAGGCCTCCTTCGCCGGGGTGTCACCCTGGCCCAGCGCGCGCTTCATGGCCTCGAGCTCCTCGTCGACCTTGTCGCTCGCGGCGAGAGCCGAGATCTCGTCGGCCAGGCTCGGCTTGGTCGTCTCGGCCAGCGACAGCGCGTCGGCGCGGCCCTCGGCATAGTCGACCCGGCGCTCGAGCTGGTCGAAGCGCGCCATCGCCTCGTCGACCCGCTCGCTGGCCAGCAGCGTGCGCAGCTTGACGCGGTTTTCGGCGCTTTCGAGCCGGGCGGCGATCGCGGTCTGGCGGCTGCGGGCCTCGCGCAGGCGGGTCTGCAGCTTCTCGATGTCGGCCTCATAGGCGCGCAGCGCGTCGTCGAGCACCTTGATCTCTTCCTGGAGCTGCGCGGCCATGTCGGAGGCCTTGCGCTTTTCCACCAGCGCGGCCCGGGCCAGATCCTCGCGACCCTTGGAGAGCGCGAGCTGGGCCTTGTCGGCCCAGTCGGCCTGGAGCCGGTCGAGCTTGACGGTGTGGCGGTGCATCTCCTTCTGGTCGGCGATGGTCCGTGCCGCGCTGGCGCGCACCTCGACCAGGGTCTCCTCCATCTCGAGGATGATCATCCGGATCATCTTCGCCGGATCATCCGCCTTGTCGAGCAGGTCGTTGAAGTTGGCGGCGATGATGTCACGGGTGCGGGAGAAGATACCCATCAGAGATACTCCGGTGACCGGTCCGGCGCGGTCGCGCAGGCGTTCGGTTTCAAGATCGATGCGGGACACTCCGCGCGGGGGGGTGAAATCATTCACGCGATCGTGCCTCCTGAGGCGGTATAGAGCTGCTGCACCAGAACGAATACATTGAACGCAAGCATCGTGGCGATGCTGATGGCAATGGCGCTGTCGAGCAGGGTGTTGAAGCGAAGCATTGGTGGTCTCCTGGATCGGGTTGGCCCGTTGCGGCGGGCTATGCCGACATGTTAGCAAACGCCGTGCCAATCCCGGAATTGCTGGACTTTGACCCTGCATTTGTCGTCAATCTTGCGCAAGGTTGGTGAAATTTGCTAACCAGTGGGAATGGATCGCGGCACACAGTTCATCGGCCAGTCCGGCCCTTTTCTCGACGCGGTGGAGCGCGCCAGTCGCGCCGCCGCGCTGCGCCGCCCGGTGCTGGTGGTGGGCGAGCGCGGCACCGGCAAGGAGCTGATCGCCGAACGCCTCCATCGCCTGTCCCCGCGCTGGGGCGAGCCGCTGATCACCCTCAACTGCGCGGCCCTGCCCGAAACCCTGCTCGAGGCCGAGCTGTTCGGCCACGAGGCCGGGGCATTCACCGGAGCCACCCGGATGCGCGCCGGACGCTTCGAGGAGGCTGACCGCGGGACCCTGTTCCTTGACGAGCTCGCCACCCTGTCGGCCGGGGCGCAGGAGCGGTTGCTGCGTGCGATCGAATATGGCGAGGTGGCGCGGATCGGTTCGTCCAAGCCGATCCGGGTCGATGTGCGGATCGTCGCCGCGACCAACGAGGACCTGCCGCGCCTGGCCGACCAGGGCCGCTTCCGCGCCGACCTGCTCGACCGCCTGAGCTTCGAGGTGATCACCCTGCCGCCGCTGCGCGCCCGCGAGGGCGACATCGCCGTGCTGGCCGACTACTTCGGCCGGCGCATGGCGACCGAGATCGGCTGGGACAGCTGGCCCGGCTTCAGTGGCCAGGCCGCTGCCGCGCTGGAGGCGCACGACTGGCCGGGCAATGTGCGCGAGCTGCGCAACGTGGTGGAGCGCGCGGTCTACCGCTGGGATGCGCCGCGGCAGCCGATCGCCCGGATCGAGTTCGATCCCTTCGAATCGCCCTGGCGCCCGCCGGTGCTCGCGGGCGGGGTCGAGAATCGCGACGCATCGGGCCCGCCGGTGATCGGACAGGCGCTGGTGGCGGCCGCGCCAGACCATGGCGCGGTCAGCGACCTGCGTGCCGCGGTCGACGCGCACGAAAAGGCGATCCTCGAGTGCCACCTTGCCCGCCATCGCTACAACCAGCGCGCCACGGCCAAGGCCCTGGGCCTGACCTACGATCAGCTGCGCCATTGCCTGCGCAAGCACGGGCTGCTGGAGAAGGCGGGGTAGGGGACGACGCGGTCCCGGTCCGGGTCCCGGTCGTAGGGCATAGGGATGCGGTACCGCACCGGCCCGCCCGGCGGGGCTCGGGCGATCGCTGCTCCTGCTTCACGAAGTTCACAAAGATCACCCGTGTTCGCCTGACAAAGTGTTTTGCGGCAGCCCTGCCGGATTGACGTTGGAAAGAGCCGCACCGAGTTTGGCAGGCTGTGGCGGTGTAGGACAGCGCATTCCCTGTGCCGCTGGCCTTGGCCCGAGTGTCCGACGCCGGAGATGCCAGCCTGCGCTGGCATGACGGGCAGGGTGAAGGGTTCGGTTCGGGGGCGTGACGGTTATCGCCCGATACCCGCCCCAACAGGGCGTCATCCCGGCGAAGGCCGGGATCTGGTGCCGGATTGCTTGAGGCCGGAGATGCCAGCCTGCGCTGGCATGACCGGCAGGGTGAAGGTTTGGTCCGGGGGCGTGACGGTTATCGCCCGATACCCGTCGTCCCGGGCTCGACCCGGGACCGGTGCCTGGATCGGTGCAGCCTCGCGTCGAAGGAGGCCAGCGGTCCCGGGTCAAGCCCGGGACGACGAACGGTCTGAAAACGTCCACTCCCCACCCCTTGTTGCCCTTCCGACACCCGTTCGGCCTGAGCGGGTGCGGGCCCGACTGCGCTCGCTCACGCGCCGCACCGCCGTTGCCCGAACCCACATCCCCGCTTGCATTCCCCGCCCCTTTCCCCTATCGGGCCGTTCATCCCGACATTGTGAAGCAAAGTCTGGGCTGGCGCCGGAAGGGGCCGGCGCAAAACGCTTTGCCGGATGTCGGGCGATTTGGAGCAGGCATGGCGGATATCGCGCGGATTATCGAGGTGATCGAACCGGAGGTGCAGGCCCTCGGTTTCGACCTCGTGCGCGTGGTGCTCTACAAGGGCGGCGAGATCGGCTCGCTCAGCGGCGACTATGACGAGCCGACGCTGCAGATCATGGCCGAGCGGCCCGAGACCGGCCAGCTGGTGCTGGATGACTGCGCCGCCCTGTCGCACCGCATCTCCGACCGGATCGATGCGCTGGAAGAGGCGGGCGAGGTGCTGATCGAGGAGGCCTACCGGCTCGAGGTCAGCTCGCCCGGGATCGACCGGCCCTTGACCCGGCTCAAGGACTTTGCCGCCTGGGTGGGGCACGAGGCCAAGGTCAGCCTGACCGCTCCGGTCGATGGCAACCGCAAGGCGCTGCAGGGCAACCTGGCCGGGGTCGAGGGCGAGGTGATCCTGCTCGACGACCGCAAGTCGGGGCGCGTGCAGTTTCCCTTCGCCGACATTCACAGCGCCAAGCTGGTCCTGACCGACCGGCTGATCGCCGCCAGCAAGCCGATCGACACCACCGGTGCCGACGAGGAATTGATCGAAGCCGGGGCCGAGAGCCTCGAAGAACAGGAAGACTGACGATGGGCAGTGCGATTTCCGCGAACCGCGCCGAGCTGCTGGCGATTGCCAATGCGGTGGCCACCGAGAAGATGATCGACAAGTCGATCGTCATCGAGGCGATGGAAGAGGCGATCCAGAAGTCCGCGCGCAACCGCTACGGCGCCGAGAACGACATCCGCGCCAAGCTCGATCCGCGCACCGGCGACCTGCGGCTGTGGCGCGTGGTCGAGGTGGTCGAGGTGGTCGAGGACTACTTCAAGCAGGTCGATCTCAAGCAGGCCGAGAAGCTCCAGCCCGGCGCCAAGGTCGGTGACTTCATCGTCGATCCGCTGCCCCCGGTCGACCTCGGCCGCATCGATGCCCAGTCGGCCAAGCAGGTGATCTTCCAGAAGGTCCGCGATGCCGAGCGCGACCGCCAGTATGCCGAGTTCAAGGACCGCGCTGGCGAGGTCATCACCGGCGTGATCAAGTCGGTCGAGTTCGGCCACGTGATCGTCAACCTCGGCCGCGCCGAGGGCGTGATCCGCCGCGATCAGCAGATCCCGCGCGAAGCGGCCCGCGTGGGCGAGCGCGTGCGCGCGCTGATCCTCAAGGTCGAGCGCCAGAACCGCGGCCCGCAGATCTTCCTGAGCCGCGCGCACCCCGAATTCATGAAGAAGCTGTTCGCCCAGGAAGTGCCCGAGATCTACGACGGCATCATCGAGATCAAGGCCGCCGCGCGCGATCCGGGCAGCCGCGCCAAGATCGGCGTGATCAGCCGCGATTCGAGCATCGACCCGGTCGGGGCCTGCGTCGGCATGAAGGGCAGCCGCGTCCAGGCCGTCGTGCAGGAGCTGCAGGGCGAGAAGATCGACATCATCCCGTGGAGCGAGGACACCGCCACCTTCGTGGTCAATGCGCTGCAGCCTGCCACGGTCAGCCGCGTGGTGATCGACGAGGAAGAGAGCCGGATCGAGGTGGTCGTCCCCGATGACCAGCTCAGCCTCGCCATCGGCCGCCGCGGCCAGAACGTGCGCCTGGCCTCGCAGCTGACCAATTCGGCGATCGACATCATGACCGAGGCCGAGGCTTCGGAGAAGCGCCAGAAGGAATTCGCCGAGCGCTCGAAGATGTTCGAGGAAGAGCTCGACGTCGACGAGACGCTGTCGCAGCTGCTGGTCGCCGAAGGCTTCAGCGAGCTCGAGGAGGTCGCCTACATCGACATGGCCGAACTGGCCGGGATCGAGGGCTTCGACGAGGAACTGGCCGAGGAGCTGCAGAGCCGTGCGCAGGAAGCGCTCGAGCGCCGCGAGGAGGCGAGCCGCGAGGCCCGTCGCGCCCTGGGCGTCGAGGATGCCCTGGCCGAGCTGCCGCATCTGACCGAGGCCATGCTGGTCACCCTGGGCAAGGCCGGGATCAAGACCCTGGACGATCTGGCCGATCTCGCCACCGACGAACTCATCGCCAAGAAGCGCACCGAGCAGCGCCGCCGCGACGGTCAGCGCCGCGAGCGCGCCGAGGACAAGGGCGGCGTGCTGGGCGAGTATGGCCTGAGCGAGGAGCAGGGCAACGAGATCATCATGGCTGCGCGCGCCCACTGGTTCGAGGATGAGCCGGCAAACGAGGAGGCCGCCGATGCGGATTCCTCGCAATGAGCGCGTAAGCTCCGACAGGTCGGTCGGCGAGCCGGAGCGGAAGTGTATCCTCTCCGGCGAGCACGCCGCGCGGGACGCGCTGATCCGGCTGGCGATCTCGCCCGACGGTGATGTCCACCCCGATGTCCTGGCGCGGGCGCCGGGGCGCGGGGCGTGGATTGGCGTTTCGCGCCAAGACCTTGAAATTGCTGTATCGAAGGGCAAGCTCAAGGGCGCGCTCGCGCGGGCCTTCAAGGGCGCCGCGCTGACGATCCCCGCCGATCTGCCGGAGCGGATCGAGGCAGCCCTGGTGCGCGCTTTCGGGGATCGTCTCGGGCTCGAGCTGCGGGCGGGCAAGCTGCTGGTCGGTTCGGACCGGATCGCCGAGAATGCCCGTATGGGCAAGGTCGCCTGGCTGGCCCATGCCGCCGATGCCGGCGAAGACGGGTCGCGCAAGCTCGACCAGGCCTGGCGGGTCGGACGCGAAGCCGAGGGCTCTGGCCTTCAGGGCCTGCGCTTGCCACTGGACCGGGCGGCGTTGTCTGTGGCATTGGGCCGCGACAATGTCGTTCACCTGGCGCTGACGGACCCGGCCGCGGCCGATCGCCTCGCCACCGTGCTGAACCGCCTGCTCGCCTATCTCGGCCGAGCGGACGCGACCGGACAAGCCGCTGCCAACCGGCCCGCCGCACAGCCTGCGGTAGCCGATGACGCTGCTGATTCGACATTGAATTGAGATCGAAGGACTGTTTGAACCGATGAGCGAGACCGACAACAAACCGACGCTGGGCCGCAAGCCGCTGGGGCTGAAGCGCTCGGTGGAAGCGGGCGAGGTCAAGCAGACCTTCAGCCACGGCCGCACCAACAAGGTGGTGGTCGAGGTGAAGCGCCGCAAGCTGATCGGCAAGCCCGGCGAGGCTGCGCCGGCGCCCGAGCCGACTCCGGTCGCCCCGCCGCCTCCGGTGGCTGCGCCCGTCCGTCCCGCGCCGCCGCCGCCACCGCCGTCGGCCAGCCACGAGACCCGCCAGGAAATGCAGGCCCGCCTGCTCCGCGAGGCCGAGGAGCAGCGCCTGCGGCTGGCCGAGGAGGCTCGCCGCCGCGAGGAAGAGGAACGCGCCCGCGCGCTTGAGGAAGAGCGCCGCCGCGCCGAGGAAAACCGTCTCGCCGAGTCCCAGCAGGCCGCCGCGCCGGTTGAGCCCGCGGCGCCTGCCGCGGCACCGGCCGAACCGGCGACGGATGCGACTCCGGTCCCGTCCGAGCCCGCGCCAGCCGCCGCGCCGGCCGCCGTGCCGCCGCCGCGCCGCTTCACCCCGGTTGCCTCTGCCCCGGCGCCCAAGCGCCCCGAGCCGGCTCTGGCCGCGAAGAAGCCCGCTGCCCAGCGTGATCGCAAGGGCGGCGATGAGCGTCGCGGCGGCAAGCTGACCGTCACCCGTGCGCTCAACGAGGACGAGGGCGCCCGCGCCCGGTCGCTCGCCGCGCTCAAGCGCGCCCGCGAAAAGGAGCGCCGCGCGCACTTCGCTGGCCAGCAGCAGCAGCGCGAGAAGCAGGTCCGCGACGTGATCGTGCCTGAAGCGATCACCGTGCAGGAACTGGCCAACCGCATGGCCGAGAAGGGCGCCGACCTGGTCAAGGCCTTGTTCAAGCTGGGCATGATGGTCACGGTCAACCAGACCATCGACCAGGATACCGCAGAGCTGCTGGTCGAGGAGTTCGGCCACAACATCCAGCGGGTCTCGGCCAGCGACATCGACATCGACACCAGTGCCGACGTCGATCCGGAAGGTTCGCTCAAGCCGCGCGCTCCGGTGGTCACCATCATGGGCCACGTCGACCACGGCAAGACCAGTCTGCTCGACGCGCTGCGCGGCACCGACGTGGTGCGGGGCGAGGCCGGTGGCATCACGCAGCACATCGGCGCCTACCAGATCAAGACCAAGGGCGGTGACCTGATCACCTTCCTCGACACCCCGGGCCACGAGGCCTTCACCGAGATGCGCGCGCGCGGTGCCCACGTCACCGACATCGTCATCCTGGTGGTGGCCGCCGACGACGGGATCATGCCGCAGACGATCGAGGCGATCAATCACACCAAGGCGGCCGGCGTGCCGATGATCGTGGCGATCACCAAGGTCGACAAGCACGAGGCCAATGCCCAGCGCATCCGCGAGCGCCTGCTCGAACACGAGGTCGTCGTCGAGGCGATGTCGGGCGAGGTCCAGGACGTCGAGGTGTCGGCCAAGACCGGCGCCGGGCTGGACGAGCTGATCGAGAAGATCCTGCTCCAGGCCGAGGTGATGGAGCTCCAGGCCAACCCCGATCGCGCCGCCGAGGCGACTGTGATCGAGGCCAAGCTCGACAAGGGCAAGGGCCCGCTGGCCTCGGTGCTGGTCACCCGCGGCACGCTCAAGGTGGGCGACATCCTTGTGGTCGGCACGCATTCGGGCCGCGTCCGCGCCATGCTCGACGACAAGGGCCGCCAGGTGAAGGCGGCGCCGCCGTCGCTCCCGGTCGAGGTGCTTGGCCTCGGCGGCGTGCCGATGGCCGGCGATACCCTGACCGTGGTCGACAGCGAGGCCCGCGCCCGCGAGGTCGCCGCCTACCGCCAGGAGAAGGCCACGGCCAAGCGCACCGCGCAGGCGCCGGCCAGCCTCGAGAACATGTTCTCGGCGCTGGCGGCCAAGCAGGCCGTGATCGAATATCCGGTGGTGGTGAAGGCCGATGTCCAGGGATCGACCGAGGCGATCGTCAACGCATTGAACCGGTTGTCGAACGACGAGATCAAGCTGCGCGTGCTGGCTTCGGGCGTGGGCGCGATCACCGAGAGCGACGTCAACCTCGCGCTCGCCTCGAATGCGCCGATCATCGGCTTCAACGTCCGTCCCAACGCCAAGGCGCGCGAGCTGGTCGAGCGCAACAAGGTGCGGATGAAGTACTTCGACGTGATCTATCACCTGACCGAGGACATCGCCAAGGAGATGGCGGGCGTCTGGGGTCCGGAGCGGATCGAAACCGTGGTCGGCCGGGCCGAGGTCAAGGAGATCTTCCCCGCGGGCAAGAAGGACAAGGCGGCCGGTCTGCTCGTCCTCGAAGGCTATATCCGCAAGGGTATCTATGCCCGTCTCACCCGCAACGATGTCATCGTCAGCAAGACGGTCATCGCCTCGCTGCGGCGCTTCAAGGACGACGTGCCGGAAGTGCGCGCCGGTCTGGAATGCGGCGTGGTCCTGCAGGACACGAACGACATCAAGCCGGGCGATACGCTGGAAGTGTTCGACGTCGAGATGCGCGAACGCACGCTGTAAGGCGGGGCTATCGGGAACAAGGCCCTCTGCCCTGCCGGGGAGAGGGCCGGTACCCTTTCCACGCTGGTGAACAAGGGTTCTGGGTGCACCACCGTTCGCCACGAGCGAAGTCGAGAGGTGTCGCGCGGCGTGTCTCGACTTCGCTCGACACGAACGGTGCCTGGTGTCGGTCATGGACATCGGTCCAAGGGCACCGCAGTCCTCGCCCGCGGCCCAATCTCTCCCCGGATGGGACAGGCTGAGGCCCCGCAATCTGGAACAAGTCTGCCCATGGCCCGCTACATCGCCTTTTTCGGCAGCATCAACGTCGGCGGCAACCGGCTGACCATGGCCGACCTGCGCTGGGCCTTCGAGCGTGAAGGTTTCACCGGGGTCGAGACCGTGGTGGCGAGCGGCAACGTGCTGTTCGACTTCGACGAGCGGCCGACCGACGGGCTCGAGGAGCTGTTCGCGCACATGATGGCCGAGCGCTTCGACATCGCCAGCTTCGTGGCCGTGCGCAGCGGCCCCGAACTGGCCGCGCTGCTGGCCGCGGATCCTTTCACGGATGGCGATGACGCCCGGGTTCATGCCCTGCTGCTGTCCGGCCAGCCCGATCGCGCCGCGCTTGACCGGCTGATCGCCGACCATGCCCCGCGCGGGGCGGAGCGGATCGCGGGCGGAGCGCGCGCGCTCTACATCGACTATGTCGACGGGGTCGGGCAGAGCCGGCTGTCGAACGCCTTCATCGAGCGTCGCCTCGGTCTGGCCGGGACCGCCCGCAACCGCCGGTCGCTGCAACGCATTCTGGCCAAACTGGCCGAAGCCACTACATAGGGCCCATGTCTCGCCAGCACGCCACGCCTGAAACCCGCTCCGTCCGCCTGCTCAAGGTGGGCGAGCAGGTGCGCCACATCCTGTCCGAGCTGCTGATGCGCCAGATCGTCCACGATGATGTCCTGTCGGCGCACTCGATCTCGGTCACCGAGGTGCGGATGAGCCCCGATCTGCGCCACGCCACGGTTTTCGTGAAGCCGCTGCTGGGCAGCGACGAGGCGATCGTGCTCAAGGCGCTGCGCACCCACACCGCCTTCTTCCAGAAGGAGGTCGCGGGCCGGCTCAAGACCAAGTACGCCGCCAAGATCAAGTTCCTCCCCGACGAGAGTTTCGACGAGGCGAGCCGGATCGATGCCCTGCTCAACGATCCGCTGGTCCGGCGCGACATCGCCGGCTGAACCTCAGGCCGGGACCAACCAGCCGTCGATGGTGATGGTGACGGTCCGCCCGACGATCAGCGGCCAGGCGGTCATGCCGAAAGCGGTGCGATTGATCGTCGCGCGGGCCGACAGGCGGATCGGCTCGGTGCCGGTCGCCCGGGCGGGGGGCTGGGCAAAGCTGACTGTCAGGGCCACCGGCTGGGTCACGCCGCGCGCGGTCAGCTCGCCCTCGACCGTCGCCGTGACCGGTGAGGTCATGGTCATGCGGCGCCCGGCAAACCGCACCTGCGGATAACGCGCCACATCGAAGAAGGCCGGACCGCGCAGCCGCTCCAGCGTCACCGGATCAGGCGCGGTGAGCGCCCGGGCGTCCAGCTCGACGATGAGGTCGAGCGTGTCGAGCCGGTCCGGCGAGAGCGCGATGCTGCCGCTCAGGCGCGGAAATCGGGCTGTCTTGCTGGCGATCCCGAAAAAGGCCACCCGCGCGGCCACGGTGCTGCGGGTTTCGTCCAGCCGGTAGGTCTGCGCTGGCGAGGTCGCCCCGAGCAGGGTCATGGCCAGCCAGGCCAGCAGGGTCGCCGCGGTCCGTTGTTGCCATCCAGTCACCGATTCGTTCCCCGGCGGGCCGAGCCGCATCACCGTGCTGGTCTTTCCGCAGCGAAGCACTATGTCCACTGCCCGGATGGCCAAGCTCTATTTCTACTACGCGAGCATGAACGCGGGGAAGTCCACCAATCTGCTGCAGGCGGACTTCAACTACCGCGAGCGCGGCATGACGACCATGCTGTGGACCGCCGCGATCGATACCCGTGATGGCACCGGGATCGGCAGCCGGATCGGCCTGGCCGCGCCCGCGCACCTGTTCGCGCCGGACACCGACCTGTGGGAACAGATCGCCGCGGCCCATCGGGGCGAGCCGCTCGCCTGCGTGCTGGTCGACGAGGCGCAGTTCCTCGCGCCCGCGCAGGTGTGGCAGCTCGCGCGTGTGGCTGACGAGGCCGGGATCCCGGTGCTCTGCTATGGCCTGCGCACCGATTTCCGCGGGGATCTGTTCGCGGGATCGGCGGTGCTGCTGGGGATCGCCGACACGCTGGTTGAGCTGAAGGGCGTCTGCCACTGCGGGCGCAAGGCGACCATGAACCTGCGGGTCGATGCCGGCGGCGGCGCGGTGCGGGCGGGCGAGCAGACCGAGATCGGCGGCAACGACCGCTATGTGGCGCTGTGCCGCCGGCATTTCAGCGAAGCCCTGCATGGCTGACGAGGCGCTCTACCGGGTGCTGGAAGCGGGTGCGCTGCGGCTCGAGCCGATCGCCGAGCATCACCGTGAGCCGCTGCGCGCGGCCTGCGCCGAGGACCCCGCGATCTGGACGATCTATCCGGTGTCCTATGCCGGCGCCCATTTCGATCCCCAGTTCGATGGCCTGATCGCCGGGCCGCCGGCCAAGCGGGTCTATGCCGTGGTGCTGGCCGACGCGGTGGTCGGCATGACCGGCTGGCTCGCGCACAATGCGCCCGGCTGGTCGATCGAGATCGGCAACACCTATCTGGTCCCGCGGCTGCGCGGGACCGGGGTCAACGCGCGGATGAAGCGGCTGATGCTCGACCACGCCTTCGCCTGCGGGCTCGAGCGGGTGTGCCTCAAGGTCGATGCCCGCAACCAGCGCAGCCAGGCCGCGATCCGCAAGCTGGGCGCCGTCCTTGAGGGCGTCCACCGGCATGACCGCGTGACCTGGACCGGTCATGTCCGCGATACCGTCTACTTCTCGATCCTGCGCAGCGAATGGAAGGCAGCCCCGGCATGAGCGATACCCTCTACCAGGCGGCAGCGCTGATCCTGCCGCTGGTCGTGGCGATCGTGTTCCACGAGGTGGCGCATGGCTATGTCGCGCAGGAACTGGGTGATCCGACCGCCAGCGAACTGGGCCGGCTCAGCCTCAATCCCTTCCGCCATGTCGATCCGGTCGGCACCGTGGTCCTGCCGGGCCTGCTCGCGCTGGCCCACCTGCCGGTGTTCGGATGGGCCAAGCCGGTCCCCGTGGTTGCCGGCCGGCTGGGCAATCCGCGCCGCGACATGATGCTGGTGGCCCTGGCCGGGCCGGGCAGCAACCTCGTGCTCGCCGCGATCGGGGCGCTGCTGCTGGGCCTGCTGTCGCGCTGGCTTGGAGGAGGGCCGGACGCCGGCGGGGTCGCGCGCTTCGTCGCGCTCAACCTGTTCAACTTCATTTCGGTCAACGTGTTCCTCGCGCTGTTCAACCTGCTGCCGATCCCGCCGTTCGACGGGTCACACGTGGTCGAAGGGCTGCTCCCCCGCCGCGCGGCGGCGGCGTTCGGCCGGGTGCGGCAGGTGGGCTTCATGCTCGCGCTGGCGCTGCTGATCGTCCTGCCGACCCTGCTTCCGGGGTTCGATCCGGTGGGCAAGGTCGTCGGTCCGCCCGTCAACTGGCTGCTGGGCCACTACTTCGACCTCGCCGATCTGGTGGCCAACGTGTGAGCGCCAACGGCTGGATCATCCTCGACAAGCCGCTCGGGCTCGGGTCGACCCAGGCCGTCGCCGCGGTCAAGCGCAACCTGCGCGAGGCGGGCTACGGCAAGGGCGTGAAGGTGGGCCACGGCGGCACGCTCGATCCGCTGGCCACCGGCGTCCTGCCGATCGCGCTGGGCGAGGCGACCAAGCTGTGCGGGCGAATGCTGGACGCCAGCAAGGTCTATGCCTTCACCGTGGCCTTCGGGGTGGAGACCGACACGCTCGACCTTGAGGGCAAGGTCATCGCCGAGAGCGCGTTGCGGCCGACGCTGGCAGAGGTCGCAGCGGTGCTGCCGCGCTTCACCGGACCGATCGAGCAGGTCCCGCCGGCTTACTCGGCGATCAAGGTCGATGGCGAGCGGGCCTATGATCTGGCGCGGGCCGGGGCAGAGGTGGTGCTGAAATCGCGGGGGGTGACCGTCCACCAACTCACCATCCGTCATGCTGAACCTGTTTCAGCATCCATTTCGCCTTCGACACTGTCTGCGAGGGAGGAGGGATGGACCCTGAAACAAGTTCAGGGTGACGAAAAAGGTGAAGAGAGTGCGAATTGCGGCGCGCTCAGTTCCATCACCCTCCAGGCCCAGGTCTCCAAGGGCACCTACATCCGCAGCCTCGCCCGCGACATCGCCCGCGCGCTCGGCACGGTCGGCCACGTCACCATGCTGCGCCGCCTGAAAGCCGGGCCGTTCAGCGCCGATCGGGCGATTTCGCTGGACAAACTGAACGAAGTGGGTAAGGGCGCCCCCCTTGAGAACGTACTCTTGCCGCTGGAGGCAGGGCTGGTCGACATCCCGGCTCTTGACCTCGGTCCGGAACAGGCAAGGGCGGTCCGACAGGGCCGCGTTCTGACCGGACTGGCCTTGCATGACGGGCTTTACTGGGCGCGGATCGGCACTTTGCCGGTGGCGCTGGTCGAGCTTTCGGGCGGCAGCCTGACGGTCGTGCGGGGGTTCAACCTTCCCGATGTCGCGGAGTGAATGACATGTCGGTGACCGCCGAAAAGAAGCAGGAAATCATCAAGGACAACGCCCGTCAGGCCCAGGATACGGGTTCGCCGGAAGTTCAGGTCGCGATCCTCACCGAGCGGATCCGCAACCTTACCGAGCACTTCAAGGGCCACCACAAGGACAATCACTCGCGCCGCGGCCTGCTGATGATGGTCAACAAGCGCCGCAGCCTGCTCGACTATCTCAAGAAGAAGGATGTCGAGCGCTACAACGCGTTGATCCAGAAGCTGGGTCTGCGTAAGTAAGGTTTCGAGAAGCGGCCCCAAGCGGGCCGCTTTTCACATCGTCGTCCCGGACTTGATCCGGGACCGCGGGCCGGATCAGACCGGCGCCGCGTCAGAGTAGGCCAGCGGTCCCGGGTCAAGCCCGGGACGACGGCTAAAGGGGTTGAGTGCTGCAATTCGGCAGCCTCGGCCATTGGGGCGCAAAGTGCCCCGCACCGGACCGGGACGGCATTACCCCGGCAGCAAACCCCGCCGGCAATAGGGCCCGCGGGCTGAAGGAAACACCATGTTCGACGTCAAGACAGTATCGCTGGAGTGGGGCGGAAAGACCCTCACCCTCGAAACCGGCCGCATTGCCCGTCAGGCTGACGGCGCGGTCCTCGCCACTTACGGCGAAACCGTTGTGCTTTGCGCGGTCACGGCCGCCAAGTCGGTCAAGGAAGGGCAGGACTTCTTCCCGCTGACCGTGCACTACCAGGAAAAGTATTCGGCTGCCGGCCGCATCCCGGGCGGCTTCTTCAAGCGCGAACGCGGCGCCACGGAAAAGGAGACGCTGGTCTCCCGCCTGATCGACCGTCCGGTCCGTCCGCTGTTCCCCGAAGGTTTCTACAATGAGATCAACGTCATCGCCCAGGTGCTGAGCTATGACGGCGAGACCGAGCCCGATATCGTCGCGATGATCGCCGCCTCGGCCGCGCTGACCATCTCGGGCGTGCCCTTCATGGGCCCGATCGCCGCCGCGCGCGTCGGCTACATCGATGGCGAGTATGTGCTCAACCCGAAGCAGGACGTCGCGCTGAGCGAAGGCCGGCTCGACCTGGTCGTCGCCGCCACCGACTCCGCCGTGATGATGGTGGAATCGGAAGCCAAGGAGTTGTCCGAGGACGAGATGCTCGGCGCCGTGCTGTTCGCGCACGACGAATGCCGCAAGGTGATCGGCGCGATCATCCAGCTGGCCGAGAAGGCTGCCAAGGAACCCTGGCAGATCGACCTCACCGACAACACCGCCGACATCAAGAAGAAGCTCAAGGACCTCGTCGGCAAGGATGTCGCCGCGGCCTACAAGCTGACCGATAAGTCGGCCCGCTCGAACGCGCTGAACGAAGCCCGCGCCAAGGCCAAGGCCGCCTTCGCCGATGAAGGCCCGCAGACCCAGATGGTCGCGATCAAGACCATGAAGAAGGTCGAGGCGGACATCGTCCGCACCGCCATCCTCAAGGACGGTCAGCGCATCGACGGACGCACCACCACCCAGGTCCGCCCGATCGAATCGATGGTCGGCTTCCTGCCGCGCACCCATGGTTCGGCCCTGTTCACCCGCGGTGAGACGCAGACCATCTGCACCACCACCCTGGGCACCAAGGACGCCGAGCAGATGATCGACGGGCTGGAAGGCCTGCGCTACGAGAGCTTCATGCTCCACTATAACTTCCCGCCCTATTCGGTTGGCGAAGTTGGACGTTTCGGTGCGCCGGGCCGTCGCGAAGTGGGTCACGGCAAGCTCGCCTGGCGCGCGCTGCACCCGGTCCTGCCGAGCAAGGACGAGTTCCCCTACACGATCCGCGTCCTTTCGGACGTGACCGAATCGAACGGGTCGTCGTCGATGGCCACGGTTTGCGGCGGCTGCCTCTCGATGATGGACGCCGGCGTGCCGGTGAAGCGTCCGGTCTCGGGCATCGCCATGGGCCTGATCCTGGAAGGCAAGGACTTCGCGATCCTCTCGGACATCCTCGGCGACGAGGATCACCTGGGTGACATGGACTTCAAGGTGGCCGGCACCAGCGAAGGCATCACCACGATGCAGATGGACATCAAGGTTGCCGGCATCACCCGCGAGATCTTCGAGGTCGCGCTGAAGCAGGCCAAAGAAGGCCGTGCGCACATCCTGGCCGAGATGACCAAGGCCCTGGGCGAAGCGCGGACCGAACTGTCGGCCCATGCCCCGCGCATCGAGACGCTGCAGATCGACAAGTCGAAGATCCGCGACGTGATCGGCACCGGCGGCAAGGTGATCCGCGAGATCGTCGCCAGCACCGGCGCCAAGGTCGACATCGACGACGAGGGCCTGATCAAGATCAGCTCGTCCGACCTGTCGCAGATCGAGGCCGCCAAGAACTGGATCCTCGGCATCGTCGAGGAGGCCGAGGTCGGCAAGGTCTACAAGGGCAAGGTCGTCAACATCGTCGACTTCGGCGCCTTCGTGAACTTCATGGGTGGCAAGGACGGTCTCGTCCACGTCAGCGAGATGAAGAACGAGCGCGTGGAAAAGCCGACCGACGTGGTCAAGGAAGGCCAGGAGGTCTTCGTCAAGGTCCTCGAGATCGACCAGCGCGGCAAGGTCCGCCTGTCGATGCGCGTGGTCGACCAGGAAACCGGCGAGGCGCTGGAGGACACCCGTCCGCCGCGCGAACCGCGGGAACCGCGCGGCGATCGTGGTGACCGCGGCGACCGTCGTGGTCCGCGGGGCGGTGGTGACCGTGGTCCCCGCCGCGAGGGCGGCGATCGCGGTCCGCGCCGCGAGGGCGGTGACCGTCCGCGCCGCGACCGCGAGGACGGCGGCAACCCGGATCACATCCCGGCCTTCCTGAAGGGCGACGACTGACCGGCACCGGGCCCGGCTTACCCAAGCCGGGCCCGGGCCGGATCGCCGCATTCAAGCGCGGCAGGAAAAAGGGGGCAGGAGGCCGATTGGCTTCCTGCCCCCTTTTCGTTGGGTGCAGCGGGGAGGCGTGCGGCCCGGCCTATTCGGCCGGCTCGCGCGCCCGCTGGGCTTCTTCCCGGTCCTTGGCCAGCTTGACGATGCGGTCGGCCATGGCCTGCCACGCCGCCGCCGAGCGGAGCGCGCGCTCGCGCACGTTGCCGAGATCGGCCTCGCTGGCCTCGCGCGTCGCCTGATCGGCCCGGGCCATCACGAATTCATAGCTGAGCGTCATGGTCGGTACCTCTGGATGGGAGAGCAGGACCCGGCCGCACGCGGTGAAACGGCGGCCGGGGCGCGGGGGGTCAGGCGGCGCTCGCCAGGTTGATCGCCGATTCCTTGCCGTTGCGGCCGGATTCGACATCATAGGAGACGCGCTGGTCCTTCTGCAGCGTGCCCAGACCCGAAGCCTGGACGGCCGAGATGTGGACGAAGCTGTCCTTGCCGCCGTCGTCGGGCTGGATGAAGCCATAGCCCTTGTCTTCATTGAAGAACTTTACGGTTCCGATGGTCATGGAGAATTCCTTTCAAGTAACGGGTTGGTCCGTCGGCGACTGTGCCGGCGGGGGTCGTGCGTCTTGTCGTCAGTTGAAAGGAGTTCGTCGCAGGATCTGCAGCGAGCCCCGTCGAAAGATCAACGAGAGCAAGGTGAGAGCACCCGCCGAAGCGGGGGCCCAAGGGTCAGGCGACGGGTGGCGTCGCGAGCTGGTGCATGCTCCAGGCACAGGCCGCGGCGGCGCCGAGGGTGTGCTGGAACAGCGAGATGCGCCCGGCAAGGGCATCGGCACGGCTCAGGTGCCGGTGGCGATCGCCGGGGCTTAGGGCATCGTCAGCGCGCATCAAGGCGTGCTGGTGGGCCGCATAGGCGTGGTTGAGGTCGATTGGCTGGCTCCTGTGGAACGAGGGTGGTCCGCAAGGACCATGTTCGGGTGCGTTCAATCGACCATGGCCGCCACCAGGCGGCGCAGTTCGAGCGGCGAAAGCAGGGACAGCGGGCGGGTTGAGCGCGGGTCGCTGGCCCCGGGCGCGCCATGGCGGCGCGCGGTCAGGTCAAGGCGCGGAAAGGCGCCGGCAGTCAGGCAATTCATCTGGTCCTAAATGGCAGTCGTTGCTGCCCAAACGTTGATGGGGATCACGCCTTGGCGCGCGGCCGCTGGTGCCACGCACCGGTTCGGCTCCCCATGATCCAGTCCGTACCCGCTGGGCACGCCGGAAATTCGGTAACGTTCGCCCACGGGCGAATCCCGGAGCGAAACCATGCTGGATGAAAGGAAACGGGGAGGCGCGTTCAGCGCACCGGGTTTCGTCGCATTCGACGATGGATAAAAGGCATATAGCTGTTTGAAATAAAATTGCAAGGGCGCTGCTGGGGTGCCCCGCCAGGAGCGCGCTCACGCCGCGATTCGCCATTGCCTTGGCCGGACTGTCCCGCGATGCTGCCCTTTGTCCAAGGGAGGGGCCCATGCCGCGCCGCGCCAAACGCCTGATTGCCCCGCTCGCCACGGTGCTGGCCGCGTTGCTCCCCACTGGCGTCACGCGGGCCAGCTCGGACAACAGTTGCCGTCCCAGCTGGACGCTGGTTTCGGCCGGGCTGGGCTGCGAGAACCGTATCTTTCTGACCCCCGGAAACGACACCCGCGTCAACCTGCTGCTGCTGCTGCGCGACCGGCTGCCGCCCGCGGCCGGGCCCATGGCCTATCCCCGGCAGGACTATCCGTGGCAGGACATGGGCCACACCTTCTTCGACTGGGACCGGCTGCAGGCCGGCTACTGGCCCGACCTGGCGGTCGGCTATGGCGGGTGGACCTCGGTCTGCAACAGCCTCGATTCCGGCGATACCGACTTTGCCCGGGCGATCGCCGCCAACCGCGCGGTACCCGCGGTCGAGCAGGCCGCGCTGGTCGGCGCCCGCGCGCGCCTCAAGGCGACCTGCGAGGCGAGCAAGGATCCCGTGGCGCCCTGGCCCGGCGCGATCACCAGCCCGGCGGGTCAGGCGTTCCTGGCCTACCTGCAGGCGGCCGAGGCCTTCTATGCCGGACAGTGGGCCACCGCCCGCGCGGGTTTCACCGCGCTGGTGCCGGAGAACCGGCCCGGCGCGCGTCCGGCCGATCCCTGGCTGGCGGAAGTGGCGCGCTACATGGTGGCGCGCACCGATCTGAACGCGGCGATGGCGAGTGCCTTCACCGAATGGGGCGACTTCGCCGGGCCCGAGAAGGTCGATCGCAGCGTGCTGCTCCGCGCCCGCGAGGAGTTCGCCGCCTATCTCGGGCTGCATCCCTTGGGCGCCTATGCGGATTCGGCCCGCGGGCTGGTGCGGCGCACGGTCTGGCTCGAGGGCGATACCCGCGGCCTGGCGCAGGTCTATGCCGCGATGCTGGGCAGCGTCGCGCCGGACAGCGCCGATGCCGCGCGGCTGGTCCAGGAGATCGACGCCAAGCTCCTGTTCGCCAAGGATGCCGGGCTGGCGATCGACGGGCCGGTGCTGCTGGCGGTGTGGGACCTCATGCGGATGCGGCGCTACCAGGTGGATGCCGGGGAGGGCCGGGCGCCGCTCGACAGCGTGCTGACCCTGCTCGAACTGCAGTCCCAGGCCCCCCGCTTCGCGGCGCGGCCGGACCTGTATCAGTATCTCCAGGCGATGCACGCGTTCACCGTGCAGGAGGACATGCGGCAGGTCCTGCAGCTGGTGCCCGATGACGCGCGGCAGCCGGCCTACACGCCACTGGCGTTCAGTCGCCAGGTGCTGCGCGGCCTGGCCCTGGCACGGCTGCGCGATCCCAACGAGACCGGGTTCTGGCGCGATCTGCTGGGCGGCGCGAAAGGCCTGTGGCAGCGCCCCTCGGTGGAGCTGGCGCTGGCGATGAGCCTTGAGCGGCGCAGCCGGCTGGCCGAGGTCTTCGCACCGGGCTCGCCGATCACCGATCGGACCACGCGCGAGATCCTGTTGCTCCATGGCGCCGGCCCGGCGCTGTTGCGCAGTGCGGCGCAGGCCGCCGGGCGCCCGGCGCACGAGCGCGACCTGGCGCTGTTCACCTTGCTGTACAAGCAGCTCAGCCGCGGCGACTATGCCGGCTTTCTCGCCAGCCGCGCGCTGGTCCCTGCCGGCGCGCCGCGCGACGGTGGGCTGTGGGACCTGATCGCCGGCGACACGGTCCCACTCGGCCTGTTCACCGCCGGCGCGACGAGCAGTCCCGACCTTGCCTGCCCGGCGCTGCCGGTCACGGTCGCCACGCTGGCACGCCGGCCGCAGGATCCCGCCGCGCGGCTGTGCCTGGGTGAGTTCTGGCGGCTCAACGGCTTCGATGGCTTCACCCAGCCCGACGGCCCGCCACCAGCCGACGAACTGGGCGGTGCCCCCAGCCTGTTCCCGGGCAAGCCGCTGGCGCGCGGCACGATCTATGCCCAGGTCATGGCCGATCCCGCCGCCAGCGCTGATACCCGGGCCTATGCCCTCTACCGCGCGGTCAACTGCTATGCGCCGAGCGGCTCCAACGGTTGTGGCGGGGCCGATGTCGGGGTGGGCCAGCGCCGCGCGTGGTTCCAGCACCTCAAGCGCGCGTTTCCGCAGAGCCGCTGGGCGCGCAAGCTGCAATACTACTGGTGAGCGCGGGCCGCCGCTGCCGGGCCGGCTGGCTGGGGCTGACGATGGCCGGGCTGGCGGCGTGCCACCCGCCAGCGCCCGCCGCTCCGCCCGAGCCGGCCTATTTCGTCTGGGCCGGCGTGAGCCCGCCGCCCGTGGTGGCGCGGGCCGGCACGGTCTATCTGCTGGCCGGCGAAGTGCGCAGGGCCGACCCGGTCCGGCTCGTCGCGCTGCGCGCCGTGCCGCGCACGCGCGGGCCCGCGCTGTGGCTGGTGGTGCGGGCCGAGCGGCTCGACTGGCCGGACACCGTCCACGCGCAGCTCGCGCAGACGCTGCGCCGTTGGCGGGCGGCCGGCAACCGCGTGGCCGGGGTGCAGATCGATTTCGACGCCGCCACGCGCGGCCTGTCCGGCTACCGCGTCTTCCTGGCCGACCTGCAGCACCGGCTGCCGCCCGGCACCGGCCTGTCGATCACCGGCCTGCTCGACTGGAGCGCGGGCGGCGATCCGGCCGCCCTGGCCGCCCTGGCCGGGACGGTCGACGAGATCGTGGTCCAGACCTACCAGGGCCGCCACACGATCCCGGGCCATGAGGGGTACCTACGCGGGCTGCCCCGGCTCGGCCTGCCCTACCGGGTGGGCATCATCCGCGACGGAGGCTGGCGCGAGCCGGCCTTCCTGCGCCGCGATCCGCACTACCGCGGGACCGTCGAATTTCTTCTCGCCCCGGCCCGCGGAGCCGGCCGGACCGGCCGCTGAGGCAACGGCCGGGCGCGGCGCGCTTTCACTTGGCGTTCATCCCCACGCTGGCTATAGCCGCGCGATGCACACCCGATCGCCGCTCAAGCTCGCCGTAATCGCCGCCGCCACGACTGCCGTGCTGCTGACGTCCGGCTGTGGCGGACGCGGCGGGAAGGCACGCGACACGGCCTATGTCGCGCGCGACGTGGACACGCTCTACCTCGCCGCCAAGGACCGCCTCGACCGCGGCCGGGTCAAGGAAGCGGCCGCCCTGTTCGACGAGGTGGAACGCCAGCATCCCTATTCGCCTTGGGCGCGCCGGGCCCAGCTGATGAGCGCCTTCAGCTACTATGCCGCGCGCGACTATACCAAGGCGATCCAGGCGGCGCAGCGGTTCCTGTCGATCCATCCGGGCAACAAGGATGCGCCCTACGCCTATTACCTGATCGCGCTGAGCCAGTACGAGCAGATCAGCGACGTGACGCGCGACCAGAAGGCCACGGCCCAGGCGCTGGCGTCGATGAACGAACTGATGCGGCGCTATCCCAACACCCGCTATGCGGCGGATGCCCGGCTCAAGCTTGACCTGATCAACGACCACCTGGCCGGCAAGGAGATGACGATCGGCCGTGCCTATCAGCGCCAGGGGCGCTGGCTGGCCGCGGCGCTGCGCTTCCGCACCGTGGTCGACAAGTACCAGACCACCAGCCACACCCCCGAAGCCCTGTTCCGCCTGACCGAGAGCTATCTCTCGCTTGGCCTGCCGGAAGAGGCGCGCAAGGTGGCCGCGGTGCTCGGCCGCAACTATCCCGGCGACGAGTGGTATCAGCGCGCCTACGGCCTGATGCAGAAGTACGCCCCGAACGCCTCCGCCTGACCCGACGAGTCTACCGCCGCGGTTGACTTCACGGCCGGGCGGGGCGCATGAGGGCCCATGCTCTCGCAGAAGACCCGCTACACGATCCGCGCCCTGCAGCACCTGGCCGATCACTGGCGGCAGGGTCCGGTGCGGCTTGATGCCGTGGCCGAGGCGCAGAACATTCCGCGCAAGTTCCTGACGGTGATCCTGTCGGAGCTGGTCCGCGAGGGACTGGTCATCTCGCATCGCGGCCGCGATGGCGGCTATGAGCTGGCCTTGCCGCCGGTTGACGTGCGCTATGGCGACATCATCCGGCTGACCCGCGGCAGCCTGGCGCTGGTGCCCTGCGCCAGCCGCAATGCCCACGAGCACTGCGCCAACTGCCTGCCCGAGGCCGAATGCCGGCTGCGCGGGCTGATGCTGACCCTGCGCGACGAAATGGCCGCCATGCTCGACCGCATGACCCTGGCCGATGCGATCACGGTCGAGCCCCCGTTCGCGGACGAGATGGCCGGCGAGTCCGCGCCGCTAGGCTGATCGCCACAAATCTCTGCTTTGCCCCGGACAAGCGATACTACGCTTGTCTACTAAACAGGTAGAGTTAAACGGGGAGCCCGAAGGAGGCACCCCGTCATGGCAACCCCGAATCCACCCCAGGCGTCGGCCGCGGCGCGCGAGACCCCGCAGCCCGAGCAGATCGCGACGATCGCGCTCGATGCGGTCGCCAAGGCGATCGCACGGCTGCGCTACGGCTCGATCGGGCTGACCGTGCACGACGGCCGCGTCGTCCAGCTCGAAGTCACCGAGCGCCAGCGCTTCACCTGACCGGATCCGGGGGCACCGGGTTTCCGCACTCCGCGCTCCGGCCGCGCTCCGCCGGACCTCATCCGATGCAGACCGGACTTCCGGATGCATCCATTCCCTTACGCAAGGATTGGATCAATGCACACGTTCGTCCGCTCTGGCCTGCTGGCCGCCACTGCCCTGTCCTTTGGCCTGCCGGGCCTGTCTGAAACCGCCCTTGCGGCCGAGGCTCAGGCCGCCGCCGCGCCAGCCGCCGAGCAGGCGGGCGAGGACGATGTCGGCGCCCGCGGCGATGTCATCATCGTCACCGCCCGGCGCCGCCAGGAAGCGGCCCAGGCCGTGCCGCTGGCGATTTCGGTGATCAAGGCCGACTCGGTCGAATCGACCGGCAACTTCAACATCGTGCGCCTGCAGCAGCTGGCACCCACGCTGCAGGTCTACACCTCCAACCCGCGCAACACCTCGGTCAACATCCGCGGGCTGGGCGCGCCGTTCGGGCTGACCAGCGACGGCTTCGAGCAGGGCGTGGGGATCTATGTCGACGACGTCTACAACGCGCGCGTCGCCGCCGCGACCTTCGACTTCCTCGACATCGCCCAGGTCGAGGTGCTCCGCGGGCCGCAAGGCACGCTCTATGGCAAGAACACCACGGCCGGCGCGATCAACATCACCAGCAATCAGCCGACCTTCACCTATGAGGGCCGCGCCGAACTGACCGTGGGCAACCTTGCCTTCAAGCAGGGCAAGGTCGCGGTGTCCGGCCCGCTGTCGGACACCGTCGCGATCCGGCTGGCCGGTGCCATCACCAGCCGCCGCGGCACGATCTACAACGTCACCAGCCAGCAGTTCATCAATGCCCAGGACAACCTTGGCCTGCGCGCCCAGCTGCTGTGGAAGCCGAGCGACACGCTCGCGCTGACCCTCTCGGGCGATTACAGCGCGCAGGACCCCGAGTGCTGCGGCACGGTCTATGTCCGCACCGGGCTGACCCAGCGCGCGCTCAACCGCCAGTACGCGGCGCGCGTCGCAGCGGCCAATGCCGCCACCCCGGGGCGCAACTATGCCGTGCCCAGCACCAATCCCTATGATCGCCTCACCGATCTCGATTCCAACCTCAACGCCGGTAACAAGATCGGCGGCGTCTCGTTCAAGGCCAACTGGGAGCTGGGCACGGGCAGCCTGACCTCGATCACTGCCTGGCGCTTCTGGGACTGGAAGCCCGAGAACGATCGCGATTTCACTGGCCTCTCGATCGTCGCGCGGTCGCAGAACCCCTCGCAGCAGAACCAGTACAGCCAGGAGTTCCGCTACAACTACGAAAGCGACGCGGTGGACTTCGTGGTCGGCCTGTTCGGCTTCAAGCAGCGCATCGACACCCAGGGGACCGAGCAGCAGGGCGCCGATGCCGCGCTGTGGAGCCTGTCGCCCTCGACCTCGCCGACCAACATCGCCAACATCCCCGCGACGCTGGCCGGGCTGACCGCGACCAACACCCAGTACCTCAAGAGCGACAGCGCCGCACTGTTCGGCCAGGCCAGCTGGAAGGTCACCCCGGAGCTGACGATCCAGCCGGGCGTGCGTTTGAACTATGACAAGAAGGAAGGCTTCTACCAGCGCGTGGTCACCACCGGTGCGGGCGTGGTGATCCCCAGCTGCGCCCCCTCGGCCACGACCGGCAATGCCGTGCTGACCGCGCAGTGCGGTATCTACCAGCCGCAGCTGACCACGCCGTCGGCCAGCGCCTGGAACTTCACCTATGACTTCAACGTCAACTACAAGTTCGCCCGTGACGTGCTGGGCTATGTGACCTTCGCCAAGAGCTTCAAGACCCTGGGCATCAACCAGAACGGCCTGCCGCTGGATGCCAACAACCAGCCCGACCTCAGCACCAGCACGGTCCGGCCGGAATCGGTCCTGCACTTCGAGGCCGGGCTCAAGACCCAGTTCCTCAACCGGCGCGCGACCTTCAACCTCAGCGCCTTCATCACCGACATCAAGGATTTCCAGGCGACGGTGAACGGCGGTCAGTTCGGCACGGTGCGCGGCTATCTCGCCAATGCCGAGAAGGTCCGGTCGCAGGGCATCGAGGCCGATTTCAAGATCGTCGCCAGCGACCGCTTCACCGCCTATGCCAACGGTGCCTACACCGACGCGAAGTACAAGCGCTTCACCAATGCCCCATGCCCACCCGAGCTCTCGGGCGGCACCTTCTATGCCGTCGGCGTGACGCCCGACCTGTCGCTCGCGGGGATCCCGGGTTCGCTCAGCCCGCGCGCCTGCGACATCTCGGGCCAGGCCCTGCCGGGCGTGTCGAAGTGGGCCTTCTCCTACGGGGCCGAGTACAATGTCCCGGCCAAGCTGCTCGACAAGGACGGCCAGATCTACTTCGGGGTCGATGGCAACTACCGTTCGAGCTGGAACTCGAACGCCTCGCCTTCGCGCTATACCGTGGTCGATGCCTATGCCCTGACCAACTTCCGCGCCGGCTTCCGGGGCGAAGGCCTCGATATCTTCGCCTGGGTGCGCAATGCCTTCGATACCAATTTCATGGATCTGCTGCAGGTCGCGCCGGGCAACGTCGGCCTGATCGCCGGTCAGCCGGGCGATCCGCGCACCTTCGGCGGGACAGTGAAATTCTCGTTCTGACGGTGTCATCAGCGTGAAACAGTCGGGGCCTGTGTAGCGACAGGCCCCGATCTCCCCGGGGTGGGGAACAGGGGTACGCGATGGACAGGCTCCGCATCGGGGCGATCGGCGGCATCGTTGCGCTGGGTCTGGCGGCGCCGGGCCGGGCCGATACCGTGCCCGAGGGGCTGACGGTCCACGGCACGGTGCGGCTGCGCCTCGACGCGATCGACGGACAGCCCCGCGTTGGCGGCAACTCCAGCGACGTGCTCTATGAAAGCCGCACCCAGATCCGCGCGGTCTGGCGGCGCGACTGGCTGCGGCTGGTGGGCGAGCTGCATGACAGCCGGGTCTGGGGCGCCAACCCCGGCACCCCGCTCGGCACCGGCGAGGTGAATGCGCTCGAGCCGGTCATCGCCCATGTCGAGGCCGACCTTGGCCCCTTGTTCGGATCAGGTAGCGAAGTCAGCGTCCAGCTTGGTCGCCTTGGCCTGTCGCTGGGCTCGCGCCGGCTGGTCGCGATCGACGACTATCGCAACACCATCACTGCCTTTACCGGCCTGCGCGGCGATCTCGCCACCCGTTCGGGGATCAGGGCGACCGCCTTCTACGCGCTGCCGCTGCTGCGGCTGCCAGACGACGGTCCGGGCCTGCGCGCCAACCGCGTCGCGCTCGACAAGGAGAGCTTCGATACGGTGCTGTGGGGCGGGTTCCTGGCACAGCAGCGCCAGGGCTCGCCGTTGCTGCGCGAGATCGCTTTCCTCCATCTGGGCGAACGTGACGCCCCGGGCCGGCCCAGCCGTGACCGCTCGCTGGATACGCTGAGCCTGCGCCTGGTGCGCGAGCCGCGCCCGGGTGCGGCGGAATGGGGTCTCGAGGGGATCTACCAGTGGGGCTCGATCAGCGCGACCGCGGCAGCCGGCGCGCCGCGCCAGTCGGTCAGCGCCAGCTTCTGGCGCGTCCACGCCGGCTACAGTTTCGGCGGGCCATGGCAGCCGCATGTCCAGATCGAGTTCGACCATGCCAGCGGCGACGGCCCGGGCGGATCCTATGGCCGGTTCGACACGCTCTACGGCATGCGCCGGGCCGACCTGGCCCCGGCCGGGCTCTACAATGCCATCGCCCGCAGCAATGTGGTGTCACCCGGCATCCGGGTCGAGGTGACGCCGTCGCGCCGGGTCGATGCCTTCCTTGGCTACCGCGCGCTGTGGCTCGCCGATTCGCGCGATGGCTTCTCCTCGACCGGGGTGCGCGATCCCAGCGGTGCATCCGGGACCTGGGCCGGCCACCAGCTCGACGGCCGGGTGCGCTGGTGGCTGGTGCCGCAGCGCTGGCGCTTCGAGATCACGACCGTCCTGCTGGCCAAGGGGCGCTTCCTGCGCACCGCCCCCAACGCGCCCCCGGGCGCGACCACGCGCTATGGCAGCCTCAACCTGACGGCGAGTTTCTGAGGGGGCGGGAGGTGGTCCGGCGCTCTCCTCCGCAGGGGAGCTCGCGAACAGGCCTTAGTCTCCGAATACCCGCGCGAAGATCGTGTCGATCGCCTTGAAGTGGTAGTCGAGGTTGAACTTGTCCTCGATCTGCGCGGGGGTGAGCGCGGCGGCAACGTCGGGGTCGGCCTTGAGCAGTTCCATCAGGTTGAGCTGCCCGTCGGATTCCCACACCTTCATCGCGTTGCGCTGGACCAGCCGGTAGGCGGCATCGCGCTCGAGCCCGGCCTGGGTCAGCGCCAGCAGCACGCGCTGCGAGTGGACGAGGCCCCCCATCTTGTCGAGGTTCTTCTGCATCCGCTCGGGATAGACCACCAGCTTGTCGACCACGCTGGTCAGACGGGCGAGGGCGAAGTCGAGCGTGATCGTCGCGTCGGGACCGATGAACCGCTCGACCGAGGAGTGCGAGATGTCGCGCTCGTGCCACAGCGCCACGTTCTCGAGCGCCGGGGTCACGGCCGAGCGGACCATGCGGGCCAGCCCGGTAAGGTTTTCGGTCAGGACCGGGTTGCGCTTGTGCGGCATCGCGCTCGAGCCCTTCTGGCCGGGCGAGAAGTATTCCTCGGCCTCGAGCACCTCGGTGCGCTGGAGGTGGCGGATCTCCACCGCCAGCCGCTCGATCGAGCTGGCGATGACGCCCAGCGTGGCGAAGAACATCGCGTGGCGATCGCGCGGGATCACCTGGGTCGAAACCGGCTCGACCGCGAGGCCCAGCTTTTCGGCGACATACTCTTCCACCGACGGATCGATGTTGGCGAAGGTGCCGACCGCGCCCGAGATCGCGCAGGTGGCCACTTCGGCCCGCGCGGCGATCAGGCGGGTCTTGCAGCGGCTGAATTCGGCATAGGCTTCGGCCAGCTTCTTGCCGAAGGTGGTCGGCTCGGCGTGGATGCCGTGGCTGCGGCCGATGGTGGGCGTGTACTTGTGCTCCAGCGCGCGGCGCTTGATCGCCGCGAGCAGGGCATCCAGATCGTCCAGCAGCAGATCGGCGGCGCGCATCAGCTGCACCGCCAGGGTGGTGTCGAGTACGTCCGAGCTGGTCATGCCCTGGTGCATGAAGCGCGCTTCAGGCCCGACCTGCTGGGCGACCCAATCGAGGAAGGCGATGACATCGTGCTTGGTGACGGCCTCGATCGCGTCGATCGCGGCGACGTCGATCGCCGGACTGGTCGCCCACCAGTCCCACAGCGCCTTGGCGCCGCTGGGCGGAACCACGCCCAGCTCGCCCAGCTTCTCGGTGGCATGGGCCTCGATCTCGAACCAGATCCGGTACCGTGCCTCCGGCTCCCAGATCGCGGTCATGGCGGGGCGGGCGTAACGGGGGACCATGGCGATGACTCCTGAGCGGTGGGCCGGGTGCCGCGATGCGGGCGTGCTGCGGCGCCGCTACGGCCCAAGGGCCGGGAAGGCAAGGGCCGAGGGCACCCCCGGCCGGCGCCGTCACCAGCGAAACGCGATCGCGACCTCGCCGGCGGGCTGTCCGTGGGCCGTGAAACGCCGCTCGATGATCGTCCCCGCGCCGCTGCGGTCGACCAGCACCACGGTCGAGCAACGCGTGCCATAGCTGGGATCGCGGATGAATGGGCTCGACAAGCGCGGCTCGGGCCCGCCCTCTTCCCAGCTCTCGGCGGTCGGGCGGGGATCGGCCAGCGCGGCGAACAGGCCCTCAGGGCTCGACTCCGCTGCGCCGTCCAGCCAGCCGCGCAGCGCGGCCATGGTCTGCTCGGTCTTGCGCCACGGCGGGGCCAGCGCGCCATTCGACAGGCCATGCAGCCCCGGTTCGAGCTGCCGGGTGGCCAATTCGGGATAGTTGGTGACGAAGCTGGCCGCGGCGCCCTCGACCACCAGCAGGTTGCACGGGTTCATCGCCGCCAGTCCCGCACCGACGGGATCGCGGCCGGCCAGCACGTCGGTGACCAGCCGCCCGCGCGAAGGGCGGTCGGGCAGGGGGAAGCCGGGCACGCGGAAGTTGGTCACCAGGGCGAGCCGCCCGGTCTCGGTCAGGCCCAGCCACGTGCCGCCGGCGGTTTCGTCGCGGCCGGCGATGATCCCGCTGCCGTCGGACCAGCGCGCCAGCGGCGCGGCAGGGCGGGCATGGAACTCGTCGCGGTTGGCGGCGATGACCAGCCGCCAGCGCGGATCGGCCTCGAACGCGATCGCGGCCAGGCACATCAGGGGGTTCGCCGCGTGGAGGTCATCAGATCAGGCCCTTGGAGCGGAGCGAGATATGGCCGCTGCGGGCGATGATCAGGTGATCGTGCACCGTGATCCCCAGCAGCCGCCCCGCTTCGGCGATTCGGTGGGTGATCTGGATATCCGCCCGGCTCGGTTCCGGCGAGCCCGAGGGGTGGTTGTGGACCAGAATCAGCGCCGCCGCGCCGATATCGAGCGCGCGCCGGATCACCTCGCGCGGATGGATCGCGGCTTCATCGAGCGATCCGTCGCCCACATGGTCGTCGAGAATCAGCATGTTGCGGGTGTCGAGATAGAGGATGCGCACCCGTTCCACGGTCAGGTGGGCCATGTCGATCGCCAGATAGTCGAGCAGCGCCTGCCACGAGCTCAGCACCGGGGCGGCGCGCACCTGCTCGCGCGCCTGGCGGCGTGCGGCAACCGCGACGACGCACAGCGCGGCGGCCGTCGCGTCGCCCATGCCGGGATGGCGGGCCAGGGCGCGCGGATCGGCATTGAGCACCCCGGCGAGCGACCCGAAGCGCTGCAGCAGGCTGCGTGCCAGCGGCTTGACGTCGCGCCGCGGGATCGCCCCCATCAGCAGCAGCTCGATCAGCTCATGATCACCTAGTGCGTCGATCCCGCCGGCCAGCAGCCGCGCCCGCAGCCGCGCGCGGTGGCCCTGCGCAGCGGGAGGCCCGGAATCGGCGCGATCTTCCGTGCCGGTAGCCGTGCCGGCAGTCCGGTCGAACAGCTCGGGTGGGGTCACGCGGCCTCTCCTCGTCGAGCGTGCGACCGCGGCGCCGAGCATTGCCTTTCGCCGGGCGAGAGCGCAAGGGTAGCGCGATGAGCGAGGCCGCCGCCGACGATCCTTCCGCGCCCCGCGCCCCGCAGCCCGAGCCCGAACCCCGCCGCACCGGCCGCCGGGTCCTGGCCGCCGCGGGGGTGGTGACGCTGGCGGCCGTCGGTGCCACCTGGGTGGCGCGCGAGCGGATCGCCGACGGGCTGATCGCCAGCCAGCTGCGCGAGCTGGGCCTCCCCGCCACCTACCGCATCGTCGCGATCGGCCCGCGCCGCCAGGTGCTGCGCGACATCGTGATCGGCGATCCCCGCCACCCCGACCTGACCATCGCCGAGGCCGAGATCGCCCTGTCGCCCCGCCTGGGCCTGCCGGCCATCGGCACGGTGCGGCTGGTCCGGCCACGGCTCTACGGCACCTGGCAGGGCGACCGGGTCAGCTTCGGCCGGCTCGATTCGCTGCTGTTCGGCCAGCGCGACGGCCAGTCGGCCGGACTGCCCCGGCTGGACCTTACGGTGATCGACGGGCGGGCGCGACTGACCGGCGATCACGGGCCGGTCGGCGCCGCGTTCGAGGGGCGGGGTGGGCTGTTCGACGGCTTCGACGGGACCCTCGGGATCCGGGCGCCGCGGCTCGCGCTGGCGGGCTGTGAGGCGCGCGGAGCAAGCCTGTACGGGCGCGTCCGCATCGTTCAGGGCAAGCCAACCTTTGCCGGTCCCCTGCGGACTGCCGTGCTCGACTGCCCGGGCCGCGCAACGCTGTCCGCACGCGCCGTGCAGCTCGATCTGGCCGGGCAGGCTGATGCGACGCTGGATGGCGGCACCGTGCGGGTCGGTCTGCAGTCTGGTCAGGTCAGTGCTGGAGAGCTCCGATCCCGGAGCTGGACCGGGGCCGTCGATGCGACCTTTCGGCAGGGCGGAGTCACGGCGCGCTACGACCTGACCGGACGCGGGCTCGACCAGCCCCAGGTCGGCGCCGCGACCCTCGCGCTGTCCGGCCTGCTCCGCGCGCGGGAGGGGCTGGGCCGGTTCGAGACCGAGGGCACGCTCGACGCCGGCGGTCTGCGGGTCGGCCGCGGACTGGCCGCGGCAATCGATGGGTGGCAGCGGGCCGGGGAGGGGACGCTGGTCGCCCCGCTGCTCCGGCAGGTCCGTGCGTCGCTGGCGCGCGAGGAACGCGGCAGCCGGCTGCAGGGCGATTTCGTGCTGCGCGGGGCGCCGCAGGGGGTCAGTCTGGTTGTGCCGCAGGGGCGGTTGACCGGGGGCAGCGGCAGCACACTGTTGGCCCTCTCGCGCCTCCAGCTGACCCTTGGGCAGGGCACACCGCGACTGGCCGGGAACTTCACCACCGGCGGAGAAGGGCTGCCGCAGATGACCGGGCGCCTTGCCCAGGGCGTCCGCGGCTGGACCCGTCTGACCATGGCCATGGCCGATTATCGCGCCGGCGATGCCCGGCTGGCCATCCCGCGGCTGACCCTTGTGCAGCAGGGGAACGGCGCGCTCAACTTCGGCGGGGTGATCGTGGCGAGCGGCGCGGTGCCGGGCGGTCAGGCCACCAACCTGACCATTCCGCTCGACGGCGCCCGCGATGTTCGCGGCACCCTGGTTGTGGGACGGCGCTGCCTGCCGGTCCGCTTCGACGCGCTGACCCTGGCCAACCTCAGCTTCGACCAGCAGGCTCTTTCGCTGTGCCCGTCGCCGGGCGCAGCGATTTTGCAGAGCGGCCGGGGCGGCACCCGGCTGGCGTTGGGCATCCCGGCGCTCGACCTGACCGGCCGCCTCGGCGAGACCCCGCTGCGCATCGCCAGCGGGCCGGTCGGTTTCGCGGCGCCCGGCAGCCTGTTCGCCCGGGCGCTGGAGGTCACGCTGGGGCCGCCGCAAAGCGCCAGCCACGTCCGCCTCAGCGACCTGCGGGCCGAGGTCGGGCGCACGGTGAGCGGGCATTTCGGCGGGGCCGACGTCCGGCTGGCCGCGGTCCCGCTCGACCTCGTGGCGGCGCAGGGCGCCTGGCGTTTCGCCGCAGGTCGTCTCAGCATCGCCGATGCCACCTTCGATCTGCAGGACCGCACCCGCGTGGCGCGGTTCGAGCCGCTCAGGGGCGATCAGGCCACGCTGGCGCTGGTGGACAATGTCTTGACTGCCGCGGCGCGGCTGCGGGAGCCCCAGAGCGGCCGCGAGGTGGCCCGGGTGGACCTGCGCCATGACCTGGCCCGGGCGCGCGGCCATGCCGACGTGCGCGTGGCCGGGCTCGAGTTCGACAAGGCACTGCAGCCGGGCCAGCTCACCCGCCAGCTGCTCGGTGTGGTGGCCAATGTGCGCGGACGGGTCGCGGGGGCGGGCAGGATCGACTGGACCGCCGAGCAGGTGCGCAGCACCGGCCGCTTCCGCACTGACGGGCTCGACCTGGCAGCGGCGTTCGGTCCGGCCCAGGGCATTCGCGGCGAGGTGGAGTTCAGCGATCTGCTCGGCCTGGTCACGCCGCCGCACCAGCGCGTCACCATCGCCGCGGTCAATCCCGGCATTGAGGTGAACGACGGGGAACTCCGCTTCCAGCTGAGGCCCGGCGGACTGGCCGCGATCGAGGGCGCGGCCTGGCCGTTCCTTGGCGGCCGGCTCCAGCTACGTCCCGCCGAGATGCGTTTCGGTGTCGAGGAGACGCGCCGCTTCGTGCTCGATATCGAGGCGCTCGATGCGGGGCACTTCATCGAGCGGATGGAACTGGCCAATCTCTCGGCCAGCGGGGCCTTTGACGGCACCCTGCCGCTGGTGTTCGACCAGAACGGTGGGCGGATCGAGGGCGGCATGCTGCAATCGCGGCCGCCCGGAGGCAACCTCTCCTACGTCGGGGCGCTGACCTACCGCGACCTTTCGCCCATCGCCAACTTCGCCTTCGATGCGCTGCGTTCGCTCGACTACCGGACCATGCGTATCGCCATGGACGGGGCGCTCGAGGGCGAGATCGTGACGCGCGTGCGCTTCGATGGGGTCAAGCAGGGGGCCGGGGCCAAGCGCAACTTCGTGACCCGCCGGTTCGCCAGGCTGCCGCTGCAGTTCAACGTCAACCTGCGCGCCCCGTTCTACAGCCTGATCAGCTCGGTCAAGGCGATGTACGATCCGGCCTATATCAAGGACCCGCGCACGCTCGGCCTGGTCGATGCCCAGGGGCGCCCGGTCGCCCCCGTCGCACGCCCGGCCGGTCCGCGCATTCAGCCCCCAGTCAGCGAGACCACGCCATGACCCGTCGTGAATTGACCGATCGCGCTTCGCTTGCGACAACGCTGCCGATGCAGGGTGACAGCAAACGGGGCCGGTTCCGGGGCCTGACGAGGATGGCGACGGCGGGAATGCTGGTGGCTGGCTTGCTGGCGATGGGGGGCTGCATTTCGGTGAATGCGCCGGACAAGCCCATCGTGATCGAGCTGAACATCAATATCCAGCAGGAGGTCGTCTACCGCCTGGCCAAGGATGCCGACCAGACGATCGCGCAGAACCCGGAGATTTTCTGATGTTCCTTTCTGCCCCCCTGATCCGCTCCGCGCTGGCGTTGTCGCTGGGGGCGCTGGTCCTCGCCGCGCCGGCCCTGGCCCAGCGCGACCCCGCCTATGCCGCCGCCCGGGCAGCGGGGCAGGTGGGCGAGAAGGCCGATGGCTACCTCGGCTTCGTGGTGCCGCCGAGCGCGCCGCTCAAGGCGCTGGTCGAGGATCTCAACATCAAGCGCAAGGCGGTCTACGCCCAGCACGCGCAGGCCCAGCACGCCACGGTCGAGGAATATGCCTTCACCGCCGGCTGCCTCGCGATCGCCCGTACGGCCCCGGGAGAGAAGTACCAGGCCCCCGACGGCACCTGGGCGACCCGCACCAGCGCCCCGCCGCAGCGCGATCCCCGCTGCCCAGCCGGTTGATTGGCTGACAAGGTGACGGGGCGAGCATGGGCTCACCTGTGTGAAGATGTCATCGGCTGACGATGTCATCGACGCGCGGCATCCAAAGAGATGCAGCGTTGTCAGTCAGGGCTCGTTCGTATTGTTCAGGGACGCAAACTGATCAACGTTGCGGTTGGGTCGCCCTTCCAGGCCGTCTTGGCGTTGATGACGCCGGCGTTCCTGTAGCGCTGGGTGAATGCATGCAAAACGAACAGTTTGTGAGAGGACAATCCACGAGCTTTCGGCTCCTTGACGATCACGGGGGTGAGTTTGCTTCCGGTGCTGGCGAACGAGAGCAGATACGGATGCTGCTCACGGCTGGCAGTGTTCGGGGTTTCATCGGTGCAGCGGCCCCCACTGCTGCTTTGGTGCAAAGTCCGTGCAGTCCGGCACTCGCAGCGTTGGGAACCGTATCAGGTCCGATCGGTGCCGCCGCAGGTTATGGGGGCGCTGCCGTCGCTGGCGGCAACAGCCATGCCCTGCTGTACAAAGATGGGATCAGGAAGCACTAAAGCAGGGCAGCCCGTTATGAACACCCCCGAAAAGTTCCGGGCCATGGCGTTTGTCGTCCCGGCCTTCCTGTACGGAATGGCGGCTTCCGCTGCCCTTATGACGATGCTGGATCCGGGTGATGGCGGGGCCATCCTGCTCAAGACGGGCTTGATGGCTGGCTGTTTCGTCATGGGCATGCTCGTCGAGCGGATCACCAAGAACCCTCGGAGTTGAGCGGTGTGGCGCGGGGCGGAGTTGCCGTTCGCCCCGCGCCACATCCATCAGACCCCGTCAAGGTAAGGGTTTCGGGCCAGTGCACACGCCGGTCGGTTGCGGCCAGTCGGGCGTGCGGGCCGGGTGCGGCTTGAGGGTTAAGGCCAGGCTGCCGCACCGGTTCCACCCCGGCGATGCCACCCGAAAGGAGGAGGCCGGTGCAGTTGACTCGGTTTAACCGCCCGCCTAAGGGGGCGGCGCTCTCGGCGGGGGAGCGTTGGGCATGCCGGGCACCACAGACTGCACAGGACTGAGGGGCAGGGCATGGCCGACGACCGAACCGACGAGGGGCCCATCGGCGAAGATGCGCGGATCGACGCGCTCGAGCAGCGGCTCAAGGCCGCGCGCGAGCGGGAAGAGCAGCGCAACGCCCCGGTCAAGACGGAGTCCGATGCGAATTACCGCATGGGGAACCGGGTGCTCGGGGAACTGCTGGGCGGGTTGGTCGGAGGTGCATTCCTGGGCTGGGTTATCGACCAGTTCGCCGGAACCAGCCCCTGGGGCCTGCTCGTGATGCTGTTCATGGGGGTTGTCGTGGCCTTCCGGAACATCATCCGGATTGCCAGCCGTCCGCCAGAATAGGCTGATCGGCTTAGACTTTTTGGTCGAATACGGGGTTAAGGCAAGTGGCGGAAGGCAAGGTCGATCCGGTTCACCAGTTCACGATCGAGCCGCTGTTCGGCACCGATCACCTGGCGCTCGCGGGCTACAACATCGCTTTCACCAACTCGGCGCTGTGGATGGCGATCACTGCCCTCGTGCTGGTGGTCTTCGTCGGCGGCGGGGCCAAGCAGGCGCAGGTGCCGGGCCGCTGGCAAATGGCGGTCGAGAGCTTCACCGGCTTTGTCGACGACCTGCTGCGCTCGAACATCGGGGCGAATGGCCGCAAGTACCTGCCCTACGTGTTCTCGCTGTTCATGTTCATCCTGTTTGCCAACGTGCTGGGTCTCCTGCCGCTGGCGCTGATCGGCCTGCATCCGTTCACGCCGACGAGCCATTTCACGGTGACCGGCGTGCTGGCGATCATGAGCTTCTCGATCGTGCTGATCGTCGGCTTCGCCAAGCACGGCTTCCACTTCTTCTCGCTATTCGTGCCGCACGGCACGCCGGCCCTGATGATCCCGATCATCTTCCCGATCGAGCTGATCTCCTTCATGGTCCGCCCGTTCTCGCTCGGGCTGCGTCTGTTCGTCGCGATGATGGCCGGCCACGTCCTGCTCGAAGTGCTGTCGGGCTTCGTGATCTCCGGGACGAACGGCGGGGCGCTGACCTTCGGCATCGCCGCGCTGCCCAGCTTCCTGCTGATGATCGGGATCTGCGCGCTCGAGCTGCTGGTGGCCGGCATCCAGGCCTACGTTTTCGCCCTTCTCACCTGCGTCTATCTGAACGACGCTGAGAACCTCCACTGATTTTTCAAACGTATTCCTCAACGGAATAAGAACTAAGGAGTTTTTGACATGGACGCTCAGAGCGCGAAGCTTCTCGGTGCTGGCTTGGCCGCGATCGGTGCAGGTCTGGCCTCGCTCGGTGTGGGCAACGTCTTCGCCAAGTTCCTGGAAGGCGCGCTGCGCAATCCGGGTGCTGCCGACGGCCAGCAGGGCCGCCTGTTCATCGGCTTCGCCGCCGCCGAACTTCTGGGTCTGCTGTCGTTCGTCGTCGCGATGATCCTCGTCTTCGTCGCCTGACGACGTTGACGGACTGATCGCCTGCCGACGGTTGTGTCCCGTCGGCAGGCCGACCCGTTCCAGCCCGGGACCTGTGCAATGCCTCAGATAGCTCAGCTGGCCACCACCTATTCCAGCCAGATCTTCTGGCTGCTGGTGTTCTTTGGCCTCGTCTTCTTCGTCGTCGGCCGGGGCATGGTCCCCAAGGTGATGGCGACGGTCGACTCGCGCGACAAGCAGATCGCCGCCGATCTCGCGGCGGCCGATGCCGCGCGCAAGGCGGCCGATGCCCAGGAAGAGGCATGGCGCACCCAGGCCAGCCGCCAGCGGGCGGAAGCCCAGGCGCTGATCGCCACGGCCAAGGCCGAAGCGGCCAAGGCCGCCGAAGTCCGACTGGTCGAGGCCAACCGGGCGATTGACGCCCGTCTGGCCGAGGCCGAGGCCCGCATCGCCGCTGCCCGTGCCGGGGCCCTCGACGAGATCGAGACCGTGGCTGCCGAGGCGGCGGGGGATATCGTCTCACGTCTGGCCGGCCTGGCGGTCGATCAGGACGCCGCGCGCGTCGCCGTGAAGGAACTGCTCCATGGCTGATCTCCTGACCCTCCTCGCCGCCGCTGCCGAGCATGCGGGCGGGCACGAGGCGGCTGAGCCGACCGTCGCCGGTTTCGGCGCGGGCTGGTTCGTCGCCCTGTCGATGACCGTCCTGATCATCGTCATGGTGTGGAAGAAGGTGCCGGGCGTGATTACCGCCGGGCTCGACAAGTCGATCGCCGAGATTCGCCACCAGCTCGACGAGGCCAAGCAGCTGCGCGCTGAGGCCGAAGCGCTCCGCAAGGAGTATGCCGACAAGATCGCCAACGCCGAACGTGAGGCGGCCGAGATGCTTGACCATGCCCGCCACGAGGCCGAGGCGATCGTCAAGAAGGCCGAGGTCGACACCACCGACCTGATCGCGCGCCGCGAAAAGATGGCGGGGGACAAGATCTCCGCCGCCGAACTGGCCGCCGTGCAGGACCTGCGCGCCCGCGCCGCAGCGGCCGCGGCGGGAGCCGCCGGCACCCTGATCCGCGCCCGCAACGATGCCGCGACCGACAAGGCGCTGGTTGACCAGGCGATCGCCGGGCTCTGAGCCTGCCCCTTGGCTGGAGCGCAAGGAACCCCCGCTTCGGCGGGGGTTTTTTGTGCGTTCGGCACAGCCTGGTGGGAACAGGGATCTCTGCATTTGCTGGGGTGGAGTGCTGACCTGTTCCCAAGGCTCGTCAGGCCGGCGCAGGCTGGTACCTGCGACAGCGTGGCGCCGCAGCCAGTCCCGCATGGTCGCCCACCCACTGTTCCGGACAGGCGCCGGGACACAGGGGCCGGGACATAGGGGCCGGGACGAGGGTGGCGACAATGGTGGAAAGTTTCGGCCGGCGCGATGATCGCCCGTGACCTCCCCGCTTGCCTTCGCTAGAACGTCGCGCGAACAGATGGCCTGCCGATGCTGACCAGACTTGCGATCCGCAACATTGTCCTGATCGAAGCGCTCGACCTGGAGTTCGGGCGCGGGCTGGGCGTGCTCACCGGCGAGACTGGCGCTGGCAAGTCGATCCTGCTCGACGCGCTGGGCTTGGTGCTGGGCAATCGGGCCGACAGTGGGCTGGTCCGTGCCGGCGCGGACAAGGCGGCGGTCTCGGCAAGCTTCGATTTCGCCGTATTGCCCGAAGGGATCGAAGCAGCCCTGGCCGAGGCCGAGGTTGAGCTCGAACCCGGCGAGCCGCTGATCGTGCGCCGCCAGCTGCGCCCCGACGGGGGCAGCAAGGCCTTCATCAACGATCAACCGGTGGGCGTCGCGCTGCTGCGCGAGCTGGCGCCGTTCCTGGTCGAGCTGCATGGCCAGCACGACGATCGCGGCCTGGTCAACCCGCGCGGCCATCGCGCCCTGCTCGATCGCTATGCCCGCGCCGATGCTGCCGGGGTCGAGGCCGCCTGGCGCACGTGGCGGACGGCGGAGGATCGCCTGGCCGTGCTGCGCGCCCGATTGACGCAGGCGGCGGCCGATCAGGACCTGCTGCTGGCCCATCTGACCGAGTTGACGGCACTGCAGCCGCTCGCTGGCGAGGAGGCCGAGCTCGCGCTCGCCCGCGCCGCGATGCAGAAGGGGGAACGGCTCGCCGGTGATCTGGCCGAACTCCAGCACCTCTGGGCTGGTTCGGATTCGGCGCTGGCCCAGCTGCGCGGCGCGGCACGGAGGCTCGATCGCATCGCGGCGGAGCACCCGCTGCTGACCGAGGCGCTCGAGGCGCTCGACCGGGCCGTGGTCGAGGCCGGCGAGGCCGAGGACCGGCTGGCCGCGGCGGCCGAGGCGCTGGCCCATGATCCGGCCGCGCTGGACCGGATCGAGACCCGCCTGTTCGAGCTGCGTGCCGCGGCGCGCAAGCATGGCTGCACGGTGGATGATCTGCCCGATCGCATGCTGGCGTTGCGTGCCCAGCTTGATGCCATCGAGGGGGGCGAGGAGGAGGTCGCCGCCCTCGCGCGCGCCGCGCATGACGCCCAGCTCGATTATCAGGCGCGGGCCGAGGCGCTGTCGGTGCTGAGGGTCGAGGCGGCGCAGCGGCTCGACCGGGCGGTCGCGGCCGAGCTGGCCCCCTTGCGGCTCGATGCGGCGCGGTTCCGCACCCAGGTGCTGCGCCTGCCCGAGGACCGCTGGGGCAGCACCGGGATGGACGCGGTCGAGTTCCTGATTGCCACCAACCCCGGCGCCGATTTTGCACCGCTTGGCAAGATCGCCAGCGGCGGCGAACTGTCACGCTTCATCCTGGCGCTCAAGGTGGCGCTGGCCGAGGAAGGCGGTGCGGCAACCGTGATCTTTGACGAGATCGACCGCGGCGTGGGCGGGGCTGTGGCCAGCGCGATCGGCGAGCGCCTGGCGCGGCTGGCGCAGGGCGGGCAATTGCTTGCCGTCACGCACAGCCCGCAGGTCGCGGCGCGGGGCAACCGGCACTACTTCATCGAAAAGTCGAGCGAGGGCACGGTCACGCGCACCTCGGTGGCCCTGCTCGATCCGGCGGGACGGCAGGAGGAGATCGCCCGGATGCTGTCCGGCGCCGAGGTGACCCCCGAGGCCCGGGCCCAGGCCGATCGCCTGCTCGAGCAGGCCTGAGCCATGATCGCGGCGCTCGACTTTCCGGTGTGGCATGGCCTGACCGGGCCGCAGGCCCATCTTGCCCGCCGCCATGGCCAGGCGCTGCGGATCGTTCCGGATTATGGCCCCTTCGCTGCCGCGCCGGGCGATGCCCGCGGCGATCTGGCCGGGCTGCTCGCCGCCACCGACGAGCTGTGGCTCGTCGAGCCTGAAGCTTTTGCCGCACCGCCCGGCACCCGCGTGATCCGCACCGCCCCGCTGGTGCAGATGGTGGCCGACGGCCCGGTCGATCGGGCAGCCGATGATCCCGAGATCGTCGCGCTGGACGAGGGTGATGCCGCTGCCATGACCGCTCTGGCCGAGGCCACCCGGCCGGGCCCGTGGGGGCCGGCGACCCGCCGTTATGGGCCGTTCTACGGGATCCGGCGCGAGGGGCGGCTGGCAGCCATGGCGGGCGAGCGGCTGCGCCCTGCCGCCGGGCTGGCCGAGGTCAGCGGGGTCTGCGCCTGGCCTGAGTTCCGCGGGCAGGGGCTGGCGGCGCGGCTGATCCGGCGGGTCGTGGCGGGCTTCGCAGCGCGCGGCGACCAGGCCTTTCTGCACAGCTATGCCGCCAACGCCAGCGCGATCCGCTTGTACGAAACCCTCGGTTTCCGCATCCGGCGCGGGATGGTGGTGACAGTCCTGGGGGCAGCCGCGTGAATCCGGCCGATCTGAGCGAGGCCGAGGCCGCCAATGAGCTGATGCGGCTCGCCCGGCAGATCGCGCATCACAACCGGCGCTACCATGCCGAGGATGCGCCGGAGATCTCCGACGCCGACTACGACGCGCTGGTTCGGCGCAATGCCGCGCTCGAGGCGGCCTTTCCCCATCTCGTCCGCGCCGACAGCCCCTCGCGCCAGGTCGGGCACGAGGTTTCGGCCTCGCCCCTGTCGAAGGTGACGCACGAGGTGCGGATGATGAGCCTCGACAATGCCTTCAGCGATGAGGACGTGCGCGATTTCGTCGCGCGGGTGCGCCGTTTCCTCAACCTGGCCGAGGACGCCGCGGTGGTCCTGACCGCCGAGGACAAGATCGATGGGCTGTCCTGCTCGCTGCGTTACGAGGCGGGCCGGCTGGTCCGCGCCGCCACCCGCGGTGACGGCCAGGTGGGCGAGGACGTGACCGCCAATGTCGCCCATATCGCCGACATTCCGCAGCAGCTCAGCCGAGACGTGCCCGCGGTGTTCGAGATCCGCGGCGAGGTCTACATGGCCAAGGCCGATTTCCTCGCGCTGAATGCAGCGCAAGAGGAGAAGGGCGAGAAGCTGTTCGCCAACCCGCGCAATGCCGCCGCCGGATCGTTGCGCCAGAAGGATGCCAGGGTCACCGCCAGCCGCCCGCTGCGCTTCCTTGCGCATGGCTGGGGCGCGGCCTCGGCGCTGCCCGAAACGGGGCAGTTCGCGATGATGCGACGGATCGCCGCCTGGGGGGTGCCGGTCTCGCCGCTGCTGGTGCGCTGTGCCGATCCGCAGGAGGCGCTCGACCATTTCCGGCGCATAGCCGCGCAGCGGGCCGATCTGCCCTATGACATCGACGGTGTGGTCTACAAGGTCGACAGCCTCGAGTGGCAGGGCCGTCTGGGCTTCGTCGCCAAGGCGCCGCGCTGGGGGCTGGCGCACAAGTTCCCGGCCGAGCAGGCCGAGACCACGGTGGAGGCGATCGACATCCAGGTCGGCCGCACCGGCAAGCTCACCCCGGTCGGGCGGCTGCGCCCGGTCTCGGTCGGCGGCGTGACCGTCACCAATGTGACCCTGCACAACCGCGACGAGATCGCGCGGTTGGGCGTGCGGGTGGGAGACCGGGTAGTGCTGCAGCGCGCCGGCGACGTGATCCCGCAGGTGGTCGAGAACCTGACCCGCGATGCACCCGGCGATCCTTTCGCCTTCCCGGGGCACTGTCCCGAGTGCGGCTCCGAAGCCGTGGCCGAGGAGGGCGAAGTCGATGTGCGCTGCACCGGCGGACTGGTCTGCCCGGCCCAGCGGACCGAGCGGCTGCGGCACTTCGTCAGCCGGGCCGCGCTCGACATCGAGGGGCTGGGCGAAAAGACCATCGCCGAGTTCTTCGCGCTCGGCTGGCTCGAAAGCCCGGCCGACATCTTCCGCCTGCGCCGGCGCCGCGATGACATCGTCGGGCGCGAGGGGTGGAAGGACAAGTCTGTGGACAACCTGTTGGCTGCGATCGAGGCCAAGCGCAGCCCCGATGCCGCGCGGCTGCTGTTCGGGCTGGGCATCCGCCATGTCGGCGCCGTGACCGCGCGCGACCTGATGAAGCGTTTCGTCACCCTGCCAGCGCTGCGGGCCGTGGCCGAACGGGCCAATGCGATCCGTGTCACGGCACCTATGGCGGATGATCTGTTCGCCGCCCCGATCCCGGCCGCCGACCTGCCCGAGGTGGCCGATGCCCGGGCTGAACTGCTCGGCATCGAAGGAGTCGGCCCGGTGGTGGTCGAGGCGCTGGGCGATTTCTTCCATGAACCGCACAACGTCGCGGTGTGGGACGATCTGCTGACCGAGGTGACCCCGCCGGACTATGTGGTCGAGACCAGGGACAGCCCGGTGGCGGGCAAGACCGTGGTTTTCACCGGCAAGCTCGAGACCATGAGCCGGGACGAGGCCAAGGCCCAGGCCGAGGCGCTGGGCGCCCGGGCAGCCGGGTCGGTTTCGGCCAAGACCGATCTGGTCGTGGCCGGACCCGGGGCCGGGTCGAAGCTGAAGCAGGCCGAGGCGCTGGGAATTTCCGTCATCGACGAGGCCGGGTGGGCCGAGATCGTGAGAGCCGCGGGCTGATCGCCCGCTTTTGGAGGAGACTGCACATGCGCGTGATTGCAACCCTGCTGGCCGGCGCGGCAGCGCTTGTGCTGACCGTCCCCGCCGCCGCCAAGCCGGCCGCTCCGATTGTCGCCGCGGTGGCCGACAAGGCCCGTCCGGCCGATGATGTGGCCCGCGATGCGGCGCGCAAGCCGGCTGACATGTTGGCCTTCGCCCAGGTCCGCCCGGGATTGAAGATCGGTGAGTTGCTGCCTGGCAACGGCTATTTTACCCGCGTCTTCGCCAAGGCCGTGGGCGCGCGCGGCACCGTCTATGCATGGCTGCCGGGCAGCGGCGCCAACCGGATGACCGAGCGGTTCGATCCGATCCTGAAGACCTATTCCAACGTCAAGCTGGTGCGCGGCGACGGGCTGGCCGCACCGGAAAAGCTCGACATGGTCTGGACCAGCCAGAACTACCACGACCTGTTCCTGCGCGGAGGCAACGCCGATGCAGCCAATGCGGCGGTGTTTGCCGCGCTCAAGCCGGGCGGGACCTATCTGGTGGTCGACCACCGCGGCGCTGCGGGAACCGGCACCAGCGAAACCGGCACGTTACATCGCATCGACGAGGCTGCGGTGATCAGCACCGTGCTCAAGGCCGGCTTCGTGCTGGACGACGAGGACATGAGCCTGCGCCGCGCCGAGGATGATCACACCCAGCCGGTGTTCAAGCTGCACGACGCAACCGATCAGATGGTGCTGCGCTTCCGCAAGCCGGCGAAGTAGGTCGCGGGTGGGCTGCCCCGACCGGTCCGGGTCGGGATTGCCACCGCTAGAACGAGGACCAGTCCTCCGCGTCAGCCGGAGCCAGCGCGAGGTTCCCGGACACCACCGGCGCGGCCGGGCGACGGGCGGGCGGTGCGGTGAGCGGCGCCGCCTTGGCACGCGGCGCGCCAGCCGGTTCCGTACGCTGGACGGGCGCGGGGGCTTGGACCCGTGGCGACCGTGCAGTCTGGACGGAGCGCCCGGTGCGGAAGGCTTCGACCAGCTGGGTCAGCTGGTCGGCCCGGTCGGCGAGGCCCCGCGCCGCCGCCGTGCTCTGCTCGACCATCGCGGCGTTCTGCTGGGTCATCCGGTCCATCGCGCCGATCGAGCCGTTGACCTCGGCGAGGTTGGTCGCCTGGCGCCCTGCCGTGTCGGCGATCGAGCGGACGCTGCCCTGGACCTCGCCGATGCGCTCGACGATCTTGGCCAGGGCGGTGCCGGTCTCGCCCACCAGAGTGACTCCCTGCTCGACCTGTCCATTCGACTTGCCGATCAGTGTCTTGATTTCCTGCGCCGCCTCGGCAGAACGCTGGGCGAGCGCGCGCACCTCGTTGGCGACCACGGCAAAGCCCTTGCCGGCATCCCCGGCCCGGGCCGCCTCAACCCCGGCGTTGAGCGCCAGCAGGTTGGTCTGGAAGGCGATGCCGTCGATCACTCCAACGATCTTCGAGATCTCCTGTGCGGATTCGTGGATCGCCTGCATCGCCGCGACTGCCCGCTCGACGATACGTCCTCCTTCGCTCGCCTCGCCATGGACGGCGGCGACCGTGCCGTTGACCTCGGCGGCGGAACCGGCGTTGGCCTGGACCCCGCTGCTGACCTCGTTCATCGCCCGTGTGGTGCCTTCGATCGCGGCGGCGTTCTGCTCGGTGCGGCTCGACAGGTCATCGGTCGCGGCGCGGATCTCGGAAGCGTTGGCGTGGATGTCGTAGGCGGTTTCGAGCACGCTTTCGATCGTTTGGCGCAGCGCAGCCGTGGCACGGTTGAAATCGAGCCGGAGCTGATCGTACTCGGGTGGCAGCGGTTCGGTCAGGGTGAAGCCAAGGTCCTTGTCGGCGAGGTGCTGCAGCCCTTGCCGCATCGTGCCCACCAGGCGCTCGAACGTCGCTTCCGAGGTGCGGATCGTCCGGCTATGGCCGGCAAAGACAGCCATCGCCTTGGTCATGCGTCCGACGCAGTCCTGGTGCTCGGTGTAATGCACGGGACTGTCAATATCGCCGGCCGCGAGCGCTTCCATGCGGACCACGGTGTCGACATAGGGCTTGCAAACCAGCCGGCTGAAGGTGGGGACGGCCAGCAGCGTGGCGATCACCCCCGCCGCCGCAAGGATGACTGGCCACCAGCTGTCAGGGGCGCTTCGGGCGGCGAAGGTGGCGATCAGCCCGAGTCCGGAGAGCGTTCCGTGGACCGCGAGCATGACCTGGAATTTTGTTCTGATGGGCGCAATCTGTTCAAACCAGCGCAACATGGCAAACGTCCCCAGTAGCGACCGGGAGTGCTTACCCTGAACTTTGGTGCAGGGTGTTGCGCGCTGATTAAGCAGTTCAACCTAAGGCGGTGTCCAAATCGTAGAACGCATGTCAGTGTCCAACGAATGACAGCCAGACCAGGCGAGAGCCTCAGTCCCGCCACGTTCCGGTAGTGACCGCCCGACCCGATCGGATGGCCGCCCCCGCCCGCTTGCGCAGCCACAGGATCGACCAGTCGCCCCGGACCAGGCGTGCGGCGAGGCGCAGTCCGGCGCGGCGGCAGGCGGCGCGGACCGCGGCCTCCTGGGTTTCGAGCAGGCCGGCGAGGACGAGGTGTCCGCCCGGAACAAGATGGCGCGAGAAATCCGGTGCCAGTCCGATCAGCGGCCCGGCCAGGATGTTTGCGATCACCAGATCATAGGGTCCGCGGGCGTCGAGCAGCGGGTGGTTCATGCCATCGGCGATCAGCATGGTCAGCTGGCCCGGTCCGGCTCCGATCGGCACGCCGTTGGCCGCCGCATTGTCGAGCACGACGGCCCCGCAGACATGGTCGATGTCGCTCGCGGTGGCGAGGGTGCGCGGCCAGAGGTCCAGCGCGGCGAAGGCCAGCAGCCCGGTTCCGGTGCCGATATCGGCGCAGTTGCGGACGACCCCGCCGCGCTGCCGCATGGTCGTCAACATGGTCAGGCAGCCGGCCGTGGTGGCGTGCTGCCCGGTCCCGAAGGCCTGGCTGGCAGGAATGACGAAATCGCGCAGTCCGGGCTCGGACGAGGCAGGGTGTTCGGGCGTGTGCACGTGGAAACGGCCGGCGCGGATCGGCTGGACGTCCTGCTGCGACAGCGTCAGCCAGTCGGTCTCGGGCAACTGCTCGACCAGCAGCTCCGGCGCGCCATCGGCAAACAGGCCTGCGATCGCGGCGAGGTCGGCCGCGGTGGGCTGGTCCGGCAGCCAGGCCTCCAGCCGCCAGTCGTCGGGCCGATCTTCGGCGATCTCGCTGCCCGAGATGACGATGTCCGGGTTCCAGTCGAACACGTCCTCGTGCGCGACCAGCGCGGCCTCGATCACCGAACGCGGGGCATGGGCCGTGATCTTCCAGCTCATCGCCGGCCTCCTGCCGCCTTCGCGTCCTGCTCCTCGCGGGCCAGCCGCGCTTGCAGGCCGGCCAGGCCCTGCGCGGCATAGCGCCGGCAGGCCCCGGTGGCGGCCAGCGGCGCCTTGCCGGCCAGGCGATCGAACAGGTTGCTGGCCACGGGATGGGGGGTGATCACCAGGTCGCAGGGCAGACTGGCGACGGTGGCCAGGGCTCGACGGAACCGCGCGACATAGTCTGGGTGCGCCGTGAAGCTGTAGCCTGGCGCCGCCACTGCCGAGATGGAATCGGCATAGGCCATGGCCCGGCAGATCCGCCCCTCGCAGCTGCGCCAGGTCCAGCTGGTCGATCCCGGCGAATGCCCCGGCGTGGCATGGGCGGTAATCGCCAGCGGGCCCAGCCGGAACACCTCGCCATCGGCCAGCACACGATCGACCGGGACCGGCTCGAACGGCGAAAGATCGCCCGCCTGCGGATCGTCGGCCGCGGGGACGCCGGTGCGCAGGACAGCGGCATTGGGCGCGGTGGCCGCCACCTTGGCCCCGGTGAGCCGCCGCAGCTCGGCAATGCCGCCGGCATGGTCGTGATGTTCGTGGCTCGACAGGATCCAGCGCACGTCGCGCAGGCGGAAACCCGCCCGCACGATGCTGTCGGCCACCAGTCGCCCGGCATCGCGCGGGCCGCCGTCGATCACCACCAGGCCCTTGGGCGAGGAAATCATCACAACGGCGATGCCGCAGGTGCCGACGTACCAGGTATTCCCGAACACGCGCTGCGGCACGGCCGGCTCGCTCCAGCCATCGCGGCCGGCACAGGCCTGCGGCACGGTCTGGACAGGGGCGGATTGAGGAGCGGTTTCTGAGGCGGGAACGGCCGTGGGAGCAGGAGCGGCGAGGGCCGCCGCGAGGAGAAGGGCAATCAGGGGCATGGCGGCTGCATAGGGCGAACCGGCGCCGGAGCAAAGCGCCTGTACCGCTTTGTGTCGCGTTCGGCGGGCACCTGCGCCTTGGTACGGGGGCGGTCGGCTAGCGCTTGCGCCGCAGCGCGGAATCACTAAGGGAGGTCGCGCGGAACGGGGTAACCCGCCGCCTGAAGTCGGTGAAATGCCGAAGCAACTTGGGGAATACCGCGACAATGGCCAGTGCTAACAAGGTTGGCGCCCGCAACCGTCCGCTCTCGCCGCACCTGCAGATCTGGCGCTGGGGTCCGGCAATGCTCGTCTCGATCCTGCACCGCGTCACCGGCGCCGGCCTGTCGCTCGCCGGTCTGGGCGTGCTGCTGTACTGGCTGGGCGCTCTCGCCAGCGGGCCGGAGGCCTACGCCCAGTTCGTCAAGTGCATGGGCCACCCGGTCGGGCTGGCCGTGCTCGTCGGGCTCACCTGGGCCTTCTGGCAGCATACCGCCACCGGCATCCGCCACTATGTGCTCGACATCGGCGCGGGCTATGAGCTCGAGACCAACGCTCGCTGGTCGGTGCTGACGATCGTCTTCTCGATCCTGCTGACCGTGGCCACCTGGGCCCTCATCCTCGCGCGCTAAGGAACCAGATCATGGGTAATGGAACCTCCATCGGTCGCGTCCGCGGCCTCGGCTCGGCCCACAGCGGTGCCGGCACCTGGCTGCAGGAGCGCGTCACCGGTCTCGCCAGCCTGATCGTCTCGCTCTACCTGCTGGTCTCGCTGCTGCTGCTGCCCGCCTACAACTACCTGACGGTGAAAGCGTGGATCTCGGCGCCGCTGCCGGCGACGGCCATGGTGCTGTTCGTCATCGTCAACTTCTGGCACGCCCGGGCCGGGCTGCGGGTGGTGATCGAGGACTACCAGCACGAGCACGGCAGCAAGCTGTTCTTCCTGCTGGCGCTCGATCTGTTCGCTTTCGCCGGCGCCGCCTTCGGCGTCCTCTCCATCGTCCGCCTCGCGCTCGGAGCCTGATATGACCGCGCCTGCCTACAAGATCATCGACCACACCTACGATACGGTGGTCGTCGGCGCGGGCGGCTCGGGCCTGCGCGCCACCATGGGCGCCGCCGAGGCCGGCCTGCGCACGGCCTGCATCACCAAGGTCTTCCCGACCCGCTCGCACACCGTCGCGGCCCAGGGCGGCATCGCCGCCTCGCTGTGCAACAACACGCCCGACCACTGGACCTGGCACATGTACGACACCGTCAAGGGGTCGGACTGGCTGGGTGACCAGGACGCGATCGAATACATGGTCCGCGAGGCGCCCCAGGCGGTCTACGAGCTCGAGCACGCCGGCGTGCCGTTCAGCCGCAACGCCGATGGCACGATCTACCAGCGCCCGTTCGGCGGACACATGCAGAACATGGGCGAAGGCCCGCCGGTGCAGCGCACCTGCGCCGCGGCCGACCGCACCGGTCATGCCATGCTCCATGCGCTGTATCAGCAGAGCCTGAAGTACGCGGCCGACTTCTTCATCGAATACTTCGCGATCGACCTGATCATGGAGAACGGGCAGTGCCGCGGCGTGATCGCGATCTGCCTGGATGACGGCTCGATCCATCGTTTCAAGTCGCACGCCGTCGTGCTCGCCACCGGCGGCTACGGGCGGTGCTACTACACCGCCACCTCGGCCCACACCTGCACCGGCGACGGCGGCGGCATGGTGCTGCGCGCCGGCCTGCCGCTGCAGGACATGGAATTCGTTCAGTTCCACCCCACCGGCATCTACGGCGCGGGCGTGCTGATCACCGAGGGCGCGCGCGGCGAGGGTGGCTATCTGACCAACTCCGAGGGCGAGCGCTTCATGGAGCGCTATGCCCCCTCCGCGAAGGACCTTGCCAGCCGTGACGTCGTCTCGCGCTCGATGGCGATGGAAATCCGCGAGGGCCGCGGCGTCGGTCCGCACAAGGACCACATCTACCTGCACCTCGACCACATCGATCCAAAGGTGCTGGCCGAGCGCCTGCCGGGCATCACTGAAAGTGGCAAAATCTTCGCCGGCGTCGACCTGACCCGCCAGCCGCTGCCGGTGGTGCCGACCGTGCACTACAACATGGGCGGCATTCCCACCAACTACATGGGCGAGGTCGTGACGATCGGGGCCGACGGCAATCCCGAGACCGTGGTTCCCGGCCTGTTCGCGGTGGGCGAGGCCGCCTGCGTGTCGGTGCACGGCGCCAACCGCCTCGGCTCGAACTCGCTGATCGATCTCGTGGTGTTCGGCCGCGCCGCCGGGCATCGCCTCAAGGAGATCATCAAGCCCGGCTCGGCCCACGCCGAACTGCCCAAGGACTCGGCCGACATGGCGCTGTCGCGGCTGGATCACTTCCGCCATGCCAACGGCGGCTCGTCGACCGCCGAGATCCGCACCGAGATGCAGCGCACGATGAGCCTCCACGCCGCGGTGTTCCGCACCGACGAACTGATGGCCGAGGGCAAGGACAAGCTGGCCCAGACCTATGCGCGGATGCAAGACATCAAGGTCACCGACCGGTCGCTGATCTGGAACTCGGACCTGATCGAGACGCTCGAGCTCGACAACCTGATCAGCCAGGCCACGGTGACGCTGCACGGCGCGCACAACCGCAAGGAAAGCCGCGGCGCCCACGCCCACGAGGATTTCCCTGACCGTAACGACGCCGAGTGGATGAAGCACACCGCCACCTGGTTCAATGGCTGGGGCGGCAAGGGCGGCGAGGTCAGGATCGACTACCGTCCGGTCCACGAGTTCACGCTCACCGATGACGTTGACTACATCAAGCCGAAGAAGCGGGTGTACTGACGCTTCGCCGGAGCAACGGCACACATGGCAGGGGCCGGAGCGGAAACGCTCCGGCCCCTCTGCTGTCTGGGTCTGCCGCGAGGCTGGCACAGCGGGAGCCGGGGATGGCCGGTATGGTCAGGTTGCCTCCGGACCGGCCCCTGCTCTAGGGTCGGCATTGCGGTCAGCATAGGTAAGCCGGACCTGAACAGGAGAGCAGGATGCCGATCGAGGCGACGGTCAATGGCCGCACGGTGCGTTTCGCAGGGGAGTCCGACACCCCGCTGCTCTGGGCGCTGCGCGAGGAACTGGGGCTGACCGGCACCAAGTTCGGCTGCGGTGTCGCGGCCTGCGGTGCCTGCACGGTCCATGTCGATGGCGCCCCGGTTCGCTCGTGTTCGCTCCCACTGGCAGCGGCGGCCGGCACCGTTATCACCACGATCGAGGGGCTGAAGAGCGCTGACGGCCAGCTTCATCCGGTCCAGCAGGCCTGGATCGACCAGCAGGTGCCGCAATGCGGCTATTGCCAGTCGGGCCAGATCATGGCGGCGGTAGCGCTGTTGCAGCAAACGCCGCAGCCCAGCGACGAGGCGATCGATGCGGCGATGACCAACCTGTGCCGCTGCGGCACCTATCCGCGGATCCGTGCCGCGATCCACGCAGCCACCGGCCAGGCTGCCGACGCCGCAGCGGGAGCAGCGTGATGGGGATCAGGCGCCGCGCCGTCCTGTTCGGCTCGCTCGCCGTGGCCGGGGCCGGCATGTTCGGGTTGAAGTGGAGCGGGAGCCGCGCCATGGCCGAAGCCAAGGCCGCGACGGTCCGGCCGGGCGAGGGCGGGTTCGCCGCCTTCCTGAAGATCGCCCCGGACGATACCATTACGCTCTATTCGCCGACCATTGACTTCGGGCAGGGCGCGCATACCGCGCAGGCCCAGTTGGTGGCCGAGGAGCTGGGGGTCGATCCCGCGCGGATCGTGGTCGCGCAGGCACCGGCCCTGCCGGGCTTTGCCAATGCCGGGATCATCGAGGGCTTCGGCGCCGAGATGGTCAGCCCGGCCTTCGCCCATCTCCCCGCCTCGGTCCTGGGTCTGGTGGCGCGGGCGATCCCGATGCAGATGACGGGCGGGTCGTCCGGGGTGCGTTACACCGGGCAGATCGCGCTGCGGCGCGCGGCGGCAGGCGCGCGTGCGCTGCTGACCGCGGAAGCGGCCGACCGGCTGGGCGTGCCCGCCGCGCAGATCGTCCTCGAGGATGGCCGCGCGCGCCACACCGGCAGCGGGCGCGCCCTGCGCCTCGGCGAGCTGGCCGAGGCCGCGGCGCAGCGCCGGCTGTGGACGGAGCCGACCCCCGGAGCGGCGCGGCGCGGGCGCGCCATCGGCCAGTCGCCGCTGCGGCAGGACATTCCGGGCAAGGTCGATGGCACGGCCGTTTACGGGATCGACGTGACCCTGCCCGACATGCGGGTTGCGACGCTGGTGATGGCGCCGGTCCGCGGCGGCAAGCTTGAGGCGGTCGACACGCGGCCGGCGCGGGCGATCGCCGGGGTCGAGAAGGTGATCCAGCTGGAGGATGCGGTGGTCGTGGTGGCGCGGGGCTACTGGCCGGCGCTCAAGGGGGTGCGGGCGCTCTCGCCGCGGTTCGCCGATGGCGGGCACGGCGGGCTGAACTCGCCGGGCATCTATGCCGCGCAGGACGCGCTGCGCCGCGCCGGCAAGCCTGACAAGACCGCGGGCGAAGGTGACGTCGCCGCCGCGCTGGCCGATCCGGCGGCCCGGACCGTCAGCGCCGATTACCGCGTGCCCTATCTGCACCATGCGATGATGGAGCCCTTTGCGGTCACCGCGCACCGTCAAGGCGACCGGCTCGACATCTGGGCCGGCCTGCAGGATCCGCTGCTGGTGCGGCACATGGCGGCCGAGGTGGCCGGCCTGCCCGAGAGCGCGGTGACCGTGCACACCACGATCATGGGGGGCGGCTTCGGCCGGCGCTTCCCGGCGCAGTGCGAGGTGATCGGCCAGGCGGTCAGGGTGGCCAGCCAGTGTCCCTGGCCGGTCAAGCTGATCTGGAGCCGCGAGCAGGAAGTCCAGCACGGCTCCTACCGCGCGCAGGCTTCGGCCCGGCTGACCGCGGCGCTGCGCGACGGGCGGATCACCGCCATGCGCACCGACTATGCCCAGGGCGACAATGTCGAAGGCGAGGTCCACTTCCTCTATGAGGTTCCGGCGACCGAGCGGCGCCATTTCGCGTTCAAGACCAACCAGCTCGACGGGCCGTTCCGCTCGGTCAATGCCAACCCGTTCGGCTACTGGACCGAGAGCTTCATCGACGAGCTGGCCCATGCCGTGGGCGAGGATCCCTACCGCTTCCGCCGCAAGCATCTGGCCGAAGGATCGCGCCACGTGCGGGTGCTCGACGAGGCCGCCCGCCGCGCCGGCTGGGGCACCCCGCCGCCGCCCGGCGTTGGCCGTGGCATTGCCTTGGTCGAATCCTTCGGCACCATCGTCGCCGAGGTGGTGGAGGCGGCGCTGCGCGAGGATGGCTATCCGCGGGTCCAGCGGGTGACGGCGGTGGTCGATTGCGGAACCACCGTGAATCCCCGCAATGCCGAGGCCCAGATCTCCGGCGGGATCATCCAGGCCCTGTCCACCGCGATCGCCGAGGAGATCACCCTCGACCAGGGGGCCGTGGTGCAGAGCAACTTCACCGACTATCCGCTGCTGCGGCTGGCCGAGGCGCCGCCGCGGATCGACGTCCATTTCATCGAGAGCGGAGCGCCGCTGGGCGGGATTGGCGAGCCGGGCGTGCCGCCGGCCACGCCGGCGCTGGTCAACGCCCTGTTCGCCTTGACCGGCAAGCGGGTGCGGACCCTGCCGATCCGGGATCAGGCCAGGGCCTAGGTTGCTGTCGCTCTCCAGCCGTCATGCCAGCGCAGTCTGGCATCTCCGGCGGCGAGGTGGTGCGGCCTGGCCAAGGCCGTGTCACAGGGTGGGAGATGACAGCCTGCGCTGGCGTGACGGGGGGGAGGGTAATCCCCGCAGGGCCACGAAATGTCTCCGCGAATTTGAGTGGAACCGGCTCGTCCCCGCCCTATATTCCGGATAATGGCCCGGGTTGCGGGCAGCGGCGGAGAGAATGATCAGGATGAAGCACTCCCACTGGCTTGCGGCGGTTGCCGCGCTGGGGCTGGCCGCGCCGGCTGGTGCCCAGCAGGCGGCCACGACCATCGCCGTCCCCGGTCCGCAGGCGATCTCGGCGGCCGACAAGCAGACAGGGGCCCAGGCCGATCCCGAGCTGACCGCTGAGTATGGCGGGGTCTATGCCGGGCCGCAGGCGCAGCTGGTCCGGCAGGTCGGGCTCAAGGTAGCCGCGCAGTCGCGGATCGCCGCGGTGGAGCGGGATTTCAGCTTCAAGCTGCTCAACTCTGGCGTGCCCAACGCCTTCGCGGTCCCCGGCGGCTATGTCTATACCACCCGCGGTCTGCTCGCGCTGATGAACAACGAGGCCGAGCTGGCTTTCGTGCTGGGCCACGAGACCGGCCACATCGCCGCCCGCCACACCGACCAGCGCCAGAAGGTCACCCAGCGCAGCGTGCTGCTCGGCACGCTGGGCCAGACGCTGCTTGGCGCGATCCTCGGCAACGGGGCGATGGGGCAGGTGGGGAACCAGATCGGCCAGGCGGGAATCCAGCGACTGGTGGTCGGCACGGTGATGTCGCACTCGCGCCAGGATGAGTTCGAGGCGGATGACCTTGGCGTGGTCTATGCCCGCCAGGCCGGCTACGATGCCACCGCCAGCTCCGACATCCTCGCCTCGCTGGCCGCCCAGACCGCGCTCGACGCCCGGCTTACCGGACAAAGCCGGACCACCCCGGGCTGGGCTCTCTCCCATCCCGATCCGGCGGCGCGGGTCAGCCGTGCGCTGCAGCGCGCGCGCCAGCAGACGGCCACCGGCGGCACCCGGGGCGGCGATGCCTTCCTCATGGCGCTGAATGGCATGATCTATGGCGACGATCCGGCGCAGGGCGTGATCGAGGGCCAGACCTTCCGCTATCCGCCCGACCGCATCCAGTTCACCGCGCCGGTCGGCTACGGCATGAACAATGGCGCTGCGGCGGTGTCGATCACGCCCACCACCGGGCGCGGCGGCCAGGCGACCTTCACCGGCGGCAAGTTCGACGGGAACCTCGATGCCTTCGTCGCGCGGCAGTTCGCCGCGCTGAGCGGCGATGCCAATGCACGGGTCGAGGTTACGCCACAACGGACCACGATCAACGGCCTGACCGCGGCCACGGCCACCGTCGCGGCCAGTTCGGGCGGCCAGGCGGTCGACGCGACGGTCGTGGCGATCGTTGCGGCGCCCGGCACGGCCTATGCCTTCACCGTGATCCAGCCGCGCGGCGCTGGGCTGGGCTCGCTGGCGCCGCTGGTGCAGAGCTTCCGCCGGATGACCGCGGCCGAAACCGCCGCCGTGCGCCCGCGCGTGATCCAGGTGGTGACCGTAGGCCGGACCGACACCGTGGCCTCGCTGGCCGGGCGGATGGCCTTCGACGATGCCCGCGAGGATCGCTTCAGGGTGCTCAACGGCATCCCCGCCGGCGTCCGCACGCTGCCCGCCGGACGCAGGGTCAAGCTGGTGGTCTGGGGTACGGCCGGCAGGTCTTGAAGCCCCTGAAGGGGGCGGGGGCTCGGGTAGCTCCCGCCCGAACCCAGGCATCACCCCACCCCCTGATCGTCGCCCTGGCCTTGAGCCGGGGTAGGGCTTGCGCGGCAATGGCTGGGGAAGAACAGCCCTGTTCCGGGTCAAACCCGGGAAGACGAGGAAAGAAGCGGGGTGGACCAACTGCAACGAACGTTTGCGCCTGGGTTAGGACCTCAGATTTCGGGCTTGTACCGCACCAAACCCCGCTCAGGCTGAGCTTGTCGAAGCCCATGCGCGACGGATGAGCTGGGTGTTCGCAGCGTTTCCGCCCTAGGCACCCTCGCAGGACCGTTGGACAGGTGCTTGAGCGTGGGCTTCGACAGGCTCAGCCTGAGCGGGGTTGAGGCGTAGCCCTTTGCTGGACCGAAGCATCTATCCGACCATCCGTCCAATGTCCGCCAACACCCTTGTCGGCCGTTGCTCGCATCCCTGATGCGCGCGCGTCGCTCAGGGTGTCCGGGGCTTGTCCTTCTCCGCCCCGTTCGCGGCCTTGTCCCGGGCGATCCCAGCCGCCGACGCAGGCCGCGCCGGCCAGGGGCAGCCGCGCTGCAGGCCCACCCCCTTGAGGAAGGACCGGCGCGCGCTGCCGGCATAGATGGCGTACTGCAACCGCCGCTCGCTCTCGTTGGCACCGGAGATTTCGCGGATCAGCCCGCGAAACGGGATGAACGAGCCGACCACCGACTGCGCGACCTTGCCCGCGCTGAGCTTGCGGTCGGCGGCCTGTGCCGTATCGAAGTCGTCTCCCAGCACGGCGTCGAAGCGCCGCACCTCGGCGGCAAGGTCGCTGCAGCGGCGCAGCCCGGACAGGCTATAGGTGTCGTTCTGGGCGGCAAGCAGGATCGGCGGGATCTCGCCCTTGCGCAGGTTGAGGTCGCCCACCGGGGTGGCCATGACATCGACCGCGCTGGGGTCGCGGTCGGTCACCGGTTTGTCGGCCTTATCCACCTTGTCGGGCTGGGACTGCTGCGCCGCCAGTGGTCCGGTGGCGATAAGCAGCCAGACGATCAACGGGCTGGCTCGGCCGATCAGTCGCAGTTGGCGCATGGGGATCCTCTCGGTGTTCGGACGTGCCAGCCTTACGCCTGACCGTCCTGACGGTTCCGCCCCGGCCTAGCGCCGGCGCAGGTCGGCGAAGGTGTCGCAGGCATCCTCGTTGCCGGTCTCGATCCCGCGCCTGAGCCATTCCATCCGCTGCGCGCTCGATCCGTGGGTGAAGGCCTCCTCCAGGGGGCGCTGGCCAGCTCCCTGCATCAGCGTGTCGTCGCCGATCTGGTGGGCGGCGGTCAGCCCTTCCTCGAGATCGCCCGGTTCGATCCGGTCGCGGTTCCGGGCCGCCCAGACCCCGGCATAGCAATCGGCCTGGAGCTCGAGCCGCACCGACAGGCGGTTGGCCATGGCCCGGTCGCCTGCATCCTGCTGCAAGCGCCGGACCTGATCCGAGGTTCCGACCAGGTTCTGCACGTGATGGCCGTACTCATGGGCGATCACATAGTTGCGGGCGAAGTCGCCGCTCGCGCCGAGGCGTTGCCCAAGCTCGCGGTAGAAATCGGTATCGAGGTAGATGCCGTTGTCGGCCGGGCAGTAGAACGGCCCCATCGCACTCTGCGCGGCGCCGCAGCCGGATTGTCCCTGCCGGGAATAGAACACCAGCTTCGGCCGGCTGAAGGGCACGTTGGATTGCCGGAAGATCGGCTCCCAGGTCTTGTTGAGCGAGGACAGCGCATTGCAGGTTTGCCGACTGGCCTCGTCGAGCGTGCAGATCTCGCTCGCGCTCGTCCCGGCGCGTGGCGCGGCCGGGGCCAGACCCTCCTGGCCGGGCAGGGGCCCGCCGACCTGTGTCTCCGTGCCCTGGCCCGTGCCCTGATCAAGCGCGCCGATGAGCTGCAGCGGGTTGACCCCGAACACGGCCGCCGCGATCAGCGCGATGACCAGCGTGCCGCAGCCCAGCCGGCCACCGCCGAGCCCGAGCGGGAGCCCACCGCCGAAATTGCCGCCGCGCTGGTCCTCGACATCGATGGCGGACGGATCGAAATCGTCGAGCTTCATCGTTCCCCTCGCTGCAGCGCCACATCGGGCTGGACAGTGCGACTGGTCGCGGGCCAAGCTTGGCGGATCAACCTATGGGAGTCGATCATGTTTCTTGCCGGCAAGCGCGCCCTGGTCACCGGGTCCACCTCGGGCATCGGGCTGGCGATCGCCCGGGCGCTGCGGGCCGAAGGGGCCGAGGTGGTGCTGTCCGGCTTCGGCGAGCCGGGCCTGATCGAGACCCTCTGCGCCGAGCTTGACGCCCGCCACGTGGCGGCCGACCTGTCGCGCCGCGAGGGGGTGGAGGCGCTGCTGGCCGCAGCCGGGCCGGTCGATATCCTCGTCAACAACGCCGGGATGCAGCACGTTGCCCCGGTCGAGGAGTTCCCGGTCGAGAAGTGGGACCAGATCCTCGCGCTCAACCTCACCGCCGCCTTCGATGCCTGCCGCCTCGCGATCCCGCACATGAAGGCGCAGAACTGGGGGCGGATCATCAACATCGCCAGCGCCCACTCGCTCACCGCCTCGCCCTACAAGTCGGCCTATGTCGCGGCCAAGCACGGCCTTGCCGGGCTGACCAAGACCCTGGCGCTGGAGCTGGCGCTGACCAGGATCACCGCCAACTGCATCAGCCCCGGCTATGTCTGGACGCCGCTGGTGGAGAACCAGATCCCCGACACCATGGCTGCGCGGGGCCTGACCCGCGAGCAGGTGATCAGCGATGTCCTGCTCGAGCGCCAGCCGACCAAGGACTTCGCCAAGCCCTCCGATCTGGGCGAACTGGCCGTGTTCCTGTGCCGCGATGCCGCCCAGCAGATCACCGGTGCCAACCTGTCGATGGACGGGGGCTGGACCGCTCAGTAGGGCGGCGGCGCGCGGGTCGAACCGGAGGGCGGGCAAGCGGCCGTCACCTTCGTGCAACGCCCACGGATTTTCTTGGCTAAATCTTGCTGGCAGGCGCGTTGTCGTTCACAACTGACCGCGATGAAGCGTGTGCTCCCAGCGATGAAGCGAGGTTTGGCTGCGACGCTTGTCGCTGCCTCCCTTGCTGCGTCCGGACCGCTCGTCGCGGCAGCGCCCAAACGCGACCTGGCGCTCGAGGCGGCGCTGCTGGCGCATATCAAGGTGCTGGCCAGCGATGCCTTCGCCGGGCGGGAGCCGGGCACCGAGGGCGAGGCCGAAACGCTGCGCTATCTGGGCAAGCAGTGGTTCGACATCGGCCTGGTCTCGGGCACCAATGATCCCGGCCATGCCTGGTTCGCCCCGGTCAACCTGGTCGCGCGCGAGCCGGCGGCCTCGGCTGCGGTGTTCGCCCGCAAGGGCAAGCGGCTGTACATGCCGCGCGACGCGACGATCATGCTGACCTCGGGCAAGCGCGCGCTGGTGGAGAATGCGCCGATGCTGTTCGTCGGCACCGGTGCGGCGATCGAGCAGCTGGCGCGCAACGAGCTGGCCGGCCGGGTGGCCGTGCTGCTCGACGGCGGGGTGCGCGACAGCGAGCGGCAGAACGCCCTGCTCAAGGCCGGCGCCGCGGCGGTCCTGACCGTGCTGGACAGCGACCGCACGCTCGAGCAGGTCGCGGCGCGCCGGCGCCGCTCGGGCTATGCGCTCGCCACCGACAGTCTTGGCGGCGACCTTGAGGGCTTCATCACGGCCGAGGCGTTCGACCGCCTGCTGGTCGGCAGCAGTGCCGGTCTCGCCGCGCTCAGGACGGCCGCGGCCGTGCCGGGATTCGTCCCGCGGTTGCTCGACCTCACCGCGACGATGGAGGCGACCACCCGCGAGACCACGATCCGCACCCATAACCTGATCGGCAAGCTCGAAGGACGCCGGCCTGAGGCCGGGGCCGTGCTGTTCATGGCGCACTGGGACCACTTCGGGCGCTGCGCCGATGCCCCGGCCGAACACCTCGTCTGCAACGGCGCGATCGACAATGCCAGCGGCGTGGCGGCGCTGACCGAGGTCGCCCGGCGGCTCAGCCGTGGCCCCCAGCAGGAGCGCGACATCTACTTTGTCGCGACCACCGCCGAGGAGCTCGGGCTGCTCGGCGCGGCGGCCTTCGCCGAGAATCCGCCGCTCCCGCTCAAGCAGATCGTTGCGGCCTTCAACATCGATTCGGTCGCGATCGCTCCAGCCGGGACACCGCTGGCGATCGTCGGGCGCGGGATGACCCCGCTCGATCCGCAGATCCTTGCCGCGGCCAAGGCCAACCGGCGGGTGATCGTGCCCGGCACGGCGGCCAATGATTACGTCAAGCGGCAGGATGGCTGGATGCTGCTCCAGCACGACGTGCCGGCAGTGATGGTGACGAGCGCCTATGGCAATCTGGCCCTGCTCGAACGGTTCTTCGAGACCGATTACCACCGCCCGAGCGACGTGGTGAAACCCGGGCTCGAACTGGGCGGCGCGGCCGAAGATGTCAGCTTCCTGGTCGCGCTGGGCCGGTGGTTCGCCGATCCGCGCCGGGTGCCGCTGACGCGCTGATCGGCCCCGCGCGCACGGTCGCGGAAAGCCGCGGCAACCGCCTTGTGCCGCGCCACCCGTGCGGTTACATGGGCCGCCACAATCGACCCCAGGGGCCCGGTCCGGCCCCGAAACAGGCCCTCTAGACAGGCAGGCATCCCGTGGCACTGATCGACATTCCCCTCGGCCTTACCTTCGACGACGTGCTGCTGCGTCCGGCCGAATCCGACATCTTGCCGTCGATGGCCGACACCCGCACCCGGCTGACCCGCGACATCGCGCTGAACATCCCGGTGATCTCTTCGGCCATGGACACGGTGACCGAGGCGGACATGGCGATCGTCATGGCGCAGCTGGGCGGGATCGGCGTGCTCCACCGCAACCTCTCGGTCGAAGAGCAGTGCGCTGCGGTCCGCGCGGTCAAGCGCTTCGAAAGCGGCATGGTGGTCAACCCGATCACCATCGCTCCTTCCGCGACCCTCGGCGAGGCCCGGGCGATCATGCAGGCGCACCGCATCAGCGGCATTCCGGTGGTCGAGGACAACGGCCGGCTGTGCGGCATCCTGACCAACCGCGACGTGCGCTTCGCCGACAACCCGGCCCAGCCAGTGCGCGAGCTGATGACCAGCGAGAACCTCGCCACGGTCAACGCCGGGGTGACCCAGGAAGAGGCACGGCGGCTGCTGCACCAGCGCCGCATCGAGAAGCTGCTGGTGGTCGACGAAGGCTATCGCTGCATCGGGCTGATCACCGTCAAGGACATCGAGAAGGCGGTGACCTATCCCAATGCCACCAAGGACGGGGCCGGACGGCTGCGGGTGGCGGCGGCCACCACCGTCGGGGACAAGGGTTTCGCCCGGACCGAGGCGCTGCTGGCCGCGGAGTGCGACGTGGTGATCATCGATACCGCGCACGGCCACAACCGCGACGTCGCGCGCGCGGTCGAGCGGGTCAAGCGCCTGTCCAACGCGGCCCAGGTGATCGCCGGCAACGTGGCCACCGCCGAGGCGACCCGCGCGCTGATCGATGCCGGTGCCGATGGCGTGAAGGTGGGGATCGGGCCCGGCTCGATCTGCACCACGCGGATCGTCGCCGGGGTCGGCGTGCCGCAGCTGACCGCGATCATGGACGCGGCCGAGGCCGCGGCCGCGCGCGGGGTGCCGGTGATCGGTGACGGCGGGCTGCGGACCTCGGGCGACGCTGCCAAGGCCCTCGCGGCGGGCGCCTCGACGGTGATGGTCGGCTCGATGCTGGCCGGCACCGAAGAGGCCCCGGGCGAAACCTTCCTCTACCAGGGGCGCGCCTACAAGGCCTATCGCGGGATGGGCTCGGTCGGCGCGATGGCGCGCGGCTCGGCCGATCGCTACTTCCAGCAGGACATCAAGGACCAGATGAAGCTGGTGCCCGAAGGCATCGAGGGCCAGGTGCCCTACAAGGGCCCGGCCAAGGACGTGATCCACCAGCTGGTCGGCGGGATCAAGGCGGCGATGGGCTATACCGGCTGCGCCACCATCGACGAGCTGCGGACCAAGGCCAACTTCGTGCGGATCACCAATGCCGGGCTCAAGGAAAGCCACGTCCACGACGTGACGATCACCCGCGAAGCGCCGAACTACAAGGTCGGTTGAGGCGAGGGGAGCCACCAGCGACCCGAACGGGACCAGGTATGGTGGAATCCAAGTCGGTTTTGGCCTGTCCGATCCAACGGGCCCAGCCATGACCCCGCAGGCGCGGGCCCAAGCTGCGATCGAGATCCTCGACGCGGTGATCGCCGCTGCCCGCAGCCGGGGCGCCCCGGCCGACCGGCTGTTCACCGACTGGTTCCGCACCCGCCGCTTCGCCGGCAGCAGCGACCGGCGCGCGGTGCGCGAGCTGGTCTATGCCGCGATCCGCACCTGCGGCGAGGTGCCTGCCACGGGCCGCGCGGCCCTGCTGGCGCTGGCGGGCGAAGATCCCGCGCTGGCCGCGCTGTTCGATGGCTCGCGCCACGCGCCCGCGGCGATCGCTCCCGGCGAACCGGTCGCGGTCAGGGCCGTGGCGCCGGCCTGGCTGGTCGAGGCCCTCACCGCCAGCGGGCTCGGCGCGGCCGAGCAGCTGGCCCTGCTCGGCCGCGCCCCGCTCGACATCCGGCTGAACCCGCTCAAGGCCGCGCTGGCCGATCTGCCCGAGCCGGGCGCGCCAACCGTCGCGCCGCTGGGGCGCCGCTTCCCGCCGGGCACTCCGGTGGAACAATGGGAGGCCTACCGGGCCGGCGCGATCGAGGTGCAGGATGCCGGCTCGCAACTGGTCTGTACGGCGGTCGCGGCGCAGCCGGGCGAGCGCGTGGTCGATCTCTGCGCGGGGGCCGGCGGCAAGACGCTGGCGCTGGCCGCGGCGATGGACAACCGCGGCAGCCTGCTGGCCTGCGATGCCGATCGCGCGCGGCTCTCGCGTCTGCCGCCACGGGCCGAGCGGGCCGGAGTGACCATCGCCGAGACGCGCCTGCTCGACGGCGGCCGCGAGGCGGCGGCCCTGACCGACTGGCAGGACCGGGCCGATGCCGTGCTGGTCGATGCGCCCTGTTCGGGAACCGGCACTTGGCGCCGCAATCCCGAGGCGCGCTGGCGGCTTGATCCGCGCGAGCTTGAGCGGCTCACCGCGCTCCAGGCACGGCTGCTGGACGTCGCGGCCGCGCTGGTCCGTCCGGGCGGACGGCTGGTTCACGTGGTCTGTTCGCTGCTCGACGCGGAAGGGGCCGACCAGGCCGAGCGCTTCCTGGCGCGGCATCCCGATTGGCGGGCCGTGCCGCTGACCCTGGGTGCCGGGCGGGCGCGCGGCGCCGGGGTGCGCCTCACCCCCGGACACGATGGCACCGACGGGTTTTTCGTCGCAAGGCTCGAACGGCTGTGTTAGCCATGCGGCGATGCATGACCGTTCCTGGAGGGATGGCGGCCGCGTGACCGACTTGCGGGAGAGCCTGATGCGATTTGCCCCGGCTGGAGTTGCCTTGTCCCTGGTGCTGGCGCTTTCGGCCAGCGTTGGCCAATCGGCGCCGCCCCAGCCGCTCGATCCCCGCGCTGCCGCGCTGGTCGCGCAGGGCCGCGCGGCCCTGTCGGGCGGGAACGCCGATGGCGCGATCGACGCGTTCGAGGCCGCGCTCGCGATCCAGCCCGGAGCGACCGCGATCACGCTTGACCTTGCCGACGCGACGCGTCGCCAGGGTCTCCAGGGCAAGGCGCTGCACTATTACCGCGAAGCGCTCGAGCGCGATCCCCAGAACCTTACCGCGATCTCTGGCGAAGGCGCGGCGCTGGTCGAGAAGGGTGCAGTGGAGAAGGCCAAGCGCAACCTCACCCGGCTGCAGGGGCTATGCGGCGAATCCTGTGCCGAGACGCGTGAGCTTGCCGCCCTGATCGCCAGGGCAGGGGCAGCGCAGATGGTTTCGGCGGATTCGGTGAAGGCCACGCCCACGGCGACCAACTGAGCCGTTTCGCTGGAACCTGAGCTCAGATCAGCTCGCGGAATTCCTCGACCACGGCGCGGTAGACGCGCTTCTTGAACGGCACGATCAGCTCGGGCAGCTGGTCCGCCGCCACCCACTTCCACTCGCGAAACTCCGGCGGATCGTGCGCCTCCAGATTGATGTCGGCATCCTTGCCGGTGAAGCGGGCGAGCACCCAGTGCTGGCGCTGACCGCGGTACCGGCCGCCCCACAGCTTGCCCATCAGCTCGTCCGGAAGGTCGTAGAGCAGCTCCTCGCGGGTCTGGGCGATCAGCGTGACCATGGTCTCGGTCACGCCGGTTTCCTCATGCAGTTCGCGCAGGGCCGCTGAGCGCAGGTCTTCGCCCTCGTCGATCCCGCCCTGCGGCATCTGCCAGGCATCGCCCTCGGTCGTGCCGGGCCGTGTGTCGATCCGCTTGCCGACGAAGACCAGGCCAGCGCTGTTGACCAGCATCACGCCCACGCATGGACGATAGGGCAGGGCGGTGAAGTCGTTCATGGCCAATCCTGGTTCCCATCGCCGGCGCGGCCCATCCGGCATGCGGACCGCGCGGCTGCTCCTTGGCCGTTACCGCGACGGTCCGGGCTTGACTAGGCGAATGCGACGGCCTTTGGCTGAAAGCATCGGTTTGTCGGCCTGACGTTTTTCTGGATTGCGGTCGATACCGACCGGTGGCTTAGGGCGGCACGACGCAAAACCGGGGGTTTCCCCCTGCGAGGACAAGAATGGCAACAGTTTTGGCCGAACCGAATTCCCCCGCCCGCCCGGGCGATGCCGCAGCCCCCGAAGCGGTGGTCGTGCGGTTTGCCGGCGATTCGGGTGACGGCATGCAGCTCACCGGCGGGCAGTTTACCCTGTCCACCGCCCTGGCCGGCAACGATCTGGCGACCTTCCCTGATTTCCCTGCCGAGATCCGCGCGCCGCAGGGGACGCTGTTCGGCGTCTCGGCCTTCCAGATCAACTTCGGTTCGACCACGATCGAGACCGCCGGCGATGCCCCGGACGTGCTGGTGGCGATGAATCCGGCGGCGCTGAAGACCAACGTCCAGGCGCTGAAGCCGGGCGGATTGATCATCGCCGACGCGGGCGAGTTCACCAAGCGCAACCTGGAAAAGGCCAAGTACGAGGTCAATCCGCTCGAGGACGGCAGCCTGGCCAAGTGGGACCTGCTGGCCTTCGACATTTCCGCGCTGACGCTCGAATCGGTCAAGCCCTTCGGTCTGGGCAACAAGGAAGCCCTGCGCTGCAAGAACATGTGGACGCTGGGTCTGGCGCTGTGGATGTTCGACCGCGACCGCGCGCCGCTGGTCGAGTGGCTGAAGGACAAGTTCCGCAAGAATCCGGTGCTGGCCGAGGCCAACATCGCCGCGCTCAATGCCGGCCACGCCTATGGCGAGACTGCCGAGCTGGCCGGGCCGCTCAAGAAGCTGCACCTCGATCCGGTGCCGACCCCGGAGGGGCTCTACCGCACCGTCACTGGCGCCGAGGCGGTCAGCCTCGGGCTGGTCGCGGGGGCTCAGCTGGCCGAGCTGCCGATGTTCTTCGGCGGCTATCCGATCACCCCGGCCTCGGCGATCCTGCACAACCTCGCCAAGCTCAAGGAGTTCGGCGTCACCACCTTCCAGGCCGAGGACGAGATCGCGGCGATCTGCTCGGCGATCGGCGCCTCCTATGCCGGCCAGCTAGGCGTGACCAGCTCGTCCGGCCCGGGCATCGCGCTCAAGGGCGAGGCGATGGGGCTGGCGATCATGACCGAGCTGCCGCTGGTGATCGTCAATTCACAGCGCGGCGGGCCATCGACCGGCCTGCCGACCAAGACCGAGCAGTCCGACCTCTACCAGGCGGTCTATGGCCGCAACGGCGATGCGCCGCTGCCGGTGATCGCCGCGCGCAGCCCGGCCGATGCCTTCGAGTGCGCGATCGAGGCCTGCCGCATCGCGGTGCAGTACATGACCCCGGTGATGCTGCTGACCGATGGCTACATCGCCAATGCGGCCGAGCCGTGGAAGGTGCCCGACGCCGCCGCGTTCAAGCCGTTCCCGGCGCAGTTCCTGGCGGCCAACAACAATCCTGCCGGGGGCAAGGTCCTGCCCTACAAGCGCGACGCGCGCGGGGTGCGGCCGTGGATCAAGCCGGGCACGCCGGGTCTGATGCACCGCATCGGCGGGATCGAGAAGGCGCCGGACACCGGCGATCTCGATTACTCGCCGGCCACACACCAGCTGCAGACCGATGCCCGCAAGGCCAAGGTCGATGGCGTGGCCCAGGGCATTCCCGCCCAGGAGGTGATCCTGGGCGAGGCGGGCAGCAAGCTCGTGGTGGTCGGCTGGGGCTCGACCTACGGTCCGATCATCCAGGCCGTGCGCCGGGCTCGCGCCAAGGGGCTCGACGTCAGCCACGTCCACGTCCGCCACATCTGGCCGCTGCCGGCCAATCTGGGCGACCTGCTCAAGAGCTACGACCGCATCCTCGTGCCCGAGATGAACACCGGCCAGTTCAAGACCGTGCTGCGCGACCAGTTCCTGGTCGATGCCCGGCCGCTGACCAAGACCAGCGGCCAGCCGTTCACCATCGCGGAAATCGAGGCCGCGATCGAGGAGGCGCTGGCGTGATGGTTCGTCAGCTGCCTCGCCCGTTTCGTCATCCTGAACTCGTTTCAGGACCCATCCTTCCCCACGCGGCTCCGGTTCCTGAGGCGCGATGGACCCTGAACCAAGTTCAGGGTGACGTGGAATTTCTGTCAGGACGCAGCGCATGAACGACATGACCCCCATCGCGAAGGTCCAGACCACGCTGAAGGACTGGGAGACCGATCAGGAGGTGCGCTGGTGCCCGGGGTGCGGTGACTATGCGATCCTGAAGGCGGTGCAGCGCACCCTGCCGGAAATCGGCGCCGATCCGTCGAACACCGTGTTCGTCTCGGGCATCGGCTGCTCGAGCCGGTTTCCCTACTACATCGAGAGCTACGGCTTTCACACCATCCACGGTCGTGCCCCGGCTGTGGCGACCGGGATCAAGCTGGCCAATCCCGAGCTCGACGTCTGGCTGGTGACCGGCGACGGCGACGGCATGTCGATCGGTGGCAACCACACGATGCACCTGCTGCGGCGCAACCTGAACTGCCAGATCATGCTGTTCAACAACGAGATCTACGGCCTGACCAAGGGCCAGTACTCGCCGACCAGCCGCGAGGGTACCAGCAGCCCGTCGACGCCGATGGGCTCGGTCGACCACCCGGCCAGCCCCTGCGCGTTCGCGCTCGGCTCGGGCGCACGGTTCATCGCCCGCGGGTTTGACGTGTCGAAGGAACTGCCCGGCGTGCTCAAGGCCGCCCATGCCCACAAGGGGGCTGCCTTCATCGAGATTTTCCAGAACTGCATTGTCTACAACAAGGACCGGTTCGAGGACTTCGCTGCGCCGAAGGGTGCCGAGCAGAGCCAGTTGTGGCTCAAGGACGGCGAGCCCATGCTGTTCGGCTCGGAGAAGAGCGGCGGGATCAAGGGCATCGCGCTCGACGTCGCGGCGCTGACGCTGAAGGTGGTTGACGTCGCGGTGGGGGCCGACGGCACGCCCGACTGGCAGGCCGCCGGGGTGATCGTTCACAACGTCCGCAACAAGGCCGTGGCGCACATGCTGGTGGAAATGCCGTTCGGCCCGTTCCCGATGGCGCTGGGCGTGATCTTCGACGACCCGCGTCCGACCTACGAGGACGCCGTGCTCGGCCAGGACAGCCGCGCCCGCGAGGGCAAGGCCGCCGATCTCGGCAAGCTGCTGGCCAAGGGCCAGACCTGGACGGTCGGCGCCCCGGTCTCCGATCCGGCTTGACGTCCTGCCGGTCCTGTCCGAAGGGGCAGGTTCGGGAAAATGGCGCTAGTCACCCCGCTGCACGGTTCGGTACCGATTGGTCATGTCAACGCCTACCATCGTCTGGCTCCGCCGCGACCTGCGTCTGGCCGACCAGGCGGCTTTCCACGCAGCGGCCCGGCAAGGGCCGGTCATTCCCGTCTACGTCCTCGATGACGAGGTCGCGCAGCATCGCCGCATGGGCGGGGCGGCGCGCTGGTGGCTCCACCACAGCCTGCGCAGTCTCGATGCCGATCTGCGTGCGCTCGGTTCGCGGCTGGTCCTGCGCCGGGGCCGCTCGCACGAGGAACTGGCCGCGATCCGCCGCGAAACCGGTGCGCGCACCGTCCACGCGCTGCATCACTACGAACCATGGTGGCGCAATGCCGAACGCGCGGTCGCCCAGCATTTCGACCTGCGTCTGCACCACGGCAACTACCTGGCCCCGCCCGGCTCGATCACCAGCGGCGGGGGCGGTCCCTACAAGATCTTCACCCCGTTCTGGCGTGCATTGCAGCAGCGCTTGCCGCCGCCGATGCCGCTGCCTGCGCCGCAGCACCTGGCCCCGCCAGCCTTCTGGCCGGCCAGTGATCCGCTGGGACGCTGGCGGCTCCTGCCCAGCGCGCCCGACTGGGCCGGGGGCCTGCGCGACCACTGGCAGCCGGGCGAGGCGGGCGCGCAAAGCCGGCTGGCGCGGTTCGTGGTCCAGGCACCGTCCTATGAGCAGCGGCGCAACCTGCCGTCGGTCGGCGGCACGGCGATGCTGTCGCCGCATCTCCACTTCGGCGAGATCTCGCCCGCCCAGATCTGGCACGCGGTCGCCGGGCTGGGCGGCTCGGTGGAGACGTTCCTCGGCGAGCTGGGTTGGCGCGACTATGCCCAGAACGTGATCCTGCAGCTGCCGGACTATGGCAGCCGCAACGGCAAGACCCAGTTCGATGCCCTGCCATGGCGCAGCGGTGATGCGGCCGAAGCCGATCTGGCCGCATGGCAGAGCGGCCGGACCGGCTATCCGATTGTCGATGCCGGGATGCGCGAGCTGTGGCACACCGGCTGGATGCACAACCGCGTGCGGATGATCGTGGCCTCGTTCCTGATCAAGCACTTGCTGATCGACTGGCGCCGGGGCGAGCAGTGGTTCTGGGACACGCTGGTCGATGCCGACTATGCGCAGAACAGCGTCAACTGGCAGTGGAGCGCCGGAAGCGGGATCGACGCCAACATGTTCGTGCGGATCATGGCGCCGCTCAGCCAGTCGGAAATGTTCGGGGCGGGCGACTATATCCGCCGCTGGGTACCCGAGCTGGCCAGCCTGCCCGACAGCCAGATCCACGATCCCGTGCGCCGTCCCGATGGCTATCCGCGCCCGATCATCGGCCACGCCGAGGGTCGCGCGCGCGCACTGGCGGCCTTTGCCGCGGTCAAGGGGAAGTGAGCGGTTGTTGACGGGGGGCGCCCAACCAGGGGGCTCGGTACGTCGCTTTGCGCCCGAAGTCGGACGTAAGAAAAGGCAGCACCAAGCAAACAAAGCCCGCTCAGGCTGAGCCTGTCGAAGCCCACGCGCCGCCCCCGGCCCCACGCTCCTGCGACCGTTCCTCCGGGCAGAACCGCTGCGAACACCCAGCTCAACCGCCGTGCGTGGGCTTCGACAGGCTCAGCCTGAGCGGGTTTGGGGATGAGCAATTGTGTCGTCGGTGACCCTGTTCGTTGGGCCGACCAACTTCCGCTCCCCACTCAACCCGGACAGCCCCGTCTGCCCCTGGCGCTCAGACCGCGCTGCGCAGGGTGGTCTCGTGCTGCCAGCGGGCAAGGATGTTCTCCAGCACCACCGGGCTCAGCAGGTTGTCGAAGGCGCAGCCGACCAGACTGGCGTCCCACCAGATCACCCGCGACTGGAGTGACTGCAGCCCTGGCAGGGTGATCCAGCAGATCGTGTCGGGGCTCATGCGGTTGACCGCCGAGCAGCAGAAGCCGCCCAGCGACAGATCGTGCACCACCGTCTGGAAGGCCCGCCCGCCCGAGGCGCGCAGCACGGCCGGAATGCCGACCCGCGTGCGCGGGGCGCAGCGGTCTTCCTGGGCCGCGTGAAAATAGGAATCGCCCGTCATGCGCGTAGTCCTTTCTTCCAGGCCGGGCTGGGCCTCCCTCCAGCCAGCCTGTTCTCCCGAAAAGTGACCGAGAGAGGTTGAGAAAGGCCTGTCAGGACTGGTTAACGGTCTCGCGGTGCGGACTGGCGAAATCCTCGCCGAGCAGGGCGACCAGCCGTTTGGCGACCACCTCGGGCGGCTTGACCGAGGCGGGATCCTCGCCCGGATAGGCCCGGGCGCGCATGGCCGTGCGGGTCGCGCCGGGATTGACGATGGCGACACGGATCTTGGCGAGTCGGCCGACCTCCTGCGCGTAGCAGTCGAGCATCACCTCCAAGGCAGCCTTGGTGCTGGCATAGGCGCCCCAATAGGCGCGCGGCGCGGTGGCGACGGTGCTGGTCAGTCCGAGCACGCGGGCATCGGCGCTCTTGCGCAGCAGCGGGTCGAACTGGGCGAGCAGCGCCTGCGGGGCGAGCACATTGACGGTGATCGCCTTGTTCAGGCTGGCCGGATCGATCTGCGTCACCGAGGTCAGCTGGGGCAGGATCCCGGCATTGATCACGAGGATGTCGAGCGCGCTCCAGCGTCCGGCGATCGCGGTGGCAAGCCGGGCGATGCCGTCAACCTCGGCCAGATCGACCGGCGCGATCGTGGCCGAACCGCCCGCCTGATGGATGCGCTCTTCCACCGCCTCGAGCGCCTTGGTGTCGCGCGCGGTGAGAATGACGTGGGCGCCGGCCGCGGCGAGGGCTTCGGCCGTGGCGGCGCCGATGCCCCGGCTGGCACCGGTGACGAGCGCGAGCTGCCCGGCGAAGGGCTTGGCGGTGCCGGTCATCGCGTCAGGCGACCTTCTCGACCGCCTTGGCCAGTCCCTCGCGCTCGGCCAGGTCGGTCAGGCGGGTCGGGTACTCGCCGCTGAAGCAGGCGTCGCAGAACTGCGGGCAGGCATTATCGCGCCCGGCCAGGCCAACCGCGCGGTAGAGTCCGTCGATCGAGACGAAGGCCAGGCTGTCGGCCTGGATGAATTCGCCCATCGCCTTCACGTCCATGCGCGCGGCCAGCAGCTTGGAGCGTTCGGGCGTGTCGACCCCGTAGAAGCACGAGTGCTCGGTCGGCGGGCTGGCGATGCGCATGTGGACCTCGGCCGCGCCGGCCTCGCGCATCATCTGCACGATCTTGAGGCTGGTGGTACCGCGCACGATCGAATCGTCGATCAGCACGATCCGCTTGCCCTCCACGATCGCGCGGTTGGCGTTGTGCTTGCGCTTCACGTCGGCGTTGCGCGCGCCGTCCGACGGCTGGATGAAAGTGCGGCCGACGTAGTGCGAGCGGATGATGCCCAGCTCGAACGGCAGGCCGGATTCCTGGGCATAGCCGAGCGCCGCGGGCACGCCGCTGTCGGGCACCGGGATGACCATGTCGGCATCGGCCAGCGATTCGCGCGCCAGCTCGCGGCCGATCGCCTTGCGCACCTCGTAGACCGACTGGCCGCCCATCCGCGAATCCGGGCGGCTGAAATAGACGTGCTCGAAGATGCAGGGCCGCGCCGAGGGGTTGCCGAACGGGCGGTGCGAGCGGACCTTGCCGTCGAGATCGACCTCGATCAGCTCACCCGGCTCGATCTCGCGGACGAATTCGGCGCCGACCACGTCGAGCGCCACCGTCTCGCTGGCGAACACCGTGGCGCCGCCCTTGCCCTTGGGGCCGAGCCGGCCCATCACCAGCGGGCGGATGCCGATCGGATCGCGGCAGGCGATCATCCCGGCCGGGGTCATGCAGATCAGCGCATAGGCACCCTCGACCAGCCGCAGCGCATCGACGAAGCGGTCGAGCAGGGTGGGATAGCGGCTGGTCGCGACCAGGTGGATGATCACCTCGGTGTCCGAGGTCGACTGGAAGATCGCACCCTTCTGCACGAGGTCGCGCTTAAGGTGCATCGCGTTCGAGATGTTGCCGTTGTGCGCGATGGCGAAGCCGCCCGAGGCGAGATCGGCGAACAGCGGCTGGACGTTGCGCAGGCCCGAGCCGCCGGTGGTCGAATAGCGCACGTGGCCGGCGGCCATGATCCCGGGCAGCTCGGCCAGGGCCTCGGCGCTCGAGAAGTTGGCGGCGACGTGGCCGAGGCCGCGGCGCGAGTAGAACTCCTGCCCGTCGAAGCTGGTGATGCCCACGGCTTCCTGGCCGCGATGCTGCAGGGCGTGCAAACCCAGCGCGGTCATCGGGGCGGCATCGCGGGTGCCGATGACACCGAAGATGCCGCACTCCTCGCCCAGCTTGTCGGCATCGACGTCCCAGGGGGTCGCATCGGCAAAACGATCGGTCATGGTCATGAATTCTGGTCCGGCCCCGGGGCTGCGGTGCGGCCCCACGTTGCGCGCGCATTTGGCTCTTAATGGGGCGAAAGGCAAGGGTTGTGGCCACCGGTTTCCGCCATTTGCGGGGAGGAAGCGGGGAGGTCGGGTTTGGCCCGGGAACGGACATCCAGATCCTTTGATCACGGAGCGTACGACCACCCCCTGATCGTCGCCCCGGCCTTGAGCCGGGGCAGGGCTTGTGTGGCAATGGCGGGGGCAGAACAGCCTTGTCCCGGGTCAGGCCCGGGTCGACGTGGAAGGAGGCGGATTGGATCACCTGCGAAGGCGTTTTGTGCCCTATTGCGGTCGCTGGCTTCCTCCCCGGCACGGGGAGGGGCACCACCTTCGGTGATTCCCCGCCCCCATCGTCCGAGGTCGGGGACCCGGGACCGGGCCGCGCAGGGTTCAGCCCAACAAGTCCTTGTCGTCATCCGCCAGCGACCCTAAACCGAGATCCCGCGTTTCGGCCGCCGATCCCCAGGCCCAGCAGACGAGCCCCGCTTGATCCTCTCCCCGTTCGAATGGACCATTGCCAAACGCTACATGCTTCCCGGTCGCGGCGAGGCGTTCATCGCGCTGGTGGCCGGCATCAGCCTGGTGGCGGTCAGCCTCGGGGTGGCGGCGCTGGTGATCGTGATGAGCGTGATGAACGGGTTCCGCGCCGAGCTGTTCGACAAGATCGTCGGGCTCAACGGCCATGCGGTGATCCAGGCCTATGGCGGCCGGCTCGAGAACTGGCAGACGGTGCTGGCCGAGGTCCGGGCGACCCCGGGCGTGGTCCGCGCCTCGCCGCTGATCGAGCAGCCGCTGCTCGCCACGTTCAACGGCCGGGTCGAGGGCATCCTCGCGCGCGGCAATACGCCTCAGGACATTGCCCGGCTCAAGCCCAGCCTCAAGGCGGGAACCCTTGCCCTGCTGCGCCCCGGGGCCGGGCAGGTGGCGATCGGTGCGCGGCTGGCCGAGAACCTCGGCGCCCGGGTGGGCGACACCATCACCATCATCAATCCGCAGGGCCGGGCCACCCCGTTCGGCACCGTGCCGCGCCAGATCGGCTACACCGTGGCCGCCGTGTTCGAGATCGGCGTCTACGACTATGACAACGCCTTTGTCGTCATGCCGATCGCCGATGCCCAGACCCTGCTGCTGAGCGGCGATTCGATCGGGATGATCGAGGTCAAGACCACCGATCCCGACCACGTCGGCGAGATCCTCGCGCCGCTGACCCGCAAGCTGGCGGGACAGGCCGTGGTGACCGACTGGAAAACCATCAACGCCGCGCTGTTCGAGGCGCTATCGGTCGAGCGGGTGGCGATGTTCACCGTGCTGTCGATCATCGTGCTGGTGGCGGTGTTCAACATCCTCTCGTCGCTGATCATGCTGGTGCGAGCCAAGACGCGGGATATCGCGATCCTGCGGACGATGGGCGCGACGCGGCGCAGCCTGCTCAAGATCTTCGTCACCGCCGGCTTCCTGATCGGTGCGCTGGGCACCGTGGCTGGACTGGGGTTGGGCTTCCTGTTCCTGTTCTTCCGCCAGAACGTGGTCAACGCGGTGCAGTACCTGACCGGCCAGAACCTGTGGGACCCGTCGATCCGGTTCCTGTCCGAACTGCCCAGCCGGAGCGATCCGGTCGAGGTGGTGGCGATCTGCGTGATGGCGCTGGTCCTCTCGTTCCTCGCCACGCTCTATCCGGCGTGGAAGGCGGCGAGCACCGATCCCGTGCAGGTGCTGCGCTATGAGTGACGGTGCGCCGATCGTCCGCCTGTCTGGCGTGACCCGCAGCTTCGAGCAGGGCGGCGTCCGGATCGACGTGCTCAAGGGCATCGAGCTCGAGATCGGCCCGGGCCAGATCGTCGCGCTGCTCGGCCCGTCAGGCTCGGGCAAGTCCACCCTGCTGCAGGCGGTGGGCCTGCTCGAAGGCGGCTTCGGCGGGCGGATCGAGATCGGCGGCGTCGATGCCGCGGCCGAGGATGCCGCCGGCCGCACCCGGTTGCGCCGCGATCACCTTGGCTTCGTCTACCAGTTCCACCACCTGCTGCCCGACTTCACCGCGCTGGAGAACGTGCTCCTGCCCCAGCTGATCGCCGGCCGCAGCCGTGCGGATGCGACCGCGCGGGCCGAGGAATTGCTCACCGCGCTCGGGCTGGGTCATCGCCTGACCCACCGGCCCAGCCAGCTGTCGGGCGGCGAGCAGCAGCGCGTGGCCGTGGCCCGCGCCCTGGCCAACCGCCCCGACCTGGTCCTGGCCGACGAGCCGACCGGCAACCTTGACGAGGCCACGGCCAATGTCGTGCTCGAGCAGTTCGTCCAGCTGGTGCGCGGCGAGGGCAGCGCGGCGCTGATCGCCACCCACAACGAGCGGCTCGCCTTCGCGATGGACCGCGTCTACCGGCTGCATGACGGCAAGTTGACCTAGCCGCCGGACCGTTTTCCGCGCCCTTTTCCCCAGCGCTCCGCCCGGCTCCGGTTGATCGCGGGGGCGCTGCCGCTACCTTGGCGCCATGGCCGGCTATGCTCCCTTCGTTCCCCTGCGCGTGATGTCCAGCTATTCGATGCTGGAGGGGGCGATCGATCCGAAGGCCATCGCCAAGCTGGCCCGCGAGCGCGGCGTGCCGGCCATCGCCGTGTGCGATCGCAACGGGCTCTATGCCGCCCCGGCCTTCGCCTCGGCCTGCAAGGATGCGGGGATCCAGCCGCTCATCGGCACGCTGCTGGCCGTGGCCCGGCCGGGGAGCGAGGCGATCGACTGGCTGGCGCTCTATGCCCAGAACGAGGCCGGCTGGCTCAACCTGTGCCGCCTGGTCAGCCGCGCCCATCTCGACCGCCCGCTCGACCGCGATCCGCATGTGACGCTGGCCGATCTGGCTGGCCACACCGAGGGCCTGATCGCGCTGACCGCGGCGGGTGAGGGCGCGCTGGTCCGCCTGCTGGCCGAGCGGCGCCACGACCAGGCCGAGACCCTGGCCGAGCGGTTGGCCGGCCTGTTCCCGGGGCGCCTTTACATCGAGATCGCCCGCAGCGGCGATGCCGCCGCAGAGGCCGCCGAGGATGCGCTGGTCGAGCTGGCCTATGCCCGCGACCTGCCGCTGGTGGCCACCAACCCGGCCCTGTACGCCGAGGCCCAGTTCCACGGGGCGCACGATGCCATGTTGTGCATCGCCAATTCGACCCACGTCGATGCGGCCGACCGGCCGCGCTCCTCGGGCGAGGCCTGGGTCAAGCCGGCCGAGGTCATGGCGCAGCTGTTCGCTGATCTGCCCGAGGCGATCGCCAACACCCTGGTGGTGGCGCAGCGCTGTGCCTTCGCCCCGCCCAAGCGCAAGCCACTGCTGCCCAGCCTGGCCGGCGACAAGCAGGGCGAGGCGAAGATGCTGGAGGATGATGCCCGGCGGGGCCTCGCCCGGCGCCTCGCGCCCTACTATCCCGAGGTGGGTGAGGACGAGATCGCCGAGCTGCTGGCCGGCCTGGCGGGGATCGAGGGCGCCGAGGAGCGCCGCGCCGCCTTTGCCCGGCTGCGCCCGGCGGCCATCGGCGAGGAGTTCGTCGAATACGCCGAGCGGCTCGATTTCGAGACCCAGATCATCAACCGGATGGGCTTTGCCGGCTACTTCCTGATCGTGGCCGACTTCATCAAGTGGGCCAAGGACAACGACATCCCGGTGGGGCCGGGGCGCGGATCGGGTGCCGGCTCGCTGGTCGCCTGGGCGCTGACCATCACCGATCTCGATCCGATCCGGCTGGGCCTGCTGTTCGAACGCTTCCTCAACCCGGAACGCGTCTCGATGCCCGACTTCGACATCGACTTCTGCGAAACCCGCCGCGGCGAGGTGATCCGCTATGTCCAGCGCAAGTATGGCGCCGACCATGTCGCCCAGATCATTACCTTCGGCAAGCTGAAGGCCCGCGCCGTGCTGCGCGACACCGGACGGATCCTGCAGATGAGCTACGGCCAGGTCGACCGGCTGTGCAAGCTGGTGCCCAACCATCCGACCGACCCCTGGACGCTGCCGCGCGCGCTCAACGGTGTGGCCGAGCTCAAGCGCGAATACGACAACGACGACGAGGTGCGGCGGCTGATCGATCTGGCGGTGCAGCTGGAAGGCATGCCGCGCAACTCGTCGACCCATGCCGCCGGCGTGGTGATCGGTGACCGACCGCTTGACCAGCTGATCCCGCTGTACCGCGATCCGCGCTCGGACATGCCGGTGACCCAGTTCGACATGAAGTATGTCGAGGACACCGGGCTCATCAAGTTCGACTTCCTCGGTCTCAAGACGCTGTCGATCCTGCGCAAGGCGGTTGACCTGCTGGGCAAGCGCGGCATCGGCATCGATCTCGGCACGCTCGCCTGGGACGATCCCGAAGTCTACCGGCTGCTCCAGTCGGGCGACACGGTGGGGGTGTTCCAGCTCGAATCGGAAGGCATGCGCCGCACCCTGGCGGCGGTGAAGCCGACCAACTTCGGCGACATCATCGCGCTGGTCTCGCTCTATCGACCGGGGCCGATGGACAACATCCCGCTGTTCGGACGGCGCAAGAACGGGCTCGAGGCGATCGAGTACCCGCATGAGAAGCTGGCCGGGATCCTTGCCGAGACCTACGGGATCTTCGTCTACCAGGAACAGGTGATGCAGGCCGCGCAGATCCTGGCCGGTTACTCGCTGGGCGATGCCGACCTGCTGCGCCGCGCGATGGGCAAGAAGGTCCAGGCCGAAATGGACGCGCAGCGCCAGCGCTTCGTCGACGGCTGCGCCCGCGAATCCGGGATCGACGCGAAGAAGGCCAACGAGCTGTTCGACTTGATCGACAAGTTCGCCGGTTACGGCTTCAACAAGTCGCACGCCGCGGCCTATGCGCTGCTCGCCTACCAGACCGCCTGGTTCAAGGCGCACTATCCGCAGGAATTCTACGCCGCCTCGATGTGCTTCGACATGCACCAGTCGGAAAAGCTGGCGGTCTATGTCGATGACATGCGGCGCAACGGGATCGAGATCGCCGGGCCGGACATGAACCGGTCCGAGGCCGAGTTCACCGTCGAGCAGACCGAGCAGGGCTATGCCGTGCGCTATGCCCTGGCGGGGATCCGCAATGTCGGCGAGAAGGCGATGGAGGCGATCGTTGCCGAGCGTGTGGCAAACGGCCGCTTCGCCAGCCTGGAAGACCTGTTCCGCCGCGTCCCCTATGGCAGCATGAACCGGCGCCAGCTGGAAGGGCTGGCGGCGGCCGGGGCGCTCGACAGCCTCGAGCCCAACCGCGCCAAGGTGCTGGCCAACGCCGACATGCTGCTGGCCGTGGCCGACGAGGCCGAACGCACCCGCACCAGCGGCCAGCATGGCCTGTTCGGCGGCGACGATCATGCCCAGCAGGCGCTCCGCCTGGTCGAGGCGCCGGCCTGGTCGCGCGCCGAGCAGATGGCCAAGGAGCGCGAGAACTTCGGCTTCTACTTCGCGGCCCACCCGGTTGAACAATGGCGCGCCATCGCCAGCGCCAACGGCGCCCGCTCCTATGGCAGCCTGATGGCGAGCGGCGTGGCCGGCGGGCGGCAGATGGCGGTCATGGCGGCGATGGTGGAAGGCGTGCAGCGCCGCAAGACCAAGCGCGGCAAGGACTTCGTCATGGCCGATTTCTCGGACAGCACCGGCCAGTTCTCGGCCTCGTGCTTCGAGGAGGCGCTGGTCGAGAACTTCGTGCAGTGGGCGCGCGAGGGCACCTGCGTGCTGCTCCAGGTCGAGCTCGACAGCCCCAGCCCCGAAGAACCGCCGCGGGTCACCGTGCGCGGTGGCCGGCCGCTGTCCGAGGTGCGCGAGGCGGCGCGGATGGAGCTGCGGCTCGAGGTTGCCACGGTCGAGGCGCTGCAGGAACTGGCCCTGCTGCTCACCCCCGGCGCGGCTGGCAAGGGCGAGGTCCTGGCCCGTCTGCGCACCGGCGGCCCGCGCGAGCCGCTGGTGCAGCTCGGCTGCGACTTCCACCTCGACGGCGACCTGGCCGAGCGGGTGGCGGGGATCGATGGCATCAGCGGCGTCTCGCTCTCGGCCAAGCGCGGCCCGGCGCTGCGGCTGGTGGCCTGACCGGCGCGGACCCCGCGCAGCCCGGGCGGGGCAGGTGAACGGCTTCGCACGGCTGGTTCCGGCCGAAGTCGGGCTCTGGCTTTCTCTCCTGCAGGGGAAAAAGCCATGGCTGCGGTCCACCCGAAAGGGCGTTAACTCGTCCACCGCTGGTCGTCCTGGCGCATGGCCGGGACCTCGCGGGTCGGTAGGCGGGGTGGGAGCCGGAAAGGTCTGCACCGGAAGCACGGCGCGAGAGACTGTCCTGTTTAGGCCGAACCATGCCAACGCCCGTTCGTGTCGAGCGCAGTCGAGACGCGCGGTGCGGTGCCTCTCGACTGCGCGCGAGGCGAACGGACCAGAGGTCAGTCACTCTCTACCGGGCAGGCGCTAGAACAGCGCCAGCTGCCCGTCGCTCGCCGGTCGGCGGAACTGCGTGCAATCGAGCTGCAGGGTCTCGCGCTGGCGGTTGAGGCCCAGCTTGCGGCAGGCGAGACGGAAGCGGGCGCGGAACAGGTCGGCCCAGGTGCCGCGCGGCTGCATCCGGCTGAAGAACGAGGGATCGTTGTCGCGCCCGTCGCGGACCGACCGGATGATCCCCATCACCTTGTCCGCGCGGTCGGGATAGTGCGCCGCCAGCCATTCGCGGAACAGCGGCGCCACCTCATGCGGCAGCCGCACCATGATCCAGCTGGCGGAGCGCACCCCGCGGGCAGCGGCATCGGCCAGGATCCGCTCCATGAACGCGTCGGTGATCGCGGGAATCACCGGCGCGATCGAGACATGGGCCGGTATCCCGGCCTCGGCCAGCCGGCCCAGGGCGGCCAGCCGCTTGGCCGGCGCCGCGGCGCGCGGTTCGAGCAGCGCCGACAGGCGCGGGTCCAGGCTGGTCACCGAAAGGCCGACCGCGACCAGGTTGCACCGGGCCAGCTCCGCCAGAAGATCAAGGTCGCGCAGCACCCGGTCGCTCTTGGTGGTGATCGTCACCGGCTGGCGCGCCTCCAGGCAGACCTCCAGCACCTCCCGCGTGATCCGGTAGCGCGCCTCGATGGGCTGGTAGGGATCGGTGTTGGTCCCCATGGCGATCGGCGCACAGCGGTACGAGGGCTTGGCCAGCGCCTCACGCAGCAGCCGGGCGGCGTCGGGCTTGGCGAACAGCTTCGTCTCGAAGTCGAGCCCCGGTGACAGGTCGTGGAAGGCATGGGTCGGCCGGGCGAAGCAGTAGATGCAGCCATGCTCGCAGCCCCGGTAGGCGTTGAGCGACCGGTCGAAGGGGATGTCGGGCGACTGGTTGAAGCTGAGGATCGAACGGGCCCGCTCCTCGGTCACGGTTGTCCGCAGGCTGTCCCCGGGGTTGCCCACAAGCCCGTCCACAGTGCCGCGCTGGTCGCGCCAGTCGCCGTCGAGCTCGCGCTGGGCCAGCCCGAAGCGGCTGGGCACTGCCGCCGAGACCGCGCCGCGGCCCTTCTGGCGATCGGGGGGCGGAGCCGGGGAAAGGGTGGAGCGACCGGGCATGGGCGGATTAGAACATAAGAAGAACAGTTTGACAAGCATCGCCCCCGGCGCGAGGAGGGCAGGATTGAGCGAGGTCAGGGGGTTGAGGGAATGCGGCAGGTCTTGCGGATGGGTGTGGCCGTTCTCGCCGCCGGTCTGGCCGCCCCGGTGGCCGCGGCGACTGACTGCCCGACCGCGCTGATCTGCGCCGCGAACCCGCGCGGCATCGTCGACAGCCTTCAGGCGCAGGGCTTCAAGGCCGTGCTGGGCAAGAGCGACAACACCGGCAATCCCAAGATCACCTCGTCCGCCTCGGGCTATGCCTACACGATCTTCTTCTACGGCTGCGACAAGGGCGCCAACTGCACCTCGCTGGGCTTCTCGGTGAACTTCGAGGACGACGGCGCCAACTCGCTGGCGCTGGCCAACGAATGGAACAAGGACAAGCGCTTTTCGGCCATGTCCTTCGACGAGAGCGACAAGTCGCTGATGCTGACCTACGACGTCACCACGATCGGCGGGCTCACCCAGGTGAACTTCGCCGACGTGGTCGACTGGTGGCAGACCATGCTTGGCCAGGCCCGCACCTTCTTCGACGCCCATCCGGCGCCGAAACGGTAACCGGACATCATCAAGGCGCAGTCGGCGGGGCTGGGCCCTGGTTCAACTGGGACGCGACCAGCCCCTTGCTCACCGGCTACGTAGCAGGGTCCCGTTGCTGGCCATGCGCACGGCCTGGCTGCCGGCGAGGTCGGGGAAGGTGGGCCACATCGCCTGGGCCAGCGCGATCCGGCTTTCCGAGGGGCCGCCGGCCTGGCGCTCGTACATCCAGTAGTTCTTCAGGACCACGTTCACGTAGCCGCGGGTCTCCCAGTAGGGCACGCTCTCGATCCACAGCAGCGGATCGCCCTTGTCGCGGATCTCGGTGTTCCAGCGGGTGACCGGCAGGAGACCGGCGTTGTAGGCGGCGATCACCTTGGGCAGCAGACCCTGGGTGCCGGGGCTCTCGCGCAGCATCTGCAGGTGGCGCTGACCGAACGCGAGGTTGACCTCGGGCCGGGTGATCTCGGTCGGCGAGACGCCGAGCGCGGCGGCGTGATCGCGCGCGGCGGCAGGCATGATCTGCATCAGGCCGCGGGCGCCGGCCGGGCTGGTCACGCTGGTACGGAAGATCGATTCCTGCAGGGCATGGGCATAGACCAGCGCGGGATCGACCTTCCAGCCGGTGGCCGGGGTCCACCTGGGAGTGGGGAAGCGCAGGGCCGGTTCGGGCTTGCCGCCGGCCGGGGCGGCATAGGCCATCCACAGCTGGGTGGCGGGCAGGCCAAGATCGCGCGCCAGGCGCGACAGCGGCTGGTAGAGCGCGGGGCTGCCGGTGCGCGCCTGGTAGCGCAGCACCTCGTCGGCCAGGCCATCCTCGCCGATCTCGGCCAGTTGCACCGCGGTGCGCACGGCCGGGTTGTCGCGCAGGCGCTGCCAGTCGGTCTGGGTGAAGTCGGGCGCCTGGTGGGTCGTCGGCAGGCGCAGGCCGAGCTGCTCGGCCGCCATCATGCCGTAGAAGGTTTCATCGCGCGCCGCGGCCAGGCGGAGCGGGGCGCTCGCCGCCTCGGGCTTGCGGCAGCGGACCAGCGCGCGGCTTTGCCAGTACCAGGCCGCGGTCTTGAGCTCGGCATTGTCGGCCGCCGCGGCGGTGCGCGCGAAGGCTTCGGCGGCGCCCTGGCAATCGTCGAGCCGCCAGGCGGCGAGACCTGCGGTCCACCACCCTTCGGCGACCCACGGGCCATAGCCCTCCGCCGCGGTCTGGGCGAGCGCATAGGCCGCCGCGTCATTGTTCTCGATGTAGAACGACCAGGCGATCTTGGCGCGCCATTCGGCCCGCGCCGGGAGGCTGAGGGTGGCGTCGATCCCGTCGAGCAGCAGCTTCGCGCCAGCCGGGTCGTCCCCCTTGATCCGCTCCTGGATCCCGCTGGCGACCAGCGCCGGCATGGTCCCGTCGCCAGTGTCGCGCGGGCGCACGCGCTTCTGGCTGGTGGCGACCGCGTAGAGCGGCTGGGCCTGCGGCAGCGCGGGCAGGGCGCTGGCCCCGCGCTTCGCGGCCAGCGCGGCGATCTGCTCGGCCTGCGGCAGCCCGGCGCCCTGGCTGAGCCACTGGGTCAGCGCCGGCAGCTCGACCCGCGGGCTCTTGGCGTCGAGATAGTATTCGGCCCGGGCAACCTGGTGCAGCGGGCCATCGGGCTTCTGCGCGAACAGGGCCTGGACGCGTGGCCAGTCCTGATGCTCGATCGCGTTGAACAGGTCCTTGTAATAGGTCCGCTCCTCGCCGGTCAGCAGGGTGGGAACGGCAGTGCGGTCGGCGCGGTTGCGGAAATAGTCGACCGCGGCGCTGTTCGCCTGGGCCAGCCCGGGCAGCAGGGTGCAGGCCAGCGCCCCCGCCAGCGCCCCCGCCAGCGCCAGGCGCGCGTGCCGGGGCCGCCATGCCGTCATGATGCGCAAGCCGTTCAGTGTTCCGTCCAGTCCAACCAGTTCCGCCAGAAGCCCGCTTTCCATGCCGGGCGTGCCAGCAGCGCGCCCAGATCGCGGGCCGCCAGCAGCGGCACCGTTCGCCCTTCATGGTTAAATGAGGGTAAAGTTTGAGCGCTATGCGTTGGATCGTGGCCGAGCAGCGGCAGAATGGTCCCGCCGAACACGATCAGCCGCTCCGGCGCCACCAGTCCGATGTGGTGCGCCAGCACCGCACCGGCCCCGCGCGCGGCGAGCGCCGGCCAATCGACCAGCGGGGTGTGGCGGGGGAGCACCGAGGCGACATAGACCGCCTCGGCCTCCACCCCCATGGCGCTCAGCATGCGCGCCAGCAGGTCGCCCTCGGGTCCGGCCAGCAGGTGCGGCGAATCGCCCTGCTCGGGCTGGGGCACGACCACCATGATTCGCGCCCCGGCGGGCCCGCGCGGGGGGACCCGGTCGCGCACCTGGCCATCATCGAGCGCCGGTTCGCTCAGCCACCATGCGGCAAAGCCGGCAAGGCTGTCGGGCCACCGGGCCGGATCGCCCCCGAACCCGGCCTGGGGAGGCGGCGCAGCCGGGGCAGGGACATCCCGCGCGGCGACCGGCGCGGCTGCCGCTACGGCTTCGCCCGGCGGGGCCAGCCAGCGGGTCGGGGTGTCGGCAAAATCGAGATCGACCCCGGCATCGCGCCACCAGTCCAGCACCGCCGCGATATCGGCGGCGCGCAGCCCTGGGTTGTGGGAAGGATCGAGCCTGTCCATCGCAAGTGGCCTTGACCTGTCGCGGCGCAGCAATCAAGGCGAATTAACGGAGCGATTAAGCCGGGGTCGGATGCGCCGGCACAGCCAGGACGGGACTGATGAGCGAACAGGTTGCGATCGAACGGGAATCGATGCCCTACGATGTCGTCATCGTGGGAGGCGGGCCAGCCGGCCTCGGCACGGCGATCCGCCTGAAACAGCTCAATGCCGACCTTTCGGTCTGCATCCTCGAGAAGGGCTCCGAGATCGGCGCCCACATCCTGTCGGGTGCGACCTACGATCCGCGCGCGCTCGACGAGCTGCTCCCCGACTGGCGCGACCAGGGCTGCCCGATGGCCGAGGTGCCGGTGACCGACAACTGGCACTGGAATCTGACCCGCACGGGCAAGATGTCCATCCCCCATGCCCTGATGCCCCCGTTCCTCTCGAACAAGGGCAACTACACCGGCTCGCTCGGCAACCTGTGCCGCTGGCTGGCGGGCAAGGCCGAGGAACTGGGGGTCGAGATCTTCCCGGGCTTCCCCGCCGCCGAGGTGCTCTATGGCGACCGGGGCGAGGTGATCGGGGTCCAGACCGGCGACATGGGGGTTGACCGCGAAGGGCAGCCCAAGGGCGATTTCCAGCCGGGCATGAACCTGCTCGCCAAGTACACCGTGTTCTGTGAAGGCGCCCGCGGGCACCTGACCAAGCGGCTCAAGGCCAAGTACGATCTCGAAGCCGATTGCCAGCCGCAGGTCTACGGCATCGGCATGAAGGAGCTGTGGGACATCGATCCCGACAAGCACGTTCCGGGCCGGGTGATCCACACCCAGGGCTGGCCGCTGTCGGAAAGCGACAGCTGGGGCGGCGGGTTCCTCTATCACCAGGCGGGCAACCAGGTCTCGCTCGGGTTCGTCTGCGCGCTCGATTACAAGAACCCCTGGGTCTATCCCTTCGAGGAGTTCCAGCGCTGGAAGCAGCACCCCGAGATCCGCAAGATCCTGGAAGGCGGCAAGCGCGTGGCCTATGGCGCGCGGGCGATCAATGAGGGCGGCTGGCAGTCGGTGCCGAAGCTCGACTTCCCGGGCGGGGTGCTGGCCGGCTGCTCGGCAGGCTTCGTCAACGTCCCGCGGATCAAGGGCAGCCACACCGCGATGAAGAGCGGCATGCTGGCCGCCGAGGCGATTGCCGCGGCGATCGCCACCGGGCGCGAGGGCGATTCGCTGGGCGAATACGACGCCGCCGTGCGCGAGAGCTGGATCGCCGCCGAGCTCAAGCTGGTGCAGAATGCCGAGCCGATGGTCGCCAAGTTCGGCGGCGAGCTGGGCACGATCCTCGCCGGGACGGACATGTGGCTGCGCACCCTGTTCGGCTTCGGCCTGGCCAAGCCGATGAAGCATCACACCGATGCCTCGGCCACCCAGCGGGCCGATCTCTACAGGCCGATCGCCTATCCCAAGCCGGATGGCGTGATCAGCTTCGACCGGCTGACCAGCGTCTCGTTCTCGTTCACCAACCACGAGGAAGACCAGCCCTGCCACCTGCGGTTGAAGGATCCGACGGTGCCGACGCGGATCAACCTGCCGCTCTATGCTGGGCCCGAGGCGCGCTATTGCCCGGCCGGGGTCTACGAATTCGTCGAAACCGCCGATGCCGGCCCGCGCCTGCAGATCAACGCGCAGAACTGCGTGCACTGCAAGACCTGCGACATCAAGGACGCGACCCAGAACATCGAATGGGTGACGCCCGAAGGCGGCGGCGGGCCGAACTATCCGAACATGTGAGTGCTTCCTCCCCGGTACGGGGAGGGGGACCATCCGCAGGATGGTGGAGGGGCACAGGCCCCAAGCTTCCTCCCCGGTACGGGGAGGGGGACCATCCGCAGGATGGTGGAGGGGCACAGGCCCCAAGCTTCCTCCCCGGCACGGGGAGGGGGACCATCCGCAGGATGGTGGAGGGGCACAGGCCCCAAGCTTCCTCCCCGGTACGGGGAGGGGGACCATCCGCAGGATGGTGGAGGGGCACAGGCCGTAGTATCCGGCCTTGGATGCTCACTGGCCCCGTCTCGACCGTCAAGCTCGCGCGCAAGCTGCGTTCGGAGATGAGCGTTCCTGAGCGGCTGCTGTGGCGAGAACTGCGCTGCCGTCCGAGCGGGTTCAAGTTCAGGCGTCAACACCCGGCCGAGGTCTACGTGATCGACGTCTTCTGCCCGGCTGTACGGCTGGCCATCGAGGTCGACAGATTCGCGCATGACACGGCCGAAGGTGTGAGGCGGGACTCGGCAAAATCGCACCATCTGCGCTCCCAAGGCGTTGCCACACTGCGCGTGCCGGCTAAGGCGGTGCTCGAAGACGTCGGCAGCGTGGTGGAACGGATCGTGGCGGTTTGTGTCGAGCGTGGGGAGAAGTTGGCGCGTCGTAACGCCGTGCCCCTCCACCAGCCTGCGGCTGGTCCCCCTCCCCGTGCCGGGGAGGAAGCATGATCGAAACCGCCTATGCCAAGATCAACCTTGCCCTGCACGTCCGGCGGCGGCGCGAGGATGGCTACCATGAGCTCGAGACGGTGTTCGCCTTCGTCGATGCCGGGGACTGCCTGAGCGCGGAGGCCGCGCCGCGCGATGCGCTGACCACGGTGGGCGAGTTCGGCAACGTCCTGACCGATCCTGCGGAGAACATCGTGGCCCGGGCGCTGGTCGCCCTGCCGCGCGCGGAGGGGCTGGCGCTCACGCTCGAGAAGAACCTGCCGGTGGCGGCCGGGCTGGGCGGGGGATCGGCCGACGCCGGCGCGGTGTTCCGGCTGGTCGAGCGGCACTATGGCCTGCCCGCCGACTGGGCCGCGCGCGCCGCGGAGCTGGGCGCGGACGTGCCGGCCTGCGTGCGCAGCGAGACCTGCATCGGACGCGGCACCGGGACCGAGCTGGAGCCGGTCGCCAGCGATCTGGTGGGCACCCCGGTGCTGCTGGTCAATCCGCGCGTGCCGCTCTCCACCGGGCCGGTGTTCCGGGCCTGGGACGGGATCGATCGCGGCGGCCTGCCCGCCGGCTCGGTGCGCGCGATCGCGCTGGCCGGGCGCAACGATCTGGAGCCGCCGGCGCTGGCGCTGTGCCCGGCGATCGGCGCGGTACTGGCGCACCTGCGGACCACCGGGGCCTGGCTGGTGCGCATGTCGGGCTCGGGGGCAACCTGCTTCGCGCTGTACGAGACGGCCGCGGCGCGTGACGCGGCCCGGGCCGGCCTGCCGGCGGAGTGGTGGAGCCTGGCGGGAGGGCTGCGATGAGCGACGTCTTCCGCCTGCTCGGCACCCCGCGCTTCGGGGGCATTCTGGTCGTCTCCGACCACGCCTCGAACCACGTCCCGGCCGACATCGCCCTGGGCATCGACCCGCAGTTGCTGACCGAGCACATGGCGATCGACATCGGCGTCGCCGAGGTGGGAGCCTTGCTGGCGCAGCGCGCGGGCTTCGCTGCGTTTCAGTGCGCGGTCAGCCGGCTGGTCTGCGACGTCAACCGCGAGGAGGATGCGCCCGGCGCCGTGGCCGAGGCCAGCGACGGCCATGCGATCCCCGGCAACATGCTGTCGGTGGCCGCCCGCGCAGCCCGTATTGCGCGGTTTCACGCGCCCTACCATGCCGCGCTTGCGGCCCAGCTTGATGCCGTGCCGCCGGCGCTGATCCTCTCGCTGCACAGCTTCACTCCGGCGCTGCGCACCTGCGACAAGCCGCGGCCGTGGCAGGTGGGCGTGCTCTACAACGAGGATGACCGCGCCGCCCGCCTGGCCCTGCCGCTGCTGACCGCCGAAGGGCTGGTGGCCGGCGATCAGGAGCCCTATTCGGGCAAGCTGCTGAATTACACGATGAACCGCCACGCCGAGGCTGAGGGACGGCCCTATCTGGGAATCGAGATCCGCCAGGACGAGATCGCCGACGCGGCCGGGCAGGCGCGCTGGGCCGAGATCCTGTTCCGGGTGACCAATGCCGTGGCGCTGCGCCTGGGGGAATAGGCCGCGCGAGGCGGGCCGGGGATAGCGGCCAAGTTGGGTGGGGAGGAGGTCATCGGCTCCATCGTCGTCCCGGGCTCGACCCGGGACCGGCGCCCGGATCGATGCAGCCTCGCGTTGAAGCAGGGCAGCGGTCCTGGATCGAGCCCGGGACGACGGGTATCGGACGCCAGTGGCCATCCGCCCGTGTTCGCCCCGAGCCCTATGCAGCGTCCGTCCAGTTTGCCCGGTGCAGTCCTGCTTGCCCCCGACCCACGCGCCCCCGGCACCAGCCCGGCGCACACGGTCCCGCTTTCCTACTCGCCGCCAACCTGTCACACTCCGCGCGGTGCCTTGCAGCCGGGCTCCTGTGGCGCGGTCCGGGCATCTTCTCGCTGTCGTCACACGTGTGAGGATCGTGAGCTTCGGGCAAGCCGCAAGGGGGCAGCAACCCCGGCCCGCGCCCTGGGCTTGAATTGTTTTGTTTCGTTGCCTGAGCTTTTTTCGTAATTTTCTGCTTCAATCCGGCTGCCACCTGGTCTAGTGAGCCGCTGCCGTTCCCGTCTACCCACCGGAGTCCGTCCATGCCCGTCTACCGTTCCCGCACCACCACCCATGGCCGCAACATGGCCGGCGCGCGCGGGCTGTGGCGTGCCACGGGGATGAAGGACAGCGACTTCGGCAAGCCGATCATCGCCGTGGTTAACTCGTTCACGCAGTTCGTGCCGGGCCATGTCCATCTCAAGGATCTGGGCCAGATGGTCGCCCGCGAGATCGAGGCGGCGGGCGGTGTGGCCAAGGAATTCAACACGATCGCGGTCGATGACGGCATCGCCATGGGGCACGATGGCATGCTCTATTCGCTGCCGAGCCGCGATCTGATCGCCGACAGCGTCGAGTACATGGTCAATGCCCATTGCGCCGATGCGATGGTGTGCATCTCGAACTGCGACAAGATCACGCCCGGCATGCTGATGGCGGCCATGCGGATCAACATTCCGGTCGTGTTCGTCTCGGGCGGGCCGATGGAGGCGGGCAAGGTGGTCCTGCGCGGCAAGGAGCATGCGCTCGACCTGGTCGACGCGATGGTCGCCGCGGCCGACGACAGCTATTCCGACGAGGAGGTCAAGACGATCGAGCGCTCGGCCTGCCCGACCTGCGGGTCGTGCTCGGGCATGTTCACCGCCAACTCGATGAACTGCCTGACCGAGGCGCTGGGCCTGTCGCTGCCCGGCAACGGCTCGACCCTGGCCACCCACGCCGATCGCCAGCGCCTGTTCCTCGAGGCCGGACGGCTGATCGTCGATCTGGCCAAGCGCTACTACGAGGAGGACGACGCGAGCGTGCTGCCGCGCTCGATCGGCAGCTTCAAGGCCTTCGAGAACGCGGTGTGCCTCGATATCGCGATGGGCGGATCGACCAACACCGTGCTCCACCTGCTGGCCGCAGCCTATGAGGCCGGGGTGAACTTCACCATGGCCGACATCGACCGGCTGAGCCGCAAGGTGCCGTGCCTGTCCAAGGTGGCGCCGGCCAAGTCCGACGTGCACATGGAGGACGTCCACCGGGCTGGCGGGATCATGGCGATCCTGGGCGAGCTCGACCGCGCCGGGCTGATCCACACCGACCTGCCGACGGTGCACAGCCGCACGCTGGGCGAGGCGCTCGAGCGCTGGGACATCGTCCGCACCGACAGCCCGGCCGTGCAGGAATTCTTCATGGCCGCGCCCGGCGGGGTGCCGACCCAGGTGGCGTTCAGCCAGAACCGCCGCTGGGATTCGCTCGATCTCGATCGCGAGAAGGGCGTGATCCGCTCGGCCGAGCATGCCTTCAGCCAGGATGGCGGGCTGGCCGTGCTGACCGGCAATGTCGCTGTGGATGGCTGCATCGTGAAGACCGCCGGGGTCGACGAAAAGATCCTCACCTTCTCGGGTCCGGCCAAGGTCTATGAAAGTCAGGACGATGCGGTCACCGCGATCCTCACCGGGCAGGTGGTCGCCGGCGACGTGGTGGTGATCCGCTACGAGGGCCCCAAGGGCGGTCCGGGCATGCAGGAAATGCTCTATCCCACCAGCTACCTCAAGTCGAAGGGGCTGGGCGCGGCCTGCGCGCTGCTCACCGACGGGCGCTTCTCCGGCGGGACCTCCGGCCTGTCGATCGGCCACGTCTCGCCCGAGGCGGCCGAAGGCGGGACGATCGGGCTGGTGCGCAACGGCGACCTGATCCAGATCGACATCCCGCAGCGCACGATCACCCTCGCGGTGAGCGACGCGGAGCTGGCACAGCGCCGCGCCGAGCAGGACGCCAAGGGGTGGAAGCCGGCCAAGGAGCGGCCGCGCAAGCTCTCGGTGGCGCTCAAGGCCTATGCCGCGATGACCACCAGCGCCGCGCGCGGCGCCGTGCGCGACCTCTCGCAGCTCAACCTGGACTGACCGCTTGGCGCAGGCCGTGCCGCAGGTCCTGACTGTGGCGCAGATGCGCGCGGCGGAGCAGGCGCTGATCGCGGCGGGCAGTTCGGTCGATACGCTGATGCAGCGCGCCGGGCGCGGCGCGGCCGACTGGGTCTGGCGGATCGCGGCCGGGCGCCGGGTGACCGTGCTGTGCGGCCCCGGCAACAATGGCGGCGACGGCTATGTCATCGCCGCTGCCCTGCGCGAACGCGGCGCTGCGGTGCAGGTGATTGCCGCCATGCCGCCGCGGACCGACGCCGCCCGCACCGCGCGGGCGCTGCTGCCGGGAACCGTGCTCGACCCGGCCGCGGCCGAAGCGGGTGAGGTGCTGGTCGACTGCCTGTTCGGCAGCGGGCTGACGCGGCCGCTGGGCGAGCCCGAGCGGACGCTGCTCGGCCGGCTGGCGGCGCAGCATGCCCTGCGCATCGCGATCGACGTGCCGAGCGGGGTGGACAGCGATCGCGCGGTGCCGCTCAATCCGGGCCTGCCCACGTGGCACGTGACCCTTGCGCTGGGGGCGTGGAAGCCGGCCCACCTGCTGATGCCGGCCTGCGCGGCGATGGGCGCGCTGCGGCTGGTCGACATCGGCTGCGCCGCGGTTCCGGGCGCTCCCGGGATCGTCGCGCGGCCGCAGGTCCAGCCGCCGGCGGCCGATGCGCACAAGTACCGGCGCGGGCTGGTTGCCGTGGTGGTCGGGGCCATGCCCGGTGCGGCGCGGCTGGCGGCAGCGGCGGCGCAGGGGGCCGGGGCCGGGTATGTGCGGCTGGTCCTGCCGGACGGCTCCGTCTCGGCCGAGGCCGTCGCGCCCGATCTGGTCATCACCAACCCCGCCGCGCTGGCCGATCCGCGCACCGCCGCCCTGCTGGTCGGCCCCGGACTGGGGCGCGATGCCGCGGCGGGGGAGGCGCTGGCCGCTGCACTGGCGCCGGGCCGCCCGGCCGTGCTGGATGCCGATGCGCTGGGGCTGCTCACCCCCGCCGCGCTCCGTGGCTATCCCGCGCCGCTGGTGCTGACCCCGCACGAGGGCGAACTGGCCGCGCTCGAGCGGGCCTTCGCGCTGCCGGGCGAAGGGACCAAGCTCGCCCGCGCGGGGGCGCTCGCTCGGGCCACCGGCGCGGTGGTCATCGCCAAGGGGCCCGATACCGTGATCGCCGCCCCCGACGGGCGGTCCGCCTTCGCGCTGCGGGCGCCGAGCTGGCTGGCCGTGGCCGGGACCGGCGACGTGCTCGCCGGGATCGCCGCTGCGCGGCTGGCGGCGCAGGGCGATCCTTTCGCCGCCGCCGGCGAGGCGGTCTGGCTGCATGGCGAGGCCGCCCGGCGCGCCGGCCCGGCCTTTGCCGCCAGCCAGCTTGCCGCGGCCGTGCGAAGCGCCTACGCGGCCTGCCTGTGAGCGACCACTTCCCCAGCCAGCCCGGCCCTGCGCCAGCCGAGGAGATCCTGCGCATCGCCGCCAAGGGCGACGGGGTCACCGCCACGGGCCGCTATGCCTGGGGCGCGGCGCCGGGGGACTGGCTGTTGCCCGACGGCTCGCTGCAGCGCGGGCCGCACCACGTCGACCCGGTCTGCCGCCATTTCGGCCGCTGCGGGGGCTGCCAGCTGCAGCAGCTCGACGAGGAGAGCCTCGCCGCCTTCGTCACCGCGCGCGTCGCCAATGCCTCGGCCAGCCAGGAGCTGGGGGCCGAGCATCTCGCCGCCCCGCATCTCTCCCCGCCGGGCAGCCGGCGCCGCGCCGCGCTGCGGGCCGAAAGCGCGTCCGGCCGGGTGGTGATCGGCTATCGCGAGGCGGGCTCGCACCGTCTGGTGGAACTGGCCGAATGCGCGGTGCTGGTGCCCGAATTCGTCGCGCTGCTGCCTGCCCTGCGCAAGCTGCTGATCCGCATCGGACAATCGGCCGCGGCCGGCTCCAAGCGGGCGGGCAAGGGCGGACGGGGCAAGCAGGCCGGGCCGGGCAAGATGGCCGCCGACGTCGAGTTGACCCTGACCGAGCAGGGCGTCGACGTGGGGATCAAGGGCCTCGCCGTCGAGGGCCTGGCGATCACCGAGGCCGTGCTCGGCTTCGCCCAGGAGCATCGGCTCGCCCGGCTGACCCTCGATCAGGGCTATGGTCCTGAAATGCTGTGGGAACCCGAGCCGGTGACGGTCAACCTCTCGGGCGTCAGCGTGCCCTTTCCGCCGGGCAGCTTCCTCCAGGCGACGCTCGACGGCGAAGCGGCCCTGGTCGAGGCGGCGCGCGAGTGGCTGGGCGGGCTGCCCGCCGTGGCCGACCTCTTCGCCGGGCTGGGGACCTTCGCCTTCGCGCTGGCCGGCGAGAGCACGAAGGTGCTCGCAGTCGAGGCCGCACGCGAGGCGCACCTGGCCTGCAAGACTGCCGCGGCGCGCCTACAACGGCCGCTCCACGCGCTCCACCGCGACCTGTTCCGCAATCCGCTGCTCGCGGACGAGCTCAACCGCTTCGCCGGGGTCCTGCTCGACCCGCCGCGCGCCGGTGCGCGCGAGCAGGTCGAGCGTCTGGCCGGCAGCACGGTCGGGCGGATCGTCTACATCAGCTGCAACCCGTCCAGCTGGGCGCGCGACGCGCGGCTGCTGGTCGAGGCGGGCTGGCGCCTTGCCGAACTGCGCCCGGTGGGCCAGTTCCGCTGGTCCAGCCATGTCGAACTGGCCAGCCTGTTCGTGCGGGGGTGAGGGCGGTCAGCCGCCGAGCAGCCCCGCCGCCGCCAGCACAACCAGCGCGCCGAGCGCGAGGGTCGAAAGCGCAAACAGGCTGAACCGCAGCACCACGCGGTTGCCGGTGATGTGGACCAGCGAATGGGCGATGCGCAGCGCCACGTAGGTCCAGCCCAGCACCAGCGCGGGGCCATCGCCCCGACCGAGCAGGGCGAGGCTAACGGCGACCGCATAGAACGTCGTCGGGGCCTCGTGCAGGTGGTTGTAGTTGTGGGCCGCCCATTGGACCCGTTCCGGCAGGACCCGGTCCAGGTCGGCGCCGGTCCCGCCCACCTTGGTGCGCGCGTCAATCCCGGCGCGCCGCATTGCCGGGATGCGGCGGGCATACATCACCCCCCAGATGACCAGCGTCCAGGCCGCGAGCGCCACCACCGGCGCGAGAATGGCGATGCCGTTCATGTCCCGGTCCCTCCCGCGCTCACAGCGTGACCAGCAGCGCACGCACCGCCAAGGCCATCAGGCACAAGGTGGCCGTGAAGAATATCGCGAAGCGCACCGGAACACGGTTCGTGGTCGCCTGGTAGACCGAATGGACCACGCGCAGGCCGGTATAGGCCCAGGCGAGCAGGGCGTCGGTCTGCGTGCCCCCGGCCAGCGCAAGGATCACCACCACGGCGTAGAACAGCGTCGGCTGCTCCATCAGGTGGGTGTAGTTGTGGCTCTTCCACATCACTTCAGGAGGGAGCACCGCTTCAAGGTCCTGGCCGCGCCCACCGGGCCGGGCCTTGCCGAGATCGATCCCCGAATTGGCCATCGCGGCGAACCGCGACCGCGCCATCCACAGCATCATCACGAGCGACCAGGCCACCAGCACGGCGGCCGGGGCGAGCAGGGCCTTGTTCATCGGTATGTCCTCCCTCCGGCCTGCCCGGGGTGGCGCAAGATGGCCGGCTTGGCAACCGTCTGCACGGCTGGCCCCATCGGGGCCTTGGTCTTGCAACATCCTTGCCCTAGAGGCGTGTCGCATGAGCGGCGCCCCAGGGGCGCCGGATGATGACGATTGGAGTCCACATGGCGAAAGTTCTGGTGATCGGCGCAGGCGGGGTCAGCTCGGTCTGCGTCCACAAGATGGCGATGAACCCGGAGATCTTCAGCGACATCCACCTCGCCAGCCGGACCCTGGCGAAGTGCGATGCGATCGCCGCTTCGGTCAAGGAGCGCACCGGGGTGGCCGTGGCCACCTACCAGGTCGACGCCGAGGACGTGCCGGCGCTGACCGCGCTGATCGAGCGGATCGGGCCGAAGCTGGTGGTCAATCTGGCGCTGCCCTACCAGGACCTGCCGATCATGGATGCCTGCCTGGCGGCCGGCGTCGACTATCTCGACACCGCCAACTACGAGCCGAAGGACGAGGCCAAGTTCGAATACTCGTGGCAGTGGGCCTATCAGGACCGCTTCCGCGAGAAGGGCCTGATGGCGCTGCTGGGCTCGGGCTTCGATCCGGGGGTGACCAGCGTCTTCGCGATGTGGCTGAAGAAGCACAAGCTGAAGACCATCCGCCTGCTCGACATCCTGGATTGCAACGGCGGCGATCATGGCCAGGCCTTCGCCACCAACTTCAATCCCGAGATCAACATCCGCGAAGTCACTGCCCCGGCGCGCCACTGGGCGGGCGGTGAATGGGTCGAGACCCCGGCGATGAGCATCCGCCAGAGCTTCGAGTTCGAGGGCGTCGGCCCCAAGAACATGTACCTGATGTACCACGAGGAGCTGGAAAGCCTGGCGAAGTTCCTGCCCGAGCTGGAGCGCGGTCGCTTCTGGATGACCTTCGGCGATGCCTATATCCAGCACCTTACCGTGCTGCAGAACGTCGGCATGACGCGGATCGACCCCGTCATCTACAACGGGCAGGAGATCGTGCCCCTGCAGTTCCTCGCCGCCGTCCTGCCCAAGCCCGAGACGCTCGGGCCGACCACCAAGGGCAAGACCAACATCGGCGATATCGCCACCGGCGAGGCGCTCGACGGCAGCGGCGAGAAGACCTTCTACATCTACAACATCTGCGATCACGAGGATGCCTTCCACGAGACCGGCAACCAGGCGATCAGCTACACCACCGGCGTCCCCGCGATGATCGGCGCGGCGATGATGCTGACCGGCGCCTGGCGCGGGGAAGGGGTGTTCAACATGGAGCAGATGGACCCCGATCCGTTCATGGCTATGCTCAACACCCAGGGCCTGCCGTGGCAGGTCAAGGAGCTGCCCGGACCGGTGGAGTTCTGATGGCGCGAATGTTCGCCACCATTCCCTCTCGTCGTCCCGGCCTTGAGCCGGGACAAGGCTGTGCTCTGGCAGGCAAGGCAGCCTGATCCCGGCGCAACGCCGGGATGACGAGCCAGGGTATCGGGGCAACACCAACCGGGAGTGCCCATGTGAACTGGTCCCTGATCACTCCGCCCCTGCTGCTTGCCGCGTCCAACCCGTTCAGGACCGCGGCGGGGTATGGGCACCTCAAGGCGCCAAACCGGGCGCTGTGGGTGACGATGCTGGTCTGCTGGGGATCGCCTTGTTGGAGTGCTGTCTGGCCGTTCCCGCCAACCGGATCGGCGCGCAGACCTACTCGCTGGCCCAGCTCAAGACCCTGCAGGAGGTCTTCTCGCTGGCAGGCTTTGGGCTGGTCGCTTGGGTGCCGTTCGGGCAGAAGCTGAGCTTGGCCCAGCTGGCCGGATTTGCCCTGATTGTCGCGGGGGCTGCGCTGGTTTTCCGAGGGAACGGGTAACGCCCTTCAGCACCGTTCGTGTCGAGCGAAGTCGAGACACGGTGCTCAGGTGTCTCGACTTCGCTCGACACGAACGGCTAACCACAACCGAAACACCCGCCCGGCCTGAGCGTGTCGCAGGCCCCGCGGAACCGAGGATCAAGGAATGGAAACCAGAGCCGGCGATCCGGGCGCTTTCGCCCAGTTCGATCTCCACCGCGTCGACAGCCCGGCCTTCGTGGTCGATGCCGCCCGGCTGCGCGCCAACCTGGCGGTGCTGGCTGACATCCGCGACCGCGCCGGGATCAAGGTGCTGGCCGCGCTCAAGGCCTTTTCGATGTGGAAGGTGGCCCCGATCGTGAGTGAGTACCTGGACGGGGTCTGCACCTCGGGCCTGTGGGAGGCCCGGCTGGCGCAGGCGCACTACTCCGGCGAGATCGCGACCTACTGCGCCGCCTACAAGGCCGAGGACCTGCCCGAGATCGTCCGCATCTCGGACCATGTGATCTTCAATTCGCCCGCGCAGATCGCCCGCTTCCGCCCGCTGCTCGACGCGCAGGGCGGGGGCTTCGATGTGGGCCTCAGGATCAACCCGCTCCATGCCGAGGGCGAGGTGCCGCGCTATGATCCCTGCGCGCCGCACAGCCGCTTGGGCTTCCCGGTCGACCAGCTGCGGCCCGAGCATCTGGAAGGCGTCACCGGCCTGCATTTCCACACCCTGTGCGAGCAGGATTTCGTCCCCCTGCAGCGCACCTGGGAGGCGCTGAAGCCGCGGATTGCGCCCTATTTCGGCCAGCTCAAGTGGCTCAACTTCGGCGGCGGCCACCACGTCACCCGGGCCGACTACCAGCGCGAGGACCTCATCGCCTTCCTGCGAGCGGTGAAGGCCGAAACCGGCTGCGAGCTCTACCTCGAACCGGGCGAGGCGGTGGCGCTGGATGCCGGCATCCTGGTCGGCACCGTGCTCGACACCCAGTGGAACGGCATGCCGGTCGCGATCGTCGACATTTCCGCCACGTGCCACATGCCCGACGTGATCGAGGCGCCCTATCGTCCGGCCATGCTGGGCGAGCGTGATCCCGAGGCGACCGGGGAAGAGCCGGTGCGGCTGGGCGGTCCCTCGTGCCTCGCGGGCGACGTGATCGGCGACTACGTGCTGCCGGTCGCCCCGCAGCCGGGCACCCGCTTCGCCTTCCTCGACCAGGCGCACTATTCGATGGTCAAGACCACCACCTTCAACGGGGTGCCGCTCCCCTCGATCTGGCTGTGGGACAGCGAAACCGACGCGCTGGAATGCGTGAAGCGGTTCGGCTGGGAGAGCTTCCGCGACCGGCTGAGCTGACGGCAAGCCTCCCAGATGTCCGTCATGCCAGGGCCGGCCGGCATCGTCGTCGGCGAGGCGGGACATTTGGCTCTGCCCGTTGGCCTTGTTCCATGTCGAGAGAGATCCCAGCCTGCGCTGGGATGACGCAAGCCAGTCCACGGTCGTGCCTTCAGTCTGACCCTTGGCCACGCCAAGCGCCTCCGTTCGCGCCTCGGCGCGAAGCCTCTGTCTCACTCCAGTCGATTCGCGGATTCGCTCGCGAAGCGCGGTCCGACCCCGCTGGAACGCGCCTGAAACCGGTCGCTTGATTGTCATATTTCCGCGCAAATCCAACGATTGTCCTGCACTTTCAGGCCATGTTTCAGATTTGTGAAAACGGGGTTCCATTTTCACTTGCAGTTCACCGGCACCCCCCTATATCCGGCCCCTCGCTGCCCCATGGGGACTTCCAAACCGCAAGGCAGCTTTGTGTTGTTACCTGGCCGCAAGGCCTATTGGGGGTCCCTTGAGTTGCACAGCTATCCTGACGCATCGGCTGTAGTCCGCGCGCTCGCGCCCGACGAACCCGTTATCGTGAACCGTCCGCAGGCCGCGGCGCGTGCTGCCCGCTTCTTCGTCGAAGCGTTCCCGGGCAAATCGCTTTACGCGGTCAAGGCCAATCCCTCGCCGGACCTGCTCAAGGTCCTGTGGGACAACGGGGTGACGCATTACGACGTTGCCTCGATTGCCGAGGTGCGCCTGGTCCGCAGCGTCCTGCCCGAGGCGACCCTGTGCTTCATGCACCCGGTCAAGACGGCCAGCGCCATTGCCGAGGCCTACAAGGTCCACGGCGTGCGCACCTTCAGCCTCGACACCCAGGAAGAGCTCGACAAGATCGTCGCCGCCACTGCGGATGACGCGGGCGAAGCGGCGACCGATCTGGCGCTGTGCGTGCGTCTGCGCGTGTCCTCGGAATACTCCGAGCTGAGCCTGGCGTCCAAGTTCGGGATCGATCTGGCCGATGCCGGCCCGCTGCTGCAGGCGACCCGCCAGGTGGCCGACAGCCTGGGCATCTGCTTCCACGTCGGCAGCCAGGCGATGACCCCCTTCGCCTATGTCCAGGCGCTGGAGCGCGTGCGCGCCGCGATCGTGGACGCAGCGGTCACCATCGACATCGTCGATGTCGGCGGTGGGTTCCCGTCGATCTACCCGGGCATGGAGCCGCCGCCGCTGGAGGATTACTTCGGCGCGATCCATCGCGCGGCCGAATCGCTGCCGGTGTCCTATTCGTCCGAGCTGTGGTGCGAGCCCGGCCGTGCGCTCTGCGCCGAGTACAATTCGGTGGTGGTCAAGGTCGAGAAGCGCCGCGGCGACGAACTTTACATCAACGACGGTGCCTATGGCACGCTGTTCGACGCCGCGCACATCGCCTGGCGCTTCCCGGTGAAGTGCCTGAACGCCGATCGCGCGGGGGGCGAGGCCGAGTTCGCGTTCTATGGCCCGACCTGCGACGACGGGGACTTCATGAAGGGCCCGTTCCTGCTGCCGGCCGACATTGCCGCGGGCGACTATATCGAGATCGGCATGCTGGGGGCCTATGGCGCGGCGATGAAGACCCGCTTCAACGGCTTCGGCGAGGGCGAGATCGTGCTTGCCGCTGACGAGCCGATGGCCAGCCAGTACCGCGGCGACCGGCGCGATCCGCGCATGTCGGACAACGTGGTATCGCTGCGCTGACCTGATCTTCCTGGGCAATTGGGAGGGCTCGTCCGCAAGGGCGAGCCCTTTTCATCAGCTTTGGAGCGCTGCCGAACTCGACTTCGTCATGCTGAACGTGTTCCAGCATGACGTTTGAGCGATGTGGGACCGGCAACGGCCGAACCCCCTACCGATCCGCGAACATGAACGGCGCGATGCCGCGGCGCTGGTCGTCCGCGAGCAGTTCGCGGCCGATCGGCGGGACGGCGCGGGCCTCGCAGTCGGCGCGCTGGCAGAGCCGGCAGTTCACGCCGATCGGGGTGGCCTCCGCCGTGGCCGGATCGGCCCCGCGCGCATAGGCCAGCCGCCCCGCGTGCTCCGCCGCGCAGACCAGCGCCACCGAGCGCACGGCGGCCGGAGCGCCGAAGTGGCGCGGCTCGCCCCCGACAGTCCGGGCGATGGTGAAGAAGCGGCGGGTATCGGGCAGTTCGAGCCACTGGGTGACGATCTGCCCCGGGGTGCGGAAGGTGTCGTGCACCCGCCACAGCGGGCATGATCCGCCATGCGGCGCATAGGGAAAGCCCGCGCCGTCGAGCAGCTTGGAGACATTGCCGGCCGCATCGAGCCGGACCATGAAGAAGGGCACGCCCTCGTGGCCGGGCCGGGCCAGCGTGGTCAGGCGATGGGCCACCTGCTCGAAACTCATCCCGAACACACCGCCCAGCGCGGCGACATCGTAGCCCCGGCTCTCCGCCGCCTTGATGAAGCGGTCATAGGGCATGACCAGTGCGGCGGCGGCATAGGCGGCAAGGTTGCGGCGGGCGAGGGCCACGGCGGACTTGTCGGGCAGGTCGGCGGCCCGGGCCAGCTGGACGATCTCGTCGCGCATGGTGGTCCAGGCGATATGCAGCGCCAGCTGGAACTTGCGGGCCGAGGTGTCGAGCGAATCGTCGATCAGCACCTGGTCGTTGTGGCGGTCGTAGCGGCGCACCGATTCGACCATGACCTCGGGCGGCATGAAGCGCACCCGCACGCCCTTGCGCTTGCGCAGCCATTCGGCCGCGGCACCGTGCTCGGCAATCTCTGCGGCCAGTTCCTCGGCCCGGACATCGAGCGTGGGAAAGTGGTTGCGATTGGCGGAGAAGAACTCCTGCACCGCGCGCACCGGATCGGGCGTACCGGGTTCGCTGGCCGCGGCGCCCAACCGGCGGTCGGCCAGCACCTGCTGTTCGCGCGCGTAGGCGCCGTGCAGCCGCAGGATCGCCTCGGCCACGCCGGGAAACGAGGTGGCGAGATCGGCGATCTCGAGCGCGGGCAGGTCGATCCCCTCCAGCAGGGGATCGCGCATGACCTCGGCGATACGCCGGGCGTAGTCGTCGGCGTCCTCGCTGGCGAGGTCGGCGATCTCGAGCTGGTAGGACTTGGCCAGCCTGAGCAGCAGCTCGGCGGTCACCGGACGCTGGTTGCGCTCGAGCAGGGCGATGTAGCTGGCCGAGATCGCCAGATCTTCGGCCATGCCCTGCTGGGTCAGGCCGAGTTCGCGGCGCAGGCGGCGCAGCCGGGGGCCAAGATAGAGGGGGCGGGACTGGCTCATGGGCAGACAATGCGGCCGGTGTGGTTAACGACTGCACAACCCTAGGATGTAAAGTTGTACGGATCAACACAGCTTTACAAAGAATAGCTGTAAAGTTCGACAAACGCACGGAAACCGGCCTGTTCGGGAGGAGACAGGAGGCGTAGCCGGACCTCGTCGCCACAGACCCCCGACAAGGAATTCGATCCGTGACCTACTCCCAGACCATTGCCGAGGCGCGCAGCGCGATCACCCCGAACGCTCCGACCTGGAGCGGCATCGAGGCCGAGAGCGTCGCCCGGATGCGGCTGCAGAACCGGTTCAAGACCGGGCTCGACATCGCGCGCTACACCGCGAAGATCATGCGCGAGGACATGGCGGCCTATGACGCCGATCCTTCGCTCTACACCCAGTCGCTGGGCTGCTGGCACGGATTCATCGGTCAGCAGAAGCTGATCGCGATCAAGAAGCACTTCGGGTCGACCAAGCGGCGCTACCTCTACCTCTCGGGCTGGATGGTGGCGGCGCTGCGCAGCGAGTTCGGCCCGCTGCCCGACCAGTCGATGCACGAGAAGACCTCGGTGCCGGCCCTGATCGAGGAGCTCTACACCTTCCTGCGCCAGGCCGATGCCCGTGAGCTGGGCATGCTGTTCCGCGAGCTCGACGCCGCCCGGGCGGCGGGCGATGCGGTCAACCAGCACCGCCTGATGGGCAAGATCGATGCCTTCCAGACCCATGTCGTGCCGATCGTTGCCGATATCGACGCCGGCTTCGGCAATGCCGAGGCGACCTATCTGCTCGCCAAGAAGTTCATCGAGGCCGGCGCCTGCTGCATCCAGATCGAGAACCAGGTCTCGGACGAGAAGCAGTGCGGCCACCAGGATGGCAAGGTGACCGTGCCGCACGAGGACTTCATCGCGAAGATCCGCGCGGTGCGCTATGCCTTCATGGAACTGGGCGTGGACGATGGCGTGATCGTGGCGCGCACCGACTCGCTCGGCGCCGGGCTGACCAAGCAGATCGCCTATGTCCGCGAGCCCGGCGATATCGGCGATCAGTACAATGCCTTCCTCGATTGCGACGAGGTCGACCTGACCGCGATCGGCCACGGCGATGTGATCATCAGCCGCGACGGCAAGCTGCTGCGGCCCAAGCGCCTGCCCAGCAATCTCTACCAGTTCCGCCCCGGAACCGGCGAGGACCGCTGCGTGCTCGACTGCATCCACGCGCTCCAGAACGGCGCCGACCTGCTGTGGATCGAAACCGAGAAGCCGCACATCGGCCAGATCGGTGGCATGGTCCGCCGCATCCGCGAGGTGATCCCGAACGCCAAGCTGGTCTACAACAACTCGCCCAGCTTCAACTGGACACTGAACTTCCGCCAGCAGGTGTTCGATGCCTGGGCCGAGGCTGGCCGTGACGTGTCGGCCTATGACCGGGCGCGGCTGATGAGCGTGGACTACGACGGCACCGAACTGGCTGGCGAGGCCGACGAGCGGATCCGCACCTTCCAGGCGGACTCGGCGCGTGAGGCGGGCATCTTCCACCACCTCATCACCCTGCCGACCTATCACACCGCCGCGCTCAGCACCGACAACCTCGCCAAGACCTACTTCGGCGACCAGGGCATGCTCGGCTACGTCAAGGGCGTGCAGCGCGAGGAGATCCGCCAGGGCATCGCTTGCGTGAAGCACCAGAACATGGCCGGTTCCGACATCGGCGACGACCACAAGGAATACTTCGCCGGCGAGGCCGCGCTCAAGGCCGGCGGCGCCCACAACACGATGAACCAGTTTGCTGCCTGACGGCAGCGGGGAACCAGTTCGCGGCGTGAGCCGCGAACCCCTCCCCCAGGGTCGCGGGGGAGGGGACCAGCAAAGGAGAAGGACCATGAGTGAACCGACCCGGGCCCGTGCGGTCCTGTCCACCGAGGATTTCAAGCTGATCCGCGAAGCCGTGCTGTTCTATCTGCGCGCGCACGAGGACGTGCCGGATTCGATCAAGTTCTCGAATCTCTATCACCGTCTTGGCAGCGCCGCCGGGCGCTGAGCGGCACCTGTTCCTGGGGAGGAACGGCCGGCCCGTCGCGCAACCGCGCGGCGGGCCGGTTGCCGTGGGGCCAGCTCTCCGGACCCCATGCGGGGAACCCCAGAAAAATTTCATCTCGCGCGAAGGGTTGGCGCGGCGGCGTCGTCAAAGACAGTGTGCACCGCCGATGGGGCACGCGACAGATCAGGAGACGACGATGAAGGCGATCACGATGTCCACGCTGGTGCTGGGTCTGGCAGCCATGGCGAGCTTCGCTCCGGGGGTGGCGGCGGCGGCCGAGGGAACGGCCGAGGGGCGCGGTGGAGCAATCGGTACCGGCGAGGCGAGCGGGCGCGGGATCGGCGTCGGCCGCGGCACGGTGAGCGGCACCGGCATGGTGATCTACCGCGGCGCCGATGGATCGATCCAGCGTCAGCGCGGGACGGGCACCGTGTCGGGCCGCGGCGTGGCGATCGGCCGGGGCACCTTTACCGGGCGCGGCGCGGTGGCCGGTCGCGGCAGCGTCAGCGGCATGGGCCGGGCGCGCGGGTTCTGACCACGGCTTGTAGGATCGCCGGCGGTTGGGAATGATGCAGGCCCAGCCACCGGCGCTCCGCCCCCGCAGGATATCCGTTTGATCCGTCAGTTCGTCTCCGGTTCCAGACCGCGTCCGCCCGCTCCCGCCGGCGCCGACGAGGCTGCGCTGTTGGCGCGGATCGCCCGGCGCGATGCCGCGGCGTTCCGGACGGTGGTCGAGCGGTACGGCGCCGTGCCCCACCGGATCGCGGCCCGCCTGCTCGGCAGTCCGGTCGATGCCGAGGACGTGGCCCAGGAGGCGCTGCTGCGCCTGTGGCGTCTGGCCGATCGCGTGACCGAGATCCGCTCGCTGCCCGGCTGGTTGCAGTCGGTGGCGACCAACCTGTGCCTTGACCGGCTGCGCCAGCGCGCCCGCCGCGGGGATGCCGCCGCGTTGCCGGAGGACCTTGCCGATACCGTGCCGGGCGCCGACAGCCAGATCGCGCTTGGCCAGACCGCCGACGCGGCCCAGCGGGCGATCGCCCGCCTGCCCGACCGGCAGCGCGCCGCAATCGTGCTGACCTATTACGAGGAGCTGCCCAATGCCACCGCGGCCGACATGCTGGACATGACGATCAAGGGCTTCGAATCGCTGTTGTTCCGTGCCCGGGCCGCATTGCGGCAGGAGCTGGCCGGGCTGCGGCGCGACGGATGGGACGAGGACGATCCGGGCCATGACTGATCCCCGTGACGGCTTTACCGCCGAGGAGCGCGCCGTGCTGGACGCCTACCGCGTATCCGGTCCCTCGGTCGACTGGGTCGACCGGGTGATGTCCGCCGTCGACGGCGAGGCCCAGCCGTCCCAGCCTTCCCTGCCGCCGCTGCCGGCCCCGCGCCGGCGTGGGGGGCGCTGGGGGCGGCCGGTGGTTCGCGCGGCCCTGATCCTGTCCGGCACGGCCATGGTCACCGCAGCGGCGGCCGAACAGGGCGTGTTCGGGCCGGTCGCACAGCGGCAGGTCCAGGCGGTGGTGGCTGCAGCGCTGGCCCCGGTCACCCGCACCCGCCCCGCCGCGCCGCGCGCCGCCGTGCCGATCGCGGTCGACAGTGCCGCGCCGCTGGCGGCGGCCACGCCTCCCGTCCTGCCGCCGGCCACCGCGCCCGAGCGGATCGCGCCGGTCCTGTCGCGCCTGCAGGCCAACCCGCAGACCGCGCCCCGGGTCGCGCGCTATCTCGAGCGCCGCGCCCAGCGGCAGGAGGCGCGCGGCGAGGCCCCGACCCCGCCCGACCTGGCCGAACTGATCCGCGATTATCGCCAGCTGCCGCCAGCCCGCCAGAAACGGCTGCGCGAGCAGCTGCGCCGGCTCCCGCCCGAGGATCAGGCCGAGATCCGCGCACTGATCCGCCAGTACCGCGCCGAGCGCCGCGCATCCGCCCGGTCCGCGCCCGGCCCAGCCGAAGCCCCGTCCGCCGCCGCTGAAGAGCCCGCCACCGCCGAACCTGCGTCGCGCTGAGGCGCGGTTCGTGGCGGGGCGCAAGGGCCTAGTCCCTGAGCTCCACCTGCCCGGCAGCCCGGTCGATCTTCACCGCATAACGCCGCTCCGGGTCGAGCGAGCGGTAGGTCAGGCCGGAGGTTGCCGCGCTTTCCCATTCCGCGATGGTCATCGGCTCGCCCCCCGGTCCCAGCCAGGCGCCCTCGCGCGGGAAGGCGGTGAAGCAGGCGAGGCGTGCGGCGCGCCAGGCGGCGAGGGCCGCGACATGGTCCTCGAGCGCACGGTCACGGCCCTGCCAGTCCAGCCAGGTCAGCGGATTGTCCTGGCAATAGGCATTGTTGTTGCCCTGCTGGGTGCGGCCGAACTCGTCCCCGGCGGTGAGCATGATCGTTCCGGTCGAGGCGAACAGGGTCCCCAGCATGGCCCGCACGGCGGCGGCGCGACGGCCTTGCACGGCGGGATCGTCGCTCGGGCCGTCCTGGCCATTGTTCCACAGCGGCTCGCCGCCGTGGCCGTCGCGGTTGTCCTCGCCGTTGGCCCAGTTGCGCCGCGCGGCGTAGGTTACGCAGTCAGCCAGGGTCATGCCGTCGTGGGCCGCCAGGAAATTGACGCTGCGGCAGCCGTGCGCGGGGTCGGCCGGACCAAACAGGTCCGATGATCCGGCGAGGCGCGTTGCCAGCAAGCCCACGGTGACCTCCGGATCGCCGCGCCAGAAGCGCCGAACATCGTCGCGGTAGCGGTCGTTCCATTCGAGCCAGTTGGCGGGAAACGCGCCCAGCTGGTAGCCTCCGGGGCCAATGTCCCACGGCTCGGCGATCAGCACGCGATCCGCCAGCTCCGGGTCGGCCGCGAGCTCGGTGAAGATCGGGGCCTGCCGGTTGAACCCGGGGCCGCGCGCCAGGACCGGGGCGAGATCGAAGCGGAAACCGTCGATGCCGCAGTGCCGGACGAAGTGGCGCAGCGTATCGAGCACGAGGGCGCGCAGCTGCGGCTGGCCGCAATCGAGCGTGTTGCCGCAGCCGGTATCGTTGACCAGCGCGCCCTTCGCGTCGTGCGCATAGGTGCCGCGGTTGTCGAGCCCGCGGAAGCTGAGCGTCGGGCCCTGGGCGTCGCTCTCGCCGGTGTGGTTGAACACCAGATCGAGGATCACGCCGATCCCGGCGGCGTGGAGCGCGGCCACGGTCTCGCGCAGTTCGGCGACGCCGCCGGGGCACAGGCCGGGATCGAGCGCCATCGGCACGACCGGATTGTAGCCCCAGCCATTGGTCAGGCCGAGCGGGGGCAGATGGCGCTCGTCGATCCACGCGACGATGGGCATCAGCTCCACCGCGCCGACCTGCAGCTTGCGCAGATGGGCCAGCACCGCCGGATGGGCCAGCGCGGCCACGGTCCCGCGCAGGCCCTCCGGCACATCCGGGTGGAGCATGGTGAAGGCGCGGACATTGATCTCGTAGACCAGCCCGCCGCGCGTGAAGACCGGCGGGGCGGCGGGGAGCACCGGGAGCGGGCCGGTGACCACGGCCTTGGGCACCAGCGCCGCCGTATCGACCCCGCGTTCGCCCAGCCGCGGATCGTAGCGGAAGCGCTGGTCGAGCGCGACCGCGCGCGGATCGACCAGCAGCTTGGCGGGATCGAACCACAGCCCCTCGGCCGGGGCATAGGGCCCATCGGCGCGCAGGCCGTAGCGGGTGCCGGGGCCGGCGGCGGGCACGTCGCGCACCCAGTCCGGTCCGTCGCGCTCCATTGCCAGCTGGCTCTCGGTCACGCCGTCGAACAGGCACAGGGTGAGCTGCGCGGCCTCGGGGGCGCGGACGCGGAAGGTGGTCATCCCAGGATCCGGCGATAGAGGGCGGCATAGGCGCCGGCGCTACGGTGCCACGAGAAGTCCTGCGCCATGCCGGCGCGCTGCACGGCCTGCCAGTCTTCGGGGGCGTGCCACAGCGCCAGCGCGCGGTCGAGCGCGCCCTTGAGCGCCGGCACGGTGATCCCGTCGAACTGGATGCCCGTGGCGGCGCCGATCGCGAGCGCGGCGACATTGGCATCGATCACCGTGTCGGCCAGGCCCCCGGTGCGCGCGACCACCGGCACGCAGCCATAGCGCAGGCCATAGAGCTGGGTCAGCCCGCAGGGTTCGAACCGGCTCGGGACAAGGATCGCATCGCCGCCGGCCTGCATCCGGTGCGAGAGCGCCTCGTCGTAGCCGATCCGCACCCCGATCCGGCCGGGATGGCGCGCCGCGGCGGCGTGGAAGCCGGCCTCCAGCGCGGCGTCGCCCGTGCCCAGCAGGGCCAGGCGGCCCCCCAGCCAGACGAGGTGGTCGAGCGCCTCGAGCAGCACGTCCATGCCCTTCTGCCAGGTCAGGCGGCTCACCACGATGAACAGCGGGCCCTCGCTCGCGGCGAGGCCGAACTCCGCCTCGAGGGCGGCGCGGTTGGCGGCGCGGCCGGCCAGGCTGGCGGCATCGAAGCGCTGGACCAGCGCGGGATCGCGCGCCGGGTCCCACTCGGCCGTGTCGATCCCGTTGACGATCCCGTGGACCTGGGCCGCGCGGCTGCGGATCAGTCCATCCAGGCCCATGCCGAAATCGGGCTGGCGGATCTCGCGCGCGTAGGTCGGGCTGACGGTGGTGATCGCGCTGGCGCTCTCCAGCCCCGCCTTCAGCAGGCCGACGCCGCCGTGGTACTCCACCCCGTCCATGGCCCAGGCCTGCTTCGGCAACCCGAGCTGCGGGAAAATCTCGGCCGGGAAATAGCCCTGGAAGGCCATGTTGTGGATCGTCATCACCGAAGCGACCGGCGCCGCGCCGGGCCGCACCGGGGCGAAGCGCAGGTAGGCCGGGGCCAGGCCGGCCTGCCAGTCATGGGCGTGGAGCAGATCGAAGCGCAGCCCCTTGGCCGCGCCCCCGGCGACATCGGCGGCGGCGCGGGCAAAGGCGGCGAAGCGGCGCCAGTTGTCGGGCCAGTCGTGCCCGGCATCATCGCCGTAGGGCCGGCCGGGACGGTCGAACAGGTGAGGCGCGTCGAGCACCAGCATGCCGTCCTTCGCCAGCAGCCGCGCCGGCCCGCCGAACAGGTCGGGCCACTTGTGCGCGGTGCGCGGCCGCTTGCCCAGCCGGCCCAGCACGTCACGGTAGCCGGGGATCATCGCGGTCATCGCCACGCCATGCGGGGCGAGCGCGGCAGGCAGCGCCCCGGCCACGTCGGCGAGGCCCCCGGTCTTGACCCAGGGCACCGCCTCCGAGGCAACCGAGAGGACCTGAAGGCTCATCCTTCCAGCCGCTTGATCATCGCCTTGTTGATCAGGCAGACCCCGCTTTCGGTGCGGCGGAAGCGCTGCGCGTCGAGCACCGGGTCCTCGCCCACCACCAGTCCCTCCGGAATGCGCACCCCGGTGTCGAGGATCACGCGCGAGAGGCGGGCCCCGCGGCCGATGTTGCAGTAGGGCAGGATCACCGCTTCATCCACGCTGGACCAGGACCCCATCTTGACCCCGGTGAACAGGAGCGAGCGCTTGGCCAGCGCGCCGGAGACGATGCAGTCCTGGCTGATCAGCGACGAGATCGCCTGGCCGCGCCGGCCATCCTCATCGTGCACGAACTTGGCCGGGGCGGCGACGATCTGGTCGGTCCAGATCGGCCAGTCGCGGTCGTACATGTTGAGCTTGGGCACGGTGTCGGTGAGGTCGAGGTTGGCCTCGAAATAGGCGTCGAGCGTGCCGACATCGCGCCAGTACTCCTCGATCTCCTCGGCGGCGCGGATGCAGCTGTCGGTGAAGCGGTGGGCCACCGCCTTGCCGTGCTTGACGATGTAGGGGATGATGTCGCCGCCGAAATCGCGCGTGCTGGTCGGGTCCTCGGCATCGCGGCGCAGCTGTTCGAACAGGAACTTCGTCTCGAACACGTAGATCCCCATGGAGGCCAGCGCATGGGCCGGATCGCCGGGGATCGTGGGCGGATCGGCCGGCTTCTCGACGAAGGCGGTGATGACGTTGCTCTTGTCCACCGCCATCACGCCGAAGCCGGTGGCATCCTTCTTGGGCACGACCAGGCAGCCGATCGTCACGTCCGCCCCTGAGTTGACGTGCTGCTGCAGCATCAGCTCGTAGTCCATCTTGTAGATGTGGTCGCCTGCGAGGATGACCATGTAGCGCGGCGCATAGCTTTCGATGATGTCGATGTTCTGGAACACCGCATCGGCCGTGCCCTCGTACCAGTGCAGCTCGGAGATGCGCTGGCTGGCGGGGAGGATGTCGAAGCTCTCGTTGCGTTCGGGGCGCATGAAGTTCCAGGCGCGCTGCATGTGGCGGATCAGCGAGTGCGCCTTGTACTGCGTGGCCACGCCGATGCGGCGGATGCCCGAATTGATCGCGTTCGACAGCGCGAAGTCGACAATCCGGCTCACTCCGCCGAAGTAGACCGCCGGCTTGGCCCGGTTGTCCGTCAGCTCCTTGAGCCGGCTGCCGCGCCCTCCGGCGAGCACATAGGCCATGGCATCGCGCGCCAGCGGCCGCCCCGTCACATCCCGCATCCCGTTTCTCCCCGTTATGGCCCGGTCCATTCGAACATGAGCGTGGCCAAGGGCGGCAGGGTGACAAGCGCCACCCCGTCCGCCGCGTCGATCGCGCCCAGGTTGCCGATTCCGCTTCCGCCGTAGATCTCGGCGTCGCTGTTGAGCACCTCGCGCCAGCGGCCGTCGTGCGGCAGCGGCAGGCGGTAGGTCTCGCGCACGGCCGGCGTCATGTTGCTGATCACCGCCACCGGGCGCGCGCCCGGGGCCTTGCGCAGCCAGGCGAAGACCGATTGGGCCGCATCGTCCACCACCAGCCAGGCGAAACCGTCGGGCTCGCAGTCGCGCGCGTGGAGCGCAGGCAGGTCGCGGTAGAGCCGGTTGAGATCGCGCACCAGCGTGCGGACCCCTTCGTGGGCCGGGGCACGGCGCAGGTCCCAGTCGAGCGCGCGGGCCTCGCTCCATTCGCGGCGCTGGGCGAATTCCTGCCCCATGAACAGCAGCTTCTTGCCCGGATAGCCCCACATCAGCCCGTAGTAGGCGCGCAGGTTGGCGAACTTCTGCCAATCATCGCCGCTCATCTTGCCGAGCAGCGAGCCCTTGCCGTGGACCACCTCGTCATGGCTGAGCGGCAGCACGAAGTTCTCGCTGAAGGCGTAGACCAGCCCGAAGGTGATCTCGTCGTGGTGATGGCGCCGGTGGATCGGGTCGCGCGCCATGTACTTCAGCGTATCGTGCATGAAGCCCATGTTCCACTTGAACCCGAAGCCCAGCCCGCCCTCGTGCACCGGCTGCGAGACGCCCGGCCACGAGGTCGACTCCTCGGCGATGGTCAGGATCCCCGGCGTGCTGGCGTAGACCGCCTTGTTCATCGCGCGGAGGAACTCGACCGCCTCCCAGTTCTCGCGTCCGCCCTCGGCGTTGGGGATCCATTCGCCGGCGGCGCGCGAGTAGTCGCGATAGAGCATCGAGGCCACCGCATCCACGCGCAGCCCGTCGATGTGATAGCGCTCGGCCCAGAACAGCGCGTTGTTGACGAGGAAGCTCGCCACCTCGCGTCGGCCGAAGTTGTAGATCGCGGTGTTCCAGTCGGGGTGGAAGCCCAGCCGGGGATCCTCGTGCTCGTAGAGCGCGGTGCCGTCGAAGCGCGACAGGCCGTGGGCGTCGGTCGGGAAGTGGGCCGGCACCCAGTCGAGCAGGACGCCGATCCCGGCGCGGTGCGCGCCGTCGACGAAGCGGGCAAAGCCCTCGGGATCCCCGTGGCGGGCGGTCGGAGCGAACAGGCCGGTGGTCTGGTAGCCCCAGCTCGGATCGTAGGGGTGCTCGGTGACGGGAAGAAATTCGATGTGGGTGAAGCCCAGTTCGACCACATAGGGGATCAGCTCGTCGGCGAGGCGGTCCCAGGACAGGAACCAGTCGCCCGCATCGCGGTCCCAGGATCCGGCGTGGACCTCGTAGATCGCGATGGGCTGGCGGCGCGGATCGACGCTGGCCCAATGCGCGCGGTGCGCCTCGTCGCCCCACCGCGGCTTGCCCGGGTTGATCGTCAGCGAGGCGGTCTTGGGACGCAGCTCGGCGGCGAAGGCGAAGGGATCGGCCTTGAGCGGCTGGACGGTCCCGTCGGGGCCGACGATGCGGTACTTGTAGGCGCGCCATTCGCCCAGATCGGGCAGGAACAGCTCCCACACGCCGGTATCGGCGCGCCGCCGCATCGGATGGCGGCGATGATCCCAGTCGTTGAAGTCGCCCACCACCGACACGAGCTGGGCGTTGGGCGCCCAGACCGCGAAATGGACCCCCTGCGCGCCCTCATGGGTGATCAGGTGCGCGCCGAGCTTGTCGAACAGCCGCAGGTGCGAACCCTCGGCAATCAGGTAATCGTCCATCGGCCCCAGCACCGGGCCGAAGGAATAGGGATCGGTCACCCACCAGGTCTGCTCGCCGGCGCGGCAGCGATACCGCAGCGGCTGGCGCGGCCCGGTGATGAACCCTTCGAACAGGCCGCCGGGGTGACTCTGGGCCAGGGTGCCGAGCGACACGCCCGCTAGGCTGTGGGCTTCGGCCTCGACGGCTCCGGGGAGGATCGCCCGGGCAAAGGTGCCCTTGGGCCCTTCGTGCGCACCCAGCAGCGAGAACGGATCGGCATGGGCGCCATCGAGCAGCGCAGCGATGGCGGCCTGGCCTGGTTTCACTTCACGCCCCAGATATCCCTGGCGTACTCGCCGATGGTGCGGTCGGACGAGAACCAGCCGACGTTGGCGATGTTGTGGATCGCGCTGCGGCGCCAGGCCGCCTGGTCGGTCCAGTAGGCATCGACCCGGCGCTGGGCGGCGGCATAGCTGTCGAAATCGGCGGCGATGAGGAACCAGTCGTGGTCGTGGATTCCGCCGATCAGGTCGCGGTAGCGGTCGGGATCGTCGGGCGAGAACACGCCCGAAGCGATCGCCGAGAGCGCCTGCTGCAGCTCGCGCGAGCCGGCGATGATGTCGGCGGGTTGATAGCCCTCGGCGCGGCGCTGCTCGACCTCCTCGGCGGTCAGGCCGAAGATGAAGATGTTGTCATCGCCGACCCGGTCCTTGATCTCGACGTTCGCCCCGTCGAGCGTGCCGATGGTCAGTGCGCCGTTGAGCGCGAACTTCATGTTGCCGGTACCCGAGGCCTCCATGCCCGCGGTCGAGATCTGCTCGGACAGGTCGGCGGCGGGGATGATCCGCTCGGCCAGGCTGACGTTGTAGTTGGGTACGAATACCACCTTGAGCAGCCCGCCCACCGAGGGATCGGAGTTGACCCGCCGGGCGATGTCGTTCGCCAGTTTGATGATCAGCTTGGCGTTGTGATAGCTCGGCGCCGCCTTACCGCCGAAGATCTTGACGCGCGGGACCCAGTCACGCTCGGGGTGGCTGCGGATCTGGTCATAGAGCGCCACGGTCTCGACCAGGTTGAGCAACTGGCGCTTGTATTCGTGGATGCGCTTGATCTGCACGTCGAACAGCGCGTCCGGATCGAGCCGCACCCCGGTGAGATCCTTGAGATGACGGGCAAGGGCCACCTTGTTGGCCCGCTTGACCTCGGCAATGCGCTCGCCCAGCGCGGCGTCGCCGGCCAGCGCATTGAGTGCGGTCAGCTGCTCGGCATCGTCGAGAAAGGCGGGACCGATCGCGTCGCGGATCACTCCGGTGAGACCGGGGTTGCACTGCTGCAGCCAGCGCCGCGGAGTGACGCCATTGGTCTTGTTGTTGATCCGCGCGGGGTAGAGCGCATGGAGGTCGGCGAACACCGTCGACTTCATCAGCTCGGTGTGGAGCGCCGCCACCCCGTTGACCGAATGGGCGCCGACGAAGGCCAGGTTGGCCATCCGCACCCGCCGCTCGCCGTTCTCGTCGATCAGGCTGATGGCGGCGATCTGCTGGTCGCTCATCCCCGCCTTGCGCGCCTCGCGCAGAACGCGGCTGTTGATCGCATAGATGATCTGCATGTGCCGCGGCAGCATCCGCTCGAACAGCGGCAGCGGCCAGGATTCGAGCGCCTCGGGCAGCAGGGTATGGTTGGTATAGGCGATGGTGCGGCGGGTCACGTCCCAGGCTTCGCCGAACTCCAGCCCGTGCTGGTCGACCAGCAGCCGCATCAGCTCGGCCACAGCCACCGAGGGGTGGGTGTCGTTGAGCTGGATCGCCGCCTGGTCGGGCAGGGTGCGCACGTCGCCGTGGAATTGCACATGGCGTCGGACGATGTCCTGGATCGAGGCCGACGAGAAGAAGTACTCCTGCCGCAGCCGCAGCTCCTGTCCGGCCGGGCTGGAATCGGCGGGATAGAGCACCCGCACCAGGGCATCGGCGCGCACCTCGTCGGCCAGCGCGCCGAAGTGGTCGCCGGCGTTGAAGGCATCGAGCTTGATCGGCTCGAGCGCGGTGGCGGTCCACAGCCGCAGCGTGTTGACCCGCGCCCCGCGCCAGCCGACCACCGGGGTATCGACGGCACTGGCCTCGATCTGCTCGGCCGGCTTCCATTCGACCCCTTCGGCGGTTTCGACCACCTCGCCGCCGAAGCCCACGCGGTAGGCGCTTTCGCGGCGGTCGAACTCCCAGGGATTGCCGTGGGCCAGCCAGGTTTCGGGCCGCTCGACCTGCCAGCCATCGACGATGCGCTGGCGGAACATGCCGTTCACGTAACGGATGCCATAGCCGTAGGCGGGGATGTCGAGCGTGGCGAGGCTCTCCATGAAGCAGGCTGCCAGCCGGCCGAGACCGCCGTTGCCAAGTGCGGCATCGGGTTCGAGATCCTCCAGCACGGTCAGGTCCAGCCCGTGCTCGCGCAGCGCCTTCTCCATGTCGCGCGTGAGGCCCATGTTGGCCAGCGCGTCGCGCAGCAGGCGGCCGATCAGGAATTCGAGGCTGAGGTAGTAAACCCGCTTGCCCTTGGTTTCGTATGTCCGGCGGGTGGTGGCGATCCAGCGGTCGATGATCCGGTCGCGCAGGGCCAGCACCGTGGCGTTGAACCAGTCGTGCGGCTTGGCGGCCAGTTCATCCTTGCCGACGCGGTGGCGCAGCACGTCGAGGATCAGCGCGTCGAGCTGGGCGGCGGAGGAGGCAGGATCAAGGGTCACGACGTGCTCCGTTGCAGCGGCATCCCGCGTGGGGGATGCCAAGGGATCGATGTCCTCTCCGCCCGGCGTGCCGGACAGCCCCAACTGGCGCTGGTCTTCTCATCGTCACCATGCCTAGGCCAGTCACACCCGGTTCGACAAGGATTCTGATGACGATCCACATACCAATTCAGTTTGCTGCAGCGCAACATGCTGCCATGATGCCGCCCGGCACAGCAGAGAGAACCAGATGACCGACAGCGAATGGTGGCGCGGGGCAGCGATCTACCAGATTTACCCGCGCAGCTTCCGCGATTCCGATGGTGACGGCATCGGCGACTTGCCGGGCATCACCGCAGGACTCGGCCATGTTGCCAGTCTCGGGGTCGACGCGATCTGGATCTCGCCGTTCTTCACCTCGCCGATGAAGGATTTCGGCTACGACGTGGCCGATTACTGCGATGTCGATCCGATCTTCGGCACCCTGGCCGATTTCGATGCCCTGGTGGCCGAGGCACACCGTCTGGGGCTGCGGGTGATCATCGACCAGGTCTATGCCCATAGCTCCGACCAGCACCCGTGGTTCGCGGCAAGCCGCGCGGCCCGCACAGGCGACAAGGCCGACTGGTATGTCTGGGCCGACGCGCAGGCCGACGGCACCCCGCCGAACAACTGGCAATCGGTGTTCGGCGGTCCGGCCTGGACCTGGGATGCGCGGCGCCGGCAATACTACATGCACACGTTCCTGCGCGAACAGCCGCAGCTCAACGTCGCCAATCCAGCGGTCCAGGAGGCGCTGCTGGGGGCCGCGCGGTTCTGGCTTGACCGCGGGGTCGACGGATTCCGGCTCGATGCCCTCAACCATGCGATGCACGATCCCCAGCTGCGCGACAATCCGCCCGCGCCCGAGACCGGACGGCTGCGCACCCGGCCGTTCGATTTCCAGATCAAGCGCTATTCACAGTCGCAGCCGGGGATGATCCCCTTCGTCGAGCGGCTGCGCCAGGTCTGCGACGGCTATGGCGCGGTGCATCTGGTGGCGGAGATCGGCGGCGACGATCCGCTGCCCGAGATGAAAGCCTACACCGCCGGCGGGCAGCGCCTGTCGAGTGCCTACGGCTTCGATTTCCTCTATGCCCCGGCGCTCACCCCCGAGCTGGTCGCTGCCGCGATGGCCGCCTGGCACGGCGTCCCCGCAGACGATGGTCTGGCCGAAGGCTGGCCGAGTTGGGCGTTCGAGAACCACGATGCGCCGCGGGCGCTGTCGCGCTGGTGCGAACCTGCCGAACGCGAGGCTTTCGCACGGCTGAAGATCGCCCTGTTGGCCGCGCTGCGCGGCAATATCATCGTCTATCAGGGGGAGGAGCTCGGGCTGCTGCAGGACACGATCCCGTTCGAGCAGCTGCAGGATCCCGAGGCGATCGCCAACTGGCCGCTGACCCTGTCACGCGACGGCGCACGCACTCCGCTGCCGTGGACCGACGCGCCGGGCGGTGGCTTCACCACTGGCACCCCGTGGCTGCCGCTCAGCGCGGCGAACCGGGCGCGGGCGGTGGCGCTGCAGGAGGACGATTCCGGCTCGCTGCTGCACCACACCCGGCACGTGCTGGCGCTGCGGCGGCGGAGCCCCGCGCTGCGCCACGGCGGGTTCAGGCTGGTAACCGCGGACGAGGCGCTGCTGTGCTTCGAGCGGCATGGCGCGGGCGAACGCGTGGTCTGCCGCTTCAACCTGTCGGACAGGCCGGTCGCGAGCATGGCCCCGGCCGGGGAGGTGTTGCTGGCGAGCGGGGCGACCGCGACAGGGCTGGCGCCTCATGGCTTCGAGTGGCGCCGGGTCTGAGCAAACCGCCGATAATCCGGCCCACCAGTCCACGCCCGCCCAGGCTGAGCCTGAGTGGAAGAGTGCGGTTATCGGAAGATTGCCGGGCTTGGCCAACCAAGTCGGTGTCGATCCTGCCAAGAGCCCCGGTTGCCTGGCTTACCCCAGCGCCGCGATCTGCCGGGCCACGGCGACCAGCCGCTGGGCCTGCTCGAGATGGAGCCGCTCGACCATCTTGCCGTCGACCTGGATCGCACCCTTGGTGGCGTTGTCCGGGTGGGCGAAGGCAGCGATGATCGCGCGGGCGCGATCGAGCTCCGCCGGGGCCGGGGAGTAGACCGCGTTGCACGGCTCGATCTGGGCCGGGTGGATCACCGTCTTGCCCTCGAAGCCCAGCAGCAGGCCCTGTTCGGCCTCGGCCCGGAACAGCGCCAGATCGCGGAACTCGTTGCACACCCCGTCCAGCAGGGCGAGACCGTGCGCGCGCCCGGCACAGACCGCCTGGGTCAGGATCGGCAGGAAAGCGGCGCGATCGGGCGTCAGCTGTGCGCGCATCTCCTTGGCGAGATCGTTGGTGCCCATCACCCACAGCGATAGCCGGGTCGATCCGGCCAGCGCCGCCAGATCGAACAGCTGACCCACCGCCGTGCAGGTCTCGATCATTGCCCAGAGCTGGAGCCCGGGCGGCGCCGCGGCCAGTGCCGCTTCGCAGGCGAGGATATCGGCCGGGGTCGAGACCTTTGGAACCAGCACGGCATCGGCCCCGCTGGTGGCGATCGCGGCAAGGTCGTCCGCGCCCCACGGCGTGTCGAGCGCGTTGGCGCGGATCGCCAGTTCGCGCGGGCCGAAGCCGCCTTCCCGTGCGGCGGCGACCGCCGCGGCGCGGGCCTCGGCTTTCATCTCCGGTGCGACGGCGTCCTCGAGATCAAGGATCACCACGTCGGCGGGCAGGCTGCGGGCCTTGGCGAGGGCCTTGGCGTTGGAGGCCGGCAGATAGAGGGCGCTGCGGCGCGGGCGGTCAGGTGCGATCATGACGGGCTCAGGGCAGCTGGCCGGGGCCCTTGGAGCTCGCCCGCGGGACCAGCCGGACCCTCACGCGACGCTCGGCATTCGGCTGTCCGGCGATCTGCATCAGCAACTTGTCGACCAGCATGGTCCCGGCCGACTGGAAGTCGGGCTCGACCGAGGTCAGCGGCGGGATCGCGTAGCCGCCCGAGCGGATGCCGTCGAAGCCAACCACACCGACCTGGCCGGGCACGGCCAGACCGCGCTCGTGCAGTTCGAGCAGCACGCCCAGCGCGATCTGGTCGCAGACCACGAAGATCGCATCGAAGGCCTCACCCGAGGCGATCAGCTCGGCCACGGCCTTGCGGCCCTGTTCCTCGCGCGGGAGCGTCTCGTCGATCTCCACCGCGCGGGTCGGCAGGCCCTCCTCGGTCATCCGGGCGACGTAGCCGTCGTAGCGCTCCTTGAACTGGCGCTGGGGTGAATGGTCCGAGGTGATGCAGGCGATCCGGCGATAGCCGTTGGCGATCAGGTGCCCCGTCGCGAGCCGGGCACCGCCTTCGTTGTCGGCGCGGATCCAGTCGAGCTGCTCGTCGAACGGCGAGCCCCAGTAGACAATATGCGCGCCCCCTTCGCCCAGCTCGCGGAAGTAGTTCCAGGCGGTGCGGTTGGCGGTCGTCCCGATCACGATCAGCCCGTCAGCCTTGCGCTGCTCTTCGTAGCGGCCGAACAGCGTGTCGGCCGCGTCCTGGAACGAGACCAGCGTCTCGTGCCCGCGGCTGGACGCCGCGGCGCAGATCGCGCCGAGCAGCGAGAAGTAGAACGGATTGACGTCCTTGTGGTCCTCTCCGTCGCGGCTGATCACCACCACCGCGAGAGTGCCGGTGCGGCCGGTGCGCAGCCGCGCGGCGTTCTCGTCGACGTAGTAGTTGAGCTCACGCGCCGCGGCGAGCACGCGGGTGCGGGTCGGCTCGCTGACCACGGGATCCCCCGCGAGCGCGCGCGACACGGTCGATTGGCTGACCCCGGCAAGAGCCGCCACGTCGAAGGATGTCACCCTTTGCTGTCGGATTGCCACGCGTCTCGTCCACCCTCTGCGGTTTTTGCCTAGAGCAGGTGCGGGCCTAGCACCAGTAGCATCTTGCCGTCGATGGCATCGCCGCGCGCCCGGCGCTCGGCGATGAAGCCGGGCAGTGCGTCGAGCGCGACCCGGTGGACCGTGATGTTCTCGCCCTCGACCCCGCCGCCGTCCCCGACGCGCAAGAGGTCGTGAGCGCGGATCAGGGTATAGCTCTCGCTGACCATGCCGGGTGACGAAAAGAACTCGCCGATCACTTCCATGCGGCCTGCGCGGTAGCCGGTTTCCTCCTCCAGTTCGCGCGCCGCGGCGGTGGCCGCGTCCTCGCCGGCGAAACCGGCATCGTCGCCGATCAGTCCCGCCGGCAGCTCGATGCAGGCACGCCCGAGCGGGACGCGGAACTGTTCGACCAGGATCACCTCGCGCGCCGGGGTCAACGCCAGGATCACGGCCGCGCGAATGCCACGGGCCCGGCCCACATACTCCCATTGGCCGCGGACCTTGGCGGTGATGTACCGCCCCTCCCAGACAATCCGTTCTTCGGCCAGTTCTTCGGCCAGTTCTTCGGCCAGTTCTTCGGCCAGTTCTTCGGCCAGCGCCTCGGCCGGCTGGTTCGTCGCTTGCGTCATCACACCTCGATCAGTCGGTCGGGCAATTCATTGCGGTCGTCCGCGGCCCTGGGGAAGTGCGCGGCGAGGACCTGCCCGACCTGTTCGACCGCGGCGATCAGGCCATCGGCCATGCGTCCCGCCCTGATCTCGACCAGCATGGCCGAGAGCGCCTGACCCCAGACATCGGCGGGCACCTGCTCGGCAATGGATTCGTCGGCGATGATCTCGGCGCGGTGTTCGGCCAGGCTGAGATAGATCAGGATGCCGGTGCGCCCGGTGGTGCGGCGTTCGGCGCCGATGCGGAAGGCGGCGAGGGCGCGGGCATGGACGCGGCGCTGGCGCACCGGGCCCGGTGTCAGCGCCAGGCGCAGCGGCCGCCACAGCAGCAGCAACCAGGTTCCCGCGAACTTCAGCGCGGCGACCAGCGCGGCCACGCCGAACAGGCGGCCGGGGGCCCAGTCCTGGGCCCAGGCGCCGGTGATCCGATCATAAAGTCCGAGATAGACATCGGGCAGGAGCGCCATGGCGACGAGGGCGAGCAGACCCGCCAGCGCGGCCCAGGCCAGCGCCACGTCGCGGTAATCGTCCGAGCCCGCGGCCAGGATGGTCACGATCTCGCCCGAGGTGTTCGCCTCGGCCGCGGTCACCGCCGCGGCTACGCGGGCGCGATCGGCAGGGGTCATGCTGAGCGTTTCGGCCATTCTACCAGCTCCCCGATGCGCCGCCGCCGCCGAAGCTGCCGCCGCCGCCGGAAAATCCCCCGCCGCCGCCGAAGCCGCCGCCACCCCAGTCGTCTCCGCCGCCACGGCCGCCGCCGCGGCTCATGTGATCGAGCACCTCGAACAGGATCAGCGGGCCCAGTCCGCTGTCCGAGCGGTAGCGCCGGCCGCCGAAGGCGCGGCGCAGCGCCGGCAGGACGAAGAACACGATAACGATCAGCACGAAGAACACGGCCCCCGGATCGACGCCGGACCCCTGACGGCGCTGGGCCGCCTGCCGGTCGGCCGCTTGCGCCTGGCGGGCCGCGTCCTCGGGCGACAGGCCAAGCTGCTGGATCAGGGCATCGGCGCCGGCCTCGATCCCGCCCGGCATGTCGCCGGCCTTGAAGCGGGGCAGGATCTGCTGCTGGATGATCAGCGCCGAGAGGCCATCGGTGATGGTCCCCTCGAGCCCGTAGCCGACCTCGATCCGCACCTTGCGCTGGTTTGGCGCGACGATCAGGATCGCGCCGGTGTTCTTGTCTTTCTCGCCGATGCCCCAGTGCCGGCCGAGCTGGTAGCCGTAGTCGGCGATGTCATAGCCCTGCAGGTCGGCCAGCGTGGCGACGACCAGCTGGCGCCCGGTGGTCTGTTCGAGCGCGGCCAGCTTTTGTTCGAGCCGGGCGGTCTCGTCGGGCGGGATTATCCCGGCCTCGTCGACCACCCGGCCGGTGAGCGCGGGGAAGGTCGGCGCGGCGCGCGCCGGCCCCGCCAGCAGCAGCAGGGCGAGCAGCCCGCCCAGGGCCATGGCCAGCAGCGCCGGCCAGCCCGGGCGAGGGCCTGCGAAGGAGGGCTGGCGCCCGATCAGGCCGGGCATGTCCCGGTCTCCGGCGTCAGAGCTTGCCTTCGAGGCTGGGCGCGGTCTCGGCCCCCGGGGTCACCGCCTGGTAGGGCACCATCGGCTTGGCGCCGTAGATCACCTTGGCGCCGATCACCGCCGGGAAGGTGCGGATCGTCGTGTTGTACTGCTGAACCGCGCCGTTGTAGTCGCGGATCGCCACGCGGATGCGGTTCTCCTGCCCTTCCAGCTGGCTCTGCAGCATCTGGTAATTGGTGATGCTCTGGAGTTCGGGATAGGCCTCGCTGTTGGCTAGCAGGCGGCCAAACCCGCCGAGCGCGCCCGACAGCTGGTTCTGGGCGTCCTGGAAGGCCTTCATCTTGGCCGGATCATTGAGGTCTTCGGCCTTGAGCTGGATCGCACTCGCCTTGGCCCGCGCTTCGGTCACGCCGACCAGGATGCCCTTCTCCTGCTCGGCCGCACCCTTGGCCACGGCGGCCAGGTTGGGGATCAGGTTGGCGCGCTCCTGAAACGCGGCCTGGACATCGGCCCACTTGGCCTTGGCGTTTTCTTCCTCGGTGGGAATGCTGTTCACCCCGCAGCCGGCCAGCGAGAAGGCGGCGGCGGCAACGATGGCGTGACGACGGGTGGCAGCGAACATCGATCAGAGTCCTCCTCATGCCGGCGCGCCGCGGGACCGCGCGCACGACCGGTGTAGCGCATAGATAATACGGTGCGCCGCCGGTTCAAGCTGGGCCGGTCGGCTCGGATTGTAAACCTGCCAGAAGCCTGATTGCGAACACCCCCGACGCGGCTAAGAAGGCAGGCTCAACCGGTAAGGGAGTGACACGGGTATGCTGGGGGAATTCAAGGCATTCATCTCGCGCGGCAATGTGCTGGATCTGGCGGTCGGTGTGATCATCGGCGCGGCATTCGGCAAGATCGTCAGCTCGCTGACCGACGACGTGCTGATGCCGGTGATCGGCTGGGTCACAGGCGGGATCGACTTCTCCAACCGCTTCATTGTGCTGGGCACCGTGCCGGCCGACTACACCGGATCGCTGGGCGACTATGCCGCGCTGAAGAAGGCCGGGGTGGCCATGCTCGGCTACGGATCGTTCATCACCGCGATCATCAACTTCGTGATCATGGCCTTCGTGATCTTCCTGATCGTGCGCCAGGCCAACAAGGTGCTGGTCAAGCCGGCAGAGCCCGCCGCGCCCGCCGGGCCGAGCGAGGTCGACCTGCTGACCGAGATCCGCGACGCCCTGAAGAAGGGCTGAGCCGGGGCCAGCACCAGGATCAGGGCGGGGCGCGAGTCCCGCCCTTTTCATTTGCGGATCGAGATCCTATATCCCTCCTGCCGGGTTCGCCCGGCTATGATGATAAACTGCGGCGTGGAATAGGCGCAGCGGACCCGGGGGCGGTACCCGGCGGCTCCACCATCATCTCCGCTCCGGCGGGGACGTTGACGGGGCCGAACTAGGATCGACGTGTGTTCAAAGGCGCTGTTTTCATCCGGGCTGAGTAACCCGTAAAAGGCTCAAAACCCATAAGTGCCAACGATAACGAAGCACTTGCTCTCGCTGCGTAATTCTAGGGGCTAACGCCCTGAAGTTACAAGGTTAGAACGCGGTCGGGCCGACCGGGCAACAGAACGGATTCCAGCGGCTTGGGGGGTGCCGGGCAACAGAAACCCCCTACCGTTCCGGAGCGCCGTCAGCCGTCTTCCCTGCGGCGGACGGGTTCGCCCCGGCCTTCTCGTACTTCAGGCAATCGAGGATCTTGGCTCCGGCCATGAACACCGCGCCGGTCGTGGCGAGGAACAGCAGCTTGCCGCCGATGCCGGGGTACTGTTCGAGATAGTGCGCGCCGCGGGCCGTGGCGCCGAGGGCCAGGGCGTAGATGATCATGTACGCCTCGATCCGCGTCTTGATCACGAACAGTCGACCGATCTTGCCCAGCATCCGTGCCCGGTTCCTTGTTGCCCCGCGCTGGCTGGCGGGGTGAGGGCCGCGTAGCAACCTCCGTGCCACCGACGCAATCGCGCGGGTTGCGATGGTGAACGTTCCGTAAAGTGTAAGCCTTACCGACGCGGCAAGGTTTGCCCGTTCCAGCCGGGGATCAGGCCGGCGATCAGGCTGGCAGGGGATCGACCCTGTCCGCCTCGGGCGCCGCGGCTAGCGCCACCGGGGGCAGCGTTGGTCCCGCCAGCAGCGACCCGACCATCGCCCGCAGGGCGAAGCGCGCGCGCAGCCGCACCGCGAGCAGCGCCGTGCCGCTGACCTTGCGCTGGACGAACAGGGTGTCGGCCGGCGGAATGTGCCACGCCGCGCGGTCGGCCATCATCGGCGCAACGTGCTGGCGCAGCCGCTCGACGAACGAGCGGTCGGCGAAGTCGAACGGGTCGGGCTTGCCGAGATGCCCGATCATCACCGCGATCATTCCGTCAAGTCCCGCACCGTGGCGTTCCAGCGTCTGCGGGGCCACGAAGCCGGCCGAGAGCAGCGTGGCCTTCAGCGCGGCCCGGTCTTCGGCCAGCCCGGCCTCGAGCAGTCCGCGATAGGCAGCCGAGGTGGCGGCGGGGACCGGCCGCGCGGCGCCGAAATCGAGCAGCACGATGCGGCCGGTCTCGGGCTGCCAGCGGTAGTTCGCGAAGTTGGGGTCGGTCTGCATCAGGCCGAACCACAGCACCTCGTGCAGGACCAGTTCGACCAGCGCCGCTGCCGCGGCATTGCGCGCGGTTTCGTCGGCTGTGGCGAGGCTTTCGATCGGCTGGCCGGGGACGAAGTCCATCACCAGCACCCTGCCGCTGCTCAGTTCGGCCACCGGGGCGGGGACCACGAAACGCGGATCGCCCGCCAGCAGCGTCGCATAGCGGCGCATCTGTTCGGCTTCGCGGGCATAGTCCGCCTCCTCGTGCAGCTGCCGCTTGGCCTCGGCCAGCAGCGGGGCCACGTCGAGGCCGGCCGGCAGCAGCCCCGAGAGGCGCAGCAGCGTGGCGACGTTGTCGACATCGGCGTCGATGCTGGCGGCGATCCCGGGATACTGGACCTTGACCGCGACGATCCGTCCGTCGGGCAGGGTGGCGCGGTGGACCTGGCCGATCGAGGCAGCGGCAATCGGGGTCGGATCGAACCGCGCGAAACGGCTGCGCCAGGTCGGGCCCCATTCGCCGGTCAGCACCTTGTTGAGCTGGGCCGGGGGCATGAAGTGCGCCGCCTCGCGCAACCGCGCGAGGATCGCGGTGAGCTCGGCCGGGAGCACGTCGCCGGCATCGAGCGAGATCATCTGCCCGAGCTTCATCGCCGCACCGCGCAGGCGTGACAGCTGTTCGGCGGTACGCACCGCATTGCCCGGGGTGAGCAGCAGGTCGTTGAGCCGCGGGCGATCCCCGCTGGCGAGCCGCCGCGCGCCCTCTGCCACCATCCCGCCGACGATGCCGCCGGCGAGCTGTCCGAACCCGGCGAGCCGCGACAGCCGGCTGCTCGGCACTTTCCGGTATCGTTCACCCGTCATCGCAACCATCCTTGCAGTACGGGCCGAACCCGCAGGAATCTCAGATAGAGGCGCTCGAGCACCCACAGCGCCCCGGGCAGCCGCGCCACCTCGCCCAGCGGGCGCAGCACCGGAATGGCCCGCCACATCGCCGCGAAGGCTGCGGCCCCCGACAGGATCCGGCCGTCGGCCTCGGCATGGAAGCGCGCCAGCATCGTCCGCCGGTCCAGGGGGCAGGTGCTGGCCTGGTCGGTGAGATCGACGAAACGGATTGCGCCGCGCCGGTCGAGCCGCCGCATCAGGCCAACCTCGCGCAGGCACAGCGGGCAGGCGCCGTCATACCACACGGTCACGCGCGGCGCGGGGGTCTGCCGGGCAAGGGAACGGGGCGGTGTCATGACCATGCCTGCTCTTCGCCCGGATCGCTGTCGCTGGCGACCTGCCATTTCGGGCCTGATCGCCCTGTTCGCCACCCTGCGCCCACAGACTGGCCCAAAGGCGATGTTGCCGGCGCCGGGCTCTGGCGGCACCCGCGCATGATGACCGTCGCATCGCTGCCCCGTCCCGTCGTCGCGCTTGGCCTCGCCGGCATCCTGCCCCAGGCCGCCTGCGTCGCCATCGTGCTCAACGCCCCGGAAGACCGCTGGTTCGCGCTTGCCGCGGGCTGCTTTTATGCCGCGGTGATCCTGTCGTTCCTGGGCGGGATGTGGTGGATGGCCGGCCTGCTCTCGGGCCGGACCAGCCCGGATTTCTATGCGCTGGCCGTGGCGCCCAGCCTGATCGGCTGGGGCGCCCTGCTACCCTGGTGCTTCGGCTGGCGCTGGCCCGGCCCCGCGCTGCTCGTGCTGGCCGCAGTCCTGCTCGCCAGCCCGCTGGTCGACCGCTGGCTGGCCAGCTCGCTCACCCTGCCGCCCGCCTGGCTGCGGCTGCGCCTCGCCATGGCGACAGGACTGGGGCTGAGCACGCTGGCGTTGGGGCTGCTTTAGCGAACAAGTAACCGCCGCAAGGGATTGATAGCTGGGCCAGTGTGAACCGCCAACCCTTGCGGCTTGTGCGACGCTAGCTGATACCGTGTTGCCGGATCGCTGCCAGCATGGCGACATACCAGCTGTTACGGTCGTCAAAGAATTGGTCTTTGAGGGGCCCGGTAGCACCCTGCAGTCTGCGGTAGAGTTGATCGTCCTCGCTGAGGCGGATTAATGCCTCCTCGTAGGCGTCAATGTCATCAGGCGGTACCTCGATCGTGGCTGGGCGCAGGTAATGGAGCGCGGGGCAGACGGCTGAGGTGACCAGCGGTCGGCCAGCGAGGATTGCTTCGGCGCAAGTCATCTCGAACCCCGCTTCAAAACTGCTCCGGGTAGGAACAACGCAAACGTGGGCAGAGCCGAGTAACTCGCGCAGCTTGTCGGGGCCGCAATGGCCATGCACAGTAACGGCGTCGGCAAGGCCAAGGTCGCCTACGCGGGATCGTACGGCGTCCAGCTTGCCCCCACTGCCGCATAGGTCCCATTTGTAGTGGCCTGGCCGCGCGGTAGCCAGCCGGCGGGAGACTTCAATCATATCGAAGACCCCTTTGTTTTCCTCGACCCTGCCCACAAACAGGATGTGGAAGGGCCACCGCATTGTCCGGTGGGGCAGGGCAATTCCGGCGAACTGCGCAGGCTGGTATGTCGGCAGGTGATCGAGCATGGGGACGCTAGCTGCTCGGTCGCCAAGTAGAGCCTCGACTTGGACACGAATATCGTGGGAAGTCATCACTATGGCTGCCGCGTACCTGAGCACCAGCCACTCATTGAGGGCAATGAGTATCTTCTCGGTCCTGCGGATCGGTCGGAACTTGGCATAGAGCACGCAGTGGTACGATACGATAAACTTGGCCCCTAGCCACCGGGCCGGTGCAAGCATCCACCACATGTTCTGGTTGCCGGTCAGCACGACGACGTCTGGCCTGAACCGCACTACGCTGACCAGAACCTTCAGGAACCAGACGATCATTCCGAGATGATAGGCAAGACCATGACGGTTCTGCATCGGGCGATTCTCAAAGGTAAAACGGCCGACCCGTTCCACAAAATGCTCGCCAGCCAGCCAACTGACGACGTGGCTCTCCGCGCCAAGGCTCTCTGCAAGATCGAAGAACTGCTTCATGTAGTCAGTGCCAAAGAAGTCCTTTGCTTGATTGCTCATCCACTCATTGTAGGCCCGCCTTACATTGGCTGGCCCACTGATATAGGTGATCCTCGGCGCGCGATCTCTCATCAAAAGTTCCTTGGCAGCATGACTAGGCTCAAGCTGGTAACTCGCTACAATGGTGTGGCTGACCTCCCCATGCTGGTCACGCGATGATGAGCAGATTTCGCTGGCTTGGTGCTCCCACATCATCCCTTGGGCCACCCGGGGCTAGAGTTTCCGGGGATCAGGCCAGAGCTCGATACGTCATATACCTGCATGCCTTTGAGAACGGTTCCAACTTGCGTGCTAGCCTTGGTCGCTGAATTGCTTATGGCAAGATTCTAACCCCGCATTCGGGTTTGGCATCGAGAAACCTAGTCGAGGTCTATCGATTTATACGATCATCTGACCTTAGCGGCATGCACCTATCAATCAGAGTTTCAAGCATGCCAGATGAGTGAAAACCAAAATTTGCCGAACTCAACCGCTAAACTGTCGAATGAGGTGGCGCGATCTCCTCTCGCCGCCACGAGGGACCGCATGACGTTTCGCCCCAACAGCCTGGTTCTGGTGATCCCGACGGTCTGCGCCCTCCGCGACGGAGCGATCAGCCTGGACGGAGATTTCGCGAACAACGTGCGCGCCTATCTTGCGGCCTTCTCGCACGTCCATGTCATGACGACAGCAGCTCCCGGCGAACAGTCCTTTCCCAATACCGTGCCACTGGCCGACCTGGCCGACGGGGATCGTCTGACCATCACCATCCTGCCCGAACCCTATCGCGAAGATCGCTATTTCCGGAACAGGGGCAGGGTAAAGGCCCAGCTTCACCAGGCCATGTCGGAAAGCGAATTCCACCTGATCTCGCCGCATGCCGCGTTTGACTGGCCCACTCTCGCAGCCGAGGTCTGCCAGGAGTTGGGTATCCCCTACAACATGGAGGCGGATTGGGCCCTGCCGGTGGCCAGGGCCGAGCTTTGGCGCATGATGCCGTGGGGGCCGAACAAGCTGCGCAAGTACATCTGGGGTCTGTACCACGATCGCCAGTACTATCGCGCCCTTGACCGCAGCGCCCTTGCGCTCCTGCAGGGGGGCGAGGTGTTCAACGAACTCGGACACCGCGCTCCCAACGCGTTCTCGGTGCTCAACGTGCAGATCACCGGGGAGGACCGCATTGCTCCCGCTGCCCTCGCGGCGAAACTCGCCCGTTCGGACACCCAGCCGGTCAAGATCTTCTACGCAGGCCGTGCAGCCCCGATGAAAGGACCGCATGTCTGGCTGGAGATCGTCCGGCGGCTCAAGCTGGCGGGGTGCCGGTTCGAAGCCACCTGGGCGGGTGCCGGTCCCGAGCTGGACAGCATGCAACGGTTTGTGGATAGCCATGGGCTGGGTGACGTCTGTGTCCTGGCGGGGCATGTTGACCGCGACGAAACGCGCCGCCGGATGGCGGATGCGGACCTGTTCGTGTTCTGCCATCTCATCGCCGAATCGCCCCGTTGCCTGGTTGAATCGCTGGCCTCCGGCACACCGATCGTGGGCTTCGAGAGCCACTATGCCCGCGACCTCGTGGCCCGGCACGGCGGCGGCGCGTTCGTCCCGCGCGGCGATACCGCGCGGCTTGCCGACATGGTCACGCAACTGGTTTCGGATCGTGCCGCCATTCGGCAACTCACCATCGCGGCAGCCGCAAGCGGGCAGACGTTCGATCGGGATACCGCCATCGAGGAGCGGATCGGGCTGATGAAGCGGCACTTGCAATGGTCGTCCGCCGCACGTCGGGCCTAGATGCCGACCAAGACCGTCCGGCCTTGCGATTCCGGTCGTCACGAGTGGGTCGAACAGCCTGCTCAGGCCGTGGTGCCCGGGGACGGAGTCGAACCGCCGACACCATGATTTTCAGTCATGTGCTCTACCAACTGAGCTACCCGGGCATCGCCTTGGCACTGGGCCTGGCTGGGCGGTCCGAGGTTGGCAGGGGGACCGTCCGGCGATTGGAAGCGCGCCTATGGCGAAGGCGTGGAGGCTTGGCAACCCCCTTTTGCGCTCCGGCCGCGCCGATCCGGCACCTGCGGCGAAACACCGCAGCGCGGCGAGCTCAGGCTTGTGCCTCGTCGTCGTTCGTGGCGGGCGGGCCGGGCAGGGCGTAGCCATCGTCGAGCCAGCGGACGAGGTCGCGGTCGCGGCAGCGGGTCGAGCAGAACGGGCTGTGCTGGGTGCTGCGGGGTTTGCCGCAGATCGGGCATTTGCGGAGCGGGGCCATCATGCGGCCAGCGCCTGCGCGAAGCCGGCGTTCAAGGCAAGCTGCGAATCCTCCTGCCAGACCAGCGGGCGGCCGCTGCGGCGGGTCAGCTCGGCCACCCAGTCGGGGTGCAGCGCAGCGCGCACCGCCGGGTGGCAGACGAGCAGCAAGCGGCCCGGCGCGCAAACCTGGTCGGCGCGGCGCAGCAGCAGGCGGGCGCCGGCGCCCGCCCGGTCGCGCGCCAGCCGGGCGACCAGCGAGGGGCGCTCGAGCCGGGCGACGAGCTGGACGAAGCCGAAGCCGTTGATCGCGGTGCGCTCGTGCCGCCAGCCGGGCAGGGCGGCGGCCAGCGCGCCGTCGAGCGCGGCATCGAGCGCCTGGCGCTCGGCCTTGCCCGGGAGCGTGGGGAAATCGATCCCGACCGAACCGGCCAGGTCGAACCGGCCGACCGCGGCGACCACCGCGGGCACCGCGGCCTGGGCCAGCGCGGCGGGCGGAAGCGTCCCGTCGATGTCGATCACGGTCATGCCGGGGGTCGGCGAGACGGTCAGGCTGCCGCCGGGGAAGGCCAGGGTGCCGTCCCAGGCCTCGCCATGGACCTCTTCCCACAGCCCCGGGGGCAGGGCAGTCACGCGGCGCACCGGGACGCCTTCGCCGCCCAGTTGCGCGGCCAGGCCGGGCGCGGGCATGGGCGGGGCCTGGGTCGGGCGGGCCTGGGCGAGCTTGTGCCGTCCCTGTTCGGCCACGGCGGCGCGCGTTACCACCAGGCGCAGCGACGCGCCTTCGCTGGCGGCGCGCGGCAAATGATCGACCAGCGCGGTTTCACCCGAGGCGAACCGCGCCGTGCCGCGGCGGGTCCCGCCATGCCGGGAGACCAGCAGCGCGTCCTCGATCTGGCCGGCGGTAAGCTGGCCGGGCCAGTGCAGGCGGGCAGCCCGGACCGTGCCGCCATCCAGCAGGATCGCCCGGTCCTCGGCGATCCCCTGCTCGACCAGCCACTCAGCCAATCGCGAACCCGGCGGCGCGCAGCAGCGCGCGCGTTTCGAACAGGGGCAGGCCGACCACGCCCGAATGGCTGCCGGAAATCCACGCGATCAGCCCTTCGGCGCTACCCTGGATGGCATAGCCACCGGCCTTGCCCTGCCACTCGCCGCCGGCGAGATAGGCGGCGATCTCCTCGCGGCTGAGCGGCTTGAAGCGGACGATCGTCTCGCTCAGCCGTTCCCGCAGCGTGCCGTCGGGCGCGCGCAGGGCGACGGCGGAGAGTACGCGGTGACGCCGGCCGGAAAGCAGGGTCAGGCAAGTGCGGGCGGTGTCGGCGTCCTCGGCCTTGGGCAGGATGCGGCGGCCGACCGCGACCACCGTGTCCCCGGCCAGGACATGGGCCTGGGGATCGGCCCCGGCCTGGGCTTTCTCGCGCGCCATGCGGCGGGCGTAGTCGCGGGGCAGTTCCGCCTTGTGCGGCGTCTCGTCGATATCGGCGGCGCAGATCCGCGCCGGGGCCAGGCCCAGCCGCGCGATCAGCTCGCGGCGGCGCGGCGAGGCGGAGGCCAGGACCAGCGAGGGGGCGACCGGCGGCACGTCCGGCGGCGCCGCGGCGACCGGCTCCATCGGGGTCAGTACGATCCGGGACCGCCGCGGCCGGGCATGAAGCGATAGGTGATGCGGCCCTTGGTGAGATCGTAGGGGGTCAGTTCGACCAGCACCTCGTCTCCCACCAGCACGCGGATGCGGTTCTTGCGCATCTTGCCTGCCGTGTGGCCCAGGATCTCGTGATCGTTTTCCAGTCGCACGCGGAACATCGCGTTGGGCAGCAGTTCGACCACCTGCCCGCGCATTTCAAGGAGCTCTTCTTTCGCCATCCGCTATTCGGTTCCGTTCAGATCTCGGGAGATTGCCGCGCCCATACGCGGGACTCGGCAAAAAGGCCAGTGAGGAAATCCCGCAGCGACGGCGAGCACTGTGCGCCGCGAGGCGGGTGGGGCCCGGCCCCGGCCAAACCGGTATCGGCAGGGCGACAATTTGTTACCGAGCGCGGCTTGCCCGGCTGGTGGGGGGCAGGCAGGGAAGCGGTGCGGGAGGGGCAATCCCGAACAAAGGATGCTGAGCTTGCGTCGATCCCTGACTGCCGCCTGGCTGGCCGGCCCCGCTGTTTCCGTCCTGGCGCTGGCGGCGCCCGCCCGCGCGGCAGACGAGCAGGTGCCCGGACCGGCGGCGAATGCCGTGACCCTGCCCGCCGATCCGGCCAGCCTGGCCGCTGCCGAGGAGGAGCGGATCGAGCCGCGCGCCGGCGAGATCGTGGTGGTCGCCACCCGGCTCAAGGGCCAGGTCGATGCGCCGCAGCCGCCGATCCTGACCCTGAGCGAGGACGACATCGCCGCCTATGGCGCGGCCTCCATCACCGACCTGCTGGCAGTCCTGTCGCCGCAGACCGGCTCGGGCCGCGGACGCGGCGCCGGCCGTCCGGTGGTGCTGCTCAACGGCCAGCGGATTTCGGGCTTCCGGGAAATGCGCAACATCCCGCCCGAGGCGATCCGCCGGCTGGAGATCCTGCCCGAGGAGGTCGCGCTGCGCTATGGCTATCCGGCCAACCAGCGGGTGATCAACTTCATCCTCAAGGACAAGTTCAGCGCCCGCACGATCGAGGCCGAGTTCGGCCAGCCCGATCGGGGCGGCAGTTCGACCAGCGAGGCCGAGGCCTCGCTGTTCCGCATCGTCGGGCAAGGCCGGCTGAACCTGACCGTTACCGCCACCGACACAACGCCCTTGTTCGAAAGCGAGCGCGGCGTCACCCAGGTGGCGGGCAGCATACCGGGCAGTGCGGCTGCCCGGACGCTGATTGCCGACAGTCGCGAGGTCGGGGTCAACGCGACCTGGACCACCGGGTTGGGCGAGAAGGGGCTCGACGGCGCGTTGACGCTCAATGGCGCGTTCACCCGCAACGATACTGCCTCGTTCTTCGGGCTCGACGGGGTGACGCTGTCGCCGCTCGCCCGGCGCGGGCAGACCGAGACCACCGAGGCCGGGATCACCTTCGCCAAGCCGCTGGGCACCTGGCAGCTGACCGCCACGCTCGATGGCTCGCACGCTGCCAGTCTCACCCGGATCGACCGCGCCGACGGGACGCGGCTGAGCGACACGGCGCGCAGCCTCAACGATACCGCCACCAGCCTGCTCACCCTAGTCGGCCGGCCGCTGGCCCTGCCCGCCGGCGACGTGACCACGACGCTCAAGGCGGGCTTCGCCTGGTCGGCCATCACCAGCAGCGATACGCGCACGGTGGCCGGCGGCGCGCGCCTGCGCCGCGGCGATGCCTCGACCGGGATCAACCTGGGCGTACCGTTGACCAGCCGGCGCAACGGCGTGCTGCCCGGGGCCGGGGACATCACCCTCAATCTCAGCGCGGGGGTCAACCACCTGTCGGACTTCGGCACGCTGTCGGATTGGAGCGCCGGGGTGACCTGGGGGCTCACCGAACGGCTCGGGCTGCAGGCGAGCTATCTGGTCAACCAGGCCGCGCCCGGCCTGACCGACCTGGGCGCTCCGGTGGTGGTCACGCCCAACGTGGCGCTGTACGATTTTGTCCGCAACGAGACCGCGCTGGTGACGATCACCACCGGCGGCAACCGCCAGCTCGTCCGCGAGACCCAGCGCGACATCAAGCTTGGACTCAACTGGCAGATCCCGCTCCTGAGCGAATCCAATCTGGTGGTCGAATACTTCCGCAACCGCTCGAGCAACGTCACGGCCGCCTTTCCGGTCCTGACCCAGGCGATCGAGGCGGCCTTCCCCGGCCGGGTGACCCGCGATGCGAACGGCCGCCTGATCGCCCTCAACCGCCTGCCGATCACTCTGGCCCGCGAAGAGAGCGCGCGGCTGCGCTACGGCTTCAACCTGGGCGGCGCGATCGGCAAGCCAGCCCCGACCGCCCGGGGCGGCCCGGGCGGCGCCGCAGGCGGCGGCATGCCCGGTGGCCCTCCGCGCGGCGCCGGTGCCGGTGGTCCCCCGCCGGGGGCAGGGGGTGGCGGACCGCCGGGTGGCGGGCGGTTCGGCAATGGCCAGGGTCGCTGGAACCTGTCGCTCTACCATACCGTGCAATTCGAGAACCGCGTGGCCGTGGGTGCGAACGGGCCGCTGCTCGACCTGCTGGACGGCGATGCGCTGACCGGCGGCGGAGTGGCCCGGCACAGCGTCGAGGCCGAGGGCGGCGCGTTCTACCGTGGTTTTGGCCTGCGTTTCACCGGCACCTGGACTGCTCCCACGCGGATCAAGGGCACGGGTGCGCCCGGTTCGACCGACCTGCGCTTTGGCGCCCTCGCCAAGATCAACCTGCGCGCCTTCGTCGATCTGGGCCAGCAGAAGCGGCTGGTTGACGCTGCGCCGTTCTTCAAGAACGCGCGCTTCTCGCTCGAGGTCAACAACCTGCTCGACCAGCGCCAGCGCGTCACCGACCTGACGGGAGCCGTGCCGATCGGCTACCAGCCCGACCTGGTCGATCCCGTCGGCCGGTTCATCGGGGTCGAGCTGCGCAAGCAGTTCTGATGCCGCGGTCGGCCGCACCCCGGGCCCGATCGGTCGCCCGGGTCAATCGGCGGTGACAGTGAGGGTCCAGGCCTGTTCGTCCTGCAGCACGATGCCCGACAGCCGCCCGGAGCGGTAGGCCCCGGTATCGACGCCGATCCGGTTGTGCAGCACGGCCACCTCGTCCTCGATGCTGTGGCCGTGCACCACCACCCGGCCGTGGTAGCGGTTGCTGTCGATGAACCGCTTGCGGATCCAGAGCAGGTCGCTGCGCCGCTGCTGGTCCAGCGCCACTCCCGGCCGCACCCCGGCATGACAGAAGAAGTAGTCGCCCGAGGACCAGGAGACCGGCAGCTCGCGCAGCCAGTCGACGATCGGGGCCCCGATCGCGTCCATCAGCCGCGCGGCGAACTCTTCATCCTGCTCCCAGGGCAAGGGCGGGGACAGCCCCAGGCTGTCGAGCATGGCCTGGCCGCCGAAGCTCAACCACGACACATAGGCGTCCGGCCGGGCATCGATGCAATCGAGCAGGGTGGCCTCGTGGTTGCCCAGGAGCACCAGGAAGTCGGGATGGTTGCGGTTGCTGTAGAGCGCCTGGAGCACCGAGAAGCTGGCCGGCCCGCGATCGATCACGTCGCCGAGCAGGATGATCTTGGTGCTGAGCGCGGGCGGCAGCGCGTCCTCCGAAACCCGTTGGAAGGCCCGCATCATCGCCGTCAGCAGCTTGCCGCAGCCATGGATATCGCCGATCGCCAGAATCCGGTCGCCCGGCGCCGTCCGTGGCGGCGAACGCCAGAACGGATAGGGCACCTGCACGGGTTGAAGCTCGAACGCCATGGTTTCCAGTTGCTGCGGCCATCGCGGCCCGGCCGGGGCGATGTATTGCCCCTGCGCAAAACGCGAAGCGGTCCGACCGCCCGGTCCGGCCCTGTCTTGACCGCGCTCACGCCTATACTGCGGGCCCGCGCGGAGCAAGGGTGAGCGCCGTCTCCTGGCTGCACCGAGGCGGAAGAGTGGCGCCGCGCCGCCGGTTGCGGGGGCCGTGGAACCGCGATGATTTCTGCCTCCCGGCGGGACAGGTGCGGAAAACGGCGAATGAGCCCTTGGCAACGCGGCGAAAACGGCTAGCACCGGTCCCAGCCGGCCGACACGGCCCGTATGCGGAGGAGCGAGTGGAAACGATCTGGGACTGGATTACCGTGTTTTGCTTCGCGGGTCTGGTCACGCTGATGTTGCAGCGCTCGTCCGAACCCGTGCCGCGTGACCAGCTCTGGCACTACGCGCCGCCCGCCGTCGCGCTGGCCGTGGCCAACTATGTCGGCAACGAAGGCAACGACATCGCCGCCGGCGTGATCCTCGTCGCCGCGGTGGTCTACATTTTCAAGGTGCTGAAGGTTAAGCTGCCGCGGTTCTGAGGGGGCTGGCGAACTGCAGGGACAGGCCAAGGCACGGTCGCGGCCGAGGACCCGGGTTTCCTGCTGCTTCAGCGTGGCTACCCGGCGTGCTGGTTTGTCACCGGTGGTGATGCGATCTGACCGGCCTGTATCGTCATGCCAAAGCGCTTGCGATGGTCAGATGTCTTATATAGCCCCACACCGCGTGCCAGGCTCGGCCGCGAGCGACGGATCCGGCGATTGCGACTGTTGAAACTCTTGCCGAATAGCTTTGCGACCAAACTGCTCGGCTCGCAGACGTTGATGATCAGGCTGGGTTGGACCACGATCGGGTACATTCTGGTCCAGTTGATCCGTTTCGCCCAGAATCTCATCCTGACCCGCCTCATTGCGCCCGAGTTGTTCGGCATAATGGTCATCCTCACCTCGTTACGGGTGGGAGTGGAACTGTTCACCGACGTCGGGATCGGACAAAACGTGATCGCCAGCCCGCGCGGGACCGAGCCACGCTTCTACAATACGGCATGGACCCTGCAGATGATGCGGGGCCTCATTCTGGCCGGGCTGTTCCTGCCGTTGCTGCCGCTGCTCCGCCACTATTACGACGACCCTATGGTCAGTGCGGCCCTTCCTGCCCTCTGTCTGCTGTTCTTGCTCAGCGGGGTCCATGGGATGGGCCCCACGCTGGCCACCAAGGCGATGCAGTCCCGAAAAATCGCAGTGTACAATGTTGTGTGCACGGCGTTTGGATCGATGATCGCGCTTGTGCTGGCCTGGCTGTATCCTACGGTTTGGGGATTGGTCGCGGGTAATATTCTGTCGACGGTAGCTTCGAGCATCCTGTCATACGTGATGTTTTCGAAGCTTGTTTATCGGATCCGGCTTGATCGCGAAGTGGTCCGTTCGATATTTTCGTTCGGAAAGTGGATTTTTTTGTCATCTATTGTATTTTTTCTATCAACGAATTTTGACAGACTGGTACTTAGCAAATATGTGGCTCTGGGCTTGCTGGGTATTTATGGCGTAGCCCGCTCATTGGGTGACATTGTCGGCCAATTCTCGCTGCAACTCGGCAACCATCTCATTTTTCCCAGCATATCTTCGGCGGGGGTCGTCGGGCATGAACTGCAAAGCCGGATCAGCTGGTTGCGGCTGACGTTCCTTCTGACGATGGCCCTGGCTCTGGCCCTGCTGATCGGCTTGTCCGACGTGATCATTCGCATTCTTTACGATGACCGTTACCTTGCGGCGGGTCCGGTGCTGGCATGGATTGGTGTCTCGACATGGATCTTCGTGATCAACACCGTTGGCGAAAACCTGGCGCTGGGAATTCGCCGGCCTGTGTTCCCCGCCTTGAGTCACGGAGCCAAGTTCGTTTGCTTGGTCATCGCCTTGCCTATCGCGGTGTCTCACTACGGCATTATGGGTGCAGCCATCGCCACGGTCGGTGCCGAGTTTGCTCGCTATACGATCCTGACCGGTGCTCTCGCCCGCGAGAGGATCCATTTCCTTCGGCAGGATCTGGTCTGCACGGCCGCCTTGATCTTGGCGTCGATCGCCGTCCGCGAACTGGTCAATTTGGTTGGACTGTCATCTGCGGCATCTCCATTTTTGCTCTAGTGGTTGTGCCAGAGTGGATCTCGTACCCTGCGCTCGCGGCACTTGCCTTGCGATATCAGCCGGATCATGCTTTGCCGCGATGACGTAACGGCAAGGTCGGTCGAACGATTGCCACAGGTTCAGGAGACCGGCACCGCCATGATGGAGCAAAAGCTCAGCCGCCAGAGCATCGTGGCTTCGGCCCGTCGGTTGTATGCCGGTTCGCCTTCGCGTTACCGACTGCTGCAGAGCCTGCGTCCGTACATCTGTCCATTCGAAGACCTGTTGGCCTTGGTGCCGCCGCGCGGGCGCATGCTCGACATCGGTTGTGGGGCGGGCTTGTTTCTCGCGCTGTCCGCAGAGCACCGTGCGGACGTGACCGCGATCGGATTTGATGCCGAAGGCAGCGCGATCGCAGTCGCGCAAGCGGTAGCCGATCGTGCCTCACTCTCCGGGCGGCTGTCGTTCCAGCACAGCGCCGTCGGGGATCCCTGGCCCGCGGGGCCGTTCGATTTCGTCTCGATGATCGACGTATTGCATCACATTCCGGTCCACGCCCAGCGCGAGGCCATTCTGGCTGCGTACCGTCAGGTCGTGCCGGGCGGACGGTTTCTCTACAAGGACATGGTCGAGCGCCCGGTCTTCAGGGCATGGTGGAACCGTCTGCACGATCTTGTCGTGGCCAAGCAGTGGATCAACTATCGGGCTATCAGCGACGTCGCGCAGTGGATCGAGGCGGCGGGAGGACGGATCGTGGATCGCTCCGCCCGGAACATGGGGCCGTATGGGCACGAATGGCTGGTTATCGAGCGTCCCGCATGAACGCGGTCAAGCCGCATTATTCTGGTGAACCCACCTCGACGGGATTGTGGCTGGCCGTTGGGCTCGTGGTACTCGGCTGGATATCGGTGCTGTTGCCAGGGTTCGCCTTTCCCTGGGTCAACAATGTTTTCCATCTGCCGATCGTGCTTGGCTATGCCCACAGCATTGAGGGCCCGCATGACGCCTTTACCCAAAGTCTGGACAACTTTGTTTCGGGCTTCTGGCTGGTCCTAAAGCCCTTCACCACCGAGCAGAATGCTTTCTCCGTCTTCTTTGCCGCCCATCTGGCGGCGCGGATTGCCTTTCTGGCGGGCATAACCGCGGTCGCGCGGACCCTGGGCAGCCGTCCGCTGACCGCTCTTGCGCTGGCCGCGGTGTGTGGCATCGCGCCCATCTTTAAAGGGGTGTCCACGGTAGGTCACACCGAGACCCTGGCGACCTACCTCAGCCATACCGGCGTGGCGATCCAATTGCTGCCGATCACCTGGTGGCTCATGCTGCGGCAACGCTGGGTCGCGGCGGCCTGCCTGATCGGCCTGCTGTTCAATGTGAATGCCTTCATCTCGATCTGGAGCGTGGTCGCCGCTCTTGCAGCAATGTGGTTTGATCGTGCCAGGCTTGATCGCCCGTGGCGCGTTCTGATCGGCTGCGGTCTAGGCTATCTGATCTTTGCCGCGCCGACAGTATGGTGGACATTCGAGGTGGTCACGCGGCCCTCGCATCCGATCCCCTTTCGCGAATATCTGCTCTATCGCTACCCCTATCACACCTTCGTGCATGTCCAGTGGGATGCGGCCATCCGGTACTCCGGCTTTCTCGCGACACTGGCCTGTGTCATCCCGTTCTGTACTGCCGAACTCGGTGCCCGCGGTCGGATCCTGGCCGGATTGCTCCTCGGCTATGCGGCGGTGTTTGTCGCCGGGGTTCCCTTGCCGTACGTCACGGGCTCTCGACTTCTTCTTAACCTGTACCCGCTGCGCATCGATGCCGTGATCAATGTCGCGGTGGCGGCGGTCATCGTCGGGTGGGCCGGTCAGCTTGCCGATCAGGGTCGCCGGGCGTTGGGCCTCGCCTTGGTCTTCAGTGTTCTCGCCGGGGCGATGTTGCCCATCTTGTGGCTTTGTCATGTGCATTGGCGTGATCGCCGGAGCGCGTGGGTGCCCCTCGCGATTGCCGGCCCCTTTGCTCTGGCCTGCTGGGTGGCAGGCGCACCGCCCATGCTGGGCAATGGGTTTTTGCCGCTGACACTGCTGTTTGCGGCGGCATCAGTCTCGGCGATCCGCGATCAGGGCCCGAAAGTCCTCCTCCCACTCGTGGCCGCATGGTCCCTGACGCTGGTCATGACGGCGGGCAAGACTGGTCTTGCCGGCGCTGCCGTCTTGACCCTGCTGACGGCTCTGCTGGCCTGGTCATGGCCGCGCTGGCTTGCCGGACTGGTGAACGTTGCCACTTCGCCGCGCGGGATCCTCGCCGGTGTCGCCGCGATGGGCATGGGGCTGACGGCCTATGCCGCCGTGCGCGGAACGGTGGAACGCCCGGATGCCGACTACGGGCCGGAGCAGGAAGCCCAGCTCTGGTTCAGGACCCACACTCCGCCCGATACGCTGTTCCTGCCGGTGGATGTTACCGGCTTTGCAGTCCTGTCCCGACGGCCGGCCTGGGTCGATGCCCAGGCTGGAGCCGCCGTGATGTGGAAGCCCGACTTCCTCGACCAATGGTGGCCGCGCATGCGCGAGGTCGACGCGTGTCAATCGGAAGCCTGTTACATCGACCTCGCTAGGCGCCACGGCGTGACGTGGATCGTTGCCTCTTCCAATCGCTTTGCGGCCCCTCAGGGCGCCCGTCTGCGGTTTGCCAATCGGCAGATACGCATTCTTGAAGTCGATAGTGGCCAATGGCGGAACCAAGCCAAATGACACGAAACATGCTGGCCATGATCCTGTTGTGCGTGGTGCTCACGGCTGTGGCCCAGCTTATTCTCAAGGCTGGCATGTCGTCGGCCTCGGTGCAGAAACAGCTCCAATCGGGGCCAAGCGTGCAAACGGTCTGGACTGTCCTGTTCAATGCGCAGGTGTTCGGGGGACTGGTGCTGTACGGACTATCGACCTGCCTCTGGCTGGTGGTCCTCGCCCGGGTGGATGTCAGCCTGGCCTATCCCTTCGTGGCGCTCGGTTTCGTGATTACCGCCCTCTGCGGACATTTCGTCTATGGCGAAGCCATGACCGCGAGCCGGATCGCCGCCACGGCGCTGATCTGCGCGGGCGTTGCGCTGCTGGCGAGCAGCTGAACCGATGTCCCACCAGACCATTCCGCTTTGTGTCGATCTCGACGGCACGCTGGTGAAGACCGACCTCTTGCATGAATCGGCTCTTGAGCTGGCCAAGACCGCGCCGCTTGCATTGCTGCGCTTGCCCGGCTGGCTTGCCCGGGGGAAGGCGGTCATGAAGCAACGTCTGTCAGATCATGTCGATCTTGCGGTTGCGCATTTGCCCTACCGGCAAGAGGTTATCGCCATGATCACGACTGCGCGCGACGAGGGGCGTGAGATCGTTCTTGCTACCGCCTCGGATCAGCGCGTGGCGATGGCTGTGGCAAATCATCTTGGCCTGTTCGACCGGATCCTGGCCAGCGACGGTGTGACCAACCTCTCGGCTGAAGCAAAGGCCCGGCAACTTGTCGCCGACTACGGCGAAGGCGGGTTCGACTACGTCGGCAACAGCGCAGACGATCTGGCAGTCTGGCGTCGTGCCCGCCGCGCTATCATCGTATCGCATGACCGCCGGCTGCATGCTCGCCTGGCAGAACAATCGGGCGAGATTGAGCGCCTGGCGTCCGCGGCGCCCCGGTGGCGCGATTGGATGCGCAGTCTTCGGCCCCATCAATGGCTGAAGAACCTGCTGATTTTCGTGCCGTTGCTGGCTGCTCACCGCGCTGGGGACGCCAGGCTGGCCGGGCAGGCCATAGTCGCGTTCGTCGCCTTTTGTGCAGCCGCATCCTCCGTCTATCTCGTCAACGACCTTGTCGATCTGTCTTCCGATCGCCGCCATCATAGCAAGCGTCGACGTCCGTTCGCCGCCGGCTCCCTTCCTGTTTCGGCGGGGATCCTGATGGCTCCGGTCGCCCTGATCGTGTCGCTGGGTTTGGGTTTTGTGCTTCCCCCGGCGTTCACCGCGGTCCTCGGATTCTACCTCATCCTGACAAGCATCTACAGCTTCTGGCTCAAGCGCCAGGTGCTGGTCGATGTGATGTTGCTGGCGGGTCTGTACACGCTCCGGATCATCGCCGGTGCCGCCGCAACCGGAGTGGTGCCAAGCTTCTGGCTGCTTGCGTTCTCGATGTTCTTTTTCCTCAGTCTAGCGATGGTCAAGCGTCATCAGGAACTGCATTCTGCTTCGGCGGAAACCGGCATGCTGGCCGGGCGGGGCTACATGCGCTCGGATCTTCCGGTGCTCATGGCCTTAGGGAGCGCCAGCGGGCTCATGGCCGTGATGGTGCTCGCGCTCTACATCAACTCGCCCATTGTCATCTCAGGCTATCGGGAACCGATCTGGCTGTGGCTCGTCCCACCCTTGATGCTGTACTGGACTGGCCGGTTGTGGATGAAAACGCAGCGGGGGGAGATCCATGATGACCCTGTGGTCTTTGCCTTGCGTGACCGCCAGAGCCTTGTCCTGGCGGCCATGATTGCGGCGGGCCTGGGGGCGGCAGCAGTGGGGTGGCGACCGTGGTAGGCGCAGACAGGGACGCCTGATGGGATGGTGGGCCGGTGTTTTCTCTGGCCAGCCGCTGCTACGGCCGGGGAAGTCTCTTGTGTTGCGCTGCGATACGTTAGAAACACGGGCGTCGGTGTCCACATCTGGAACGGCAGTCTGCTCCGTCTGGCGCCGCGCGGGCAGATAAGTTACGGCATGAGGAGCCTCACGGGGAGGCTGAGCGGAAAAGATCCGGTACGAGCGTTGGGGCACATTGCGTGAATTCAAGCACGAGGATCATCAAGCCGTTTGCGGCACAGGATCGTCCCCCGGATGATCCACTGGCCCGCCCTGGCGAGAGCCGCCGGATGGCGGCGCGGGATGTGCGGCTTCTGCTCTACGCCTTGTCACTGGTCATGGATGCCGCTGCAATTGTCGGCGGATTTGCGATTGCCCTGTTGGTTCGTGCGCCCGAGTGGCTCACGGCGCGCGGGCACTCACTGCTGTCCATCGCCTTGCCGCTCTTTGTCATGTTCTCGATCGCGCGCGAGGTTCAGTCGGTCGAGACCTTGCAAAGCCGCTCGTTGGCGATCGGCCGCGTCCTGACCGCCTGGGCGGCGACTGCCGTCCTGCTTGTGCTCCTGACTTTTGCCTTGAACTCCGATGTGTCGCGCCTGGGGTTCGCGCTGACCTTTGTCGCCTCGGCCGGCCTCCTGGTGGTCAGCCGGTTCGTGTTCGACGGGATCTTCTGGGCGACCATGAAGGGCCGGGCCATCAGCAGGGTGCTGCTGATCGACGGTGTCGACTGCGTTCGGCCCGACGGGATGGATGTGATCGATGTCGGCGCTGCGGGCCTCTGGCCCGATCTCTCGCGGCCAGAACTGGTCGACCTCGTATCCCGCATGGTGGCGGACTACGATCGGGTAGTCGTAGCCTGTACCGAGGATCATCGCCGGGCCTGGTCCATGTTCCTGCGCGGTTCGGACGTGGGCGGAGAAATCATCCTCGAGCCGGGCGTGTTGCAAGGTGCGGTGGCGATCGGCCAGTGCGGCGAGAACGATACCCTGATCCTGTCGCGCGGTCCGCTCAGCCTGTCGAGCCGGATCCAGAAGCGGGCGTTCGATCTGGTGGTGACCATTCCGTTGCTGGTCTACCTCCTGCCGTTGTTCGCGGTGGTTGCGGTTTGCATCAAGCTGGAAAGCCGCGGTCCGGTGTTCTTCCGGCAGGTGCGGGTGGGGCAGGGCAACCGCCAGTTCAAGATCCTGAAGTTCCGCTCGATGCGGGTCGAGGCATCCGATCACAACGGCGCACGCTCGGCCTCGCGCGATGATGACCGGGTGACCCGGGTTGGAGCCTTCATCCGGCGGACCAGCATCGATGAGCTGCCGCAGCTGATCAATGTCCTCCTTGGAGACATGAGCCTGGTCGGACCGCGGCCCCATGCGCTCGGGTCGCTGGCAGGCCAGTCGCTGTTTTGGGAGGTCACCGACCGCTACTGGCTGCGCCACGCCCAGAAACCCGGCCTCACCGGTCTGGCCCAGATCCGAGGCTTCCGCGGTTCAACCGACAAGGCCGAGGACTTGACCCAGCGGCTCCGCTGCGATCTCGAGTATCTCGACAACTGGAGCATCTGGACCGACCTCTTGATCTGCCTGAAGACGCTGCGCGTCATCGTGCACAAGAACGCCTACTGACGCGTTGCGGCGGTCTGGAAGGGTCCGCCTGTCTTTCGCATTCACCCGCGTTGGTGACGCACATTGGGACAGGTTTCCCAAACGCCCTCAGATACTAGCTTTAGTTGGTATTCGGCGTTAGGGACGAAGCGAAGGCTCAAGCCCGAAACGAAAGGCGGACGTGCCGCTGCTGCCCACCACCGACAGCCGGAGTGGCGCCGTGACATGGTCGCTTATGGTCTTTTTAACCGGTGCTTGTGCATGGGTGCCGGATGCACTGGGGGTGGTTGTGAGGCACAGGTCGTGAAACTGGTCATCCAGATCCCCTGCTACAACGAGGAGGAAACACTCCCCGCGACCTTGGCCGATCTCCCGCGTTCGATCCCCGGGGTGGATGTCATCGAAACGTTGATCATCGATGACGGGTCGAAAGACCGCACGGTTGCCGTCGCCCGTGAGCTCGGCGTCAATCACATCGTCCAGAACAAGCACAATGTCGGGCTGGCGACCTCGTTTCGCCGTGGCCTCGAAGCCTGCATCGACCTCGGCGCTGACATCATCGTCAACACCGATGGTGACAACCAGTACTGCGGAGCCGATATCGCCAAGCTGGTCGAACCGATCGTCGCCGGCCGTTGCGACGTGGTCATCGGGGATCGGCGGACCCAGGAGATCGCACATTTTTCGCCGGCCAAGCGGCTGTTGCAGCGGCTGGGCAGTTTCGTCGTGCGGAAGTTCACCGGCGTCAAAGTGCCAGATGCGGTTAGCGGTTTCCGCGCGATATCGCGCGATGCCGCCATGGTGCTGAACATTGTTTCGCCATTCAGCTACACCATCGAGATGCTGATCCAGGTGGGGCACAAGGGCCTCGCTTACGAGAGCGTGCCGATCAGGACCAACCCGAAGACCCGGGATTCGCGGCTGTTCAAGAGCGTGTTCCGCTTCATCGAACGGTCCGTGACCACGCTGATCCGGATGTATTCGATGTACCGGCCGCTCAAGGTTTTCGTGACCGTCGGCAGCCTGATGACCGTGATCGGTGTCATCCCGATGCTGCGGTTCCTCTATTTCTATTTCTTCGTATCGGGCGAAGGCAAGATCCAGTCGCTGGTGATCGGTCTGGCGATCATGACCATCGGTGTCCTGACCATCATGATGGGCCTGATGGCCGACCTGATCCGGCACAATCGCCGCCTTTTGGAAATGACGCTCGAGAAGGTGCGCCGGCTGGAGCAGGCCCATCGTCTGCATATCGACGCTGATCCCGACACTGACCGCAGCGGACCCGTCCAGTAGCGGTTGTGGAACCCTGTGTGTCCACCATGGTCCGCCCCCGGCCAAGATGCCCGGGCACTTCGTGCCGGGCGGAATGGCTAGCCGAGGCGGGGCCTGTTGCGCGCTTTTGGCCAGGTGCCTTGCGTTCGCCCGAGGTGCCGGGGCTGTGTGCGGGCCTGGCCGGACGGTGACCAAACGCCTGCGCCAACTGGGCGGCACTATCGTCGCGCTGGCCTCCAGCCTGTTTCTGATCTGGGCCGTTTATCGCAGCCTCAGTGGCATGCCCTCGGGCCTGTGGCATCCAGGCTTCATCGCGCTGCTGGCAGGTCTGGGTATCGGCTATCTGGGCATCAACCAGGTGCTCGGGCTCGCCTGGTTCGTGCTGATCCGCGAACTGGAGCCTGCCCGGATCAGCTGGTCCGCCGCTCTGGCGATCTTCAACCGGACGCAGTTCTACAAGTATCTGCCCGGCAATGTCTTTCACATGCTGGGCCGCTTTGCCATGGCGAACGAGGCAGGCGTGCCGGCACGGTCGCTCGCTCTGGCCCAGGTAGGCGAGATTGCCACCCAGCTGGTTGTGGCCGCGCTGATCGCGATCCTGTTCGGTGGTCGCATGCTGCTGCCGGTGCTCGAGGATTACAGCGTGGTTCTGGCCAGGTTGATCGTTCCGGGTGCCGTGCTGGCTGCCATTGGGCTGATCGTCGCTGTGCTCTGGCTGCGGACGCATCGACAGCTCGCCGTCAGGATGCTGCGGGCCTGCAGTGTGGCCTTGCCGGTCTATGCCGCCTTCCTTGTCCTTAGTGGTGGTTGTGCCCTGGTGATCATGCATTGGCTCGACCCCGCGCCGGTGATCGGAAATGCCGAACTGATTGGTCTCTTCGCCGCCAGCTGGCTGATCGGTTTCGTGGTGCCCGGGGCGCCAGGCGGGCTGGGCGCCCGCGAGGCGCTCGTCGTCGTCGGCATGACCCTGCTCGGCGCGGGTCTCCCGCTCGCCACGGCCACCGCGTTGACCCACCGGATCGTGACCATCATGGGCGACGCGCTGGCCGCAGGGGTGGGCTGGCTGATGCTGCGCAAGCAGGTCGCCCCCAGCGTGATGAGCGGCGCGACGGTGGCCCAAGCGCTGGGCGAGCAAGAGCGCCGCTGATGAGCCGCACTTAGCTGCTGACGGTTCCCGTCCGAGCCCCTACAATGTGCGGGCCGGCGTCCTTCCTGGTAATCATTTCGGCAGACACGGTTGGTATCGGGACCACATCATGCGTTTCATTGCTATCGCCGCCGTCCTGCTGAGTTTCCCGTTGCTGATGCAACTGCTGCGCTCCGATCCGCGTTGGCGCAAGTGGGCCTACTTCGGATTGGGTTTGCTGCCGTTCACCGTTGCGGCGTGGAACCTCGATGCCGGTCTGGTGAACTGGGCCACCTGGGCAGGTTTCGCCAAGGGCTACGTTCTCACTCTTGAGGACACCTTGGCCCTGGCGATTATCATGACCCACCCGCGGCCCAAGGGGGCGCCGCCGCTGATCGGCTGGCTCTACCTGTTCATGGTGACCGTGTCCCTGTCGATACCCGGCGCCACGATGCCGATGGCGGCGTCGTTCTATGTGTTTCAGCTGGCGCGGGTGGCGCTGGTTTTCGCGGCAGTCGCCAAGATCGCTGGCGACCCCAAGGCGCTGATGTGGCTGGGACTGGGTTTGGCCAGCGCGATGACGCTGGAGGCCGGGGTGTGCCTCTACCAGCGCTTCCACGGTGCATTCCGCGCGGCCGGGACGATGTCCCACCCCAACCAGCTCGGGATGATGGCCCACTTCGTGGTCCTGCCTCTGCTGGGGATGATCCTGTCCGGCTATCGCAGCAAGATCATGATGCTGGGCATTGCGAGCGGCCTTGTCGTGATCGTTCTCGGTGCTTCGCGTGCGACGATGGGCTTCCTGGGCACCGGCATGGTCTTGACCATGCTATTGTCGCTGCGCCGCGGTGCGACGCCCAAGAAGATGCAGATGGTGGGGCTTGCTGCTGCTGCTCTGGTTGTGGCCACGCCTTTCTTGCTCCATTCGGTCGGCCAGCGCCTCGCGCAGCAACTGGAAAGTCAGAGCGACTACGACGAACGCGCCGCGTTCGAACGCGCCGCGAAGATGATGTGGGCCGAGCATCCGTTGGGGGTCGGCGCCACCAACTATGTGCTGGTGGCAAACACTCAAGGGTATTCGGCGCGGGCCGGCGTGGTCTGGAACAGCGGCAGCCGCGCCGCCAATGTGCACAATACCTACCTGCTCACAGCTGCCGAACTCGGCTGGCCCGGCATCATCGCCTATGTCCTGATGCTGGCGACGTCCATCGTGGCAGGCTGGCGGTGGAGCTTCGCCAGCCGCAGGGATCCGCGCGGCGACATCACGCTCGGCTGCACTGTCGCTCTGATGATGATGGCGCTGCATTCGCAGTACGAATGGATTACCGTGACCTACGAGGTCCAGTACACGATCGCGATCGCGATGGGCATCATCAGCGGCCTGACGCGCCAGCGCAAACTCGAACAACGCCAGGCCCGCGAACTGCGTCGGGCCGGTCTGTCGCAGGCGGAGCTGGAATCGGTCGGGTCTGGTCAGCCTGTCGGAGCCGGACAGCCGGTTCCGGTCAGCTAGGCCGGAGCGCCGGACGGTCTGCCGGCCAACCGCTTGCCCAGAGCGATCCAGCGACTTTCGTACTGGAAGGTAGACACGTGAGCGAGTGCGAAGGTCGCGCCGATCAGCAAGGGGCGGCGCAGGTAGCGTTCAACCTTGCCGACCTCCTCCCCGCCAAGCCAGGTGACGCCAAGCACTCCGTGGATCACGTAGAGCGCATAGCTGATCTGGGCAACATAGCGCGCCGGCGTGCTGGACAACAGGGTCCGGAACCAGCCAGGCGACGCATAGAGCGAGACGCCAACGGCGGCAGCGGCAATATAGGGACGGGCATAGAGCAGGGCGCCTGCCGCGGGATGCGAGGCCCCCAGCAGCAGCACCCACAGAACCAGGACCGACCAGCCGGGCACGGGCAGCCGGACCGCCCCGGGGCGATAGCGATGCACAAGCAGTGAAAGCGTGGCACCGGCTAGGATTTCGTCCACGCGATGCCATGTGACGATGCTGTGCGGCTCCCCGGCCGCGATACGCAGTGCGGTCACGGCCAAGGCGAGCAGCGGCAACAGATAGAGTCCGCGTCGGCCGAGCAGCCCGACGATCACGGCCACGGTGACGTAGAACTGGACCTCGACGCACAGGCTCCACAGATGGTTGCCGCCCTCCATCAGATGCACGGGTGGCAGGTTCGCCAGGAAGACCAGGTTCTCGAGCAGCAACCCCCGGTTTGCGGGGATCACTGCCAGAAGCCCCATCGCCAGCCAGGCCAACGGGAGGATGCGCGCCAGGCGCCGGATCAGGAACGCCCCGATCCGTTGATCCTGCAGCAGCAATTGGGTGATCAGGAAGCCGGAGAGGCAAAAGAAGATGGCCATGCCGCTCATCGCGACCGCGGCATTCAGTTCCCACCGCGACGGACCGATCGGGAGCAGGTGGCCCGCCAGAACGGAGAGAATGCTCGCCGCACGCCAGCCGTCCAGCAAAGGCAAGTGCCCCAGCGTCGCAACGATTGCCGATGGCGGGTTGCCGTGCTGCCGGCCAGGCGCCGGCCCAGGATCGGCTGCCCGGGCATGGGGTGACGGATCAGATGCAACGTCGTGGTTCATGTCGCCTTTCATCCGCAGCCCTAGCGCCCTTGCCACCCCGTGCCAGCCGGGCCGGGCCGGCGCTCCAGGTTGGGGAACAGTCCCGATCCCTGCCTCGTACTGGTGCTTTGGTAACAATCAAACGTCTAGAAAGATTTATCGATGCGCGCTACGCCTGCGGGCCGACAGGGTTGCCTCGCGGCGGCTGGCAGTGTGGTGGAATGGACAGCGGGGCGCGGTCGGACATGTTCAGCAACGGTGAGGGTCACGCCGGATGAATGCCGCCGGGCCAGCACGGGGCGAGCCGGTATCGATCGGAGTTGTCGCGATCGGGCGAAACGAGGGCGAGCGTCTGCGCCGTTGCCTGGCCTCCGTGGATTACCCGGGAGCCCGCGTCGTTTATGTTGATAGCGGGTCCACCGATGGCAGTTGCGCCCTTGCGGCATCGCTGGGCGCCGAGGTGGTCCAACTCGATATGGACCAGCCCTTCACCGCGGCCCGTGCCCGCAACGCAGGTTGGCAGGCGCTGGTGGACGGTGGAGCGGCACCCGATGTCATCCAGTTCATCGACGGCGATTGCGAATTCGAGCGCGGCTGGATCGAGCGGGCGATCGCCTTCCTCGCATCGGACCCCAAAGCTGCAGTGGTCTGCGGCAGGCGGCGCGAACGCTTTCCTGAGGCCAGCTTCTACAACCGCCTGTGCGATGCAGAATGGAATACCCCGGTCGGGCAGGCCGATGCCTGCGGTGGCGACGCGGCCATGCGGACTGCGGCTCTGGTGGCGGCAGGAGGGTTCGATCCGCTCTTGTCCGCCGGTGAGGAGCCCGAGTTGTGTCACCGGCTGCGCAGCGAAGGCTGGACGATCTGGCGGATCGACGCCGCGATGACCATCCATGACGCCGCGATGTTCCGTTTCGGCCAGTGGTGGCTGCGCGCCGTGCGCAGCGGTCTGGGTTATGCCCAAGCCTGGCGCGCCACCGCGCAGCGGCCGGCACCGCTCTATCGGCGCGAGTGCCTCAGGGCGCTCGGCTGGACCGGCGGGGTGACACTGGTGGCCTGCGCCCTCGGGCTGTGGCTCGGCTGGGCGGGACTGGCCTTCGCTCCCGCCGTCTGGGCGGCACAGTACCTGCGTCTGGCTCCAAGGTATGGCCCGCGTCACGCCGGCTTGCTGCTGGTCGGCAAGTTTGCCGAGGCGCGCGGCATCCTGCTCTATCTGCGACGCGCTCTGGCCGGCCGTCCCGGGGGGACGATCTTCTACAAATGACCCGTATCGCCTACCTTGTCAGCGAGTATCCGGCCCCCTCGCACACGTTCATCCGGCGCGAGATCGCCGCACTGCGGCGACGCGGGTGCGATATCGGCATTTATTCGGTCCGGCCCGCCGCAAGGGCGCCGCAATCGGAACAGGAACGTGCCGATCATGCCGAAACGCAGGCCGTGCTCGGGCGCTCTCCGGTGGCCTACCTGGCGGCCTGCCTGGCCTGGATGCTGACCCGGCCTTGGCGCACGGTGGCCACCCTCAGGCTGGCGCTGCGGCATCGTCCGCCGGGGGCCAAGGCCCTGATCTGGGCGCTGTTCTACTGGGTCGAGGCGGCACTGCTCGCGCGGTTGCTGCAGCGCGATGGCGCGCAGCGGCTGCACAGCCACTTCGCCAACAACGGCGCCACCGTGGGCTTGCTGGCGGCGTCGCTGGTGGGGATCCCCTGGAGCATGACGCTGCACGGCATTTCCGAGACCGATTATCCGGCCGGGCTGATGCTCCCCGCGAAGATCCGCCATGCCGACTTTGTCGCTTGCGCCAGCTGGTTCATGCGGGCCCAGGCCATGCGGGTGTCACCTGTCGAGCACTGGCCCAAGCTTCACGTCGTGCGCTGCGGGGTCGAGCCCGAGGCGCTGGCGGGTCATGCCGCTGAGCGCGGGGTCGGGGTCCGGTTCGTTTGCGTCGGCCGGCTCTCGGCGGAAAAAGGCCAGCATGGCCTGCTCGAGGCCTTTGCTGCCGTTCGCCGCCAGCGTTCCGATGTCTCGCTCGATCTCGTCGGCGATGGCCCGCTGCGCGCGGACCTCGAGCGGGCGGCCCGGGCGCTGGGCGTGGCCGATGCCGTGACGTTCCACGGAGCCTTGCCGGAGCCCCAGACGATTGCCTGCATCGGGCGCAGCGATATCCTGGTCCTGCCCAGCTACATGGAAGGCCTGCCATTGGTGCTGATGGAGGCGATGGGGCTTGGCCGTCCGGTCGTGGCCAGTGGCGTTGCCGGAATCCCGGAACTGGTGCGGGATGGCGAGAACGGTCTGCTGGTGCCTCCGGGGCACGTCGCCGCCCTGGCTGGAGCCATGCTGCGCCTGGCCGACGATCCGCCCCTGCGTCAACGTCTGGGACAGGCCGCACGTGAGGCTGTTCATGCGGAGTTCGTGATCGATCGCGCCGTCATCCCCCTGCAAGACCTGCTTCACGGCAAAGCCGCGCCAGGCGAAGTGGGCTGAAGGCGCCTCAAGATCGCGGACAGGTCAACCTGCTTGCCATTCAGGGTGCGGGTAGGGCGGGGCGGGCCGGGGTTGGTAGCGCCGCGGCGCCCTGTTCGTCGATCGCCAGGCGACCACGCTCTTCATCGGCGCGCAATCCCGCCGCTGTTTTGGCCGGGGCGATACCGGGCGTGTCCGGCATCGTTGCCTGGTCGATCAACAGGCCTGAGGCCGGCGGGGCGGCGACCTGGTCGATGCCGACGTCCGTCGCCGCAAGGCCGTAATCCAGCTTGGGCCACGGCACCGCATCGGTCCCGCCATCGTAGACCCCGGTGAAGGCGGCGCGCCGTCCCCAATAACCTTGCCAGCGATAGAAGATGTGCGCCCCGATCAGGCTGACCTTGTCAAGCGTCCAGGCCCAGTAGGGGACGACGAAGCGCGTATGGTAATGGGTCGCCATGCCGACGGCGGGTTCCACCGATCCGCCCAGCGCGGCAGTGGCCACGCCGCGGGCGCGCAGCCAGCCGGCGCGGTCAGGGGTGCGCGACAGGCTGCCGTCACAGGTAAACGAAAACTGGCACCCGGTGCTGCGCTCGGACCCTTCATAGACAACCGCGCAGATCGATTTCGGGAAGGCCGGATGCCGCACCCGGTTGAGCACGACCTGGGCCACGGCGCGCTGCCCGATGGCGGTCTCGCTGGCCGCCTCGTAATAGATCGCTGCGGTCAGGCAATCGACCGCCGCCTGGTGGGCTGGGAGGTTCTGGGTCACCGCGAGCGGCAGCAGGAAGGGGCGAGCCCGTTCGATCGGTGCGGTGGAGAACGGGATCCCCGCATTGATGGCCTCGGCCTTGTCCGGGGGGACCGGCATGAAGCCCTGCTTCAGCTGGGGCAGGGCTGGCAGCGATGCAGTGGTCGCGGGCCGGGCGGCGCCACCGGTCGGTCTGGCCTCCTGCCGATGCCATGTCCAGGCCGCGATGGCCGCCAGCACGCAGGCCGCCAGCGCCACAACCCAGGCCAGGCGGACACGAGAGCGAGGGGATATCTTAACGTCTGGCATGTTTAACGGGCTCGGCTGCTGTGGCAGTCTTTCTGCAAGGAATAGGGTTCCGCGGCCGTCAGGCAGGCGGGGCATGGGGTAAGAAACCTTCGATGGCAATGATGCTCCACATTCGGACAGGCCTGGTGACAGGCCGTCATGTGATTGCGAGACATTTCAAAAACGTCTACATCGCACCCCCACGGCACAAGACGCCCGGGAGCGATTTCCAGACATGACTAGGGCTGATGACGTGCCTGCTGCCGCCTTGCCGGAGCGCATGGGGAACGAGGCCCTGGCGCTGCGTGGCAGCTTGCCGGCCGCACTGGTCTTCGCGGCCGGTGCACTGGTGCTTGCCGCGCCGACGCTGGCCTTCGTGGCGCGCGAAAGCTGGAGCACCGAACAGGGTGCCCACGGGCCGATCGTGCTGGCCACCGGCCTCTGGTTGCTGCTGCGTCTTTTGCCGCAGGCGCTGACGGTCGCGGTCCAGCCACCAGCCTGGCGGGTCATGGCGTTGTTCGCCCTGGTTCTGCCAGCCTATCTGCTCTCGCGGATCGCCCAGGTCGTCGAGCTGGAAGGCTACTTCATGTATGCCGCCCTGCTTGTGGGGATCTATGGTCTGGTCGGCACCGCTGCGATGCGACGGCTGTGGTTTCCCCTGTTCTACCTGGTCTTCATGTTCCCGCCGCCCGAGACCGTGGTCTATACCCTGACCCTGCCGATGAAGATGGGCGTGTCGACTGCGGCGATCGCCATTCTCCATGCCTTCGGCTATCCGATCGCCGGGCAGGGGGTCATGATCTACGTCGGACAGTATGAACTGCTGGTCGCGGCGGCTTGCTCGGGCCTCAACTCGATCATCTCGCTCTCGGCAATCTCGCTGTTCTACATCTACATCCGGCACGAGGCCGAATGGCGTTATGCCGCCTTCCTGGTCCTGCTGATTGTTCCGGTCTCGCTCATCGCCAATCTCATCCGGGTGCTGATCCTGATCCTCCTGACCTATCACGCCGGCGATGCCGCCGCGCAGGGGTTCCTCCACAATTTCGCGGGTTTGCTCATGTTTGCCGTGGCGCTGCTGACCATTTTTGCGCTGGACGCCCTGTGCAAGCCGATCTGGAACTGGGTCTTCGCCAAGCGGCTGGCCGGCAAGCCGGTGAGCACGGGAGTGTTCTCATGACCGACGAGCGCAGCGATGACGCCCCGCGCCTGGCCTTCGGGCGGCGTGAGTTTCTCGTCGGGGCAACGCTCGCCGGGACTTCCGGTCTGGGCTATCTTGCCCAACCGCAGGTGGCCAACCGGCCGGTTCCCGACAAGACGTTCCAGTCCTGGATCCCGAACCAGTTTGCAGATTGGCAGGTCCAGGGGCGCAGCGGCGTGGTCCTGCCGCCGCCCGACGCCCTGGTCGACCGGCTCTACGACAATCTGGTCACGCGGGTCTACGCGAACGAGCAGGGCGTTCAGGTGATGATGCTGATCGCCTACAACTTCCGACAGGATGGGGTGCTGCAGCTGCATCGTCCTGAGTTCTGCTACCCGGCGGGCGGCTTCACCCTGACCGCGACCCGGCCGGTGGACCTTTCGCTCGGTGGGCTGACCGAGGTGCCGGCCAGTGCCTTCACCGCCACCAATGCCGTGCAGACCGAACAGGTGCTCTATTTCACCCGGCTCGGCGACAGTTTCCCGCGGCGCTGGATCGAGCAGCGGCTCAGCGTGCTCAAGGCCAACCTGCAGGGCGACATTCCGGACGGCGTGATGATGCGGGTTTCCGTGCTGGACCCGGATGCTGGCCACGCCCAGGCTCTTCTGCAGGGTTTCCTGGGCGGCTTCTTCAAGACCATTCCCGGCCAACTGCGCCGGTTGCTAATCAATTCGAACGGTTAAACATGCGGACGCAACACACCGCATTTCGCTTGGAAAGGACCTATATGCGCACGACCAAAGGAACTCTCATCGCCGGTGGCGCGCTGGCGCTGCTCGCGCTGGCAGGGTGCAAGCGCGAGGCGACCGGTCAGGTGGCCGCAGTGGTCAACGGCGAGGAAGTGACCCTCGCGGAGCTGAACCAGGAACTGCAGGAAGCACGGATTCCCGCTGGCGCCGACAAGAAGGCCGTGCAGGCGCGGGTGCTGCAGACGATCATCGACCGGCGGCTGATCGCCCAGGCTGCGCGGCAGGACGGGATCGACAAGCAGCCCGAGTATCTCAATGGCCAGCGCAAGGCGGACGAACTGCTGCTGATCCAGCTGTTCACCAAGAAGCTGAACCAGGCTGCTCTGGTCCCCGATAACGCTGCGATCGACAAGTACATGGCAGCCAATCCCACCCTGTTCGGGCAGCGGACCGTCTATCGCCTCGACCGTATCGAGTTCCCGGTGCCGAGCGACATGACGCGGCTCCAGGAGATCAAGAACGATCATTCGCTCGATGCCGTCGCGGCCCGGTTGACCGCCATGGGCATCAAGTTCGATCGGGGCGAAGGAGCCTTGGACTCGGCCCAGCTGCCGGCGCAGGCGATGAACCAGATCAAGGCTTTGCCGCCCACCGAACCCTTCGTCATCCCCGGCGGGAAGGGCATCATTGTCGCCGTGATCAAGGGAAGTGAAACGCGGCCCTTCGATGGTCCGGAGGCGCGCACCGCGGCGCTGCAGCGGATGCGGATGGAAAACCTCGACAAGACCCTGGGCGACCGTCTGAAGACCGTGAAGGCCTCGGCCAAGATCGAGTACCAGAACGGGTTCGCGCCCCCGGCGGCCGCGCCGGCCAAGTGAACTGGCCCGCGCTCCCGGTTGCTCCGGGAGCGCGGGTCGGCTCCCGGACGATCAACGTCTGTGGTCGAGCAGCATCCCGGTCGCCATCATGAGGCTCGCGACGAAATAGGCGATCGCTGCAACGGTGAAGCTGCCGACAAAATGGCCCAATATGCGGTCGATCCGGTGCGGCGAGACAAGTTCCAAGGCCAGCACCCCCAGCGCGAGCAGGGTCCCCATGGCCAGCAGGCGCCGTCCGTTCCCCGCCCTTGCCAGATAGGGCAGCAGCAGCAGCAGCAAGGCCACACCAAGCATCGAGCCAGCGTACATGATCTTGGATTGGAGCACTTCTTTCGCGCCGGGTTGCGGGTGGACCCCGATCAGTTGATCGCGTACCCACGAATGGAACCCAAAACGGTAGGGATTGACTGTTTCGTAGAGTACGAGAGGCAGGACGACCACGTAGGTCCATTTCCGCCTGAGGATCGCACCCAGCAGGACTGCAGCGAAACCTGCCAGCATGAGATTGCGTGAGGCAAAGTGAATGGCATCCGAATCTAGCATCATCTTCGGAGCCTACATCCTCTGTTCTGTCATGACGATAGTCGCGGTGGCGTGGTCCGGGTCTCGGCGCGTGGCCTTGGCCTTGCTGGTCGCTGGATGGATGTTGCTTCCGGTTGAGCGTTTTCCGGCCGAGACCATCACCCCATCCAACTTCACGGTCGACTTCATCGGCACCGCCTTGCCCAGCCAGATTCTGGTCACCCGCGCCTGGGTGGTGCCGGTCGCGGTGTTGCTGGGGCTCGTGTTGCAGGGCCCCGGCCTGTGGCGCCATTTTCGCCTGTTGCCGGTTGATCTCCTGATGGGGATCTTTTGCCTCAGTCCGTTTCTTCCGTGGATGTCCGGTCGTCTGTCCGCGTTGGAGGCCGTGCAGCAAAGCGGTTATCTGTTCGGTTTCTGGGGAGCGACATGGCTGGTCGGACGCCTCCTGCTGTGCGATCTCGACGGGCGGCGCGCGCTGGCGGATGTGCTGATCTGGAGCGGTCTGGCGCTGCTGCCGATCGCCTTACTGGAGGGCAGCCGGCAGGCTTGGCTCTACGTTGCCGCTTATGGCGCGCATCCCTTTCAGCTTGAAGGGGGATCCGCGCGCTACATCGGTTTTCGTCCGCTCGGCTTTTTCGAGCAAAGCAATCAGTACGGGATCTGGATCGCCATGGCTGCGCTGGCGGCGCTGCATCGTTGCCTGGCCACAGATTTGCCGGTCAGGCGGGATCAGATCGTGGCAATCGTGCTGAACCTGGCGGCAATCGCCAGTCAGTCGGTGGGGGCCCTTCTGCTGCTGGCGGGAGGCAGTGCCTGGTTGGCGATGCGGGCCTCGCTGCGCCGTTCCGTGACGCTGGCCCTGGCCGTGGTACTGGCCTTGGGCGGAGCGGGTTATGTCTCCGGTAAGGTGCCGCTGGAGCGCTGGGCCAGCACCAGCGCGTCGGGCCAGTTGGTGATGAAGGGGCTCGACAAGATCGGTCGCAAGTCGCTGGCTTACCGGGTCCGGCGCGACCAGTTGGCCCTGCCGCTGATCGCCCGAGCGCCCTTGTCGGGTTATGGTCATTGGGACTGGTGGCGGCCGTTGAAATCGCGCCCGTGGGGCCTGCCGTTGCTCGTCGCCGGCCAGTACGGCATCCTGTCGGCTCTGGTGTTGTCGTGGGTTTTGCTGGCCGGCGCTGCGAGGCGCCTGTTGCTGGCGCAGCCGAGCATCCTCGCGCTGGTCGTTGCACTGGCGGCCGTTGATGCCTGGTTGAACAGCTTCATCTACATGCCGGCGGTGCTGGCTGCTGCGGCTTGCGCGATACCCTTGACCGGAGCGCGATCGCGCAGTCCGGACTCGGCGGAGGGGCAGCCTCAGGATGAAAACCCTCTCGCAGCAGGACCGGTTCATGCTTGATCATCCCTTGCGCTTGGCTTTTGCCCTGCCCGGGTTCCACCGCGTCGACCGCGGCGCAGAGGTTGCGCTCCTGTCGGTGGCGCAGGAACTGGCGCTGCTGGGACATGCCGTGACCGTGTTCGGATCAGGGCAGCCGCGCGAGGGCACGGCCTACCGGTTCCACCATGTCCCGGCGGTCCCGCGCGAACGGTTCGAACGCTTTCCTTTCTTCCCGCCGCTGCGCAGCGACGTGAGCTGGGAAGACCTGACCTTCGCCTCGGCCCTGTTGCGCCATTATCGTCCGGCAGATTTCGACGCGGTGCTGACCTGTTCATTTCCCTTCACCCAACTGGCCCTGCGGCGGCCGGCCCCGGGTGGAGCGCGCCCCCGTCAGATCTTCGTCACCCAGAATGGCGATTGGCCGGCGCGGGCGCGAAATGCCGAGTATCGGTTCTTCCGCTGCGACGGGCTGGTGTGCATCAATCCTGACTATTTCGCCGATAATCGGGATCGCTGGCGCTGTGCCCTGATTCCGAACGGTGCCGACCTCCAGCGGTTCACCCCGGGACCAGGCGACCGTGCGAGGTTCGGCCTGCCCGAGGATCGCCCGGTGGTGCTCATGGTCAGCGCGCTGATCGAGAGCAAGCGGGTGCTCGACGGGATCCGCGCGGTGGCGCAGCTTGACCGGGCGCATCTCGTGGTTGCCGGTGATGGGCCGCTGCGGACGGAGGCCGAGAACCTGGCGCAGCAGCAGCTGCCCGGCCGGTTTTCCCGCTTGTCCTTGTCCGCTGCTGATATGCCGGCGCTTTACCGCTCGGCGGACGCGCTGCTGCACATGTCGCTGGCGGAATCGTTCGGCAACGTGTTCGTCGAGGCGATGGCCTGCGGGCTGCCGGTGGTGGGGCATGACAGTCCGCGGCTGCGCTGGATCGTTGGCGACACGGCCTTTCTGTGTGACACGCGTGACCCTGCCGCGCTCGGGCAGCAGCTGGCAGCGGCTTTGATTGAAAGGCAGCGCGAACGCCCCGCCGAGGTCGCGCGGTTCGCATGGTCGGCCATCGCCGGGCAGTATCAGGACTTCCTGAGGATCTGTTGCGCCGCAGCCTGAAGCCGCGCCGCTTGCCAGCATGATCGAGAGGCAGATCTGGCGCAACTCAGCTTTGCCGCGTTCGGCTTATTCGCCTTGCGGCCTATTCGGCACTGTCCATCGCCCCCCGCTTGCCCGAGCTTCGCAGCCTGCCATGGGTTGAACCCTGTCAATCACCGCGGATGATCGTTCCGAATCGTCATGGTGAAGTTGCGGGGTCGACAATGATTGTTTGCAGAATTCACCGGCGCAGGGCAGCCGGTGTCCGATCGATTAAATTCGGTGAGATTACGATGCAGAGAAATTAACTCTGCCTTTACCATCGAAGTCCTACAAAAATGGTCAATTCTGGGAAAATCGCGGCCTGATCAAGCCGTGGTCGAGGCGTGGTGCGTGTTAACCATCGCACTGTAGTCCTTCTTAATTGGATCACCTGCACTATCCGGGTCGATCGCGAAGGGCGCGATCACCAGGATTACCGGGCCAGCGCATTGGTTGGTCAAGCTGGCTCGGGAGCCCTGGTCGTTCGGAAACATGTCTCGGGGTTGCAAGCAGTCATGGAACATCCGCTGTCCAAACTCGCGCGCCGCTTCCGGTCGATCAGCGATGTGGGGCTCCACACCTTCGACCTGCCGGATCGCGAAGACGCCAGCGTCGAGAAGACCATCACCGTCCGTCTTGCCGACGTGGAAGGAGAACGCAACACCGCCACGGCTCTGATCAAGCGAAAGTACAGCAGCCGCGGCTACGGGGCGCACCACAAGGTACCCAACCGCAGCAACGCCGTGACCTTCACGGCCTCTACGAACGGCAATCTGATCGGGACTTTAAGCCTGACCGTGGATTCGCCGCTGGGTCTGGCCTGCGACAAGACCTTCAAGGCCGAACTGGATGCCTATCGGGCTGTCCCCGGCGCCAAGCTGTGCGAACTCACCCGCTTCGCCTTCGACACGTCGCGGCCGTCGCTGCATCTGCTGGCGTCACTGTTCCACATCATCTTCATCTACGGCACCCACCACTACAACTGCACCGACCTGTTCATCGAGGTCGCTGCGCGTCATCGCCGGTTCTACCAGGCGATGTTGGGGTTCAAGCCGGCCGCCGAGCCGCGGGTGAATGATGCTGTAGGGGTCACCTCGCACCTCATGGTGCTCAAGGTCGCTGACATCCGGCGCATGATCGACGAGCACAAGCGCGATCCGAAGGCGGCCGGGCACTCGCTCTACGTCTATTTCTTTTCGCGTCAGGAAGAACTGGGCATTTATCAGCGGCTGGCCAGCCCGCTGGCGGAGCCGGCCGCCCATTCACGGTGGCGGCACGGGGCCAGACCGTCGGGCGCCGCGGAGGATCCGGCTGTACCGGGCTGGCGCCGCCGGCGCGAGCTGCGGCGCAATCGGCCTGTACTGCATACTTCCCCGGCTTGACCGCGGGACCGGATCAGGTCCTAAGTCCAGACCCCAAAACGACAACGGCGGCCAAATTGGCCGCCGTTGCGTTTCAATCCGAGCTTTGTGAGCTCAGAAGGCGAAGCGAACCTTCGGGTGCGCACGGCCCTGGCGGCGCATGGCGAAACCGACGGCGCCGAAGCCCAGCAGCATCATCGCCCAGGTGGCCGGCTCGGGGACCGAGGTGGCGTCAAGGGTGCCCGAGTAGGCGCCGCCGTTCGAGGTGCCACCGAGAGTGATCACGTAGAAGTTGGCGGGATCGAGCTGAACGGTGTTGACCTGAACGCCGCTGGTGCCAGAGGCGATCGCGCTGTAGGTCGCGAGCGGGCCACCGGCCATGGCGGCCGACAGAGCGGTGAACACACCGGGGGTGGCAGCAGCGCCATTGATGAAGGCATTGCCGAGCAGCGCGGTCAGACCGGCGTCGAGAGCGTAGGCGGTCACCGAAGAAGCGGCCACCGAGAGCGACACGGTCGAGCTACGGGTCACCGAGGCCTGGCCGTCGCCAACGCCCAGGAAGGTCGGGGCGAAGAAGAAGCGATCCGAGAACGTCCCGGTGCTGGGGGTGTTGGACAGAACCGCCGACACCGAGGTCGCCGTGGCATCGGCCACAAAGAAGCTCGAGTTGACGGCCGCGGTCTGGCCGAGAATGAAATCGGCTGCATAGGCCGGAGCGGCCGAGACGCTCGCGATCGCGGCGGTGGCGAGAAGTAGACGCTTCATGGTAATCCCCTTGTGATGTGCCGTGACGTTGGCAAGCGCATTTACCGAGACGGATTTTTACACGATTCGGATTCGTTAAGAAAGCCTCAATTTCGCATTGCACCATTTTAGGACAGGTGCTGATGAGCCGATTAAAATCACCCAAATTCAGATGTTTGGGTGTGGCACGCTGAGGGTCAAAATTCGATCCGAATTGCAATCAATTGTGCACAACCACACGCCTGATGCCAGCCTGCCGCTGGGCCCGCCGCTAGGAATAGTAGCTGTCGTACGCCTTCGATCCGTAGCCGTAGCCGTAGCCGTAGGCTTCCATGAAGCCGCCACTGTAGCGGTTCATGATCGCGCCGATGCAGGGCGACGGCTGCAGCATCTGCAGCGTGTCCTGTACCTGCTTGCGGGTCGTGTGGCCGCTGTCGATGACAGTGAAGAAGCCGTCCAGCTTCTGGATCGCGATCATGGTGTCGTCGTTGGCGAACACCGGCGGCAGATCGCACAGGATGATCGCCGGGCCGGAGATGGCCCGGAACGCATCGATCAGATCACTGAACTGCTGCCCGGTCAGCAATTCGGCCGAGTGCCCCGAGATGGCAGCGGTCGGGAACACCACCAGGCTTGAATCGCCGATCCGCTGACCCATCGCCGCGAGGTCCGGGCTGGTCCCGTCGAGAAAGTCGGACAAGCCATATTCGAACTGCAGGCCGAGCTCGTTGCCGATCGAGCCCCGCCGAAGATCGAGATCGATCAGATAGACCGGCTGCTCGGCCACGCGCGAAAGGGCGGCGGCAAGGTTGAGCGAAACGAACGACTTGCCCGCGTTGGGGGTGGCAGAGGTGATCCCGACCATCCGCGCCTTGCGCGCCGCGATGCGCTTCGAGATCTGCGTGCGCAACAGATTGAAGGGGCGCGCTCGTGGATCGCGGCTGTTGAAGGCCACAATTCCATGACGGTCGAGCACCTCCGGTTCGAGCTCAACGACCGGATAACTCTCCAGCGGCGGAAGAACGATGCCGGCAGGTGCGCCCGGCTTGGATGCAGAATTGGACATGCCGATAACCTCGTTCAGCGCTTGCGCGGCCACAGCCGCGCCAGCAGGCCGCCCTTGCGCGGCTGATTCTTGATGCCGGGGCGCACTTCGGTGATCACCGGGATCATGGCGAGCGGCGGGCTCCCGACCAACGCTGCGAGCGAGCCGGGATCGCGGATCGGGCGGAGCAGAAACTCGAGCGCGAAGGCCAGGACCAGACCCACCGCAAGTCCGCCCGCGATTCCGCCGACCGAGATCAGCAGACGATCGGGCCAGACCGGCGTATCCGGAACCACCGGCGGATCGACCACGCTGAGCTTCTCGCCCATCTGTTCGTCTTCGGCGCGCTGTCCGGCCCGGGCGGCCAGCAGCTTGGAGGACACGTCCTTGTACTGGTCGTTGAGCCCGGCCAGCACACTCTGTAGGTCGGCGATCTGGGTCTGGATCAGCGGCGCGCGGGCCTGGGCGCTGCGCGCGCTCGACATCTGCGACAGCTCTTGGGCCTTCGCCGCCCGCAGCGCGGCGATCTGAGAATTGTTGAAGGCGATCTGCTGGTCGATCTGGTCAAGCGGCAGCTTGCGGGTGTTGCCCTTGGCCAGTTCGCGGGCCTCTGCCAAGCGCTGCTTGGCGATCACCACGTCCGGATGGCTTTCGTTGTAGACCGCACGCGCTGCGGCAAGAGCCTGCTCCGCGGCCGCCACCACCGGGTCGCGCACGTCCGACGTGCGCGCCACGTCGCGCTGTGAGATCAGCTGCGCCGTGTCGCGCTGGAGGGCCGCAATCTGGACGTCATAGCTCCCGGCGCCGCTGCCCACCATCATCATGCCGCCGTTGGCCAGCACGGCCCCGTTCTGCGCATTGATGGCCGCGATCTTGCCCTGGACCTCGTTGATCTGGGTCTGCAGCCCCTTGGCCTGTTCCGTCAGGAACTCGACCCGGCGGGTGGCCGCCTCGCTGTTGCCCGTGGCATCCAGTTCGACGATGCGCTGCATCAGATCCTGCGTCACGGCCTGGGCCGGGGCGGCTTCGCCGTAATCGAACGAGAGCTTGAACGCGATGGTGCGATTCTGCGGGCTGGAGGCGCCCTGATCGCTCCCGGTCGGCGACAGCGAGATCGCATCGCGCATGGTCTCGATCACTTCCGACAGCGGCTTGCGCTTGCGCAGATCCTGATACAGCCCATGCTTTTCGATCAGCGCGATCAGGTCGGGGCGGCTCGTCACGCGCTCGCTGATCCGGGCGATGCGGCGATCGATCACCTCGCCGCTGTCAGCGCCGAGCATGGCGCCCAGCTGGGGCGACTGGACCAGCATCAGGGCCGAGGCCCGATAGGTCGGTGGGATCAGCAGAGCCGCGAGGACGGCACCGATGATGCCCAGCACGGTCGGAATGATGATCAGCCAGCGGCGTTGCCAGAGGATCGCCGGGACGTGGGCAAGAAACTCGCCGCCGCCATCGGTCTGGTTATCGTCGAAAACAAGGGGACCGTTCACAAGATGGCTCCGAAGGAATAGCGCAGGCTGCCGAGCAGCCGGACGTTGTCGAACGATCGCCCAAAATTATGAATTCGAGCATAACTTGGCGTCAGGTCAAACGACAGACGTCGATTTATCGAGTGCGCCCAGGTCGCGGACGCATTGTAGAGCTGGGACGATGGAACAGCCAGAGGCCCGTTCATGCCAGCCGAGTTGCCATTGTAAGCGAGGTTCAGGCGGAAGTTGTCCCGCTCAGCCAGTCGCTTGGTGTAGCTGATCGCGACGCTGCTGAGGGTCTGGATTCCTCCCAGAACAGTGGGCTGGGCGGTCCGGGCCGCAGACAGGCACAGGCTGCCGCGCTCTTCCAACCTGCAGAAGTTGAGCGTTCCGGCCAATTGGGTGGTCCGGACTTTGCCGGCCAGACCGAGATCGCTTTCGGTGAACGTGACACCGCCACTGGCGTTGATCGTCAGGCGCGGACTGAGTGTCAGCCGAATGCCCAACGTTGGCGACACTATGGAACCATCGCCAAGCGGGGTCCGGAGGAAATTGGATCGCCCGTAGGTCACGTTGGCAGTGACCGCCAGCCGCGTCGACAACGTGCGGGAATAGCTGAGGCCAAGATTGACGAAGCTGAAGTCCCGGCCGATCAAGGCCGAAGCCTTTGACTGTGAACCTGTGGCCGTGACGGTCAGCTCGTCCAGCGGGCTCAGCCGGGCCGACATGCCGAGGTTTGCTGTTGCCGTTTCGGTCCGCACCCGGTTGCCGATCAGCGACACGTCGGGCAGGGGGCCGGTGATCGGAGGCAAGGCCGTATCGGGCGAGGGAAGGGCGACATTGCCGAACCCGATGCCGTTGAGCACGCTGGAAAAGCGTCCGCTCGCGAACATGTTGACGTAGGACGAGGGCCGATAGATCAGCTCCCCGCCCGCATTCGCGCTGGTTTCGGAGCCGTTTGACGCTTTCGAGAAGCGCCGTGCCATCAGGTCGGCATCCACCCTGAAGGTCGTGCGTCCACTGGAGGTGCGCAGGAAAGGCGTGGCCCGGATGCTCCCGGCCACGTCCGCCTCGCGGTTTTCCACCAGGAACGGCCTGGAATCTGCCAGAACTTCGGCACCGATCCCGACCCCTGCCTGCGTTTCAGCGAGAGCCGGCGATGCCGCTACCAGCACCGAGGGAACCAGCACCATGGCCGTGGCGTGCACCGGTCGTCCCGGCAAGTGATTGACCCTGCTCATGGGACGATGATCGTGTCGCCGCTCTCGATCCGCTGCACGTTGGCGCGGCGCAGATCGTCATCGCCGGCCCCGGACTTGAACAGCTGCGAGAGACGGAACTTGAGGGTGGTCTGCTGGTCGCCGTTGCGACGGATCACCAGGATCGAGTCCATGTTGGCGAACTCGGCGGGACCGCCGGCCAATGTGATCGCATCGAGGATCGTCGCGTAATAGCCCGGCATGTAGGTGCCGGGCGCCTTGACCTTGCCCACCACGGCGAAGCGGGTGCCGGTCGGATTCTTCACCGATACGGTCACCTGCGGCACCTGGCCGCGATACTGGTCCTTGAGCCGCTCGGAAATCATCGTTTCCAGTTCGGAGGGCAGCTTGCCCTGGGCGTTGATCTGGCCGACGAGCGGAAAGGCGAAGGTCCCGTCGGGCAGGACCTTGACCAGCCGCTGGAGCCGTTCCTCGCCCCAGACATAGATTTCGACATCGTCGCCGGCGCTGATCCGGTAGGGGGGAGTCAACTGGCTTGCCGCTGTTTCGGTCGTGGTGCCCCGTGCACGCTGGGCCTCTGCCGGCACCGCATTGATAAAGCAGGCCATAGTCAGACAAACTGCCAGCCGCTTGGTCCGCTGCGACAAACTCATAAAAGTCCCTTTCCAAGGCAGTCGACTATGTGCCCGGCGCCGCTATAAGGACGTCCATGACCGGTTGGAAGCATATTTACCGTGAATTGTCGTTACTTGGACCGGTTGCATTCGTTTTGGTGAGTGCTTTTGCGGTAACTGGCTGCTCGGACGGGATCGAAGCGGCCAATGCCCAGGGGGCCGAAGCCCAGGCGCTGTTGGACGCGGGCGATCTGGTCTCTGCGCGAAAGACCATCACCGCTGCCATCGCCAAGCGTGACGACATCGTCGCGCTTCACCTGTTGCGGGCGCGGATCGAGGAGCGGGCGGGATCGGCGGCAGGAGCCTTCAGCGCCTACAATGCGGCGCTGGCGCTGGATTCGACGAACGGCGAGGCGCTGGCCGGGGTGGCTCGCCTCGGCATGCAGTTGGGCTATGTGCGCGAGTCCGAAAGCGCCGCCAACCGCATTCTCGCGCTGGATCCGCGGGCTCCGATCGGACTGCTGTTCAAGGGTCTCAGCAACCTCCTGTCGCACCGTTTCGAGGCCGCTGTCACCAATGCCGACGCGATCCTCGAACAGTCACCCAACGATGAGAATGCCCTGATCCTGAAATCCCGGGCCTTGTCCCTGCTGGGCAAGTCCGACGAGGCCTTTGCGGTGATCGAACAGGCGCGCACCTCGGAGCAGGATCCGCTGGGCATTGTCCTGACCAAGCTGGAACTCCACCGCTATCGCGGAAATGGCGCGGATATGGTGCCCCTGCTGGAGCAGGCCCGCCGCTTGGCGCCCGATCGCGCCGAGTATGACGTCGACGAGGCCGATACCCTCTACAAGCTGGGCAAGGCCGCCGAAGCCCGTTCGATCATCGTGGCCCGGCTGCTCGACGCCAAAACCGACGGCAAGACCGCGCACGGGCTGACCGCGCTCTGGGCCGAGTACGATCGCCAGCCGCTCGATGCCGCGGCGATGGAGCGGATCGCGCGGGACGCGCCGCTGCCGGCGCGGCTGGCCGTGGCCCGGCACTTTCTCGAGCAGGCGGACCCAGTGCGGGCGATCGCCACCCTGGCCAATTCCCCCTACATCAATGACGTCATCGCTCTGCGCGCGCGCGCCATGGTGGCGCAAGGCAATCTCAAGGACAGCATGGTCCAGGTCGACCAGATCCTCGCCAAGGACCGGACCCACTGCGATGCCTTGCTGGCCAAGGCCGCGGCCCTGGCCCGCGTCGGCCGCTTCGACGGTGTCGTGCCGCTCAGCAATCTGGCAGCCAACACATGCCCGCAGCAGCCAGTCGCCTATGTGCTCCTGGCGCAAGCCAACGAGGCGCTGGGCAACAAGGCCGGCAGCCTGATCGCATTCCGGGACGGGTTTGACCGCAATGGGCAGGATTCTGCTCTGGCCCGCACCTATAGTGCCTGGCTGGAGCGGTCCGGCCAGTCCACCCGGGCGGTCAGCATCGTCCGACGTCTGACCCACAATGCCCCTTCACTGCTGAGTGGATGGAAGCTCTACGTCGAGCTGTGCACGCGATATCCGGCCGAGAACTGTCGGGCGGACGCGCTGGCCGGGCAGACCGCCGCGCGCACCCAGTTCGGCGTTGATCCACGGACCGACGAGATGCCGGTCACCGGCCTGTTCGGCCGTCTTTCCCGGCGGTGACAGGCTTGACCGAACCTGCCCGCCTGCCCTTCCTCGGGCTGTCGTTCGACGACATCGACCCGGCCGCAGCCCACCAATGGATCCTGGCCCATGCCGGCGATCGCCCGTTCCGGTTCGTGGTCACCCCGAACGTCGATCACATGGTGCGGCTGCATCGTGACGCCGATCCGGCGCTCTGGGAGATCTACCGCGGGGCCGATCTGCTGCTGTGCGACAGCCGGATTCTGGCCGCGCTCGCTCGGCGCAGCGGAATCGAACTGCCGGTGGTGGCGGGAAGCGATCTCACCGCCTTGCTGCTCGGCCAGCCACTTCCCGATGGCTTGCGGATCGCGCTGATCGGCGGCGACGCGGGGCAGCGGCGCTGGCTCGAGGCCGCGCAACCGGGCATCCGCATCGACCAGTTCGAGCCGCCGATGCAACTCCGCCGCAAGCCGGAAGCCCAGCTGGCCACGGCCGAGTTCATCGAGGCGCACCAACCCGACATCACCCTGTTCACGGTCGGGGCACCCCAGAGCGAAATCGTCGCCCATCTGGTCAAGCAGCGGGGAATGGCCGGCGGCGTGGCGCTGTGCGTGGGGGCCTCGCTTGAGTTCCTCACCGGCGAGAAGCGCCGCGCTCCGCGCTGGATGCAGCAGCTCAGCCTGGAATGGGCGTTCCGGCTGGGCAGTGAGCCTCGCCGGCTGTGGCGCCGCTATCTGGTCGAGGGGCCGGCGATCTTCGCGATCTGGTGGCGCTGGCGCAGGCAGCGCGATTAGCACGGGCCAGGTCCGGCCCGACGGCGCGGGGCATCGCCGCGGGGATGATCGTCCGCCGGTCGCCGGCAGATTGATGGTTAATGGTGATGAAGCGTTGAGATTTATCCGCTAAAGGCCAGCCATGACCGCAAGTGGCCAGTGGTCCAGGGCGATTTCCGGGCGCTGCATCGGGGATTTTTGAACAGGAGCGCGTTGCGGTGTTCTGGCAGCTTGTCCGTTTCGGGATATCCGGCCTGGCCCTCACGGCGCTCGTGTCCGGGCTCTATGGTCTCCAGATCACGGCGCTCGGCCTCGCGCCCGCGCTGGCCCTGACCACGGCGACGATCATCGCTTCGGTCATCGGGTACTTCGTGCACGGCCATTTCAGTTTCCGGGCGCATGGCTCGCGGGATGCCCCGGCCCGGCGCTTTTCCCGCTTCCTGATCGGCAATGGGCTGGGATACGGCCTCAACCTGGCCTTCGTGGTGCTGTTTGTCGACGTGCTGCACTGGCCGCGGTGGACCCCCACACTGGGGTTCTTCTTCGTCACCCCGCTTGTCTCCTTTTTCCTCAATCGTCGGTGGGTCTACGCATGACAACGGCTGCGCTCTCCCCATCGGCATCGGCGTCGGCACCGCCGGGTTGGCGCCAGGCGCTCCTGATCCTGTGCGGGGTCGTGGCCCTGGTCTGGCCGGCGATGATCAATGGCGGGGCTTTCTTCTTCCCCGATACCGGAACCTATCTGCGCTCGGCCGACGCCGCCGTGGGCGAGCTGACCGGCTTGCGGTCGGTCTGGTCGGACCGCAAGGACGCCGTCGTCGCCGGGGTTACCGGCGATCCGGCGGTGACATCTGCAGCGCCCCCCAAGCCTGCCGCCCATGCTCCGCGGTCTGCCGTGGACACGCCCGGAAAGGCTGTGCCCGCGGCCAATCACCCCATCCTGCTGGGACGATCGATCTACTACGGGCTGGCCATCTATCCGGCGATGATCGCCTGGGGCAGCCTGGGCGTCGCCCTGTTGCAGGCCGCGCTGGCCATGATCGCGCTGTGGATCGCCGTGGTCGCGTTCGGCTCCCCGCGCGAACGGGCCCCCACCCACGCGTTGATCATCGCCGTGGCGCTGGCCGCACTGACCAGCCTGCCGTTCTTCGTCTCGCTGATCATGCCGGACCTGTTTGCCGGGGTTTCGATCCTGCTGTGCACCGCCGCCGTGGCCGGCTGGAGCCGGCTCGTCACGGTCGAGCGGCTGATCCTGAGCGCCCTGCTGATGTTCTGCGCGATGACGCACAGCTCGCACGTGCTCCTGCTGCTGGCCCTGACCGGGGTGGGCGCGGTGATGTGGCTCGGTTTCGCGCTGGTGCCGGGGCCGGTGGTGGCCTTGTTCGGACTGGCGGCGGTGGCCGGTCTGGCGGGCGAACAGCTGTTCGTCGCCAGCGTCAACCACCGCCTTGGGGTGCAACCGGTGCGCCCTCCGTTCCTGACCGCGCGCCTGATCGCCGACGGCCCCGGTTACGCGATGCTGCGCGCGCGCTGCCCGCAGGTGCAGCTCGTGGCCTGCCGCTACCTGAACCGCATGCCGGCCGACAGCGACGCCTTCCTCTGGAGCCCCGATCCCCGTGAAGGGGTGTGGTCGGCCGAGCCGATCAGCGTCCAGATCGCCATGGCACGCGAGGACCGGCGGTTCGTGGTCGAGACGCTGCGTTTCGCCGCCGCGCCGGTTGCCGCGTCCACCGCGCGGGCCGTCGCCCACCAGATCGGGCTGACCAGGCTCAACATCTTCAACCAAGCTGCCAACGCGGGAAGCGGCCTGTCGAGCAGCCTGCCCGAGCCACTGGCCTCCGAGGTGCGCGACAGCCGCTATGCCCATCGGACGATGCCGGTCGCTCCCACGGAGTGGGCCAACCGCGTGGCGGCTGCCCTCGCGGCGCTTGTGGCGGGCCTTGTCGCGGCGGGCCGAATCCTCCCTGCGAGCGGGCGCAGCCTGCGGGTTGCCGCTGGCTTCGTGCTCGGGGCCATCCTGCTCAACGCCGCGATTACCGGCGCCTTGTCCAAGCCGCACGACCGCTACAACGTGCGCGTCCTGTGGGCGCTGGATGTGGTGGCCGCAGCCTTGCTGATCAACAGTGTGTCCCGGCGTCAGAGGATCCGCCCCTAATGCCTGCCCCAGAGCCCGCGAAGATCGCCGTCCTCCTGCCTGCCTACAATGAGGAAGCGGCCATCGCCCAGACGGTGGCGGCCTTCCGGCAGGCGCTGCCGGCCGCCGAGATCTATGTCTACGACAACCGCAGCACCGACCGGACCGCCGAGATTGCCGCCGCGGCCGGCGCGATCGTGCGGAGCGAGACGCTGCGCGGCAAGGGCAGCGTGGTGCGGCGCATGTTCGCCGATGTCGATGCCGACTACTTCGTCATGGCCGATGGCGACTGCACCTATGACGCCGCCGCGGCGCCCGTGATGGTCGAGCGGTGCCGGGCCGAGTGCCTCGACATGGTGGTCGGCTGCCGGGTGAGCCAGGACGAGGCCGCCTACCGGTCCGGCCACCGCTTCGGCAACCGGCTGCTGACCACGATCCTCAGCTACTTCTTCGGGCGCAGCTTCACCGATATCCTGTCCGGCTACCGGGTCTTCTCACGGCGCTTCGTGAAAACCTTCCCGGCCTTTGCCGCCGGCTTCGAGATCGAGACCGAGATCAGCGTCCATGCCCTGCGCATGCGCATGCCGGTGGCCGAGGTCGAAACCGCCTATTTCGCCCGGCCCGAAGGGTCGAGTTCCAAGCTCTCGACCTACCGGGACGGCGTGCGGATCCTGTCGACGATCCTCAACCTCGTGCGGCTTGAGCGGCCGCTGCTGTTCTTCGGGCTGATTGCCGCGTTCCTCGCGATCGTCGCCGTCCTGCTGGCGATCCCTCTGGTCAATACCTATCTCGCGACCGGTCTGGTGCCGCGGTTGCCGACGGCTGTCCTGAGCGCGAGCCTGACCGTTCTCGCCGCTCTTGTCGGCTTTACCGGCCTCATACTCGATACGGTGGTCCGCGGTCGCCGCGAAGTGCTGCGGATGCATTATCTTTCGCTGCCCGACCGGCGCGGCTGAGGATTGCCCTCATCCCGCCGGGGCCGGCGTCGAATAGCGGGCAGCGCGGTCCGTTTCATTTCGGTACATCCCGCGAATCCCTCGGTTCGGCCGGTTGACGCTGCAGTGCAATAAGGGGTAACCTCTAGGCAAGTGGAAGTGGATGTCGCCCGGCTGCGGTCGGGCGGTTCTGCCGTACAGGATAGGCACCGATGATGAAGCTGTTGTTCAAGGCCGTCGCAACGCTGGCGCTCGCCGTTTCCGGCGCAACCGCGGCCCATGCCGTGACCTTCTTCAGCAACTACAACTTCAGCTTCAACTCGTCCTGGGTGGTCAGCAGCAGCACCGGGGTGGGCAATTCGATCACGTTCCGCTCGACCACCGATCCGCTCCTGCGGGTCAAGGCGACGGCGTGGAGCATCGACCGGGGCACGACAGCCAGCAACACCGATGACATCGTCACGGCCGCTACCCTGCGCTTCTGGAGCGGCGGGCTGGGTGTCCAGAACATCTACGAGGCCAACACCTCGCCCAACCACTCGATCGACAACGGGGTCGATTCGACCACGGTCAACGGGAACACCGTCGCCAAGAACATGGTCGATTTCGTGCTCCTGCAGTTCAACTACGACGTTGACATCAACACCATGGGCACGGGCTGGGTGTCGGGGGATTCGGATGCCTCGCTCCGCGTCGGCGCTGGTCCCACCAGCAATCCGGCGAACTGGGCGAACACCCCGGCGCTGAACAATCGCCCCGTCATCGGCAACACGACCGGCGTGGAACTGAGCGATTTCGTCCAGGTGAACACGACCGCTGCCGGAATGAACCCGACGGCCAACGGCACCCCCAGCACCCGCAATGTGAACGGTGACAACCAGGACGGCATGATCTGGCTGATCGGCGCCCTGTACGGCACCGAGAGCAATGACTTCTTCAAGCTCAACGCGCTGGGTGTGACCGTCTTCCCGACCATCCCCGAGCCGTCGACCTGGATGACCCTGATCCTCGGCTTTGGCTTCATCGGCTGGTCGATGCGCCGCGCCGCGTCGCGCGCATCGACCACGGTGCTCGGCGCCGCCTGACGCGCCCGGCGCCGTCCTGACCGGGCGGCGACCTTCGGGTCGGACCAAATCCGGCACGCCCCGCAGCATATACCCGATGTTAAGGCTGCTTCGTCGATAACTCGCTGCGCCCCCGGGATGGGCGGCCATGGAGTGATCGATGAGCGCCTACCTGAACGATGCCACGCTGCTGCGGATAGTGTTCACGACGATTGCGATCGTGCCCTTCGGCTTGTTCGCCAGCGCGGGCATCTGGCATTTCGGCGGCAAGCAGAAGAGCGGTACGGCGGTCGTCTCGATCGCCTCTGTGGTCGGCTTCGTCGCCATGCTGACGGCGCTCTGGTCGGCCGAGGGTTTCACCTTCACCGTCATTCCGGGGCTGGTGCTGCAACTCGGCTCGGCTTTCCTGTTCGGCTGGTCGGTCGGCACCTCGGGTCAGCGTACCCTTAGTCTCGCCTACAGTCCGAACTGCTCGCCGCGACTGGTTACCGAAGGGCCCTATGCCGTGGTGCGCCATCCCTTCTACACCAGCTACATCCTCTACTGGCTGGGCAATGCCCTGGTTGCGCCGACGCCCTACACCATCGGTTCGGCCGCCACGCTGGTGCTGATCTACCTCCACGCCTCGCGCGGTGAGGATGCCTTCCTGACCCAGCGCTTCGGCGACGAGTTCGTGCAGTGGCAGCGCCGCACGGGCGCCTTCTTCCCGAAGCTGGCGCGCTTCGACAACACCGCGCTCGAATCCCGCCAGTCGCGCTGATCCGCCATCAGGGTTGGGGCAGGGCCGCTGCGGTCCGGCCGCGCTATGGCAGGGTGCCGACCTGTCCCAAACCCCTTGGCCTCGTCCCGGGCAGACTGCTAGGGCAAGGACTGGGTATCGCCAGGACCGCGCAGGGCCGGGCGGAAGCGGGAGTAGAGTGATGAGCATGCCGGGAGCTGTCCGGATCAGCGGCGGGCAGGGCAGGGCTTTCGCCTCGGCCCTATCGCGGTTTGCGCCGGGCTGGCCCGCGAGGGCGGGATCGCCCGATGATCGCTGAGGCCTGGCTGTGGCTCGGTTGGCTGCTGGCTGTCCCGCCGCTGGTGGCTCTGGCGATCTTCGTCGCCGAAGTGGCCATGGGGCTTGCGGCAGCCCGCTCCGAACCGGCGGCGCTATCGGTGCCCTCCCGCATCGCCATCCTGATTCCCGCGCACAACGAGGCGGCCAGCATCGCCGCGACCGTGGCCGGGCTGCGCGACGCGGCGCCGGCCGGCACCCGCATCCTGGTGGTGGCCGACAACTGCACGGACCAGACTGCCGCGCTGGCGCGTTCGGCCGGGGCCGAGGTGACCGAGCGCAGCCATGCCACGCTGCGCGGCAAGGGCTATGCCCTGGCTCATGGCCGCGACGTGCTGGCGCTGGATCCGCCCGAGGTCGTGCTGATCGTCGATGCCGATTGCGAACTGACGCCTGGATCGGTCGAGCAACTCGCTGCCGCAACCCGCAGCGGCGTGCCGGCCCAGGCCGAAAACCTGCTCCTGCCCGATCTGACCGCTCCGGCGCTGGTGCAGATCTCGAGCTTCGCCCTGCTGGTCAAGAACCTGGTGCGGTCACGCGGGATGACCCGAATGGGCGGCTGCGCGCTGCTGACCGGCACCGGCATGGCCTTTCCCTGGCCGGTTTTCGCTGCTGCCCCTCTGGCGACATCGGACATCGCCGAAGACCTTGGCCTGACGATCACGCTGGCGGGACAGGGCATCCGGCCCCGGCTCGTCACCCAGGCCGGCGTGCGCAGCCGGGCCGCGTCGCTCCGCGACAGCGCCGCCCAGCGGCGCCGGTGGGAGCACGGGTTCCTTGGCAATGCCCGCAAGCATGCCCTGCCCACGCTGTGGCGGGGCCTCACCCAGCCTTCGCGCGTGCTCGTCGCGCTTGGGCTGCACCTCATCGTTCCACCGCTGGCCCTGCTGTTCCTCGCCGCTGGCGCGATCGAGCTGGTGCTGCTGGCCGGCGGCGCGCTGACCCAGGTCTGGACCCCGGCACTGGGGCTGGCGGCCGGGCTGGTGGCGGCGATCGTGTTCACGGCGCTGGCCTGGCTGCGCTTCGGACGGTCCACGCTGGCCTTCGCGGCCCTGCTGCAGGCTCCGCTCTACGTGCTCTGGAAAATCCCCACCTACATCGGCTTTTTCAAATCGCGGCAGGTGACCTGGGAGCGCACGCGGCGCGCCGGAGAAGACTGATGCACTCGGTACGGCCTGTGCCGCCAAACCCACAAACATCTGAAATTGCGATGACGTGAGCCACCCTAGGGTAAAGTTTACACTCTTTTGGTTTCAATGGCCTCTAATGGAACGCTAGGCGAACGAGGCCATAGCTCGGGTTCAGTCATGCCAGGCAAGAGGGGGCGGGAATGCGGATGCTGATCCGCCCATTGCGGCGGAAGGGCCGAATGGCAGCCCGCTGGTTGGAGCAGCGGCGCGGCCGTGAGCTTGCGCTGCTGCTGCTCTTGCTCATGGTGTTCCCGTTGGGCTGGACCCTGTTTCCCACGACGGTAGCCGGTCTCGCCCAGGCGTGGCAGGATCCGTTCCGTCTGATGGCGCTGCGCTCGCCCGGGCCGCGCGACCGCGGTGCGATGTACAACATCAAGACCCAACGCCTCGCTGCCCGCGACCGCGAGGACCCGGTTCCCGGTCTGACCGACGTGTTCCCGCGCGAGCGGGTCCTGGCGGTCACCCGCGAGCGCCCCGGGCTGGTCGATCCGGCCGATGCCGGGCAGTTCGCCGGTGATCCGTTCGGCGGGGTGGGTCCCCTGGCCTTGGGCGGGGCCGATCCGGGTCTGGCGCTGCCCCTGCCGGCGATTGCTCCGCTGTCGTCAGGCCCGACCATACCGGGGCTAGGTCCCCTGGCATTGATCCCTGGCGGGGGCGGCGGCGACGATGGGCTGGTTCCGACCACCCCGACGGTCCCGACAACGCCGACCGTGCCGGCCGGGCCGACCACGCCGATCGCGCCGACCGCGCCGATCGGCGGGACCGACCCGACCGGCGGGACCGGCGGGACCGGCGGCACCGACCCGAACGGCGGCACCGGCACGACGCCGGGCGGCACCTCTGCCATTCCCGAGCCGCAGACCTGGTTGACCACGATCCTCGGTCTGTTCCTGGTTGCCGCTGGCTTGCGCCGCCGCACCGCCCGCGGTCTGGCCCGTCCCGCGCTGGCCTGACCGCCGATGCGGCGCGCCCCGCTTGTCGCGCTTGGCATCCTGGCCCTGGGCCTTGCCGCCCTGGGCTGGACGTGGTGGCCGGCGGCCCGTCCGGCGCCCGCCCCGGCGCCACCGGCAGCGTCCTCCGCCGGATCGAACCGCGTGGTCTACCCGCCCGGGCACCGGCCTGCCGTCGTCCTGACCCCGCAGCGGCGCGAGCCGATCCGCTCGATCCTTAACCTGCGGCAGCCGATGCACTTCGGCCAATGGGTATGGGACGAGCGCGGCATTCCGGCCGGACCGGTGTGGATCAGGGTCGACCTGACCGCCCAGATCCTCTCGGTGTTCCGCGGCGGGGACGAGATCGGCAGCACCGTCGTGCTTTACGGCGCAGCCGACAAGCCCAGTCCAGCCGGAGTGTTCCCGGTGCTGCGCAAAGCGGCGGAATACCGGTCGCGCACCTACGATGCCGACATGCCCTTCATGCTCCAGCTCACCGCCGACGGCGTGGCGATCCACGGTGCAGAGGTGCGTCGCGGCGCGGCCACCCATGGCTGCATCGGCGTGCCGGTGGACTTCGCTCGGCGACTGTTCGGCGCGGTGACCCGGGGTGATCTGGTGCTGATCCAGGGCGCCGCCAGCTAAGCCCGCGTTAACCACCTGCGCTAACCAGGACCTGCAACCGAACGCTGACCTGACTGCGCGATACCTGCCGGGACAAGGCAGGTATCGCGCACATGGTCCGTTTTCCGCACAAGGCTCTGCTGGCTGCCGCCGCCCTCGCGCTGGGCGCCCCGGCACTGCTCGGCAGCACCAGCTTCGATGGCGGGTTCGAGCAGCGGGTGCTCGCGGCCCACAATCTCGAGCGCTCGCGCATGGGCGTCGGCCCCTTGCGCTGGAACCCGCGTCTTGCCGACAATGCCCAGCGCTGGGCTGACTATCTTGCCGCCACCGGGCGGTTCGAGCACGCTCCGGAAAACCGCCTGAACCCGGAAGGCGAGAACCTTTGGGCCGGCACCCGCAGCTATTTCACCCCCGAGGCCATGGTCGATGCCTGGGTGCGCGAGAAGCGCCATTTCCGCCCCGGCGTGTTTCCCAACAACAGCCTGACCGGGCAGGTCGAGGACGTCGGCCACTACACCCAGCTGATCTGGCGCGCGACCGGCGAGGTCGGCTGCGCACTGGCGCGCGGGCGCCAGGAGGACGTGCTGGTCTGTCGCTATGCCGAGGCCGGCAACTGGAAGGGCGAGCGCCCGCTCTAGGCTCGCCCTGGCCGACCGGGCAGCGGGTAACCCGCTCAGCCCCCTCCCAATCCGGGCGGCGATCGCCTATCTGCCCCCCATGACACGCACGCCGGCCGGTTCCCCGTCTTCGCCCCAGGGCGCCGAGCGCTTCCACGAGGAGCGCGCCGCCACGACCGTGCGGGGCAGCGAGCAGCCCGATCTCGAGCGCGGGGTGGCGGCGATCCGCGAGACGGTCGCCACCTTGCCGACCCGTCCCGGGGTTTACCGCATGCAGGATGCCCGCGGCGACGTGCTCTACGTCGGCAAGGCGCGGGTGCTGCGCAACCGCGTGGCCAACTACACCCAGGTCGAGCGGCTGCCGCTGCGGTTGCAGCGCATGGTCAGCCAGACGCGGGGCATGACCATCGTCACCACCAACAGCGAAGCCGAGGCGCTGCTGCTCGAGGCGCAGCTGATCAAGCGCTTCCGGCCACCCTACAACGTGCTGCTGCGCGACGACAAATCGTTCCCCTTCATCCTGCTGCGCGCCGATCATGCCTATCCGCGGATCACCAAGCACCGCGGCGCGCGCAAGGCCGAGGGGAACTACTATGGGCCCTTCGCCAGCGCCGGATCGGTCAACACCACGATCAACGCGTTGCAGAAGCTGTTCCTGCTGCGCTCGTGCACCGACAGCTTCTTCAGCCGCCGCGACCGGCCCTGCCTGCTCTACCAGATCAAGCGCTGCTCGGCCCCCTGCGTCGGGCGGATCGACGAGGCCGGCTATGCCGAGCTGGTCGGCGAGGCCAAGGACTTCCTCGGCGGGCGCTCGTCGGCGGTGCAGCGCAAGATCGAGGCGCAGATGCAGGAGGCGGCCGAGGCGCTCGATTTCGAGCGCGCGGCCATGCTGCGCGACCGGCTGCGCGCTGCCACCTTCATCCAGGGCAGCCAGGCGATCAACGCGGAAGGGCTCGACAGCGCCGATATCTTCGCGCTCGCGGCCAAGGGCGGGCAGATCGCGATCCAGGCCTTCTTCATCCGCGGCGGGCAGAACTGGGGGCATCGGGCCTTCTTCCCGACCCACACCGAGGGCCTCAGCGAGGCCGAGGTGCTGTCCGCCTTCCTCGCCCAGTTCTACGAGGAGGTGCCGCCGCCGCGGGTATTGCTGCTCGACCGCGACCTGCCCGAGGCCGAACTGCTCGCCGAGGCGCTGCGCCCGGCCGCCGGCGGCAAGGTCGAGATCGCGGTGCCCCAGCGCGGCGATCGCCGGCGGCTGATCGACCAGGCCAGTCGTAACGCGGTGGAGGCGCTTGACCGGCGCCTGGCCGAAAGCGGCACCAAGGCGCGCACTCTGCGCGAGGTGGCCGAATTCCTTGAGCTGCCCGAGGTGCCGCAGCGCATCGAGGTCTACGACAACAGCCACATCCAGGGCACCAATGCGCTCGGCGCGATGATCGTCGCCGGGCCCGAGGGGTTCCTCAAGAACCAGTACCGCAAGTTCAACATCAAGCGCGCCGAGACCCAGCCGGGCGACGACTTCGCGATGATGCGCGAGGTCATGGCGCGGCGGTTCGGGCGCGCGGTGAGCGAGGATCCCGACCGCGAGGGCGGGACCTGGCCCGACCTGGTGCTGATCGACGGCGGCAAGGGCCAGATGAGCGCGGTGCGCGCGGTGATCGAGGAACTGGGGATCGAGGACTTGCCGCTGATCGCCATAGCCAAGGGCCCGCACCACGGGCGCGAGGGGCGCGAGGTGTTCCACTTCCCCGACGGCCGCGAAAAGACCCTGCCGGTCAATAGCCCGGTCCTGTTCTATCTCCAGCGGCTGCGCGACGAGGTGCACCGCTATGCGATCGGCGCGCACCGCGAGAAGCGCAGCCGGGCGATCACCGCCAGCCCGCTTGACGAGATCCCCGGCATCGGTCCGGCCCGCAAGCGTGCGCTGCTCCTTCATTTCGGCACGGCCGGGAAGGTCCGTGCTGCCTCGCTGGAGGATCTCCGCCGCGTTCCCGGCGTCAGCGCCGCGGTCGCCCAGACCGTTTACGACTTCTATCACCCCGGCGGCTGAGCCGCGCCGCAGCGCAGCACTCGCCGAAGCGGAGGGTGCGGCTCAGCGCCGCCCGGTCAGCCGGGCATAGGCCCGCCAGGCCAGGGCCTTGCCGCGGTTGGTCGCGGGCCAGCGGCCCGGCCGCCGCGGCGTAAGGCCCCAGCGCCGCAGCACCCCGTTGAACGCCCGGGCATCGGCCTCGGCGAAGGACCAGTCCGAACGCCAGGTGATCGATAGCGAGACCGAGGGCTCGGGCCCGTTGCGTACGAAATGCGGGGCCATCACCGGCACGAACAGCGCTTCGCCCGGAGCCAGTGGAAACTCGGTGCCACCCTCCAGCAGCGCGTCGTGCCAGGTCAGCTCGCGCCCGCCGCCGACGTGGTAGGTCTCGTGCACCTCGTCGGGGGCGTAGCGCGGGTTTCCTGCAGGAAACTGCGTCATCACCTTGGTCCCGCGGACCTGCAGCAGGATGTTGTGCTCCGGATCGAAATGGTAGGGCGTGACCCCGCCCGGCGAGGTGATGAAGATGAAGCCCTGCAGCTTCAGCATCGCCCCGGTGCGCGGCTCGATTGTCGCGCGCAGCTCGGCCAGCAGGCCGTGCAGCAGGTCGCGGTAGGCGGGCACCTGCTCGATGTTCTTGAGCGCGGCCCACGAGCCGGTCTGCTCGATCCGCCGGATGGTCTCGCCGATCGGGATGCCGGTCGGATCGGGCTTGCCATTGATCCCGATTGGCAGGTCCGCGAAGTTGTATTCGATCGAGGCCGGCGGCAGCGCCTCGGCCAGCTCGGCGAGGGCGTCGAGCTCGAGCAGCGGGTGCGCGCCCAGGGCGTGGGCCAGCGTGTGCGGCACCTCGGGGTAGTGGGCGGCGAAGGTGGCCAGGCTGGCCGGCGGGAATACGGTCATGCAGGGTCTCCGGCAGGGGCCATGCCCCCTTCGAGGGACGGGCCGGGGGCCGTGGTGCCGCCCTCGGCGCGGGCCAGCAGACGGAAGGCACCGCGCCGCAGCCGACCGCCGATCGCGATCGAGAGGCGGCCGATCGCCCGGCGCTCGCGCCACAGGTGATCGATCATCGGGTGGTCCTCGGCGGCGCAGCTGTCGCACCAGGCGATCTGCGGATCGTCGAGCAGGGCCAGGTTCTCGCGCTGCAGCAGGACCCCGGGCGAGTAGCGGGCATAGCGCTCGTCGAAAGCGGTCTTGTACGAGAAGGCGCCGGGCGCGGCGAGAAAGGTCGCCAGCAAAGCGATCGGCACGCCGTCGAGCGCCAGGGTCAGCCGCTCCAGCCGCCCCTGCATCGCCGCCTCGCGCAGCGCCAGCTCGAACAGGGAGCGCGTCGCCGGATGGCTGGCCAGGGCCGAGCCCGCGCGCCCCTTCCAGCCGGCCTGCTCGAGCGCCAGAAAGGCGGCAATCCAGCCTTCGATCCCCACCGCATCGCGCTGCCGGGTGATGGCGAGCTCGCCCAGCTCGGACAGGCGGGCATGCTGACGGCGCAGCTCCTTGCGCTTCTTGCCGCTCAGTGCGCCGTCGAGATAGTCTGCGGGGCTGCTGGCGGACTGGAGCAGGGCGCGCTCTTCGCGGTGGACCAGCGCAGCCTGCCGGCCCTGCGCGGCGCAGACCGCGGCCAGCGCGGCGCAGACCGGGCTGGCGAGCGGAAGGCCCGCCAGGTGCAGGAACAGCCCGGTCCCGGCGGTCCGGTCAAGGTGGGCCAGCAGGGCCGTCCAGACTTCGGCCTCGTGCCCGCGCGCGATCAGCGGCAGTCCGACGAAGGCATTGGCATGCAGCCAGCCGCGCCAGTGCGGCAGGGGATGGCCGTAATAGCGCCGTTCGAGGGCCAGCGGCAGCAGCCCCAGCCATTCGCCGGCGCGTTCGATCACCAGCAGGGTGACGCGTCCGCCAGGATCGAGCGCGGCGAGCGAGGGGAGCAGGTACCACGGTTCAAAAAAGGGGTTGGGCTCGGCCGCGGACGCGACCAGGCGCTCCCATTGCCGTCGCGCTGCCGGTCCGCTGGCCTCGGCCCGCGCGACGGCCATGGCCCGCAGGGTGCCCGCCGGCGCCGCCGGGCTGGCGTCGCGCGGCAGCCGATCGGCGGCGGCAGGGCTGGCGGCAGTGGCCAAACGTGATCCTTACAGCGGCGGCCCGGGGCCGGTTCCGGCTGCGGTGTAGCGCGACAGGCACAAAGGAAACGCTAACAGGGGTGGGTTCTCAGGACCAGCCTTGTTCCGGGTCAGGCCCGGGACCACGGGGGGGTAACGGGCGAGGGCCGATCTGCCGGGGCTGGACGGTTTCCATGGGGCTGACAAGGTTCAGCCATCCCATGACACCAACGTCGTCCCGGGCTCGACCCGGGACAACGCTTCTTCTTCTCGTCCCTAGCGCGCCTTGCGGGCGATCTGCGACAGGCCCTTGGTCAGCTGGAACAGGCCGTGCAGCCGCGCCTTGGGGTCACCCCACACGCGGGTCACCACCAGCTTGTTGTCGGGCCGCAGCTTGACCGTGCCCTCCAGCCGCTGGGCATAGGCCACCAGCCCCATCGGATCGGGGAAACTGTCGTTGTGGAAGGTCACCAGCGTGCCCTTCGCGCCCACGTCGATCTTGGCGATGTTGGCGTCGATCGCCTGGCGCTTGATCTCGATCAGGCGGATCAGGTTGGCGGTCGGGCCGGGCAGGGGGCCGAAGCGGTCGATCATCTCGGCCGACAGGCTCTCGATCTCCTGGCTGTCCTCGGCATCGTTGAGGCGGCGGTAGAGCGCCATGCGCACCGCCAGGTCGGGCACGTAGTCTTCGGGAATCATGATCGGCGCATCGACCGTGATCTGCGGGCTCAGGCTGTTGCGTTCGCGCGCCAGCCCCATCTCGCCGGCCTTGGCCGCCAGGATCGCGTCCTCGAGCATCGACTGGTACAGCTCGAAGCCGACCTCGCGGATATGGCCCGATTGCTCGTCGCCCAGCAGGTTGCCGGCGCCGCGGATGTCAAGATCGTGGCTGGCGAGCTGGAAGCCCGCGCCGAGGCTGTCGAGATCGCTCAGCACCTTCAGCCGTTTTTCGGCCACCTCGCTCAGCTGGGTGTCGGCCGGCGTGGTGAGATAGGCATAGGCGCGCAGCTTGGCCCGCCCGACCCGTCCGCGCAGCTGGTAGAGCTGGGCCAGCCCGAAGCGGTCGGCGCGGTGGATGATGATCGTGTTGGCGCTGGGAATGTCGAGCCCGCTTTCGACGATCGTGGTGCTCAGCAGCACCTCGTACTGCTTTTCGTAGAAGGCGCTCATCCGTTCTTCCACCTCGGTCGGGCTCATCTGCCCGTGGGCGGTGACGAAGCGGACCTCGGGCACGGTCTTGTGGAGCCACTGCTCCACCTCGGCCATGTCAGCGATGCGCGGGACGACGATGAAGCTCTGCCCGCCGCGGTGATGCTCGCGCAGCAGCGCCTCGCGCATCACCATGTCGTCCCATTCCATCACGTAGGTCCGCACCGCCAGCCGGTCGACCGGGGCGGTCTGGATGGTGGACAGCTCGCGCAGCCCGCTCATCGCCATCTGCAGCGTGCGCGGGATCGGTGTGGCGGTGAGGGTGAGGACGTGGACGTCGGCGCGCAGCTGCTTGAGCCGCTCCTTGTGGGTTACCCCGAAGCGCTGCTCTTCATCAACGATAACAAGGCCGAGCCGCTTGAACTTGACCGTCTTCGACAGGATCGCATGGGTGCCGATCACCACGTCGACGGTGCCGTCGGCCAGGCCCTCGCGGGTCGCCCTGGCCTCCTTGTCGGTGACCAGCCGCGACAGCCGGCCCACTTCCAGCGGGAAGCCGCCGAAGCGCTCCTTGAAGTTGGCGTAGTGCTGGCGGGCGAGCAGCGTGGTCGGGGCGATCACCACCACCTGCTGCCCGGCCATGGCCGCGACAAAGGCGGCGCGCAGCGCCACCTCGGTCTTGCCGAAGCCGACATCGCCGCAGACCAGCCGGTCCATCGGCTTGCCCGAGCCGAGATCGTCGAGCACGTCCTCGATCGCGCGCTCCTGGTCCTCGGTCTCGTCCCAGGGGAAGCGGTCGACGAAGGGGCCATAGGAATGCTCGTCGGGGAGCAGCGCCGGGGCCTGCCGCAGCGCGCGCGCTGCGGCCACCTTGAGCAGTTCGTGCGCGATCTCGCGGATGCGTTCCTTGAGGCGCGAGCGCCGCTTCTGCCAGGCCTCGCCGCCCAGCCGGTCGAGCGCCACCAGTTCGCTGTCGCTGCCATAGCGCGAGAGCACCTCGAGGTTTTCGACCGGGATGTAGAGCTTGTCGCCGCCGGCATAGACCAGCATCACGCAGTCGTGCGGGCTCTGGCCGACCGGGACCGACTGGAGCCCCTCGTAGCGGCCGATGCCGTGTTCCATGTGGACCACCAGGTCGCCCGGGGTCAGCGCGGCCAGCTCGGCGAGGAAGGCGTCGGCGCTCTTGCGGCGCTTCTTGCGGCGGACCAGCCGGTCGCCCAGGATGTCCTGCTCGGTCACCACCTCAAGATCGGCGGTGCTGAACCCGGTCTCGAGCGGCAGGACCGTGGCGACCGGGCTGCCCTTGGCCGCCAGGCCGAGCGCCTCCTGCCACGAATCGGCGATCACCGGAGCGGGCCGCGCCGCCTCGCCGAGAATCGCGGCGAGCCGGGCGCGGCTGCCGGGGGTATAGGCGGCGATGATCGCCTTGCGGCCGCGCTGCGCCTGCGCGGTGAGGTATTGCGCCGCCGCCTCGTAGACATTGTCGCCGCGGGCCCGCTCGGGTGCGAAATCGCGGCCCGAGGCGAAGCCGAAATCGACCACGCTGGCGCTTTCCGGCTGGGCGAACAGGTCAGTGCGGTGGATCGGCCGGCCCGCGAGCTGGGCATCAAGCTCGCCGCGGGTCAGGTAGAGCGCGGTAGGCGCGAGCGGGCGGTAGGCGCCCGCTGCCTTGCCGGTCGTCTCGGTGCGGCTGGCGTGATAGTCGGTGATGTCGCCCAGGCGCTCGTCGGCGGCACCCAGCGCCGCGGTATCGATCAGGACGATGTCGTCCCGCCCGAGATGGTCGAACAGGGTGCTCAGCCGCTCCTCGAACAGCGGGAGCCAGTGCTCCATGCCGGCCAGCCGCCGCCCGTCGCTGACGGCCTGGTAGAGCGGATCGGCCGTGGCATTGGCGCCGAAGGTTTCGCGATACCGCGTGCGGAAGCGCTTGACCGTGTCGTCGTCGAGCAGCGCTTCGCTGGCGGGGAGCAGAAGATGTTCGGGCACCTCGCCGGTCGAGCGCTGGGTATTGGCGTCGAACAGGCGCAGGGTCTCCAGCTCGTCGCCGAAGAAGTCGAGCCGCAGCCCGCCCTCGAGCCCCGAGGGATAGATGTCGAACAGCGATCCGCGCACGGCATATTCGCCGGCATCGGCCACGGTGTCGGTGCGCGAATAGCCCTGGCGCTGGAGCAGCGCGATCAGGCTCTCGCGGCCGATCTCCATGCCCGGCTTGAGCAGGCGCACACCCTCGCGGATGCGGAAGGGCGTGAGCACCCGCTGGAGCACCGCGTTGATCGTGGTGACCAGCACCTGCGGTCCGGCTGCGGCCTGCTGCAGCCGGTGCAGCGCGGCCAGCCGCCGCGCGCTGATCGACAGGGCCGGGCTGGCCCGGTCGTAGGGCAGGCAGTCCCAGGCGGGGAACTCGATCACCTCGAGCTCGGGCGCGAAGAAGGCCGCGGCCTCGCCGATCGCGCGCATCGCGCCCTCGTCCGCGGCGATGAACACGGCCCGCCCCCCCGAGGCCGATCCATGGGCCCCCCGCGCCAGGTCCGCCAGCACCAGCGGCTGCGCCCCCCGCGCCACCGAGGCGAGGGTCAGCGGGGTCGTGGCGGCGAGCAGGCGGGACAGGTCGGGCATGGGTCTGGAAGTCGGTCGCTTGAGTGTGGTTCCGTCGGGCGGGGCCTGCGCGTGGGCTTCGACAGGCTCAGCCCGAGCGGGCGTTGAGTGGCATCAGATGAAACAGGATCCGCTCAGCCTGAGCCTGTCGAAGGCCATGCGCCAACGCTGGCCCCGACACCGTTCACCGCGGAATGTCGACGTAATCGAGCACCTGCATCCGCGCCATCAGCGGCCCGGCATAGTGCTCCGGCACAGGGATCGTTCCCAGCGCCCAGCCCATGATCTCGACGTCCTCCTCCTCGATCAGGGCTTCGAACCAGGCCAGTTCCGCCTCTCCCCACTCGGCATGGAAGCGGTCGAAGAAGCAGCCGATCATGTAGTCCGCCTCGCGGGTGCCGCGATGCCAGGCGCGGAACTGCAGGCGCTTGAGGCGGGGATCGTCGCTGTGGTCATCCATGCCCGGCGCGCTACCGGATGGCGGGGCCAAGATCAACGCGACACGTTGGAATATGGCCAATCGGCCCGGACGCGGTATGAGACTGCCCATGCGTCCCGAGCGGCTCAATCCCCTGTTCGCCGAAACCGATGGCCTCAAGGGCGTCGGACCCGGCCTGCGCCGCCCGCTCGAGCGGCTCGGGCTGCGGCGGGTCAAGGACATCGCCTATCACCTGCCCGACCGCTTCGTGCATCGCCGGGTGGTGGCCAACCTGGACGAGGCCGGAGTGGGCGAGCAGGTGATCGTCGCACTGACCCCGCGCGACTACCGCTCGGGCGGCAGCCCGCGCGCCCCGTTCCGGGTCCTGGCCGAGGATGCGGCGGGCAATGTCTGCGCGCTGACCTATTTCGGCCGCAACGCCGGCTGGGCCAGGAAGCAGCTCCCGCTGGGCGAACCGCGCTGGATCGCCGGGCGGCTCGACCAGTTCGGCCAGACGCTGCAGATCGTCCACCCCGATCACGTCGCCGATCAGGGCGCCGCGGCGCTGGGCACGGTGTGCGAGCCGGTCTATCCGGTGGCCGAGGGCCTGACCCAGACGCGCATGGCGGCGCTGGCGCAGCAGGCGCTGGCGCTGGCCCCGGAGCTGCCGGAATGGATCGAGCCGGGCCTGCTCGCGCGGACCGGCTGGCCCGATTGGAAGGCCGCGCTGCAGGCGTCCCACCGCGGCGAGGACAAGGCCGCGCGCGACCGGCTGGCCTATGACGAGCTGCTCGCCAACAGCCTTGCGCTGCTGCTGGTGCGCGACAGCAACCGCACCCGCGTCGGCACCCCGCTGCAGGGCGATGGCCGCCTGCGGGGCAAGCTTGCCCTGCCGTTCGGCCTGACCGGGGCCCAGCGCCGCGCGATCGCCGAGATCGAGGCTGACCTCGCCCAGACCGCGCCGATGCTGCGGCTGCTCCAGGGCGATGTCGGCGCGGGCAAGACCGTGGTCGCGCTCGAGGCCATGCTGATCGCGGTCGAGGCCGGCGCCCAGGCGGCGCTGCTCGCCCCGACCGAGATCCTCGCCCGCCAGCACCACGCCACGCTCAGCCGCATGGCCTCGGGCACCGGGGTGACGATCGCCCTGCTGACCGGCCGCGACAAGGGCCGGGCGCGCGAGGCGATCCTGATGGGACTGCTCGACGGCTCGATCGACATCTGCGTCGGCACCCACGCGATCTTCCAGGACAGCGTCGCCTATCGCCATCTGGCGCTGGTGGTGATCGACGAGCAGCACCGCTTCGGCGTCGGCCAGCGGCTAATGCTGACCCAGAAGGGCAAGCGCACGCCGCACTGCCTGGCGATGACCGCCACCCCGATCCCGCGCACGCTGACCTTGGCGCAGTACGGCGAGATGGACGTCAGCCGGCTCGACGAGATGCCGCCCGGTCGCCAGCCAATCGACACCCGCGTGGTCTCGGTCGAGCGGACCGGCGACGTGGTCGAGGCTCTCGCGCGTCATTTCGAGAGCGGTCAGCAGGCGTACTGGGTCTGCCCGATGGTGCGCGAGAACGAGAACGAGGATCTGGCTGCGGCCGAGGCCCGCTTCGCGGCGTTGCAGGACCGTTTCGGAGACGGTGTGGTGCTGGTGCATGGCCAGCTCAAGCCCGAGCTCAAGGACGCGGCGATGGAGCGCTTCGCCGGCGGGCGCGCGAAGCTGCTGGTCGCCACCACGGTGATCGAGGTCGGGGTCGACGTGCCCAATGCCACGCTGATGGTGATCGAACAGGCCGAGCGCTTCGGCCTGGCCCAGCTGCACCAGCTGCGCGGACGGGTCGGCCGCGGCTCGGAGAAGTCAACTTGCCTGCTGCTACGCGGCGAGAGCCTGTCGGAAACCGCGCGCGAGCGGCTGGCGCTGATGCGCGAGACCCAGGATGGCTTCCGTCTCGCCGAGGAAGACCTGCGGCTGCGCGGCGGCGGTGAACTGCTCGGCACGCGCCAATCGGGCGAGGCGGCGTTCAATGTCGCCACGCTCGAGCAGATCACCGAACTGCTGCCGATCGCCCATGACGATGCCCGCCTGCTGGTCGAGCGCGACGGCGGGCTGACCGCGCCGCGGGGCGAGGCCGCCCGGCTGCTGCTCTATCTGTTCGAGCGGGACTACGGGGTGCAGTTGCTGCGCGGCGGCTGACGCCGGAACCTCGGGATCAGGCCAGCAGTTCGGCCGCGCCGAACAGCCCGGCCCACAGGGCCCCGCTGCTGCCGACGATGATCGCCGCTCGGGCGAGGCGCGGATACTTGGGATAGCGCTCCGGCGTGGCCGCGCGCTCCGCCGTGACGACCGGTTCCGGCGCGGTGACGGTGGCGGGCGCCGGCTCGGGCCGACGCAGCGCCGGCGGAACGGTGCGGAGCAGGGCCGCGCTCACCGCCGCGCGGGTCACCGGCGTGGCGAACTGGCAGCCGACGAAAGTGCCGCTGGTCCACACCACCTGCGCCTCGGTCGGTCCGGCTTCGGGCAGGTCGATGTCGATCACCGTGCCGATGTCCAGCGGTTCGGGCGTTTCGAGCAGCAGCCCGGTTTCCGACATGTCGCGGATTACCGTAGCGATCGCGCCGGTGCTGGGTGCCAGCACGGCGGCATCGAGATGCAACTTGCGCCGCTCGGTGGCGCGCGCCTCGAGGGGGGCCAAATTGGTTTGCCGGGTCGAAAGCCATGCCATGCGCGTGATCCTTTGCGCCAGCATGCCGCCTCACCGGTTAAGGAAGTCTTCACGAAGCCGGTTGTGGGCCCCTAGGGCGTACCGGTGGGTTCGCGGGCCTGCAGATGCAGATCGAGCCGCTGCCCCGCGCCATCGCGACCGATCGTCACCGCCGGTTCCCCGACCAGCTGGATCTTGAGCCGTTCGGCCTGGCCGGGATCAAGCGCCAGCCGGTAGGGCCCCGGCACGACCTTCTCGAACCAGAACGACCCGTCCGACCCGGTCCGGGTGCGGGCGGCGGGCCGTCCGCCCGGGTCGAGCAGCAGCACGATCACCCCGGAGACGCCGCGCTCGCCTTCGGCGGTGCGGAAATAGGCGGTGCCGTCGAGCTCGCCCAGCGCCCGGACCGGGAAGGATTCGACGTGGATCCGGCCCGGCCGGGGCGACAGCTCGATCCCCTCGCTGACCGGGGCGAGATTGATGTCAGGCAGGCTGTCGGCATCGATCCGCACGCTGGTGCGGGCACCGTCGCCCAGCTTGCCGAGCAGCACGTGCCCGGCCGCGTCGGTTGCCTGGTTCTCGCTGCCGGCGAAGAAGCGCACATCGCCCAGCGGCGGCTCGCCGGGGCTGAAGCGGCCATCGCCATCGAGGTCGCGGAAGGCATGGAGGGCGATCGCCCCGCCGCTGGCCAGCCCGGTCTGGCTCATGAACAGGCGCCCGTCGAGCGGATTGCGGCCAAGGCTGAAGCTGACCCGCAGCATCGCGGTGTACTGCGCCGGGCGGGTGGAGTAGGCACCGTCGAGCGCCACCGCGAAGCGCGGGAAGCGGTGGATCGCCGAGAGGCCGAAACGGTCCTGCCCGGCCTCGAACATGTGCGCCGCCGTGGCGGTGAGCGTGGTGTCGGGGCCGATGCGGCGGTCGACCTGCACCGCGGCCGAGGCGATCCGGCTCCGCGGGGTCAGCTCGTAGCCCAGGCTGGCGCGCAACTGGGTGCTGCGGCGCGCGAGCGAGGCGAGATCGAAGGCTCCGCGCAGCTGCGTGGTCGTGCCGAACAGCGGCTGGCTGGTGCGGTTGAACTCGAGCAGGTTGGACAACTGCAGGCCGCGCGACAAGGGCAGGGTCTGGTTGAGCGACCCGGTTAGCACGCGGCGTCCGTCGGCGAAGGCGAGGTTGCGCACCAGCCCGTTGGTGGGCAGACTGAGCCCGGCGGCGCCCAGGCGAAGCGCGCCGTTGAAGGCCAGTTCGGTGGCCCGGCGCAGCGGCTGATCGCTGAACGCGCGGACCTCGTCGACGAAGCGGCCGCCGTATTCGGCATGGTTGAGCGTCACGCTGAACCCGCCCAGCTTGCGCGCCAGCCCCAGGCCGAGCGCCCGCCCGGCGCCGTCGCTCAGCCCAAGGTCGAGCTTGACCGCAAAGCCCGCGAAACCGCTGCGCAGCCCGCCGGTGGCAAGCCAGTGGCGCGCTCCGAACCGCTCGTACCAGGCCGCGCCGAGCGCGCCGGTGAGCCCTCCGCTCAGGCCGTACTGCGCTTCGGCCGTGGCGCGGAGCGATCCGTCGTCGGCGCCCGGCTGGTAGTCGCGGCCCTGCAGGTTGAACAGGGTGCGGTTCTTCTGCACCGCGCTGGCGGCATAGACCAGCTCGCCCGCGCCGATCCGGCCATCGCCCACGCTGATCTGCCGCACGGTCTCGCGGCGCTGGCCCTGCGGGCCGTAGAGCACCACCCGGAACACATTGAGCCCGAACTCGACCGGCACGTTGAGGAAGCGGTATTGCCCATTGTCCGGGCCACTGGCCGAATCGATCAGAATGTTGTTGCGATAGAGTTCGGCTTCGAAGCCATCGGGCATGTCGCCGCGCAGCTCGATCCGGTCGAACACCGAGGCCCGCTCGAGCGGGGCATTGCCGAGGAACAGCCCGCGCCCCGCCACGCTGGCCGGGCCCATTGCCAGCGGGGTCGAGGTGACGTCGCCCAGCCCGAAGGCGGTCGCTCCGAGCGGGCCGAGCAGCCCCCCGTCGGGATCGCGCCGGCCCAGCTCGAGCCGCGCAGCGGTCAGGCCGTTCTGGCTGTCGCCGCTGACGAAGGCACGTGCGGTCAGCCAGGCGAAATCGCCGGCCAGCCTGAGGTCGGCCTCGCTGCGGGTGCCGCGGGTGGTGTCGGAGGCAAGGCGCCATTCGCTGTCGAGCAGCGGCAAGTCGAGCGCCCGCCACGGCGTCGCCACCTTGGGAAAGCCCCGCCCGTCACGCCGCTGCAGGCGGCCCCTCAGCTGCTCGCGCGCGGTTTCGCGGGCAAGGCGCTGCTCGAAGGGGAAGGGCACGCGGGTCTGGACCGTCACCGTCTGGCTGCGCAGGTTGGGGGTGAGTGTCAGCGGGAACAGGTCGCCGAAACGCTCGGCCCGCAGATAGAGTTCGCCGTCGAAGGCCACAGCGTCGCCCGGCGCCAGTTTGCGGGTCTGGCCGTCGATGGTGACCGTACCCTCGCGCAGGTTGAGCGTGATCGTGCGGGTGGGATCGATCGCCCAGCCGGTGGCATAGCGTCCGCCGTCGCTGACCGTGACCGCCAGATCGAGAAAACGCGCGATCTCGCCCAGCGGCAAATAGGGGATGCCGCCCTGGGTGTAGGCGATGATCGTGCCGGTCAGCTCGTTACGGGCCGTGGCGATCTCGAGGATCAGCTCGTCATCGTCGGCAAAGCCCGCGACCGGCTCGGCCGCCCGAACCAGCCCGTCACCGCCGCGCGGCACCGGCGTGCCGGCGACCGGGACGGCGGTGATGGGGGCAGTCGCTGCAGGAGCGGCCGGGGTGTTCGCGGCGACCGCCGCGGTGGGTTCGGGCATCGGCGCCGCGGGCGTGGTCGCTGCGGCCGTCGCGGGAGGGGCGGGCGCGGCTGGAGCCGGGGGCGCGACCGGGTCGGACTGGGCAGCTGCCAGTGGTGCGGGCGGCAGCGTGGCGGCGGCGTCCGGATGCGCTGGGCTCGGGGTCGGCCCAGAGGCGGGCGGCTCGGCTGCGGGCCGGGGCAAGGGGGCATTGTCGTTGGCCGGCGGGGCAGCGGCCGGGAGCGTGAGCGGGGATGGGGGCGGGGGCTCGGCCGGAGCCGCCCGGTGCTCCGCATCCGCCAGCCCGAGCAGCGGCTCGCGCGGCTGGACCACGCCGGCGAGGCCCTGGAGGCTGGGCACCTCCGCCGCCGCCGCCGGGCGGGGCGGGGCTGAGGGTGCGGGCGCGGCTGCGAGGGGCGGATCCGGCTCCGAAGCGGCAGCGGGGGCCGTCGGCGGCCCATCGGGTGCGAGCGGAGGCAAGGCCAGCGCCGCGATCCGGTCAGTGCGCGTGGCCGGCCGGGCAACGGCACCGGGCTCAGGCGCGCCTGGCTCGGCCCCCGGCGACGGGACAGGGGGCGGCTGGACGTCAGGCGCGGGGAGAGCGGGAGGCTGGAGCGCGTCGTTCGCGGCAACCAGCGTGGCGCTACGGCGCGGGCGGCCAACCACCAGTCCACGCAGCGAACTGTCGGCGGGCGGGCCGGTCCAGCGGCGCGGCGCGCCGGTTGTCGGGCGCGGTGCCAGAGGAGGGCGCAGACCGGGCGCCGGCTGCGGAGCCGGCTTGGCCCTGTCCGCTGTAACGGCGGGCGCCTGCGCCCCATCCAGCCCCGCGCGCCGGGCCGGTTCCGCCTCGCGCCCACAACGTTCGACCAGCAGCAGCAGGCTGGCCGAAATCACCGCCCCGCCGACACGCAGGGCGGCGCGGCGGCGGTGCGGGTTCACGGTAGGACGAAGTCCTGCTTGGCCAGCACCTTGCCCGGTGCGGTGTCATCGTCGGTGTAGGTCGCGGTCAGGCGGGCACCGCGCACCAGCAGGCGCGGATCGGCCTTGGGGTTGAGCGGCACCTGCACACTGCGGCTGTCGACTTCGGTGTAGACCCCCACGCCGAGCACTTCGGCCACTGGCACCTTGCTGCCGGCCATGGTGATGCGGATGTCGCCAAAGGCCGAGCGGGTTCCGGCACGGGTGATGGTCAGGTTGATCGTCCGCCCGGCCGGTCCCTCGCCCAGCGCCAGGTCCTTGAGACCGACCGCCAGCGTGGTCTCGCCGACGCGGACGATCACCGGGATCGAAATGCCGAACCGCGGCACGATCCGCACACCGATCCCCTGGCTCGGCGCGGTGCCGGTGGCGCTGTCGATGCTGAGCGCGTCGGCGGCAGGCGGGGCCGAGACGATGGTGAAATGCGAGCGATACTCGCCCGGGGCGAGGCCGGGCGGGACGCGGACCATCACGCGCACGGTCTGCGCCTCGCTGCCGCCCAGCGCGACCCGGCGCGGCGACCAGCGCAGCATCGCCGCAGCCGAACGCAGCCGGGCACGGGCGGCTGGGTCGGTCACTGCATCGAACTCGAGCAGGTTGCCTTCGGGGGTCATCAGCTTGTCACCCACGGCGATGTCGTACTCGCCAGGGCTGGCGCTGCGGTTGTAGAGCCCGATCGTGGCCAGCCGGTTGCGGTCGTCGATCACCAGCCGCTTGGGATAGATGTTGACGTCGCCCATGCCGCCGACCGAGCCGGCCGGCGGGGTCGCCGCCGCTGCGGCGGACGCGGGCGGGGATGCCGGTTGGGCGTGCGCGCCATTCGTCACGCCGAGGCCTGCGGCGATCAGCCACCCAAACAGGGGCCGCCCGAGCAGGGCGAGCCCGGACCCCAGGCGCGGCTCAGGGCAGTGTGGTGAGCTGGACATGGGCCTCCGCTGTCGGTGCAAAACGATCCGATCGGACGAGGCTATGGGAAATCACGGAATCGAAGGCAATGCTTCGTTCCCGCCGGCCGCTCACTGATACACAGTTTGCAGCGTGTAGGTGCCGGTATAGGTGCCCACCGCCTGGTTGGCGGCGAGGGTCAGCGTGCCGCCGACGCGGAGACGGAAGGTGTTGGCGGTTGGCGTCTGGCTGATCAGCTGCAACGAACCGGTGAGCAGGCTGACCGGCATGGTCGCCGCCCCGTTCGACAGGGTGAAGCTGCTGGGTCCGAACACGACGAAGAAGGTGTTGGGCGCCACGGTGACGGTGAACTCGCCGGCGCCAGGCCCGCCGCTGGTCTGGGCGATCGCCTCGTTGCCCGCTGCGCCGCCGGTCGTCGTCACCGTGCCGGCCGGGCTCAGCCGGACCGTGCCTGCGGAGGTCGGCTGGATGATCTGGCCGAAGCGCATGTCCGCGGTGTTGGCCATGCTCACCGGCTGCAACACGCGCGCCGCGGCCGAACCGCTGGCGAGCGCGACATTGCCGGTCCCGGCTTGGGCGGCCGTGGGGGCCAGACCCGCAACCGCGAGGCCGCTCAGTGCGGCGGCCAGGGCAAGGTGGCGAAGCTGCATGGGGGTGCGAAGCCGCATGGGGTGCCGGGAGGCCGCGCCCGACCGGATCCTGGTGGTCCGGCCGGGCGCGATCCTGCCGCAGTCCTTACTGGTAGGTCACCGTGACGGTGTAGCTGCCGGTATAGGCGCCGGCCGCCTGGCCACTGGCCACGGTCAGCGTGCCGCCGACGTTGAGCGCATAGGTGCCTGCCGCGGTCAGGGTGGCGCTGGTGCCGGCCGAGACGCTGAACGGCATGGTCGCCGGGGCCGGACCACCGGTCGACACGGTGTTGCCGGTCGAGGCCGCGATGTTGAATGCGCGGTTGGCCGTGCCGGTGACCGTGAAGGCGTCGGCGGTGGGGGTCGAACCCGTCACCAGCCCGACGTCGCCGCCGGCGGTGGCCACACCGGCGGCGGTGACGACCACGGTGCCGCCCGTTCCGGCGGTGAAGCTGCCGAAGTTCAGTGCGGCGCCGTTGGTGTGGGTGATCTGCAGCGGACCGACCACGGTGGCATTGGCGGTGCCGGTGGCGGTGGAGGTGTTGCCGGTGGCGGCCTGGGCCGAACCGCTGGCGAAGCCGGCGGCGAGGGCGGCCATGAGTGCAATCTTCTTCATCATCTGTTTCCCCGATCTGCGTCTCGGGCGCTAGGTTCCGAGAGCGCCCCAATCCTGCGGCGTCGCTGCTCGGCAACAGCGCCACGGTGCTCGATCTAGGGGATGACCAGTTAACAGCTGACTAAGTGCAAACTCCTAAGTGTTTTGTCGTCGCGTCATTTACAGATAGGTCACGATGACCGGGACTTGCGCGGTATAGTGGCCTTCTGCCGCGCCGGCCGGCAGGTGCAGCGTGCCGCCGACCTCGAAGTGGTCGCGGCCCACGGGCGAGAGCTCGCCGCCGCTGCCGCTGCGGGTACTGGCCGCGGCGATGGTCAGCCCGTCGATGCGCACCGGCACGGCGCCGCCCCCGCTCCCGCCGCTGGTGGCGGTGATGGTCAGGCTGTCGGGAACGACCACGCGGTAGCTGCGCAGCGGCTCGCCCTCGACCGCGAAGCGGGCGGGATGCGGCGCCGGGCAGGCCAGGGCGCAAACTCCGCTGGCGCCGCCGGTGTAGCGGGTCCCTCCGCCGAGCGGGGCGACGGCCACTGTGCCGGGGCCGCTGGCGGCGATGGCCACGGTCCCGAAGTCGAGATCGGCTTCGCGCGCCACGGCCAGCGGCGCGACGACCTGCGCTGCGGCCGAGCCGCTGGCGCTGGCCCCCGGCGCAGCCGCGGCGGGCGCGGCGAGCAGGGCCAAGGGCAGGACCAGGGGCGGGGCCAACGCCAGCACCGGCAGCACAGTGGGCGGGCGTCCGCGCCTGATCACAGTTCGGCCAACAGACGGGCGGTGACCTGCAGCGGGAAGCTGAAGCTGGCCGCGGTGGACCCGCCGCTCAGGGTCAGCGTGCCACCGACGCGGATGCGCGTCTCGCACAGCAGGGCTGCGCAGGGCGTCAGACGCAGGGTGCGGCTCTGGCCGTTCGTCAGGCCCAACAGGCCGGGCAGGTCGGTGGCCAGCCCGGTCAGGGTGCCGGTACTGCCATTGACCGTCAGCGGGCTGGCGGTCGCCAGGGTGACCAGCAGCAGCGCCGACCGGCCGGGGCTATCCGGGCGGTAGCGCAGGATGAATTCCGCCGCACCCTCGCGCGCGCCCGGCACGGCTGCCAGACCGCTGGCGGTGATGCGGCCATCGGGGGTGATCTGCTTGCGTGCCGCGCCGAGCACCACCATCGCCCCGAAATCGAGTGGCTGGACCACGACCAGTTCAACCGTCCCGGCGGCGGCCGGCGTGGCGGTCAGGGCCAGGCCCGCCGCAGCGATGCAGCCGATCCCCGCGCGGCGGTAACGCGAAGCGGGTGGATTGGAACAAGGGTGGCGCATCACGGGCTTCCTGAACGGCGTGGCGCACCATAAATGAAGTGCGGCTGCCGTCACTGGGAAATTGCCGGATGGTCCGGCACTGGGCGATCCCGCTGGGCCACGGCCCGGCATGGGGCGGCGGCGGTTAAGTGGTCGGGGAGAGAGGATTCGAACCTCCGGCCCCTGCCTCCCGAAGACAGTGCTCTACCAGGCTGAGCTACTCCCCGACCGGAGCCCCACCACAGGGGCGGGACAAGGCAGGAGCGCGCCTATAGTGAGCGTTCCGGCGGGTGGCAAGCGCTCAATCGCGATCGCCGCGCGAATGTCGCGGCACGGTGGAAAGCGGGTGGGGCGGCGGTTTGGCGCGGGCGCCGGGCGGGCTATCGTCCAGTCCATGGCAACCCGCGCGCAGCCGTCCGGCGATTCGGCCCCGCCCCACTACGAATGGCAGTACCTGAACCTGATGCGCCGCATCTGGGAGCAGGGTGACGAGCGCGTCGATCGCACCGGGGTGGGAACCCGCTCGATCTTCGGCGCCGAGCTGCGCTTTGCGCTGTCCGACGGCCAGGTGCCGCTGCTGACAACCAAGCGGGTCTACTGGAAGACCGCCACGCGCGAGTTTCTCTGGTTCCTTACCGGCGAGACCAACATCCGCCCGCTTTGCGCGCAGGGGGTCGAGATCTGGACCGACTGGCCGCTGGCCCGCTACCGCCGGGAGAGCGGCGAGGAGATTAGCCGCGACGCCTTTTCGGCGCGGATCGTGGCCGAGCCCGATTTTGCCGCGCGCTGGGGCGATCTCGGCCCGGTCTACGGCAAGCAGTGGGTCGACTGGCCGGTCTACCAGCCGCAGCCCGACGGCAGCTACCGCAAGGCGCCCCAGGGCATCAACCAGGTGGCCGCGCTGGTCGAATCGCTGCGGACCAACCCCGGCAGCCGGCGGCATATCGTCGAGGGCTGGAACGTGGCCGAACTCGACGCCATGGCCTTGCCGCCATGCCACAAGACCTACCAGTTCCATGTTGCCGATGGCCGGCTGTCGTGCCTGCTCTACCAGCGCAGCTGCGATGTTGCCTTGGGGCTGCCGTTCAATCTGTGGGGCGGCGCGCTGTTCACCCACATGCTGGCGCAACAGTGTGATCTCGAGCCCGGCGAACTGGTGTGGATGGGGGGCGACGTGCACCTCTATCTCAACCATGCCGAACTGGTCGCCGCGCAACTGGCGCGCCGGCCCGAAGGGAGCCCGCGGCTGGCGATCGGACGGCGGCCGGATTCGGTGTTCGGCTATCGCATCGAGGACTTCACCATCACCGGCTATGCCCCGCAGGGCGCCCTGTCAGCGCCAGTTGCTGTTTGACCGCACAGCGGTTGGAACCAGATTGACTTTCGGAGGCGGTGAAATAATATAACCGGAACGTGAAATAAATTTCGTGTCCCAAGAGGGCGGCGGTCTGCCGTCCGGAGCGCGAGGAGAGAGGCGATTTCCGGGTCCGACACTCCGTCCCAGCCATCCGCCAACGGCGGTCGCGCCCATAATCTGGCGCCGTTGCGGTTGCACGTTCCCGAGCCACCCCACCGCCCGGGCGACCCGGTGGACTTCCGCCATGTCCATCTGCCCGCCGCGGGCAGCCAGCCGCGTCCGGACGAAACCTGCCCGCCCGGCGAGACCCATCCGCTGTGCAACAGCCTGGTCCGCGTGCTGGATGACGCGGGGCGCGCCGTCGGCCCGTGGAACCCGCAGCTTGATCCCGCCAGTCTGCGCCGGATGCTGCGCAACATGGCGTTGACGCGCGCATTCGACGAGCGGATGTACCGCGGCCAGCGCCAGGGCAAGACCAGCTTCTACATGAAGTCGACCGGCGAGGAGGCGACCGCGGTGGCCGCCGCGATGGCGCTCGACTTCGAGGACATGGTCTTCCCCAGCTATCGCCAGCAGGGCATCCTGATCAGCCGCGGCTATCCGCTGATCGACATGATCAACCAGATCTACTCGAACCGCGCCGACCGGCTGAAGGGCCGCCAGCTGCCGATCATGTATTCGGCCCGGTCGCACAACTTCTTCACGATCAGCGGCAATCTCGCCACCCAGCTGCCGCAGGCGGTGGGCTGGGCCATGGCCAGCGCTAGCCGGGGTGACACGCGGATCGCCGCGACCTGGGTGGGCGAAGGATCCACCGCCGAAGGCGACTTCCACTCCGCCATGACCTTCGCCGCGGTCTACAATGTCCCGGTGGTGTTCAACGTGGTCAACAACCAGTGGGCCATTTCCAGCTTCTCGGGCTTCGCCGGGGCCGAGCGCGCGACGTTCGCGGCGCGGGCGATCGGCTACGGCATCGCCGGTCTGCGGGTGGACGGCAATGATCCGCTGGCGGTCTATGCGGCCGAGCGCTGGGCCGCCGACCGGGCGCGGGCGAACCTGGGCCCGACGCTGATCGAACACTTTACCTACCGCGCCGAGGGACATTCCACGTCCGACGATCCCGGCGCCTACCGTTCGGCCCAGGAGCGGGCGGAGTGGCCGCTGGGCGATCCGATCGCCCGCCTGCGTGATCACCTGGTCGCGCTGGGCGAATGGTCCGAAGCGCAGCAGGCGGCGATGGACCTCGAACTGGCCGAGGAGGTTCGCGCGGCGACCAAGGAGGCTGAGAAGAACGGCATCCTAGGGCACGGTCTGCACCATCCCTTCAAGACGATGTTCGAGGACGTGTTCGAGGACTTGCCATGGCACCTGCAGGAGCAGGCCGAACAGGCCATCCGCGAGCGACGGATCAAGTGGCCGGAGTGGAAGGAATGACCGTGGAGGAAGCCCCCGTGTCGTTGCAGGACGCCCCCGGCCGCCGGCTGACCATGATCGAGGCGATCAACGAGGCGCTCGACATCATGCTGACGCGCGATCCTGACGTGGTGATCCTTGGCGAGGATGTCGGCTATTTCGGCGGGGTGTTCCGCGCCACGGCCGGGTTGCAGAAGAAGCACGGCAAGAACCGCGTGTTCGATACGCCGATCAGCGAGGGCGGGATCATCGGCGTCGCGGTCGGCATGGGCGCCTATGGGTTGCGCCCCGTGCCCGAGATCCAGTTCGCCGACTACATCTATCCCGGGCTTGACCAGCTGGTGTCCGAAGCGGCGCGGCTGCGCTATCGCTCGGCGGGCGAGTTCATCGCGCCGATGACCGTGCGCAGCCCGTTCGGCGGCGGGATCTTCGGCGGCCAGACCCACAGCCAGAGCCCCGAGGCGCTGTTCACCCATGTCGCCGGGCTCAAGACCGTGGTGCCCAGCACCCCGAACGACGCCAAGGGCCTGTTGATTGCTGCGATCGAGGATAACGACCCGGTCATCTTCTTCGAGCCGAAGCGGATCTACAATGGCCCGTTCGAAGGCTATTACGACCGTCCGGTGACGCCCTGGGCCGAGCATCCCGACAGCTTGGTCCCCGCTGGCTACTACGCTACCCCCCTGGGCAAGGCCCGCGTGGTGCGCGAAGGCGAGGCGGTGACCGTGCTGGCCTATGGCACGATGGTCCACGTTGCCGGCGCGGTGTGCCGCGAGAAGGGGGTCGATGCCGAGCTGATCGACCTGCGGACGCTGGTGCCACTCGATCTGGAGACGGTGCAGAAGTCGGTGGAAAAGACCGGCAAATGCCTGATCGTCCATGAGGCGACCCGCACCTCGGGCTTCGGCGCGGAACTGTCAGCTTTGGTCCAGGAGCGGTGCTTCTGGCATCTCGAAGCCCCGATCGAACGGGTCACGGGCTTCGATACCCCTTATCCGCACAGCCTCGAATGGGCCTATTTCCCTGGCCCGGTGCGTATCGGCGAGGCGCTCGACCGGCTCTTGGGACACTGAACGACATGGGAACCTACACCTTCCGCCTGCCCGACATCGGTGAGGGCATCGCCGCGGCCGAGATCGTCGCCTGGCACGTCGCCGTGGGCGACCGGGTCGAGGAGGACGGCCGCCTCGCCGACATGATGACCGACAAGGCCACCGTCGAGATGGAAAGCCCGGTGGCCGGGCGCGTGGTCTCGCTGGCCGGGGCCGAGGGCGACATGGTCGCGATCGGCGCGCCGCTGGTGGTGATCGAGACCGAGGGCGAGGACGCCGCTGCAGGGGCCTCCGGCCCGCCGAGCGTCGTGGCCCCGGCGATCGACCAGGCGGTGGAACAGGTCGCAGCGGCAGCAGTCGAGGTGATGCCGGCGCTCCCCGTTCCGCCCGCGCCGTCAGTGGCTGAAACGGCGCCTCCGGCTCCCCAGCCGGAGCCGGCGCGCGAAAGCGGGCACGCCGCGGCCGCCAAGGTGCTGGCCAGCCCGGCGGTGCGCCAGCGCGCGCGCGCTGGGGATCGATCTGGGGCAGGTCCGGCCAGCCGAGGATGGCCGGGTCCGTCACGCCGATCTCGACGCCTTCCTCGCCTACAACGACGCCTACCGGGCACCGGGCGGAGCGCGCGCCGACCAGCAGGTCAAGGTGATGGGGCTGCGCCGGCGCATTGCCGAGGCGATGAGCGAGGCCAAGCGGCACATCCCGCACTTCACCTATGTCGAGGAGTGCGACGTCACCGCCCTCGAGGAGATGCGCGCCCAGCTCAACGCGGCGCGCGGGCAGGGCGAGGGCGCCCGGCCCAAGCTGACGCTGCTGCCCTTCCTGATCGTCGCGCTGTGCCGCACCCTGCCGCGCTTCCCGATGCTCAACGCGCGCTTCGATGATGCTGCGGGCGTGGTGACCCGCCATGGTGCGGTCCATTGCGGGGTGGCCACCCAGACCGATGCCGGGCTGATGGTGCCGGTCATCCGCGATGCCCAGAGCCGCAATCTCTGGCAGCTGGCGAACGAGATCAGCCGCCTGGCAGGGGCAGCGCGCAACGGCACGGCCACCTCGGCCGAGCTGGGCGGCTCGACCATCACGATCAGTTCGCTGGGCACGCTGGGCGGGATCGCCTCGACTCCGGTGATAAACCGGCCCGAGGTGGCGATCCTTGCCCCCAACCGGATCGTCGAGCGGCCGATGTTCGTCCCCGACGGGATGGGCGGCGAGCGTGTGGCCAAGCGCAAGGTGATGAACCTGTCGCTCAGCTGCGATCACCGCGTGATCGATGGCTGGGATGCCGCCAGCTTCGTGCAGGAGCTGCGGCGGGTGATCGAGACCCCGGTCCTGCTGCTGGCCGACTGAGCCGCGGCGTCAGCGCACGATGGCGCGGTAGGCGATCCGGCCGGCCGCCGAAGGGCTGGCGACGCGCCAGCGCACGTGGGTCACGTCCTGCGCCAGCACGAGGCGCCCGGCCGCGCGAAGCTGGCCGAGCCGTCCCCAGGTGCGGCCGCCGTCGGCCGAGACCTCCTCGGTGCCATCGGCGGTGCCGTCGAACTGGACCGTGCGGGGCAGGGGATTGACCAGGGTGAAGGCGCCGCCCGGGCCGGGCCGCTTCCACGAGACGATGGTCACGACCCGGTCGCCCCGGCGCAGCTGGTCGGAGCGTTCAAGCACGCGATTCGCCGCGCCGAGATGCTCGACATAGACCGCGCTGCCGACCGCCACGGCGGGGGGTGCGACCATGGCCGCCTCGGCGGGCGCGGGGGCGAGCAGGACCGTGGCGAAGCCCAGCGAGGGCAGGAGGCGAAGCGCAGGCATGATGGGCGAGAGATCCCTTGGTGGGGCATGATTGCCCTGCGCGGCAGTCTCGCAGCGAGCTCCCAAGGAATGGTTAACGGCCGGGTTAACCATGATCGCGGCGCCCTTTGGCGAAGCGTGCTGATCGCCTGTTGACAGCCCCGAACGGCTCCCCTAGAGGCGCGGCTCCCCAAGGGGCACGCGGGTGTAGCTCAGTTGGTTAGAGCGCCGGCCTGTCACGCCGGAGGTCGCGGGTTCGAGCCCCGTCACTCGCGCCACTTGGGGTTTTCCATCAGATCTGGAACGCTGGCGGGCCCCCTTGCGGGGCCCGCGTCGCGTGGGTGGCAGGCCGTGCTGGCGGCACGTTTCAAGCGAACAGTGTCAGCGGCGCGCCGCGCCGCGCCGGGACGATCAGCCCCAGCGGCCGGTTTCCATCCAGGTCAGGAACCGGCGCAGCGGCATGATCCAGACCACGCCGAGGATCAGGTAGACCGGGGTCTGCAGCAGGGCCGACCACTGCCCGACCAGTCCGGGCACATAGCGCGCGATGATCAGGCCATAGGCGACCAGCGCCACCACCAGGGCGAGGATGCCGACCGGGATGCGCCATGTTGGTTCCTGTCGCATCAGTCCTGCTCCTCGTAGATCCGTGTCGGGGTGACCACTGCGGCCAGCGCCCGGTCATGGGCTTCCAGCGGCAGCGAATCGCACAGCTGGATGTCCCAGGCGAGCCCGATCGGCAAGGTGGCCGGATGGTCCGCCAGCCAGCGATCGTAATGGCCACCGCCCTGGCCGAGGCGCTGCCCGTCGGCGGTGAAGCCGAGCAGCGGGACGAAGGCCACGGCGGGCACCAGTTCGGCCGCCGATTCGTCAGGTTGCAGCGCGCCCCAGGGACCGGGGACGAGGTCCGACAGGTCAAACGGATCGCGCCAGGCGCGGAAGCTCATCGGGGCCGCGCGGTCGGCGAACCAGGGCAGGGCAAGGTGGCGGCCGTTCTCGAAGAACCAGCGGGCATAGCCGCCGGTCGGCGCCTCCACCGGGTTGGCATGGTAAAGCCCGACCACGCTGCCCACCGGCACCCGTGCCGCGACCGGGGCGGGTGGACGCAGCAGGATCAGCCCGCGCACCGTTTCGGGCAGGGCCTCAACATGGGCGCGGCGCGCGGCGCGCAGGCGGGTGCGAAGGGCGTGCTTTTCGTCCACGGGGGCTCCGGAAGACAGGCGGGGCTCAGGCCCGCCGGACAGGACGGCGCCGGCCCGTGGGGCCGGGGCGGGGTGACGGGACCACCATGGGCCGTTGCCGGGAAATCCTCTGACGCCTCGACGTCAGGTGGGGACCGTGTAATCCGGACCAGGGCCCGGGCAGGGACAGCCCCCTTGGATTGCTTATAGCCTCAGGGATTTTCATGCGGCTCGCACCGGGCAGTACCCGTCACCGCTCAATCTAGGCGTCGCCGGCCAGGGTCTCAAGGTCCGTCGCACATTTTTCCAGGGCGGCGGCCAGCGCCTCGATCCGGCCGGCCAGCTGCGGGTCCTCGACCGGAACCGGGGCAGCTGGCGCCGCTCCGCCATGGCGGATCTCGTGCAGCTCGTCCGCCAGCAGCAGCGCGGCGAACAGCAGCATGCGTGTTTCGGTCTGTCCGGCGACCCCGCCCATGGCCTGCAGCTTGCCATCGATCAGTTGGCCGAGCCGCGCGATGTGCGCCTCCTCGCCCGCGGCACAGGCGACGGTGAAGCTGCGGCCGCCGATCTGGAGGGTGACGTTGCTCATGCCGCGGCGCCGCCATCGTCCGGAGTGGCCAACATCCGGTCGAGATCGCGCAAGGTTTCGGCGATAGCCTGGCGCAGCCGGTCGTTATGCCGGGTCTGGTCGGCAAGAGTGATCGCCACCCGGCCCCGCGCGGCATCGATCCGGCGCAGGGCCTGTTCGGCACGAGCCAGGGCTTTTTCGGTTCTTTCGCCGCTCATCCGGTCCTCGCTAACGCAATTCACCAAGGGGTCAATGTGCTGTTCCTTCGCGGGAATACCGCGTGACCATGACCGCCGTCCACGGGTCTCTCCCGGTCGGGCGCAAACTTGACGCGCCCGGGCCCGTCCGCGAAAGGGCGCACGACGAATCGCCGGCGCAAACCCGCGCGTCGCAGGAGCCAGGAACGCATGAGCATCGACCCGTCCCGGCTGGGGCCAATGGCCAACGCCATCCGCGCGCTTTCGATGGACGCGGTCCAGGCGGCCAACTCGGGCCACCCCGGCATGCCAATGGGCATGGCCGACGTGGCGACGGTGCTCTACAGCCAGTTCCTCAAGTTCGATCCCGCCGCGCCGAAGTGGTCCGACCGTGACCGCTTCGTCCTCTCCGCCGGCCACGGCTCGATGCTGGCCTATTCGCTTCTTTACCTCACCGGCTATGCCTCGCCGACCATCGAGGACATCCGCAAGTTCCGCCAGATCGACAGCGTCTGCGCCGGTCATCCCGAGAACTTCCTGATCCCCGGGGTGGAATGCACCACCGGCCCGCTCGGGCAGGGCTTCGCCATGGCCGTCGGCATGGCGCTCGCCGAACGCCACCTTAACGCCACGTTCGGCGCTGACCTGGTCGATCACCGGACCTGGGTGATCGCCGGCGACGGCTGCCTCATGGAAGGAATCAACCACGAGGCCGTGGGCCTGGCCGGTACGCTCAAGCTCGGCCACCTCAATGTGCTGTGGGATGACAACAAGATCACGATCGACGGCGATACGGCGCTGTCGACCAGCGAGGACATTCTCGGCCGCTACGCCGCGAGCGGCTGGCACGTCACCAGCTGCGATGGCCACGACTTTGCCGACATCGCCCGCGCCCTGGGCGAGGCGGTGGCCGATCCGCGCCCCTCGCTGGTGGCCTGCCGCACGGTGATCGGCAAGGGCGCGCCCAACAAGCAGGGCAGCCACAGCGTCCATGGGTCGCCGCTCGGCGCCGACGAGATCGCCGCCGCGCGCGGCGTGCTGGGCTGGACCGCGGCCCCCTTCGAGGTGCCCGCCGAGATCCTGGCCGACTGGCGCGGGCTCGGCGCGCGCGGGGCCGCCGCGCGGGCCGCCTGGGAGCAGCGCGCCGCCGCCTCTGACAAGGCTGCCGAACTGGCGCGCCGCATGGCTGGCGACCTGCCCGCGGGCGAGGATGCGGCCCAGGCCTTCGCCGCCTGGCTTGACGGCGCGCAGAAGGTCGCGACGCGCAAGGCGTCCGAGATGGCGCTCGAGGTGCTGACCCCGCTGGTGCCGGAAATGGTTGGCGGTTCGGCCGACCTGACCGGGTCGAACAACACCAAGACCAAGGCCACCGGCCCGCTGACCGCGGCGGACTATGGCGGCCGCTATGTCTATTACGGCATCCGCGAGTTCGGCATGGCCGCGGCGATGAACGGCATGGCGCTGCACGGCGGGGTGATCCCCTATGGCGGCACCTTCCTGGTCTTCGCCGACTACTGCCGCAACGCGATCCGTCTGTCGGCACTCCAGCACGCCCGGGTGATCTACGTGCTCACCCATGATTCGATCGGCCTTGGCGAGGATGGCCCGACGCACCAGCCGGTCGAGCACGTGATGAGCCTGCGGATGATCCCCAATCTCAACGTGTTCCGTCCGGCGGACCTGATCGAGACGGCCGAGGCCTGGCAGCTGGCGGTGGCCGCCAAGCACACGCCCTCGGCGCTGATCCTGACCCGGCAGAACCTTCCCCAGCTCCGCACCGCGGCCAACAGCGGCGGCGAAATGCGCTCGGCGCGCGGCGCCTACCGGCTGGTTGCGGCAACGGCCGCGCGCCGGGTGGTGCTACTCGCCACCGGCTCCGAGGTCGAGCTGGCGGTGAAGGTCGCGGCGGCGCTCGAGGGCCGGGGCATCGGCGCGGATGTCGTCTCGATGCCGTGCTGGGAGCTGTTCGACGCGCAGGACGCGGCCTACCGCGCCGACCTGCTGCCGGCCGATGCGCTCAAGGTCTCGATCGAGGCCGGGGTCACGCTTGGCTGGCAGAAGTACGTGGGCGAGGGCCTGACCATCGGTCTCGACCGGTTCGGCGCATCGGCCCCGGCCGAGGTGCTGTTCGACCATTTCGGATTCTCGGTCGACAAGATCGTCCCGCAGATCGTGGATCGGCTGAACTAACCACACGACATCCCAGGAACAGGCAGGAGTTTACACCATGGCGACCAAGGTTGCGATCAACGGGTTCGGACGCATCGGCCGCAACGTGGCCCGTGCGATTCTCGAGCGGACCGACCATGACCTCGAGCTGGTCTCGATCAATGATCTGGCCTCGCCCAAGGCGAACGCCATGCTGTTCCAGCGCGATAGCGTCCATGGCCCGTTCAACGGCACGGTCGCAGTCGACGGCAATGACCTGGTGATCAACGGCAAGCGCATCCACGTGACCGCCGAGCGTGATCCGGCCAACCTGCCGCATGCTGCGCAGGGCATCGACATCGTGCTGGAATGCACCGGCTTCTTCACCGACCGCGCCTCTTGCGAGAAGCACCTGGCCGCCGGCGCCAAGCGCGTGGTGATCTCGGCCCCCGGCAAGAACGTCGACCTGACCGTGGTCTACGGCGTCAACCATGACAAGCTGACCGCCGACCACGTCATCATCTCGAACGCGTCGTGCACCACCAACTGCCTCGCGCCCTTCGCCAAGGTGCTGAACGATTCGATCGGCATCGAGCGCGGGCTGATGACCACGATCCACGCCTATACCAACGACCAGAAGATCCTCGACCAGATCCACGAGGATCCGCGCCGCGCCCGCGCCGCCGCGATGTCGATGATCCCGACCACCACCGGCGCCGCCCGCGCCGTGGGCGAGGTGCTGCCCGAGCTCAAGGGCAAGCTGGACGGCTCGGCGATCCGCGTGCCGACCCCGAACGTCTCGGTGGTCGACCTGACCTTCGTGCCCAAGCGCGAAACCACCAAGGACGAGGTCAACAGCCTGCTCAAGGCCGCCGCCGAAGGGCCGCTCAAGGGCATTCTCGGCTTTTCGGACGAGCCGCTGGTCTCGATCGACTACAACCACTGCGCCAACAGCTCGACCATCGACAGCCTGGAAACCGGGGTGATCGACGGCAAGCTGGTGCGCGTGCTGAGCTGGTATGACAACGAATGGGGCTTCTCCAACCGGATGGTCGACACCACCGGCGCCCTGGCCAAGTTCCTCTGAACTGACATGATCAGTTCCCCGTTCGTGTCGAGCGCAGTCGAGACACGCCGCGCCCCGCGGTTCTCGACTGCGCTCGAACCGAACGGAGGCAGGGGTTGATGGGCCGGCTTCTGGGCATCGCGCGGCACGAACGGCGGCGCGGTCCCATGGAGGTGGTCGAGCGGATCGCGGTCACCCGCGCGGCGGGCCTGGCCGGCGACTGCCGCGGGATCATCCCGCCGGGGAAGTCCGGCCGGCGCCAGGTTTCCCTGCTCGAGGCCGAGAGCTGGGCGGCAGCCTTGGCTGAACTGGGGACAGACGTGTCCTGGTTCGAACGCCGGACGAACCTGCTGGTGGCTGGCCTGCGGCTGCCGCGCGAGGCGGGCCGGATCATCGCGATCGGGCCGAGCCTGCGGATCGAGACAACCTGCGAATGCGACCCGTGCAGCCGCATGGACGAGATCGCCCCCGGGCTCAAGGCGGCGTTGCTGCCGGACTGGCGCGGCGGCGTGCTGGGCCGGGTGATTGCGGATGGCGACATTGCCATCGGGGATGAAGTGAGGATCGAGCCATGACCACTTTCAAGACACTCGACGATCTCGGCGACGTGGCCGGCAAGGTCGCGCTGGTCCGCGTAGACCTGAACCTGCCGATGCAGGACGGCGCCGTCACCGACGACACCCGCGTCCATGCCTCGGCGCCGACCATTCTGGAGCTCGCCGACAAGGGCGCCAAGGTGCTGCTGCTGGCCCACTTCGGCCGGCCCAAGGGCGAACGGGTGTCGACCCAGTCGCTGTCGATGGTGATCGACTGCCTCCAGACCGTGCTCGGTCGCGAGGTGATGTTCGTCCCCGAGATCGCCGGGCCGATCGTGGCGCAGAGCGTGGGTATCCTTGGCAACGGCGGCATCGCCGTGCTCGAGAACACCCGGTTCTGGAAGGGCGAGGAAAAGAACGATCCCGAGCTGGCCCGGGCCATCGCGGCCAACGGCGACTTCTATGTGAACGACGCCTTCTCGGCCGCCCATCGCGCCCATGCCAGCACCGAGGGGCTGGCCCATGTGCTGCCGGCCTACGCCGGACGGTCGATGCAGGCCGAGCTCGAGGCACTGGAGAAGGCGCTGGGCAAGCCCGACAAGCCGGTCGCGGCCGTGGTCGGTGGGGCCAAGGTCTCGTCCAAGCTCGACGTGCTCAAGCATCTCGTCAATCTGGTCGATCACCTGATCATCGGCGGTGGCATGGCCAACACCTTCCTTGCCGCACGTGGGGTCGATGTCGGCAAAAGCCTGTGCGAGCACGACCTGACCGCCACGGCCGAGGAGATCCTCGACAATGCCGACAAGTCGGGCTGCACCGTGCACCTGCCCTATGACGTGGTGGTCTCGAAGGAATTCGCCGCCAACCCGCCGTCCTTGCGCACCTGCAACGTCCATGAGGTGGCCGCCGACGAGATGATCCTCGATGTCGGTCCGCAGGCGGTCGAGGCGCTGGGCGACGTGCTCAAGACCTGCCGCACCCTGGTCTGGAACGGGCCGATGGGCGCGTTCGAGATGGCCCCGTTCGATGCCGCCACGGTTGGTCTGGCCCGCACGGCGGCCGCGCTGACCCGCGAGGGCTCGCTGGTCTCGGTGGCCGGCGGCGGGGATACGGTTGCCGCGCTCAACCATGCCGGCGTGGCGGACGATTTTAGCTATATCTCCACCGCAGGGGGTGCCTTCCTCGAATGGATGGAAGGCAAGGAACTGCCCGGCGTGGTCGCGCTGCAGCGCTGAGCGGCGGCACGGCGGGCGAGGCGACCTTCCGGCGGTAAGCTTTGGCGGGGACGCCTGTGCCGCAATGGCATGGATCGGGCGAAACCGCGGAGGCACGGCGCGGCACAGGTTGCAGTGCAGCGCAATGATGGTATGGGCGCCTCCAGCATACGTATGCGTGCGCGAGGCGCAGGCACAGCAGGAAAGGTGGACCGCGATGCAGACTTCGGAAATGACCGCCAAGATGGCTGCCGGCAACGGCTTCATTGCGGCGCTGGACCAGTCGGGCGGCTCGACCCCCAAGGCGCTGGCCGGCTATGGCATTGCGGAGGGCGCCTGGTCGTCCGACGAGGAGATGTTCGGGCTGATCCACGACATGCGCGCCCGCATCATCCGTTCGGCCACCTTCACCGGCGACAAGGTCATCGGCGCGATCCTGTTCGAGCGGACGATGGACGGCACGGTCGATGGCGTGCCGACTCCCGCCGCGCTGATCGCCAAGGGCGTGGTGCCCTTCATCAAGATCGACAAAGGGCTCGAGGACGAGGCGAACGGCGTCCAGCTGATGAAGCCGATGCCCGAGCTCGATGCGCTGCTGACCCGCGCCAAGGCCCTCGGGGTCTATGGCACCAAGGAGCGTTCGGTGATCAATTCGGCCAATGCCGAGGGGATCGCGGCGGTGGTCGCCCAGCAGTTCGCGGTCGGGCAGCAGGTGCTGGCCCATGGCATGATGCCGATCATCGAGCCCGAGGTGAACATCAAGAGCGCAACCAGGGCCGATTGCGACACGATCCTGCGCGACGAGCTCCTCAAGGCGCTCGACGCCCTCCCGGCCGGGCAGCAGGTCATGCTCAAGCTGTCGCTGCCGGTCGTCCCGGGGACCTTCGACGCGCTGGTCGAGCATCCCAAGGTGCTCCGCGTGGTCGCGCTTTCGGGCGGCTACAAGCGGCCCGAGGCCTGCGTCGAGCTGGCCCGGAACAAAGGCATCATCGCCAGCTTCAGCCGGGCCCTGCTCGAAGACCTGCGCGCGCAGATGAGCGATGCCGAGTTCGACGCCGCGCTGGGCGCCGCGATCGACGAGATCCATGCCGGTTCGACGCGCAAGACCGCCGTCCTCGCCGCCTGACCAGCGCGGCCTGTGCCGCCACCTGCTGCTCTCGAACGCCGGGCCGGAAGGTCCGGCGTTCATGATTCGGCCGGCGAGGCGTACCGGAACGGGATGGTCGCGAATTAGGCTGCCGGCGGTGCTGGAACAGGGTGAACAATGCGTTACCTTCGGCGCATGGACACCGCAGGCTTCACCATGGGCGCGATCCGCTACGGCGGCACCCGCCATCCCTTCCGCGCCTCGCTGCCGCGCCGCGTGCTGCGCTCGCTCCCCCATCACGAGCCCGAGGTCGCCGCCCGGCTGGCCGCGGCGGCGGCGTGCGGGGATAACGGGGAGGCGACGGACGCCGCTCCCGCGGTGCGCCCCGCGCCGCGCCGCGGCTGGCGCATCACCACGCAGGACGTGAAAGACTTCCTGATCGCCTATACTGCCTGCCTGCTAGCGGTGACGACCTTCCTCGGCTGAGCCGCGCCTAGGCGGCTGACGCCGCCGCGGCGCGCTCGGCGCTGTAGAGCCGCAGCCCGAGCAGCGCCGAGATCACGCTCATCCCGGCGGAGACCAGCAACTGGTCGGCCAGCGGGATGCCGGCATGGCTCAGCGCCAGCGAGACCAGCGCGCCGACCACCATCGCGCCCGAATTGACGATGTTGTTCGCGGCGATCGTGCGGGCCGTCTGCGAGGGCGGGACAAAGGTGGTCAGGAAGGCGTAGAGCGGCACCACGAACATGCCGCCGGCAATGGCGATGCCGAGCAGCGCCAGCAGCAGCCACACTGCCATCGGATGCCGCACGAAGGCGCCGAGCTGCATCAGGCCTTCGCCGGCATGCGGGGTCCAGCTCGAGCAGACGAACCAGAACGCCACGACGAACAGGCCCATCACCATCACTGAAGGCGGCGCGAAGCGGGCCGAGACCTGGCCCTTGAGCAGCGCATTGATCGACATCGAGCCGATCGCGATGCCGATCGAGAAGATCACCAGGAACAGGCTGGCCACCTCCTTGCTGGCATGAAGGACGTTCTTGGCGAGCGGCGGGAACTGGATGAACAGGATCGTGCCGACCGCCCAGAAGAACGAGATCGCCCCGATCGCCAGGGCGACGCGCCGGTCATCGGTGGTGTTGCGGATCAGCGTGATCGACGACCGCAGGATGTTGTAGTCGATCGGCTGCGGCTCGGCCATCGGCGGGGCCGGGGGCACCTGTCGCCCGGCGAACCAGCCGATCACCGCCGTCAGGACCACGCCGACCGCGGCCCATTCCACCGGGATCCAGCCGGCCAGGATCGTGCCGGCAAGAATCGCGATGTAGGTGCCGGCCTCGACCAGCCCGGTGCCGGCCAGGACCTCGCCCGGAAGCAGGTGCTGGGGCAGGATCGCGTACTTGATCGGGCCGAAAAAGGTGGAATGCACCCCCATGGCGAAGAGGGCGAGCAGCATCAGCGGGATCGCCACCGTCTCGACCGCGAGGTTCTTCCAGGCGAGGGCGAGGCCGATCCCGCCCACCACCATGATCCCGATCTCGCAGGCCTTGACGATCCGGATGATCGCCGCCTTGTCGCGGCTGTCCGCCAGCTGTCCCGACAGGGCCGAGAGGGTGACGAAGGGAATCACGAACAGCGCCGAGGCGATGCCGCTGAAAGCGGCTTCCTGGCTCTCGGAATTGTAGAGGCTGTAGACCGCGAAGAGGACCATCGCGTTCTTGAACAGGTTGTCGTTGAACGCGCCGAGCAGCTGCGTCACGAACAGCGGCAGGAAGCGCCGTTGCCGCAGGAGTTGGGTGGTGGTGGTCATGCAGTTCCTTGGCTGTGCCCGGCCGGCGGGCGGACCCTAGCGGCGATTGCGGTCCGGACAAGACCGTTTGCGCTACGGTCTGATGACAAGCGGTTAATCCGTCCGCCCGTCGCCGCCGCTGGTGGACGGGCCGCGCCGAGCCTCTCGACAAGCGCGGTGCTGAGCGGCTAGCTCTGGCCCGCGATGCTGACGCTGCCCAACATCCTGACACTGTCGCGCATCGTCGCCGTGCCCGTGCTGGTCGCTCTGCTGTGGTGGCCGGGCTGGCAGGCCGGCTACCTCGCGGCCTTTGCCATGTATACGCTGATGGGCCTGACCGACTATTTCGACGGCTATCTCGCCCGCGCCCAGGGCGCGGTGTCGAAGCTGGGGATCTTCCTCGATCCCATCGCCGACAAGATCATGGTAGCCGCCGTGCTGCTGGTGCTGGCGGCGCAGGGCGTGCTGACCGGTCCCTACGTGGGCGATCTCCACGTCATCGCCGGGCTGGTGATCCTGCTGCGCGAGATCGCCGTGTCGGGCCTGCGCGAGTTCCTGGGCGGGCTGCAGGTGTCGGTGCCGGTGTCCAAGCTGGCCAAATGGAAGACGACCTTCCAGATCGTCTGCCTCGGCGCGCTGATTCTCGGCAAGGGCACGCCGTGGTGGACCGTGACCCTGCTGGGTCAGACGGTGAACCTGCCGCATACCGTGGGCCTGACCACGCTGTGGGCGGCCGCGGTGCTGACCGCGATCACCGGCTGGGACTACCTGCGGGTCGGTCTCAAGCACATGGATTGAGGCGCCGGCCCGCGCGGCGCAAACCCGCGAACTTCGCGAAGTTCACCCACAGAAACAGTGCCGAGAAGTTTGCCGCGCGCGGCCATGACCAACGATGCGAAAGAGCCGCGCGGAGTGTGGCACGGCAGCGGCCTGTAGGACAGGGGGCGGCCCGGCGACCGGCCGCGGGCGAGCGGGAGCACCCGGCGCCCGCACCGGGACCGGTGCCGCCTCAATGCCAGCAGAAACCGGCCTAGTCGGGGATGATCGAGATGGCCCGGGCCGGGCACTGGCTCTCGGCCCGGAGCATCAGGTCCTCGTCCCCGGGCGCGATGGCGCTGACCAGCACCACGGCATAGCCATCGTCATGCAGCTCGAACACCTCGGGGGCGATGCCGGTGCAGATCCCGAAGCCGGCGCAAATCTCAGGATCGACCCTGACTTTCATGGTCAAGCCGCCTCCCGCGGGTCGAACTCGAGCGCGATGTGGGTGAGCCCGCGCAGGATGAAGGTCGGCAGGTAGGTGTAGCGCCGGGCGCCCGCCGGACCATGGACCTTTTCCGAGATGCGGATGTCGCTGGTGCGGTCGAACATGCGGTTGAGCGCGACCACGGTTTCCGCGCGGGCCAGTGGCGCGCCGGGGCAGGCGTGCCGGCCGGCGCCGAAGCCGACGTGGAGGCGGGCATTCTTGCGGTCGAGCTGGAACTCGCCCGGATTGTCGAACTTGCGGGCATCGCGGTTGGCCGCGCTGTTGGCGATGAACAGGAAGCTGCCGGCAGGGATCTCCACCCCGGCGACGGTCGTGGGCCGCTTGGCCAGGCGGAAGTCGCCCTTCACCGGCCCCTCCGTGCGCATGCACTCCTCGATGAAATTGGGGATCAGGCTGCGATCCGCGCGCAGGCGCTGCTGGATCTCGGGATGATCGCTGATGTACTGGAAGGCATAGCTGAGCAACCGCACCGTGGTTTCCTGTCCGGCGGCAAAGACATTGGCGGCGACCCGGGCCACGTCCATCGGATCGGGCACGGTGCCGTCGGGGAAGGTCGCCTTGGCCAGGCCGGTGAGCACGTCGTCGCGCGGGTTGGCGCGGCGGTCGACGACATAGGTCGAGAACTTGTCATACAGATATTCGAGCGGCCCGTGCGTCACCTCGCCATCGGTGCCGCCCACCACGGCGCCGCCGCTTTCCTGCTCGACCCGGATCAGGTGCTTACGGAATTCGACCCGGTCTTCGGCCGGCACGCCCAGCAGGTCCGAAACGACCAGCACCGCGAAGGGCTGGGCGAAATCGTTCATGAACTCGCATTCACCGCGGTTCAGGAAGCCATCGATCTGCTCGTCCGCCAGCTTCCACATGAAGTCCTCGTTCTCCTTGAGGCGCCGCGGCGTGATCAGCGACATCAGCAGGGAACGGTGGGCGGTGTGGACCGGCGGATCCATGGTCGGCAGCTGGTCGTGGAACGGGGTCTGGTCGCGCCACTGCTCGATCAGCGCCGAGATGTCCTCGTCGCGGTGCTGGTCGAGCGGAATCGGGCAGCCGGCGAAGGGACCAGTGGTCGACATGCACGAGGAGAAGCGATCGGGATCGTTGTAGATCTCGAGCGCCTCGGTGTAGCCGGTGACCATGAAGATGCCGTGGTGCGGCTCGCGCTGCACCGGCGATTTCGCCCGCATATAGTCGAAATAGGGGTAGGGATTGGCGATCCACCGGTCGCTGAGGAAGAAGTCGTGCGCCTCGAAATCGTGGGCCTGGTCGTTCATGATCGCTCCTTGGCCGGCGCGCGCGGCGCGGGCGGCATCCTCGTGGTGATGCGCCCGACAATAAGCGAACGATTTTCATTTTGCCAAAGCCGCCCGCAACTCATCGCCGGAGCGGCGTGCGGGCGCGGGGCGGCGATGCTGGCCGGGCGCAACCGCGCGCCGCGGCGGCGCCTCAGCCCGCGCGCAGCTCCTCCGCCAGCATCCGGAATTCATCGCCGCGCGGGCTGTTCTTGCGCCAGACCAGCGCGATCTCGCGGTTGGCGGTGGGGGTGTCGAGCGGGCGGGCGACCACGTCGGTGCCGTTGAGGATCCCCGCGTCGATCGCCATTTCGGGCAGCATGGTCAGGCCGAGGCCGTTGTCCACCATCTGCACCAGCGTGTGCAGGCTGGTGCCGATCATCGTCGCCGAGGCGCGCAGCTCGGGCCGATTGCAGGCGGCCAGCGCATGCTCGCGCAGGCAGTGGCCATCCTCCAGCAGCAGCAGGCGGTTTTCGTCGATCAGTTCGGCCGGGATCTCCGCCGGCAGGTCGCGCGGGTCGTCCTTGGGGAAGGCGACGAACAGGGCGTCCAGCTCGATCGTCTCCTTCTCCACCTCGCCAGTGGGGAAGGGCAGGGCCAACAGCACGCAATCGGCCCGGCCGTGCTGGAGCGATTCCATCGCCGCGGCGCTGGTCTCCTCGCGCAGATAGAGCTTGAGGTTCGGGCGTTCGCGGCGCAGGCGCGGCAGCATCCGCGGGAGCAGGAACGGGGCGATCGTGGGTATCACGCTCATCCGCACCTCGCCCGACAGCGGCTGGCCGCTCGACTGGACCAGATCGGACAGTTCCTCGGCCTCGCGCAGGATGCGGTGGGCCTTGGCGACCACGGCATTGCCCAGCGGGGTGAACCGCACCGCGCGCTTGGTCCGTTCGACCAGGGTGACCCCCAACAGGGTCTCCAGATCGCGCAGCCCGGCCGACAAGGTCGACTGCGAGACGAAGCAGGCCTCGGCGGCGCGGCCGAAGTGGCCGTGCTCGTGCAGGCCGACCAGATACTGGAGCTGCTTGAGGGTGGGCTGGAAGACGGTCATGGCTGCATGTCCTCCGCGGTACAGCGATGCCGGGCCGTCCCTTGCACCCCCTTGCGTTGTCCCGGGCTTGATCCGGGACAGAGCTTTTTCTTCCGCGCCAGCGTCGTCGAAGGCAGCCCTGCCCCGGGGCGAGCCCGGGGCGACGATAACGTCAGGTTCGCGCTGAAGGCAGGGGTCATGGCCGTGCCTCCGCCCTGATCACGCCCTGTCCTCGTCCATAGCCTCATCGGCCACCACCTCATCGGCCGTCGCCTTCTCCGCCGCGATGCCGTCGTCCTCGACCGCGGCCGGATTCTGCTGTCCCATCTCCTCGTGGATCTCGTCGATGTGGGTCATCTTGAGCTTGCCGCCCAGCACGGCGAAGGCCAGCTTGCCTTCGACCAGCTCCAGCGCCTCGCGGCCGAACTGCTCGAACCGCCAGCCTTCGAGCAGCGAGAGGTTCTTGCGGACCCCGGCGGCGAGCAGCTCCAGATCGTCGCTGCGGGCGAGCAGCCGGGCGGCCACGTCGATCTCGCGGGCGCGGATCTTGAGCAGCAGCTTGAGCAGGTCGGCGACCAGCGCGCCCTCCTTGCCCAGCGGCGCGCCGCGCGGAGTGCGCGGGGGCAGCTCGTCCTCGCCCAGCGGGGTGGCGGCGGCCAGTGCGGCCATCAGGCGCTTGCCGATCTCGTTTTCCTTCCAGCCCGGGGAAAGCCCCCGCACCTTGGCCAGATCGGCCTGCTGCTTGGGCGGGTGGCTGGCGATGTCGGCCAGGGTCTCGTCGCGGGCGATGCGGCCGCGCGGGATGTTCTTGTCCTGCGCCTCGTGTTCGCGCCAGGCGGCCAGCGCCTTGAGCCGGCCCAGCACCGCCGGGTTGCGCCCGCTGGCGCGGATCCGCTGCCAGGCCGTGGCGGGATCGTTGCGGTAGTTCTCGGGGTCGGCGAGCTTCTCCATCTCGGCATCGAGCCACTGTCCGCGCCCGGTCTTGATCAGGCGCTTGAGCATCTTCGGGAAGATCTTGGACAGGTGGGTGACGTCGCCGATCGCATAGTCGATCTGCCGCGCGTCGAGCGGGCGGCGCGACCAGTCGGTGAAGCGGGCGCCCTTGTCGACCGCGATGCCCAGCCAGCTCTCGACCAGGTTGGAATAGCCGATCTGCTCCGACTGGCTGATCGCCATCATCGCGATCTGGGTGTCGAAGATCGGGTGGGGAGTCTTGCCGGTGAGGTTGTAGATGATTTCCACGTCCTGGCCGCCGGCGTGGAAGACCTTGAGCACGTCCTCGTTGTCCACCAGCAGCTCGAGCAGCGGCGACAGGTCGATGTCGGCTGCCATCGGATCGATCGCCGCCGCCTCCTCGGTGTCGGCGATCTGGATCAGGCAGAGTTCGGGCCAATAGGTGTTCTCGCGCATGAACTCGGTGTCGACGCAAACGAAGTCGGCCTTGGCCAGGCGTTCGCACAGGTCGGCGAGGGCAGCGGAGGTGGTGATGAGAGGATGTATCTTCATGGGTCTTTTCTGTATGGACCCGTGCGGGCCCGCGGCTTGACAAAAGCCCGGCCATCGCCTGTTAGCCGCGCTTCACCGCCCCTGCCTGATCGCGGGCCGAATGGAAAGAGTTTCGATGCATCCCTATCGCTCCCACACCTGCGGCGCGCTGACCCGCGCGAACGAAGGCGAGACCGTCCGGCTCTCCGGCTGGGTGCACCGCAAGCGCGACCATGGCGGGGTGCTGTTCGTCGATCTGCGCGATCACTACGGCATCACCCAGGTGGTGGCCGACGTGGACAGCGCCGCGCTGCCGCTGCTCGAGGGGCTGCGGGTGGAGAGCGTCGTCACGATCGATGGCCTGGTCAAGGCGCGCAGTGCCGGGACGGTCAATCCCAACCTGGCCACCGGCGAGATCGAGGTCTTCGCCCGCGAGGCCACCGTGCTGAGCCGCGCCGAGGAGCTGCCGATGCCGGTGGCGGGCGAGCAGGAGTATCCCGAGGACATCCGCCTGCGCTACCGCTTCCTCGACCTGCGCCGCGAGACGCTGCACGCCAACATCGTCAAGCGCACCAAGGTGATCTCGGACATGCGCCGGCGCATGGAAGGCGCCGGGTTCACCGAATACTCGACCCCGATCCTGACCGCCTCCTCGCCCGAGGGTGCGCGCGACTTCCTGGTGCCGAGCCGGATCCACGCCGGCAAGTTCTATGCGCTGCCGCAGGCCCCGCAGCAGTACAAGCAGCTGCTGATGGTGGCCGGGTTCGACCGCTACTTCCAGATCGCCCCCTGCTTCCGCGACGAGGACCCCCGCGCCGACCGCCTGCCGGGCGAGTTCTACCAGCTCGACCTCGAGATGAGCTTCGTCACCCAGGAGGAAGTCTGGGAGACGATGGAGCCGGTGATCGGGGGTGTGTTCGAGGCCTTTGCCGAGGGCAAGGCCGTCACCCCGATCGGCAGCTTCCCGCGCATCCCCTATGCCGAGGCCATGCTCAAGTACGGCTCGGACAAGCCCGACCTGCGCAACCCGCTGATCATCCGCGACGTCACCAGCGAGTTTGTCGGATCGGGCTTCGGCCTGTTCGACAAGATCGTCGGCTCGGGCGGCACGGTGCGGCTGATCCCGGCGCCGAACACCGCCGGCCTGAGCCGCAAGTTCTTCGACGACATGAACGACTGGGCCCGCTCGGAAGGGCATGCCGGGCTGGGCTATGTCACCCGCAAGGGCGGCGAGTTCGGCGGGCCGATCGCCAAGAACCACGGGCCCGAAAAGATGGCCGCGCTGTTCGACGCGCTGGGCCTCGGCCCTGATGACGGCTGCTTCTTTGCCGCCGGCAAGGAAGAGCAGGCGGCCAAGCTCGCCGGCCTGGCCCGCATCCGCGTGGGCGAGCAGCTCGACCTGATCGACAAGGACCGGTTCGAGCTGTGCTGGATCGTCGACTTCCCGTTCTACGAATGGGACGAGGACAGCAAGAAGGTGGAGTTCAGCCACAACCCGTTCTCGATGCCGCAGGGCGGGATCGAGGCGTTGACCAGCCAGGACCCGCTGACGATCAAGGCGTTCCAGTATGACCTGGTCTGCAACGGCTACGAGATCGCCTCGGGCTCGATCCGCAACCAGTCGCCCGAGACCATGGTCAAGGCTTTCGAGCTGGTCGGCCTCAGCAAGGCCGACGTCGAGGAGCGCTTCGGCGGGCTCTACCGCGCCTTCCAGTATGGCGCGCCGCCGCATGGCGGCATGGCCGCCGGCGTCGATCGCATCGTCATGCTGCTGTGCGGGGCGCAGAACCTGCGCGAGATCACGCTGTTCCCGATGAACCAGCGCGCCGAGGACCTGCTGATGGGCGCGCCGAGCCCGGCCGAGCCGAAGCAGCTGCGTGAGCTGCATCTGCGCGTGGTCGAACCGCCCAAGGGGTGAAGGCGGGCCGCGGCCCGGCCGGCGGGGCGGATGCCCCCGTCCGGCCGGGCTGACGCCACGTAATCGGCCGGTCCCGGCCTTTTCCCCAGCCCGCGCGCAACCACTTGCCAGCGCCGCCACGGCACATTAGGGCACCTTCGAGTTTTTCATCTCCCGTTCACGAGAGGACATTCCATGAGCGACACCGCCGACCGGGTTAAGAAGATTGTGGTCGAGCACCTCGGCGTCGAGGCTGACAAGGTTACCGAGGACGCGAGCTTCATCGACGACCTGGGCGCCGACAGCCTGGACATCGTCGAGCTCGTGATGGCCTTCGAGGAAGAGTTCGGGGTCGAGATCCCCGACGACGCCGCCGAGAAGATCAGCACCGTCTCGGACGCGATCAAGTACATCAACGAAAACAAGGGCTGATCGCCCTTACCGCCACCCGCCGCCCTGAGCTTGCTTGAGGGCAGTCCCCGCGCCCCTTGCCGGGTGCGGGCACGGGACCCACTTCAGGCTCAGCCCCTTGTTCGGGTTGGGCCTGTTGTGTTTCTGTCGCCAGCGGTTATCGGCCAGTGCCGAAGGGTCGCGAACGGGAAGTTTCGGAGCAGCATATGCGTCGTGTCGTCGTCACCGGTCTCGGTCTGGTCACCCCGCTGGGGGCCGATGTGGAAACCGTCTGGGCCAACCTGCTGGCAGGCAAGTCGGGCGCAGGTCCGATCACGCGCTTCGACGCCAGCGACCAGAAGTGCCAGATCGCCTGCGAGGTGAAGCCGGCCGATCACCCCTATGGCTTCGATCCCGGCAAGCGGGTTGATCACAAGATCCAGCGGCAGGTCGATCCGTTCATCGTCTACGGCATCGACGCCGCCGGCCAGGCGCTCGAGGACGCCGGGCTGACCGAGATGGATGACGATCTCAAGCTGCGCACCGGCTGCTCGATCGGTTCGGGCATCGGCGGGCTGCCGGGGATCGAGAGCGAATCCATCGTGCTGCACGAGAAGGGCCCCGGCCGCGTCTCGCCGCACTTCGTCCACGGCCGGCTGATCAACCTGATCTCGGGGCAGGTCTCGATCAAGTATGGCCTGATGGGGCCGAACCATGCGGTGGTGACCGCCTGCTCGACCGGCGCGCACTCGATCGGCGATGCCGCGCGGATGATCAAGGACGGCGATGCCGACATCATGCTGGCGGGCGGGGCGGAGAGCACGATCAACCCGCTCGGCGTGGCCGGCTTCGCCCAGGCGCGTGCGCTCAACTGCAGCTTCAACGACCGTCCGACCGAGGCCAGCCGCCCCTACGACAAGGACCGCGACGGCTTTGTCATGGGCGAGGGCGCCGGGGTGGTGGTGCTGGAAGAGTACGAACACGCCAAGGCCCGCGGCGCGAAAATCTATGCCGAGGTGGTCGGCTACGGCCTGTCGGGCGATGCCTATCACGTCACCGCCCCGCACCCGGAAGGCAAGGGCGCTGAACTCGCCATGCGGATGGCGCTGCGCAAGGCCGGGCTGGCCCCGGGGGACATCGACTATGTCAACGCCCACGGCACCTCGACCATGGCCGACACGATCGAACTGGCCGCGGTCAAGCGCGTGCTGGGCGACGACCTGTCGGGCGCCTCGATGAGCAGCACCAAGTCGGCCATCGGCCACCTGCTCGGCGGCGCCGGCGCGGTCGAGGCGATCTTCTGCATCCTCGCGATCCGCGACCAGATCGTCCCGCCCACGCTCAACCTGCACAACCCGGACGAGGGCACCGAAGGGGTCGACCTCGTGCCGCTCGTCGCCAAGCAGCGCGAGGTGCGGGCCGTGCTGAACAATTCGTTCGGCTTCGGCGGGACCAATGCCAGCCTGGTGATGAAGAAGGTCTGAGCCCGTGCGCCGCCGCGGCAAGCTGATCGCCTTGCTGGCGGCCGCCCTGGCCCTGCTGTGGCTGGTTGGCGGGTGGTATCTGCCCGGCCCGCTCGACAAGGACACCGAGTTTGTCGTCGCCCAGGGCGACAGCTTCGGGCAGGTCGCGGCGAAGCTGCAGGACCTCGGCGCGACGGACCAGTCCGCCGTGTTCAAGCTGCGGGCCAAGCTGCTGGGCGGCTCTGCGCCGATCAAGGCCGGCACCTTCATGCTGCCGAAGGGTGCCAGCCAGGCAACCATCCTGGACATTCTCCAGGGCGGCAAGGTGATCCGCCGCTTCGTGACCGTGCCCGAGGGCATGCCCTCGATCATGGTCAAGGAACGGCTGGCTGCGCAGGCCAACTTGACGGGCGAGATTGCCGTGCCCGATGAGGGCTCGATCCTGCCCGACACCTACGAAATCGGCGTGGGCGAAAGCCGCGCGGCCGTGGTCGACCGGATGCAGCAGGCCATGGCGCGCACGCTCAAGGAGCTGTGGCCGAAGCGCTCGCCGCGCACCGTTGCCCGCACCCCGCGCGAGGCGGTGATCCTCGCCTCGATCGTCGAGAAGGAGACCGGCAAGCCCGAGGAGCGCCGGCTGGTTGCCGGGCTCTATTCCAACCGGCTGCGCCAGGGCATGATGCTCCAGGCCGATCCGACGATCATCTATCCGATCACCCGCGGCAAGCCGCTGGGCCGGCGCATCCGCCAGAGCGAGATCGCTGCAGTCAACGGCTACAACACCTATGCCATGGTCGGCCTGCCCAGCGGACCGATCACCAATCCGGGGCGCGCCTCGCTTGAGGCTGTGCTCAACCCGGCCGATACCGACGCGCTCTACATGGTGGCCGATGGCACCGGCGGCCATGCCTTCGCCGCCACGCTGGCCGAGCACAACCGCAACGTCGCCAAGTGGTTCGCCATCCGCCGCGCCCGCGGCGAGCTGTGAGCGAAGCCGGCGCGCCGCCCGACCGGGGGCCGCTGATCGTCACGGCCAGTCTCCCGCCCGACCTGTTCGCCTGGGCCGACGGGCTGCGGCGGGCGCACTATCCGCCCGAGCGCAACCGCGTGCCCGCCCACGTCACGCTGTTCCGGGCCCTGCCGGCCTCGGCCGGTGCGGAGCTGCGGCAGGTTCTGGCCGCGCAGGCCGCCCGCCACGCGCCGATCGCCGGCGCCGTCACCGGGCTGCTCGATCTCGGCCAGGGCACCGCGCTCGCCCTGGCCAGCCCAGGCCTGCTGGCGCTGCGCGAGGCCCTGGCGGACCACTTCCACGGCCTGCTCACGGCGCAGGACCGGCCGAGCCCGCGGCTGCACCTGACGATCCAGAACAAGGTTCCACCGGCGCAGGCCCGCAGCCTGCAGGCGCGCCTGCGCGGGGAGCCGATCGAACGCCGCTTCGCCTTCGTCGGCCTGGCCCTCCAGAGCTATCGCGGCGGGCCCTGGGAGGCTGCCGGAAGCTGGTCTTTCCGCGGTCGTCCGGCCCTGAAAAGAGGTGGTTGACCAAGCCCCCGCCGCGCCCTAAGAGCGCCGCCTGCCCGGCAATGCCGGGTGGACCATGGGGCGGAGTAGCTCAGCCGGTTAGAGCAGCGGAATCATAATCCGCGTGTCGGGGGTTCGAGTCCCTCCTCCGCTACCAATGGCCTGTCCGGAAGCTTCCACACGCTTCCGCATTTTTCCAAAAAACAGCCGAAAAGTAGAGGGTTGCGGGCGATTCGCGTCCGCATTCGCCCTTGTCCTTCCACATGCAGCCAGATTTGGTGTGGGGGTATTTTGGGGGTATTTTCGCGGAGTAGCGCAAAGGAGCGATACCCCCATGCCTCTGACAGACACTCAGGTCCGTACTGCGAAGCCCGCTGAGCGAGCTTACAAGCTGGCCGACAGCGGCGGCTTGTTCCTGCTGGTGCAGCCAAACGGCACCAAGCTCTGGCGCATGAAGTACCGCGTCGCGGGAAAGGAGAAGCTGCTCTCGTTCGGTGCTTACCCGGGCGTCGGAATCGCGGCCGCAAGGGACAAACGGAACGCCGCCAAGGTTCAGCTTTCCGAGGGCACAGACCCGATGAAGGCAAAGGACGACGCGAAGCCTGCTGGCGGCAACACTTTCTTCGAGGTCGCGGAGCGCTGGCACATGAACCGCAAGTCATCGCTGCATCCCGCCCATGCAGAACGGGTCTGGTCGAGAATGGAGCGGGACGTGTTCCCTGAACTCGGCCAAATGCCGATCGACGAAATCACGCCGCCCCATGTGCTGGAGATGATCCGCAAGATCGAGGCGCGTGAGGCGCTGGATATCAGCCGCCGTGCCAAGCAGGGAGTAGGGCAGGTCTTCCAGTTTGCAATCGCCTGCGGTCTCACGAGCAATGACCCGACCGCCCATCTGCGCGGCGCCTTAAAGCCTCGCCCCCGCGTGCAGCACATGAGCCGCGTCCCGCTGAGCGAGTTGCCATCGCTACTCGAGAAGCTCCGCGCCTATCAGGAAGAGGGCGATCGGCGGTCGGTGATCACTCGCGACGCGCTGCTGTTCGCCTTGTTGACCTGGGTACGGACGAAAGAGCTTCGCTTTGCAGTCAAATCGGAGTTCGAAGGATTGGGCGGCAAGGAGCCACTCTGGCGGATCCCTGCGTCGAGGATGAAGATGGGGCGCGAGCACCTTGTGCCCCTGTCGGCTCAGGCGGCGCAAATCGCCCAGCGCCGATTCTCCGAGGCGACGGGCGACTTCGTTTTTCCTGGAGGCCATCCGGACAAGCCCCTCTCGGAGAACACGATGATCTACGGCCTCTACCGCCTGGGCTATCACACGAGGCAGACCGTTCATGGATTTCGCGGTCTGGCGAGCACTTGGGCCAACGAGCAACTGGTGGAGTTCGGCAAGCCGCCGATGTGGATCCGCAGGTACCACGAGGACTGGGTCGAGCTTCAACTGGCTCATTCCGAGAAGAACGAAGTGCGCAGCGCCTACAATGCGGCGGAGTATCTCGCTCCGCGGCGGCGAATGATGCAGGATTGGGCGGACTTCCTCGACGGAGGCAAGGTGGTCGACATCAAGAAGGGGCGGCGCCGCGCTGCGTAGTGGGTCGAGCGTCCACACTCAGCCGGCAACGGCGCTCTGCGTGTTAGGCGGCGATTCCGATCCAGTCCGCCAGGATGCGTTCGGGGCTCTTGAGCACGCCCTCCACGATGACGTTCTGCTCGAGCAACGCGCCGTCGAACTCCGGTGCGTCCACGATCCAGGTTCCCTCATCGGGCGTGGTGATCAAGAGGCTGCGAGCCCCCTTGGTCAGTCGTCCTGACAAGCGCATCCTTCGACGGTTCAGCACGGCTCACTCCAGCTCATTCTTCCAGTGCCGCAACACCTCGCGGACGTAGCCCGGCGTTTCGCCGTTCAGCGGGACACCCCCGGCACGGCTCACTGCTCCGGGACCTGCATTGTACGCTGCCACCGCCAGGTGGACCATGCCGAAGCGGTCAAGCATCCACCGCAAATATCGAGCAGCCCCGTATATGTTGTCGATTGGCTGGAAGCGGTTGGACACGCCCAGCAGTCGTGCTGTCGCCGGCATGAGCTGCCCCAAGCCTGCTGCTCCGGCCTTGCTCATCGCGAACGGATTGTACCGCGACTCCGTCCAGACCAGCGCATCGAGAAGCCCGGCAGGAAGCGCATATCGCGCTTCAGCCGCCTGGACATGTCGTAGATAGCTGGCGCGGCGCTCGTCAGTTGGTTGTCCAGGGCGCGGCTGCCACCGTGGCACCGCGGGCTTTGTTGGCGCCGCCGCCTTCTCTGAGTTTGTCCGTGTGGCAGGCAGGGTCGATGCCCAGATCCCGTGTTGGATCAGCTGGAATCCGCCAGACGTTTCGTCGACCCTAACTCCAGGGAGCACTGCAAGAGGCGAGGCAAGTTCCTTCGGCGCGGTTGTCTCCTGCGCCCCCGCGGGGAAGGCCACTGCAATAGCTAGGCCAACCATTCCGATGAGGCGGGATAGCGGCACCATGTCTCGACTCCTCTCTGGCCAAGTTGAGTGAGAACATATAAAGAACATGCCGTGTAGGAAAATGGATTGGCATGAGCGCAGAGTGGAGGCTGCGCGGGGAAGGGCAATCGAACCGGAGTAGGCCGATGCCCCACATAGCTAACAGTGATGCACTCGAGTACCGGGCGCGCTCGATCGTTGAGAGCCTTGGCGGCGTGTGGCGGCGGGGCAAGGGCATGTGCTGCTGTCCCGCCCATGACGACCGCACGCCCTCCTTGAGTGTTTCCCTCGGCCGCAAGGCGATCCTGTTTCACTGCTTCGCTGGCTGCTCTAATGCCGAGGTGATCGCGGCGCTGGACCGCGGAGGCATTCGGCCGCGCGAGTTGTTTGACGGCACAGGCGCGCCGCCCGCAGAGCGGCCTGCTGATCGACTGTCGAGCCGCAATGCGCTGCGCCTCTGGCGAGCCGCAGTGCCGATCGCACAGAGCCCTGCGGAGCGTTACCTGGCCCGGCGCGGCCTGCAACGAACCTCGAACCAGCTCCGGTTCCTGGCACACACGCCTCTAGGGCCCAAGGGAGCGGTCCGTTTCCTGCCGGCCATGCTCGCGGCAGTCACCGACGACACTGGTGTCATCGCGGTGCACCGCACCTTCCTGAACGCTCCAGACGGCACACTTGCAGCCTTCGAGCGACCCAAGAGGGCGCTTGGGAGCTTGGACTGCGGCGCCGTGCGCCTCGCGCCGCCGGCACTTGGACGCCTCGGCCTTGCCGAAGGCATTGAAAGCGCGCTCGCCGCCATGGAGCTCTTCGATGTGCCCTGCTGGGCTTCGCTTGGAAACGAACGCTTCGGCCTCGTTGCCATTCCCGAGAGCGTGCGCGAACTCCACCTCTTCATAGACAATGACGCAGGAGGGGCTCTCGCCGAGGAGCGCGCCAGGAAGGCCTACGGCGCAGTCGATCGTGTCATCCTATCACGCGTGCCTGCTGCCACTGGATGGGACTGGAATGATGAGCTCAGGGCACGACGGCCCCAGACGGCGTGACCACTGGGCCATCTTGTGAGCAACATCAGATGCCAAATGGACGCCTACTCGGGGATCATTGCCAATTGGCATTCACGGGCTTATATGCTGCCCAATGGAGAATTGGCATGCTGGCTCTACAACCTGTTGATACCGCAGTTCCGGCGTTTCGTCCTGAACCCATCACCCAGAACGAGGCAGCTGCCATGTTCAGGGCGGTTCTCGGTCTGTTTGGCCGGTGGGAACTGACCGACGAGCAGGCGGCAACGCTCCTCGACATGCCGCTCCGCTCCTACCGCCGCTGGAAAGCCGAAGGGCCTGGCCGCATCTCTCGCGACGGGTGCGCGCGGCTCTCTAATCTCATGGGCATCCACAAGGCGCTCCGGCTGATCTTTTCCGAAGCGCCGCGCGGTTATGCCTGGATCAAGGCCGCGAACGAGGCCTTTGGCGGCGCAAGTGCGCTCGAGGTGATGCTCGGCGGTGAGCTCACCGATATCATGCGGGTGCGCCGTTACCTCGACGCCGAGCGTGGAGGCTGGTGAGCTCCGCGCCGGCCATCCCGATCAGCCGCATTGAGTGGCAAGGGGCGGTGCGGATTATCCGCAGCGCCTTTCCGCCGATCGACCTGTTCGAGGATATTGCAGACCCGGCCGATTGGCCGCTCCTCATTTCTGCCGAACAGAAAACCAACCCGCGAATCATGGCGACGATCGGCAATCTCGACCTCGTCCCCGCCGAGCGCCGGGTCGGCGGCGCCGGCGCGTCGTTTCTGATGGCACCCTTCACCCATGTGAGCACCAACCGGCCAAGCCGCTTCACGAACGGGAGCTACGGCGTGCTCTATGTCGGCATCAGCTTCGAGACCGCCCTGTTCGAGACGATCCACCATCATGCCCGCTTCATGCTGCGGACGCGCGAAGCCCCTGGTTGGACCGCGCAATTCCGCGAGATCGTGCTTTCGGTGGCAGCGGACCTCCATGATCTCAGGGGGCAAGCCGCTGCGCTTGCCCCGGTACTCGATCCCCTAGACTACTCGGCCGCGCAGGCGCTCGCGGGCAGCCTCAGGGCCGCTGGCTCGAATGGTATCGTCTATCCCAGCGTGCGCCATGCCAGCGGAGAGTGCGCCGCGCTGTTCTATCCGGATGGCGCCGCCAGCCCAGTGCAGGGCCGGCACTTCGATTATCACTGGGACGGGCAGCGGGTGGATCTCGTGCGTGATGCCGGATCAGGCGCGGTGTTTCGCGTGGTCGACCTGCCGGCCGGAGAGTCCTGAGCGGCCGTTATCTAAACGGGCCCGGCGGCCTCATGACCGTGCCCGCTAAGCAGGTCCTCGAGCATCCGGTACCCTGTATCGCTGATCTCGATGAACGTCCGTCGTCCGTCCGTTTCATCGGCGCGCCGACTTGCCAGGCCATTGCTCACCAGGAGCTCGATCCAGCGCAGCCCCGTCGTTGCAGGAACGCAGCCGGCGATACTCAGGCTGGTGATCGAGATGGACTTGCCGCGCCCTCGTGCGATGAAAAGGTCGAGCAGCATATCCCATGCGGGGTCGGTAAAGAGTTGCGCGATGCCCCGGTGCTGGAGCAGCAGATCCCGTCGCCGCCGAAAGCGGTAGATCGCCTCGGCAAGCTCGATGGCATCCATGTCGCAGTCGGGTAGAGGCTTGGACAGCTGGTCCGCCAAAAGCTGGTCCAGACGCCGCACGAGCCCGCGCGCCTCTTTCCTCCAGTCGCTTTTGCCACCTGCTTTGTCGGGAGGATCAGGTGGGTGGCCGCCAGTCACGTAATGGATATCGAGGTGCGGTCACCAGGCCAATCTGGGCGCAAGCGCCCTAACATCTAGCCCGGGGGGGCCAGTGCGTCCCTAGCTCAATCGGCACAAATCCAATCCGGCGGGGTATCCGCGGCAGGACTGGCTTCGTCCGGTAGGGCGGCAACGCGGCGATCGACAGGAGAGGGGAGGGGGCTTTGCCCTGGGTGAGCTGGCTGGGCGTCGAAGGTCGATGCACCGGGCTCGCAATCAGGAGTGTGTCCCATGATCAAGTCGATCCCGCTCAACAAGCTTGTGCAGTCGCCCCGCAATGTCCGCCGCCACGGCGATCCTGCAGCCGATGCGGAACTCAAGGCGAGCATTGCCGCCCACGGCCTTCTGCAGAACCTCATCGTGCGGCCCGCTACCAAGGGCAAGTTCGAGGTCGAGGCGGGTGAGCGCCGCCGCCGGGCCATGCTCGCCCTCGCGGATGACAAGGTCCTGCCGCGTGACCACGAGGTCATGTGCCTTGTCCTCGAAGATGCGACGGAAGAAACGGCCGGAACGAGCCTGGCCGAGAATTTCCACCGTCTCGCGATGAATCCCGCTGACGAGGCGCAGGCATTCGCTGCGCTGATCCAAACCGGTGCGTCCGCAGAAGAGGTCGCGCGCCGCTTTGGCCTCACCGTCCGGTTCGTGGAGGGGCGCCTGCGGCTCGCGAACCTTGCCCCCGTCGTGTTCGAGGCTCTCGCCGCTGGCGAGATCACCCTCGACCTCGCCAAGGCTTTTGGCGCGACCTCCGATCAGGAGATCCAGGCGCGGGTCTTCGAGCAGATCAACGCCCCCTACTACGCGCCGAATGCTGACAGCGTCCGGCGCATGGTGCTCTCGGGCACGGTGCGCGGCAGCGATCCGAGGGCCCGTCTGGTCGGCCGCGACGCATACATCGCGGCCGGGGGCAGGATCGAGCGCGAACTGTTCGATGACGAGGATAGCGAGGCATGGTCTGATGTGGCGCTGCTCGAGACCCTCGCCATGGCCAGGATGGAAGGGCACGCGCGGTCCCTGGCCGCCGAGCAGGGACTGGCCTGGGTCAAGCCGACGCTCGATCCCTATACCAGCCACGAACTTATCGAAGGTCTGGTTCGTCTGCCGGCACAGCCGGCGCCTCTCACCGACGCTGAACTTGCGCGGCTTAGCGAACTCGATGCTTCCTATGATGAACATGCCGCCATTCTCGAAGACGAGGATAGCGCCGATGAAGCGGTCGCCGCCGCCGAGGCGGCGATCGAGGCAATCGAGCGCGAATGTCAGGACATTCGTGCCCGGCCGCCCGTCCTTGCCCCGGAGCTCAAGGCCGAGGCTGGCATGGTCCTCGTGCTGTCGCGTGACGGAACGCCGGTTCTTCAGCCGGTGTTCTACGGCGCCGCCGCGGCCGAGGACCCGGACGATGAGGGCGCGATCGAGGTCGTTCCGGCCCCGGCTGGTGAGAACCGCCGGCGCTGCGCGCTCTCCAAGCGCCTCGTCGACGAGCTCGCCATGCAGCGGCGGGATGTCCTGGCCGTGCATCTTGCGTCCGATCCGGCGCTCGCCCTCGACCTCATTGTGTTCTCGCTTGCCGACGCCGATCATCATGATTGGCGGGCACGAGCCTCCACCACGATCAGGGGCCCAGTCCCGTCGGGGCCGATCATCGGCTTCGAGGCTCCGGACGCCCCCGCCAGCACCGCTCTGGCTGAGCTCAGGTCGGCCCTCGATGAAACTTGGCGCAAGGGTGAAGACGCATCCGCTCGCTTCGACCTCTACCGCAGCCTTCCCGAGGACCGCCGGGCCGCATGGCTCGGCTTTGTGGTCGCCCGTTCGCTCGAGGCGAGCCTCAACATGGCCGGTGAACGCCGCCTGCCGTTTCAGGATCACCTGGGCGGCCTGATCGGCATCGACATGGCGAAGTGGTGGCGCCCGACTGCGGCAAACTACTTCGACCGGGTCTCCAAGCAGACGATCCTCGACGCCCTGACTGACATCGGCGGGCTCGAACTCTCCTCGCGCTTTGCCCCGGTGAAGAAGGCGGACCTCGCGATGAGCGCGGAGCGCGTCTTTGCGGGGACCTACATCACCGAGGCCGAGGTGCGTGAGAAGGCGCTGGCCTGGGTTCCCGAGGTGATGCGCTTCCCGCCTCTGGCGCCAGAGAGCACTGCAGAGGCGCTGGTCGATCAAGAGGAGCAAGTCGCCGGAAATTCCGAAAGTCAGCCCCCCCGCGAACTGGCCGCCTGACCTCCTCCTGACAGGTTAGGCCGTTCGCACCCTCGCGAAGCGGTCCTCCGGCTCATCCCGGGGGGCCGCTTCGCCTTTGTAAGGAGAGGAAAGGGGGCCTGGAACTCTGCGGCACCGACCGGCGGCAAGGATGCCGGCCGAACTTCGTGCCGTGTTCAGGAGATCCGTCATGACGAACCGCAAGAAGTATAGCAGCACGCCCTCGCCAGCGGCCCGTATCACCCAGGAAATCATCGCCCGGCTCGAGGCCGGCACCAAGCCGTGGATCAAGCCATGGCGCGGCATTCCAGTCTCCCGGCCGCTGCGGGCCTGCGGCATTCCCTATCGGGGCATGAACGTGTTCTGGCTCTGGATGGTGGCCGACATGTGCGGCTACGTCTCGCCGTTCTGGATGACCTACAACCAGGCCAAGGCGTTCGGCGGGCAGGTCCGCAAGGGCGAGACGTCCACCATCGCCATCTTCTACAAGAGCTACACCCGTGAGGTGGAAGTCCCCGAGTCCGGCGAGCGGACCGATGAAGCACGCCGGGTGCTCAAAGCCTACTCGGTGTTCAATGCCGACCAGGTCGAGGGACTGCCTGAGCGTTTCCACCCCGCGGCATCACTCGGACTGGTCGAGCCTGAAGGGCGGGCGGTCGAACTCGACGCCTTCTTCGCCGCCATCCCCGTCCATCTGCGGCACCAGGGTGATGAGGCCTACTATGAGCCCACCCCGGACCGGGTGACCATGCCCCCCCCAACCCTGTTCGCCGGGTTTGATCACTACTACGCGACCCTGGCGCACGAGCTCTCGCACTGGACCGGGCATGCAAGCCGCCTGGGGCGCGATCTCAAGCACCGTTTCGGGACCGAGGCCTATGCCGCCGAGGAGCTGATCGCGGAACTGTCCAGTGCCATGCTGGGGGCCGAGCTCGGCCTTCCCGTGACACATCTCGACAGCCACGCGAGCTACATCGACCACTGGCTGAAGCTCTTGAAAGACGACGAGCGCGCTATTCTGACGGCCGCGGCGAAGGCCGAGGAGGCCTCGGCGCTCATCCTGCAACTGGGCGGGCGCAGCCTTGCAAGCGATCCTAATCATGCGTCCGCTGCCGACTCGCTGGCGGCTTGAGCGCAATCGGCGGTTCACTGCACCAAAATGCTGCTTTCGATGCAGCATTTAAGCGACAGAGGACTGCTCTCAGGTCCGTTTGATGGGGCCGAAGCCACAGACAACACGAGCCTCTGTCGAGGTCTGGCTCTTGCTGCGGCCCGCCAAGTCATAGAAACCTAGGCTGGGGCGGAAGCGCCAATTGCAGGTACTTAGCCGGCGTTTGCCATTAGCTCGGGTCGGGCAAGTCGTCAGGCACACCGGCGCCTTTCCCCCGCGTACCCAGTAACTTGGAAGCTGTATCTCGAAGCGCTGGTACGGCCTTACTAGCTGCCTCGAACGCGGGACTCTGCATCAATTCAGCCAACGGGCCTCCATGTGAGTGAGGCTCGATCAAGCGAAGCGGTGCTTCTTCTAAACGCTCAACAGCTGAGGAGAAGAGTCTGCCTTGCAAATTTGTACCTGATTCTTGCCCAGCTAGCTGCTGAGCTTCTGCTCGGTAGCCTTCGTATGCCTTTGCTACAGTCGCTTTGAACGCATAATCTTCTGCCATGCGGAACCGTTGACCGATCTGTTTCGTCGCAAGCCAGGCGAACCAGACAGGGCCGCCAATTCCCAATACAGCTAGGGCAGCTTCGATCCAGAGTCGGTCAGTAGATATGTTCTTGTCGCGCAATAATACAGCCATTTCGCTGAACCGAATGTGAGATAGCCAAGCAGCTGCCGTTAAATCGACAGCTAGAGCTAATATCCAGAAAAACAGCGTTCGATTCAGTGTTGCAGCCTTTTGAGTAAAAGCTGCCGCTAAACCCTGAGTTGTAGCGGCGCGATATGCCTCGTTCAGCTTAGTTAGCACTGCGGCTGCTTCGGCTTTTCCGCGGTTCATCTCTGTAAGGGCAGCGATGCTTGCGGTGTTTCGGCGCCCAATCGCCTCTTCTGTCTCAGTGGCTTGCTTGTAGAGCGTTTCCAGTGCCTGCTGTTTCTCGGCGAGATCCTGCAGGGATGTCGGGAGTTCTTCGGCGGCCTCGCGGGCCCCTTTTACAAACTCAAGGTCGCTAGATATCTGTGCCGCGCGAGGCTCAACGTTTTTCAACGACGCCTCAACCGCACGAAGGCGCTTCAGAAGTTCTGGCGGCAAGAGCTTCTGTGTCTCCGGTGCCTTCCAGTCCAAAGAAACTTGGGCAGGCGGTGGGGGCGGGAGGGCGCTGCTTATTGCCTCGCAGAAATCCTTCACGACTGACACAGCCATGTAAGCGTTGCCGCCAGGCATTTGTGGCAATGTATTGACGCGGATCCACCCTGCCCGCGTGGGCGCCGTGCGCAGTGCTTGGAGAGCCTCAGCAGACAGCGATTTCTCGCTTATTCCTCTTAGGCGCAGTGCAAGTTGTTGTGGAACTCTCGCTAGGTCACTCTTGGTGATAGCTGGCAGGTTCCAGCCGCCCCAGATCTCGGAGAACGGCCGGTCATCCGGAACGGCAGCAAGAATCGCTGACCCAAGCTGATCTAATGCGTCCGCTGCCTCTGAGATTTCACTTGTCACCAGCCCCCTCCGATGGGCAACGGCTCAAGAACCTGAGCCTGTAATCCGAATAAGCTATCGAACGGATTTCTGGTTGCTAGTCACAGCGCGCAAGTTTTCCCCCGTAGCGCAGTGCACGAGCTGATTACTGTTTGTGGCCGGCATGACTCAGGTCTGCACACGCAGCAGCGCGGAGTGGTACCCATAGCCTTGCACTTGATGTGTAAGCCCCCCTCGGGCTGGGATCGGGACTCCCAGTTATGTCGCTCTGCGCTCCCCGACCGAGCACTACACTCCCTTGGAATCCAACCTTGATCACGGGGCTCTACCAGCTTGAACCGTGGCCTGTTGCCCCTCGGCCCATCTGCCGCCGTCTGGACTGGCGCCAGGCGAGAGAGGCCCTGGTCCGGCCGCCCGCCTTGCGCAACCCGGCCCAGTTGGGCCCGTGTTGGCCTCCGCCCTGCGGGCGTGAGGCCGGCCCGCGCCAGCCCACCCTGGCGGGTTCCCCCTGACGGGTGCGCAAGGCGGCCTGGGTGCCGGACCCGACGGGCTCTCGCTGGCGCAGCCCCGAACGGCTGCATCGGCGTCACGTCAGTCAGGAGGACACCCCATGCACAGCTCTTTCGCGGACCAACTCGCCGGCCTTGACCTCGCCAGTTTCTCGGTCGGACCTGCACCTGTATCGACCAGCGATTTCCCGGTCCGGGACGCGGTTGTCCAGACCGTCGAAGCAGTCTGGTCCGATCTCTTCGCCATGGTCACAGGCACCGCATTGGAGGCCGATGCCGAGGATCTCGGCTGGGCGCTCGTCAACATCTTCCACCGCGCCGCAACCCGCAAGGGTTCTGCACTCGACCAGGCGACCGACGAGGTCCGCGCCCTGATCGCTACGGCCGACGGCTCGGAGGTGCATGCCTATGACCTCGAGACACAGGTCGAGCGCGCACAGTGCGCCGAGCAGGCGATGCTTGCCTTCGAGGAAATGCGCGAGGTCGCAGCGAGCCTCTACCTCAACGAGTTCGGGTCATCCTGGCGGCCTGTCTCCAGCTCGCGCTTCAATCACGGTGCCATGCTGACCTCTGCGCTCGTCGAAGGGCGCGACTTCCTGCGTGCCCGGGCCGAGGCCAAGCGCAAGGCCGCACTCCCCGAGGGATCCCCCGTGGTCTTCGCTGGCGGGCGTACCCGGCACGCGAGTGAAGCCGATGCGCTGACCTTTGCCGAGAATGTCTGGGCTACCCTCGACAAGGTCCGTGACCGGGTCCCTGACATGGTGCTCATCCATGGCGGCGACACCAAGGGCGCCGATCGCCTCGCCGCAAGCTGGGCCGAGCGTCGGTCCATTCCTCAGGTCACGTTCTCGCTCGATCTTAGGCTGGGCGCCCGAGCTGGCTTCAAGCGCAATGAGCGCATGCTGTCGGTTGATCCGCGCTACGTCGTCGCCTTCCCGGGGAACGGCGTCCTCGAACGCCTGGTGATCGAAGCGAAGGCCCGCAGGATCACCGTGGTGGATCGCCGCGGGCCGCTCGGCACCAACCCGAAGAACGTCGCAGCACATACAGGCTGAAGGCCCACAGGATCATGCGCCGGCGTCTTACGGCGCTGGCGCTCGCCTCACAACGAGCTTAACCCGAACCAGCGTTAGGACAGCCCACGCAGCGCGGCTTTGCCTTGCTAGCGGAAGGTCCTTTAAAGCGATGCGTTGAACCATGCGCTGTATATGCGAGCGTTGTGTAAGCCGCTATCGGGAGCCCGGAGCCATGGCGGGCGTCCCACGACCTTCGTCCGTCATGGCTCCACCATGCGCTTCAACCGGCCGGTCCTGAGCGTCTTGCCAGGCGCGGTTTCCCAATCCTGCGCCATTCCCCGTGCGGCCTGCGACCAGCCGGTTCACACCACATCGGTCGAGAAGATCTGAACGGTGCGGGGCCATGTTGATGGTCCACGATAGGCGAACTCTGACCCTCGATGGTCCCAAGTCTCCCAGTGCAATCCGGCATGCTTTGCCGACCTCGTGCACCGGCAGATGTTCGTCTGCCCGTCCTGGCGGTGAAGCGCCGCGCTTCGGCCATGCCAGCCCATGCGGCCATCATGGCGTAACCTCATGCGTGTTTGAGCGATCGGGCGGGAAGCTCATCTCATCGGCGCATGCAGACGGGAAAACAGGGCAGGGCAGTCCTCCCTGAAGCATCCGGCTCCTCCCGGCTCCGATGCAAACCGGTCCCTGAATCACCCCCGTCAAGACGCGCAACCCGCACCAGGTCCGGCCGAGTTGCCGGGCACGTTCCTGCGCATCGCCGGTGCCGAAAACCGGTTCCCACTTTTCGGCGCGATGCGGGGTGCCCGGCTGCCCGCACCACCCGGACCCGGTGGGGTTCCCCTTCGGTGCGCTTCGCCGCGGGGCGCTTCTGCTCGGGTTTGCAGCCGGGATGGACCCGGAATGCTCGATCAGGAGAAGACCCATGACCAACCTCGTTATCCTCGTCGGCCGCATCGCTCGCGACCCCGAAACCCGCACCACCACCGGTGGGACCAGCATCACCTCGATTTCGGTCGTCACCGACCGGCCCGCACGCAAGGATGGCAAGACCTACAAGGACGAGAACGGCTACACTGCCAAAGACAGCGAGTTCCACCGGGTGACCTGCTTCAACGGGCTCGGAGCGAATGTCGCCAGGTACTGCAGCAAGGGCCAGCTCGTAACGGTCGAGGGGCGCCTCCACTACACCCAATGGGAGGATCAGACCGGCACCAAGCGCTACGGCTGCGAGATCATCGCCGACAAGGTCGATTTCCTCACCAAGGGCCGCTCGGGCAGCAACGAAGACGCCCCGGACATCGACGAGGAGTAAGACCTCCCCTGGCCGCAACAAGGCCCCGGTGGCTCACGCCGCCGGGGCTTTTTCTGTGCTCAAGGGGCGATGCGGCGGCGCAGGGCATCGAGCCCCTTGCCGTCGCCACCGGTGGCTTAAGCGGGGCCAATGCGCTTCAGCGTTTCCTCAATCCCGAGCGCCATCGCTGCGCGGACGATGCGCACCAGATGCGCCGGCTCGATCGTCTCGCCGCCGCACTCGACGAGGAGCTTGCCCAAGTCAGTCGCGGCCTCTTGCCTGAGGCGCGCCTCCTCGGTTTCGAGCTGGGCGCGCTGTTCACGCAGTTTCCTCAGCGCCTCGCGCGCTGTCGGTTTGGACCTGGCCATGGGGTATCCTTTGTGCTGGCCGTGGGTCCCCTCCGCGCGGAAATCTCGCAGGGCGGGCCCGTGTAGGAAAATGGTTTGTGCGGCAGGCTTCAGCGCTTTGCCGCAGACGTTGTAAGAGGTCTCTCTCGCAGAAAGTCCAAGCGTGATGCCGGCTTTGGGGCTGCGTCAAGGACGACGGGGCCCCACCATTTTTGCGGGGCAAGCCCCGAAAAAATCGTGACCCCCATCGCCGCTTCGCGGCCGCTTCGCGGTCCCTGACCCAGCCCGTCGCCACCATCCTGAGCAGCTCCTGATGCGACGCATCGAACATCAGGAGGAACGACCATGCCCGCTGCGCTGAACATTGCTCCCATGGGTCTCAAGGCAGATCAGGCAGCCTTCGTGGCAGCCCTGGACCAGGCCCATGCCCGGTCCTTTCACAGCTACTACACGCAGTACATCCTGGCCGACGAGGAGGGCGGGTACATCGCGGTCGACGAAGGGGACTACGGCGCCCTGCCGCAGGCCATGCTGGACCGGGTGATCGACACGGTGCCAGGCCGGCTCGACGATGAATTCTGAGCCAACCGCCAAGGAGGAAGTCCATCAGGGCTTCCTCCTTTTCTCGTGCTCGGCGCCCGGGGGCTAACGGGCTCTATCGGATCGCCAGTTCGGTCTTGCGGAGCGGTCTCGCCTCGGGTGCTCGGCGAGGCGCTGAAGCCCGCGGCAAGGGACGGCAACACGCTCCGACCGTGACAGGTTGCGATACGGGGTCCTGGCCGCGCAGGAGGGGACAGGGGGGCACACCCTACGCGACGGGTCGCAGGTGTTCGGGCTTGATAAATCGCTGATTTGCCGCGGTTTCGTTACCTGCTGCCCGAATGGCAACTTCTCCGTCAGAAATGACTTGAGGCGTGGGAGTGACGGCGTTGTGACCTCACAGGGCGGCACAACTGAGGAAATCCGCGGCATTGCATGTTCTTGACATGTTCCAACAAGTGACGTAGCTTCGACCTTGCCTTTCGCAGTGTGAACCGGGCTCCTCAACACAAGGAGTCCGTGCATGACACGGCCAATCTGTCTCCAGGTCTACATCTCCAGCGAGCTCAGCGCGCTGGTTCGCCAGGCCGCCCAGGCCCAGGGCGTCAGCATGAGCGAGTGGGTCCGCGCGCTCGTCGTCAGGGCCTGTGACGGCGATGATCCCGCCGTCCGGATCGAGGCCACGATCGAGCGCATTGCCCGCCGCTCGGTCTTCCTGATGGTCGGCATCGATGCCCTGCTCGCCGGTCATCCGGACCACGCCCTGCGCGGTCGCGCGCACCAGGCCTATGCGCGCAAGTGCAAGGAGCTAGGCCTGTCGTCTGCCGGCGAGGGAGGCTCCGATGAGGCGTAATCTCGTCAACTTCACCCGCGGCAGCCAGCTTCTCGGCCACTTCAGCTTCATGTTCGCCGCAGGCCTCAAGGGGCCGCTGATCGTCGCCATCCTGGTGATTTCCTGGACCTCGTGGTGGACCCTGTCGCGGGGGCTCAGCGATCACGAAACCTATCTCGTCTGGATTCGGATCTACGGCTCGATCTACCGCTACATGGAGTTCGATCCGGCCAAGCAGATCGCGCTCCAGACCGCCTACGGCGGGACCATCCAGTTCCCCGTTGCGCGGCTCGACCACTATACCCCGGTGGTCCAGGCCTGGACCAAGCTGACGAACCTCCTCGGCTCCGCGCTGTGGCGCTCCGCGCTCCTGCTCGTCCCGGCCTTTGCCGTGTTCTACTGGTTCGCCGAGCGGTTCGGCGGCCGCTCGAAGGAACGTCAGCACGAGCGCGGCGCGCTGCTCGTCACGCTCCCCGAACTGGTCGAGGAACTGACCGCGCACAACCGCCGCGAGCGCAAGCGCGAGCTCGTCTCCGCGATGGGCTGGAAGTGGCGCCTCAGCCTGCCGAGCGAGATCGCCAAGGTCTTCCCCTACCAGCCCTCGCACCTCGCGAGGGTGACCTATCCCTGGCGGCTCGAGCAGAGCCACGCCATGCTGATCGGGACCACCGGCATGGGCAAGACCGTGGCCATTTCCGACATGATCGCCGAGGCGCGGGCCAAGGGGCAGCGCTGCGTCGTCTTCGATCTCACCGGCGCCTTCATCGAGCACTTCCACACCGCCCACTGCGACGTCATCCTCAATCCCCTGGACGCTCGCTGCCCCCAGTGGAGCCTCTTCGATGAATGCCGCTCGGAGGGCGAGTTCTGGGCCGCGGCCGATGCCCTGGTACCGCATGACGGAGGCGGAGAGGCGCAGTTCTGGGTCATCGCGGCGCGTGCGCTTTTCGTCGAGTTCTGCCTCAAGCTGGTCAGCGAAGGGCGAGGCACCAACGAGGCGCTCGCCCGCGAGCTGATGACCGCGGACCTCACCCGTGTCCACGCCATGATGCGCGGGACGATCGCCGATCCACTGACCGCGCCGGAAGCTGCACGCATGGCGGAATCGATCCGTGCGGTGTTCAACGTCAATGCCAAGGCGCTGAAACTCCTGCCCACCTCTGGACCGCGTTTCTCGGTCCGCGAGTGGATCGAGGCAGGCAGCGGGACTGCCACTGAAACGGGGCAGGGCCGGGGCTCGATCCTGTTCATCTCCGCACGGTATGTCGACATGAGCGTCTGCGCCCAGCTCCTCACGCTCTGGCTCGACACGGCGATGAACACGCTGATGACCATGCCCCGCACCCGCGATCTCAAGTGCTGGTTCTTCGTCGACGAGCTGGGCGCGCTGCACCGCCTGCCGGCCCTCGAAAAGGGGCTGCAGACCGCCCGCAACTTCGGCGGTGCGATCGTCCTCGGGCTCCACGCCTATGCCAAGCTCAAGGAGGTCTACGGCGAGAACATGGCGATGACGCTCGCCTCGCTCGCCCGCACCAAGCTGATCCTAGGTACCGCCGACCGGGAGACCGCGACCTGGTGCTCGGACTTCATTGGTCACCGCCAGGTGCGCGACATGGAGGAGGGCTATACCTACGGCTACAACAACGCCCGTGACGCGGTGAGCCTGACACCGAGGAAGCACATTGAGCCGCTGCTGCTGCCCGACCAGCTGATGAACCTTCCACGGCTCTCGGGGTACATCAAGTTCCCCGACGGCTTTCCTGCCGCGCCGGTGAGACTGATCCCTGTCGACCGGCCGCGCCGCGCCGAGACCTTCATTGCGCGGGTTAATGAGCCGGTCCTGCCGGCTCCGTCCGAACCCTTGGATACGGTGGCCGAAGCAGCGGGCCAAGCGGCGGCTTCTGCCAGCGAGCACCCTTCGGCAAACGACGACGGGGCAGGCAAGCCCGTGGTCCCCAAGCAGGGCGAGCTGGCGCTCGATGAGGCCGGGAAGGCAGAGGTCGAGCGACCGCATGGCACCTCCGGCAAGGGGCGCCGCAAGGCGGCGGAACCGGGAAAGACCAGCCCTCCGGAGCGTCAGGACAGTCTGCCTGCGAACGCCTCCCAGCGGCCTGCGGCAGCACGGTTGAGCGCGCCCGCCGAGGGGCAGCCGGATGCTCCCATGGCAGCCACTTCGCAGAGCGCTGACGCGCTCGGCCGGACGTTGCTGCCTGCAGGGCTGCCAACTGGCGAGAAGGCAGAGGCGGGTGGGGGACAGAACGGCATGGCGGCGCAGAACGCTGAGTCCGGTTCCCCTGACGCGCTGCCGCGCCCAGAGCAGCAAGGCCGCGATCAGCCCGCAGCGCCGGTCGGTGCCGAGGCGCGCAAGCTGATGCTCGAGGACGGCCTTCCCGGAGAGCACGAGGCGCCGTTCACCGGGCCAGAAGTCGGCGACTTCGAGATGTAGCCGCAGGGGCGGCGTGATCTCGCGCAGCCAGGAGACGAGCGATGCTTTCGGTAGCCAATGTCCGCACCGCTGGCGGCGCGGCCAACTACTTCGCCGCCGACAACTACTACACCCGGGCCGATGCCGATCGGTCCGGGGAGTGGCTGGGCAAGGGGGCAGCCGCGCTGGGGCTCACCGGGACAGTCGAGACCCGCGCGTTCGAGGCGCTGCTCAAGGGTTTCCTGCCCGATGGCAGCCAGGTCGGCAGCGAAGGGCGGCCCCACCGGGCCGGCACGGACCTCACGTTCTCCCTGCCCAAAAGCTGGTCGGTTCTGGCGCTCGTGGGCGGCGACAAGCGGATCCTCGAGGCCTACGCGGGCGCGGTGCGCGAGACGTTGCGCTGGGCGGAAAAGAACCTCGCCGAGACCCGCATGGAGATCCGCGGGCGGGAGCGCGTGGTTGCCACCGGTAACCTCGCCGTGGCGCTCTTCCAGCACGACACCAACCGCAACCAGGAGCCCAATGCCCACATCCATGCGGTGGTCGCCAATGTCACCCAGGGTCCCGACGGCAAGTGGCGGGCCCTGCGCAACGACAAGCTGTGGGAGAGCAACACCCTCCTCAACGCCATGACCATGGCGCGTTTCAGGCTGGAGGTGGAGAAGCTCGGTTACGAGGTCGGCGAGTTCGGCAAGCACGGCAATTTCGAGGCCGTCGGCGTGCCGAAGGAGGTCCGCGAGGCGTTCAGCTCCCGGCGTGCGGAGATCCTCGAAGCTGCTGCGCAGATGGACTACTCGGGCCCGACTATCCTCGACAAGGCAACGCTCGTAACGCGCGCGGACAAGGCGCGGGTCGAAGACCGTGACGCGCTGACCCGGCAGTGGCAGGAGACCTCGGCCAAGCTCGGGTTTGATCCGGCCGCGGTCATCGCCAGGGCCAATGCGCGGGCCGCGCAGGACATCGGAAGAGTGGCCGGGATCAAGGCATCGGTGAGCGCATTGGCGCGGCAGGGTCGGGCCCTTGCCGAGGCCTTTGCCGAGCGACTTGGCCTGCGCGAGGGTGATCCGCTGATCCCCTCACGGCTTGGCCACCGCGGCCCCGAGGAGGTTGCCGCGATCCATGCCGTCGCCTCGGCCGTGCGCCACCTCGCTGAGCGCGAGGCGGCGTTCACCCGCACCGACGTCTACCGGACAGCGCTCGGTTTCGGGCTGCCGACCTCGCTGGCCCAGATCGAACGCCGCGTCGATCAGCTGCTGCGTCAGGGCCATCTGGAACAGGGCAAGGGCGCCGACCGCGAACTTCTGACGACCCGCGATGCGATCGGGCTCGAGCAGTGCATTCTCGGTGAAGTGGATGGTGGCCGCGGCCTCGCTCCGGCGATCGTTCCGGCCGCGCTCGCCGGCGAACGGCTGCAGGCGCTGTCGCAGCTCAAGTACGGCCTGACCCTCAACGCCGGACAGGAAGGGGCGGGGCGGCTGCTCCTCGCCTCCTATAACCGGATCGTCGCCATCCAGGGGGTCGCCGGGGCAGGCAAGAGCACGGTCCTCAAGCCTGTCGCCGATATCCTGAGGGAGGAGGGACGCGCGGTGCTGGGGCTCGCGGTGCAGAACACGCTGGTCCAGATGCTCGAGCGCGATACGGGCATTCCGTCGATGACGGTGGCCCGCTTCCTGCGCCAGCACCGCGACCTGCTCGACGGCACCGATCCGGGCCGTCTCGCCGAGGCCCGTGCCGGAATGCGCGGCACCGTCGTGCTGCTCGACGAGGCCTCGATGGTCGGCAATGCCGACAAGGAAAAGCTCGTGCGCCTCGCCAATCTCCTCGAGCTCGGCCGTTTTGCCAGCATCGGCGACCGCAAGCAGCTGGGTGCGGTCGATGCGGGCAAACCCTTCGATATCATGCAGCAGGCGGGCGTCGAGACGGCGGTCATGGACACCAACTTGAGGGCCCGGGACAAGGCACTCAGGGCGGCCCAACAGGCCGCCCAGGAGGGGCGGATCGAGGAGGCCATGGCCCACCTTGGATCCCAGGTCATCGAGGCCGGGAACGATGCCGCGGTCGCGGCAGCTGCGGCCTGGCTCGCCCTCGCGCCGGCTGAGCGCGTGGCAACCGCGATCTATGCCTCAGGCCGCAATCTGCGCAGCGCCGTCAACGAGGCGGTGCAGACCGGGCTCAGGGCCAATGGTGAACTGGGGCCCGAGACCATGCGGCTGAGCACATTATCGCGGGTCAACGTGACCCGCGAGGAGCTGCGCTATGCGAGCACCTATACGCCCGGCATGGTGGTCGAAGTAACGCGGCGTCAGCGCAGGCAAGGACTTGCCGAGGGCGAGTACCGCGTGGTCTCGGTCGACGTCGCACAGGGCCGCGTCATGCTGGCGAGCAGCCGGGGCAAGGCCGTGGAGTTCCGGCCGGGGAGGCTCCGACCGCAGGGCGAGCAGGACGCGCTGCGGCTCTTCGAGCAGCGCGAGCTCGACGTCTACACCCATGACCGCATCCGCTGGACGACGACCGACCATAGCCGCGGTCTGCTCAATGCCGACCAGGCCGAGATCCTTGGCATAGACACGGCAGGCATGGTCATCAGGACCGCGCTCGGCACCGAGCACCGGCTCGAGCGCGACGACCCCATGCTGCTCCGGCTTGATCTTGCCTATGCCCTCAATGCCCACATGGCGCAGGGCTTGACCTCCGACCGCGGCATTGCGGTGATGGACAGCCGCGAGCGCAACCTCGCGAACCAGCAGACCTTCCTGGTGACGGTCACCCGGCTGCGCGACGGGCTGACGCTCTATGTGGACAATGCCGGGCGGCTCGAGACCGCTGTGGAGCGCAATCCGGGCATGAAGCGCTCGGCGCTCCAGACCGTCGACCGTCTGCGCGAGGCAGCGGCCGAAGGCCGGGCGAAGGGAGCGGTGCCAGGCGTCAGCGAGCGCAAGCCGCCAGAGCTCGACCGCTCCATGACCCGTCCGTTCGAGATCGGGATCTAGCCACGCGTTTTCCGCCCACATTGCCATGCGGCCGGTTGACGCCTTGTTCCATATTTGTTCTCGTAAGTGTATGACGCGAATCGACGATGACATCCTGCTCACGCACCTCGAAGTCGCCTTGGCGGTGGCGCCCGAGCGCACGCTTGTTCGGCTCAACGCCGACGATCCCCGGGCACAGCGCCGCGCCCGGATGGATCTGGCTCGACACCTCGTCGAGCGCATGCGCGGCTTCCTGATCGAGAGCGAAGGTTATGCGGCCGCTGGCGGGCAACCCTGTCTGTTTCCTGGCGACCTGTCCCCGATGGGGTGAAGCTTTGGGCAGGACTCCCGCGCTGAAGCGTCAGCCGCTCGATCAGCGAAAAGAGGAGACGACACCCCAGAGGCTTGCCGCAATGCCGATAACGGCAAGAGCGCCAGCGATCGGCAGGTCCCATCGGATGCGGCTTCGGCGCGGGCGCGGTGTGCCCGCGAGCCAGACCTGGTCGCAGCTGAGACCATTGAAGCCTGCGCGCCACCCGGTGACCTCGACCTCGTGTCCGATCAAGCGCCGGATGCGGCGCGTGCCCTCGAGCTCCCAATGTCCCCCGTCGCAGGCGAGGACGAGGCCGCTCGGGCCTTCCATCAGCCGGCCCTGCAGATGAAGCTCGCGGCCTACCGGCACGCGGCGCCTTTCCAGTAGCGGTCCCAGCGCAGCACCGTGCCGGTCTTGATCATGGCGCACGACAGATCCGCACCCGACGGAAAGCGGCACCACGCTGCTGTGCGCGTCCCGCCGGCCGAGCCTTCGGAGCGGCAGGTCAGGCGCGGCCCGTTCACCGTGACGTGCCCGGTCGCAAGCGTGCCGCGCGCCCCGCCGAGGAGTTTCACCAGCGCATCGCGTGCCTCGGTGGCGGAGGCGGCGGGGCAGGGCTGGTTGGAGCGGCAGGTGCCGTCCATTTCGCGGGCAGCGATGCCCGCGATCCGAAGGTGTGGGCCTTCGGCACACCAGACCGGGCCATCACCATCCCAGACCCGTGTGGGCGTGCATATGAAAGTCTCGCCCCAAGGGACGATGGCAGCGGCAGCGGCGAGGAGCGTCAGCATCGGCCGTGCCCGCTCACAGCGCCCGGCCGAACCACAGCACCCGGCCGACGATGTTGATCGTCCGCTTCTCGAGCCCGCGCCAGCTCGGGTAGGCGGGATTGTCGCTCAGCACTGAGACCCGTTTGCCCTGGGGCTCGATCGCAATCCGCTTGACGCTCAGCATATCGTCCATCCGCAGGACGTAAATTCCGTCGCGCAGTCGCGATTGGCCGTCGCCGAGATCGACCATGACCTCGTCGCCGTTGTGCAGCGTGGGCTCCATCGAGTCGCCGTGGACGGCGATGATCGACAGGCTCGCAGCCTTGCTGGTGGTGAGACGGCGCAGCCACTTCTCGTCGAAACCGAATTGCGCGGACTTGGCTTCCATTTCCGCAAGCGCCCCGTGACCCGCCGACGCCTCGATCGCGAGAACCGGGACCTGGACCAGTTCGACGACCGGTCCGCTGCGGTGGGGCGGAGCGCCCAGGATGCGCTCGTCGACGCCGAAAAACCGTGCGAGCAGATTCCGGTCGCTCTCGTCGAGGTACTTCGGGCTGCCCTTGCGGATGTACTGCTGGATGTAGGTCACGTTGCGGCCGAGCATCCGCGAGATCGAGGAGTAGTTCGCGCCCCGCTGCAGGATCAGCTCATCGAGGGTTTTGCGTGGATCATCCATGATCGCCAATCCTATCGCGCACGCCTAGGAAAATCGATCCTAGACTCTAGGAGGTCTTCCTAGTAAGAACAGAACAGGAACGCAAGCGCAAAGCGAGGTTGGGCTATGGAGCTTCTGGAGCAGATCGAGCAATACTTGGCACAGACCCGGACCTCGCCCAGCACCTTCGGTCGGCGTGTCGTCGGCGATCCCCGTTTCGTGAAGGATCTGCGCGATGGGCGTCGGCCGCGGCGGAAGATGGAAGAGCGGGTTAAGCGGTTTCTGCAAGCGAGGGTGTGAGCGCACGAAGTGACGGGGAACGCGTGCAGTAAGCGGCATGATCCGTGCGGGCACGGCGCACTTGCATGTACCGCAGGTCTGTCGGAAGAGACGCGAACAAACCGGAGGGAACCCTGTGACCATCAACGACGAAGCACTGCAACAACAGGCAGAGCTAGAAACTGCGGCAGAGAACCAAGAGGAGGTCGCCGCTTCCAGCTGGTTTGAGGACGACGGAGCAGGTGAGGTTGAGACTGGAACTGTTGATTATGATGTAACGTCGTCACCAAATGACTTCAATGTACGAACCATCGTAGATTTTGTGGCGTCCGGTGCAGTGAAAATTCCCGGATTTCAGAGAAACTATGTGTGGGACATCAGAAGAGCGAGTCGCCTGATAGAATCTTTGTTAATAGGCTTGCCTATACCTCAAGTATTTTTGTACGAAGAAAGTAGGAATTCTTTCCTTGTCATTGATGGACAGCAAAGGCTAATGTCCATTTTTTACTTTATGAAGGGGCGGTTTCCTCGCCGTGAAAAGCGGCCAGCGCTTCGCCGCATTATGGATGCTGAAGGTGGCATTCCAGAAAATATTATGGCGGATGATTCCTATTTCCAGAAATTCAACCTTTCACTTCCTTCTAAGCAAGGTAGTGCAAATTCGAAGTTCCACGGAAAAAATGCTCTGACCCTAGATGATTACAAGACCACTCTTGAGATGAGAACTATCCGTAACGTCGTAGTCAAGCAAACTGCTCCTGAGGAACAAAGAGATAGCTCAGTCTTCGAAATATTCAATAGGCTAAATACGGGCGGTGTGAGGTGGTTCCGCCTTCTTGGACAGTTTGGCGGCTGAGTTAAGCTAATCCCGGTTGTCGTTATGCCGCCTGTTTGATCATCGGATCATGGGGGGCATGCCCCCCATGATCCGATTGTCCGATCCGCCGATAGGCTTCGAGTGGGGTTCTCCCGGCGAGGCCCGAGTGCGGACGCTGGTTGTTGTAGTAGGTGATCCACCGGCCAAGGCCAGTTCGCAGCTCCGATCCGGTCTCGAAGGCGTGGAGATAGACGCACTCGTACTTCAGGGATCGCCAGAGGCGTTCGATGAAGACATTGTCCATCCACCGGCCCCGGCCATCCATGCTGATGCGGACCTCGGCCTCGCGCAGCACGCTGGTGAAGGCGTACGACGTAAACTGGCTGCCTTGATCGGTGTTGAAGATCTCGGGCTTGCCGAACCGAGCCAGCGCCTCCTCCAGCGCTGCAACGCAGAAGCCGGCGTCCATGGTGTTCGACAGTCGCCAGGCCAGGACCTTGCGGGTCGCCCAGTCCATGATCGCTACCAGGTAGAGGAACCCCCGACGCATGGGGATGTAGGTCACATCGGCGCACCACACGTGATTGGGCCGCTCGATCGTCAGCTTGCGCAAAAGATACGGATAGACCCGATGCTGCGGGTGTGGATCGCTCGTGCGGGGTCGCTGGTAGATCGGTGTCAGCCCCATCTTCGCCATGAGCCGCCGCACCCGACGACGGCCAACATCCCGGCCATTGCGGCGGAGATGCCGCGCCATCTGGCGGCTGCCATACCATGGGCATTCCATGAACACCTCGTCGATCACCGTCATCAGCGCCAGCGTCTCGTCCGTTTCCGGCACCGGGGCATAGTAAAACGATGAGCGGCTGATCCGCAGCAGGCGGCACTGCGCCGAGATCGACAGGCGGTGGTGAGCAGGTTCGACCATCGCCCGCCTCCGGTCCACGCTCATCGACCGAAGGCTTTCGCTAAAAAATCCCGCTCCACCACCAGCTGTCCGATCTTGGCGTGCAGTTTTTCCACCTCGCTCTCGCTGGCAGCCCTGGCAACATCGCCCGCCCCAGAAAAGGTGCCTGCCATCCCATCAATGGCTTGCCGCTTCCAGGACGCAATCATCGTGTGGTGCACGCCATGCTTGGCTGCCAGCTCCGCCAGCGTCAGGTCACCCCGGATCGCCTCCAGCGCCACCTTGGCCTTGAAATCGGCGCTGTAGCGCTTTCTCGTCGTCTTCATTCCCGTACCAATCCATCAGGTCGGGATTAGCTTAGCATCCTGTCCAGAAAACCGGCACCACCTCAGTGTTAATCTGCGTCCTCAAGAAATAAGGTCAAGTCTTTATCATTCAGAATTCACGGATATGTTGCACCGAGTAAATATCAATCAGAAATGGCGTTCGCTTATCGGATTGGCTGAACCAGATTTACATGAAAAAGATCTAGAGATTCTTCTTAGGGTAATTGGACTTACGATTGATGGAACTTCTTATAAAGAACCAATGGCAAACTTTTTGAATGTGTTTGCTCGAAAGGCAAGGAGCATTTCTAAGGAAAAGATACAATTGGCGGAGCGGCTTTTCGGTGCCTTCTTCAAGGCGGCAGAAACGTTGACCGCTGCTGATTTTGCCACGCCCGGCTCGGGCCGCTTTAATATTGCGGTCTTCGAAGCAGTATTCAGAGCGCTATGCTCTAGCGCTTGCGAGAATGACAATCTTGATGTTCGTGCCATTGATGGCAGCATGCTTGCCGCTTTGAAAGCGGACGAAAAATTCGTCGCAGCAACGCAGTTCGGGGTCGGTCGGACAAGCTTCGTGCAACAAAGATTCGAGCGCGCTCAAGCAGTATTTGGGCTGGCTTGAGCTATGGCCGATTCTGCCTCTGTCGAAGCATACTACGGCCGACACATCGAGCTTTACCAGTACCTTATGGCACGGCAGGAGGTCTCATTTGCTGCGGACTTTTCGGAAACTTTTACGCGCGGTCTCGTGCTGGCCATAGCGAGCTATTTTGAGCACGAGATCACTGAGATATTGACAGACCTTCCTCGCAGAAGGGCAGCCGGCGACCCCATCCTCACGTCTATGATCATGAGGCAAGTGGTGTCTCGAAAATACCACACGTACTTTGACTGGGACAAATTGAAGCCAGGACCGTTTTGGGCTCTACTAGGCGAGGACTTTAAAACGAAAGCCACGCAAGATCTCAAAGATAATGAAGAATTCGATGAAGCGGTCCGAGCCTTTTTAGAGCTAGGTCAGATTAGGAACAGCCTCGTTCACCAAAACTACGTACAATTTACCGTCAATAAAACACCCGAAGAACTTATCGCTCAATTTCGGACTGCGCTGGGGTTTCCCGCATACTTGAGGAGTGCCCTTTTTTAGTGTTGGGCACGTCCTCTTTAAACTGACTCCAGAACGTTTACCAACGCCGACGCGTGTGTGGCCATGCGCTTCTGATTGTCCTGGCGTGAGGCTGGTGAGGAACAACTTCCGTTGTCTGCGGAATTGAGCAGCGCCATCGCCATCAAGCCCACAGCTCGGCCAAGCAAGGGGGGCACGGCATTGCCAATCTGCTTCAGCATTTGCCATTCAGAAGACCTGAATACAAAGCCATCGTGGAAGCTCTGAAGGCGAGCGGCTTCGCGCACACTGATCCAGCGTTGCTCCGAAGGGTGCACCCATTCCGAGAGATCGCGATGCATTTGCGCAAGGATGGTGTAGCTCGGAAGATCGGGATGTAGCCTGCGCCACTTTTCTGGTCGAGCGCCATTCCAAATTTCCTTAGGCAATGAGTCTGCCTTTGCACCGGGCGCGAGCAATGCAATGAGCTTCTTGCGCTTCTCTTGGATTTCCTTGGTGTGATGATTATGAAGTACGACTTCGTCCTTCGGTCCAAGTCCACGGCGGCGCTTGGCGGCCGTGCCATAAATTTTGCCGCGCTCATCCAAGCGCATCTCTTTAAGGTAAGGAGAAGGCTTGGCCGCTTTCTGGTATGGCATAGTTCGTCCACTTGGGACTACTTCACTGGGAAGGTCACCGATGGCTTCTGCAACGGTCACGGGGCGATCAACCTTCAAGCCTTCTAAAATGTGAAGGGCGAACGCCTTGATGTCGATCGGCATTGCTTCACCATCACGCGTGCCAAAGAAAAATACGCGCTCTCGCGTTTGCGGTACACCGAAATCGGCTGCGCTAACCTTCACGAAGGTGGTGTTTGAGTACCCCATTTTTGCGAAATGCCTAATAATGGCATCTCTGAAGTGCCCCTTGTTCATAAGAAGAATGTTTGGAACGTTCTCCATCAGAAAACAGCGAGGTTTGAGATCATTCACAATACGAGCGTATTGCTGGTAAAGCTCATTGCGGTCATCAAATAGATCACGGGGCCCAATTTGGCTGAACCCTTGGCACGGGGGGCCCCCGAACACCAAATCGACATTATTGAGCTTATACTTGGCTCTGTGGTCCTCGCCGTGACGCGGCAGGAAATCATGAATGTCCCCTTCAAACAGGGGAGTTTTTGGAAAGTTAAACCGATACGTCTCGCATGAGAAGCGGTCCCATTCGACTGCAACCTTCACGTCGAATCCTGCGAGCTCAATTCCTTCGCAGAAACCACCGCAGCCCGAAAACAAAGAAACCGCCGTTAAGCTCAAGATCGCCTCCTCGGACCGGCGTGTTGAGGGGTCTATAAGTCCCAAAAATATGACAACACACGCTGCGGGGAAGCTAGAACAATTCAGGTACGCCTTGCAAGCAAATTCATGAAGGTACGCAAATCCGCGATTTTTCAAGACGAATACGCTGGGGCGGACGCTCAGCAGGATGGCGTGACGCAGGTTTGGTACGGAGTTCTGCTGGGACTTATAGTCCGTGGAAGTGTGGCGGAAGACGTGGTTTCTCGGCGCCGAGCACGGGGATCGCCGCTTTGGATATCGCATCACATATCGGCCACGCAGTCCGGAGGCACCGACAGGTCTTGCGGCTAACGCAGGAGGAACTCGCCGGCCGTGCGGACCTGGATCGGACATACATCGGTCAAATTGAGCAGGGCCGCCGCAATCCCACGATGATAAGCCTTCAGCGAGTGGCGCATGCTCTCGGCCTTGAACTCGACGTCCTAGTAGCTACAGCGCGCGACATAGCGGCGGAGAATGCAGATGCCGTTTCAATTCGGTGAGGACGGGACTGCCGAAGCTCAGGCCGCCTTCTGTGCCGGTTGCCATGCATCAGGAAAATCTTGCCTCGTGGATACCCGAGGTGGTGGCATAAAGGGACGGAAGACAGAGTTTCAGGTGACGCAAGCCCGGGTGATGGACTGCGCTTTTGGTAGCTTTGTCCCTGGAAGCGACAGTGACCCCGACCCGGGCCGCGCTTTCAAAGACTATCGTCAGCAGGCGTATAGGAACACACGCGAGGCTGGTGCCCTACTTTGGCCAGGCGCTTTTCGCCTTTCTGAGCAGCAGCTCGCGAAAGTCGACGGCGACGTGTACGAGATGATGGAAGCGGCCGCATTGTGGAACGCGGCCGCAACTTGGAACAAGTTTATGGATACGGGGCTGTGGGATAGCTCTGTGTTTCGCAAGCCCGACGGCGCCGTTCCGACACCGACTAGAAAGGTCGCGATTGTCAAAATGGCGCGAGGTGCAGATACAACCAAGCTTTTGAGTCCAGCGGCCCGTGCCGAGTATTTTGCTTTTGAAACCGCTCTGCAGAAGCGTGGACTCGAATTGAAGCTGAGCACGCCTGACATCTTGGGCTTGAGGATCCCGGATCCGATGCCTGCAGGCTTCGAGATTTTCATGTCGCCTTTGCCAGATCTGACGTTAGCAAGCCAGGAGCAGCTTGAAACAGCTTGGCGAGGGATACAGGGGTCATTGGAGGGCCGGCATTTTCTTTTTGCGATAGCGGTGAAGACTAGCACCAGAAGTGATAGGCTCTATCAGGCTTTGTTTGAAGCGAATGTGTTGAAGTACATATTGGGGTACGTCTTGCGTGGGCCCGCTATTCGATTTCACGCTCATCTTGAGACGTTCGCTAATGCTGATGTGGTTGGTAGGTACAAGGCTGCCTCAATGACTTCGCTTCTTGCAGGCGGCGTGCCATCAAAGGCTGTGGACCAGTTGTATCTGGCGCTAAACCCCAGAGATACTGCTCAGATGATTCTAGATGAGTTGCCCACCTATCCCTTGTAGCCTCCGAATGCGACAAGCGGCCTGCTGAGGCACAGCCCACAGGCTTGGGATTGATAGCGACGGATGCAGCGGTCCGGTCTGAACGGGCCATTTACTCTGAGCAGCTCGCTCATGTCGAGCTATCACCTCATCACTCTTCATACGCTATACGCTCCCGACAAAACGTAGGAGCGGATCGCCCGGCAGCGTAGACAAAGGTTGCGTCACAGATTTGGCGCCACGATGCTTTGGCACTACTCCGATTTTGGGAAAAATCGGGTTTCGGAGCCAAAGTGTTTTTGTTATGTTCTCGTATTGGCGAGCAATGGGTGGCACATGCAACAAAACAAACACACACGTGATGACGCAGTCGACACCCAGCGCTGGGAGGGGCTTGCGGAAATCGATCAGGCCATTCGCGACAACCGGCTCATGGAGTACAGGATCAAGAAGTCTTGGGCTGATCCGTGGGGGCGCAAACTCACCATCCTAGGTGTGTCCGCGATCGTGCTGGTTTTCGCCTACCTCATTGGAGCTTCGTTCGGCATGTGGTGACCTGAAGGTCACCACTTTTTCACGTCGTCCGCCGCCTCTGAGCTCGCGCCCTTTGCCCCTGTCGTCAGTCGTTCCAGAGGAGCCTTGTTGGCCCGGATCCGGCCGCGACCACGTGATTGAGCTTGCTGTACCTCCGCGGCGACGGCGTCCGGTGAGACCTGGCTAATCGAGCCAACTGTTACATCAGAAGCGGGCGCTCGGGCGCGCACCTGGGCTGGACCAGTGACCGCCGGCCTCGTAACCGGCTGCCCGGAGTGCAGCACGAGTTTGTCCTCGATCCCTTGGCGCAGCTGGTCGGCGTAGCTGCTAATGAACTTGGCTTGTAGCGCCTGCCCCTCCGGACTGAGCTGGAAGCCTACGTCGTCAAACCGGGCATTGCCATAGAAATCCCGGTTGCTGTCGATCTCGGCCATGCCCCACTCACGGTAGGCCTGGGACAGGTTGAGGCTGCCGGCCGAACTCTTGCCGGAGAAGAACGAGGCCTGGCTTTCCAGCCGGTTGGCGAGTTCCTCGGCGCGGCGCGCTTCCATTGCATAGCTCTGGCTCTCGGTGAGCGAGGTGCTCATCCCGCTCGCGCGGCTCGCAACCGAACTGCTGGATGAGCTGCTGACCGAGCGAAGGAAACCGTCCCGTGTACTCGACCAGCTGCGGTTATCGGACATCTGTGCAAGGCTGCCGAAGATCCGCGAGCGGTCCTCAGACGCGACGCCGACGTCACTGTCGGTCCAGGTGCGTGTACCGCCACCTCTTGCCCCTAGGGTGCCCGACAGCACGCCATTCGAGATACCTGCCTTCACGCCTGCTTCCCCGCCCAAGAACCAAGCCGTCGAGATGTCATCGGCGGCCCGGCGAGATAGCCCGAACTGCCGCTGCAGGCTGGCTGAGGCCTGGTCGACCTCGCTGAACGCGCTCTGGATGCTGTCGGACTTCGAGGTGCCGCTGGCGCTTTCGAAGGAGCTGCCCTTGCTGAACTGGTCCCGGATTTCGCGGAACCTGGCTACGGCGCTGGCGGTCGATTGGGCCGCGACGTTGGCATAGTTCTCGCTGTTGGCGCGCGCCTCGGACGCCATGGTCGAGAGGCGGGCGGTGAACTCCTGGCCGAGCGAGGGGGTGAAGGGATAGCTCGAATTGGGGATCTGATCGTAGCTGCCTTGCGGGAAGCTGGTGGTCATGGCGCCGTTCTCGCTGACGGTCCGGGTCTGCGGCGCACCGTAGGTGAAGCTCGGCGCGATCGTGCCTTGCGCGAACTGGCGGGTGAGCACGCTCGAGTTCTCGAAACTGGTGTTGCCGAGCGAAACGTTGCCCGTACTGGCCTCGCGGGCCGCCTCTTCTGCCGCGTTCTGGCTGGGGTTGAGGTAGCTCGTCGCCTGGTGGGAGATCGCCATCGCCCCCTTGGCGACGCCGCCCGCGAGGAAGGGCACCGAGGCGATGAGGTAGCCCGCGAGCAGGCCGATATCGCTGTTGACGTCGGCCATGCCGGCGAAGCTTGCAAGGCTGAGCCCATTGCCGCCGGTCGCCGCGGTCATGTCGGCAGCGCCCTTGGCCATCAGCATCATGTGGAGGATCACGAAAAGCGGCCCCCAGGCCGCAAGGTAGAAGAAGCCGGTGACATAGCCCTTGAGCGCGGCCGGACCGGTCTTGGGCAGCAGGAACAGAGGAAACAGCACCGGGAAGAGGGCGTAGAACAACACGGTCAGCACGATGTTGAGGAGCGGCACCCATTTCATGGCGCTGTTCGCGATCGAGCCGTAGGTCCGCTCGGTCTGGATGTCGGCGCGGGTCTGGGCATAGACGTCGACGTTCCCCGCGCCGCTGCTCGCCGACATGGCATGCATGGCCTGGGTCATCGCGTTGATCGTCAGCGTCTGCTTGAAGATCTGCGTCGCGTTCGCCGAGACACCGGTGAGGTAGTGGTAGGCGATCGGGAGATCGGCAAAGAGCTTGGCCTTGGCGAGCGCGGCCGTCTGGTTCGGGTAGAGCTGGCGGCCGAAGACTGTGCCCATGGCATCAGCGAGGCCGGTCCACTGCGTATTCAGCGCCTGGTAGGCCTCGCGGCAGGTAACGATGCTCGCGCTCACCTGGCCCGTCGCCTGATCGCGGGTCAGGAAGCGTTGGGCGCGGGCCTGGCTCCCGGGTGCTATCGTGGTCCAGATGTCGCCGCTCTCGGCGAGGTCCTTCATCGAGTAGCGACCGAGCAGCACGTCGTAGAACACGCATTGCCGGAAGTGCTCGTCGAGATTGGCGGCGAACTCGGGGTCGGAGATCCGCAGCGACCGCGTCGCATCGTAGAGCCGCGCGCCATAGATCATGCCGTTCCTGGAATAGGTGAGCTCGCCCGGCAGGCCGAACACCACCTCGGCCGAGCCCGTCAGGTAGTCGCCGACCTGGCTCGTGAAGCTCGCCATCAGGGCAAGGCCGAGCGGCACGTTGCTGACATTCGCCGGAGCGAGGCCCGGATTGAGGCGGTCGGTCACATGGACATCGATCCGCGGCACCATCAGCGCCGAGTAGATCAGCGTCGCACCGAGGAACCAGTTGATCCAGGCGCGCCAGTCCTGGTTGAAGGCGAGGGTCACGGCCGACAGGCCGAGCCCCATCACCATGACCACCTGGAGCAGGCTTTTGTAGCCGCCGTTGCCGGTCCAGGCAGCGACCGCTTGGAACACGTTCACCAGATAGTCGCCGCCGCCAACCGTGAAGATCTCGACCATGTCCGTTCCGCCGCTTGGCTAATGTGATGCTTGTCAGTGGGTGAGGCCGCGCGACTGGACGCCGCGCGACCAGTCGAGCGAGGCCGCCATGCCGGGCGACAGCGAGGCGGCGAGCATGTTCTCGATGAAGGCCGTCTTCTCGATGATCTGGAGCACGGCATTGACCTTGAGGTGCGTGCTCGCCTGCCGGTCGGCGAGCGCCTGGCGCACCTGGCCGACCTGACCCTGCCACATCGCGATCTTGGCCTCGTCGGCGCCGATGAAGCTCGACATCGAGCGGCCCGCCTCGCTGACGATCCGGTCGAGCACGGCAAAGAGCAGGTCGACGCTGGCGATCTCGGCGAGGGTCTCGCGGTCGTCGGTCGGCATGCCCCGGCCGTAGGCGGCCTGGACGGTCAGGATCTTGTAGAGCGGGATCGAGGCGACCTGGAGCAGCTCCTTCTGCGCCTCGGAAATTGGCGTGTCGGCGCGGATCGCCTGCGCCATGCCGGCGAGCAGCGCCGCGACCCGCGGGCGCAGCGCCTTGGAGGCCGGCAGGCTCAGCGACCTGAACCCGGGATTGAGGCACTTCTCGGGTTCGTCGCAGGCAAAGATCAGGACATTGCCGGTTTGGGTCCCGTCGAGCAGTGAGGTGACGAGCGTCGACGAGGCATCGCCCGCCACCGGCACGAACTTGCCCGGGTCATTATCGCCGGGCGGCACGTAGATGATCGTGCCCAAGAGGGTCATCGCATATTCGGCGAGTTCCTGGTCGAACCGGCCGCCCGGCGAGAAGAACGCGGACTTCCTGAGTATCGTCCAGGTGTAGTTGCGCGGCACGCCCGGGTTGACGTCATCGTACTGGCCAGCGCCGCGCGCGGTCGTGCTGGCGCGCTGGCCCCTCGTGCCGCAGCCATGCTTGGCCGCGGCATAGTCGGTGAAGACCCCCTCGGCATTGCCGATCGCCTCGCAGATCGCCTTGTCGGCGAGGTCGCCCTTGGGCCAGATCCCGCCGACCAGTCCCTGAGCCATCTCGCACGAGTTGATGTTGAGGTTGTTCATGAGCTGAGCCTTCTGGCTGAACTCCTGCATGATCTTCGAGCATTCCGGGCAGACCGTGTCGATCGCGAGACTGAAAGCAAAGCCGACCGCATTGTTGGCGACCGCCTTCAGCATGGCGACGATCTCGCTCGCGTTGATGAAGCTGAACGAGCCCGCGAAAATGTCGATGCCGCCGCAGCCGGCGCGGGCACGCGGCAGCTGGAGGTTGGCGATGTCGGTCGTCTTTTGCGGAAAGCGGGTCCAGACATTGCCGAGGCTGTAGTAGCCCGCCGACTGGCCCTGGAAGGCGGTCGGCCCGTTGACGTTGGCGGCGCCGCCGACGTCGCGCAGGAACGAGTCCATCGAGCTGCCGACATCGGCCGACAGGCTGGTGAGGGGGAGGGCCGCGGCAAGTACGGCGGCGAGGGCACGCTTCATCCTAGTAGTCACGGCCGGCTTCCTTTGTCGTGAGGAGATAGATGCGGTCCTGGAGCTCGTCGGCGCTCATGACGCCGTAGCCGATCGGGATGGGGCGGCCCGTCGCGGCGTCCCACAGCACCACCGCCGGGGTGATCCTGGGCTCGAGCGCCATGCGCGCGCGCTGGTTGGTCTCGACCGTGTAATTGCGGAAATGGCGCGAAGGCCCGCCGTCGGTGGAGATCGCGCGGACCGTGAGGTGCCAGGTCGCGGCCACGCTCTCGACAATCGGCGACATGACCTCGCAGGCGCCGCAGCTCTGGGCAAAGAAGTAGAAGAGCCCATAGCGCTCGCCGAGGTGGGCCATCGCGGCATCGCGCTCGGCGCTGCGGGCATCCTGCCATTGGCGCTTGCCGAGCGTCGAGACCGGCCGCTGCAGCGTGTAGTCGAGGGCCGGATCCTGCCAGATCGCGCGCTGCCAGACGTCGCTGAACAGCGAGGCGCGGTCGAGCTGCTCGCGCTGGAAGCGGATGTAGGCCGTGACATTGGCCGGCGTCGGCTCGAGGATCGCCCGGGCCTTGAGCTCACGCAGGCTCGCGGTGATCGCGTCGAGCCGGCTGGTGGCGCTCAGGGCTGGCGCCTGCTCTGCCGTGCGTTCGGCGGATTTAGGCCGCTCGCAGTAGAACCAGTAGCCGAGCCGGCGTTCGGCGCAGTAGAACCGGTCCTGCGAAGCCACACTTGCTTGCGGCGGCCCGGCCGGGCTGGCGGCTGGGTCGTGGGCGAAGGCAGGAGCGGCCCCGAGGCTGGTGTGGGCGGCGAGGAGGCCGGCGGCGATCAGCCGCCTGACCCTAGTGGCGGGCGCGGGCATAGTAGTCCTCGATCTTCTGCTGGATGTCGGTGACGGCCTGGAGTTCGTCGGGGAGGCGCGCGGCGTCCGTAAACTCGGCGTAGACCTCGCTGAAATCCATCTGGCTGAGGTCGAGCCGGGCGAACTCGTCGATGGTGAAGCCGAGGCATTGCTCGGTCTTGGGATTGCCCCAGGGCTTGCCGAGTTGCTTGCGGCCCTGCTCCTGGAGGATGCGCGCGAGCTTCGATTCAAAGCAGCAGTAGACCTTGCGCTTGGTGAGGCACACGCCAAGGACGCTCGAGGCGCAGTAGGTCCCGACATAGGCACACAGGCCTTGCGCATCGCGCTGGTGGAGCAGCATCTCCTCGCGGCTGCAGCCGAGCGCCACCAGCAGCTGGATCCCAGGGATCAGCGGGAAGCCTTTGCCGCGGCAGCAGTTGAGCACGCCGAAGACCTTCGACGCACACGAATTGCGCGTGCCGCGGAACAGGGTAAGGCTGTCCGGATCGAACTCGCGCCGCGCCTGGGCAAGGGCATTGAGCGCGACCGCGGCATCCTTGAACTCGTCGTTCGCCTCGCGGCGGATCGTCTCGCAGCTGCCGTCGATGCAGTAGACGTCGCCGTCGCAGATGAACTGGTTGGCGCTCGCCTGGCCCTCGGGCACCGGGCAGTCGTAAACCCGCTCGGTGGTGCGGCAGGGCTGCTCGTCGGTCAGGCAATATTCCCGCTCGAGCGTGCAGCCGGGCGTGGCGGCAAGCGCGCTGCAGTCCTGCGCCGGGGTGAGACAGTTGCACAGGTAGTCACGCCGCCAGGCCCAGCATGGCTGGGTCACCGAGGCGCCGCCGATGATCCGGGTGACCGGATCGCTGTCGGTGCAGGTCTCGGTGGGCGCCGTGCAGTTCGTGTCGGCCGCAAGGGCGGCGCACGGACTCTCGTCGCGGGCCGTGTCGACGATCTGGCGGGTGGTGACGCTGAGCGGGGTCAGGCCCGAGATCGCCGCCGGGCAGGTGTACTCGGCGATCGGCTCGCCGGGCTCGGTGCAGACGAAGCGGTTGCCATCGCGGTAGCCCTGGAGGCAGCGCCCGGGATGGGTGCCGGTGAGCGTGCAGCCGGCGAGCGTCAGCCCGGCGCAGTCGGGATCGCCGCGTGGGCAGTCGTAGCGATAGTCGCTGACCATGTGCACCGAGGCCTGGAGCGTGACCTGGCAGCTCTGCCTGGCGCTCTCGACGGCATAGCCGACATTGCAGGTCGCCTTGTAGCGCGCGCCGCTGCCGCTCCCCGGAGGCAGCGGGACGCAGCGCCCCTCGGTGCCGCCAACCCCCATGCCGCTCGTGTAGGCGAGGGGATCGGTGCCGATGAGCTTGGCCCGCGCGATCGTCGCATCGAGGTCGACCCGCGCGAAGCGCGCGCGCCGGTCGATCGAGCTGCGCATCGCCTCGTAGCCGGCATGGCTGGAGGCTTGGCTCGCTGCCTCGCGGCTCATCCGCTCGGGATCGTCGAAGTAGCTCGATGAGGCACTAGGCGTCCCCCCGAAGTTTGGCACCCGGCGCGCGTCTGGAGCGGTGGTGGCTGCCGCCTGCGCCGCGGCGGCGCGGTCGCGGCCGAACGCCTTGCCCTCGGCCCTGGCGGCATCGGTCGTGCTCTGCGCGGCGAGCGGGGCGGCGAGGGCCAGCAGGAGGGCGCCGAAGCCCGCAGATCGGAGAGCCTGAGGGATCATGACTGCGGGCTTTCGAGACGGGCGAGGTGCTGGGCGGCGAGCCGTGCGCCTGGGCCGCCGCCGTGGGCAAATGTGCCTAGCGCATAGGCGGCGCTGACATTGCCGCTCATCCGGTCGTGCGGCGGCACGGCATCGCGGCAGTCGAACCCGTCGCAGAGATCAAAGTCGCTCGCTGCGACGACATAGGTCGGCACAGCCTCGACCTCGAAGGCGCGGAATAGGCGCGGGTCAATCCCCACATTGCCGAGCGGCTCGCCCGGGCTCGCCACCCTGGCGAGTGCGGCGGTGAGGGCCCTGGCGCTGTTCCCTGGCAGGCCCCGCAGCGCGACCACGCCGCCGGCGCGGGTCACGTCGCGGATCATCTCTCGCAGCGCCGCCGGCGGCATCGAGAGCGAGGCAAAGGCAACGAAGCGCGGCGCTGCGCCCATGTCCATAGTCGTCGCCGCACCTGCCGCCGCGACCATGCCATCGAAGTCAAAGGTGTCGTCGGTGGAAGGGCTACGGGCGGCGCCTGCCGCCGCGCGGGTGTAACGCTGGCCATTGGCATCGGCGGCGGCAGTGCTCGTCCTGGCCTCGCTGGCGAGGGCTTCGGCGCGCTCGCGGGCGGTCCGGGCCAGCGCGTCGGCATCGGTGGCTCCCGCGGCGGCGCGGGCGCGGATCGCGGCGAGGTCGAGGTCTCCTTCCGCGGTCTGGGCCGAGGCACCGGCCATGGCTGCCACCAGGCAAAGCCCCGTGATCGCAGGGAGTTGGGAGAGCTTTCTCATAGCGCGCAGCAGTTCCGTTTGCGCCAGACCAAGTAGCCCATGTCCTCGCCGATGGCGGGGTAGACCTGGCCTTGCGACATGAAGGTCGAGGATGCGCCGATCGGCGCGCAGGCGTAGCGACCCCTGGTCTGCGGATTGGGGTTCGTCGCCTGGAAGCGGTATTGCTGCTTGCGCATCACCGGCATCAGGTACTTGCCGCAGAGGCCCTTGCTGCCCATCGTCCCCCACGAGACGAGCTCGCGGTGAAGCTTGTAGGAGAAGCGGGCGAGCGCGAGGCGCGAGGCCTGGACATGGCCGATCGTCGCCGAAACATTGCCGTTCAGCGGATACATCGTCCCCTGGCAGCCCGCGCACCAGAACAGCGCATCGCTGGGGAGGCGCGTGGTCGCCGCGACGCAGTCGGCGGCGCAGGCCGCGAGCGCGAGCGGATTGGCGAAGAGCACCGCCTCGGGGTTGATGATCGCGGTGAGCTCGCTGTCCTGCCACAGCGGGTCGATCTCGGTTATATAGAGGATGTCGATCGAGCCGGTCTCGAGGCAGAGGAAATCGGCGACGAGCTCCATCCAGTAGATCAGCGGGTAGGCGTACCAGTGGACGTGCCACTGCGAGGCATACTGGGCATTGCCGCCCACGGCCGAGGGCCCGGCCATGGTCTTGAAGCCGATGTCGAAGCCCGGATCGAGCTTCATTCCGTCGAGGTTCACGAAGCACCACGGCTTCATGCTGACATCGGCAAGCCGAACCGGCTCCCAGAAGCCCATCGCGATCCCGGGCCTCAGGCCGCACAGGCACACCGGCAGGTCGGGGTTGTCGGTGTCCGGGCGGTTCGAGGGCCAGATCTTGAGCCCGCCGATCGAGATCGGAAAGAGGCACGACCAGCAGATGTCGGTGATCGGATTGACGAACTTGCCGGTGCAGCGGCCGGGGCCGGCAGCGGCCTCGGCCGGCGTGCCTGCGGCGAGACCGGCGAGCGCGAGCCCGGAGGCAAGCGTCGAGAGCAAGCGGCGCTTCAAACTCATGACGGGGCTCCTTCGCCGGCCCTGGCTGGCTGTTCGGTGACGAGAAGGACGCGGCCCTGCTGCTCGACCGTCGCGGGGACCGCGCGGATGCCGAAGTGCTTCACGAGGCTGCCGCCCTGGTCGAAATAGAACCGCCGCTGGCGGGCCTTCATCAGCTCGAGCGGCGCGCCGCGCACGAGGATGAGCTTGGCCTTGTCGGGGCCGTAGCGCCGCAGGGCCCAGCCAAGCTGGCGCGGATCGTCGCCATCGAGGAAGACGAGCGGCGCGCGCAGGGGCACCGTGTCGAGCGGATTGACCCGGGTGCCCGCGGCAATGATCACTCGGCCCTTGTCATCGGCAATGTCGCGCGGCGCGGTGATGGTGGGGTCGAAGCGCCAGCGGCGGACCAGGGTCGCTGCGCTCACGTCGGCGACCGGTTCGGGGCGATTGACCCGCGCGATGGTGCGGCGCTTCAGCTCCTCATTGAGCCGCGCGGTCTCGCCGCTCGCCTCGAGCCGGGTCAGGCGGGCGTGGATCTGCTGGAGGAGATCGGGCTCGATCACCGGCCAGACCGCGCCCTGCTGACCGTAGTCGCGGGCTGCGGCATGGTCCGCGAGGAGGAGGGCGAGCGCGGTGGCGCAGAGCGGGAAGGCAAGCGGCCTCACAGCACCGGCCTCCCGCTTCCGAGGACGCGGGGGCGGCAGATCCAGCCGATCGCAGCGTAACGACTGTCAAAGCTGTCGGGGTGCTCGCCCGCGACGAAGTAGCAGCCTGCCGGAAGCCGCCCGGTGGGCCCAAGCGCCAGAGGCTCGCCGAGCCGAGAGACGCGCTTTGCGGTGGCGACCGGCGTGCCGTTGATCGCGAAGACCCGGTTCTCCTCGGTCACGACATCGCCCGGGACCCCGAGCACCCGCTTGCCGAAGGGCTTGGGCCTGGCCCCGAAATGCCGCACCACGAGCGGCGATATCGGGGGATCGAACAGCACGATGTCGCCGCGCTCGGGTACACGGCCCCGTTCGAGCCACAGCGCCCAGTAGGGCAGGCTCGGGCTGACGTTGATCATCAGCGCGTGCCCTCGGGCAAAGGTCGCGAGCGCGGAGAGCGCGAGCGCGCCGGCGCCGAGTCCGCTCCACAGGAGGAGGCGGCGCGCCGCGGGCAAGCCAAGGAGGCGGTTAGCGCGCGGCACGGGCGAGCACTCCCATCCGGCGCGCCACATCGGCACGCACCGCCGGCGTCAAGTCCGAGGCTTGGCCGGCGACCACGGCCTCGGCGACGAGCACCGTGCGCCCGTCGCGGCCAAGTTGCCGGGTCGAGGCCTCGATGGCCTTGAGGTAGGCCTGGACGCGCAGCTGCGTTTCCTCGGGCGGGCGCCCCGAGCGGGCCTCCTCCGCGATAAAGTCGCTCATCAGCCGGCTCAGCTGGACCGTTACCACCTCACGCTTCCCGAGGGTGAGGAGGCGATCGGTCGCCCAGACGCCCCAGAGCGCCTGGGCGAGCAGGCCGATGCCGACCGCCACGCCGAAGGCATTGACGCCGCCGAGCGCCTGGCTGAGGCGCGATGTTGCCCAAATGTTCCTCATGCCTTGTCTCCCGAGAGTTCGCGCTCGACGTCGCGGATGAACCGCGGCAGCCGCCAGGCGACGACCAGCGTGGCGAGGCCAAGCCCGGTGAGCTTGACCTCGCCGAGGAAGCCGGCGCGCCGGGTGAGGTCGGCAGCAAGGAAGCGCTCGGCGAGATTGGCGAGGTGGGCGAAGAGCGCATCGGGATTGCCGCCCGACAGCGCGAGGGCGAAGACCAGCGGGAGGCCGAGCACCATCAGGTAGGAGGAGGCAACGAAGGTCGCGGACCTCAGCGCAATGTAGCAACCATCGGCCAGCGCCGAGCGCAGGGTGCGGTGTCTCGCCTTTGCTGGCGCGGGAACGGGAAGTGCCGTGTCCGGCGTGTCGGTCTGGTCGAACGGGGCCATGAGGGTCAGGGGCATGTCGTCTGGTGTCCTTGGGTTCGGGGTGTCAGAGGTTGGGAAAGGCGATGCGCTCGATCGCGTCGGCGAGCTGGTGGCCGCGGGCGAGCTCGGCATCGATCGCGGCGACGGTCTGGGGCGAGCTCGAGAACAGTGTCGCCGAGAACGGGTCGAGGACGAGCCGGCCGATCGCCTCGGTCTCCGGGCCCTTGATGAAGACCTCGGAGTAGTCGCTCCCGGAGCGCTTGAGGCTGCGGATCAGCGTCTCGGTGCGGTCGTCCATGTCGAGGCGCTTGCTTGCCCGGAAATCGGCGATGGTCTCGCCCTTCTGCTGGAGGATCAGCATCCAGTCGCTGTTCTCGAGCGCGGCAGTCGCCCCAGCCGACTTGTAGTAGTCGTTCAAGGATTGGGTCGCGGTGGCGAGCGCGCCGCCGTACTTGCGGCAGGTGCGGGCATAGGTCTCGACGAACTCGCCCATCGAGCCGCCCTTGAGCATGGCCCAGGCCTCGTCGATGAGGAGGAGCTTGCGCAGCGAGCGCGGGCTCCTGGTCATGGCCTGGCTAGTCATGAACATGATCGCCGAGAGCACCACGCTTCGGAGGTCCTCGCGGCTCGCAAGGTCCGACATCTCGAAAACCGTGAAGTCCGCATCGAGCGCAAGGCTCGCCTCGCCCTCGAAGAAGGCGCCGTAGGTTCCGCCCGCCATGTAGGGAGCGAGCGCAGTGGCGAGATCGCCGGCGGTGTCGTGGCCAAACGCGGCGAGGCTCTCGCCAACCGAGGTCACGGTCGCGGCGACGCCTTGCTCGCTCCATACCCTGTTGACCGCGCGGTCGATGAGCCCGCGCTCGGTGTCGGTGAGCTGGGCTGTATGCCGCGCCATCTGGCCGATGATCGCCTTCACCATGCCAAAGCAGTCGAGGCGGTAATCCTCGTCCTCGGCGGCGCGCACCGGATCGATCATCGAGAAGGGATTGAGGCAGAAGCCGGCAGCAAGCGTGAACTCGACGAAGCGGCCGCCCTGGAGCTTCACCGAATGCTCGAAGCTGCGCCCGTCGTCGATCACCACGACCTGCGCGCCCGCGCCGCGCAGCGCCGCGCACATCTCCTGCAGGAGGACCGACTTGCCCGACCCCGACTTGCCGCAGATCGCGACATTGTGGTTGCCGGCCTCGTTCTCGAACGGCGACCAGAAGAAGGGCTGGCCGCGCCGGCCAACGAAGAGGAGATGCGGCTGCGGGCCGCCGAGGTACTCGCCCTGGAGCGGCGCAATGTTCGCCGCCGTGGTCGAGAGCAGCGTCCTGAAGCGCTTCAGTCGCTCCATGTCGGCGCCGAGCCCATCGGCCAGGGTGAGCGGCATGGCCGCGAGCAGGCCCTGGAGCTGGAGGTAACGCTCGTCGGCAAGGTCCCAGCCTGCCGCCTTGTAGAGCGACTTGACCGCGCGCTCGTGGCGGTCGCCCTGGCCGAGCGGCGACCAGGTGGTGATCCCGTAGAACACCCGGACGAGCCGGCGGCCCTCCTGGAGCTCGGCCTGGACATGCTGCCACTCGGCCGCCTGCTCGCCGATCCGCGGCAGGAACCGCGCGCTGCGCGTGCCGGCAAGGCTCGTCGTGCGCATGAACTTGAAGCCCGCCTTGGCCGAGGCCGCCTCCTGGTCGGGGTAGACGAGGCAGAGCATGGTCGCGGCGGGGCAGGGGAAACGCAGCTTGTCGGTGAAGAGATCGCCGATCAGCCGCGCGCACTCCCACGGCGCCCAGCGCTGGGGCATGCTGCGCACCGCAAAGTGCCGCACGTCGAAGACATCGGGATAGACCGCGCCAATCTCGGGGACGCCGTCCCGGGCGGAGCCGGTCGGACGGAAGCGCTCGGTCATCAGCCGCAGGCGGTCCTCCTCGACGACGAGCTCGATGTCGCGGCGGATCGCCTGGGCTGCGATCGGATCGTGCGGGTTGTAGCCTGGCGCATCGTCCTGCGGCGCGGTGGTCGGCGAGGTGAGGTCATCGAGGATCGCGATCAGCGCCTCGGGCGCGACTTCGGCGACCCCGAGGTTCAGCGACTTGAGCATCGCGGTCAGCCCGTCGCGCATCTGCTTGAGCTCCTCGTTGCTGACCGCCTTCGCCGCCGGCACCCCGACCGAGACGATCACCTGGTGGTGTCGGGCATGGAACGGCGCATCGGCCGACCCCGATTCCCAGGCGAGCGCATAGAGCCGGCGCGCGCGGTGCCGAGCGATCGCCTCGTAGACCCCGCCCTGGAGGTAGCGCGGGGCAAACCACGGGCCGACGATGCGGCTGATCCGCGGGCTTGCAAGGTGGAGCACCTGGAGGCAGGCGCCCGCCGGCAGCCCTTCGGAAAAGAACTGGCCGAGGATCTCGCCGGTGCGCTCGTCGGCGCCAATTAGCGGCGTGACCGCGAGGATGAACCCCTTCGAGCGCGCGTTGAGGTAGAGCCGGCTTGTCGGATCGTAGACCCGGTAGGGCAGCCAGTCGGAAAGCATGTCGACCATCAGGGCCGGGCGGGCCTTTTCGGCATGCTCGGCATCGCCGATCAGCCCGGCGAGCAGCCGGTCGATCAGGGGCTTGACAGTCCCGGTCATCACTGCGGCTCCTGGGTCTTGGGGGTGCTGGCGGGTGCGTGGCTTGCCGCGCGGGCGGCCGCGATCGCCGCGGCGCTCGGGAACACCGGAGACGCAGGCGAAGCTTCGGACCCCGGGGCTCGATCATGCGGGGGAGGCGGCATGTCGAACCCCGGGACCCCCGGTGCCGAAGCACCGGCGACTGCCTCGCGCGCCGTGGAGGGGAGGACCAGCGGCGGGGCAGCGGAAAGGGCGGGATCTGTGGAGGCGGCCGGGCTGCCAACGGGATCGGCAGGGTCGGGGCGCTCGTCGGCGACGGCAGCAAAGGGGATCTGGGCATTGTCCGCGCTGGGCGTGTCCATCGTCTCCTCGGGTGTGGCAGGGCGGGCCTGAGCGGTCTTCAGCTGCCGGCACAGCTGCCGCATCACCGGCGCACCGCGTGCCGCGCTCTCCCGGCCGGTGAGCTCGCCGCGCCAGCGCGGCGTTTCGACCACCACCCAGGCGACCGCGTCCTCGTGGAGGATGCCCGCCGCATCGACGTGGGCCGGAAAGACCACGCGCAGGGTGCGTTCGCCGGTCCGGGCGGGATCGGCGGCGCTCACCTCGGCGCGGGCGCGAGCGGAGACGGGGCCAGCGGCCTCGCTCAGGGCGGCGGGCGCGAGGCTACCCGTCGCCCGCTCGTCGATGACATGGGCCGGGGCGCAGTCGCCGCGGGGGGCGCGGCAGGTGAAGTCGCCTTTGACGTTGGTGCCGATGGTGGCGCAGCCCGAAGTCAGCGATAGGAAGCCGGCGCAGGCGAGGATGGGGCAGGATCGCAGCATCGGGGTCATCCCTCGCTCGAGGAAGTGGGCGCGGCCTTGAGGAAGGCGCGCAGGGCGGCGGCCGGGCGGTAGCCCTCGATCACCGCGCCATCGGACGGCCGGACGATCACCGGGGTGCCGCCAAAGCCGTGCGCCTTGGCAAAGGCCTCGTTGGCATCGAGCCCGGTGGTGTCGCAGGGCCTGGGGTTGGCAAGCGCGACCCCGGCATAGGCCATGTGCACGGCAAGGTCGGGCCGGGCCGAGCACAGCACCCGCTCGGCATCGCGGCGGCTATCCGCACCGAAGATTGAGATCGGCCGCTCCTCGACCCGCGCGCCGATCGCCTTGAGCTCGCCCTCGAGCTTGCGGCAGTAGGCGCAGTGGAAGTCCGAGAAGACGACCACGCGCGGGCCCGTGGCCGGGCCCCAGGCAATCGCACCGTTTGCGGGCAGGCTGGCGAGCGAGACCTTGGCCGGCGCCTTGCTGCGCGCCGGAGAAGGACTGGCGGTGCGCTGGTCCTCGCCGGCGTCCCCGTCGCCGCGCCGGGCGGCGCCGGCGGCGAGGAGGTCGGGGTTGAGCGCCAGCAGCCTTGCGGCGGTGAGGTCCTGGCGGGCCTCCATGTCGTAGACCCGGCCGATGACGAGGTACTTGGCCGCCCGGTCGACATAGAACAGCGTCGATTTGGAGGCGACCTCGCACAGGCCGCCGAGCCCCTCGCAGGTGATGGCATCGATCGGGGTCTTGGGCAGCCTGAGCTTCAGCGCCGCCTTGACCTTCTCGGCACTGGCCAGGGAGAGCGGCGCAGCGATGCGGGCCATGGCCCAGCCGGTGCCGGCGGAGAGCGCGACGAGGGCCGCGATGCCGGCGGCGGGACGCAGCCAGGCGCGAACGCGCGAGGGCGAAGGGGTGCCGGTGGGAGTGGGCGTGTCGGTCATTGCGAGTTCCTCACGAAGGCGCCGTCGAGGAACACGATCTCGACCTCGATGCCGGTCGGCATCTCGACGACGGGTTGGTACTGTTCGGCGCGCTCGATCAGATATTTGCTGACCGTGTCGGCGGTGTCGGCAGCGCCCTGGCCGAGCCCGCCGCCGAGGATGTCGCCGGCCGAGAGCTTGGCGCGCGCGCCGTCGGCAGTGCCGGCGGTGCCGGTAAAGACCCGGTTGGCATTGGCCGAGAAGCCGCGCCCGAAGCCGCCGACGATCCCGGCGAGCAGGGCCTGGCTGACGAGATTGCCCTCGCGGCTGACCACGCGGCCGCGCACCCCGGACTTGCCGGCAAAGCTGATGAAGCCCTTGACCTCGCTCACTGCGACCCGCCCGCCGGGCTGGTCGCAGGTCATCCGGGCGAGCTTGACGTAGACCTTCTCGCTGCTGAGGTCCCCGCGCGCCGCGCCGTTGACCACGCAGCCCTGGATTCGGGTGGTGAGCACCTTGCCATTCTGGAGCACCGAACGCGCCGGGCCGGTGATCCGTAGCACCACGGGCAGGGGATCGGTCTGGCTGGCGACGCCGGCCGAGGCATCGACCCCGACGATCACCCGCGCCGGAGCATAGGAGTTGGGCGGCAGGTAGTCGGGCGAGTCCTCGACCACGAGCGGCGGGGCCTCGGCGCGGCCGACCCTCAACCCGCCGCTCGCGCCCTTGTCCGTGCCGAAGCTCATCAGCTTGACCTCGCTTGGGGCGCCCATGCCGCCTTGCGGATCGGACCCTGCTGGACCGGGAGCAGCACGCCCGCGCGCATCGTAGCCACCGGCCTGGGGGCCGTAGGCTGGCGGGGGCAGGGGAGGCGCAGCCTGGGCAGCAGGCTGCGCCGCGAGGCGCGCCTTGAGTTCGGCGTTCTCGGCCGAGATCGCATCGATCGCCGCGCGCCCGTCGGTCTGCATGGCCTGGTTCTCGGCTTTCAGCGCCGCGAGCTGGGCCTCGACCTCGCTGCGCGGAACGCTCGCGTCCTTCAGCGCCTTCTGCTCGCGGGTGACCGCATCGAGCCGGTTGCCGTAGGTCGCGACGAACTCGCGCTGCGAAAGGTCGCGGTTGACGAGCCCCGCCGTGTCGATGGTCTGCGCCGCATCGGGATCGCCGCGCCGCGCCTTGTCCTCGCCGCCGAGGATGAACCAGCTGCCGCCGACCAGCGCGAGCGCACCGATCGCGCCGAGGAGGAGCTTCTGGCGGCGCGCCGTGCGGGCGTTGAGACCGGCAAGCTCGGAGCCTGCCGCCGCCTCGGCGCCGAGCGGGATGGGCGCATCGGGGTGGGTCTGGTCAGTCATGGCCGCCCTCTTCGCTTGTACCGACGACGAAGGCGGTGGTGCTCGCGCCGGGCGCGAGCAGAGCCGTCTGGATCGCGACGGCAATGGTGCCGCGCGGGGCAAGATCGCTTTCCTTGAGCGTCACGGATTTCGCGCCCCGGTTGCTGAGGCGCACGACCTTTCCGGCAAGGCTCGCGCCGCGGTACTCGGCGAGGAGCTGGACCTCGAGCTCGCCGGCGCGAACAGGAGCCGTGCTCGCCTGGCGCACGGCAAAGCTGTCGATCGTCCGGTCGTTCGCCATGGCCTCGATCAGGCGCACGGCGCTGGTCTCGGGCGGGGTCTCGCCCTCCCAGTCGGCGGCCTTGTTCCGCGCGATCGCCGGATTGGTGACGAAGACCTGAGCCGCCGGGATTGGTTCGATCCGGCAGGCGACCTTGTAGACGAAGCCCTTCTTCGTAGTGGCAAAGAAGCTGATCGTGCGCGCGGCATAGGTCTCGGGGACCGAGACATAGATGTCGCCGCGCACCGGCTCGTTGGTCACGGCAAAGTCATTGTAGGGCGTGCCGCTCGAGATCTTCGAGACGCTGGCGAACTGGTCGTCGACCAGCGCGAAACGGGTGAGTTCGTGCGCCGAAACGCTGCACTCGACCGCCGCGCCGTCGGCAACCTGCTTGAACTGGTCGGCGGCACGGGCAGTGCCGGACAGGCCGGCGAGCGCTGCCGCGG
>NZ_JACLAX010000030.1 GCF_014230355.1 Novosphingobium piscinae
CAGGGTGCCGCGGCACAGCGCCGGGCGGAGCAGCTCGAGGCCCGGGCCCGCGCCGCTGGCGCCGCCGCCGAGCGCAGCGCGGCTGCCGCCGCCGCGGCGGCGGCGCGGATCCAGCAGGCCGAGGCCGGAGTTGCCGCGCAACAGGCGACGATCGCGCTGATCGACCGTCAGCTCGAGGCGCTGCGGGCTCGCCTCGCCATCCAGCAGCGACCCCTGGTCAGGCTGACCGGGGCGCTGCAGCGGCTGGCGCGGCGGCCCCTGGTGTTTACCCTGTTCCAGCCCGGTTCGGTGCGTGACACCATGCACTTGCGCGCCATGCTGACCACCATGCTCCCTGAAGTGGCGCGCCGGACTGCCGGGGTGCGCGCGGAGCTGGACCGCCGCCGGGCGCTGCGCGCCGATGCCGATGCCGCCATCCAGCGGCTGACCCAGGAACGCCGCGATCTGGCGCGCCATCGCGCCGAGCTGGCCGCGCTCGAGACCCGCCAGCGCTTGGCCGCCCGGCAGACCGCGGGCATTGCCGACCGCGAGAGCGAGCGTGCGCTCGCCCTGGCCGAGCAGGCGCGCGATCTGGGCGCGCTCAGCGAAGCCCTCGGCAAGGCCGGGGCGCTGCGCGAGACGCTGGCCGCGCTGCCCGGCCCGGTGATGCGCCCGGCCAGTCCGGACCTGGCTCGGCCGGCTCGGCTCGAGCCGACGATCGGTGCCGCCCCCGCTGCACCGCCCCCGGCCTTCGTGTTTCCGGTACAGGGCCGGCTGGTTGCCGGCTTCGGCGAGGCCCTGCCGGGCGCGCCGCTGTCGCGCGGGGTAGCGCTGGCGGCGCGCCCGGGAGCCCAGGCGATCGCGCCGGCCGCCGGGCGCGTCGCTTTCGCCGGGCCCTACCGTGGGTATGGCCAGATCGTGATCATCGATCACGGCGCTGGCTGGACCAGCCTGATCACCGGGCTGGCCCAGCTCTCGGTCGATGTCGGGACCGCGCTGGTCACCGGATCGCCGCTCGGCACCGCCGGACCGGGCCGCCCGGTCGTGGCGCTCGAGCTGCGCCGACAGGGCGTGCCGGTCAATCCGCTCGAGGTCGTGCGGCCCTAGCCCCGCGCCCGCGCGGGGCGGACCCATGGCCATCTGGCGTTCACCGCCGTGCCCGTATAGAACGACGCGGACTCCCGTGCCAAAGGCCCCATGCCCATCATGACGTCCGTCTCCCGTCTCCGCTCCGCCACCACGGCCGGGCTGCTGCTCTCAGCCATCGCCCTGCTGCCGGTCGCCACCGCCGGGCTGGCCGCGGTCGATGCGCGCGCCGGGCCCGAGTTCGGACGGCTGTTCACCATCTACCAGCTGATCAAGGCCAACTATGTCGAGCCGGTCAGCGACGACAAGCTGGTCAAGGGCGCGATCGACGGCATGCTGGCCAGCCTCGATCCGCACTCCTCCTATCTCGAGGGCCCCAGCCTGCTGCGGCTCGATACGATGATCGAGGGGAACTACTCGGGGCTGGGCCTGTCGGTGGTCGGCGATGACGGCGCGGTCAAGGTGATCGCGCCGATGCGCGGCAGCCCGGCGGAGCAGGCCGGGGTCAAGGCGGGCGACTACATCACCCATCTCGACGGCAAGCTGATCTACGGGCTCGACCTCGACGAGGCGGTCAGCCGGATGCGCGGCCCGGCGGGCAGCAAGATCCGCCTGACCCTCTTCCGCCCCGGGCGCGATCAGCCGTTCGACCTGACCGTGCAACGCGGGGTGATCAGCCTCGAGCCGGTCACCTCCAAGCTCACCGACAACGTCGGGGTGATCTCGGTCAACGAGTTTTCTGCCGATGTCGGGAACTACGTCAACCAGGCGATCGCCGACCTGCGCCGCCAGACCGCGGGCAAGCTGGCCGGGATCGTGCTGGATCTGCGACAGAACCCGGGCGGCTCGCTCGACGAGGCGGTAGCCCTGTCCGACCTGTTCCTGGCCAAGGGCGACATCGTCTCGCAGCGCGGCCGGGTCGCTGCAGAGAACGAGTACTACCGCGCCGAAACCATGTTCAAGGGCGATGCCGCCGCGGGCCTGCCGGTGATCGTGCTGATCGATGCCGGCTCGGCTTCGGCCTCGGAGATCGTCGCTGGCGCGCTGCAGGATCAGCGCCGCGCGCTGATCATGGGCGAACGCAGCTTCGGCAAGGGCTCGGTCCAGTCGATGATCCGGCTCGACAAGACCCATGCGGTCAAGCTGACCACCGCGCGCTACTACACCCCGTCGGGCCGTTCGGTGCAGGAGGGGGGGATCGAACCCGACATCCGCGTGCCGCAGATCTCCGATCCCGACGCGCGCAAGCGCTCGCAGCTCGCCTTCCGTGAGAGCGACCTGCGCGGGCATCTGGTCAACGAGGTCGACCTCGACGACAAGAAACTCGAGGACGACAAGCAGGACGATCCCCGTTTCAAGCTCACGCCGGATGAGCTCAAGGCCAAGGGCATTGACGACTTCCAGCTGTGGTACGCGCTCAACACGATCCGGCGCGCGGGTGCGGCCGTTGCCCCGGCCAAGGCCAAGGCGAAGTAAGGGATCCCATGCCGACATCCGGTTCTGCCGCGCTGCGCCTGGCCCGCTGGCTGGCCCTGCTGGTGCCCGCCGCCCTGCTCGGCGGGGCCTATCTGTCGCAATATGGCTTCGGGCTCTACCCCTGCGAGATGTGCTGGTGGCAGCGCTACCCCCATGCCATCGCGCTCGCACTCGCCGCGCTCGGGCTGGCGGTGCCGGGCGCGCGCTGGCCGGTGGTCCTGGCGGCCGTGGCGATCGCGGTCTCCGGCCTGATCGGAGGCTACCATGCCGGGGTGGAGTATCACTGGTGGGAAGGCGTGACCCGCTGCACCTCCACCGCGGCGCCCGGCGGCAACGTGCTCGAGGCCATCCTCGACGCCCCGCTGATCCGCTGCGACCAGGCGCAGTGGACCCTGTTCGGGATCTCGCTCGCCGGCTTCAACTTCCTCTTCTCGATCGCCGGGGCGGCGCTGATCGGCGTCTTCCTCGCGCGCAGCCAAAGGACCTGACCACCATGGGCGAACTTCGGGCCGAATCGCGGATCGACCGCATGTTGCGGGTCGATCAGGCGGGCGAATATGGGGCGGTGCGGATCTATGCCGGGCAGCTCGCGGTGATGGGCAACCGCGCCCCGCATGCCGCCGAGATCGCCGCCATGGCCGAGCAGGAGGCGACCCACCGCGCCCGCTTCGATGCCCTGCTGGCCGAGCGCGGGGTGCGGCCGACCGCGCTGCAGCCGCTGTGGTCGGCAGCCGGCTTCGCGCTGGGCGCGGCCACGGCGCTGATCGGGCCCGAGGCGGCGATGGCCTGCACCGCCGCGATCGAGACCGAGATCGACCGGCACTATTCCGAGCAGCTCGAGGAGCTGGGCGAGGCCGATCCCGAACTGTCCGGGATCATCACCGCATTCCGCGACGACGAGCGCGAGCACCATGCCGCGGCGATCGCCGCGGGGGCCGAAAAGGCGCCGGCCTATCCGCTGTTGAGCGGGGCGATCCGGCTGGGCTGTCGCATGGCGATCCGCCTGTCCGAGCGGATCTGACCGCGATGCGGGAGGACCGGGGCGCCGTCCGCTTCATCTGGCGTTAAAACATGCCGGCGCCTATAGGCCGGCAGTATCATGGGAGCCGTATCGATGCGCCGTTCTGCCACGCTGATTCTCGCCGCCCTCGGCCTCGGCACGGGCTGGCTGGCGCCGCTGGCGGCGCAGGACGCCGCACCGGCGTCGGGCGAACGGATCAACACGATCATCGTCTACGGCGACGATCCCTGCCCGGCCTCGGCCGGGATCGAGATCACGGTTTGCGCGCGCAAGGCCGAGGCAGAGCGCTTCCGCATCCCCGCACCGCTGCGCGAAACCCCGTCCAGCAAGAGCGAGGCCTGGGCCCAGCGCGTGCTGGCCTACGAGACCGTCGGGCGCGAAGGCATCCAGTCGTGCTCACCGGTCGGGCCGGGCGGCGTGCTCGGCTGCACCCAGAAGCTGATCAATGCCGCCTATGCCGAGAAGAAGGCCGCCACCGACGTCAACTTCGCCAAGATGATCGAGGATGAGCGCGCCAAGCGCGCCGCCGTGACCGATGCCGAGGCGGCCGCTACCCAGGCGCGGGTCGAACAGGCCGAGAAGGACTACGAGGCCCGCCAGCGCGCGGCCGCGGACCCCGGCGCCGTTCCCGCCAAGCCCTGAGCGGCGCCGCGGCGCGGCATCCGGCGATCAACTCCTTAACCGGTGCGTGCTAAGCGCGCCGGATGACGATTGCACACCCCGCCCGCATCCTTGTCATCTTCGGCACCCGTCCGGAGGCGATCAAGCTGTTCCCGGTGATTGCCGCGCTGCGCGCCGATCCCCGGCTTGAGCCTGTGGTCTGTGTGTCTGCCCAGCATCGCGGCATGTTGGATCAAGTGCTTGAGATCGCTGGCATCGTTCCCGATCACGATCTGAACCTGATGCAGCCCGGGCAGAGCCTCGACGGGCTGACCGCGGCGCTGTTGACCGGGCTCGGCGCGGTCATGGATACGGTCCGCCCGGCGCGGGTTATCGTCCAGGGTGATACGGCGACGGCCATGGCCGGCGCGCTCGCCGCCTACTACCGCAAGCTCCCGGTCGACCATGTCGAGGCCGGGCTGCGCTCGGGCGATATCCAACATCCGTGGCCGGAGGAGGTCAACCGCAAGATCATCGGGACCATGGCGAGCCTGCATTTCGCCCCCACCGCCACCGCCGCGGCCGCGTTGCACCGCGAGAACGTCGATCCGGCGCGGGTCCATGTCACCGGCAACACGGTGATCGACGCGCTGCACTGGGTGACCGCGCGGATCGCCGCCGAACCCGGGCTGGTGGCGGGACTGGCCGCGCTGGAGCAGCGCTTCGCCGGCAAGCGGATCATCGGCGTGACCAGCCACCGGCGCGAGAACTTCGGTGGCGGGCTCGAGGCGATCGCCCGCGCCGTGCGGCGCATCGCGGCCCGCGACGACGTGGCGCTGATCTTCCCGGTGCACCCCAACCCCAACGTCCGAGCGGTGATGGACGGGGCCCTCGCCGGGCTCGACAACGTCGCCCTGGTCGAACCGCTCGACTACCCCCATTTCGCCCGCCTGCTCGGCCTGGCCGAGATCATGCTGACCGATTCGGGTGGGGTCCAGGAAGAGGCTCCGGCGCTGGGGAAGCCGGTGCTGGTGATGCGCGAGACCACCGAGCGGCCCGAAGGGGTCGCCGCCGGAACCGCGCGGCTGGTCGGCACCGACGAGGATCGCATCGTTACCGAATTGTTCACCCTGCTCGACGATAAGGCCGCCTACGAGGCCATGGCCCGCGCCCACAATCCGTTTGGCGACGGCCAGTCCTCGGCCCGTATCGTGGAGCTGATCGCCAATGAAGTTGGACAACAAGCCTGAAGTCTGCGTCGTCGGACTGGGCTATATCGGACTTCCCACCGCTGCCATCGTGGCCCGCGCGGGCTGCCGGGTGCGCGGCGTGGATGTCTCGCCGCAGGTGGTCGACACGATCAACCAGGGCAAGATCCACATCGAGGAGGTCGATCTCGACGGGCTGGTCCATGGCGTGGTCGCGCGCGGCCTGCTGACCGCCTCGACCGCGGTCGAGCCCGCCGACGTCTTCGTCATCGCTGTGCCGACCCCGTTCGACCACGATCATGCCCCCGATCTGAGCTATGTGCTTGAGGCCGGCCGCGCCGTTGCACCGGTGCTCAAGGCGGGCGACACGGTGATTCTCGAATCGACCTCGCCGGTCGGCACTACCGAGCAATTGCGCGACCTGATGGCCGAGCTGCGGCCCGACCTGAAGTTCCCCGGGCTGGCCGCCGATACCCCGGACGTGTCCTTCGCCTATTGTCCGGAGCGCGTGCTGCCGGGCCGGATCCTCGAGGAGCTGGCCAACAACGACCGCTCGATCGGCGGCATCACGCCGCGCTGCGCCCGCAAGGCGCTGGCCTTCTACAAGCTGTTCGTGCGCGGCACCTGCGTGACCACCGATGCCCGCTCGGCCGAGATGACCAAGCTGGTCGAGAACGCCTACCGTGACGTCAACATCGCCTTCGCCAACGAGCTGTCGATCGTCGCCGACCGGATGGGTCTGGACGTGTGGGAGGTGATCCGCCTCGCCAACCGCCATCCGCGGGTCAACATCCTCTCGCCCGGCCCCGGCGTGGGCGGACACTGCATCGCGGTCGATCCCTGGTTCATCGTCCACTCCGCGCCCGAGGACACCCCGCTGATCCGTACCGCGCGCGGGGTCAACGACACCAAGATCCACCATGTCATTGCCAAGGCCGATGCCCTGATCGCCGCCCACCCCGGCGCGCGCGTCGCCTGCCTCGGGCTCGCCTTCAAGGCCAATATCGACGATTTCCGCGAGAGCCCGGCGCGGCTGGTCGCCTCGACGCTGGCGCGCCGCCATGCCGAGCGCATCGCCATCGTCGAACCCTTCGTCGATGCGCTCCCGCTCGAGTACAAGGGCACGCCAGTCGAGCTGATCGACATCGATACCGCGCTGGAGACCTGCGAGATCCTCATCGTGCTGGTCGACCATGATCTGTTCAGGTCGATCCCCCTGTCCGAACGCGCGGGCAAGATCGTCTACGACACGCGCGGGATCTGGCCCGACCAGCCGGCAGTGCAGGCGGCGACCGCGCCCCGGCTGAAGGCGGTGGGGTAAGTCAGGTGCGGTGAACGTCGCGCGTGGGCTTCGACAGGCTCAGCCTGAGCGGGGTTTGGAATGCTGTGCCGATCCTGGAATGGCACCTTCATCGCCAGCCCCACAATCAACATCCGCTCAGCCTGAGCCTGTCGAAGGCCACGCGCAGACGACAGCCGGACACACCCCTCACCCCAGCGCGATGTCGGGCGCGTCTTCCTGCTTCATCCCGACGGTGTGATAGCCCGCGTCGACGTGATGGACCTCGCCGGTGACCCCCGACGAGAGGTCGGACAGGAAGTACAGCCCCGAGCCGCCGACGTCCTCGATCGTCACATTGCGGCGCAGCGGGGCGTTGAGCTCGTTCCACTTGAGGATATAGCGGAAATCGCCGATGCCGCTCGCGGCGAGGGTCTTGATCGGTCCGGCGGAGATGCCGTTGACGCGGATGTTCGCTGGTCCGCAATCGTTGGCGAGATAACGCACGCTGGCCTCGAGCGCGGCCTTGGCCACGCCCATCACGTTGTAGTGGGGGACGACCTTCTCGGCGCCGTAGTAGGTCAGTGTCAGGATCGAGCCACCGTTCGGCATCATCTCGACCGCACGCTTGGTCACGGCGACCAGGCTGTAGGCCGAGATGTTCATCGTCATCAGGAAGTTGTCGAGCGTGGTGTCGTAGAACTTGCCGCGCAGCTGGCTCTTGTCGGAATAGCCGATCGCGTGGACGACGAAGTCGATTGTCTCCCAGCGCGCCTTGAGCTGGTCGAAAGCGGTATCGAGCGCGGCCATGTCCGACACGTCACAGTCGATCAGGAAATCGCTGCCCAGACTGGCGGCGAGCGGCCGGACGCGCTTCTCGAGCGCCTCGCCCTGGTAGGAGAAGGCCAGTTCGGCCCCGTGCTCGTGCAGCTTCCGGGCAATCCCCCAGGCAAGCGACTTGTCGTTCGCCAGGCCCATGATGAGCCCGCGCTTGCCCGCCATCAGTCCGGTCATTGGCTTAATCTCCACCCTCGTTCCTGCGCCGTGGCGCCACACCATGCCGTGGGCCACCCTCATGGGCGCTGTTGTCGTCCTGTCCGAGCAGGTCCTGCTCCTCCGGCGTTTCCGCCAGCGCCGCATTCAGCTCGGCCCCTAACACCATCCCTAAGCCGACCAGCCAGAAAAAGAAAAGCGTGATCATGATTCCGGCGAGGCTGCCGTAGATCGCGTCGTAGTGCAGCAGCCGGCGCAGCGCCCAGGGCAGCGAGATCGTGACGCCCACCCACCAGGCCGTCACGAACGCCGCGCCGGGCCATTTCGGATAGCGCGGGCCGCGATAGGCTGTGGGGGTCAGCGACAGGAACAGCAGGTAAATCGACCCGAACAGGACCACCGCGGGAATCAGTCGCGAGAGCGCCATGTCGTGCGTGAGCGGCTCAAGCCGGGGGACCCAGACCAAGATGGCCTGCTCGACCGCGCCGATCACCACCTGGGCGATCAGCGACAGCAGCAGCGCGACCACCGCGGCGATGATGATCCCGCTCGAGCCCAGACGATTGCGCCAGAAGGCTCGGGTCGCGCGGGTGCCGTAAGCGCGGCGCAGCACGTCGCGGATGGTCTCGATCAGGCTGCCCACGGTCCACAGCCCGACCAGCCCGCCAATCCACAGCAGCCCGTCGGCGCGGGCTTCGACCACGTCGTGCGCGACGGGGGCTACCGCGCGCGCGACCGCCGGCGGCACGGCGAGCAGAAAGGCGTTGATCATGGCGGCGCGATCATCGCGCTCGCCCAGCGCCGAAAAGATTGCCGCCGCCGTGATGAAGAAGGGAAACAGCGCGACCACCGCCATGTAGGCCAGGTTGCCGGCGTGAATGAAGCCGTCGTTCCAGACCCCCGTGAACACCCGGGTGAGCACCCGACGCAGGCGCGCGCGAGGCGCCAGGGCGTGCCCGGCCCGGGGGATCGGTCCGCCATCGGCCGATGCTGTCCGCACAAGGTCGCGGCGGCGCAGTGCCTCGCGGCGACGCGCCTCGGGTGACAGATCGGGCGGCGACAGCACCGGGGTGGCGGCGTCAGGGCCGGCGATCGGGCGCTCCTCCATCGCTTGCCCTCCCTTGGCTCGCGCCCGGCAGCAGCGCTGCCGCTGCGGCCGTTCAGCCGCCGAACCGCGCGCGTGGTTCGCGCCTGTCCTGCCAACCGTCCAGCCGCCGCAGCAGGTCCGCATGCTCGGGCGAATCGGCCGGGGGCAGGTCGATCTGGATCCGCACCAGCTGATCGCCGCGAGCCCCGTCCTTGCGCGTCATGCCCTTGCCCTTGAGCCGCAGCGTCTTGCCGGACGTGGTGCCGGGGGCGATGGTCAGCATCACCGCGCCGTCCGCCGTCGGCACGCGCACCTTGGCCCCGGCCAGCGCCTCGTCGAGTGTCACCGGCAGGTCGAGCTTGAGGTGGTCGCCGTCGCGCTGGAACACGGGGTGGGGCTGCAGCGTGATCGTGATCAGTGCGTCTCCCGCCCCGCCGGGCCCCGCTTCGCCCTTGCCGGCCAGGCGCATCTGGGTGCCGTCCTCGACCCCGGCGGGCAGCTTGAGATCGATCGTCTTGCCATCGGACAGGGTGATGCGCTGCGGCGCCAGCACCGCCGCATCGGTCAGGCTGACCTGCAGCCGGTACTGGACATTGGCGCCCTTCGGCGCGGCGCGCTGCCCGCCGCCGAATCCACCGAACGGCCCACCTCCGCCTCCGCCCCCGCCGCCGCGCCGGGTGCCGCCGCCGAACAGCCCCTCGAACAGGTCCGAGATGTCGACCCCCTCGGGTCCGCCGCCGCCGAAGCCCTCGTGGCGGAAGCCGCGCTGGCCCCCGCCGCCCCCGAACCCCGTTCCGAACGGATTGGCCGGGTTGCCGTCCATGTCGATCTCGCCGCGGTCGAAACGGGCGCGCTTGTCCTTGTCCGACAGCAGGTCGTAGGCCCGGGTCACCTCGCTGAAGCGCTCGGCGGCCTTGGGATTGTCCGTGTTCCGGTCGGGGTGAAGCTCCTTGGCGAGCTTGCGATAGGCGGACTTGATGTCCTTCTCGCTCGCGCCGCGAGCCACCCCCAGGGTCGCGTATGGATCAGCCATTCCCCCTAGCTAGTTGCGCGCGGCGGCCGGTACAAGGGAAACGGGCGCCTGGCGGGCGGTTCGGCTGCGGACGGGCCGTGGCAGCCTGCCCGGCAAGACAGGTCCGGCGCCCTTTCCCAATGCGGCCGCCGGGGCTATGGCGGGGTCAGGCGCGCCCTCTCGGCAGTGACTGGAAATTCCCTTGGCAACTCAATCCGCGGCGACCTCCCTCCCCCACGGCGATCCGTTCGCCCTGTTCGACCTCTGGTACCGCGAGGCCCGCGGCACCGAAATCAACGATTCCAACGCTATGGCCTTGGCCACGGCCACGCCGGAGGGCTGGCCGTCGGTGCGGATGGTCCTGCTCAAGGGGCACGGGCCGGACGGGTTCGTGTTCTACACCAATTCGCGCAGCCGCAAGGGCGGCGAACTGCTCGCCAATCCCCAGGCCGCGCTGCTGTTCCACTGGAAGTCGCTGCGCCGCCAGATCCGCATCGAGGGCATGGTCGAACGGGTCAGCGAGGCGGAGGCCGACGCCTATTTCGCCAGCCGCTCGCGCGACAGCCAGCTCGGCGCAGTCGCCTCCGACCAGTCCGCCCCGCTGGACAGCCGCGCCACCTTCACCGCGCGCTTCGCTGCGGCCGAGGCCCAGTTTGCCGATCGCGCAGTGGTGCGGCCGGCGCACTGGTACGGCTTCCGGCTGGTCCCGCGGGCGATCGAGTTCTGGCAGGACCGCGAGCACCGCCTGCACGAGCGCCGCCGCTACGTCCGCGACCCCGCCGCGCCCGACGGCTGGGCCAGCACCCTGCTCTATCCCTGACGCCCCGATGGCCGGCCCGGACCCTTCCGTCTCTGCACTCAACCGCAGTGCCGCCCTGGCCAGCATCGCCGTCGCGCTGCTGCTGCTGGGCCTGAAGGCCTGGGCCGCCTGGTCGACCGGTTCGACCGCAATGCTCGGCAGTCTGGCCGATACCGGACTGGACCTGATCGCCAGCTTCGCGACACTCGCCGGCGTGTGGGTGGCGGCCCAGCCCGACGATCACGACCACCGTTTCGGCCACGGCAAGGCCGAGGCGATCGCGGCAATGGTCCAGGTCATGCTGATCTCGATCTCGGCGCTGGGGCTGGCAGCGCGGGCGGTGCAGCAGCTCCTGGCCGGTGGACGGACCGCCGCGGCGAACGATGGCATCATCGTCTCGGCGATCGCCATGGGCGCCACGCTCGCCCTGCTCGCCTGGCAGCGCCACGTGATCCGCCGCACCAACAGCCTCGCGATCTCGACCGATCATGTCCACTACCAGTCGGACCTGCTGCTCAACCTCGCGGTGATCGCCGCGCTCAGCCTTGATCAGTACCTCGGCATCCGGGGAGCCGATCCGCTGTTCGGTCTGGCCATCGCCGGATGGCTCGCCTGGGGTGCCTGGGGCGCCTCGCAGGAGGCGATCGAGCAGCTGATGGACCGCGAATGGCCCGAGGAAAAGAAACAGCGGTTCATCGAGGTGCTGGGCCGCCATCCCGAGCTGCGCGGCGTCCATGACCTGCGCACCCGCACTGCCGGCAACCGGGATTTCGTGCAGTTCCATGTCTGGGTCGACGGGGCCATGACGGTGGCCGCGGCGCACGACGTGATGGACCAGATCGAAGCCAAGATCCTCGAGGAGTTTCCCGGGATCGAGATCCTGATCCACCCCGATCCCGAAGGCCATGTCGACGAGGGCCTGGCGGCGCGGCCCGAACTGACCACTCCCGAGGCGGGCGCTCCGGCGGCGTGAGCGGCGCGGTGACTGGGGGCAGGGCGGCTGGCGGCAGGGCAGCTGGGGGCAGGGCGGCCTAGCGGCGGGGGAACAGGGCGAGGATGTCGGCCAGCCCATCGAGCACGCGCCGGCGCTGCGCCGGGTCGCTGTGGCCCAGCCGCACGATGGTCAGCTTCTGCCGGGGGGAGACCAGCACGTACTGCCCGAGATGGCCGATGCAGGCGAAGGCGTCGGCCGGGGCCCGGCCGGGCAGCAGCACCACCGCGCCGTCGGCCTGGGGCCGGTTGAGCCACAGCTGCGCGCCATAACCGGGATTGCGCGGCGAGGGCCTGGTCATGAACTCGATCCAGCCGCGCGGCAGCACCTGGGCCCCGCGCACCGCGCCGCCGGTGCGCAGGAACTCGCCGAAGCGGCCCCAGTCGCGTGCTGTGGCATGGACCATGCTCGAACCGATCATCGTGCCGGCCGCGTCGTACTCCGCCACCATCGAGCGCAACCCGGCCGGCTCGAACAGGCGTGTACGCAGGTATTCCGCCACAGTTTGGCGCCGGATCGCCGGGTCGGCGCTGTCGGTCAGCGCGCGTGCGGCCAGATCGGCCAGGATCACGCTGGTCGCGCTCGAATACTCGAACCGTCGCCCCGGCTCGGCCTCAAGTGGCTGGGCCTCGGCATAGGCCGCCATGTCGTCGCGGCCGTCGAGGAACAGCATGCGCACCTCGTCGGCACGCCATAGCGGGCTGCCGCCTTCGCTGTGGCGCAGGCCCGAGCGCATCTGCAGCAACTGGCGCAGGGTGATCTCGCCGCGCGCGTCGCCGCTCCGCTGCCAGGCGGGGACCGGCGCGGTTTCGTCCAGCCGCAACCGTCCGTCGGAGACGAGCAGGCCGATCAGCACCGCAGTGATGGTCTTGGACATTGACCAGCCGATCTGGCGGGTGTCGCGATCGAAGCCCGGCCCATACCGCTCCGCCACCAGGCGCCCGCCGGAGAACACCAGCAGGGCCCTGGTCTCGCCCATGCGGTCGGCCGCGAACAGGTCGTCGACCGCGCGGGCAAGGGCGGTTCGGGGCACCCCGGGGGCCGGATCGACCGCGGCGAGCGCCGCCGGATCGAGCGGGACCGGTCCCGGTGTGCCGCGGCTGCAGGCGGTCAGGGCGGCCAGCAGCAAGGCCGTGCCGAGGCCCCGGACGCGGCGCCACACCGGTCGGTCAGGGCTGCCGGTCGGCAGGGAAGGGGACGGGGTCGACATGGCGGGCGCCGTCATGCGAAGAATGACCCGTGATGGCAACTCCCCCGCGCCCGATACCTGTGTCCACCTCACCCGTCTCGTCTGGGTCCGGCGGACAGCCACGTCGCCACCTTCGCCGCCTGCTCGCGCTGGCCCTGCTGCTCGCCCTGGCGCTGCTGGCGGCCTATGCCCGGCCGCTCCTCGCCACCGCGCGGCTCGGCGCCGCCTATGGCGCGCGGGTGGCCTGCTCGTGCCACTACGTCGCCGGGCGGCCGCTGGGCGATTGCCGGGAGGACTTCGAGCCGGGCATGGGGCTCGTGACGCTGAGTGCCGACGAGGCCGCGCGCCGCGTCACGGCCCGTTTCGCTCTGGTGCTGCGACAGAGCGCGACCTATCGGGAGGGTTGGGGCTGCCAGCTCGACCGCTGGACCGATTGACCCCGAAGAGTAGCCCGCACCGGTCGGATCAGGCCGGTTCGGTTGCCTCGATCCAGCCGCCGCCGATCACCCGGTCGCCGCTGTAGAGCACCGCGGCCTGGCCGGGAGCCACGCCGTACTCCGGTGCGAGGAAGCGCAGCCGGGCGGACGCGCCATCGCCCAGTGCCCCGTCGAGCGTGACCGGTACCGGCTTGGCCAGCGAGCGCACCTTGGCGTGAAGCGGCTGGCCGGCCGCGGGCAGTGGGCCGATGCGGTTGGTCTCGCCGATCCGCGCCGCACCGACCGCCAGCAGGCGTCGCGGCCCGACCAGCACGCGATGGTGCGCGGCGTCGATCCCGGTGACGTAGAGCGGCTCGGCCAGTCCGCCGATCTCGAGCCCGCGGCGCTGGCCGACGGTGTAATGGATCACGCCGCGGTGCCGGCCCAGCACGGCACCGGTCTCGGCGTGGACGATCTCGCCGCCGGCCTCGGCCTCCGGGCGCACGGCGCGGACCACCTTGGCATAGTCGCCATCGGGGACAAAGCAGATGTCCTGGCTGTCCGGCTTGGCCGCGACCGCCAGGTCGGCCGCTGCGGCGATCGTCCGCACCGCCGGCTTGGGCAGGCCGCCCAGAGGAAAGCGCAGGAAATCGAGCTGGGCTTCGGTGGTGGCGTAGAGGAAGTAGCTCTGGTCGCGCGCCGGATCGACCGCGCGGTGCAGCTCCGGACCGTCCGACCCGACCAGGCGGCGCACGTAATGCCCGGTGGCCAGGCAGTCCGCCCCCAGCTCGCGCGCCATGCCGAGCAGATCGGTGAACTTGGGCCCCATGTTGCAGCGGATGCAGGGGATCGGCGTCCGTCCGGCCAGATAGTCGTCGGCGAAGCGGTCAACCACCTCGGCGCGGAAGCTGCTGGCGTGATCGAACACGTAGTGCGCGATGCCGAGCCGGTCGGCGACGGCCCGGGCATCGCGGATATCGTCCCCGGCGCAGCAGGCGCCCTTCCGTCCGGTCGCCGCGCCATGGTCGTAGAGCTGCAGGGTGATGCCGATAACCTCGGCTCCGCTCGCCGCTGCCAGCGCTGCGACGACCGAACTGTCAACCCCGCCGGACATGGCGACCACGATCCGCCGACCGGCCAGCGCTGCCCCGGGGGCGCCGAGCTGGAACAGCTCGGGCCAGGAGCCCAACTCCGGCAGGTCCTGCAAAAGAGCGAGGGCGCGGTTCATCGCGAGGCCCATACACGCGCCGGCCGGAAAAGCCAAAACCGCCAAAAAGGCAGAGCGTTAATGTCTATGTCTGACCCGTAAATGCCCTCTTTACCAAGCCTTGACCAACCCTGGCGTAAGACGCGCCGATGCAGATGGGCTACGACTTCGAACAGGATTGGCCAGGGGCCAGCGCAAGCGCGGACCTGCGGGCACGATTCCCCGTGCTCGGACCGGCAGCTGCCGACGGGGCGGAGGGCGAGCCCGGGGTCGCCGCGCCGATCCCCTTGCGCCAGCCGGACTGGCGCGCTCTGCGTGCCCGCTTCGCGGCGATCCACGCCCTGCGCCAGGTGATCGCCGCCGAAGGTGTCGCCATCCCTCCTGCCGGCAGCTTTGCCAGCGTTGGAGAGGCCGTGCTTTCGTCCTGTCGCCCGCTTGCCAGCGTTAACCCTGTTTATTCGGCCAATAGCAAACGGCCTTGCGCCATCACGGGATCAGTCGCCGTTCCCCCACTCGCGGCGACCGAGGAATAGCATGATCGAGAACCAGAACATTCGTCCCGCGATGGTGATTGGCCCGCTTGGGGAGCCGCTGACCCTCGATTCGCTGCCGCCGCCAAGCACCACCCGCTGGGTCGTGCGGCGCAAGGCGGAAGTGGTCGCGGCGGTCAATGGCGGCCTGCTCACGATCGAGGAAGCCTGCGAGCGTTACAACCTGACGCTGGAGGAGTTTGCCTCATGGCAACGGGCGGTCGACCGCTCCGGGATGCAGGGCCTGCGCGTTACCCGCATCCAGCACTACCGCGATCTCTACGAGCGCCAGCTCAAGTACTGAGCGATCCGGACCCGGCCGAGGCCGGGATCCGTGCATAACGGCCGGACCCCCAGGGGTCTGGCCGTTTGCCGTGGGCGATGTCGCACGGCCCCATGGTGCCCCACCCCAATCGACGCATTGCCTGTTGCCACCCCAGCGACTATTTGAGCGGCTGGGCAGTCGGCTGTGCAGGGGTGAATGCCCATTGCGGAAGGTGACTTGTCGATGTAATACAGCTTGGCGCCGTGTGGCGCCTCCCCTGCGAGACCATTTCGTCATGACTTACGAGGCCAGGATCGAGACCCCGAGCGCGCAGCCCGTCCCGGCCCCGATGGTCGCCGCAGACGAGTTGGACCTGGCCCATGAGGATCGCGCCTCGGCGCGGAGGGTCTGGCTGATCATCGCCGCCGCGGCCGTGCTGCTGATCGCGCTGTGGTTCTTCGTGCATCGCAACGATGCATCGGGCGATGCCGGCGATGTGGCTCAGCAGGCCGCGACCGTGACCGTGGTGGTGCCCGGCCGAGCAACGATCGCGGGCGCGATCAACGCCACCGGCACCCTGGCGGCGCGCCGCGATGAGCCGATCGGTTCGGTCGGCGAGGGTGGCCAGGTCGTCGATGTCCGGGTCGAGGCCGGCGACTGGGTGCGTCAGGGGCAGGTGCTGGCCGTCATCGATCGCTCGGTCCAGAACCAGCAGCAGGCCAGCCAGGCAGCGCAGGTCCAGGTCGCCGTGGCCGATGCCCGGCTGGCCCAGGCCAATCTCGAGCGTGCGCTCAAGCTGGTTGAACGCGGCTTCATCTCGAAGGCAGACATCGACCGCCTCACCGCCACCCGTGACGCCGCCAATGCGCGCGTCAACGTCGCCCGGGCCACCCTGGGCCAGCTCCAGGCCCAGGCGGCCCGCCTCAACATCGTCGCACCCTCCGACGGTCTCGTATTGGAACGCCGCGTCGAGCGCGGCCAGGTTGTTGGGGGCGGGGCCGGGATCCTGTTCCGGCTGGCACGGGGCGGAGAGCTGGAGCTGCAGGCCCGTCTCTCGGAAACCGATCTCGCGGCCCTCTCGCCGGGGGTCTCGGCCGAGGTGACCCCGGTCGGTTCGCCGCGCAGCTTCACCGGGCAGGTCTGGCAGATCTCGCCGGTGATCGATGCCACGACGCGTCAGGGCACGGCGCGAATCGCGCTGGCCTATGCGCCCGAACTGCGCCCCGGCGGCTTTGCCAGCGTCGTCATCCGGGCGGGGACGGTGGTGGCCCCGAAGCTTCCTGAAAGCGCCATTCTGTCCGACAACGCGGGCAGCTACGTTTACGTCGTCGGGCCCGGCAACAAGGTCGTCCGCCGACCCGTGAAGACAGGTGTGGTGACGGCTGACGGGATTGCTGTGGTCGAGGGCTTGACCGGAACCGAGCGGGTCGTGCTGCGGGCTGGTGGCTTCCTCCAGCCGGGCGAGACCGTGAACCCCCAGCTGGCAGCCGCTGCCAAGCAGCCGCGTTAAGCGGCGCGGGACGCGCAGACCATGAGCTTCCGCAACATTTCGGCCTGGTCGATCCGCAACCCGGTGGTGCCGATCGTGCTGTTCATCGGCTTGATGCTTGCCGGCCTGGTGAGCTTCAACCGGATGGAGGTCCAGAACCAGCCTGACATCGAATTCCCGATGGTGATCGTCACCATCGCCCAGCCGGGTGCCGCGCCGACCGAAATCGAAACGCAGATCACCCAGCGGGTGGAATCCGCGGTGCGCTCCATCGCCGGGGTCAACTCGATCAGCTCGACCGCGACCGAGGGCTCAAGCCAGACGCTGGTCGAGTTCCAGCTCGGTGAGGACATCAATGCCGCGGTCAATGAGGTCAAGAACGCGGTCGATCAGGTCCGCGGCGACCTGCCTGACGGGATTCTCGAACCCCAGGTGATCAAGGCCCAGACCTCGTCCGACCCGATCGCCTACTTCGCGGCCGCGGCCGACGACATGACGCTCGAGCAGCTCTCGTGGTTCATCGACGATCGCGTGGCCAAGCGCCTGCTCGCGATCCCCGGCATGGCCACGGTCACCCGCGGCGGCGGCGTCAACCGCGAGATCTTGGTGACGCTTGATCCGGCGCGGATGCAGGCGGCCGGGGTGACGGCGAGCCAGGTCAATCTGGCCCTGCGGCAGCTCAACACCAATGCCGCCGGTGGCCGGGCCGAGATCGCCGGTTCGCGCCAGTCGGTGCGCGTGCTCGGCAATGCGCGCACCGCGTTCCAGCTCAGCCAGACCGAGATCGCGCTGGGCGGCGGCCGCTCGGTCAAGCTGGCCGACGTCGCGCGGGTCAGCGACAGCTTCGGCGAGGTCACCTCGCGCGGGCGGATGAACGGGCGCGAGGTGGTGACCTTCGGGATCAGCCGGGCGCGTGGCGCATCCGACCTGTCGGTCTATGACGAGACGGTCAAGGCCCTCGACCAGCTCGAAAAGGACACGCCCGGGATCCATTTCCGTCCGCTGTTCACCAGCGTCGACTACACCCGCAAGCAGTACGAAAGCTCGATGTCGGCCATGGTCGAGGGCGCGGTGCTGGCGGTGATCGTGGTGTTCTTCTTCCTGCGGGACTGGCGCGCCACGGTGATCGCCGCGATCGCCATCCCGCTGTCGGCGATTCCCACGTTCTGGTTCATGGACCTGCTCGGCTTCACCCTGAACCAGATGTCGCTGCTGGCGCTGGGACTGGTTGCGGGGGTGCTCGTCGACGACGCGATCGTCGAGATCGAGAACATCGTGCGCCACATGCGCATGGGCAAGACCGCCTACCAGGCGTCGATCGACGCAGCCGACGAGATCGGTCTGGCCGTGGTCGCGACGACCTTTTCGATCGTCGCGGTGTTCCTGCCGGTCGGCCTGATGCCGGGCGTCTCGGGTCAGTTCTTCAAGAACTTCGGGCTGACCGTGGTGGTTTCCGTGCTGATGAGCCTGGCCGTGGCGCGCATGATCACGCCGATGGTGGCGGCCTATTTCCTGAAGGCCCATGGTCAGGCCGAGCACGCCGGCGGCCGGGCGATGGACCGCTATCTCGACGTCCTGCACTGGTCGCTCGATACCAGCAAGGCTGATGCCTATCGCGCCGCCCACCGCGATGTCACCGGCCGGCTGTCGTGGGGTCGCCGGTTCGCGGCGCGGCTGCGCGACCACCGGGTTGGCATGGTCGGGGTGGCAATCGGTGCGCTGTTGCTCACCATCGTCATGTTCATGGTCCTGCCCGGCCAGTTCTTCCCCGACAGCAACAACGACTTTGTCCAGGTCCGGATCGAGATGGTCCCGGGCACCACGCTGCAGCAAACCGCCGACGTCTCAGCCAATGTGGCGGCCTTCATGCGCAAGGAGCCGGCTGTCGATTCGGTGCTCGAGCGGATCTCCGAAGGCAATGCGCGCCTGTTCGTGACGCTGCACAAGAAGCGTGACGAGACCAGCATGGCGCTGACCCGGCGGCTCACGCCGATCCTCCAGAAGTTTCCCGATGCGCGGATCACCTTCCAGTCGATGAACGGTGGCGGCGGCGGTGGCGGCAGTGGGCGCCCGATCTCGATCATGCTGGCCGGATCGGATCCGGTGCTGCTCGAGCGGACCGCGACGCAGTTGGTCGAGGAGATGAAGGGTCTGCGCCAGGTCGTCGCCCCGCGCATCGGCGCCGATCTGCGCCGCCCGGAAGTGATCATCAAGCCCCGGCTCGATCTCGCCTCCAGCCTGGGCGTCAACACCCAGGCGCTCAGCCAGGCGATCCGCATCGCCACCCAGGGCGAAATCGATCAGAACGCGGCCAAGTTCTCGCTGTCCGACCGCCAGGTCCCGATCCGCGTGCGCATGCCCGTCGAGGCCCGGCGCGACCTGTCGAACATTGCCAACCTGCCGGTCCCGACCGTCAGCGGCGGTTCGGTGCCGTTGTCGCGCGTGGCGGAAATCGGGTTCGGCTCGGGCCCCACCAGCGTGCAGCGCTATGACCAGCAACGCCGCGTGTTCATCGGTGCGGACCTGCCTCCGGGGGTGGTCAAGAGCCAGGCGACCGAGGCGATCAACAATCTGCCGATCATGCGCAATCTGCCGCCTGGCGTCACCAACAAGGCCTATGGCGAGGATCGCTGGCAGCAGGAGATGATCAGCAACGTGACGATCGCGGTCATCGCCGGGATCCTGCTGGTCTTCTCGGTTCTCGTGCTGCTCTATCACCGCTTCGTATCGCCTCTGGTCAACATGGGCTCGCTGTTCCTCGCCCCGCTTGGCGGACTGCTGCTGCTCGGCTTCTTCGGCCAGCCGGTCTCGATGCCGGTGCTGATCGGCATCCTCATGCTGCTCGGCATCGTCGCGAAGAACTCGATCCTGCTGATCGACTTCGCGATCGAGGAGATGGCGCAGGGACGCGACAAGTTCGACGCGATCATCGAGGCCGGGCACAAGCGCGCCGTGCCGATCGTGATGACCACCGTCGCGATGACGGCGGGCATGCTGCCCACCGCGATCTCGCTGGGCGGTGATTCGGCCTGGCGTGCACCGATGGGCGTGGTGGTGATCGGCGGGCTGGTGCTGTCGACCGCGCTGACCCTCTTGATCGTCCCGGCGGCGTTCAGCCTGGCCGATGGGCTCGAGAAGCGGCTCGGCCCGGCGCTGCGCAAGCGGTTCCTTACCTTTGAGCCGCACCACGCCCACCCCGCGGCCGGCCCGGCCGCCCAGCCGGCGGAGTGATCGTAGCGGGTCCGCGCCGCCGGTGGCCCGCCGGTGGCCCCCTGCCGGATCGCGCGCGGCGCATGCGCAGGGCGGCGACCGGTCTGCTGCTGGCGATGGCGGGACTGTTCCTGCTCGCCCGCCATCTGCTCCCCAGCCATCCCGCGTGGAGCTGGGTCCTTGCCTTCAGCGAAGCCGCGATGGTCGGCGGTCTGGCCGACTGGTTCGCCGTCACGGCCCTGTTCCGGCGGCCGCTCGGCCTGCCGATTCCGCACACCGCGATCATCCCGGAGAACAAGGACCGCATCGCCGACACCATGGCGGCGTTCCTGCGCGACAACTTCCTGACCCCGCAGGTGGTCGCCCGCCGCCTGCGCGAACTCAACCTCGCCGCCGTCGCCGGCGCCTGGCTGGGCCATCCCGGGGCAGGGCAGAGTTCGCGCTTGCGTGCCGGAGCCGCCGAACTGTTTGCCCAGGTGCTCGAATCGCTCGATCCGGAACGCCTCGGCCGGCAGGTGCGGGCCGGGCTGGTGCGTCAGCTTGAGCGGATCGAGGTGGCGCCCCTGCTGGGCCGCATGATGGCGGCCGCCATCGCCGACGGGCGGCATGGCCCGGTGATCGGCAGTCTGGTGCGCTGGGCCGGTTTCACGCTCGAGGACAACGAGGCGCTGGTGCGCGATCTGGTCCATCAGCGCGCCAGTTCGGTGTTGCGCTGGACCGGGCTCGACGAGCGTCTCGCCAACTCGGTCATCGATGGGCTCTACAAGCTGCTCGCCGAAGTGATCGTCGATCCCGACCATCCGCTGCGCGGCAAGATCGAGGACGGCCTGCGCCGGCTCGCTCATGATCTCGTCCACGACGAAGCCCTGCGCGACCGGGTCGAGCGGGCCAAGCGCGAGCTGTTGGCCAACCCGGCGGTGGGAGACTGGTGGCAGGGCGTTTGGGAGCAGATCCGCACCGGGCTGATCGCTCGCGCGCGCGATCCCGGCGCGGGTAGCGGCGCCCAGCTGCGCGAGGGCCTGGCCGAGCTTGGCCGAGCCTTGCGCGATGATCCGGTGCTGCAGCTGCAGATCAACCGCTTCGCCCGCCGCACCGCGGTCGGTCTCGTCACGCGCTATGGCGCGCAGATCGTCCGGCTGGTGTCGGACACGGTGCGGCGGTGGGATGCCACAACCGTGACCGCCCGGCTCGAAAGCGCGGTCGGGCGGGATCTGCAGTTCATCCGGATCAATGGAACCCTGGTCGGCGGTCTGTTCGGACTGGCCATCCATGCCGTGGAGATCTGGTTGTGAGCGAGCGTGACGCCCCCCTGCTGCAAGCCGGCCCCTATGCACTGTGGCCACCGCAGGCCGATGACCACGCCGCGCTTCATGCCCTTACCGCGCCAGCGGAGATGCGCTGCTTTCTCGGCAACCATCAGCCCGACGAGGCGGATAGCTTTGCCCGGCTCTACCGCAATGCCGGCAGCTGGGCACTGCACGGCTATGGCACCTTCATGGTGCGCGAGGCGCAGAGCGGGGCCTTTGTTGGCCACTGCGGCGTGTTCCGCAGCTGGCGCGGCCTGCCCGGCATGAACGACGTGGCCGAGGCGGGCTGGATCATCGGACGCGACTGGTGGGGCCGCGGGGTGGCCTCGGTGGTGATGGACGCGGTGCTGGCCTGGTTCGACCAGACCCACGGCTGCCAGCGCGTGGCCTGCATGATCGAACAGGGCAATGTCGCGTCGGAGCGGCTGGCGGCGCGGTTGGGTTTCGTGCCCTATCATGAGCACACGCAGGATAGCGGGACGGTGCTGACCCTGTACGAGCGCCTGCGCTGAGCTTGAGACCCAGAGAAAAGCCCCGCGTTTTGCGGGGCTTTTCGGTTTGGCCTGGGGTGTGTGTCAGAGCTTTTCGGTGAGCTCGGGGACGATGGCGAAGAGGTCGCCGACGAGTCCGATGTCGGCGACCTGGAAGAT
>NZ_JACLAX010000031.1 GCF_014230355.1 Novosphingobium piscinae
CCCGCTCCGGCCGCGGCCCCTGCGCCGGCTGCGGCCGCCGCGCCCGCCGCGGCCCCGGCCGACGGCGGCGATCCGGTCGCGCTCTCGCCCGCGGTGCGCCGGGCGATCCTCGAGTACGGGATCGATCCCAGCACGGTGAAGGGCAGCGGCAAGGACGGCCGCCTGACCAAGGAGGACGTGATCGCCGCCGCCAGCCAGAAGCAGGAAATGGCCAAGGCGGCCAGTCCCGCCCCGGCCGTCTCCGCCCCGGCCGCGACGGGCGAGCGCCGCGAGGAGCGCGTGAAGATGACGCGCCTGCGCCAGACCGTGGCCAAGCGGCTGAAGTCGGCGCAGGAAACCGCCGCCCTGCTCACCACCTTCAACGATGTCGACATGTCGGCGGTGATGGCCGCGCGCGACAGCTTCAAGGACGCCTTCGAGAAGAAGCACGGCGTGAAGCTCGGCTTCATGAGCTTCTTCGCCAAGGCGGCGGTGCTCGCGCTCAAGGACATCCCGGCGGTCAATGCCCAGATCCAGGGCGATGAGATCGTCTATTTCGACTATGTCGACATCTCGATCGCGGTCTCGGCCCCCAACGGGCTGGTCGTGCCGGTGGTCCGCAATGTCGACAAGATGAGCTTCGCGGATATCGAGAAGGCCATCGTCGGCTATGGCAAGAAGGCCCGCGAGGGCACGCTGACCATGGACGACATGAAGGGCGGCACCTTCACCATTTCCAACGGCGGCGTGTTCGGCGGGCTGATGAGCACCCCGATCATCAACCCGCCCCAATCGGCCGTGCTCGGCCTGCACCGCATCGAGGACCGCCCGGTGGTCCGCGACGGGCAGATCGTGATCCGGCCGATGATGTACATCGCCCTGTCCTACGACCACCGCCTGATCGACGGGCGCGAGGCGGTGACCGCGCTGAAGACCATCAAGGAAGCGATCGAGAACCCGACGCGATTGTTGATCGATCTGTAAGGAGAGGTTGGCGCGTGGCCTTCGACAAGCTCAGGCTGAGCGGGTCTTTTGCCTAGCACCCTGTTTCCGCTGAGGCTGAGCCTGTCGAAGCCTGCGCGCCGCCTTGTATTGAATGTACCGAGACCCGCTCAGCCTGAGCTTGTCGAAGGCCGCGCGCGACTCAAGACCCGACCCAACCAAGGTCCGCTCGGGCTGAGCTTGTCGAAGCCCGCGCGCCACGGAGGCCCCAATGGCTGAATACGACTACGACGTTCTGGTGATCGGTGCCGGCCCCGGCGGCTATGTCGCGGCGATCCGCGCGGCGCAGCTGGGGCTCAAGACGGCCTGCGCGGAAAGCCGCGAGACGCTGGGCGGCACCTGCCTCAACGTCGGCTGCATCCCGTCCAAGGCCATGCTCCACGCCTCGGAGTACTTCTACGCCGCCGCCTCGGGCGAGATGGCGAAGATGGGGGTCAAGGTCACCCCGGAGCTCGATCTCGACGCCATGCACGGGCAGCGCCGGGATTCGGTCAAGCAGCTGACCGGCGGGATCGAATTCCTGTTCAAGAAGAACAAGGTCGACTGGATCAAGGGTCGCGCCACCTTCGCAAGCGCGCACAGCGTCAAGGTGGGGGATCGCACCGTCACCGCGAAGAACATCGTCATCGCCACCGGATCGTCGGTCACCCCGCTGCCGGGCGTGACCGTGGACCAGAAGGTCGTGGTGGATTCGACCGGCGCGCTCGAGCTGGACAAGGTCCCGGGCAAGCTGGTGGTGATCGGCGGCGGGGTGATCGGGCTGGAGCTCGGCTCGGTCTGGGGCCGGCTGGGGGCGCAGGTGACCGTGGTCGAGTACCTTGACCAGCTGCTCCCCGGCATGGACGGCGACGTGCGCAAGGAAGCCGCCAAGATCTTCAAGAAGCAGGGCATGACCCTGAAGCTGGCAACCAAGGTGACCGGCGTCACCGTCAAGGGCGGCAAGGCCACCGTGGCGGTCGAACCCGCCGCGGGCGGCGCGGGCGAGACGCTCGAGGCCGACGTGGTGCTGGTGGCGATCGGCCGCCGGCCCAACACCGAGGGCCTCGGCCTCGACGCGATCGGGCTGGCGGTCAACGCGCGCGGGCAGATCGAGACCGACCACGATTTCGCCACCAAGGTCCCCGGCGTCTGGGCGATCGGCGACGTGATCCCCGGGCCGATGCTGGCGCACAAGGCCGAGGACGAGGGCATCGCCGTGGCCGAGAACATCGCCGGGCTGACCGGGATCGTGAACCACGACGTGATCCCGGGCGTGGTCTACACCATGCCCGAATTCGCCGGGGTCGGCCTGACCGAGGAACAGGCCCGCGAGAAGGGTGAGATCAAGGTCGGCAAGTTCCCGATGCTCGCCAACAGCCGCGCCAAGACCAACCACCAGCCCGACGGCTTCGTGAAGGTCATCGCCGATGCCAAGACCGACAAGGTGCTGGGCGTGTGGTGCGTGGCATCCGTGGCGGGGACGATGATCGCCCAGGCCGCCCAGGCGATGGAATTCGGCGCGACCAGCGAGGATATCGCCTATACCTGTCACGCCCATCCGACGCACAGCGAGGCGATCAAGGAAGCGGCCATGGCGGTGACGGGCAAGCCGATCCACATCTGATCCTGCCCGGCGCGGAGCATCGCGCCGGAACCGGATTCAGCAGCCGTGAACCAGGCACGGCGACCGCCTCAGGACAACGGCAGACGGCTCTACAGCTGCACCCCGCCGCTGACAAAGGCCGCCGCCATCCGCCGCACCGCCTCGCGCTTCAGGCCGGGCGGGCCGGCGCGATCGAGGTTGCGCGTGTCGAGCAGGTCGCGGATCGACAGGGCGGCGTCGAAGGCAAGACCGCAGATCGCGTCCTCGAACCAGCAGATCGTGCCCAGTGCCTCGTAGGTATGCCATTGCAGGATCGCGCGCTGGCCGAGCTGGTGGCCGCTCCCGCCCTGGAACCGCGCGCCGCGCAGCGACAGGTCGAGCAGCACCGCCTGGTGGGTGCCCTCGGCGGTGGTGACGATCGCCGGCAGGTGCACGCTCAAGCGGCTCTGCCGCCGGCTGCCCCGTTCCAGATTCAGCAATCCCTGTGCCTGCCCGCGCATGTCTCTCCCTGTCGTGCGCCCGCCGCGCGGCTCTATTCCCGGGCCTCTCAAGCCACGCCTAACACAGGGGGTTAAAGCCGCCTCGCCGCCCGCCTCCGGACTTGTCCGGGACGGTCTCGGGGTCAGGCGAAGCGGACAGGCCGGTAGGGCGCGGGATCGACCGGGCTATCGCCCGCACCAAGCAGGGCCGCGCCCAGCCGGGCGGCGGCCGGTGCGGTCTGGATGCCGAATCCGCCCTGCCCGGCGAACCACATGAAGCCCGGCGCATCGGGCGCCAGGCCATAGACCGGGAGCCGATCGGGCGCGAAGGTGCGCAACCCGGCCCAGCGGTGCTCGACCCGACCAACGGTCCAGTCCACCACGCCCTCGAGCCGGGCGATCGCCAAGGCCACATCAAGATCGTCGGGCGCGGCATCGCACGGCGGACAGGGCGTTTCGTCATGCGGGCTCAGCCAGAGCCGCCCCGCCTGCGGCTTGAAGTAGAACGCCTCGCCCAGATCAAGCACCAGCGGCAGGGTGGCCGGCGCCGCCGGGGTGATCCGCAGCTGCGCCACGGTGCGGCGGTAGGGCTGCAGCCCGAGCGGACGGACCCCGGCGCCGCGGGCGACCTCGTCGGCCCAGGCCCCGGCAGCATTGACCAGCAGGCCCGCGCGCAGGTGACGGCCGTCAGCCAGGTCGATCCGCCACTCGGCCCCGTCGCGGCTGGCGGCCGCGAAGCGCGCCCCGGTCCAGATTTCAGCGCCGCCACGCCGGGCTGCGGCCAGGCTGTCCTGGTGCAGCCGGGCGACATCGATGTCGCAGCAATCGGGCTCCATTGCCCCGGCCACCCATTCGGGGCGGAGGCCGGGGACCTGCGCGGCGATCGCGGCGCGGTCGAGCCGCTCGATCCGCACGCCCAGCGCCGCGAAGCGCGCGGCGAAGGCCGCCAGCCGGGCCTCGTCACCGGCGCGGGCGATGGTCAAGGCCCCGCGCGGGGTGAGATAGCCGCCGGCGTGCAGCGCCGGACCCGAGGCGGTGGTGAGCGGCTGGACCAGCGGGCCGCCGTAGCTTTCGGTCCAGAACGCCGCCGAACGGCCGGTGGCGTGGTAGCCGGGGGTCGGCTCGGCCTCGAGCAGGGCCAGCCGCGCCCCGCTGTCCACCAGCCGGGCGGCGAGACTGGCACCCGCCATCCCGGCGCCGACCACGGCGATATCGAATCGGCCTTCCATCGCGCAGGTCAGTTCCGGGCGGGCGCGGCGCGGTCAAGGAAATCGTCGATCGCGCCGAGCACCCGGTCGCGCACCGGATCGGCCTCGCGCAGCAGTTCGTGGCGCGCCTCGGGGCCGAACAGCAGCAGCTCGGCCTGCGGCAGCCAGGCCGCGGCGCGCCGGATCGCGGCGGGCGAAACCAGCCCGTCGGCGCGGGTCGCGGCGATGAACACCGGGGTGGTCACCCGGGCCAGCACGGCGCGCCGGTCGATCCGCCGGGTCGAGGCGATGGCCGCGCGCAGCCAGCCCCAGGTCGCCGGGCCCATTTCGAGCGCGGGGCGCTGCGCCCGCCAGGCCTGCTCGTCGGCATACCGCTCGGCATCGTGGGTCAGGAGCTGCGCGCGGTCGAGCCGGCCGGCCTGCGGCTTCTCGTTGCTGTCCCACGCCGGCCGGCGGGGATCGCCGATCAGGCACATCACCCCCGCGGCAAGCGGCAGCAGCCAGCGCGGCAGCCAGTCGGGCAGGAAACCGAGCATCGGCGCCGAGAGGACCAGGGCCGTCGGTGCGACCCGCCCCTCGGCAAGGGCGCGCAGCGCGAGGTGGCCGCCCATCGAATGGGCCACCAGCACCTGCGGCTGCGGCCGCGTTGCCGCCCAGTCGGCCCAGAACCCGGCGAGATCGTCGATCCACACCGCGAAATCGTCGACATGGCCGCTGGTCGCATCCCGGCCCAGCCGCCCCGACAGAGCCTGGCCGCGCCAGTCAAGCGCGGTCACCGCCCAGCCCTGCCGCCACCAGCCTTCCAGCGTTTCGAGGTATTTCTCGAGGCAATCGCCGCGTCCCGGCGCAAACAGTAGGGCCCCGCGCGGCTGCGCCGGGACCGGCCAGTCAACCCGGCGGATGCGCCAGCCATCGGCCGCGGCCCACATCGCCTCGACGCAATGGGCGGGCATGGCCCGGCGATCGAACGGGCGGTCCATGCCAGTCGTCACCGCGCTGCGGTCCTCATCCCGGTTGCATCCCTAATATCGCCCGCAAGCGCTTGGTTACCATTTGGTAAGTCGTTCATGGCACACCCGCATCCAGGCAAATAGGGCAAGGCGGGACAAGTCTCTTGCGCAGTGAACTCGTAACCTATGGACTGCTGGCGGCCTTGGCAATCGCGCTGCTGACCGCGGCCTTCACCGACCTGCGGCGGCGCCAGATCGACAACTGGCTGAATGCCGGCATCGCGCTGGCCGCGCCGGCCTTCTGGTGGGCCAGCGGGCTCAGTCTGTGGCCGGGCATGGCGCTGCAGCTGGGCCTGGGGCTGGCCGCCTTCGTGGTCCTGGCCGGGCTGTTCGCGCTGCGCGTGATGGGCGGCGGCGACGTCAAGCTGCTGGCCGCGCTGGCGCTGTGGATCCGCCCCGATCACTTCCTCTGGCTGGTGCTGGTGATGTCGGTGCTCGGCGGGGTCCTGACCGTGGGGTTCGGCGCCTGGCACGTCATGCGCCGCCAGGCCGGCCGGATCGCGATCCCCTATGGCGTGGCGATCTGCGCGGCGGGGCTCCTGACCATGTGGGGCAAGTCCTTGCCGGCCTTGCAGGCGCTGCCGGCGGGTTGACCTGATCTTAACCAATTTCGCGGATTTTCGACCGTCAGTTTCGGTCATTTGTCAGGGGGGCTGCTCAAGCCATGGACAAGAGAAAGCTCATGTTGCTGCTGGGGGCGCTGGTCGTTGCGATCGGTACGGCCCTGGCCGCCCGGAGCATGCTTGGCGGCGCCGCGGCGCCCGTGGCGCAGGCCGTGGCCCCGCCGGTGCCGCAGGGCCCCAAGGTGATGGTGGCGCAGCGCGCCCTCCCGGTCGGCACGATCATCACCCAGGACGCGCTGGTGTTCCAGGCCTGGCCGAAGGAGATGGTCAAGGACGCCTACTTCCTGGAGGGGAAGGTCGACGTCAACAAGCTGCTCGGCACGGTCGTGCGCTTCCCGATCACCGCCGGGCAGCCGCTGACCCAGGGCGCGCTGGTCCGTCCGGGTGACCGCGGCTTCCTGGCCGCCGCGCTCGGCCCCGGCATGCGCGCGGTGACGATCACCGTGTCGGCCCGCACCGGCGTGGCCGGCTTCGTCTTTCCGGGCGACCACGTCGACCTGATGCTGACCCAGACCGTGCAGCCGGTCGCCGCCGCGGGTGAGACCCGCGCGCTGGTGCCCCTGAACGTCGCCGAAACGATCATCCGCAACCTGCGCGTGCTGGCCACCGACCAGTCGACCGACACCGAGGTCGTCGAAGGCAAGACCGTGGTCAAGGCCTTCGGCACGGTCACGCTCGAGGTCAGCCCGAAGCTGGCCGAGAAGATCGCCGTGGCCGAGAAGCTGGGCACGCTGAGCCTGTCGCTGCGCTCGATCGCCGACAACCAGTCCGAACTCGAGCGCGCCGTCGCGAGCGGGCAGGTCAAGCTGCCGGCCGGCGCCAGCAAGGAGGAGGAGAACCGCCTGCTGACGGCGGCGCTCAACCGGCCGATCGACACCAACACCACCTTCCAGACCGGCGGCGACGTCTCGCGCTTCGGCACCAAGGCGATGGTCCGTCCGGCCGCCAGTGCCCCCAGCGCGCCGCGCCCGGCCCTGTCCGCACCCGTTTCGATGGGTCCCCCGCCGCCGCCGAGCGGTCCGTCCGTGCGGGTCACCCGCGGGCAGACCACCACGGTCGAGCAGACGAAGTACTGAGCCGTGGCACCCGCGCTCCCGCCCGCCCGGACCCCCGCTCTCCGGCCCCCCTCTCCCCGGCTCTCCGCCGCAAAGGGTTTGACCTTCATGACACGTCGCCTGAGCCCCTCGTTCCTGGCCGCTGTCGCGGTTCTGCCGCCGCTCGCGGCGCTGTCGGACCCGGCCGCCGCGCAGGTGGTCACCAAGCCCCGCCAGGAGATGGTCCTGTCGATCGGGCGCGGCCAGCTGATCAACGTGCCGGGCCGCATGGCCGACGTGTTCGTCGCCGATGACAAGATCGCCGACGTCCAGATCAAGTCGACCAACCAGCTCTACATCATGGCCAAGGCCGCCGGCGTCACCACGATCTATGCCAGCGACCCCAGCGGTACGGTGATCTTCTCGACCACGGTGCGGGTCGGCTCGAATATCGATTCGGTCGATCAGGTGCTGCGCGTCGCCATGCCCGAGGCCAAGATCGCGGTCTCGACCTTCGGCTCGGACACGGTGCTGCTGACCGGCACGATCCCCGCCCCCGAGGACGCCGCCGAGGCGCAGCGGCTGGTCCAGGCCTTCATGGGCAAGAGCACCAACGTGATCAGCCGCCTGCGCACGGCCACCCCGCTGCAGGTCAACCTGCAGGTGCGCATCGCCGAAGTCTCGCGTTCGCTGGTCAAGTCGCTGTCGTCGAACCTGACCTCGATCGAGAACACCGGCGGGTTCATGTTCGGCATCGGCCAGGGCCGCTCGCTCGGCACCTTCAACGTCGCCCCCAACGCCACCCCGGCGCCGCTCGGGATCGGCAACCGGGTGACCGGGACCTACTTCAACCCGGCCGATCCGGCCAACCCGATCACGGTCGAGGGCAGCAACGTCACGCCGCCCGGCGCGGGGCTGACCTCGCTGGTCGGCACCGGCCGGCTGTTCGGTGTCAACGTGCTCGGCGCGCTGGATGCGGGCGAGACCGTGGGCCTCGTCACCACCCTGGCCCAGCCCAACCTGACCGCGGTGTCGGGCGAGACCGCCGACTTCCTCGCGGGCGGCGAGTTCCCCATCCCGATGAGCCAGGGCCTCGGCACGGTCGCGGTCGAATACAAACGCTACGGCGTCAGCCTCAGCTACACCCCGACGGTCATGTCGAACGGGCGGATCTCGCTGCGCGTGCGGCCCGAAGTGTCCGAGCTGTCGAGCCAGGGCGCGATCACGCTCAACGGCTTCACGGTGCCGGCGCTGACCACCCGCCGCGCCGAGACGACGATCGAGCTCGGCTCGGGCCAGAGCTTCATGATCGGCGGCCTGCTGCGGACCAATTCGGCCAACTCGGTGACCAAGATGCCTGGCGTGGGCGACGTGCCGATCCTCGGCGCGCTGTTCCGCTCCACCGGCTTCCAGCGCGGCGAGACCGAACTGGTGATCGTGGTCACGCCCTATCTGGTCCAGCCGGTCGACGCCAACCAGATCAAGCTGCCGACCGACGGCTACCAGTCGCCCAACGACATCCAGCGCCTGATCGGCAACATGCAGAGCGACGGCCGTTCGGGCCGTGACCGGCCCAAGCCGACCGAGGCGCCGACCACCCAGGCCGGCACCCCCGCGCCCAAGGTGGGGGCGGCCGATCCCCAGGTCGACGCGGCGATCGCCCGGGCTCTCGCCGAAAAGGCCCCCCGCAAGGACAAGGCCCGGACCACTCCGGGCGACACCGCCCAGCCCGGCTTCAGCCTGAAGTGAGCGAGGACCGAACGATGCGCACCCCGAACATCACCCCTCTCGCCCTCGCCCTGAGCCTGGCGCTCGCCGGCTGCGGCGGCATGCCGACCAACCGCTCGCTCGAGAGCATCAACCAGCCGGTGGTCGAGAAGACCAACTTCGTGCTCGATCTCAACACCGGCCCGGGCGGCCTCTCGCTGCCCGAGCAGCGGCGCCTGTCCGGCTGGTTCGACACGATGGACCTGAAGTACGGCGACAAGATCTACATCGACGACCCGCTGGCCAGCGCCGGCACCCGCGCCGCGGTGGAAGCCGTGGCGGCGCGCTATGGCCTGCTGCTCAACGACGGCGCCCCGGTGACCCAAGGCTATGTCAATGCCGGCACCGCCCGCGTGGTGGTGGTGCGCGCCACCGCCAGCGTGCCCAACTGCCCGAAGTGGACCGGCGATTCCGATGCCAACTTCCACAATGCCACCAGCCCCAACTACGGTTGCGCGGTGAACAGCAACCTGGCGGCGATGGTGGCCGATCCGGAGCACCTGGTGAAGGGCGTCAAGGGTTCGGGCGAGACCACCATCGTCAGCGCGACCAAGGCGATCGACGTCTTCCGCGACCGGCCGGCCAAGGCCGGCGAAGTGAACCAAACCTCCAGCAAGAGCAACTAAGCCATGAACGCTCCTTGGAAGGCCAACACCCCGGGCAGTCGTGACCCCTTCGCCGCCTTCATCTGCGATGATGCCGCGCTCGACGTGCTGCGCCCGCTCGTGGTCGAGATGGGCTGGCAGCCGGAGAAGTGCCACAAGGGCGGGCTGCGCAACGCGGTGCAATCGCTGTCGATCACGGCCAGCCCGAACATCCTCATGGTCGACCTGTCGGAGAGCGGCGATCCGCTCAACGACATCAACGCCCTGGCCGAGGTTTGCGAGCCCGGCACGGTGGTGATCGCGATCGGCCAGGTCAACGACGTGCGGCTCTACCGCGATCTCGTCGCCAGCGGGATCCAGGACTACCTGCTCAAGCCGCTCACCGCGAACGCGGTGCGCGATGCCATGGCCCAGGCCCAGGCGGTGTTCGCCGCCCCGCGCCAGAGCGACGGCAGCGGCGCCAAGCGCCACATCTCGACCGCGGTGGTCGGCACCCGCGGCGGGGTCGGCGCCTCGATGCTGGCAACCTCGCTGGGCTGGGCCTTCTCGATGGAGCACAAGCTGCCGACCGCGCTGCTCGACCTCGACGTGCACTTCGGCACCGGCGCTCTGACGCTCGATCTCGAGCCGGGCCGCGGCCTGACCGACGCGATCGAGAACCCGAGCCGGATCGACGGCCTGTTCATCGAGCGCGCGATGATCCGCGCCAACGACAACCTCGCGATCCTCTCGGCCGAGGCCCCGATCAACACCCCGCTGATGACCGACGGCTCGGCCTTCGTGCAGCTCGAGGAGGAGTTCCGCCAGGCCTTCGAGATGACGGTGATCGACCTGCCGCGCAACATGCTGATCAACTTCCCGCACCTGCTGGCGGACGTGAACTGCGTGGTGCTGGCCACCGAATACACCCTCGCCTCGGCCCGCGATGCGATCCGCATCCTGTCGTGGCTCAAGGCCAATGCCGCGCACTGCCAGACCTTCGTCGTCGCCAACAAGGTGCAGCCGGTCAGCCAGGAGATCAGCAAGGCCGATTTCGAGGCCTCGATCGAGCGCAAGGTGAGCTTCACCATCCCCTATGACGCCAAGGCCGCGACCAATGCCGCCAAGCTGGGCCAGACCTTCGCCGAGGCCAACCGTAACGCCAAGAGCAGCGCGGTGATCCGCGACATCGCCTCGGCCATCGTCGGCGTCAGCGAGGTGGTCGAGGAGAGCGCGGGCAAGGCCAAGAAGTCGCTGCTGGGCAAGTTCGATCTCAAGAGCCTGCTCGCCAAGAAGGACAAGGCACCGGCATGAGCCGGATGGCCCGATCGCGCTAAGGCGGTGTCGCACCGATGAACCTGACCACCCTCCTTGTCCTGGCTTTCGGCGCGGTGCTCGTGCTGGGCATGGGGCTGGCCGCCTTCTCCGGGCCCAATCCCGCCAAGCACGGGATGCGCCGGCTGCAGGCGGTGCGCTTCCGGCACTCCGAGAACGAGATCGACCGGGTCGAGGCGCAGCTCAAGAAGGCGGTGGCGGCACGGCGGCCTCCGCCCACCAAGGTGGCGGGATCGGCCTCGCGCACCGAGGCCCTTGCGCTGCGGCTGCACCGGACCGGGATGGACTGGACGGTGCACCAGTACGTCTATGCCTCGCTCGGGCTGTCGACCGCGATCGCCTTCCTGGTCTTCATGAAGTCTGGCGCGCCGGTGCTGTCGCTGTTCGTCGGCCTGATCGTCGGCCTCGGCTTCCCGCACATGGCGGTGGGCTACTGCGTCAACAAGCGCATCGCCAAGTTCAATGCCCGCTTCCCCGACGCGATCGAACTGCTCGTGCGCGGCCTGCGCTCGGGCCTGCCGGTCACCGAAACCCTCGGCATCGTCTCGAGCGAGGTCCCCGGCCCGGTCGGCGAGGAGTTCAAGCTGGTGTCCGAGCGGATCAAGATCGGCAAGACGATGGAAGATGCGCTGCAGGACACGGCCAACCGGCTGGGCACGCCCGAGTTCCAGTTCTTCTGCATCACCCTGGCGATCCAGCGCGAGACCGGCGGCAACCTCGCCGAGACGCTGTCGAACCTTGCCGACGTGCTGCGCAAGCGCGCCCAGATGAAGCTGAAGATCCGCGCGATGAGCTCGGAATCGAAGGCCTCGGCCTATATCGTCGGTGCGCTGCCGTTCGTCGTCTTCGGGCTGATCTGGATGGTCAACCCGCAGTACGTGCAGAAGTTCTTCATCGACGAGCGACTGATCGTGGCCGGGCTGTTCGGCCTGTTCTGGATGTCGATCGGCGCCTTGGTCATGGCCAAGATGGTCAACTTCGAGATCTGAGCGGGGAAGAGAGCAGCCATGATTGCCGGAACCGCTAATCCCAAGCTCCTCGGCGTCGACGTCATCTGGGTCGGCTCGATCCTGGCGGCCGTCGCCGCGCTGGCCGTGGTCCTCGCGATCTATGCCGCGCTGACCGTACGCGATCCGATGGCGCGCCGGGTCAAGGCGCTCAACGAGCGCCGCGAGCAGCTCAAGGCCGGCATCGTGGTGGGCCAGACCCGCCGCCGCCAGAGCCTGGTGCGCAAGAACCAGACCACCGAATCGCTGCAGACCCTGCTGTCGAAACTGCAGGTGCTGCAGGACAGCCAGATCCGCGACATCCAGCAGAAGCTGGCCTATGCCGGCATCCGCAAGAAGGAATATGCGGTCGCGGTGATCTTCGGACGCATGGTGCTGCCGATCGTGCTCGGCCTGATCACCGCCGCCCTGGCCTACTGGACCAACACCTTTCCCGAGTGGAGCAGCCTGAAGCGCTTCGGCCTGTTCGCCGGGGGCGTGATCCTGGGCTACAAGGCGCCCGAGCTCTACATCGACAACATCGCCAAGAAGCGCACCGACGCGATCCGCAAGGGCCTGCCCGACGCGCTTGACCTGCTGGTGATCTGCGCCGAGGCCGGTCTGACCGTCGACGCCGCCTTCGGCCGCGTGGCGCGTGAGCTGGGCCGGGCCTATCCCGAGCTGGGCGACGAGTTCACCCTCACCGCGATCGAGCTGTCGTTCCTGACCGAGCGGCGCCAGGCCTTCGAGAACCTGGCCTACCGGGTCAACCTGGAAGCCGTGCGCGGCGTGGTGACCACGATGATCCAGACCGAGCGCTACGGCACCCCGCTGGCCTCGGCGCTGCGCGTGCTATCGGCCGAATTCCGCAACGAGCGGATGATGCGCGCGGAAGAAAAGGCGGCGCGGCTGCCGGCGATCATGACCGTGCCGCTGATCCTGTTCATCCTGCCGGTGCTGTTCATCGTGATCCTGGGGCCGGCCGGCTGCTCGATCGCCGACGCCTTCGCCTCGCAGAACAAGTAGGACCGGGGCGGACGGCGGCGCCGTCCGCTCACCCCGGCGCGGGATACCCCCGGCTCAGGCCGCCTGCGAGCTGTCGAGCCACTTCACGGTGTTGCGCACCCGCCCGAGCAGCTGGCGCAGCTGGCGCCGCTCGATCTCGCTGAGATCGGCGAAGACGCGCCGCTCGATCGCGAAGGCCGCGGGCATCATCTCCTTGTGCATCGCCCGGCCCGTGTCGCTCAGCTCGAGGTGGTGCGAGCGGCCGTCGCGGTCGTTCGGGCTGCGCATCACCAGCGCGCGGTCCTCGAGGATCCTGCAGGCGCGGTTGACTGCCACCTTGTCCATCAGCGTGGCGCGGGCCAGGTCGCGCTGGGTCAGCGCCCCGGCATCGCCCAGCACGGCCAGCACCCGCCACTCGGGCAGGCGCAGGTCGAACCGCTCGCGATACTCCTCGGCGAAGACGTCGCTGACTGACTCCGCGGTGAGCGTGAGCAGGTAGGGCAGGAAGTCGGCCAGGCGTGAATTGCGGGTCGGCATGATCGGCTCCGCTGGTTCGAACAAGGGTCATCGCGCCGGGCCGGGCTCGGCTGCGGCCCCGCGTGCGCTGCCAAGCTTGCCGCCCGAATGCAAGCGTCGCCCCGGCGCCCGGCGGGCTGACGGAGCGGGAATTCCTTTAGGGGCGGATAGAAATATTGTCGCCACCGATCTGCCGCCCGGCGATCGAAGCCAACCGACCTAGCGTCATTTGTGTAATTAAGTTACAATCAGGCGCAAGACCCGATCAGCCCAGCACGCGGCCGGCCACGGCATCCAGCCGCGCCACCAGCTGCGGATCCCGCGCGCCCGGCGCCGTGGCGAAGGCATGGTCCAGCGCGCGGTCGATCGGGCTGGCGCTGCGGCCGGGCGGAAGCAGCCGGGCCAGCTCGCGCACGGCGGTGCGAGCCCGCGCGGCATTGGCCTTCATCACCGCGAAGACCTCGGCCGCCTCGACCCCCGCTTCGCTCGGCCGCCAGGCGTCGTAGTCGGTGACCATGCCGAGCAGCGCGTAGGGCAGCTCGGCCTCGCGGGCGAGCCGGGCCTCGGGCATCGCGGTCATGCCGATCACGTCGGCGCCCCAGGCCCGGTACATCAGGCTCTCGGCGCGGGTGGAGAACTGCGGCCCCTCGATCGCGACATAGCAGCCCCCGGCGTGGACCGTGGCCCCGGCGGCGCGCGCCGCCGCGGTCGCCAGCCCGGACAGCCGCGGGCAGATCGGATCGGCCAGGCTGACATGGGCCACCAGCCCCGGCCCGAAAAACGAGCGCGCCCGGCCCTCGGTGCGGTCGATGAACTGGTCGACCGCGATCATGTGACCGGGGGCGAGCGCCTCGCGCAGCGAGCCGATCGCGCTCAGCGCCAGCAGGTCGGTGACCCCGCAGCGCTTGAGCACGTCGATATTGGCGCGGTAGTTGACCGCCGAGGGGGTCAGCCGGTGGCCGGCGCCGTGGCGGGCGAGGAAGCTGAAGCGAACCCCGCCGATCCGCCCGGTGGTGACCGGACCCGACGGCTCGCCGAAGGGTGAGCGCACCGCGATCTCCTGCGCCTCGTCGAGGCCGATGCCTTCGGCCAGCCCGGATCCGCCGATCACTCCGATGTGCCAGGCCTGGTCCATCCCCGCTCTCCCTGTCCGGCCGCGTCAGCCGCGCGGCACGAGGATGCCCGCGACGACGAATTCGTCGAGGTGCGCGCGGTAGCGGTCGCGCAGCGCCTCGTCGAGCACGTCGGTGTCCGAACAGTAGCGCAGCACCAGTTGCGCGGTGAAGAAGCGGTCGGCCGCACCGATCACGGTGAAATAGAACAGCTGCGGATCGACCGGCCTGAACACCCCGGCGGCCACCCCTTGGGCGACCAGCGTCTCATAGGCCGCGAACATCGGCTTGAGATAGCTGCCCGCCAGCCGCTGCGCCTCGGCCGGGGCACTCTCGCGGATCAGCCGCAGCAGCAGGCGGTGGGTATAGGGGGTGCGGAAGAAGTTCTCGACCACCTGCGCCATGTGGATGCGCAGCTTGGTCTCGGGATCGTAGTCGCGCGCCAGCAGGACTTCCATCGCCTGGACGCGGACCGACCACTCGCGGTCGATCAGGGCGCGCAGCAGGCCGGCCTTGTTGCCGAAATAGTACTTCACCAGCGCCGAGTTCAGCCCCGAGCGACGCGACAGCTCGGACAGCGAGACATCGTCGATGTCGCCGCCGCGCATGATCGCACTGGCCGCGTCGAGCAACTGGGTACGTGCATCGGGCGCGCTGGGGGGGCCATCCTCGCCCTCGCCGGGGCCCGGGGTGGGGTCCATGCTGTCGAACTGCATGCGCTGTCCTTAGCCCAGTCGGGCGCGGGCGTCAGCCAAAAGGCGCAACCTTCCGGATTCTGCCCGCAGCCCGACCAGCGGTGCACCGCGGCCGTCGCGCCAGCGGACCCCGCGGTCGGGCTCCGGTCAGGTGACCGCCATCGCCAGCGCGCCGTCGCCCTCGTCGATCTGCACCGTGCTGCCATCGGGGATCTCCCCCGCGAGCAGCCGCTCGGCCAGCGGATCCTGCAGGTAGCGCTGGACCGCGCGCTTGAGCGGCCGCGCGCCGTAGACCGGATCGTAGCCGACCCGCCCCAGCCACTTGCGCGCGCCCTCGGTCAGGTCGAGCACGATCTTGCGGTCCTTGAGAAGCTGCTGCACCCGCGCCACCTGCAGATCGACGATCGGCGCCATGTGCTCCTGCCCCAGCCGGTGGAACAGGATGATCTCGTCAAGCCGGTTGAGGAACTCGGGGCGGAAGTGCGCGCGCACCACGTCCATCACCTGCGGCTCGACCGCGGCCACATCCTGCCCCTCGTCCAGCCCGGCCAGGTACTGGCTGCCGAGGTTGCTGGTGAGGATGATCAGCGTGTTGGTGAAATCGACCACGCGGCCCTGCCCGTCGGTCAGCCGCCCGTCGTCGAGCACCTGCAGCAGCACGTTGAAGACATCGGCGTGGGCTTTCTCGACCTCGTCGAACAGGACCACCTGATAGGGCCGCCTGCGAACCGCTTCGGTTAGAACGCCGCCCTCATCATAACCTACATAGCCCGGAGGGGCGCCGATCAGGCGGCTCACCGCATGCTTCTCCATGAACTCCGACATGTCGATGCGGACCATCGCGTTGGCGTCGTCGAACAGGAAGGTGGCCAGCGCCTTGGTCAGCTCGGTCTTGCCCACCCCGGTCGGGCCGAGGAACAGGAACGAACCCAGCGGCCGGTTGGGATCCTGCAGCCCGGCCCGCGCGCGGCGCACCGCCTTGGAGACGGCGACCACCGCGTCGTGCTGGCCGATCACCCGCTGGCCGAGCACCTCCTCCATGCGCAGCAGCTTCTCGCGCTCGCCCTGCAGCATGCGGTCGACCGGCACACCGGTCCAGCGGCTGACCACCCCGGCGATGTCGTCGGCGGTCACCTCCTCGCGCAGCAAGGCATTGCTCGTCGCGCCCTGGGCCTCGGCGAGCTGGCGTTCCAGCTCGGGGATGCGCCCATAGGACAGCTCGCCCGCCTTGGCGTAGTCGCCCTGGCGCTGCGCCTGGTCCAGCTCGACCCGGGCGGCGTCGAGCGCCTCCTTGAGCTTGGACTCGGCATTGATCTTGTCGCGCTCGCCCTGCCAGCGGGTGGTCAGCTCGGCCGACTGCTGCTCGAGATTGGCCAGCTCCTCGCGCAGCGCGGCGAGGCGGTCCTTGCTCGCCTGGTCGCTCTCCTTGCCGAGCGCCATTTCCTCGATCTTGAGCTGGATGATCCGCCGATCGAGCTTCTCGATCTCCTCGGGCTTGCTCTCCACCTCCATGCGGATGCGGCTGGCGGCCTCGTCCATCAGGTCGATCGCCTTGTCGGGCAGGAAACGGTCGGCGATGTAGCGGTTGGACAGCGTCGCCGCCGCAACGATCGCGCCGTCGGTGATCCGCACCCCGTGGTGCAGCTCGTAGCGGTCCTTCAGTCCGCGCAGGATCGAGATCGTGTCCTCGACCGTGGGCTCGCCGACGAACACCGGCTGGAAGCGCCGCTGCAGCGCGGGGTCCTTCTCGACGTACTTCTGGTACTCGTCGAGCGTGGTCGCACCGATGCAGTGCAGCTCGCCGCGGGCGAGCGCGGGCTTGAGCAGGTTGCCCGCGTCCATCGCGCCCTCGCCCTTCCCGGCGCCGATCAGCGTGTGCATCTCGTCGATGAACAGGATGATCTCGCCCTCGGCGCCCTTGACCTCGTCGAGCACGGCCTTGAGCCGCTCCTCGAACTCGCCGCGATACTTTGCACCCGCGATCAGGCTGCCCATGTCGAGCGCCATCAGGCGGCGGTCCTTGAGGCTGTCGGGCACGTCGCCGTTGGCGATGCGCAGCGCCAGTCCCTCCGCGATCGCGGTCTTGCCCACGCCGGGTTCGCCGATCAGCGCCGGGTTGTTCTTGGTCCGCCGCGCGAGGATCTGCACGGTGCGGCGGATCTCCTCGTCGCGGCCGATCACCGGATCGAGCTTGCCGTCGCGCGCGGCCTGGGTCAGGTCGCGGGCATACTTCTTCATCGCCTCGAAGCTGTCCTCGGCGCTGGCGCTGTCGGCGGTGCGCCCGCCGCGCAGCGCGGTGATCGCCGCCTCGAGCGCTTGCGGCGTGACCTGCCCGGCCTTGAGCGCCTGGCCCGCGGCGGTGGTGGTGGCCAGTGTCAAGGCGACCAGCAGCCGCTCGACCGTGACATAGCTGTCACCGCTCTTGGCCGCGATCTGCTCGGCCTGGTCGAGCACGCGCACCGCATCGTTGTCGAGCCCCGGCGTCGCCTGCGCGCCCGAGCCCGAGACCGCCGGCAGCTTGGCCAGCGCCGCGTCGAGCGCCTGAACCACCGCCGCCGGGTTCCCCCCGGCGCGCTGGAGCAGCCCCGCGGCCATGCCCTGGTCATCGTCGAGCAGCGCCTTGAGCAGGTGTTCGGGCCCGATCCGCTGGTGGCTGAGCCGGATCGCGACGGTCTGCGCGGCCTGGAGAAACCCCTTGGCCCGGTCGGTGAACTTTTCGAGATTCATGGGTGAATGCACCTCCTGTTACCCGCGAAGGTAGTGTTGCGTTTGAGCAACACAAGGAGATGGATCAAAAATTGTCCCCGCGTCGGGCCATGGCCCGACCGGCGGGTGGCGGGTCGGCGTGGAGGGGCGCCGGGGCGGCCTCCACGCCGGGCCCGGTCAGAAGCTCATGCCGACGCTCATCTTGTAGAAGTCGCCGCTGTCGCCGTCGCCGATCGAGGAACCGCCGGTGAAGCGGGCGAAGAAGCCCTGCGGCAGGCTGAACTGCACATAGCCGCCCAGCCATTCATAGGTCTTGCCGTCCGAGGCGCCCGGATAGGTGTTGCGGGTGTTGTACAGCAGTTCCCAGTGCGGACCGAACGAGACGTTGCTGGTCGCCTTGTAGCCGGCGTTGATCCAGGTGTGGGCGAAATCGAGCGCGGCGTTGCCGTTGCGCTGGCGCAGCGCCGCATAGTAGCCGCCATAGTACTCGGCTTCGAACTTGGCGTCGCTGTAGTTGATGGTCAGGCTGGGGACGATACCATCGAGGAACCGCGCGCCACGCGTCCGCCCGGCGACGATCTCGCCGCCCGAGAGCAGCGACCCGTTGGTGATGCCGAGCTGCGGCTTCACCTTGAGCCGGCCATCGGCGAGATTGAAGTTCACGCCCACGCCGAACTCGGTCCACAGGTCGTCACCGGTGTTGCCCTGCCCCAGACCGAAGGCCGGCTTGGTCCAGAAGGTGCCGTAGAAGCTGAGGTCCATCTTGTCGTTCACGGGGATCAGGCCAGTGAACGAGGGGTTGAAACCGAAGAAGCTGTCCTGGTTGAGCGCGACGGTGTAGCTCGGCTTGCGCTGCGGGGCGCTGCCGCCACCCGCCGCATCCTGCACCACGGTCCGGATCGCCGGCGCGCTGGCTTCGCTGCCATCGGCCTCGGTCAGGGTCTCCTCGCCGGCGGCCAGCGCATCGGCTTCGGCACGGGCGGGCGACGCCGCGAGCGCGAGGACAAGGGCGGCCGGAGCCACGGCGGCAACAAACTTGGTCTTCATGTGGAACGCTCCCTGATTGCTAGGTTTAGCGTTCCTCCCGCGGCCAACCCGTCACTCCGTCTGCCAGATCCCGCAGGACCCGGGGGAGCGTATCGCGCCAGCAGTGCGAGTTGTAGCGAGCCAACACCGCCCAAGTTTTTCGCAATTGCGAAGAAATATGAAAATCGAGACAGATCCTGACATGAAATTATGACATTATAGCAATATCCGGTCGCCGCTCAGACAAGCAGAAGTGCTACCCGACGGGCGGACCGACGCGCAGCATGGATGAATGATAATTATATTTTTCAATATTTTACTTAGTTCATCAAGGTCCCGGGCGCCACGGCATCACCCGTTCGGCGGGATACACGGCACTGCAGCATAATGTTGCAATGCCGCACGTTCGAACGCGGTTCGCGGCGATCCCGTCTGGCCAACCCTTGCCTTGGCGGCGCAGGCTGCGCACAGTGGTCCGCGCAGCCGACCGGCGGCGCAATCACCAGGGGGACCCAGCGATGATCGTCACCGATGCCCAGGCGGATCTGCGGCGGGCCTATGTCGGAGGCGGACCGGGTGCGGTGGTTTCGGGCCTGGTCTGGCTGGTCGCCGGATGGGCCACGGGACGCCATGGCACCGGTGCCGGCTTCGCCCACCTGTTCCTGGGCGGCATGCTGATCTTCCCGCTGTCCAAGCTGGTCTGCCGCTTCGGCTTCGGCCGGGCCAACGAATTGCCCGGCAATCCCGGCGGAACCCTGGTGCTCGAGAGCACGGCCGCGTTGATCGGCGGGCTGATCGTCGCCTGGCTCTTGCTGCCGCTGCGTCCCGGACTGGTCTTCCCGGTCGCCGCGCTGGCGGTGGGCACGCGCTATGTCCTGTTCCAGAGCGCCTACGGGGACCGGGCCTACTGGCTGCTGGGCACGCTGATCAGCGCCGTGGCCCTGGCCGGGGTGGCCCTGCCCGCCAGCCAGGGCTGGACGGTCTGGACGGTCGCCGCGATCGAGCTGGCTGCCGGCACCCTGATCATTCTGGCCGACCTGCGCCGCACGCCGCCGCGCGCGCCTACGCTGCACTGAGGCGCCACGGGGGCGGCGCAGCTGGCCTCAGAACCCGTAGCCGAGCGAGAGCTGGAGCACCGGATAGACCTTGTACTGGTCGATCCTCGCATTGACCTGGGTCTGCTCGTCGGCGAGCTGGGCCTGGAAGGCGGGGTCGCTGGCGAGGGTGCCGTTCGCGGCCAGATCAGCCATGCGCGGGGTGCCCTGCAGCATCACCCCGCCGTCGATGGCGAAGGTCACCCCGCGGGCCTTGCCGGTGCGGTAGCCCACGGTCAGCACCGGGGCGAGATCGGGCACGGTGACAGTCCCGGTCAGGGTGCCGATCTGCGCCGGGGTGAAGCTCAGCTGACCGACCGTGACCGGCCCGTTCGGGGTGGCGCTGAGCCGCACCTTGTTGCGGTTGACCCGCAGCCCGGCGGACAGGCGCAGCCCGTTGCGGAACGGGTAGAGATCCACCGTGCCACCATAGGAGCCCAGCCGCAGCTGGCCGCGATAGTCGATATCGTTCACCCCGAACGTGTGGTTGACCCCGAGGAAGGTGGCGCTGGCGCGCAGGCCGATCACCGGCGATGGGCGGAAGGTGAACTCGGGCCCGGCGCCCAGCGAGCCCAGCGTCAGCGCCGCCTCGATCCGCGGGGCGGGACGGTCGGCCTTGTCCTCGGCCTGGGCCAGGCCCGGGCAGGCCACAGCGAGAGCGGCCCCGGCCGCGATCCTGGTCAGCGTCATCGTTGGTCTCCGCGCGGCAGCCCACGCGGGCGCCCGTTCGCGGTCGGGATGGGGCCCGAAAGGTAAGGATCGACCTTCCGGCCCTGGTTAACGCCGCCTGACCCTGCCGCCGCCTATTGGCCGAGCAGACCCTTCAGGGCCCCGCCCAGCGCGCCCACCGGGTTGTCGCGCAGGCGCCCCTCCTCGCTGCCGATGTAGCGGAAGATCCCGTTCAGCGCCTGCTCGGTGACCGAGCTGCCGATGCGGTCGCGGGTCAAACCGGCGGTGCGCAGCAGCGGGGTGCTGGCGGCCACCCGGTCCAGTTCGCGCAGCGCGCCGACCTGGCCGAGCCCGCGATCGACCAACGGCCGCAGCCGGGCGGTCAGGTCAGCCCCGGCACTGGTCCGCAGAAACTGGGTGGCGCCATCGCGCTGGGTGGCGATGCCCGGCACGTCGGCCAGGCTGAGCCGGCCGATCGCGGCGCGGAAGATCGGCTTGGCCTCGCGCGCGGCCACCCCGGCCGCTTCGTTCAGCCGGCGCACCAGCGGCTCGGTCAGCCCCAGCGCCTGACCCTTGTCGAGCGCCGAGAGCAGCGCGCCGCCCAGCCCTCCGCCCAGCCCGCCGCCCTGGCCGCCACCCGGGGCGCTGCCCGTCCGCCCGATCAGCGGCAGGGCGATGCGCACCGCAGGATCGTTGTAGAACGCTCCCGGCCGGCCGAGCGTGTCGAGCGAGGAATCGGTCGCGCGGGCGAGCATGTCGCGCAGACCGGACTGGAGCCCGCCGCCGGTTACGCCCGCGGCGCGCAGCGGTGCAGCGAGGCTGATCGCCCCCACCCACAGCGCCATGTTGAAACCCAGTGCGCCCAGCAGGGCACGGCGATCGAGCGACCGGTGCGACGTATCCATGTTTTTTCTCTCCCGTGGCGAATGTGACACGGTCGGCGCGGTTAACCAATCACGTTAACGATTTTTTGCGCCGTTAGCCCGGGAGTCCGCCCCGGCCGCCGCCCGCAGGACCAGTCAGCCCCGCCCGGTTTGGCACTAGCATTGCGATCGGCGCGGGCTAGGATCAGACCCATGTCCGTGACCCCGCGCCTGATCGCCGTTTCGCTTCCCGCCCTGCTCCTGGCCGCCTGCGCCGCGCCCGGCACGCCGCCGCCGGTCGCGCTGGCCCCGCCAGCCGCTGCCACCCCGCCGCCGCCCGCCCCGGTCCCGGCGCCCGCGCCCTTGGCCG
>NZ_JACLAX010000032.1 GCF_014230355.1 Novosphingobium piscinae
CGGACGGCGTGCGCGAGCTGCAGAACCGCCGCGTCGAGATCTCCTACGGTCCCGGCTCGGGCATGTAAGGTTCGCTTCGGCGAACAAGCCAACACCCAAAGGGGCCGGAGCAATCCGGCCCCTTTTTTGCGACGTCAGGCGGCGTAGGCCGTGGTGTCGACAAGCCCCGCACGCGCGAAACCGTCCCGCCGCAGGCGGCAACTGTCGCACACCCCGCAGGCGCGGCCGTCGGGCAAGGGATCGTAGCACGACCAGCTCAGGGCCGGGTCGAGCCCCAGACGATGACACGTGGCCGCGATCGCGTCCTTGCCGAGATGCTGCAGCGGGGCATGGATGTTGAGCGGTTCGCCCTCGGCGCCGACCTTGGTGGCGAGCGCCGCGAGCGCCGCGAAGCCGGCAATGAATTCGGGCCGGCAATCGGGATAGCCAGAATAGTCGAGCGCGTTCACGCCGATGAAGATGTCGCGCGCGCCGAGTGTTTCCGCCCAGGCCAGCGTGAGCGAGAGGAACACGAGATTGCGCGCGGGCACATAGGTGACCGGGACACCCGGCGCGACGCCGTCCTTGGGCACGGCGATCCGGTCGTCGGTCAGGGCCGAGCCCCCGAACCGGCGCAGGTCGAGCGGCAGGACGACGTGGCGGGCGATGCCGAGCCGGGCGACGATCCGCGCTGCCGCGTCGAGCTCGCAGCGGTGCCGTTGGTTGTAGTCGATGGTCAGCGCATTGACGCGGAACCCGGCTTCCTGCGCCAGCGCGGCGGTGACCATCGAATCGAGCCCGCCCGAGAGCAGAACGACGGCATCGGCGGGAGACCGGACGGGGGGCAGGGGCGGCGACTGGGTCATGGTGCCCGGCTAGTCAGCCCGCGCGGCGCTGGCAACTCCCTGCGGACGGGCTGCGGCGGGACAATCGGCGACCCGCCGACCTTCCGCGGACATGACGAAGGGCAGGCCACCGGCGAGGCCCTGGGTCTCCAGCTGGATCAGCTGTGCGTTCTCGCGCCGGATCTGGGTGCGCCCGAAGCCCTTGCCGCGGCAGGTGTACTGCACGCTGGCGCTGCCGGGCGTATCCTCGATCACCAGCCGTTCGCAGGCCAGATCCGGGTGTTGCAACTGGATGAGCCGCCACGGGTCGTGCCAGCACAGGCGCCGCGTCGGGCTGCCATCGCGGAAGCGTAGCTCCCACAGCCCATCCTGCAGCCGATGCAGCGCGGCCAAATCCGGGGTTCCCGCAGCGCTCGGCGCAACAAGGCCAAGCCCGAAGGCCAGGCACAGCAAGGCATGGCGTCCACCCATCGCGAATCCCCGACTACCCCTTCGCCTTTCCCGTATAGGCTCTAAAGGGCCTGCGACCAAGCGTGCGCCAGTCGCCGTGAACCGTTAGACCGGAATGGCGAAAATCCTCGAGCAGAAGGCGCAGTCCACGCTGATCGTTCCGGTTTCGTCGCGCATCTCGTCGAGATCGGCTGCGGCAAAGCGTGACAGGACGGCCTGGTAGTGCTCGATCGAGCAGCGGCAGCCGCGTTCGAGCGCTGCGCCCGGATCGATCCGGACCTCGCTTTCCTCATGGAACAGTCGCCACAGCAGGGCCTCGAGCGAGAGCGCGGGATCGACCAGTTCGTCGTGCCGCAGCGAGCCGGCAATGGCGGCGACGTGCTCCCAGTCGGGATGGTCCATCCGCACATGAAGCCGCTCGCGGCCTTCCTCGCCCTCGGGCAGATGCTGAACGAGCAACCCGCCGGCAATACACCCCTGGGGTGACGAGCGGACCCCTACCCGGATCAAGGTAGGCACCTGTTCCGACTGGGCGAAATAGCTCTCGCAGGCCGCGGCGAGCGAGGCCCCCTCGAGCGGAACAATGCCCTGGTAGCGCTGCCCGCTGGTGGCGAGATCGAAGGTGATCGCGAGGTAGGCCTTGCCGAACAGCGCATAGAGCGACGGGTTGGCCCCGAGCGCGCTCAGCCGTTTGGCATCGTGGCGGACATAGCCGCGGACCGCGCCAGCGCGATAGTCGCAGACCAGCAGGTCGACGATGCCGCCCTCGGTCTGGGCCTGGACGGTCAACTGGCCATCGTCGTCCTTGAGCAGGGCGCCCATCAGCACCGTCAGAACCAGCGCCTCGGCGAGCAGGTGGCGGATCGGGGTAGGGTAGGCATGGGCGGTGAGGATCCGGTCCAGCACCGGCCCCAGCCGGACCACGCGCCCGCGCGCGTTGCGGCCCGGCACCGTGAAGCCAAGCACCTGATCGAAGCCGGTTTCGGCTGCCGGCACGGCGGGGTCCACCGGCGTGCTCACAGCTGTCCGAACGCCCAGCGCAGCACGCTCTTCTGGGCGTGAATGCGGTTTTCGGCCTCATCCCAGACCCACGACTGCGGACCATCGATGACCGCGTCGGTCACCTCCTCTCCGCGGTGCGCCGGCAGGCAGTGCAGGAACATGGCATCCGGCTTGGCCTGAGCGAGAAGCGCCGGGTTGACCTGGAACGGCGCCATCGCTGCCAGTTTCGCCTCGGCGTGGGCCTGGCCCATCGAGATCCAGGTATCGGTGACCACGACATCGGCATCGCGCACCGCGCTCTGCGCGTCGCGATGGGTCGAGATCCGCGCGCCGGCGGCCGTGGCCGAAGCGATGAACCCGGCGTCGGGATCATAGCCTTCCGGCACGCCGATCCGCACGTTGAACTTCATCAGGCCGGCGGCCTCGATGATCGAGTGCAGGACGTTGTTGCCATCGCCGAGCCAGGCCACCTCGAGCCCGGGCAGGGACTTGCCCTGCTCGATCACGGTGAGCAGGTCGGCCATGATCTGGCAGGGATGCGAAAGATCGGTGAGGCCATTGATCACCGGCACGCTGGCGTGGGCGGCCAGCTCCTCGATCTTGGCGTGATCATCGGTGCGGATCATCACGGCGTCGACCATGCGGCTGAGCACGCGCGCGGTGTCGGCGATGCTTTCGCCGCGTCCGATCTGCATGCCGCCGGCTTCCATCACGATCGCGCTGCCGCCGAGCTGGCGCATCGCCATGTCGAACGACACCCGCGTGCGGGTCGAGTTCTTCTCGAAGATCATCGCCAGCACCCGCCCGGCCAGCGGGGCATCGGCATCGCTGCGCCCCTTGGCCCAGCCCGCCCGCGCCGCCTTGCGATCCAGCGCATCGCCCAGCATCGCGGCCACCGCATCGCCCCCGGCATCAGCCAGGTTGAGGAAGTGCCGCACCATCACGCGGGTTCCTCGACCCGGAAGGTCGCCGCGGCGGCGGAGAGCTTGTCCATGAACTCGTCGATGTGGCTTTCGTCGATCACCAGCGGCGGCACCAGCCGCAGCGTGTTGTCGCCGGCCGAGACGGTCAGCAGCTGATGATTGTCGCGCAGGTGGGCGACGAAGGGGCGCGGTTCGCTCCTCATCTTGACGCCCAGCATCAGGCCGCGCCCGCGGACCAGTTCGAACAGCTCCGGATAGTTGCCGATGAACTGCTCGAGCCGGCTGCGCAGCCGCTCGCCCATGGCCGTGACATGGGCGAGGAAGGCGGGATTGGCGACAGCATCCAGCACGGCCTCGCCCGCGGCCATGGCCAACGGGTTGCCGCCATAGGTGGAGCCGTGCGTCCCGGCGATCATCCCGCGCGCGGCCTTCTCGGTGGCGAGGCACGCTCCAAGCGGGAAGCCGCCGCCGATGCCCTTGGCAGTAGCCACCACATCGGGGACGATGCCGTACTGCTCATAGGCATAGAACGTGCCGGTGCGGCAGACCCCGCACTGCACCTCGTCGAGCACCAGCAGCAGGTCATGTTCGTCGGCCAGCGCGCGCAGCCCGTGCATGAAGGCATCGCTGGCCGGCCGGATTCCGCCTTCGCCCTGCACGGGTTCGACCAGGAAGCCGGCGGTGTTCGGACCGATCAGCGCCTTGGCCGCCTCGAGATCGTCGAACGGCGCATACTTGAAGCCCGGCAGCAGCGGCATGAAGCCCTTGTGCATCTTCTCCTGGCTGGAGGCGCTGATCGTGGCGATGGTGCGGCCGTGGAACGCGTTGTTGAAGGTGATCAGCTCGAACCGCTCGGTGTTCCCGGCATGCTGATGATAGGCCCGCGCGGTCTTGATCGCGCATTCGACCGCCTCCGCGCCCGAGTTGGTGAAGAACACCGTGTCGGCAAAGGTCAGATCGACCAGCCGCTGGGCCAGATGCTCACCCTGGGGGCTGCCATAGAGGTTCGACACGTGCATCAGCGTTTCGGCCTGGCGCTGGATCGCGCCGATCAGGCCGGGATGCGAATGGCCGAGAATGTTCACGGCAATACCCGCCGCGAAGTCGAGATAGCGGCGTCCGTCCTCGCCGATCAGGTGGCAGTGATCACCGCGCACCGGCCGGAAACCACACCGGGGGTAGACGGGCATCAGCGGAGAGATCGACATCGAACGGGTCCTTTGCATTCAGAACGGACAGACGAACAGGGAATGGCGAACTGGGAATGGCCACCTGGGAATGGAGCAACGCAAACGACAAGTGGCGGCCCCGGTGAGGGCCGCCACTGGCGCGCGTTATGATGTCGCGTGCCTTCGGTCAAATGTCCGAAGGACCTGCGGGCTGGGTCAACCCTGACGCGGCACGAGGTTGACCGCCGAGTACTTGCCTCGTCGATCGACCTCGATGTCGAACTCCAGCCGGTCGCCCTCGTTGAGGCCCTGCATGCCCGAGCGCTCCACCGCGCTGATGTGCACGAACGCGTCGGGCTGGCCATCGTCCCGGGTGATGAAGCCGAAGCCCTTCATCGAGTTGAAGAACTTGACAGTGCCGGTGGCCTTTTCGCCGGTCAGCTGGCGCTGCGGTGCAGCCGGCTCGCGCTTGGCGACCGGGATCACATCACCCACGACGACCAGGTCGGCCGCCGAGATCTTGCCGCCGCGATCGACCAGCGAGAACTCGAGGCCCTGGCCTTCGGCCAGACCTTCCAGGCCGGCACGCTCGACCGCGCTGATGTGGACGAACACGTCCTCGCCGCCGTCCTCGCGCTGGATGAAGCCGAAGCCCTTCTGGCCATTGAAAAACTTCACGACGCCTTTGCTCTGGCCGACGACCTGGGCGGGCATGCCCCCACCACCGCCGCCGCCGCGCGAACCGCCGCCGAAGCCGCCACGATCGCCACCGCCGAAGCCGCCGCGCGAACCGCCGCCGAAGCCACCGCGATCGCCGCCGCCGAAGCCGCCGCGACCACCGCCGCCGCCATAGCCACCGCCGCGATCACCGCCGAAGCCACCACGGTCACCACCGAAGCCGCCGCGATCGCCGCCGCCGTAGAACGGGTCGAAACTTTCTTCCCCGAAACCGTCGCGCTTGTCCCGGCCCCTGCCGCGACGTCCTCTATCGAAACCCATAAACCCGAACTTACCTTCGCTTCGCCCCAATCACGATGCCCCGGCGGCGCGGACGAGACCCGCCAGGAAACAGGGCCAGCGGTTGCGCGCCCGCGCAACCCTCTCCTCTGCATCTTGGGGCATAGCTGAAAATATCCACAAGCGCGAACAGATTCCGACTCGTCGCCATAAAGGGCGCCACGCGCACCGCTGGGGTTGCGCTTGTCTCGCGGGCATCGGCTTGGCAAAAGCCCGCCCATGGACATCCTTGCCTTGCTTGCCGATCCTGCTGCCTGGGCGGCGCTGGTGACCCTGGTCACGCTCGAAATCGTGCTGGGCATCGACAATCTGGTGTTCATCGCCATCCTCTCGAACAAGCTGCCCGAGCACCAGCAGGACAAAGCGCGGCGACTCGGGTTGGCGCTGGCGCTGATCATGCGGATCGGCCTTCTCACCCTGATCGGCTGGATCGTCACCCTGCAGACCCCGCTGTTCGATCTGGGTATCAGCGGTGCGCCCGGCCCTTACGGCGAGCCGACCTTCGAGACCGCCTTTTCGGGCCGTGACCTGATCCTCCTCGCTGGCGGCCTGTTCCTGCTGTGGAAGGCGACCAAGGAGATCCATCACGCGATCGACACGGAGAACGACAGCGGCGAGCTGCTCGAAAAGGACAAGGGCGTCGCGCAGATCGCGTTCGGTGCGGCGATCGCGCAGATCATCGCGCTGGACCTCGTCTTCTCGATCGATTCGATCCTGACCGCCGTGGGCATGACCGACGAGGTTCCGATCATGATCGCGGCCGTGGTCATCACCGTCGGCCTGATGATGGTGGCGGCCAACCCGCTGTCGCGCTTCATCGAGCGCAACCCGACCCTGGTCATGCTGGCGCTCGCCTTCCTGGTCATGATCGGGCTGGTGCTGATCGCCGACGGTTTCGGGGTCCACATCCCCAAGGGCTACGTCTATGCCGCCATGGGCTTCTCGGCCGCGGTCGAGACGCTCAACATCGTCAGTCGCAACCGCCGCGCCCGCGCCCGCGCCGCCGCCAACCCCGAGTGATCCGCCCATGACCGCGTCCCTGTTCCGCCCCATCGTCGACGGTGTCCTCGCCAGCCCGCAAATCGGCCTCGCCGAGGTGGCCGAGGCCAAGGCTTTGGGGGTGACCCTGATCATCAACAACCGGCCCGAGGACGAGAGCCCCGACCAGGTGCCCGGGCCAGAGATCGAGGCGGCGGCCCGCGCCGCCGGGATCGACTATGTCGCCATCCCCGTCACCCACGCCGGCTTCAGCGAGCCGCAGGTCGAGGCCATGGCCGCCGCGCTCGAGGGGGCGGGCGGGCCGGTGCTGGCCTATTGCCGCTCGGGCACGCGCTCCACGCTGCTGTGGGCCCTGGCCCGGGCCTCGCGCGGGGCGAGCCCCGACGAGCTGGCCGCCGCCGCGGCCCAGGCCGGCTACGATCTCGGCCCGATCCGCGCCCTGCTCGACATGCTCGCCGCGCGCCGGGCCTGAGCTGCCCGATCCACGCCGATGCCGCAGGGATCACTTGCGCCCAGTCTGATCCTGATCGCCGCGGCGCTCGTCGCGATCCTCGGGCTGGCCGTGATGGCCCGGCGGCTCGGCCTGGGTGCGGACGTCCGGCTGCGCGACGCTGACACCGCGGGTGAGCTGGCGCGTGCTGCCGATTGCCGCTTCACGCCCACGGTTGTCGCGCTCGATCGCGCCGGTCTGGGTGCGCTCCTGGCCGATCAGGCTGGCCAGGTCGTGCTGCTGCGGCGGCACGGCGCCCGCTTCGTTGCGCACCGGCTGACCAGCCACGCGGGCGTCCGCCTCGAGCGGCAGTTCCTCTGCTTCGCCCTGCCTGAACCCGGCTTCGTCCCGATCACCCTCGATCTCGGCCCTGAGGCACAGCACTGGGCCGCCAGCCTGCGCCGGCTGGGCCCGGCGGATGCGCGGCCATGACCGGGTTCGATCCGGTGGCCTATGCGATCCCGGGCTTCGTCGCGCTGATCGCGGCCGAGATGGTCTGGGCTGCCCGGCGCGACCCGGCCGCCTATAAACCGCGAGATACCGCGGTTTCGCTGCTGCTGGGGCTTGGCAGCGTTGCCGCGGGTCTGGCTACCGGTGCGATCGTACTGGCCCTGGCCGATGCACTCTACGCGCTGCGGGTCGCCACGCTTGGCTGGGCCTGGTGGGTTTGGGCAGCCTGCTTCGTGCTTGACGATCTGGCCTACTACCTGTGGCACCGCACGGCCCACCGGGTCCGCTGGTTCTGGGCGGCCCACGTCAACCACCATTCCAGCCAGCACTACAACCTCTCCACGGCGCTGCGCCAGCCATGGACCGGTTTCCTCTCGGCCTCTTTCGCCTTTCGCCTGCCGCTGGTGCTGCTGGGCTTTCCGCCCGCGATGGTGCTGACCTGCGGCGCATTCAACCTGATCTACCAGTTCTGGATCCACACCACCGCGATCGGCCGTCTGCCGCGCTGGATCGAAGCGGTGTTCAACACCCCCTCGCACCATCGCGTCCACCATGGGATCCATCCGCTCTATCTCGACCGCAACTATGCCGGGGTCCTGATCGTCTGGGATCGCCTGTTCGGCACCTTCCAGCCCGAACGGGACGATCTGCGGATCCACTACGGGCTGGTCCACCAGCTGGGCAGCTTCAACCTGCTGCGCGCCGCCTTCCATGAGTGGCTCGGGATCGCCGCCGACCTCTGGCGCGCGCCGTGGCGGGCCAAGCTGGGCTACCTGTTCGGGCCGCCGGGCTGGAGCCACGACGGCAGCCGCCGCTCAAGCGACGACATCAAGCGGGCGTGGCAGGAGCCTGCGGCCAAGCACGAGGCCGGATCTGGCCACTAGGTGCCCGGTCCTGACGTGAGCCCCCCGCCCATCCGGGCGGGATGGTCTCCGCGGAACTCCAGGTCCTCAATCGCGGTGGCATGCCGGCGCGAGGCCGCGGCTGAGGCGCTCCCCAGCGGGGGCCATGCGCCGCGCCCAGCAGTGCAGTGGCTCCGTCGCGGCGGCAGGGGGAGCAGCACAGCCATCCCGCCATCGTTCCCGTTGGCCGGCGATGCCGCAACAAAAAAGGGGTCCGGAGCGGCTGGCTCCGGACCCTAGGCTGCGTTCGCAGGAGGAACGTCGGATGGCGGGGTCGAAGGGGAGGAGAGGAGGAACCTCCGACCCCGCCAAGCTGGGAAATCAGTAGTTGTAGGCGCGCTCGCCGTGCTCGGAGATGTCGAGCCCCTCGCGCTCGGCTTCCTCGGTCGGACGCAGACCCATGGTCTTGTCGACGATGAAGTAGAGCACCGCGGAACCCAGGCCCGACCAGACGACGGTCAGCGCCACCGCCTTGATCTGCGTGATCACCTGGGCAGCCATGTCATAGGTGCCCGGGACGGCGGGGAACTGGGTGTAGTCGAAGAAGCCCTGGCCCCCGAGCGCCGGGTCGGCGACGATCCCGGTGGCGATGGCGCCGAAGATGCCGCCCACGCAGTGCACGCCGAACACGTCGAGGGTGTCGTCGTACTTGAGCTTGTTCTTCACGACCGCGACGAACAGGTAGCACACCGGCGAAACCAGCAGGCCGAGGACGATCGAGGTCATCGGTGCGCCCAGGCCCGAGGCCGGGGTGATCGCGACCAGGCCGGCGACGGCGCCGGTGGCGGCACCCAGCATCGAGGGCTTGCCGTGGTGCAGCTGCTCGATCACCGACCAGGACACCGCGGCGGCGCAGGTGGCCAGCATGGTGTTGATGAAGGCGACGGCGGTCACGCCATTGGCCTCAAGGTTGGAGCCGGCGTTGAAGCCGAACCAGCCCACCCACAGCAGCGAGGCGCCGATCATGGTCATGGTCAGCGAGTGCGGCGGGGTGGCTTCCTTGCCGAAGCCGACGCGCTTGCCGACCATGAGGCAGCCGACGAGGCCCGCGATCCCGGCGTTGATGTGCACCACGGTACCACCGGCGAAGTCCAGCGCGCCCATGCCCCACAGCAGACCGGCATCGGTCGGCGCGTCAGGCAGGAAGTCCGGGCCAGCCCAGTACCAGACCATGTGCGCAACCGGGAAGTAGACCACGGTCAGCCACAGCACCACGAAGACGATCAGCGGGGTGAACTTGATGCGCTCGGCGAAGGCGCCGACGATCAGGGCCGGCGTGATCATCGCGAAGGTCATCTGGAAAACCACGAAGACCAGTTCGGGGATGTAGACGTTGTTCGAGAAGGTCGCGGCATAGCTGCTCGAGGTCACGCCCGCGAGGAACGCCTTCGACAGGCCGCCGATGTACGGCGTGGAGCCGCTGGTGAAGGCCAGCGAGTAGCCCCAGGCGGCCCAGACCAGCCCGGCGACCGAAACGATCATGAACACCTGCATGCAGACGCTCAGCATGTTCTTGGTGCGCACCAGGCCGCCGTAGAACAGTGCGAGGCCGGGGATGCTCATCATCAGCACCAGGGCGGCCGAGATCAGCATCCAGGCGGTATCGCCCTTGTTCGACATCGCGGCGAGCTGCTCGGCGGCCGGGGCCTTGATCAGCGTGGTGGCCGCCGCAGCGGCGGTTTCGGTGGCGACGGCAGCCGCCTCGGTGGCGGCTTCGGTGGCGTCCTGCGCGAAGGCAGCGGTGGCGGCGAAGAGCGAGGCTCCGAGCGCGCCAACGCCCGCACACAGTTTGCCGAGCTTGGCAATATTGCGGTTCATGGTGGTTTCCCTCCTGTCGGACACGCTGGTCACAGCGCGGTGTCGCCGGCCTCGCCGGTGCGGATGCGGACCGCTTCGGCAAGGTCGAGCACGAAGATCTTGCCGTCACCGATCGCTTCGGTGCTGGCGACCTGCTGGATCGTCTCGACGATCTGCGGCGCCAGGCTGTCGGCTGCGGCAATCTCCAGCTTCACCTTGGGCAGCATGTTCGTGGAATACTCGGCGCCGCGGTAAATCTCCGTCTGGCCCTTCTGGCGTCCAAAGCCCTTGACCTCGGAGACGGTCATCCCCGCGACGCCGATGGCGCCGAGGGCTTCACGCACCTCGTCCAGCTTGAACGGCTTGATGATGGCGATGATGAATTTCATCGGTGCCCCCTGGAAGCCTACCGGTCCCGTCGCCGGCAAAACCCCTAGAGCAAGCCCCGTGCCAATTTACGGATTCGTTGGATTCTTTGCCGAGTCATGAACGGCCCGATCCCGTCACGCCGAGTCGCGATGCTGGCCTGCGCTCGAATCCTGAGCAGGCTGCCTAATTTTCAGGCAGGGCCAGGCGGGCCAGTACGGGCAGATGATCAGAGGCGCGCGCGGCCAGCGCGCTGTGGTGCACCGCCACGGCGTCGCTCCGCCACTCCGCCGAGACCACGATCCGGTCGAGCATCGCCAGCGGTCGGCGGCTCGGGAAGCTCCGCCCCGGGGCCAGCACCCGCCAGTCGGGCGCGGCGAACTCGGCCAGGCAGCCGCCATGCCGGGCCCACTCGTTGAGATCGCCCATCAAGACAGCAGGGGCGGGCGCGGTACAGGCGGCCAGATGCGCCAGCACCGTGCGCACCTGCTGGCGCCGCCGCAAGCCAGACAGGTCAAGGTGCATGCCCACTACGCGCAGCGGGCGCCCGCGAGCGACCAGATCCACCCGCACCGCCCCGCGCGGCTCCAGCGTGGGCAGCGCCACCACCGCCGCCTCGCGCACCTCGATCCCGCGGCGGACCAGCACGGCATTGCCATGCCAGCCGAGCGAGTCCGGCCGCCCGCCCAGCGGCACCGCCTGCCATGGGGTGTAATCGGCGATGACCTGTCGCGGGATCACGCTGGCGCGCGTGCCGAAGCGCAGGTCCGCCTCCTGCAGCGCGATCACGTCGGCATCGATCTCGCGCAGCACGGCCAGGATGCGGTCCGGATCGCGGCGACGGTCAAGGCCCACCGCCTTGTGGATGTTGTAGCTGGCGAAGGTGAGCTGCACGGACAGGAGCTTAACGGCGCAAGGGTGTTGGGCAAGGGTTGGCGCGCGGGCTTCGACAGGCTCAGCCCGAGCGGAGTTTGGGACTGCTCCATAAACAACGCCCGCTCAGGCTGAGCCTGTCGAAGCCCACGCGCGGGGCTTGTCTCCTCACCGCTCCTTGGTCGCGCTGAACACCAGCTCGGGATTGCGCTCCTGCTGGTAGCCGACGTCCCAGGACGAGCGGGCCATGAACACCGGATCGCCATCGCGGTCCTTGGCCAGGTTGCTCTTGTTGAAATCGGTGAAGGCCTTGAGCGCGGCATCGCTGCCCTTCAGCCAGCGCGCCGTATCGAAGGGCGATTCTTCGAGCACGGCCTCGACCTTGTACTCCGCCTCGAGCCGCGAGATGAGCACGTCGAGCTGGAGCTGACCAACCACCCCGACGATCCACTGCGCGCCGATCTCGGGATAGAACACCTGGATCACGCCCTCCTCGGACAGGTCGTCCAGCGCCTTGCGCAACTGCTTGGTCTTGGTCGGGTCCTTCAGCGCCACGCGGCGCAGGATTTCCGGCGCGAAGTTGGGCAGGCCGGTAAAGCGCACGTCGTTCTTCTCGGACAGGGTATCGCCCACCCGCAGCGTGCCGTGGTTGGGAATGCCGATGATGTCGCCGGCCTCGGCGGTGTCGGCGATCTCGCGGTCCTGGGCAAAGAACAGGATCGGCGAATGGACAGCGATCGGCTTGCCCAGGCCCGAGGGGGTCAGCTTCATGCCGCGCTTGAACGTGCCCGAGACCATGCGCATGAAGGCGATCCGGTCGCGGTGCTGCGGGTCCATGTTGGCCTGGACCTTGAAGACGAAGCCGGTGACGTCGCTGCGGGTCGGGTCGATGGTGCCCTGGTCCGAGCTTTGCGGGCGCGGCGGCGGGGCGAAGCGGGCGATCGCATCGATCAGCTCGGCGACGCCGAAGTTCTTGAGCGCCGATCCGAAGTAGACCGGGGTGAGATCGCCGTTGCGGTAGGCCTCGAGATCGAATGCGGGGTAGCCGGCCTGGCCCAGCTCGATCTCCTCGGCGATCTCGGCGGGAATCTCCATCGCCTCGCGCGTGCCCAGGTACTCGCGGCTGTCGCCCTCGGGCCGGCTGACCAGCCCGCTGGCGAAATCGAGCACACCCTGGAAGGTCCCGCCCATGCCGACCGGCCAGGACATCGGCACCACGTCGAGCGCCAGCGCATCGGCCACCTCGTCGAGCGTCTCGAACACCGCGCGGCCTTCCCGGTCGACCTTGTTGACGAAGGTGATGATCGGCACCGAACGCATCCGGCAGACCTCGAACAGCTTGCGGGTCTGCGGTTCGATGCCCTTGGCCGCGTCGATCACCATGATCGCGGAGTCCACGGCCGTCAGGGTGCGGTAGGTGTCCTCCGAAAAGTCCTCGTGGCCCGGCGTGTCGAGCAGGTTGAAGGTGATGTCGCGCCCGTCGTCGAACACCTTGCGGAAGGTCATGACCGAGCTGGTGACGGAGATGCCGCGCTGCTGCTCGATCTTCATCCAGTCTGACCGTGCCCGGCGCGCCTGTCCCCGCGCCTTGACCTCGCCCGCCAGGTGGATCGCGCCGCCCTGCAGCAGCAGCTTCTCGGTCAGCGTGGTCTTGCCGGCGTCGGGGTGCGAGATGATCGCGAAGGTGCGGCGCGAGGATGGCGTGGTCATGCGCGCGCCGGTAACTGGATTCGCCCGGAAAAGCGAGGGGGTGGGGGCTGGCCGCGACAGGCCCCTGCTACGCCGCCGTCACCCTGAACTCGTTTCAGGGCCCATCGGGCCTTGGGCACGGAGCATTCGGATGCCTGGGGCGTGGCCGTCCCGCCGGTACGGGGCCCGTGCCTCGCCGCGGAATGGATCCTGAAACGAGTTCAGGATGACGAAAGAGGCCAGATGACTGCGATAAGGCGGGGGGCTGAGCTGTGAGAGGCTTACCCCCGCAGCACCGCCCCCAGCTTGGCCGCCGCTGCCGTCACCTTGTCGGTGATCGCCTTGAGCGCCGCCTCGTCATAGCTCTTGTCGGTCGGCTGGAGCGTCACCTCGATCGCCAGCGACTTCTGCCCTTCAGGCACGCCCTGCCCGCGGAAGTCGTCGAACAGGCGCGCGCTGACGATGTTGACCTTGTCCGCACCCCTGACCGCGCGGACCAGATCGCCGGCCGGCTTGTCCGCCGGGATGAGGAAGGCGAAGTCGCGCGTCACCGGCTGCAGCGCCGGGGGGGCATAGGCGGCGCGGGCGAAGCCGACCGCACCGCGCCTGGCCGGGATCGCGTCGAGGAACAGCTCGGCCACGGCAACCGGACCGGTCAGGTCGAAGGCCTTGGCCGTGGTGGGGTGGAGCATGCCGAAGCGGGCCAGCACGGTCTTGGGCCCGAGCCGCAGCGTGGCCGACTGGCCGGGATGGAACTGCGGTCCGGCCTCGCCCATCACCTGCAGGCTGTCGACCGGTGCACCGGCCTCGGCCAGCAGGGCCAGGGCCTCGGCCTTGGCGTCGAAGGCGTCGAAGGCCTGCGCCTTGCCCGTCGCCCAGCCGCGCGGCGTGCGGTCACCGGCCAGGACCACGCCCAGCGTCAGGCGCTCGTCGCTCGCCCCGTCGGCGCCGCGCAGATAGCGGCGGCCGATCTCGAACAGCCGCAGCGAACCCGCCCCGCGATCGAGGTTGCGGCGGGCGGCGGCGAGCAGACCGGGCAGCAGCGAGGGGCGCATGGCCTTGAGGTCCTCGCTGATCGGGTTGTCGAGCACCCAGGGTGCCCCCTCGGCGAAGGCCGCGGCCTCGTCCACTGGCAGGAACGACCAGGTGACGGCCTCGTTCAGGCCGCGCGCAGCGGCCGCGCGCCGGACCCGCCGTTCAAGCTTCTGGGCCGGGGTCGCGGTGGGCCGGGCCACACCGTCGGCGCGCGGCAGCGGCACCGATGCGACATTGTCGAGCCCCCAGATCCGCACCACCTCCTCGACCAGGTCCGGCGCGCCGGCCACGTCGGGGCGCCAGCCGGGCGCGGTGACAGTCCAGTCCTCGGCCACCGCGAAGCCCAGCGCGGTCAGGATGCGGCGCTGTTCGCTCGCCGGGATGGCCACCCCGCCCAGCGTCTCGGCCAAACCGGGATCATAGGCGACCACCGCGGTGGCCAGCGGCGGCTGTCCGGCCCGGACCACGTCCGAGGCTTCGCCGCCGCAGGTGTCGAGGATCAGCGCGGTCAGCAGCTCCAGCCCGGTGTCGAGGAACTGCGGGTCGACCCCGCGCTCGAACCGGCTGCGCGCGTCCGAGGTGAGGTTGAGCGCGCGGCCCGTCGCCCCGATCCGCTCCGGATCGAAGTAGGCGATCTCGAGCAGGACGTCGGTGGTCCCGTCGGAGCAGCCCGAATGCTCGCCGCCCATGATCCCGGCAATATCGTGCACCCCGGCCTGGTCGGCGATCACCGTCATTTCCGGGGTCAGCGCGTACTCCTTGCCGTTGAGCGCGAGGCAGGTCTCGCCCTCCCGCGCACGCCGCGCCATCACGGCGCCCGTCAGCTTGGCCAGGTCATAGGCATGGGCCGGACGGCCATAGCCCAGCATCACGTAGTTGGTCAGGTCGACCAGCGCCGAGATCGGCCGCTGGCCCGCGCTCTTCAGCCGGTCCTGCAGCCAGGCCGGCGAAGGGCCGTTGGTCACGCCGCGGATCACCCGGCCGTGGAAGGCCGGGCAGCCCTCGGGATCGTCGGTGCGGATGTCGACCGGGCAGGGGAACGTGCCGGTGGCCGGCTCCATTGCCAGCGGCTTCAGCGCGCCCAGCCCCGCCGCGGCGAGGTCGCGGGCGATACCGTAGACGCCCATGCAGTCGGGCCGGTTGGGGGTGATCGCCACGTCGAACACCGGATCGGCGCCGTGGTATTCGGCGAAGGGCGTGCCGACCGGGGCGTCGGCGGGCAGCTCGATGATCCCGTCGTGATCCTCGCCCAGCTCGAGCTCGCGGGTCGAGCACATCATGCCGTTCGATTCGACCCCGCGCACCGCGGCGACCTTCAGCACCATGCCGTTTACCGGCACGGTCGCCCCCGGCAGCCCGAGCACGCCGACCAGCCCGGCCCGCGCATTGGGCGCGCCGCAGACCACCTGCAGCGGCTCGCCTGCTCCGGTGTCGACCGTCAGGACCTGGAGCTTGTCGGCATTGGGGTGCGGCGCGGCGGTCAGGACCCTCGCCACGCGGAAGCCGGCTAGCTTCGCGGCGGGATCCTCGATCCCTTCCACTTCGAGGCCGATCGCGTTCAGCGCCGCCGCGATCTCGGCCACGGTGGCCTGGGTGTCGAGGTAATCCTTGAGCCAGGAGAGCGAGAACTTCATTTTCCCAGCTCCTTAGGCGGGCGTGCCGACGCCGCCCGACAGGGTCGGCACGTCGAGCGCGGAGAAACCGTAGTGCGACAGCCAGCGCTGATCGCCATCGAAGAAGGCACGCAGATCGTCCATGCCGTACTTGAGCATGGCCAGGCGATCGACGCCGATGCCGAAGGCGAAGCCCTGCCACTCGTCGGGATCGAGCCCGCCGAATGCGATCACCTTGCGGTTGACCATGCCGCTGCCCAGCAGTTCCATCCAGCCATGGCCCGGATCGTCGCCATGGCCTCCCAGCGCGCGGCGGGTCCTGCCGTCGGGCCCCGTCACCAGCGCGAAGCCCACGTCGACCTCCACCGAGGGCTCGGTGAACGGGAAGTAGCTGGGGCGCAGCCGCAGGACGATGTCATCGCGCTCGAAGAAGGCCTTGAGGAAGGTCTCCAGCGTCCACTTGAGGTGGCCCAGGTGAATGCCCTTGTCGATGACGATGCCTTCCACCTGATGGAACATCGGGGTGTGGGTGGCATCGCTGTCCGAGCGGTAGACCCGGCCCGGGGCGATGATCCGCAGCGGCGCGCCATGCTGCAGCATCGACCGGATCTGCACTGGCGAGGTGTGGGTGCGCAGCAGCATCTTCCCGCCCGCGGGCGAGGCGTCGGGAAAGTAGAAGGTGTCGTGCATCGCCCGGGCCGGATGGCTTTCCGGCATGTTGAGCGCGGTGAAGTTGTGCCAGTCGTCCTCGATCTCGGGCCCGGTGGCGACCGCGAAGCCCAGGTCGGCGAAGATCTCGGCCAGCTCGTCCATCACCTGGCTGACCGGGTGGACCGAGCCGCGCGGCGCCTCGGGCGCGGGCAGGGTCAGGTCGACCGTCTCGGCCGCCAGCCGCGCCTCCAGCGCGGCGCTCTCAAGCGCAGCCTTGCGCTCGGCCAGCGCGGTGGTGACGCGCTCGCGCAGCGCGTGGATCTGCGGCCCTTCGCTCTGGCGCTGCTCGGGGCTCATCGCGCCGAGCGTCTTGAGCAGGCCCGAGATCGAGCCCTGCTTGCCCAGGAAGGCCACGCGCAGCTGCTCGATCGTGTCGAGATCCTCGGCGGCGGCGATCTCAGCCAGCGCGGCCTGTCCGGTTGCTGCGTAGTCCACGAAGGTTCCCATCTGTTGCGGATGCCTGGTCAGGCGTGCGCCTTTAGTGCGTCCCGGGCGGGGGGGCAACCGCGCCGCCGGGCCACGAGAAAGGGCGCGGGCATCGCTGCCCGCGCCCTTCCGGTGTCGTGCGTCTGGCGCGGCCTCAGGCCGGCAGGGCCGCCTTGGCCTGGGCGATCACGGCGCTGAACACGCCGCCCTCGTTCATCGCCAGATCGGCCATGGCCTTCCGGTCCAGTTCGATCCCGGCCAGCTTGGTGCCGTGGATGAACTGCGAATAGGTCAGGCCTTCCGCGCGGACCGCGGCGTTGATGCGCTGGATCCACAGGGCGCGGAAGCTGCGCTTCTTCACCTTGCGATCGCGGTAGGCGTACTGGCCGGCCTTCTCGACCGCCTGACGGGCAACGCGAATCGTGTTCTTGCGACGGCCGCGATAGCCCTTCGCCTGATCCAGAATGCGCTTGTGCTTGGCTCGGGTGGTGACACCCCGCTTGATACGGCTCATAAGTCAGCGCTCCTCAGTTCAGCCCGTAGGGCGCCCACTTCTTGATCACCTTCGCATCAGCGTCGGAGATCACGTCGGTGCCGCGATTCTGGCGGATATACTTGCCATTGTGGCTGATCAGGCGGTGGCGCTTGCCGGCGACGCCGTGCTTCACCTTGCCGGTGGCGGTGAGCTTGAAGCGCTTCTTCACGCCGCTCTTCGTCTTGAGCTTGGGCATTTTCGTCTCCTTGGTTCGAGACACGTCCGATCTGCCGTGGCAGCCCTAGATAGCCAGGCCGATCATCGATTCCGTGTCAATGAAGGGCGGCCCCCTAAACGGGAACGCGCCGCAAGGCAAGGCTTTCAGGGCGCAGTGCCATAGGCCCGGCCGCCACGGGCCACCAGCCATGCGCCGAAATCGCCGTGGGGGATCGGCACGGCCTCCGGCGGCAGCGGCCGGTTGAAGCGGTAGACCTGCGCCGTGACCGGATCGGGCCGGCCCGCCACGCGCACCGCCATGGGCAGGCGCAGGTAGGTCGAGCCGGCGGGATCGTCCACGCGGCAGTCCTCATAGGCGTCGATCCGCGCCAGGTCCGCGGGGCCGAACCCGGCGCGGGCGGCGCAGAGCCGGCCGATCACCCGCTCGTCCCCGGCGCCCTCGGTCAAGGCCGGGTACCAGCCGGCCGGATCGGGCAGGGCGTGGAGCCTTCCGGACACCGATGCGGCCACGCCCGGGTGCAGCTTGCGGTGCAGCGCGCGGGCTACCGGATGCGACGGGTCGCTGTCGCGCAGCGTGCCATAGAAGAAGAAGGGCAGGGACACCGCCGCGCCGGTCCGCGGCCGGCTCACGAATGATCGCAGCCCAACGCCTCGACCACGTCCTCGAGCCGCGCGGGATCGCCCAGCGCCAGCACGTGGCCGGACGAGCCGGCGTGGAGCGGATCGCCGTTCCAGTCGCACATCGTCCCGCCGGCGCCTTCGACGACCGGGACCAGCGCGGCCCAGTCGTGCAGCTTGAGGTTGGCCTCGCAGACCAGATCGAGCTGGCCGGTGGCGAGCATGGCATAATTGTAGCAATCGCCCCCCATCACCATCCGCTTGTGATCGGTGCGCGCGGCCAGGGCCATGAAATGCGCCCCGTCGTGATCGTCGAAATAGTGTGGCCCCGTGGTGGCGATCGTCGCCTCGGCCAGGGCCCGGCAGGCCCGGGTCCGCACCGGCTTGCCGTTGAGCGTGGTCGGCCGCCCGCTCGCGCCGATCCAGCGCTCGCCAAGAATCGGCTGGTCGATCACGCCCAGCACCGGCCAGCCCTCGACCACCAGCGCGATCAGCGTGCCGAAGATCGGCCGCCCGGCGAGGAACCCGGCGGTGCCGTCGATCGGATCAAGCACCCAGCTGCGGCCGGACGTGCCCGCCGTGGCGCCGAACTCCTCACCGATGATCGTGTCACGCGGGACCTCTGCGGCGAGGATCCGGCGCATCGCCTCTTCGGCCGCGCGGTCGGCAAGGGTCACCGGGGTTGCGTCCGGCTTGCGCTCGGTTCCCGTGTCGCCGCGGAAGTAGGGGCGGATGGCCTGGCCGGCGGCTTCGGCCAGGCGAATGGCGAGGGCGATGTCATTGTCGAGCTTCATCGCGCGACTGTGGCGCCGTGGCCGGGCCCGGGTCAAGCACGCCGGCGCTTGCCCGCAGGACGGTTTTTGCAGTGCGTCCGCTCTTGATCACCGGCCCAACGGCCTTAGGATGGTGCCGCTAACGAAAGTTGGAGGTGCGGGGCCCGCCAGGGCACCGGCAATGCAGGGGCACTATGCGTAAGCCGACACGTCCGGCGGTGGATTCGATGATCGCGCCGGCGCATGGGGTGACCCGCGAGGGACAGCCGCTGTCCTACAATCGCGCCCCGGCGGCGGACCTCGCGCCGTGGGTGGCCAGGCTCTATGCGACGGTGGTCGAGGCTCCCCCAGGGCACCGCACCGCCTGCGGCCTGTTCAATGACGTCGCCACGATCCGCGTCCAGCTCAAGGGCGAATGGACTGCCGAAACCGCTGAGGGCCCGCGCGCCCATGGCCGTGCCGCCCTGTTCTTCGGGCCGCAGTCCAGGCGCATGCCGGTGTCGGTGACCGGCAGTTTCATCAGCATCGGCATCGCCCTGCGCCCGGGCACCGGCCACGCGGTGCGCGGGGTCAGCGCGGACGACTATCTCGACCGGCTCTTGCTGTGCGACGAACTGCGGCTGCCGGGGGAACAGGCGCTGCGCCTGATCGACGACGCGGCCGAGCCCGAGACCTGGCTGACGCAGCTCGAGGCGCTGATTCGGCGGGTGGTCAACGAACCTGGGGTGCAGCGTCCCGATCCGGTCAGCGCGCGGTTCGAGGCCCTGGCCTTCACCGATCCGGCGGCCAGCGTGGCCGAGTTCGCCCGCGATTGCGGGATCACCCAGCGACAGCTTGAACGCATCGTCCGGCGCGATTTCGGCATGCCACCCAAGCAGGTGTTGCGCCGCGCGCGCGCGCTCGACATGGCCAGCCACTTGCGCGGCGTGGCCGACCAGGCCGAAGCCGAGGAACTGGCCCTGCGCTACTATGACCAGAGCCACCTGATCCGCGAGTTCACCGCCCTGTTCGGGATGTCGCCAACCCAGTTCATCGCGCGGCCGCAGCCGATCCTCACGCTGACGCTCGAATCGCGGCAGGCGCGCCGGCTGGAGTTAACCAAACGGTTGCTGCCGGGCGAACCTCGCCCCTGGGAGTGAGTAGGCCCGCCACCAGGGTGTGACCCGAAAGTCACGCTAGCGTGGCGCGCAAGGTAAAATCTGTGTTCACGCCGCGCGGGGCTGGGTCCTCGCCGGAGCCCGAGGCGGACCGCTGCCAATCAAGGAAAAGCCCTGATTTACGGGCTCCCAACTAGTGGCGACCGCTATTTCGGGCTGGTTGGCAGCTCGGCCGTGTCCTATTGGGCAGGACCCTGAACCGAAGCGCAACACATAGGCGTTGCAACGCATTTGTAGGCCCGCTAGTGAGGGGCTCAGCTTCCAAAGTCTCATGAGGGGACCATGAAAAAGATCGCATTCCTTACGGCTGCTGCTGCAGCAGCCCTCGCCACTCCGGCTCTTGCCCGCGACGACCAGTGGTACGTCGAGGCTGATGTCGGCGCCGTGAAGGCGGAGAACATCTTCAACCTGACCGGCGTGGGCAACGCCGGCGTGCTGAAGACCAAGGCCGGTTACGATTTCGGCGGGATCGTCGGCTATGACTTCGGTGGCTTCCGCCTCGAGGCCGAGGCCAGCTTCCGTCGCGTCGAGGAAGCCAACTTCACCACGGCGACCCAGTCGTTCACCAATGCCCAGGTCGGTGGCGGCGCCGAGGCGCTGAGCTTCATGGCCAACGGCCTGCTCGACTTCGGTCCCGACAATGGCCTGCAGGGCTTCATCGGCGGCGGCGTCGGCGTCGGCCGGGTCAAGAACGCGGTCCTCACCGCGGTCAATGCCGTCAACGTGAACGACAGCGACACCGGGCTGGCCTGGCAGGCGCTTGCCGGCGTGCGCGCGCCGGTGACCGACCACGTCGACATCGGTCTGAAGTACCGCTTCTACAACCAGAACGGCAACGACCTGGTGAACAACGCGGGCCGCAACGTGCGCACCCGCT
>NZ_JACLAX010000033.1 GCF_014230355.1 Novosphingobium piscinae
CTGCCCGGCGCGGGTTCGCGCCGCGGCGGGCGCCAGCGCCACGCGAGCGGCGCGGGCGGGCCCTGCTCGCCCTCGGCCAGGGCGCGCGGGCTGTGGGCCAGGAAGCCGGCCTGGCGCAGCAGCTGGACATGGCCGTCGAGGGTCAGCCCGGTCGAGCGGGCCAGCGCCGGGCTGATCGTGAAGCCCTGCCGCGCCGCGGCGACGCGGCGCCCGTGCGCCTCGCGCAGCAGCTTCTCGGCCATGTCGACGCGGACCGCCTGGGCGCCGGCGCGGCGATAGCCGAGCGGGGCGCGGCCCTCGACCAGCGGCACCACCGGGGGCATCTCGGCCAGGACCTCTGGCGGCCGCCCGCCGTGAAGCAGCGCCAGCTCGCGCCAGGCGCTCAGCGGCGCGGGCTTGAGCGCGGCCGGCACGAACAGGTCGAGCGCGCCGATCCGCGCTCCCAGTGTCTTGAGCAGGGCGCGCTGCTCGGGGGTGAAGCGCTCCAGCCCCGAACCCTCGCGCGCGATCAGCCCGCCGCGTTCGACCAGCCGGATCAGCAGCGCGCGCAGTTCGGGACCGCCTTCCGGCGCGCGCGTGGCGGCATCGATCCGGGCGAGCGGCTCGAGCGCGGCGAGACGCGCGGCCAGCCACGCTTCGAGCGCGTCCTTCAGCAACTTGCGCGGTGCGGCCGGGATCGCCTCGAGTGCGGGGTCGAGCTGGAGCACGGGAGAAAGCAGGCTCTTGCCCGGACGCAGCAGCGCGAGCCGCTCGCGCCCGTGGACGATCGCTCCCGCGGCCAGGGCCAGCAGCGCCGGGTCCACGGCCAGGGCGGCGGCCAGCTGCTCGGCGCGTTCGCCCAGCAGCTGCGGCAGATGGCGCTCGGCCGCGGCGAACAGCAGCTTGTGGTCGCTGTGGTGCGCGCTGGGGTCCACCTTGAAGCGGAACCCCGCCAGTTCGCCGATCGGCTCGCCATCCACCAAGAGCTTATCCCCTTCCAGCCGGACCGGGAGCAGCGCGGCGTCCGCCCCGGTCTTGCGCATCAGCACCGCGGTTCGCCGGTTGACGAACCGCTCGGTCAGCCGCCCGTGCAGAGCATCGGACAGCCGCGCCTCGACCGCGCGGGCGCGCGCGGCCATCTCGTCGCGCGCCAGCACCCAGTCGGGGCGCTGCGCGATGTAGGCCCAGCTGCGGATCGCCGCGATCCGCCCCTGCAGCGTATCGATGTCGCCTGCCGGATTGTCGAGTTCGGCAATCCGCGAAGCGACATAGTCGGTTCCCAGATAGCCGCGCTGGAGGTCCTCCCACAAGCGCGCGACGAACCGGGAATGGGTCTCGGCGCCCTGCTGGCGGAAATCCGGGAGCGTGCAGACCGCGTGAAAGCGCGCCACCGCGGCCGGTCCGCGCAGGGTCGCGGCGATGGCCGGTTCCTCGGCCAGGCGGCGGATCACCGCGAGGTCGATGGCCTCCGGCGCCGGAGCCAGCTCGGGCCGCTCGGGCGGACGGGCAAGGTCGGCGATGAGATGCTCGATCCGGTCGGTGCGCGGCGCGGCGTCGCGCCAGAACAGCCGGGTGAGAGGGGCGAAGCGGTGCTCCTCGATCGCCCAGATCTCCTCCTCGGTGAAGGCCGCATCGTGGCCACCGGTCCCGGCCAGGGTGCCGAACGTGCCATCGCGCTGGTGCCGCCCGGCGCGCCCGGCGATCTGCGCCATCTCGGCCGTGGTCAGGCGGCGGTGGCGCACCCCGTCGAACTTGCTCAGCCCGGCGAAGGCGACATGCCCGACATCGAGGTTGAGCCCCATGCCGATCGCATCGGTGGCGACCAGGTAATCGACCTCGCCGGACTGGAACATCGCCACCTGGCGGTTGCGCGTTTCCGGGCTGAGCGCGCCCATCACCACCGCGGCGCCGCCGCGGAACCGCCGCAGCATCTCGGCCACGGCATAGACCTGCTCGGCCGAGAACGCGACGATCACGCTGCGCGGCGGCACGCGCGACAGCTTCTTCGCCCCGGCATGGCTCAACGTCGAGAACCGCGGGCGCGAAACGATCTCGGCCCCTGGCACCAGCGCCCGGACCATCGGTTCAAGCGTGGCCGACCCCAGCAGCATCGTCTCGTCGCGCCCGCGGGCGTGGAGCAGCCGATCGGTGAAGATGTGCCCGCGCTCGCGGTCTGCGCCGAGCTGGGCCTCGTCGAGCGCGACGAAGGCCAGGTCCGCGGCCCGCGGCATCGCCTCGACCGTGCACAGCAGCCAGCGTGCGCCGGGCGGCTCGATCCGCTCCTCGCCGGTGATCAGCGCCACCCGCTCGCGCCCCTTGATCGCCACCACGCGCTCGTAGACCTCGCGCGCCAGCAGCCGCAGCGGAAAGCCGATCGCGCCCGATGAGTGGGCGCAGAGCCGTTCGATCGCGAGGTGGGTCTTGCCGGTGTTGGTCGGGCCCAGCACGGCCCGGACCTTGCTGTCAGCGTCACGCGCTGCGGCGGAGGGCGAGGCGGTGACCATCGGTGCTGCCGCTGTGGCACTCCGCCCTCCCCCCGGCAAGGCCGCACACCGGGCAAGCGCGCAGATTTCGACAGGGCGTTGCCACCCTCCGCCGGTCCCGATCGGCGGCCTGCTCCCCGGCCCGGCTTAGTGCGACGTTAACCCTTCCGGTGCAGGGTGGCGGCAGCCAGACGGAGGGTTCGTGTTCAGGGCTCAGGACAGTGCGACGTTCGGGTACGGCCCGGCCGCGCCGGCGCGGCCGGACGGTCCCGCGCCCCTGCCTGTGATGGCGCCTGTGCCCGCTCCCCGGGCGGGTAGCACCACCGGCCCGGTCTGGCCTGCGCGAATCTCGGCCCGCCTGCCCGGCTGGACCCGTGCGCTGGCCGCCGATCTCGCCCCCGACCTGGCCGAGGACATCGGCTCGCGGCGGTGGTGCCGCGGTATGGTCACGCTGCTCGCGCTGATCGGCCTCGCCCTGGCCTTCTGGCCCGATCTCTCCGCGCTCGAGGCCGCTCCCGCCAGCCGGATCGACGCCGCCGCCGCGCGGGAACTGCGCGCCCAGGGACTGAGCGGCGCGCGCGCCGCGGTCCCGTCCGGCCCGGCGCTCGCTCCCCATCCCGCGCTGCGCCGGGTCGCCTCGGTCGCCGAACGGCCTGAGATCGCGCGCACCACCGAACTGCCCGCCGGGGACAGCCCCGGGGACAGCCTTGGCCGGCTGTTCCAGCGCGCCGGCGTTTCGGCCAGCGATGCCGCGCGCGCCACCGACCTGATCGCCGCGACCGTGCCGCTGGCCCGGCTCGCGCCGGGGACCCGCGTCGATCTGGTGCTTGGCCCGCGCCCCGCGCCGGGCCAGCCGCGCCGGCTTGAACGCGCCGCGTTGCGCGCCCGGATCGATCTCGCCCTGACGGTTTCGCGCGCCGGTGCGGGGCTGGTGCTCGAGCGCCAGCCGATCCCGGTCGACACCACCCCGCTGCGGATCCGCGGCGTGGTCGGCAGCAGCCTTTATCGCTCGGCCCGCGCCGCCGGCGCCCCGCCCAGCGCGATCCAGGAATATCTCGCCGCGCTCGACAGCCATCTCAGTCTCGAAGGCGATATCGCCGCCGAGGACCGCTTCGACCTGGTCTTCGCCTATCGCCAGGCCGCCACCGGCGAAAGCGAGGCCGGCGAACTGCTCTATGCCGGGCTCGAGCGCGCCGGGCCGCAGGGGCCGCGCCCGGTGCTCGAACTGCTGCGCTGGGGCCGCGATGGCGGCTTCTATTCGGCCGAATCGCTCAGCCGACCCAGCTATGTCCAGACCGGCCCGGGGCTGATGATGCCGGTCAATGGCCACGTCACCTCGCTCTACGGCCAGCGCTTCCACCCGATTCTGGGCTATACCCGCATGCATGCCGGGGTTGATTTCGGCGCGGCCTGGGGCGCGCCGATCATGGCCACGGCCGAGGGCGTGGTCTCCTATGCCGGCTTTCATGGCGGCCATGGCAACTACGTGCGGCTCGAACATGGTGGCGGGCTCGGCACCGGCTATGGCCACATGAGCCGGATCGCCGTGGCCCCCGGCCAGCGCGTCCGCGCCGGTGACGTGATCGGCTTCGTGGGGTCGACCGGGCTCTCGACCGGGCCGCACCTGCATTACGAGATGTACCGCAATGGCCAGACGGTCGATCCGCTCGGCATGCGCTTCGCTGCGGTGACGCGCCAGGTCGACCCGCGCGAGCTGGGTGCCTTCCGCGCGCGGCTGGCCCAGCTCAAGGCGCTCCAGCCCGGAGCCCTGCTGGCGGCGGGTGCCCGGACGGTGTCGCGCCTCGCGCTGCGCTGAGCCGGACCCCCACCCCGCCGCCTCTCCCCACCGCCTCTCCCCGCCGATCCTCCCCGCAGCCCCGCGTCTCGCGCCTTGATGCCGCGCCGCGATTGCGGCAGGACGGCGCGATGACCGCCAGCTATCCGGCCCTGCGCCTCCGCCGCACCCGCACCTCGGCCTGGAGCCGGGCGCTCCACCGCGAGATCGCGGTCTCCCCCGCCGACCTGATCTGGCCGCTGTTCGTCACCGACGGCGATGGCAGCCACGGCGGCGTGGAAGAACCGATCGGTTCGCTGCCGGGCGTCTCGCGCTGGTGCGTCAAGGGCATTGCCCAGCGCGCGCGTGAGGCCGTGGCGCTGGGCATCCCGTGCCTGGCGCTGTTCCCCAACACCCAGCCGGGTCGCCGCGATCCGCTTGGCAAGGAGGCGCTCAACCCCGACAACCTGATGTGCCGGGCGGTCCGGGCCATCCGCGATGCCGTGGGCGGCGAGATCGGCGTGCTGACCGACGTCGCGCTCGATCCCTACACCAGTCACGGCCAGGACGGGCTGATCGACGAGGCCGGCTATGTCCTCAATGACGCCACGGCCGAGGTGCTGGTCGGGCAGAGCCTGAACCAGGCCGCCGCCGGGGCCGACATCATCGCCCCGTCGGACATGATGGACGGCCGGGTCGGTCTGATCCGCGCCGCGCTCGAGGCGGCCGGGCACCACAATCTGCAGATCATGTCCTATGCGGCCAAGTATGCCTCGGCCTTCTATGGGCCGTTCCGCGATGCGGTCGGCTCGTCCGGCCTGCTCAAGGGCGACAAGAAGACCTACCAGATGGATCCGGCCAATGCCGAGGAGGCGCTGCGCGAGGTCGCGCTTGACCTGGCCGAGGGCGCGGACAGCGTCATGGTCAAGCCGGGCCTGCCCTATCTCGATATCGCGATCCGGGTGAAGCAGCGCTTCGAGGTGCCGGTCTTCGCCTACCAGGTTTCGGGCGAATACGCGATGATCGAGGCCGCGGTGGCGGCCGGGGCGGCCGATCGCGATGCCATGGTGCTGGAAACGCTCACTGCGTTCAAGCGCGCCGGCTGCTCGGGGGTGCTCACCTACCACGCCCCGTTGGCGGCGCGGCTGATGAATGGCTGACGCCGCGTCGGCATTCCGGCACGAGACCGCGCGGCTGGTGCTGCGCGACTGGCGCGCCGGGGACTGGCCCGCCTTCATCGCCCACACCAACACCCCGGCGGTGATGCGCTGGCTGGGCGGGGTGCAGGATGAAGGCCACTTCCGCCTGATGGCCGATCGGTTCGCCGCATGCCGTGCCGAACACGGCCACTGTTTCTGGGTGGTCGAGCGCAAGGATGATGGCGGAATGCTGGGCGGCGAAATGCTGGGCTTCTGCGGGTTGAAGCGCGGCAATGCCCCGGACTGCAGCTTCATGGGCGCATTCGAGATCGGCTGGCGCCTGCGCGAGGAGGCCTGGGGCCGCGGCTATGCGGCCGAGGCGGCGCGGGCCAGCCTGATGCTCGGCTTCACCCGTTTCGCCGCGCCGGTGATCCACGCCATCACGGTTCCCGGCAACACCCCGAGCTGGACCCTGATGGAACGGCTTGGGATGCGCCGTACGCCTGAGCTGGACTTCCGCGATTCGCGCTTCAGCGGTGAGCTCAGCGACGTGATCGCCTACAGCCTGACCCGCGCCGAATGGGAGTCGCAGCAACCATGACCGATCGTCCCGACGTCACCATCCTGCCCTTCGCCGGGAAGGTCCCGCGCATTGCCGACAGCGCCTTCATCGCTCCCGGTTGCCGGATCATCGGCGATGTCGAGATCGGTGCCGATGCCAGCATCTGGTACAACTGCGTGATCCGCGGCGACGTCAACCGGGTGGTGATCGGCGCCCGGACCAACGTGCAGGACGGCACGGTGATCCACTGCGACAGCCCCGAACCGCGCCGGCCCGAGGGCTTTCCCACCCTGATCGGCGCCGATGTGCTGATCGGCCACATGGCGATGATCCACGGCTGCACCCTGGCCGATCGGGCCTTCGTCGGCCTTGGCGCGATCGTGATGAGCGGCGCGGCGATCGACTGCGACGGCATGCTCGCCGCCGGGGCGCTGCTGACCCCGGGCAAGCGGATCGGACCGCGGCAACTGTGGGGGGGGCGCCCGGCTGCCCCTATGCGCGACCTGACCGATGCCGCGCTGGCCGACATGCGCGAGGGCGTGTCCCACTACGTCGAGAACGGCCGGCGCCATGCCGCCGAGATAGCGGCTGTCCTTGGCCCGGCCCAGGCCTGAACGACCCCAGCCCACCGCGTTGTGGGCCCTGGTCGATGACGCCGGGCGGCTGGCGGTGCGGGTCACCCCGGGGGCCCGGAGCGAGGGGCTGGACGTGGTCGATGGCCGGCTCTGCGCCCGGGTCCGGGCCAGGCCCGAGGACGGGCGGGCGACTGCCGCCGTGCGGGACCTGCTGGCCGCGGCGCTCGATCTGGCGCCGTCGCGGGTCGAACTGTTGCGCGGCGCAACTTCGCGCGAGAAGCTGTTTCAGGTGATCCGAGACCGGGCTTAGCGTTCCAGCCGCCAGGCCCATCCCAGCATGAGTACGGCCCAGCCGCCGGCCAGCCAGAGCGCCGTCCCGGCGAGGTGGACGAAGGCGAGCCCCCCCAGCACCGCCCCGCTTGCCAGTCCGACCCACAGCGCGGCCTGGATCCAGCCGTCGGGGCGGGGCTGGCCGAGCAGGCCCGCGGCCAGTGCCTGCCCCAGCTTGACCAGGGCACCGGTCATGTAGGTCAACCCCACGCTGACTGTGCCATCGCGCAGGAAGGTGTTGTTGAGGGCGCCCATCGCGCTCACCAGCAAGGCCAGGGACAATGCTGCCGGGGCCTGGCCACGCAGCGCGGCGGCAGCCAGCAGCAGCAGCGCGACCAGCCCGAGCACGGCGCGCTGGCGGCGCGGTCCCGCCCGGCTGGCGATCACCGCTCCGGCGGTCACTCCGCCGACGAACCCCGCGATCAGGAGCGCCGGCACCAGCGCGCGGTCCGGGCGCGTGGCGAGATCGACCCCCAGCCGCGTGGTGTTGCCCGACATGAACGAGACGAAATAGCCGTCCGCCGAGAGGAACCCGACCGCGTCGACAAACCCGGCCAGGCCGGCCAGTCCGATCGCCAGAAGTCTGCGCCGCGGATCGAGCTCGTTCACGGACTGCCCCGGGAGGTTCGGCCCGGCCCGGGCGCGGGGGGGCCTTCAGTGGCGGGTTCCGCCCGCCATGCCGGCCACCATCTGTTTCAGCACATCCAGCATGGCCGCGGCAATCGCGGGATCGCGGCCGCCCACCACATCGTCGATCGCGCGGTGCATGGCCGCGATCCACTGCCTCGCGGTCTGCGGGGTGATCGGCAGCGGACGGTGCAGGCTCATCACGCATTTGCCGCTGGCGAACCAGTCGCGCGGGCCGCCGGCCCAGCCGGTGAAGAAGCCGGTCAGGCTGTCGCGCATCGGCCCAAGGTCGGCGGCGTGCAGCGCGCGCAGTTCGGCATAGGCTGGGTCGGCATCCATCAGGTCGTAGAAGCGGTCGACGATGGTCCGCAGCACGGCCTGTCCACCCAGCCGCTCGTAAGGTGTGGTCGGGCGGGGTTCGGGCGCGTGGGTCAAGGCTCTCTCCGGCAACAGCGACGCCAGCCTCGCCTGCCCCGGCCCGGTCGGAATGACTTTGATCCAGATCAACCCGCGCCCTGGTCAATCAGCCACTTGCGCGCGCAGCGTTTCGATCCGGTCGGCTTCGCGCGCCGGCTTGTCGGCGCGGATGCGGTGGATCCGGGGGAAGCGCATGGCCAGCCCCGACTTGTGCCGCTTGCTGGCGTGGATCGAATCGAAAGCCACCTCCAGCACCAGGCTGCGGTCGGTCTCGCGCACCGGGCCGAAGCGGTTCACCGTGTGCTGCCGCACGTAGCGGTCCAGCCATTTCAGTTCCTCGTCGGTGAAGCCGAAATAGGCCTTGCCGACCGGCAGCAGCTCGCTCCCGCCAAGGCCATCCGCGTCGGGCTCGCCGGCCCAGCAGCCGAAGGTGAAGTCGGAATAGAACGAGCTGCGCTTGCCGCTGCCGCGCTGGGCGTACATCAGCACGCAATCGGCCAGCAGCGGATCGCGCTTCCACTTGTACCACAGGCCGGTGCGCCGCCCCGCCACATAGGGACTGTCGCGCCGCTTCAGCATGACCCCCTCGATCGCCGCATCACGGGCGCCGGAACGGATCTCGGCCAGGTCGGCGAAGCTTTGCGCCGGGATCAGCGCGGACAGGTCGAACCGTGCGGGATCGAGCCGGGGCACCAGCGCCTCTAGCGCCAGGCGGCGCTGCTCCCACGCGAACGGCCGCAGGTCCTCGCCCGCGATGATGAGCGCGTCATAGAGCCGGACGAAGGCCGGATAGTCGGCCAGCATCGCCCGCGACACGGTCTTGCGGCCCAGCCGCTGCTGCAGCGCGTTGAAGCTGGCCGCCCCGCCCTCGGCCGCGCCCTGATAGGACCCGCGGACCAGCAACTCGCCGTCAAGCACGGCCGGAACCGGCAGCGCGGCGGCGATCTCGGGGAAGCTTGCCGAGATGTCGTCGCCCGAGCGCGAATAGACCCGCGTTGCTTGCCCGTTGCAGACCACTTGCACCCGGATTCCATCCCACTTCCATTCGGCCGCATAGGCCGAAAGGTCGGGGGCGGCGCCGTCCTCCAGCGGATGGGCCAGCATGAACGGGCGGAACAGCGGCAGGTCCTCGTCCGAGGGCGGCGGGGCCCCGTTCGCGGCCCAGTCGAACAGCGGCAGGTAGGGCGGGACCTGACCGTGCCAGTACTCCTCGACCTCCTCGACGGCGACCGCAAAGGCCTGGGCAAAGGCCACCTTGGCCAGCCGCGCCGAGATGCCGAGTCGCATCGCCCCCGTGGCCAGCTTGAGCAGGGCATAGCGGCCATCGGCGTCGAGCCGGTCGAGCAGCGCGGCGAGATCGTGCTGGACGCTGGCGCGGGTCATCGCCGCGAGCGCGGCCACGGCCTCGTCCACGCGCGGCGGGGGCAGCTGCGGACCGGCCGGTTCGGGCCACAGCAGGCTGGCGGTCTCGGCCGTATCCCCGACGAAATCGCGCGAGAGCTGGAACAGCAGCGGGTCGACCCGGCTCATCAGCAGGGTGCGCACCGCCGATGCCTTGACCGCCGGGAAATCGAGCCCGTCGGTCAGCGCGGCGAGGGCCCAGCCGCGCTCGGGATCGGGCGTGGTGCGCAGGTACTGCGCGATCAGCGCCAGCTTGCCGTTGCGGCTGCGGGTATAGACCAGTGCGTCGACCAGGGCGGCGAAGGCGATCATCGGCTGCGGTTTCGGCGGGCAGAGGTTGGCGCGCGGGCACTTGCCCCAATGTCTGCCCCCTCAGTCATCCTCGTCCTCGTAGCCCACCAGCGCGAGCGCGCGGGCCTTGCGCTGGTTGAGCTCGCACCAGCGCAGCAGGGCGTCCTCGCGGCCGTGGGTGATCCAGGTTTCGGCGGGGTTCACCTCCGCGATGGTGGCGGTCAGCTCGTCCCAGTCGGCATGGTCCGAGACGATCAGCGGCAGCTCGACATTGCGCTGGCGAGCGCGCTGGCGCACGCGCATCCAGCCGCTGGCCATGGCGGTGAGCGGATCAGGCAGGCTGCGGCTCCAGCGGTCGCTCAAGGCGGAGGGCGGGCAGAGCACGATCTCCCCGGCGAGCGCGCTGCGCGGGACATCCGCCACCGGCCGCAGCTCACCCAGCGCGATGCCGAAATCCTCGTAGAGCCGGCACATCCGCTCCATCGCGCCGTGCAGGTAGACCGGCTCGGCATAGCCGGCGCGGCGCAGTTCGGCGATCACCCGCTGTGCCTTGCCCAGGGCATAGGCGCCGACCAGCATGCAGCGCCCGGGATGCCTCTCGCGCGCGGCGAGCAGCCGCGCGATCTCCGCACCGATCGGCGGATGGCGGAACACCGGCAGCCCGAAGGTCGCCTCGGTGACGAAAACGTCGCAGGCGACCGGTTCGAACGGTGGGCAGGTCGGATCGGCGCGGCGCTTGTAGTCGCCGGTCACCACCACCCGCTCGCCGGCGTGCTCGAGCAGGATCTGCGCCGAGCCGAGCACGTGCCCCGCGGGGTGGAACGAGGCGCGCACCCCGCCCGGTAGGTCGATCCCCTCACCATAGCCGACCGCCATCGCGCCGGCTGTCGTGCCATAGCGCAGCGCCATGATCGCGAGGGTCGCCGGGGTGGCAATAGTTTGCGCGTGGCCGCCCCGGGCGTGGTCGGCGTGGCCGTGGGTCACCAGCGCCCGGTCGACCGGGCGCGCCGGGTCGATCCAGGCCTGGGCCGGGACAATGTAGAGGCCCTGCGGTTCGGGGCGGAGCCAGGAGAACGGGGGCGCCATGACGAGGGAGCATGGCCCGGAATGCCGGGGGGTTCCAGATGGCTGCGGGGGCGGGCGTGAACATCCTCCCCATCGCTGTGCGACGGAGAGGATCGGCGGAGACCAACCAAAAAGGCCCCCGACTCGCGCCGGGGGCCTCCTTGTCTCGCTGCGGGCAGGGCCTTACTCGGCGCCGTCCTCGCTCGGCTCGGGCGCCGGGCCGGCGGCACGCGACGAGGCCTTCTTGGGCTTGGCCTTCTTGACCAGCTTGGGCGGGGCCGGGGTCAGCTCGAAGGCCAGCTCGGCGCCGCCCTCCTTGACCTTGACGTGGACCTCGCCGCCGTGCGCCAGCTTGCCGAACAGCAGCTCCTCGGCGAGCGGCTGCTTGACCTTGTCCTGGATCAGGCGGGCCATCGGCCTGGCCCCATAGAGCTTGTCGTAGCCGCGCTCGCCCAGCCAGCTCCGCGCCTCACCGTCAAACTGGATGTGGACGTTCTGCTCGGCCAGCTGCAGCTCGAGCTGGAGGATGAACTTGTCCACCACCCGGCTGATCACCGCGGTCGGCAGGTAGGCAAAGGGCACGATCGCATCCAGGCGATTGCGGAACTCGGGCGTGAACATGCGCTTGACCGCCTCGTCCCCGGCGTCGGCCTTGCTGACATCGCCGAAGCCGATGCCCTGGCGCGCCATGTCCGACGCGCCGGCATTGGTGGTCATGATCAGGATCACGTTGCGGAAATCGACCGTCTTGCCGTGGTGGTCGGTCAGGCGCCCGTTGTCCATCACCTGCAGCAGGATGTTGAACAGGTCGGGGTGGGCCTTCTCGATCTCGTCGAGCAGCAGCACCGAATGCGGCTGCTGATCGACCGCGTCGGTCAGCAGGCCGCCCTGGTCGAACCCGACATAGCCCGGAGGCGCGCCGATCAGCCGGCTGACCGAGTGGCGCTCCATGTACTCGGACATGTCGAAGCGGACCAGCGGGATCCCCATGATGCTGGCGAGCTGACGCGCCACCTCGGTCTTGCCGACGCCGGTCGGGCCCGAGAACAGGAACGAGCCGATCGGCTTGTCGGGATCGCGCAGCCCGGCGCGGCTCAGCTTCATCGCGGTGGAGAGCACCTCGATCGCCTTGTCCTGGCCGAAGACCACGCGCTTGAGGTCGCGCTCGAGGTGCTCCAGCACCGCCCGGTCGTCCTTGCTGACCGACTTGGGCGGGATGCGCGCCATGGTCGCGATCACCTGTTCGATCTCGCGCGCGGTGATGGTCTTCTTGCGCTTGGACGGCGGCAGCAGCATCTGCATCGCGCCGACCTCGTCGATCACGTCGATCGCCTTGTCCGGCAGCTTGCGGTCGTTGATGTAGCGCGCCGACAGCTCCACCGCGGTCTTGATCGCCTCGGGCGTATACTTGACCTTGTGGTGCTCCTCGAAGGCCGTGCGCAGCCCGCGCAGGATCTTGATCGTGTCCTCGATCGTCGGCTCATTCACGTCGATCTTCTGGAACCGGCGGAGCAGCGCACGGTCCTTCTCGAAGTGGTTGCGGAACTCCTTGTAGGTGGTCGAGCCGATGCAGCGGATCGTCCCGCCCGACAGCGCCGGTTTGAGCAGGTTCGAGGCGTCCATCGCCCCCCCGCTGGTTGCGCCGGCGCCGATCACGGTGTGGATCTCGTCGATGAACAGCACGGCGTGCGGCATCTTCTCGAGCTCGGAGACGACCTGCTTGAGGCGCTCCTCGAAATCGCCGCGATAGCGGGTACCGGCGAGCAGGCTGCCCATGTCGAGCGAATAGATCACCGCCTCGGCGAGGACCTCGGGCACCTCGCCCTCGACGATCTTGCGGGCCAGGCCCTCGGCGATGGCGGTCTTGCCTACGCCGGGATCACCCACATAGAGCGGGTTGTTCTTCGAGCGGCGGCAGAGGATCTGGATCGTGCGGTCGACCTCGGGGCCGCGGCCGATCAGCGGATCGACCTTGCCGGCCAGCGCCTTGTCGTTGAGGTTGACGCAGAACTGGTCGAGTGCGGTCTCCTTCTTGCCATCGCCCTTCGCCGCCTTCTCCTCCTGCGCGGGCTGCGCGTCCTCGCTGCCCTTGGGGCTGCGATCCTCGATCCGCTTGCCGCCCTTGCCGATGCCGTGGCTGATGTAGCTGACCGCATCCAGCCGGCTCATGTCCTGCTGCTGGAGGAAGTAGACCGCATAGGAATCGCGCTCGGAAAACAGGGCAACCAGCACGTTGGCGCCGGTGACGGTATCCTTGCCTGAGGACTGGACGTGCAGGATCGCGCGCTGGATCACCCGCTGGAACCCGGCGGTCGGCGCCGGATCGCCCTTCTCGGCGGTCTTGAGCGACTGGTATTCCTGATCGAGGTACTGTTTCACCACCTCGGACAGGTCGCCCAGGTCCACCCCGCAGGCAGTCATCACCTGGGCGGCGTCCGGATCGTCGATCAGGGCCAGCAGCAGATGCTCCAGCGTGGCATATTCGTGGCTGCGTTCCGCAGCGTTGGCGAGCGCCGCGTGCAGCGTCTTTTCAAGGCTAGAGGCGAAACTGGGCATCGCGTGTGCTTTCGTTGGGGAACGGGACCCCGGGAACCCGGGAGAGAAGAACGGCGGGACGAACCGGCATTGTATGGCTTAGGCCGGTCGGCTCTTCCGGCGAGACGGGCCTTGGGGCACATGACACCGGATATGGGGAGCCGCCGCGCTTTGGAAAGGGGCGGCGCGCGATCATGATCCGGTGGTCTCGGTGGGGGGCCTGAAGAAGGCCTCGGCGGCGGCGCGATGGGCCGCGGCGCGATCGCGGTGGGCGCGGACCCGGGCAATCTCGGCTTCGAGCAACGCGATGCGCACGCCCAGTTCGTCCTGCGAATAGCTGTCGAGGCTCTCGCTGGCGAGGTGGCTCGCGGCGCCGTGCCGGGTCAGGGCGGGGTCGCGGCGAAGGGGAAGCTCGTCGTCCACTGCGATGCAACATTGGCCGCGTTGCGCTTCGTGTCAACGGTCTGCATAACGGCGGCGGGCCGGCACGGTGGGGATGGCGGGACAGACGGTGGCGCAGACAGACACAGGGGCCTCGTGGCCCGCGCAGATGACCGCGATCGGCATCGCCGCACCGGGTGGACCCGAGATGCTGCGCGCCGAGTCGCTGCCGGTGCCGCCGCCCGGTCCGGGCCAGGTCCTGGTCCGCGTCGCCTTCGCCGGGGTCAACGGGCCGGACCTGGCGCAGCGCCGCGGCGCCTATCCGCCGCCGCCGGGCGCCTCGCCCATTCCGGGACTCGAGGTAGCTGGCATGGTCGTGGCGCGCGGACCCGGTCCGCTGCCGGACTGGCCGGCGGTTGGTGACCGCGTCTGCGCCCTGGTCAACGGCGGCGGCTATGCCGAATACTGCCTCGCCGAGGCCGGGCACTGCCTGCCGGTGCCCGCCGGCCTGCCGCTCGACCAGGCTGCCGCCCTGCCGGAAACGCTGTTCACCGTCTGGCACAACGTGTTCGAGCGCGGCCACGTGCGCGAGGGCGAAACGATGCTGGTGCATGGCGGCACCAGCGGGATCGGGACCATGGCGATCCAGCTTGGCCGGCTGTTCGGGGTGCGCGTGATCGTCACCTGCGGCTCGCCCGAGAAGTGCGCCGCCGCGCTGCGTATCGGTGCTGCCCATGCGATCGACTACCGGGCGCAGGACTTCGTGGCCGAGGTGGCGCGGATCACCGCCGGTCGCGGCGTCGATCTCGTGCTCGACATGGTTTCGGGCGACTATCTGCCGCGCAACCTCAAGTGCCTGGCCGAGGACGGCCGCCATGTGACCATCGCGGTGCAGGGCGGAACCAGGGCCGAGCTCAATCTCGCCATGGTCATGAGTCGGCGCTACACCCTGAGCGGTTCGACCCTGCGCCCGCGCAGCAACGTTTTCAAGGCGCTGCTCGCTCAGGAAATCGCGCGGGAAGTCTGGCCTGCCGTGCTCGCGGGCGATGTGCGCCCGGTGATGGACCGCTGCTTCCCGCTGGCCGAGGCGGCGGCGGCCCATGCTTGGATGGAGGCGGGCCAGCATATCGGCAAGGTGGTGCTGGCGGTCTAGCGCCTGTCCCGGGTACCCGCCCGGGGGCAGGTTGGCCGTGGGGGGGCGCGCGGACAGGCGCGGAAATGCTTGCCGAATTCGCCATTTGCCCCTAGAGGGTGCCCGTTCAGGCCGCTCCGTAGGGGCGGCCCTTGTTGTTTCTGCGCTGTTTTGGCGCCCGTTCGCCGGAGACACTTTCGTGACCCAGCCCACTCCGCTGATGCCGCATGCCACGGCCTCATGGCTCGTCGACAACACCGGCCTGACCTTCGAGCAGATCGCCGAATTCTGCGGCCTGCACATGCTCGAGGTCCAGGCGATGGCCGATGATCTCGCTTCGTCCAAGTACACCGGCCGCGATCCGGTCCGCTCGGGCGAACTGACCATGGCCGAGATCGAAAAGGGCCAGGCCGATCCCAACTATCGCCTGAAGATGCACAAGGCGCCGGTCACGGTCAGCCGCACCAAGGGGCCGCGCTACACCCCGGTGTCGAAGCGCCAGGACAAGCCCGATGGCATTGCCTGGATCCTGCGCAACCACCCCGAGATCTCGGATGCGCAGATCGGCAAGCTGATCGGCACGACCCGCACGACGATCGCGGCGATTCGCGATCGTTCGCACTGGAACATCGCCAACATCCAGCCCAAGGATCCCGTGACCCTCGGCCTGTGCTCGCAGCGCGAGCTCGACGCGATCGTGGCCAAGGCCGCCAAGCGCGCCGGGATCGAGGATGACGGGCAGGATGATATCCGCCTGGGTGACGATCGCGAGGCGCTGATCGAGGAGCTTCGCGCCGAGCGCGAGGCCGCCAGCCGCGCCGCCAGCGAAGCCGCGCAGGAAGCCGAGGTCGCCGCCTGGCTCGAGGCCAAGCGCGCCGCCGAGGCGGCGGGCGAGTAAGCCGGCCAGCCCGCGCCGGCCAGCCCGCGCCGGTCAGTCCGGCCCGGGCGCGCGCCGCCAGATTGGGATCGGCAGGGCTGCGTCCTGCGCCCCGGGCGGTTTCAGGCCTCGCGTCCGCCCGCAATGGCCAGCTTGGGCTCGGCGGCAGGCTTGGGGCTGAGCTTGCCTTCCACCCGAGCGCCCTGCTCGATTGTCAGGGTCTCGTAGGACACGTCCCCCTCGATCCGGGCGGTCTTGAGGATCACCAGCGATCCCGCCTGGATCGAACCGCGCACGGTCCCCGCGAGGCGGGCGTTCTCGGCGCGAATCGCCCCACCGATCAGGCTGCTGGCGCCCTGCACCAGTGCGGCGCAGGTGATGTCGCCCTCGACCGTGCCGTCGACGTGCAGGTCGGCCGTAGCGGTCAGGTCGCCCTTGATCGCCAGGTCAGCCCCCAGCACCGAGAAGGTCGCGCCGCTCATCGGATCAGGGCTGCCCGCCGCGAAGGGGGCCTCGGGCTTCTTTGAGAACATGGGGTGCGACCTCCAGGAAGGGACGGGGATTGACCGGTTGGTCATGGATGCGGACCTCGAAGTGCAGGTGCGGCCCGGTCGAGCGGCCGGTGCTGCCGATCGCGCCGATCAGGTCGCCCGCGGCGACCGTGCGGCCCAGCACGGTGCGGAAACCTGACATGTGCGCATAGCGCGTCACCAGCCCGTTGCCATGGGTGATCTCGACGCAATTGCCATAGCCCGCCTTGCGCCCGACGAAACTGACCCGGCCCTGCGCCGCCGCATAGATCGGCGCGCCGATCGGTCCGCGGAAGTCGAGCCCCGGGTGGAAGGCGGCGCCGCCGTCGATCGGATCGGCGCGATAGCCGAAGCCCGAGGAGATGAACTGGAAGCTGGCCGGGAGGACCTGAGGGATACCCTGGAGCCCGCGCTGCAGCGCCTCCATCCGGGCCAGGCTGTAGCCGAGCCGGCGGAAGCGCGGATCGAGCGTGCCGTCGGCGGCCGTGGCAAGGCGCAGCAGCGGACCGCCCTGCGCGGTGCGGTCGTTGAGCGCGGCCAGCATCGCGCGCGGATCGAGCCCCAGCTTGCGGATCGCCGCCTCGGCCGAGGCGGAGCGACGATCGGCCAGCCGGGTGAGTCCCTCGACGAAGGCGAGCTGGCGCGCCTCGAGCCGGGCCAGTGGCGCGGCCTCGGGCACGGCGGCGCTGACCTTGTCGACTGTCCGGCCGGCTTCGCCGCGGCTGTCCGAGACGGTTTCGCCCCGGCGCCGGTCGGCTGGCAGATCGCCCACGTGGGTCTGAACCAGGGTCTCGATGAAGGTTTGGCGTCGGGCAATGTCATCGGCGACCTTGCCGATGTCCTTGCGATAGGCCGCAACCCGGCTTTCGGCGCTGGCGACCTTGGCCTCGCGGTCGAGCAGATCGCTGTGGTGCCATGAGGCGAGCAGCGACGAGATGCCGGCCCAGCCGAGGGTCACGACCCAGGCGCAGGCGAACAGCACCGCCCCAGCCGCGGCGCGGCGTTGGGCCTGTCCGGAAATGCGGATGAAACGGACCTGACCTTCCGACCGCATGAAGAACTCGCGGTCCGGAAACCATGTCCGCAGGCGGGATTCGATCGCCGCCCGGCTCAGCTTGCGCAAGTCTGCCCCTTCTCGGTCGGTCGTCGTGATCGCGTCCCGGGCGAGGCGGCTAGCAGTGCGCTCCGGTGGAATCGAATCCGGCCCGATGGACTCGGGACGAAGCGCAGCGGACTCACGATGAGCTGAGGGAACTTCCCGAGGCTGGGGCGCGGATGGCGTGGCGGCCGGCTGCGACTCGCGGCGGGGTCGGCGCCAAACGCGGCTGACAAGTCGGGCCAGGGGTGGTAGGCGCCGCCCATGTCCGCCACCGCTTCCATCGCCGCTCCCCTAGCCTCAAGCGAGACGCCCGAGGCCATGATCGCCCGTCTCGGCCGAGCCGGCCGGCTGGCCCAGCGCACGCTTGCCGGGCTCGACGCTCCGGCCAAGGCGGCGGCATTGCATGCGGCTGCCGCGGCGCTGCGCCGTGCCGAACCCGAGATCCTCGCCGCCAACGCCCGCGATGTCGCCGCCGGTCAGGCCAATGGCCTGACCGCGGCGCTGCTCGACCGGTTGCGGCTCGATGCCGGGCGGCTGGCCGGGATTGCCGCCGCGGTCGACCAGGTGGCTGACCTGCCCGACCCGGTCGGCGCGGTGATCGACGCCAACGCGCTGCCGAGCGGGCTGGCGGTCAGCCGGGTGCGCGTGCCGATCGGGCTGATCGGGATCGTCTACGAAAGCCGCCCCAACGTCACCGCCGATGCGGCGGCGCTGTGCCTGCGCTCGGGCAATGCCGTGCTGCTGCGCGGCGGCAGCGAGGCGGTCCACTCCAATCGCGCGATCCATGCTGCGCTGGTCGAGGGGATCGTCGCCGCCGGCGTGCCGGCCGAGGCGGTGCAGCTGCTGCCGACCCAGGATCGCGCTGCGGTCGGGGCCATGCTGACCGCGGCCGGGCTGATCGACATGATCGTCCCGCGCGGCGGCAAGAGCCTGGTCGCACGGGTCCAGGCCGATGCGCGGGTGCCGGTGCTCGCCCACCTCGACGGAATCAACCACACCTACATCCACGCCGCGGCCGATCCGGAGATGGCCGTGGCGATCGCCCACAATGCCAAGCTGCGCCGCACCGGCATCTGCGGATCGATGGAAACCCTGCTGCTCGATGCCGCCTTTCCGGGCTCCCTCAGCGTCGTCGCGCGCCTCCTGGACGATGGCTGCGAGTTGCGCGGCGATGCCCGGGCCCAGGCGCTCGACCCGCGCATCCGGCCCGCCACGGCGGAGGATTGGGACACCGAGTATCTCGATGCGATCCTCTCGGTCGCGGTGGTCGATGGGCTTGATGCGGCGCTGGCCCATATCGCTGCGCATTCCTCTGCCCATACCGACGCGATCGTCACCGCCGATCCGGCTGTGGCCGAGCGATTCCTGGACGAGGTCGATTCGGCGATCGTCATGGTCAATGCCAGCACCCAGTTCGCCGACGGCGGCGAATTCGGGCTGGGCGCCGAGATCGGCATCGCCACCGGGCGACTGCACGCGCGGGGGCCGGTCGCGCTCGAGGGGTTGACCACCTACAAGTGGCTGGTGCGCGGCACCGGCCAGGTCCGCTCCTGAGGGCCCGGCACCCCCGCGGTGTGCCGACCGGCCTGCTCGGCGGCAGCTTCAATCCCGCGCATGGCGGGCATCGCCGGATCACCCGCTGTGCCGCCGCAGCGCTGGGGCTCGACGAGGTCTGGTGGCTGGTCTCGCCCGGCAATCCCCTCAAGCCGGTGGCCGGCATGGCCCCGCTCGCCGCGCGCTATGCCGCGGCGCTGGTTCAGGGGCGCCGGGCGCCGATCCGGGTCACCGCGATAGAGCGTGAGCTGGGGACCCGGTTCACCGTGGACACGCTGCGCGCGCTCGTCCGCCGCTATCCGCGCCGTCGCTTCGTCTGGCTGATGGGGGCCGACAATCTGGCCCAGTTCCATCGCTGGCGCGACTGGCGCGGGATCGCCCGTACGGTGCCGATTGCCGTAATCGCCCGGCCGGGTTATGATGGCCCTGCCGTCGCGAGCCCCGCGATGGCCTGGCTCAGCCGATTCCGGCGGACTGCCGCCAGTCTTCATCGCCGGGCAGAGTGGAGCGCACCAGCACTGGTGATCCTGCGATTCGATCCCGATCCCCGTTCGGCCACGGCGCTGCGCCAGGCCGATCCGGACTGGGCCCGCCATGTGAGCGCGAGGTCCCTGCGCGATCGACTTACCCTCCGCCTGATCGAGCCCCAACCGTGAAACCGCTGAGCCGCCCCGCGCCTGTCGCTGCGGCCAGCCTGTGTGCCAAGGAGCACCCATCGCCTAAATGAACGAGGTTCCCGCCAGTCCCGCCCCCGGTGCCGCTTCGCCGCACCCTGTTCCGCTGCCGCCCGCGGTGCCCGGATCGCTCCACGCCCTCGTGCTCCAGTCGCTCGACGACGATCAGGCGCAGGACATCGTCTCGATCCCGCTCGAGGGCAAGTCGGCCATCGCCGACCATATGGTGATCGCCTCCGGCCGCTCGACCCGTCAGGTCGCCGCCATGGCCCAGAAGCTGGCCGAACGCGTCAAGCACGGTGGCTTCGGTCATTGTCGGATCGAAGGATTGCCCGCTGCCGACTGGGTGCTGATCGACGCCGGCGATGTGGTCGTCCACCTGTTCCGTCCCGAGGTGCGCAGCTTCTACAACCTTGAGCGGATGTGGGCCTTCGGCGACGCACCCGCCGCGGCGTGATCGCGGCCTTGCCCTACCCCGGGGCGGGCCGCGCCGCCTGATCTCCCATGCGCCTGCACATCATCGCCCGCGGCAAGATCGCGCGCACCCCCGAGGGTGACCTGGTCGAGCGCTATCTCAAGCGCATCGCCTGGCCGGTGAAGGTCACCGAACTGCCCGATGTCGGGGGCACCCTGCCCGCCGCCCTGACCCCGGCGCGCGAGGTCCTGCTCGACGAACGCGGCCGCCAGCTCGGCTCGGAGGAATTCGCCGCGCTGCTCGCCCGCTGGCGCGACGATGGCGTGCGCGAGGCGCGCTTCCTGATCGGTGCCGCCGATGGTCACGGTGCGGCCGCGCGCGAACGGGCCGACCTGCTGATCGCCTTCGGGGCGATGACCTGGCCGCATCTCCTGGCCCGCGCCATGCTGGCGGAACAGCTCTGGCGTGCGACCAGCATTGTTGCTGGCCATCCGTATCACCGTTCGGGATAAGCGGCGCGCCATGCCCTCGCTCGCCCTGCCCCAGACTGTCGCCCGCACGCGGCATCCCGCTTGGCGGCGGGGGCTGACCTTGCCGGGCGTGCTGCTGGCCGGGCTGCTCGCAGGCGCGGCGCTGATCGGCGGGTTCACCGCCATGGCGCAACAGTCGGCCGGGCTGGCCGACCCGGGAGAGACCCGTCGGGCGCTGGCCGAGGCGCGCCAGCAGGGTGCCGCGGCACAGCGCCGGGCGGAGCAGCTCGAGGCCCGGGCCCGCGCCGCTGGCGCCGCCGCCGAGCGCAGCGCGGCTGCCGCCGCCG
>NZ_JACLAX010000034.1 GCF_014230355.1 Novosphingobium piscinae
GCAGCGCGGCCGGGGTGGGCGCAGGCGGCGCGGCGGTGGCCGCCTCGGTCGGCGGCGCGGTCTCGGGGGCGACCGGCTCGGGCGGCGCGCTCACCGCGGGGGCGGCGGCGGTGGTCAGCTCGGCGGCGGGCAGCAGCGACGGCAGCGAGATCGCCGGGGCATAGTAGGTGCGCCACAGGAACAGGCCGGCGACGATCACCGCCACGCCGGCCAGCGCCGCCAGCCACGCCAGCCGCGCGGTCGGCACCCGGGCCGGGTCGCCCGGCTCGAAGGTCGCGGCCGGCAGCGGATCGGCCCGGCTCTCAAGCCCGAGCTCGGCGCGGACCGCCTCGACGAAGTCCTGCTCGGGCAGGCCCAGCGCGCGGGCATAGCTGCGGGTGAAGCCGGTGGCATAGGTCCGCGCGGGCAGAGCAGCAAAATCGCCGTTCTCGATCAACACGAGCATGCGGGTGGGGATCTTGGTGAGCTCGGAGACCTGGGCGAGCGCCAGCCCGGCCGCCTCGCGCGCGCGCCTGAGCCGCGCTCCGACCGGTTCAAGCGAGCCGGCTGCCGCGTCGCCTGTCGGCGTCATCTCTGTCACTCCGTTTCCGCTCCCGTCGGATGTCTGTCATCGGGCGCCCCGCAGCCCGGAGACAAGGCACCCGCGGCCGGAATGTCAAGCTTGCCCTGACACTTGCGGGTCGGGCAATACGATGGACCGCGCAGGCCGGACGCCAAAGCGAGCCGCGCGGCCGCGCCGGTCTTGGTGTTGCGCCAGCCGGCGGCGCGCAGGCGCGCCGGGCCGATCAGTCGCATTCGATCCCCCGCGCCGCGGCCCATTCGACCAGGGCGGCGCGCATGTCGGCCGGAGGATGCAGCAGCCAGCCGTCCATCGCCGCGCTCAGCTCGGCCAGCGGCAGGCGCGAAATCAGCTCCTTGAGCGGGCCGACCGCGACCGGGGTGATCGACAGGCGGCGGATGCCCAGCCCGATCAGCGCCAGCGCCTCGAGCCGGCGTCCGCCCATCTCGCCGCAGACGGTCACGTCGACCGCATGCCCCTCGACCCCCTTCAGCACCCGCCGGATGAAGCGCAGGATCGCCGGGCTGACCCAGTCGTAGCGCTCGGCCAGCTTGGGGTTGGCGCGATCGGCGGCGAACAGGAACTGGGTCAGGTCGTTGGTGCCGATCGAGAGGAACGACAGCCGCGGCGCGAGCAGGTCGAGCACCTCGGCGAGCGCCGGCACCTCGAGCATGGCGCCATAGCGGATCGCCTCGGGCAGCATGCGCTTCTGGCCGCGCAGGAAGTCGAGCTGCTTCTCGAACACCGCCTTGGCGGCATCGAACTCCCACGGCTCGGACACCATCGGGAACATCACGTTGAGCGTGCGCCCGGCCGCTGCCTCGAGCAAGGCGCGCGCCTGGGCCTTGAGCAGCCCCTCGCGGTCGAGCGCGACGCGCAGCGCGCGCCAGCCCATCGCCGGGTTCTCCTCGTCGTTGCCATCGTCATGGCGCAGGTAGGGCAGAGCCTTGTCCCCGCCGATGTCGACCGTGCGGAACACCACCGGACGGTTGCCCGCCGCCTCGAGCACCTCGCGGTAGAGCCGGGTCTGCCGCTCACGTGCAGGCAGGGTGGCCGAGACGAGGAACTGGAACTCGGTGCGGTAGAGCCCGATCCCGTCCGCGCCGGTCAGGTTGAGCATCGGCACGTCGTCGCGCAGGCCGGCGTTCATCATCACCGTGATGCGCGTCCCGTCGAGCGTCCGCGGCTCGACGTCGCGCAGCGCGGCATAGGCCGCCTGACGTTCGCGGTTCTTGGCGAAACGCGCCTCGAAGGCCTCGACCAGCGCCGGAGCCGGACGCACCGTGGCGGTGCCGGTATCGGCATCGAGCAGCAGCTGGTCGCCCTCGCGGACCAGCCCGCGCAGCCCGCGCACCCGGCCCAGCACCGGAATGCCCATGGCCCGCGCGACAATCACGACATGCGCGGTGAGCGAGCCCTCCTCGAGGATCACCCCCTTCAGCCGGCGCTTGTCGTATTCCAGCAGCTCGGCCGGGCCGAGATTGCGCGCGATCAGGATCGCGTCCTGGCGCAGCCCCTTGCTCGCCGCCGTGCCGAGCTGGCCCGAGACAATCCGCAGCAGCCGGTTGGACAGGTCCTCAAGGTCATGCATGCGATCGGCCAGCAGCGGATCGTCGATCTGGCGCATGCGCATGCGGGTGCGCTGCTGGACCCGCTCGATCGCCGCCTCGGCGGTCAGGCCCGAATCGATCGCCTCGTTGATGCGCCGGCTCCAGCCTTCGTCGTAGGCGAACATCTTGTAGGTCTCGAGCACCTCCTCGTGCTCGCCGCCGACGCCGAATTCGGCCTGGGCGGCCATGCGCTCGATCTGGTCGCGCATCTTGTCGAAGGCCATGTAGACGCGCTGGCGCTCGGCCTCGGTGTCCTCGGCGACGGTGTGCTCGATCGTCACCCGCGGCTGGTGATAGACCGCGTGGCCGCTGGCCAGGCCCTTGACCAGGGTGAGCCCGCGCAGCCGCTCGGTCCCGGTCTGCGCCGCGGTCAGGCCGAAGGCCTCGTCCTCGTCGACCAGATCGGCATTGGCGATCAGCTCGGACAGGACCATCGCGACGGTCTGGAGCGCCTCGATCTCGACCTCGTCGTAGCGGCGCGGATCGACGTGCTGGACGCAGAGCACGCCGACGCAGCGCTCGCGCCGGACGATCGGCACGCCGGCGAAGGAGTGGAACTTGTCCTCGCCGGTTTCCGGGCGATAGGAAAAGTCGGGATGGGCCGTCGCCTCGGCGAGGTTGAGCGTCTCGACATGGCCGGCGATCGTGCCCACCAGACCCTCGCCGATCGCCATGCGGGTGACGTGGACCGCCTCCTGCGCCAGCCCGCGCGTGGCGAACAGCTCAAGCATGCCCTCGCGCAGCAGATAGACCGAGCAGACCTCGCTATCGAGGCTTTCCCCGATCACTTCGACCACGGTGTTGAGCTTGGCCTGCGCGTGGCTGCGCGAGGCCATCACCTCGTGGAGGCGGGTCAGGATGGTCCGGGCGGCAGTGGCGGCAGTGGGCATGCGTCTCAATTAGCCCATGCCCCGCCCTTTGGGAACGCCCACCCACCAGATTGCCCGCGGCGCACCGGCGATTTCTGCCCGGTCCGCCGCGAATACGTAGGCGCAGCCCCAGCGGATGCCGGCCAGGCGGACGCCGGCCACGGTAAGGCCGGGTCCGGGCGAGCCAGCGAGGACGGCGCACCGCCCTCGCGCAGCGCGATCCGGCGGGGGCGGCCGCGCCGCCGGCCGGGTCAGATGTGGGCGATTTCTTCCTTGATGCGGAGCTTGCGCTTCTTGAGCGCCTGGATCGTCGTCTGGTCAGGCAGGGGTCGGCTCATTTCCTCGGCGATCCGGCGTTCGATCCCGGCGTGCTTCATCTGCAGAGCGCTGACATGCGACGATTCCATGGGCATACCTCCTCAGTTTGCTCCATACTTCGCGGCACCCGACCACCGGTCCGGTCCATCGAAGGCCGACTCACCCAACGTGGGCCGTGCACCGCGATTGTCAGCAAATCATATTAAGCCTATCTTGCGAAGCGGATACGCGGGCGAAGCGACCAAACCGGAGCGTTTCGCGGCGAATGGAGTCTCCCCCGCCCGCGGCCAGCCGGTCGCGGGCGCGGCGTACAGGGATGGGCAGGTCGGCAGGTGAGCGAAGAGGAACTGCGCAAGCGGCTGGAAATGCTCAGGATCGAGCATCGCGACCTCGATGCGGCGATTGACGCGTTGAGCTCGGCCGCCGCGCTCGACCAGCTGCAGGTGGCGCGACTGAAAAAGCGCAAGCTCAAGCTGAAGGATCAGATCGCGATGCTCGAGGACTATCTCATCCCCGACATTATCGCCTGATCCGCCGCCACCACGCCGGTCCGATCCCGCCAAATCAGCGCTTTTGCCGGGCCGCCGCCGTACCACAGCGGGACAGTCCCGTTTTGGACGGTAAACCGGCCCATCCGCCGATTGAATCGGGTGATTCCGCGGGTCTATCCGGGTCCTGACATGACCGAACCGGTGAATCTCAACGCGCGCATCATCGAGGCGCTCTACACCGAAGGGCTGGTGCTCTCGGACGAGGTGCGCGCGGCCTTCGACCTGTCGCCGCGGGCCTGCAACGACGAGCGCGAGGACACCGACGCGGCGCGCCTGGCGCTGTCGTGCGAGGCGCTGCGCACGACCACCCGGATGATGCACTCGGTGGCCTGGCTGATCAATCACCGCGCGTTCTTCCGGAACGAGATCAGCGAATTCCAGCTGCGGCGCCATGGCCGCATCGCCCGCCACCTGCCCGATTCCGCGCCCGAGCGGCTGGCCCTCCTGTCCGCCGAGATCCAGGCGCTGATCCGCACCACTGAGCGGTTCTATGCCCGGCTGGTGCGGCTCGACGCCGGCTGGCGCGCGCGCACCGAGCCGGGCGGCCAGGCCCCGGCGATCCAGCGCCTGCGCGAACGGCTGCTGCACGCGGTGGGCTGAGCGGCGGCTCCGGTCAGTCGCCCTGCTGCCCGCCTGCGGTCATGCCGCAGGTCGGATCGGCCCGCACCGGCCCGGAAAAGGCCGTGCTGCCGACCGAGCGGATGAAGGCGGTGAATGGCGCCCATGGCTGGGCCTGGTTCAGCCGGGTCAGGGCTGCGAAAAAGGCTCCGCCGCAGGTATCGAACGCGATCAGCTGGCCAGGTACGAGGTCTTTCGCGGGACCCGGCGGCAGGTCCGCAAAAGGGGGCCTGGCGACAAAGGGGACGCGCTGGCCGGACAGGGTGTTGCTGACCCCCCGGTTCCGGAAACGCCGCTCGGTATCGGCCGCCAACACGGCGAGAGCGACCGTACCCAGCACCCCGGCCACCGTTGTCCTGCGCGCTTCGGGCAGCGCCACGCTCGGCCGCGCGGCATAGACCCCCACCACCGCGCCGATCGCCCGCAGCTCGGCCGCGCTCATCCCCAGGCTGTCGACCCAGGCCGGGATGGCGCCGGAGTCGGGCAGAAAGGCATCGGCCGGTTTTGCAGCCGATATCTCCAGCGGAGCCGGGGCGGGAAAGCGCGCGTTGTACTGTGCGACGGTCTCCTGCAATCGGCCGGCCGGCGGAGCCTCGCGCGGCCCCGGCTCGGCCGCGGCCGCCAGCAGGGCCATCACGATCTGGTGCTTCATGGCTACCCGCCTTTTTCGACAGACAGTGCGACCCCGGTCGGGACGATACCATCCGGCAATCGGCCCTGCACTCGGGACAAACGCATAGCGCAGGCCCGGCGAGGCGACACCCTCACCCGTTCGTGCCTCGACAGGAGGCAGCGGACTATCCATATCGGCGCGATGCAGTTCCCCCCCCGCCCCTGGCCCGTCGGCCGCGTCGAGCAGCTCGAACCGCTGGTCCGCCGCGTGCTAGCGCCCAACCCCGGTCCCTTCACCTATACCGGTACCGAAACCTATCTGGTCGGCGCGGCGGGGGCGCTGGCGGTGATCGATCCCGGCCCGGATGACGCCGAGCACCTGGCCGCCCTGCTCGCGGCGATCGGCTCCGCCCCGGTCGCGGCGATCTGCTGCACCCATACCCACCGCGACCATTCACCCGCGGCGGCGCCGCTGGCCGCCGCCACCGGCGCGCCGGTGATCGGCTGCGCGCCGCTGGTGCTCGAGACCAGCGGGCCGCGCGTCGATGCGCCGTTCGACCGCAGCTATGCCCCCGACCGGGTGCTGGCCGATGGCGAGAGCCTGAGCGGTCCCGACTGGACGCTGACCGCCGTGGCCACGCCCGGTCACACCTCCAACCACGTCTGCTTCGCGCTCGAACAGAGCGGCGCGCTGTTCACCGGCGATCATGTGATGGGCTGGTCGACCAGCGTGGTGGTGCCGCCCGATGGCGACATGGCCGCCTACCTCGCCAGCCTCGAAAAGCTCCAGGCCCGCGCCGACCGGGTCTATTACCCGGCGCATGGGCCGCAGGTCGACAAGCCCCAGCAGCTCACGCGCGGGATGATCGGCCACCGCCGCCAGCGCGAGCGGCAGATCCTGCGCCTGCTGGAGGCCGCGCCGGCGGCCATCGCCGCGCTGGTCCCCGAGATGTACCGCGGGGTCGACCGGGCGCTGTGGCCGGCCGCCGGGCAGTCGGTGCTGGCACACCTGATCGATCTGGAGCAGCGCGCCATGGTGCGGCGCGAGGGGGAGCTGTGGACGATCAACGCCTGACCCCCGCTGACCCCACCCGCCCCGCCCCCACCCTCCCCGCCCGCCCCGCGCGGGGTCTGCGCCGCGTGGTCCTGCCCTGGCTGCTGTGCGCGGCGGCGGTGGGTTGGGGTGGGTGGACCTCGTGGCAGCTGTGGAAGCCTGACCCCCCGGGCGATCCGCTGGCGACGATGCTGACCGCCTTCGCCAAGCAGAACCGGCTCACCGTGTTCTCGGCCGAGCTGGCCCCGGTCGTGGCAAGCGATGATGCCCGCCTGTTCGGCATGCTGCGCTCGCGGCAGGTCGCGGTGATCCCGGCGCGGGTCGACTACACGGTCGATCTGGCCGCGATCGGCCCGGACCGGCTGCGCTGGGATGCGGCGGCGCAGCGGCTCGAGGTGATCCTGCCACCGCTGCAGCTGTCGCGGCCCAATCTGGACGAAGGCCGCGCGCAGTACCTGCGCGAGGGCGCATGGATCACCCGCACCGCGCAGGAGGCCCTGACCCGCGAGAACACCCGCCTCGCCGAGACCCAGGCCGCGCGGGGTGCCGCCAACCCGGCGCTGATGACCCTGGCCCGGACCGCCGCGCGCGAGGCGCTGCGCCAGAACCTGACCGTCCCGCTGCAGGTCGCCGGCTATCGCGCCGCGACGATCACGGTGCGGTTCGACGGCGAGCCGGCGCCGCGCTGAGGCGCTTGCGGGGGCCTTCGCCGCCCCTGACAAACCGTTTCGTCCCCCGCGCGAACGGGGGTAGGCTGGCGCCGATCGGGACGAAGGGGAGATCGTCATGGCCACACGGGCTTCGCCGCGATCGCGGTGGTGCCTGGGACAAAGCGGCCGACGGCCTCACTTTCCGCTTGGGGAACGGGCCCGGCGTTTCTATCTGGCCGGTTCTATCTGGACGCCACGTTTCCCGAGGAAGGCCGAGCCGATGACCGCACAGCACCCCACCCTCGCCGGGCTCGACCTGCGCGCCGAGATCGACCGGCTGCGCAAGGAGCGCAACGCGGTGATCCTGGCGCACTACTACCAGCGCCCCGAGATCCAGGACCTGGCCGACTATATCGGCGACAGCCTCGAACTCAGCCGCAAGGCGGCCGCTTCCGACGCCGACGTGATCGCCTTCTGCGGGGTCAAGTTCATGGCCGAGACGGCCAAGATCCTCGCCCCGGAGAAGACCGTCATCCTGCCCGACGTCAACGCCGGGTGCAGCCTCGAGGACGCCTGCCCGCCGGAGAAGTTCCGCGCCTTCCGCGCAGCCCATCCCGATCACATCGCGCTGACCTACATCAACTGCTCGACCGAGGTGAAGGCGCTGTCCGACATCATCGTCACATCGTCATCGGCCGAGACGATCCTCGCGCAGATCCCGCGCGAGCAGAAGATCATCTTCGGACCGGACCGGCACCTCGGCGGCTATCTCAACCGCAAGTTCGACCGCGACATGCTGCTCTGGCCGGGCGTGTGCATCGTCCACGAGGCCTTCTCGGAGACCGAGCTGCTCAAGCTCAAGGCGCTGCATCCGACCGCGCCGATCGCGGCCCATCCGGAGTGCCCGCCGCACATCATCGACCATGCCGACTTCGTCGGATCGACCAGCGGCATCCTGAACTATGCCAAGCAGCTGACCGGCGACACGCTGATCGTCGCGACCGAGCCCCACATCATCCACCAGATGGAGCTGGCCCTGCCCGGCAAGACCTTCATCGGCGCGCCGGGGGCGGACGGCAACTGCAACTGCAACATCTGCCCCTACATGGCGCTCAACACGCTCGAGAAGCTGTACCTCGCGCTGCGCGACCTGACCCCGCAGGTGCACATCGAGGAGGGCCTGCGGCTGCAGGCCAAGCAGAGCCTCGACCGCATGCTGGCGATGGCCAGCGGCACGGTCGGTCAGGGCGACCTGGGCGGGCGGGGCTGACCGCTCAGGTCAGCGGCCCGGCCCGCCCGGTGCGCAGCGCCACGGCCCAGTCCGGGCGGCCGCGCGCCGCGGCCAGCCGGGCGGCGGTCTCCCAGTCGTAGGCGACGCGGCGCAGCTGCGCCGACCAGCCATCGGCGCCGCGGCTCACCACGGCATAGCGGGCATGCGGCGAGCCGGTCTCGACCACGTGTGGCCAGGGATGGTCGTCGGCATAGGCGGGCAGGCCGACGCTGCCGGGATTGACGATCAGCCGCCCGTCGGGAAGCCGCACCACGCGCGGCACATGGGTATGGCCGCACAGGATCAGTCCCGCGCCAAGGGGGCCGGCCCGCTGGACAACCTCGTCCGGCGTGGCGGGGCGTAGCCCCTCGGGGGTCACCGTTTCGAGGAAATAGGCCAGGTCGCTGTCCGGCGTCCCGTGGACCAGCCGGATGTCGGGGTGAAGCGCCAGGGTGGCCGGCAGGGCGGCCAGCCAGGCCCGGTGCGCCGCCCCCAGTTCGGCCACCGCATAGGCATCGCTCGCGCCCAGCGCCGCCGGCGGCTGGGTCAGGAGCTGGCGCTCGTGGTTGCCGCGGATGGTCGGCAGGGCCAGCGCGATCAGCCGGTCGGCGGTCGCGGCCGGCTGGAGCGGGCCGGACAGGATGTCGCCAAGATTGACGATCATCGCGATCCCCTCGGCGGCAATGTCGGCCAGGACCGCCTCGAGCGCGGCCAGGTTGCCGTGGATGTCGGAGAGCACCGCCAGCCGTATCATGCCGGCGCGTTGCTCCGCTCACCGGCGCGGGCGATCGCCAGCGCGGCGGCGACCAGGACCATGCCGAGCCCGTCCCACGCGGTCAGCCGCTCGCCAAAGGCCAGCCAGCCGGCGATGGCGGCCACGGCCGGCTGGGTCATTAGCACCAGTCCGATCACCAGCGGTCGGAAATGCTTCAGCGACAGCACCAGCAGACCCTGGCCGATCACCTGACTGCCGAGCGCGAGCGCGATCAGCGGCCACCAGGTGTGCGGCCAGACCGGCTCGCCCAGGGCGAGCGCAAGGCCGAGCAGGACCGGAGCACCCGCGAGGCTGCTCCAGGCCACCAAGGCCCAGGTTCCGAACGCGGCACGGGCGCGCTGCACCACGATGATGTAGAAGGCATAGCATAGCCCGGCGAAGAGGCAGAACAGGTCGCCCAGCAGCGTAGCCTGGCCGATCTCGAGGCTGCGCCCGAACAGGATCACCGCGCCGGCCATGGCGGCCGCCAGCGCCGACCACTCGAAGCCGTTGGGCCGCCGGCCCAGCGCCATCAGCCCCCAGACCATCACGATCAGACTGCCCGAGTTGCCGAACAATGCAGCATTGCCCAGCCGGGTCATCGCGATCCCGATATGCCAGGCGCCCAGATCCGCAGCGAACATCACCCCGGCAGCGATCATCACCAGCATCGTCTGCCAGGGCATTCCGGTCAGCCGCTGGCGGCTGGCGAGGGCGAAGCCGAACAGCAGGGGGAGCGGCAGCATCAGGCGCCAGAACCCGGCGGCGACCGGCCCCGAATCGGCCAGCCGCACCGCCCACGGCCCGAGCGCGAGGACGAAATTCGCCAGCAGCAAGGCTGCGAGGTGCCAGCCGCTCGCCCTGGTCAAGGGCGTCGTCACCTCCGGTCCGTCGGCAGATGCCGAAGCGGCGGCGGTCACTCCACCGGTCCGGCCGCGGCGGCCGCGGCGGGGACCGGAGCGGCGGCGGCGCCCTCCTCGCCGGCCTCGGCTGCCTCGGTGGCATCGGCGCCAGGCTCGGCGGCGCGGCCGCTGCGCACTGCGCGCGGATCGAGCGGCGGCTGCGAGGTGACCGTGTCGAGCGGCAACATGGCATCGCTGGCCGATCCCGGCAGCACTGGTACCGCTGCGTCGCTCTGCCCAGGCGCGGTTTTGTCGCAGCCGGCCAGGGCCGCGATCGCCGCCACGGCGATGGTGGAACGCCACAGCAGCCGGATCATCGCGGGCTCTCGCAAGCGGACGGCGCGGCCGCAGTGGACGCGTTGGAGGCGGGGGCATCAAGCGCTGGACAGGGCCGGTCCAGCGCGGCGAGGAAGGCCGGGGCATGGCGCAGCAGCGCGCGGTCCCAGGCGTCGGGCGAAACGGCATGGCCCAACCGGGCAAGGCTGGTCACCCCGAAGGCATCGATGCCGCAGGGCACGATGCCGCCGAAGTGCGACAGATCGGGCGCCAGGTTGACCGAGAAGCCGTGCATCGTCACCCAGCGGCGGATGCGCACCCCGATCGCGCCGATCTTGGCCTCGCGCCCGTCGATGTCGCGGGTCCAGATCCCGACCCGGCCGGGACTGCGCCACGAATCGACCCCGAAATCGGCGAGCGTATCGATCACCCAGCCCTCGAGGGCATGGACGAAGCCGCGCACATCGCGCGCGCGGGTCTTGAGATCGAGCAGGACATAGCCGATCCGCTGCCCCGGCCCATGATAGGTATAGCGCCCGCCGCGCCCGGCGCTGACCACCTCGAAGCGCGGGTCGAGCAGCTCGTCGGGCGCGGCGCTGGTCCCCGCGGTGTAGACCGGGGGGTGCTCGAGCAGCCAGACCAGCTCGGCCGCCGCGCCCTCGGCGATCGCGGCATTGCGCGCAGCCATGGTCTCGAGCGCGGTGCGGTAGGGCACCAGCGCGCTGTCGCGGCGCCATTCGATGGTCGCCGGCAGCAGGACGGACAGATCATCATGCATCGTGCGTTGCGTGGCGGTTATCGCTGCGGTTATCAAGGGGCATGGTCCATCCCCGTCCCCGCTTCGACAGCAATCGCGCCTGGCAGCAGGCCACCGCCGCCCTCTCGGCCAACCGCGAGGTGCTGCTGGCCCTGGCCGGCGTGTTCTTCCTCCTGCCCAACCTCGCTTTCTCCTTGCTGTTTCCGGCACCGACACCGCCAGCCGGAACCGACCAGCAGGCGATGATGGCCTTCGCCATGGAGTACTATGCGAAGGTCCTGCCGTTCATGCTGCCGGTCCTCGCCATGCAGGCGGGCGGCACGCTGGGCATGCTCACCCTGCTGACCGACCGCTCGCGCCCGACGGTGGGCGAGGCCATCGCCACCGGCTTCCGCACGGTCCTGCCCTATCTGGCCGCGCAGATCCTGCTGGGTTTCGTGCTGGGCATTGCGGCCCTGCCGATCCTGGTGGTCTTCTCGCTGGCCGGGACCAAGGTCGTCGCGACGCTGGGGGTGGCGGTGACCGGAATCGTGTGGATCTATGGCTGGGTCCGCACCGCGCTGGCCGCGCCCGTGATGGCGGTGGAGGGCATCCGCAACCCGGTTGCCGCCCTCACCCGGTCCTGGCACCTGACCCGCGGCCAGACCCCGCGCATCTTTGCGTTCCTGCTGCTGATCGGGCTGGCCTTCACCGTGGTGACGCTGGTCATCACCGCGCTGGCCGGCATGGCGCTGGGGCTGCTGCTGCCGGCCCAGTACGCGGCGATCGGCACGATCGTGATCTCGTCCACGCTCAGCGCCCTGTTCGTGCTGCTGCTGGTCGCGGCACTGGCGGCGACGCACACCCAGCTGGCCGGGGCGGAGGCGGTGGACGAGGGGCCGACCGCGCCCTGAGCGCCGGCACCAGCGGCGTCACGGTCGCTTGCGGCGGGGAGCCGGCGCTTAGCCCGCGTCCTCGTCCTTCCAGCCCCAGTAGAGGAAGCACGGCGGCACGTTGATCCACTCCAGGCCGCTGTCGATGCGGCGGAAATGACGCGCCATGAAGGCCCGGGCCCGGGGGGTGAACTGGTAGACCAGGAAGGCCCCGCCACGGCGCAGCACGCGGTGCGTAGCGGCGGCGATCGCCGGGCCGACCCCGTCGGGCAGGGTGGAGAACGGCAGGCCCGACAGCACGTAGTCGGCCCGCTCGTGGCCGTGGGCCAGGACGATGTCCTCGACATCGGCGGCCGAACCGTTGACCGCGATGAAGCGGCTGTCGGTGATGGTGCGGCGCAGATAGTCGATGAAATCGGGGTTGGTATCGATCACGATCAGCTGGCCATCGCGGCGCAGCCGGTCGAGGATCGGACGACAGAACGTGCCGACCCCCGGGCCATACTCGACAAACAGCCGGCAGTTATCCCAATCGACCGGGGCGAGCACGCGGTTGATGGTGAAGCGCGAGGACGGAATGACCGAGCCGACCATCACCGGGTGGCGCAGGAAGCCCTCGAGGAACACCCCCTGCGGCCCGAGCATCTGCTTGATCCGGCGCTTGAGCTTCTGCGCCAGGGCCTCTCGGGCGAACTCGGTTGAGGGCATCGGGTCTATCTGTTCCGCCAGTCTATCGAGTGTCAGGCGATTGCAAATTTGCTCTGCCATTGCAAGCGGCGGGGCACAGCTATCCGGCGCGGGTTCGGCGCAGGCGGCGCCGGCCGATCCCGCGGAGCCGTCGGGCGGGGCGCTCACAGGATGTCGCGGACCTTGTCCTGGGGCCGACAGAGGCGCACCCCGCGATCGGTCTCGACCAGCGGGCGCTCGATCAGGACCGGCTCGGCCGCCATCGCCGCGAGCACCGTCGGAGCCGCGGCCTCGGGCAGCCCGCGCGCGGCGGCGTCGGTGCCGCGCAGGCGCAGGCCCTGTTGCGGGGTGAGCCCGGCATCGTGGTAGAGCTGGGCCAGCTTGTCGGCCGAGGGCGGCGTCTTGAGATAGTCCACCACGGTCACCACCAGCCCGGGCGTCTCCTGCAGGATCGCCAGCGTCTTGCGCGAGGTGCCGCAGGCCGGATTGTGCCAGATCGTCGCCTTCATTCCGTCGCCCCTCCCGCTGGCCCATCCCGGCTTGACCGCGCGGGGCTTAGCCGCGGCCCGGTTCAGTCGGCAAGCGGTGCGCCGTCAGGTGCGGCAGACGGGTCGGCAGCTGCGCCCGGCGGCGCGGCCGGACCGGCCGGGGTGGTGATGGTCTCGACCGGGCCGGTCACCCGGCGGACCGCCGCGAGCAGGCGCGGATAGACGCCGCAGCGGCAGATGTTGCCCAGCGCCGAACGCACCTCGGCATCGCCCGGGCGCGGGTTGCGGGCCAGCAGGCCGGCGATCGCGACAACCAGACCGGGCGTGCAGAAGCCGCACTGGATGGCCTGTTCGTCGATCAGGGCCTGGATCACCGGATGGCGCGCGGCCCCGGCGCCGCGCCGGGCGAGGCCCTCGATCGTGGTGATCGAACGGCCCTCGGCCTCGGCCAGCGAGAGCATGCAGGCGGGCAGGGCCTCGCCATCGACCAGCACCAGGCAAGCCCCGCAATCGCCGGTGCCGCAACCGTACTTGGTCCCGGTCAGGTTGGCCACGTCGCGCAGGGCCCACAGCAGCGGCATCTGCGGATCGAGCGCGAAATCGGTCGGCTGGTCGTTGAGCACAAGGCTGGCCATGTCCGTTGCCTAGCCGCGGCCGGCGCGCTCGGCCAGCCCCGGCGCGCCGCACCGCCCCGGTTTACACCGGCGCGGCTTGCCGCCATGGCAGCGGCGAAGCCCCACGCCCGCAAGGCTTCATTAACCATTCTCGGTAAGATATGGGCGGGCGGACCATGGGACACAGCCTAGAGATGCAGCGCGCCGACCAGCCCGCGGGGAACACCTGCCCGCCCGACCTTGCCGTGTCGATCGTGATGCCGTGCCTGAACGAGGCGCAGTCCCTGCCCCACTGCATCGCCAACGCGCGCGAGGCGCTCGCCCGGATCGAGCGCAGCTACGGCCTGGCCGGCGAGATCGTGATCGCCGACAATGGCTCGACCGACGGCAGCCAGGCGCTCGCCACCCGTCTGGGCGCGCGGGTCGTGCCGGTGACCCGCAAGGGCTATGGCGCGGCGCTGATCGGCGGGTTCGATGCCGCCGCCGGGCGCTTCCTGGTGATGGGCGATGCCGATGGCAGCTATGACTTCACCGACAGCGTGGCGATGATCGGCCGGCTGCTCGACGGTGCCGACCTGTGCATGGGCTCACGCTTCCAGGGCGGGATCAAGCCCGGGGCGATGCCCTGGAAGAACCGCTACATCGGCAACCCGGCACTGACCGGCATTCTCAACCTGTTTTTCCGCACCGGGGTCGACGATGCCCATTGCGGGCTGCGCGCGATCCGCCGCGAGGCCTATGCCGGGCTTGGCCTGGAAAGCACCGGGATGGAATTCGCCAGCGAGATGGTGATCAAGGCCAGCCTCAAGCGTCTGCGCATCGACGAGGTCCCGGCCACGCTTTCGCCCGATCTGCGCGATCGCGCACCCCACCTGCGCCCCTGGCGCGATGGCTGGCGCCACCTGCGCTATCTGTTCATGCTCAGCCCGACCTGGGCCTTCGGGGTGCCGGCACTGCTGCTGATCACCGCCGGTACGCTGATCCTCCTGCTGGCCGGGCTCTACACGCTCGGCCTGATCCGGGGTGAAAATCCCTTCGGCGTGAACTGGACGATCCTGGCCACGTTCATGGTCACCAGCGGCCACTTCGCCGCGCTGATGGCGCTGGCCACGCATTTCTATGGCGCGCGGCTGGGCTATCGCCCGCTGCGGCCGGTGCTGCGGCGGCTCGAAACCGTGCTGACGCTGGAAACCGCGCTGCTGTCGGGCGGGGCGCTGTTGCTCTGCTCGGCCGTGTCGCTGGCCGCCGTGGGGCTGTGGTGGACGGCCATCGATTTCGTCGCGCTGCCCAGCTCGCTGCCGCTGCTGCTGGCCATCGGCATGGGCGTGATCGGGCTGCAGACGGTGCTGGGCGGTTTGCTGCTGGCGGTGATCGCCGGACACAAGGCGCAGTTCGTGCTCGGCGTCGAAGCGCCGCGCTTGGCTTTTGGCGTCGACTGAAACTAGAGAGTGTCCCCCATGAAGATCGACCGCAAGCTGATGACCGATTTCGTCGCGCGCTATCCGGCGCAGCCGGCGACCGCCTTCCTGCGCGGCATCGAGATCGACGTGCTGGCCCGGGCTGCCATTCCCGATGGCCTGGGGCTCGATCTGGGGTGCGGCGACGGCATTCTGACCGATATCCTGTTCAACCGGATCGGCCGCCGCCCCGATCTGGTCGGCATCGATCCCGATCCGCTCGAAACCGACGCGGCCAAGTCCTACGACTTCTATCGGCGCATCCACACCTGTGGCGGCGATGCCATTCCCGAACCGGACGCCACGTTCGACTATGCCATCTCCAACTCGGTGCTGGAGCATATTCCCGATCTGGAGCCGGTGATCGCCGAGCTGGCGCGCGTGCTCAAGCCCGGCGGAACCTTCTTCTTCACCGTCCCCGGCCCGGGCTTCCGGGAAAACCTGCGGGGCAGCGTGATCCCCGGGGTTCCGCGGACCCGGTATCTGGCCGAGATCGACCGCCGCTTGGCCCATTTCCACTACCTGTCGGAAGCGGAATGGCGGGCCCTGTGCGAGCGCAACGGACTGCAGGTGACCGGGGTGACCGGCTATCTGGGCCAACGCGCCACGCGGCGCTGGGAAACCCTGTCGCGCATGACCGGAGGCCTCCTCCACAGTCTGACCGGCGGAACGCTGCGCCCGATCGAGATCCAGCGCAGTCTCAAGCTGCGCGCCTTGCAGAACACCACGATGATCCCGCGGCCGGTGGCCAGCACCCTGGCGGGAGTCATCGGCGCGGGGCTGGGCTGGAGCGACGATGCGGCCAGTCCGGGCTGCCTGCTGGTGACCGGCCGGCGACTGTCCGCCACCTGAGGTGTCGACCAGGTCCAAACTGCTGATGGCGCGGCTCAGATCCCTGGGCCCGCGCTATCTGGTTGCGAGCGCGCTATGCTTCGTGACCAACAACGTGCTGCTTTTGCTGCTGGCCCGCGCCGGAATGCACTATGCCCCGGCGGTGGGGATCGCCATCTGCTTCATGATCCCCTTCAGCTACGTGGTGCACAGCGGCTTCACCTACCGGGTGGGAACCGGCGCGGGGTCCTTCGCGCGCTATGCCGCCGGCCAGGTGGTCAATGCGCCGGTGGCCATCCTCATCTATGCCCTGCTGTGCGACGGCCTGGGCCTGGCAGCGACCGTTGCGACCCCGGTGGTGACCGTGGTCATGGTCATGTGGAACTTCCTCTGCAGCTACTGGGCGCTGGCGCGTCGCCAGGGCGCCGGTTGAAGGGCCACCGGACGGATCAGCCGCCAACCCGGGCAATGATCCGCAGCGCCGAGGGGCGGCCGGTCAACCGTTCACCTGCGACCTGCAGCGGATGGAGGCCGATCCCGGCCAGCAGCCACGTCAGCCCCTTGTTGCCGCCCACGAGGTTGGACAGCGACCGGCCCATCGTGGGCACGGTGGCGGGATGGAGCGCAAGCACCGTATGGCCGCCCTGCTCGACCAGCGCGCGCAACGAGCGCCGGCTGAAGTGCGAACGGTGATAGGGCAGATACCAGGCATCCCAGGCCTTGCCGAAGACCTTGAGCCAGGCGCATTCGCTGTTGGGCACTTCGATCACGAGGATGCCCCCCGGCCGGGCCATCGCGGCGATCCGGCCGAGCAGCCCGGCGGCATCGTCATCATGCTCCAGCACGTGCATCGCCAGCACGCAGTCGAAGCTGCCCGCCAGCGGCGCAAGCGCGCCGGCCGGGACATAGGACCGTCCGGTCAGGTCCGCCGGCGGAGAGGTTTCGAAATCACTGCCAGTGACCATGCCGGGGCCAAGCTCGTCATCGAGGCAGCGGGTAAACTGGCCGCTGCCGCAGCCGAAATCGAGCACCCGGGCCGGCCGGGCGGGCAGCTGCGCGAGCAGGGCGCGCGCCTGGCGGCGAAAAGCGACGTTCTTGATGGCGTGGCCAAGCCGCGAACCATCCTGGCGGAAATCCTGCGTCGCGCGGCCGGCATAGAGGAAGGCGACATCGGCCAGCGGCGGCAGGCTGACCCCGTGACCGCAGCGCCGGCACTGCACGACCGACACCGGGCCAACCTTCCCGCTCAGATCGGGGAAACCACCCAGATCGCGGAAATCGCACAGGTCGCCCGGTGCAACGGGACAGGGCCTGGCGGGTGCGGAGACGGCAGCAGTCATGACGATCCTTGTTCGGTGGGCGCACCGGCAGCGGGGCCGGCCGCCAGCGCAGCGCCGATCCGTGCAAACGACTGGCCGAACGAAAGCCGCTGCGCGTGGCGCGCATACCAGTCGAGGACGCGCGCCCGCAAGGCCGGTCCGCCCGCCAGCGCCGCGCCGATGGCTTCGGCCAGGGCCGGGGGGGTGGGCTCCGCCGCCACGAAGCCATTCTCGCCCGGCTCGACCAGCTCGACCGCGGCGTTGTCAGGCCCGGCGACCAGCACCACCGGCACCCCTCGCGCCGAGGCTTCGACCACGATCATGCCGTAGCCCTCGCGCTCGGAGGGCTGGACCACCACCGCTGCTTCGGCCTGGAGCCGCTCGAGCGCCTCGGTCGGGACGAAGCCCGGCAGTTCGATCCGTCCTGCCAGGCCGAGCCGCGCCACCTCGGCGCGCACCGGCTCCAGATCGGGCCCACGGCCGACCAGCACGGCCCGCAGGCAAGGATCGGTCTGCATCAGCCGGGCCAGCGCGGCCACCAGCAGCGGCACCCGCTTTTCAGGGATCATCCGCCCCGCATAGAGGACCAGCGGGGGGTCTGCGGCCGGCACCGGCTGCAGCGCAGGGCCGGCATACTCGCCTTCGAGCAGGGTCACCGGACCGGTCCCCAGGGCCTCGGCCCGTGCGGCGTGGAGCCGGCTGAAGGAGAAGGCCACCTGCGGCACCCGCGCGCACAGCGCCTGGACCGCCCAGCCGACCGCGCCGCCCAGCGGGCCGAGGTAGGCGCGCCAGTAGTCGCGCGTCCACACCTCGTGCCAGTCGACCGCGAGGCGATAGCCGCCCAGCGGACGGGCCAGTCCGGCGGCCAGCAGCGAGAAGAACGGGAACGAGGCGCCATGCACCAGATCGTAGCGGCGACCGTGGCGCAGCAGGTGCCACAGCACGCCCAGCCCGAACAGCAGCGGCGGTGCGATCCGGCGCTTGCCATCGGCATAGAGCGCCAGCCGCGGGCCCACGGCGATCACGCGCACCCCCGGCAGAGCGGGCGGCTCGCCGGTGTCCCACTGGCACAGGGTCAGGTAGGTCACACGGTGCCCCTGGGCAGCATGGGTTTCGGCGAGCTGGCGGTACCAGCGCTCGGCCCCGCCGATCGTCCACGGGAACAGACAGTCATAGACGATGCAGATGTGCAAAAGCCCCGGTCCCTTCCCTGGCCCCTCGGTCTCCGCCTTAGCCGCCCCCGCGCGCCGTGCAAATGCGGCGCGGCCGGCGGCGGTCAGACCATCGCTGCCGGGCGGACCAGCCGGTCGAAGATGGCTGCATCGACCAGTCCGAGCGCCAGCCCCGCCTCGCGCAGACTCAGACCATGGGCATGGGCATGCTTGGCGATCCGGGCGGCATTGTCGTAGCCGATCTCCGGCGCCAGCGCGGTGACCAGCATCAGCGACCGTTCGACCAGCGCGGCGATCCGCGCGCGGTCCGGTTCGAGCCCGGCCACGCAGCGGGTCGCGAAACTGTCCATGCCCACCGCCAGCAGCGAGATCGAGCGCAGCACCGCGGCGCCGATCAGCGGCTTGAACACGTTGAGCTCGAAATGGCCCTGCAGACCGCCCAGCGTGACCGCCTGGTGCTGGCCGATCACCTGGGCGGCGACCATGGTCAGCATCTCGCACTGGGTCGGGTTGACCTTGCCCGGCATGATCGAGCTGCCCGGCTCGTTGGCCGGCAGGATCAGCTCGCCCAGCCCTGAGCGCGGCCCGGAGCCGAGCAGACGGATATCGTTGGCGATCTTGCTGAGCGCCACGGCGAGTGTCGCGAGCGTGGCCGAGAGCTGGACCAGCGCATCGTTGCTGGACAGCGCCTCGAACAGGTTGGGCGCCGGGACGAAGGGTTGGCCGGTCAGGGCGGCCAGTTCGGCGGCCATGTCCGCGGCGAAACCCGGCGGGGCGTTGAGCCCGGTGCCGACCGCGGTGCCGCCCTGGGCGAGGCGCAGCACGAAGCGCTCGGCATCGCGGAGCCGCGCGCCGGCATCCTCGAGCTGCTGGACATAGGCCGAGACCTCCTGCCCGAGGGTCAGCGGGGTCGCGTCCTGCAGGTGGGTCCGGCCGATCTTGACGATGTCGCCCCAGGCGTCGCGGCACCGCGCCAGCGCGTCGCGCAGCCGCTCCAGCGCCGGGTGCAGATCGCGCTGCAGGGCGAGGGTGGCCGCGACGTGGAGCGCGGTCGGGAAGCTGTCGTTCGAGCTCTGCCCGCGGTTGACGTGATCGTTGGGATGGACCGGATGCTTGCCGCCGCGCCCGGCACCAAGCTGCTCGTTGGCGCGCCCGGCGATCACCTCGTTGACGTTCATGTTGGTCTGGGTGCCGCTGCCGGTCTGCCAGATCGCCAGCGGGAACTCGCCGTCGAACTGGCCCTCGGCCACCTCGCGCGCGGCGGCCTCGATCGCCGCGGCCAGCGCCGGATCGAGCCCGTGGCGCCGGTTCACGCGGGCTGCCGCCAGCTTGACCAGGGCGAGCGCGTGGATCACCGCCGCCGGCATGCGCTCCCCCGGACCGAACGGGAAGTTTTCCAGGCTGCGCTGGGTCTGTGCCCCCCAATAGGCCTCGGCTGGCACGGCGATTGTGCCGAGGCTGTCGCGTTCGATCCGCCGCTCGTTCATCGTCCTGCTCCTGCGCTGCGCCGGGCCCGGCCCGGGGTGTCCCGTCACGACAGCACCGATGTGGGACCGCGCACGACAATTGGCGACAAAAATCCGCCGGCCCGGCATAGTTGCGCGACAAGACCGCCCTAGAGCGGTTGCAGGAGGCCGCCCTGCCCCTTCTGCCCCCCCGACGGGCACGGGCGGCTTCCAACTTCAGGAGATGGATATGCGACGCTCGATTCTTGCGCTGGCAGCCGGTGCCGCCGTGCTGGCCGGTGCGGCCCTCGCCCAGACCGCCCCGCGCCAGCCTGCCCCACCCCCACCCGCCGGCGATCCGCTTGGTGCCGGCACGGTCACCCGCGCCGAAGCGCAATCCCGCGCCGCCGCCCTGTTCGAGCGGTTCGACGCGAACCGCGACGGCAAGCTCGACCCGGCAGACCGCGCGGCCCGCATGACCGCCCTGTTCGACCGGGTCGATGCCAACCGCGACGGCGCGATCTCCCGCGAGGAATTCGCCGCGATGCGTGACCGCGCCGGGCGTCCCGGCCGGGCCGCGCCCACCGCCGCCCTGTCGCGGGACGCCTTCCTGGCCGAGGCGCTGAAGCGGTTCGATGCGGCCGACAGCAACCATGACGGCAAGCTCACCCGCGAGGAGCGCCGCGCCGGCTTCGCCGGCCGCCGCGGCATGATGCGTGGCGGACCGCGCGGGACCGGCGCGATGCCCCCAGCCCCGCCACCCGCCGGAGCCGGCGCGTGAGCGGCGCGCTCCATCGCGCCGCCGCGGGCCGCCGGCTGGCGCGGCTGGCCTT
>NZ_JACLAX010000035.1 GCF_014230355.1 Novosphingobium piscinae
CGCGCCCGGCACGCCGCCGCCGGTCGCGCTGGCCCCGCCAGCCGCTGCCACCCCGCCGCCGCCCGCCCCGGTCCCGGCGCCCGCGCCCTTGGCCGCGCTGGTCCGCCAGGTCGACATTCCGTTCGAGAGCTTCACCCTGGCCAACGGCCTGACCGTGGTGGTCCACACCGATCGCAAGGCTCCGATCGTCGGGGTGACGACCTATTACCGCGTCGGCTCCAAGCACGAGCCGCGCGGGCGCACCGGGTTCGCCCACCTGTACGAACACCTGTTCTTCGGTGGCTCGGAGAACGTGCCCAATTTCGACGTGCCGCTCGAGAGCGCGGGTTCGACCCCGACGAATGGCTCGACCGACTACGACCGCACCAACTATGTCGAAACGGTGCCCAAGGGCGCGCTCGAGCGGGCGCTGATGATGGAAAGCGACCGCATGGGCCACCTGCTCGGCGCGGTCACCCAGGACAAGCTGAACAAGCAGCGCGGCGTGGTCCAGAACGAGAAGCGCCAGGGCGACAACCAGCCCTACGGTCTGGCGCAATACGCCATCGGCGAAGGGCTATTCCCGGTCGGCCACCCCTATCGCCATTCGGTGATCGGCTCGATGGCCGATCTGGACGCCGCCAGCCTGGCTGACGTGCGCCAGTGGTACCGCGACAACTATGCCCCCAACAACGTCGTGCTCGCGTTGACGGGCGATATCGACGCGGCGACCGCGCGGCCGCTGGTGGAGAAGTGGTTCGGCGCGATCCCGCGCGGCCCCGCGGTGGTGACCGCGCCGGCCGCGCCGGTCACCCTGCCCGCGCCGGTGCGGCGCGAGATGGCCGATCAGGTGCCGACCACGCGGCTCTACCGGGTGTGGAGCGCGCCCGGGCTCAACGATCCCCAGGCCGTGGCGCTCGCGGTCGGCATGGACATCCTCGGCGGGCTCGCCAGTTCACGGCTCGACAATGCCCTGGTGCGGGGCAGCCAGCAGGCGGTCAGCGTCAGCGCCATGGCCCAGCTCAGCGAGCAGGTCAGCCAGCTGATGGCGGTGATGGACATCAAGCCCGGCACCGACCGCACCGCGGCCGAGCAGGCTTTCGATGCGGTGATCGAGCGGCTGGTCCGCGAAGGCCCGAGCGAGGACGAGGTGCGCCGTTCGGCCACGCGGCTGACCAGCGCGCAGATTGCCGCGCTCGAGCAGGTCGGCGGGTTCTACGGCAAGGGCGCAACCCTGGCCGAAGGCGCGCTCTATTCGGGCAATCCGGCCAAGTACCGCGAGGATCTGGCTGCGCTGGCCGCGCTCACCCCGCAGAGCGTCAAGGCGGCGTTGCAGCAATGGCTTGGCCGCCCGCCCTTCACCCTGGCCGTGGTTCCGGGCGAGCGCACCGAACGCGGCGAGCAGATGGGCGGCTGGGGTGACGAGACGCCCGCCGCCAAGGCCCCGCGCAAGCCCAGGTCGGCGGCCGTGCCCGCGCTCAAGCCGGGACCCAAGCGCGCCCTGCCCGATATTGCCCCGGTGGGCGAGCTGGCCTTCCCCATGGTCGAGCGGACCACGCTCGGCAATGGCATCCAGGTCACCCTCGCGCGCCGCACCGCCGTGCCCAAGGTGCTGGTCAGCCTCAACTTCGATGCCGGCACCGCGGCTGACCGGCTCGATACCCCCGGCACCCAGGCAGCGATGCTGGCCCTGCTCGACGAGGGCACGGCCACCCGCACCGCCACGGCGATCGCCGAGGAGCAGGAACGGCTGGGTGCGACGATCACGGCGCAGACCGGGCTCGATTCCAGCGCGATCCTGCTCGATGCGTTGTCCGCCAACCTCGCCCCCTCGCTGGCGCTGATGGCCGATCTGGTGCGCAACCCGCGGTTCGCGGCCGAGGACGTGGCGCGGGTCAAGGACCAGCGCCTGGCCCAGCTGGCCCAGGCCGAGGCCAGCCCGCAGGCGCGGGCGATGCGGGTGATGGCACCGGCGCTGTTCGGCGCGGCGCACCCCTACGGATTGCCCGCGGACGGGCTCGGCACCGCGACCAGCATCGCCGCGTTGACCCCCGAGGCGCTGCGCGCCGCCCACGCGCGCTGGTTGCGCCCCGACCTGGCGCGGATCACCGTGGTCGGCGACGTGACGATGGAGCAGCTACGCCCGCTGCTCGATCAGGCCTTCGGCGCCTGGGCCGTCCCGGCCGCAGCCCGGCCCGCCAAGCCGCTCGATGCCGCGCTGCCCATGGCCAGAGCGCGCATCCTGCTGGTCGACCGGCCCAACTCGCCGCAATCGTTCATCCTCGCAGGAAAGGTCCTGCCGCTCACCGGCCGCAGCGCCGATGCCGAACCGCTCGAGCTGGCCAACGAGGTGATCGGCGGGGGCTTCCTCTCGCGGCTCAACCTCAACCTGCGCGAGGACAAGGGCTGGTCCTACGGGGTCTATTCGCAGATCACCGCCCCGGTTGGCCCGCGCAGCCTGCTGGTCTCGGCCCCGGTCCAGTCGGACCGCACCGGCGATGCGCTCAAGCTGCTGATCACCGACATGGCGGCCTTCCCCGATTCGCGCGGGGTGGAGCCGGACGAACTGACGCGGGTGACCGATGGCAACATCCGCGGCCTGCCCAACCGCTACGAGACCAACATGGCCGTCCTCTCCGCGGTGATCCAGAACGACCGGCTCGGCCGGCCCGACGACTACCAGCGCACCCTGCCCGAGCGGTATCGCCGGATCGACGCCACGGCCCTCAACGCTGCGGCCCATGCCTGGCTGCAGCCCGACCGGATGACCTTCGTGATCGTTGGCGATCGCAAGCTGGTCGAGCCCCAGCTCAAGGGCATCGGCCTGCCGCTGGAAGTGGTGGGCAGCGCGGCGGACTGACCCGAAAGGGGCCTGAACCGGGGGTGGGCGGATCGGCCGGGCGGGTCCGTCAGTCCCCGCCCACGCCGCCTTAGCCCAGCGCCTGCTTCAGCAGGTCGTTCACCACCTGGGGATTGGCCTTGCCCTGCATGGCCTTCATGGTCTGGCCGACGAAGAACCCGAACAGCGCCTCCTTGCCGGCCTTGTACTGCTCGACCTTGTCGGCATTGTCGGCCAGCACCTTGGCCACCACCGCCTCGATCGCGCCGGTGTCGCTTTCCTGCTTCAGCCCCTCGCGCTCAACGATCGCCGCCGCGCCGTCGCCGGTCTCGAGCATCTTCTCGAACACCTGCTTGGCGATCGTGCCGGAAATTGTCCCATCGGCGACCAGCGCCAGCAGCTCGGCGGCCTGCGCCGGGCTGACCGGGCTGTCCTCGAGGCTGCGGCCCAGCCGGTTGAGCGCGCCGAACAATTCGGAGGTGAGCCAGTTGGCGGCCTGCTTGGCGACGGCCTCCTCGCCCTTGCCCTGCTTGGTCGCGGTTTCGGCCAGCAGCGCCTCGAACCAGCGCGCGGTCTCGACCTCGGCGGTGAGCACGCCGGCCACGTAGGGCGTCAGCCCCAGCGCGGTTTCATAGCGCTGACGCTTGGCGTCGGGCAGCTCGGGCAGGCTGGCGCGGCACGCCTCGATGAAGCTCGCCTCCAGCACCAGCGGCAGCAGGTCGGGGTCGGGGAAGTAGCGGTAGTCGTGCGCGTCCTCCTTGGAGCGCATCGAGCGGGTCGTGCCGGTGTCGGGATCGAACAGGCGGGTTTCCTGCACCACCTTGCCGCCGCTTTCCAGCACGTCGACCTGGCGGCTCGCCTCGTGCTCGATCGCCTGCATGACGAAGCGGACGGAGTTGACGTTCTTGGTCTCGGTCCGGGTGCCGAACGGCTCGCCGGGCTTGCGCACGCTGACGTTCACGTCGGCGCGCATCGAGCCTTCCTCCATGTTGCCATCGCACGAGCCGACATAGCGCAGGATCGCGCGCAGCTTGCGCAGATAGGCCCCGGCCTCGGCAGGCGAGCGCATGTCGGGCCGGCTGACGATCTCCATCAGCGCGACGCCCGAGCGGTTGAGATCGACATAGGACATGGTCGGGTGCTGATCGTGCATCAGCTTGCCCGCATCCTGCTCGACGTGGATCCGTTCGATCCCGATGCGCTTCACAGCCGCTTCCGGGTTCTTGTCGTCCAGGCTGATGTCGATGTGCCCCTCGCCCACCAGCGGGTGGTAGAGCTGGCTGATCTGGTAGCCCTGCGGCAGATCGGCATAGAAGTAGTTCTTGCGATCGAACCGCGACCACGCATTGATCTGCGCATCGATGGCAAGGCCCGTGCGCACCGCCTGGCGGATGCACTCCATGTTCGGCACCGGCAGCATCCCCGGCATGGCCGCATCAACCAGCGACACCTGGGCATTCGGCTCGGCCCCGAAGGTGGCGCTGGCGCCGGAAAACAGCTTGGACTTGGACACGACCTGCGCGTGAACCTCAAGGCCGATCACGACCTCCCATTCGCCCGTGGCGCCCTGGATACGATACGCGGAATTCGTCATGTCATTCACCGTTCGTGTCGAGCGCAGTCGAGACACCTGCGCTGGCCCGTCCGTCTCTCGACTTCACTCGAGACGAACGGAGAAGGAAGGTTACCACCACTTGGCGGGCTTGGCCGTGAAACCCGCGCGCTGCTCCAGCGCCAGCCCGGCATTGAGCACGCCCTGCTCGTCGAAAGCCCGGCCGATCACCTGCAGCCCCAGCGGCAGACCCTGACGGTCGAGCCCGGCGGGGACCGACATGGCGGGCAGGCCGGCGAGGCTGGCCGGGACCGAGAACACGTCGTTGAGGTACATCGCCAGCGGATCGTCGCTCTTCTCGCCCAGCGCGAAGGCCGCGGTCGGCGCGGTCGGGGCGAGGATCACGTCGCAGTGCTGGAAGGCCAGTTCGAAATCGCGCGCGATCAGCGTGCGGACCTTCTGCGCCTGGGTGTAATAGGCGTCGTAGAAGCCGGCCGAGAGCACGTAGGTGCCGATCATGATGCGGCGCTTGACCTCGGGGCCGAAGCCGGCGGCACGGGTGGCGGCATACATGTCCTGCAGCCCCGCGCCATCGGGCAGGTCGCGCAGGCCATAGCGCACGCCGTCATAGCGCGCGAGGTTCGACGAGGCCTCGGCCGGGGCGATGATGTAGTAGGTCGGCAGGGCATACCTGGTGTGGGGCAGCGAGATCTCGACGATCTCGGCACCCGCGTCCTTGAGCCAGGCGATGCCATCGTCCCAGCTCCTGGCCACGTCGGGGTCCATCCCGTCGAGCCGGTACTCGCGCGGGATGCCGACCTTCTTGCCGGCCATGCTGGGGTTCAGCCCGGCCTCCCATGCGGGCACGGGCAGGTTCAGGCTGGTCGAATCCTTCGGATCGAACCCGGCCATGGCCTCGAGCATGATCGCGCAGTCCTGCACCGAGCGGGCCATCGGCCCGGCCTGGTCGAGCGACGAGGCGAAAGCCACCACGCCCCAGCGCGAGCAGCGGCCATAGGTCGGCTTGATCCCGGCGATCCCGGTGAAGGCGGCGGGCTGGCGGATCGAGCCGCCGGTGTCAGTCCCGGTCGCCGCCGGGCACAGGCGCGCGGCGATCGCGGCGGACGACCCGCCCGACGAGCCGCCCGGCGCCAGCGGCGCGGTATCGCCGGGGCGGCGCCAGGGCGAGATCACGTTGCCGAAGGCGCTGGTCTCGTTCGACGAGCCCATCGCGAACTGGTCGAGGTTGAGCTTGCCGAGCATGCCCGCACCGGCGTTCCACAGGTTCTGCGAGACCGTGCTCTCGTACTCCGGCGTGAAGCCCTCGAGAATCCTGCTGGCCGCCGTGGTCTGCACGCCCTTGGTGGCGAACAGGTCCTTCATGCCGATCGGCACGCCCGCCAGCTTGCCCAGCGGCTGGCCCGCCGCCCGCGCGGTATCGACCTTGCGGGCCGCGGCAAGCGCCGCCTCGGGCGTGGTGACGATGAAGGCGTTGAGCGCCGGCTGCGCCGCGGCCACTGCGGCGTTGAACGCTTCGGCCACCTCCACCGCGGTGAAGGTGCCGGCGGCGACGCCGCTGCGGATGTCGGCAATGCCGAGTTCGGTCAGGTCGGTCATGGGCCTCGATCTCCCGTCAGCGCGTGGCCTTCGACAAGCTCAGGCTGAGCGGAGTTGATAGTGCACGATAGAAACAAGGTCCGCTCGGGCTGAGCCTGTCGAAGCCCACGCGCCCGCGGCGGACCGGGAAAACCTACTCGATCACCTTCGGCACGCCGAAGAAACCATGCTCGGCCGCCGGGGCATTGGCCAGAACCGCATCGCGGATGCCGCCATCGGTCACCGCATCCTCGCGCAGGCGCAGCGTGTTGGGGATCACCGCGGTCATCGGCTCGACCCCGGTCACATCAACCTCGCCAAGCTGCTCGACCCAGGCGAGGATCCCGTTGAGTTCGGGGACCATGGCCGCGACCTCGGCCTCACTGACCTTGATGCGGGCAAGCGAGGCGATCTTGGTGACGGTGGCGGTATCGACCGACATGGAGGGTCAGACCTTTCGGACGGAAGGAACGATCAGGGCTGCGGCAGGGCCTGGGGCGCGACCCCGCCGGCGCCACCGCCCTGCTGCTGCGCCTGCATCATCTGCATCAGCTGGCGCTGCTGCTCGAACTGCTGGCGGCTCATCACCCCCAGCACCTCGATGTCGAAATAGAGGTCGGAATTGGCCGGGATCGGGCCGTTGGCCTTGTCGCCATAAGCAAGCCGGGCCGGGATCACGACCTTGTACTTGCCGCCCGGCTGCATCTGCTGCAGCGCCTGGGTGAAGCCGGGAACGACCTCGCGCAGGGCGAGCGGGGCCTTGCCCTGGTCGAACACCTTCCCGTCGGCCAGCTTGCCGGTGTAGTCGATGAAGGCCACGTCATCGAGCGTCGGGTTCGGGCCCTCGCCGGCCTTGACCGTCTTGACCGCGACCAGTTCCGGCATCGCTGCCCAGGCCACTCCGCCGGCCACGGCCACGGCTGCAGCCACGCCGAGCCAGAGCTTGGTGAGCGAGCCCTTCTGCAGGGGCTGGAGCGGAACGCGGGTGATCTCGGTCATCGATTCGTCCTCATGGTCGTGCCGCGCACGCAGCAAAAAGGGCGCGGATTAAGCCGCGCCCTCTTGGCGTAAAGCGCGTGCCGGAGCAACCCCGGCACAGGCGCAAGGCGGCGCTTACTTGCCGCCGTCACGCTCGGCGCGCTTGCGCTCGAGCTTGCGGGCGCGACGGACCGCGGCAGCCTTTTCACGGGCGCGCTTTTCCGAGGGCTTTTCATAGTGACGGCGCAGCTTCATCTCGCGGTACACACCCTCACGCTGCAGCTTCTTCTTGAGCGCACGGAGAGCCTGATCGACATTGTTGTCGCGAACGAGAATTTGCATAAACCGACACACCTCAACAGATCGGAAGGCGAGAACCCCGCTGGTGAAGCGCGCGGGGGAGCACCTTATCAATGCCAATACAAACCGCCCCGAATCCTTGCCGGACCGGTTCGAAGAAGCGGCCCGCTAGCAGAGGACTCTGCGCTTGGCAAGCAGGCCGCCGCCGCGAAATCGGCCGACTGCGCCAAGAAAGTGGCATCTTCGGCAAAGCCTCGCTACAGCCCCCCGGATGAATTCCTCTCCTTCCTTCGGCCTGTCCTCGCTGCTGGTCGCCTCGGGCGGTGCCGCCGGTGCCTGGCTGCGCTTCGCCACCGGACGCGCCTGGCAGGCGCTGGCCCCGGCCCCGGCCACCGCCTTTCCCTGGGCCACGCTGACCGCCAACGTGCTGGGCTGCCTGTGCATGGGCCTGCTGGTCGGCGTGCTCGCGCGGCACGGCCAGGGGGGCGATGGCTGGCGCCTGCTGCTGGGGGTCGGCGTGCTGGGCGGCTATACCACCTTCTCGGCCTTCGCGCTGGAATTCACCCTGTTTGTCCAGCGCGGCCTGCTTGGCCTCGCCGCGGGCTATGTCGCACTGTCGCTACTGGCCGGCTTCGCCGCGCTGTTCGGCGGGCTGCTGTTGACCCGGGGGCCGGCATGAAGCCCCCTGCCGGCGCGCACGGCCGCGATGATCAGGTCCGCCAGTTCACCGTCCAGGCCGATGACGAGGGGGTCCGGCTCGACCGCTGGTTCAAGCGCCACCTGCCCCAGATCGGCTTCGCCACGGTCTCGCGTTGGGCCCGCACCGGCCAGATCCGGGTCGACGGCAAGCGCGCCGATCCGGCCGACCGGCTCAGCGCCGGCCAGGTCCTGCGCGTGCCACCCGGCGGGAACGAGCCGGCCAAGGGCGGTCCGCGCCCCCGGCGCGAGCTGACCGAGGCGCAGATCGCGCTCGCCGACAGCATGGTGATCCACCGCGACCGTTCGGCGATCGTGCTCAACAAGCCGCCGGGGCTCGCCACCCAGGGCGGCAGCGGCACCTTCGAGCATGTCGACGGGCTGCTCGACGCCTATGTCCAGGACGGACCGCGCCCGCGCCTGGTGCACCGGCTCGACAAGGACACCTCGGGGGTGCTGCTGATCGCCGCCACCCCGGGCAGCGCGGCCTATTTCTCGCGGCGCTTCTCGGGCCGCTCGGCGCGCAAGATCTACTGGGCGCTGGTGATCGGCATTCCCGACATCTCCGACGGCCTGATCGAGCTGCCGCTGGCCAAGCAGCCGGGCACCGGTGGCGAGAAGATGATGGTCGATGAAAGCGAGCACGGCCAGCCCGCGCGCACCCGCTACCGCGTGCTTGACCGCGCCGGGAACCGCGCCTGCTGGGTGGAACTGCAGCCGCTCACCGGGCGCACCCACCAGCTGCGCGTGCACATGGCGGCGATCGGCCACCCGATCGTCGGCGATGGCAAGTATGGCGGCCCCGAGGCCTTCCTCTCGGGCTCGATCAGCCGCAAGATGCATCTCCATGCGCGGCGCCTGCTGATCGACCACCCCGATGGCGCCCCGCTCGATGTCACCGCCGAGCTGCCCGAGCATTTCGCCGCGTCGATGGCCCAGCTTGGCTTTGACGAGGCGCTCGGCGCCGACCTGCCCGAGGCCCCGCGCGCACCGGAGAAGGAGCTGCGCAAGGCCGCGGCCAAGGCCCACGCCAAGCAGTACCGCAAGGAGCGCCGCGGCGAACGGCGCAAGCGGGCCGATGGCGAGGGCGCGCCGGCGCGCAAGCCCAGCGGCCAGCGCGCCCGTGGCGGCCCCGCGACTGGCAAGGCGGCCGGCAAGACGGGCGGCAAGACGGGCGGGCCGCCCGCCGGCAAGCCGACCGGCCGGGCGGCTCC
>NZ_JACLAX010000036.1 GCF_014230355.1 Novosphingobium piscinae
CGCCCGGCGCGGGCTGGGACCGGCTCGCCGCGCGCCTGCTGCGCCGCGCCGCCGGCCTGGCCCGCACGCGGTCGCGCCCCCGCCGGGCGAGCGATGGCTGGCGTCGTCCGGACTGGCTCTGGCCCGACCTGTTCCCGCCCTCCGATCAAGGATGAAGCCATGGAAACCGCCCTGCGCGCCGCGCTGATCGGCTGGCTCGCCAGCGACCCCGTGCTGGGCGCCGGGCTCAGCACGCTGAGCGAGGAGGCCCCGGCGCGCGCCGCCCTGCCGTGGCTGGCGATCGCCGCCAGCGCCAGCACCGACTGGAGCACCAAGGACGGTCCCGGCCGTGAGGTGCGGATCGCCTTCGAGCTGCACGCCCGCGGCGACCGCCCGGATACGGCCGCGGCGCTGGTCGCCGCGCTCGAGGCCCGGCTGCGCGCGCTGCCGCATCAGCACGACGGCTTCGTCGTGGTCAGCAGCGCCTTCCTCCGGGCCCGCACCGAACAGCGGCCGGGCCGGCTCCGCGCGATCCTGACCGAATACCGCTTCCGCCTGCTTGCGGCCTGACCGCCCGCTCGCACGTCCCCCGCGCCTCCCTGCCGAAGGAGAACTGCCATGCCCGCCCAGAAAGGCGCCGCCTTCCTGCTCAAGATCGCCGACGGCGCCAGCCCGCCCGTCTACCGCACCGTCGCCGGACTGCGCACCACCCAGCTCGCGATCTCCGGCGATACGGTGGTGGTCACCAGCAAGGACAGCAACGGCTGGCGCGAGCTGCTCTCGGGCGCCGGCATCCGCCAGGTCTCGGTCAGCGCGGCGGGGATCTTCCTCGGCAGCGCGGCCGAGACCCAGTTGCGCGATGTGGCCCTGGCCGGGACCCTGGCCGACTACGAGCTCAGCTTCGAGGACGGCGCCCGCCTGCGCGGCCGGTTCCTGCTACAGCGCCTCGAGTATGCCGGCGATTTCAATGGCGAGCGCAATTACACCGTGGCGCTTGAAAGCTCCGGCGCGGTGACCCCGGCATGACCGCCCCGACTTGCCCGCTGCGCGGCGATCCCAACCCGCTGCGCGGAGATGCCAACCCGCTGCGCGGCGAGGCGGTACTGCCGATCGCCGGCGTGCCACGCCTGCTGCGTCCCAGCTTCGCCGCGCTGGTCGCGGCCGAGGCCGAGCTGGGCCCACTGTTCGCGCTGGTCGAACGCGCCGCGGCCGGACAGCTCGGGCTGGGCGAGACCGTGGCGCTGCTGTGGCACTGCCTGGTCGATCGCGCGACGATCCCGCGCGAGGCGGTGGGCGAGGCGGTGGCGGCCATGGGCCTGGCTGCCGCCGCCGCGCCGCTGCGCGCACTGCTGGCGGCGATCCTCCAGGGCGAAGACGCCGCGGCGGGGGCGGCATGACCGGCCCGTTCGGCGCCGGCGCGGTCAGGCTGGCCGGGCTGGCCGGGCGCTGGTTCGGCTGGCGTCCCGACGAGTTCTGGGCCGCCACCCCGGCCGAGCTGGCCCCGCTGCTGGCGCCGCCGGGCGCCGCGGCCGACCCAGCGCTGACCCGTGCGGAATGCGAACGGCTGATGGAGCGTCACGATGACTGATCCGGTCGAGAGTCTGATGGTCGAGGTCCGCGCCAATACCCAGGGCTTTGCCCGCGACGTGGCGCAGCTGCGCGCCACCTTCGACACCACGCTGGGGAGTGGACTGGCTGCGGCGGGCGGCCTGTTGGAACGCAGTCTCGGGCAGGCGCTGCGCCGCGGCAGCCTGGGCTTTGCCGATCTGCAGCGCGTGGCCCTGGCCGTGCTCGACACGATTGCCCAGCGCGCCGCCACCAGCCTGTTTGCGCCGGGCGCGACCGCGACGTCCGGAGGCGCGGCGGGACTGACCGGGCTGGCGGGGCTGGGGATCGATCTGCTGGGCGGACTGCTCGGCCGGCCGGGCCGGGCCACCGGCGGTCCGGTGGTGCCGGGGCAGGGCTATCTGGTTGGCGAACGCGGACCCGAGCTGTTCGTCCCGGGCAGCGTCGGCCGGGTCGTGCCGGGTCCCATCGGGCGTGAGGCCGGGCGCGAGGTGCGCGTGGCGATCACCATCCAGGCGCCGCCCGGCAGCGACGCCCCGCAGGCGCTGCAGCGCTCGGGCCGCCAGGTCGCCGCCGCGGTGCGCCGCGCGCTGCGCGACAGCTGAGCGAGGGGGACGCCCATGGCCTTCTGGCTCGCCGGCGCGCGCAGCGGACAGGACCACGACTGGATCCAGCGCTTCGATCCGCGCTTCTGGACGGTCGACTTTCCCCGCCCGATGCTGGCCGCAGTGACCGTCCCCGCCGCCGACGCGCTGCGCGTCGACCTGACCTTCCTCACCGCGGGCGATCTGGCGGGGCTGATCTGGGACAGCGCCGACCGCCACGACCATCCGCTGCTGGCCTATGCCACCGACCGTGACTATGCCCGCACGACCCTGTCGTTCCGCTGGCGCGCGGGCGGGATCGTCCCGCTCGATCAGGCCCACGGGCCGACCCTGACGATCGAGGGCCGGGATGGCGCCGGGGCCGCACGCACCTGGTACGTGCGTCTGTGGAACTACGTGGTCGCGGGGCAGCCCGACGATGCCCGGATCGTGCTGCCGTTCTCGGCGCTGCAAGCCGGCTGGTCGCGCGGCGAAGCGGTTGATCCCGCGGCGATCGACCGGCTGTTCGTCTCGCTTGTCCCGCCCGGCTATGCCGCCGGCAGCACCGCGCTGCTCCCCGACCCGGTCGAGGGCTGGGCCGAGCTCAGCGAGATCCGCTGCGACGGTGCGCGCGCCATGCTCGAGATCGGCGACGTGGTGGTGCCGCCACACGGCGTGGCCTGCGCCACTGCCTATGACGACCAGGGCACGCTGACCCCGCAGCGGGTGCTGCGCAATGCCGAGGGTCTCGGCTATCGCGGCAGCCTGCTGCACTATGTCGGGATGAGCCACTTCATGCGGCTGGCCGGGGCCGAGGGGGCCGTGCTGGTCGATCCGCATGGCCCGGTGCTGGCTGGGCCGGCGGCGGCCTGGCACGCCGCGTTCCTGGCCGAGGCGCGGCGGCGCGGCTTCGCTCCGATCCTCTCCCTGTCGTTCGAGCTGCTGGCGCAGCACTGCCCGGTCGCCTGGCAGCAGCGCGCGGCCGACGGCAGCCCGGCGCGCACCGGCTGGTCGCCGCCCTCGGCGCTGCTCTCCCCGGCGCAGCCGGAGGCGATGGCCTGGCTGCGCCGGGTGGCTGCGGCCTTTGCCGGGCTGATGCGCGAGGCCGGCCTGGCGGTGCGGGTGCAGATCGGCGAGCCGTGGTGGTGGGTCGATGCCGCGCGCCGGCCGTGCCTTTACGATGCGGCGGCGCGGGCGCGGCTGGGCGGCAACCCGCCGGTGATCGACGATCTGGCCGCCCCGCTCGACGCCGCGCGGCTCGACCTGCTCGACCGGGCCGGAGCGATCCTCGCCGAGGCCACCGCCGGGCTGCGCGACGCGGTGCGCGCGGCTGTGGCGCCGGACCCGGCCGAGGTGCTGCTGCTGGTCTTCCTACCGACCGTGTTCGACCCCGCCACCCCTGCCGCGCCCCGGGCCAATGTCCCGCTCGGCTGGGCCGCACCGGCCTATGACCGGCTGCAGGTGGAGGACTATGACTGGCTGACCAGCGGCGCCGATGGCCCGCGCGCCGCGGCGCGCGCGGCGATCACCGCGCGGCTGGGCTATCCGCTGGCGCAGCAGGACGTGCTGGCCGGTTTCGTCACCGTGCCGGGCGACCTGGTCGCCTGGCGCCGGATCGACGCGGCGCTCGACGAGGCCGCGGGCGAGGGCGGGCACGAGCGCTTCGTCTGGGCCCTGCCGCAGGTCTGCCGCGATGGCTACGTGCGGCTGCCCGCACCATCCGAGGAGGACAGCATGCAGGCGTTCGACGATGTGAGCTTCCCGCTGGCGCTTGGCCGCGAGGCCGTGGTCAGTCCCGAGTTCGCGACCAGCGTGATCGTCACCGCCTCGGGCTTCGAGCGGCGCAACGCGCTGTGGAGCGATGCCCGGCTGCGCTTCGACCTCGGCCCCGGGATCCGTTCGGCCGCCGAGATCGGCACCCTGCTGACATTCTTCCGCGCCCGGCACGGCGCGGCGCGCGGCTTCCGCCTGCGTGACCCGACCGATTTCAGCTCGAACGGGTTGACCGGCACGCCCACCGCCGGCGACCAGTGGCTGGGCACCGGCGATGGCGCCGCCACCCGCTTCGCGCTGGTCAAGCGCTATGGCGCGGCGGATGGCGATCCGCAGGTGCGGCGGATCACCCGGCCCGTGGCGGGATCGGTCCGGGTGAGCCTGGCCGGCGCCGTGCGGACCACCGGCTGGAGCCTCGAGCCCGGCGGGACGATCCGCTTCGCCGCGCCTCCGCCGTCCGGCGCCGAGGTGCGCGCCGGGTTCCTGTTCGACGTGCCGGTGCGGTTCGCCGAGGACCGTCTCGATATCGCCGGCTACGGTTGCGACGCCGCCGAGGCGGTGTCGGTGCCGGTGATCGCGCTGCGGGAGGAGGGATGAGCCGGCTGTGGTTCGCCACGGCGCTGGAAACCGTGGCCACCTTCTGGCGCGTGCTGCGCCGCGACGGTGTGACGATCGGCTTCGTCACCCACGACCGCGACCTGTGGTTCGACGGGGTGCGGCACCGGGCCGCCCCGGGCATGATCCCCTCGGCGCTGCGCTGCTCGGCCGGGCTCGAAGCCGACAGCGCCGACCTGCAGGGCGCGCTCACCCATGACGCGCTGGCGGCGGCCGATCTGGCCGCCGGGCGGTTCGACGGCGCGGCGGTGCGGTTCGGCCTGGTCGACTGGCAGAGCGGCGAGTCCACCCTGCTCTATGCCGGCACGATCGGTCCGATGACCGCCGGGCAGGACCGGTTCGAGGCCGCGGTCGAATCGTCCAAGGCGGCGCTGCACCGCGATCCGGTGCCGCGGACCAGTCCGGTGTGCCGGGCGCGGTTCTGCGGCCCGGCCTGCGGACTTGCGGCGGCCCGGTTCGAAACCCGTGTGCTGGTTCTTGGCAGCACGCCCGATGGCGGCGCCGTGCGGGTGACCGCGGGTGCGGCGCAGCCCGGCCATGTCGGCGGGCGGCTATGCTGGCTGGACGGACCGCTGGCCGGCTGTCGCAGCGGCATTGCCGCGGTGCAGGGCGCGCTGCTGGTGCTCGACCGGCCGCTCGACGTCACTGTCCCGTCCGGCACGGCCGTGCGCCTGCGCGAGGGCTGCGACGGGTCCATCGCGACCTGTGCCGGACGGTTCGGCAATGCGGTGAACTTCCGCGGCGAACCCAGCCTGCCGGGCAATGACTTTGTCCTGCGCAGCGGCGCAGCGGGATGAGCGCCGGACTGGCCGTGGCGCGGGCCGCGGCGGAGCTGGTCGGTTGCCGCTTCCGCCTGCACGGGCGCGATCCGGCCAGCGGGCTCGATTGCATCGGCGTGGTCGCGGTGGCGCTGCTGCGCAGCGGCCGCGCCGTCGACCTCCCGCGGGGCTATGCCTGGCGCGGGGCCCTGCCCGGGGCGCCGGACGTCTGGGCGGCGCGTCACGGGTTCCGCGCTGCCGACGGCCCGCCCACGCCCGGCGAGGTCTGGCTGCTGCGCCCCGGCCCGGGACAGTGGCACCTGGCCATGGTGGACCCTGAGGCCAAGGCCCTGATCGAAGCCCATGCCGGGCTGCGCCGGGTGGTGCGGACCCCGCTGGGACCCGATCCCCTCGCCGCCCCGACCGGGCCCCTGGCGCGCTGGCGCCTGGCCCCCGGTTGACCGGCCGCGCGGTCTTCCACCCCCCTCTCTCCGCGCCAGCGAAAGGCAAGCAACGATGGCCACCGTGATCTTCTCGGCGCTCGGGCAGGTGGTGGGCGGGCCGGTCGGCGCCGCACTCGGCGCCCTGGTCGGTCGCCAGGTCGATGGTGCCGTACTGTCCGGTGGGACCCGCGAGGGGCCGCGCCTGCGCGATCTGGCGCTGACCACCTCGGGCTATGGCGAGCCGGTTCCGCGCTGCTTCGGGCGGATGCGGGTGGGCGGGAGCATCATCTGGGCCGCCGATCTCAGGGAAACGCGTGCGACGCACGGCGGCGGCAAGGGGCGCCCGGCGCAGACCACCTTCAGCTATGCGGCTTCCTTTGCCGTGGCGCTGAGCAGCCGGCCGCTGGCCGGGCTGGGGCGGATCTGGGCCGATGGCAGCCTGCTGCGCGGGGCGGCGGGCGATCTCAAGGCGGGCGGTCAGCTGCGGTTCCACGCCGGTCATGGCGACCAGCTGCCCGATCCGCTGATCGCCGCGGCGGAGGATCCGGACGCCTGCCCGGCCTTCCGCGGGCTCGCCTATGTGGTGTTCGAGGACCTCCCGCTCGGCGATTTCGGCAACCGTCTGCCGGCCCTGAGCTTCGAGGTGTTCGGCCCCGAGACCGCGCTCGATCTGTCCCTGCTGGTCGACGAGCCGTCCGCTCCCCCGGCGCCGGCCGTGCCGCTGACCGGGCTCGCCGGACTGATGCAGGAGGGGCCTGCCGCCGAACTGCTTGGCCTGCTCGGGCGGCTCGTCCCCTATGCCTGCGACGTCACCACCGATCCGCTGCGTCTGCGCTCCGCACCGGGCGCGGCTCGGCCTCTGCCGGAAGCGGCGGCGCCGGGCGCCGGTCGGCAGGAAGAGGGCGGGCAGGGATGGGGCGGGCTGGGCGGGAGCGCTGCCGTCGTGCGCCGGCAGGGCGGGGCCGCCGTGGTGCCGCTCGGCGCGCTGCAGTACCACGACGTCGAGCGTGACTATCAGGCCGGGTTGCAGCGGGCGCCGCGGCAGCCCGGCGCGGGTCAGCCGGGAGTCCTGTCGGCCCCGCTCGCCATGGCCGCGCCGGTGGCCCGGCAATGGGTCGCGGCGGCGGCCCAGCGCGAGGTCTGGGCGGCCCGGTCGCTGGTCTGGCGCACCGCGGTGATCGATCCACAGCTGATGCCCGGCGCCATCGCGCGCGTGCCCGGGGAGCCCGGCCTCTGGCGCGTGGCCGAGTGGGAGTGGCAGGCTGCGGGCGTGGAGCTGACCCTTTCGCGGCTGCCAGACCCGGCCCTGGCCGCAGCGCTCGACGCGCCGGACGGCGGGGCCGATCCGGGCCGCGGGGCGCTCGCGCGCGATCAGGCTGCCGGCCCCACCACCCTCGCCGCCTTCGAACTGCCGTGGGAAGGCCCGGCGGGCCGCGCAGCGGGCAGCCTCTATGTCGCCGCGGCTTCGGCCGCGGCCGGGTGGAGCGGCGCGGCGCTCTATGCGGTCGATCGCGACGGCGGGCTTGAGCTGATCGGGTCGAGCGGGCGCCGGCCGGCCACCCTTGGCACGGCCGTCGATGCCCTGCCGCCCGCATCCAGCCTGCTGCCCGATCGTGCCTCGCAGGTGACCGTGGCCTTGCTGGGGCCTGATACGGTCCTCGCTGAGGCGACCGGCGTGCGCCTTGCCCAGGGTGCCAACCGCGCACTGCTGGGCGACGAGATCATCCAGTTTGCGCGCGCCGAACCGCTTGGGGCGGGGCGCTGGCAGCTGAGCGGACTGCTGCGCGGCCGGGGTGGCACTGAAGCCGCGGCGGCCGGCCATGCCGTCGGCGAGCGCTTTGTCCTGCTCGATGACAGCCTCCTCGTGCTCGACGGGACGCTGGCCGCAACCGCCGACCGCATCGCCGCGATCGGCCTGGTTGATCCCGAGCCGGTGACCAGCGCCGTGGCCTTGCGCGGGATTGGCGCCCGGCCGCTGGCACCGGTCCATCCGCGCGCACGGGCGCTGGCCGATGGTGCCTTGGCGCTCAGCTGGACCCGACGGGCGCGCGGGGCATGGCGCTGGGCCGACGAGGCCGACGTGCCGTTGCACGAGGAGGCCGAGCGCTATGCCGTCGAACTCGGCGCGGGCGCGGTGCCGCTGGCCCGCTGGGAGGTTGGCGCTCCCGCGCTCACCCTGTCCGCCGAGACGGTGCGGCAACTGCGCGGGCCATGGCGCGGCGCCCCGCTGCAGGTGCGCCAGCTTGGCGCCGCCGGGCCCTCATGGCCGACCTTGTTGATCTATCTGGACTGAAGGAGCTGTCCCCATGGTCGATCCGTTGCGCCTTGATGGTGCCACAGCGCGCTTTGCGCTGCCGCTGCTGTTCGCCGGACAGGCGCAGAAGGAGGTGTTCGTCAACCAGGCCCTGGCGGTGCTGGACGGCACGCTCCATTGCGCGATCGAGGGCGAGGCTCAGACCCCACCGCCGAACCCGGTCGATGGCACGGCCTGGCTGGTCGGTCCGGCACCGACCGGCGACTGGACCGGTTGCGCCGGGCAGATCGCGCTGCGACAGGGCGGACAATGGCTGTTCGTCGTGCCCGGTGACGGGTTCCAGCTGCTTGACCGGTCGCGTCGGCAGGTCCGGCACTGCATCGCCGGGACCTGGCGGGCTCCGGACCTGCCAGCGCCGCCCAGTGGCGGGACCGTCATCGACGCCGAGGCGCGCCAGGCGTGGCGGGCGCTAGTTGCTGCGCTGCAACAGTGGGGTGTCTTCCCGGCCTGAGTCGGGAACCATTCCGGAGACGGCCGGTTTGTGCGGCACATGAGGTTTCTCGTGGCGCTCCGGCTGGGCATTTTCCTGGCCGGGGCGGAATGCAGCGCGCCTGAGCGGTGGCGTTGGAACAGACTTTTCCGGAGGCCGACGGCGTCCGGCACAAAGGGGAATCACGATGCGTAAACTTGTTCTTGGACTGGCTCTGGCCGGCACGGCCCTCGCCACTCCGGCTCTTGCCCGCGACGACCAGTGGTACGTCGAGGCTGATGCCGGCGCCGTGAAGGCGGAGAACATCTTCAACCTGACCGGCGTGGGCAACGCCGGCGTGCTGAAGACCAAGGCCGGTTACGATTTCGGCGGGATCGTCGGCTATGACTTCGGTGGCTTCCGCCTCGAG
>NZ_JACLAX010000037.1 GCF_014230355.1 Novosphingobium piscinae
TGGCGCGCTGGGGCTCGGGCGCGGCGCAGCCGGCCAGCGCGGTGGCCGCCACCAGGCAGAGGCTCAGCGCCGCGGACGGGCGCCCCGGCGCTGCCCGCTCAGAGCCCACCGGCGACCGGGGTGCGGCCTCCCGCGGTGAGCCCCGCGGCGAGCGCGGCGCAGCAGGCCGCGAGCCGGTCCGGATCGACCGAGCGGATCACGAAATTGGCCCCGGTGCGGCCCTCGCGCCAGAACGGATAGGAGCCGATCTGGCAGCCCTCGTGGGTCTTTTCGGTCTGGCGCAACAGGTCGGCGACCTCGCTCTCGCCCACCCAGCAGCCGATCGTCTCGCTGAGCAGCGGGGCGCCGCCCTCGAGCGTGCCGGTCAGCGCCTCGAGCATGCCGGCCGTGATCGAGGGCACCCCGGCCATGATGTAGATGTTGCCCCAGCGGATCCCCGGCGCGCCGGTGAAGCGGTTGGGGATCAGGTCGGCACCCGCCGGGACCCGCGCCATGCGCAGCCGCGCCTCGGTCAGGCCGCCGCGGGTGGCGTAGTAGTCCTCGAGGATGGCCCGCGCCGCCGGGTGCACCTCGACCCCCACGCCCAGCGCGGCGGCGATGGCGTCGACCGTGATGTCGTCGTGCGTCGGGCCGATCCCGCCGGTGGTGAACAGGTAGTCGTTGCGGGCGCGCAGCGTGTTGACCGCCTCGACGATCGCCGGCTCCTCGTCGGCGACCACGCGCACCTCCTTCAGCCGGATCCCCTGGACCTGCAGCCAGGTGGCGACCTGCGCGATGTTCTTGTCGTGGGTCCGGCCCGAGAGGATCTCGTCGCCGATCACGATCAGCGCGGCGGTGAAGATGCGGGCGGCGGCGGCATTGTGGTCCAGCATCCCGGCTGGTTAGGTGACGCCGCCGCCGCGGGCAAGCGCGCACAGGGGCAGGCGGGCACGGGGGCAGGCGGGTACGGGGGCAGGCGGGCCGGGCAATTGCCAGCGCCGCGCGACTTTGCCACACCGGGGCATGCCGATCATCGCCGCGCGCCGCTATTCCGCGGGAAACACCGAAGACCACGTCCTCACGCTCGACGGTCAGCCGCGTCAGCCGCTCCCGCCCGACAGTTTCGACTGGATCGGGCTGTGCGAGCCGACCGCGGACGAGATGGAGCAGGCGCGCCGCCAGTTCGACCTGCACCCGCTGGCGGTGGAGGACGCGCTCAATCCGACGCAGCTGCCCAAGGTTGAGGTGTACGGCCCTGCGCTGTTCATCGTCGCGCGCACCGCCGAGCTGGGGGACGGCGAGACGATCGTCTATGGCCAGACCGCGCTGTTCCTGGGCCGGGACTACCTCGTCACCGTCCGGTTCGGCTCGTCGCGCGCGCACAACCCGGTGCGCGAGCGGGTCGAGGCCCACACCGAGCGACTCGCCGAGGGGGTCGACTATGTCGCCCATGCGATCCTCGACTTCATCGTCGACGGCTTCCAGCCGATCATCGACCGCTTCGAGGATGCCGTCCAGGCGATGGAGGAGCGGGCCATCGATACCTTCCCGCAGCCCTCGACGATCCGCCGCATCTTCCGCCTGCGCCGCCAGATCCGCCGCTTCGAGCGGATCGCCGGACCGATGGAGGAGGTCTGCGAGCGGCTCGCCACGGCGGACCTGCCGGTGATTGATCCGGGCGCGCGAATCTGGTTCCGCGACGTGCTCGACCATTCTCGCCGGGCGCTCGCGCGGATGCGGGGGCTGAAGGAGACGCTCGCCTCGATCGTCGAGACCGCGGGCCTGCTCGAGCAGCACCGCCAGGGCGAGATGACCCGCCAGCTCGCCGCCTGGGCCGCGATCCTGGCCGTGCCCACCGCCATCGCCGGGATCTATGGCATGAACTTCGAGTACATGCCCGAACTGCGCTGGCGCTACGGCTACTTCGTCGTGGTCGGGCTGATCGGCACGATCTGCCTCGGGCTGTGGTGGCGCTTCCGGCGGATCGGCTGGCTCTAAGGCAGCGGCCGGGCGCTTTACCGGTTCTGCTTGCCGGCCCGATCCGGTAAGCATGGGGTCATGACCCGCGCACTCCCCCGGCCGCGATGAGCGGCGCCGCAGACCACGTCTCGCTCGTACGCGACGGCTTTCTCCTGCTTGGCTTCGCCCTGGCCTTCGTGCTGGTGTTCCGCCGGCTCGGCCTGGGCGCCACGCTGGGCTACCTGCTGGCCGGGGCGGTGATCGGCCCGCAGGGTCTGGCGCTGGTGGGCGACCCGGAAAGCAAGCTCGGCATCGCCGAACTGGGCATCACCCTGCTGCTGTTCATCGTCGGGCTGGAGCTCAACCCGGCGCGGCTGTGGCGGCTGCGCCGCGAAATCTTCGGGCTGGGGCTGCTGCAGGTGACCGCCTGCGGGCTGGCGCTGGCGGGGATCGTCACGCTGGTGGTGGGCTTCACCCCGGCGGCGGCGCTGGCATTGGGCCTGCCGCTGGCCCTCTCTTCGACCGCGCAGGTCCTGCCGATGCTCCAGTCCTCGGGGCGCCTGCGCACGCCCTTCGGCGAGCGGGCCTTCGCGATCCTGCTGTTCCAGGACCTCTCGATCATCCCGATGATCACGATCATCACCGCGCTCAGCCGCAACCCGGCCGATGCCGGCGGTCCGCCCGGCTGGCTGCTGGGGCTCTACACGGTGGGCGCGATCGTCGGGCTGATCCTCGCCGGGCGCTACCTGCTGCAGCCGCTGTTCCGCCTGATCGGCAACCTCGGCGAGCGCGAGATGTTCGTCACCGCCGCGCTGTTCACGGTGATGGCCTCGGCCGCGCTGATGGAACTGCTCGGGCTGTCCACCGCACTGGGCGCCTTCATCGCCGGCGTGATGCTGGCCGATTCGCCCTACCGGCATGAGCTGGAGGCCGATGTCGAGCCGTTCCGCTCGATCCTGCTCGGCCTGTTCTTCCTCGCCGTGGGCATGATGCTGGACCTGCACGCCATCGCCGAACGGCCGCTGTTCGTGGCGGGCATGGCGCTGGCGCTGATCGCCGCCAAGGCGGTGGTGATGTTCGGCATCGCCCGGGTCTTCGGCATGACCAGCCGCGCCGCGCTGGGGCTCGGCCTGCTGCTCAGCCAGGGCGGCGAGTTCGGCTTCGTCCTGTTCACCCAGGCGCAGAACGCGCTGCTGATCTCGCCCGAGGCGGCCAGCCTGTTCGGCGCGGTGGTCACGCTGTCGATGGCCACCACGCCGTTCCTGATGACCATCACCCGCAGGTTCCGCGACGAGCCGATCAGCAAGGCGGAGGGCGAGCGCGAGGGCCCACGGTCGGACGGGGCCAACGCGCTGGTGGTCGGCTACGGCCGCTTCGGCCAGACCGTGGCGCAGATCCTGATCGCCAGCGACGTGCCGGTGACGCTGATCGATTCGGACATCGAGATGATCGATGTCGCGGGGACCTTCGGCGCCAAGGTCTACTTCGGCGACGGCACCCGGCTTGATCTGCTGCGCCAGGCCGGGGCCGAAGAGGCCGAGCTGATCCTGTTCTGCATCGACGGCGACCAGCTCAGCGCCGACTTCCTCGAGGCGGTGCACGAGGCCTTCCCCAACGCCGCGATCTATGTCCGCGCCTATGACCGCCGCGCGGTGGTCCGGCTCAAGGGCAGCCCGGCGCGGCGGATCGTCCGCGAGGTGCTCGAATCGGCCGTGGTCATGGCGCGCCGCGCGTTGGAGGACAGCGGCGTGGCCCTGGCCGAGATCGACCGCGCCGAGGACATGTTCCGCGCGCGCGACCGGGAACGCCTGCGCCTGCAGATCGAAACCGGCGACATGCGCGCGGCGCGCGACCGGATCATCACCCAGTCGGGGCGGTAAAAAGGGACGCGCCGTTCTTGACGGCGCGGTGCAGCGACCCGGTAGAGGTGTCGCGCGTTGGCTTCGACAGGCTCAGCCTGAGCGGGACTGGGAATGGGCCTGGGATAATCTCGGGCAAGGTTCTACTCACCACGCGTCCGCTTCCTCCTGGGCAAGTCCCCACACCCGCTCAAACAGGCTCAGCCTGAGCGGGACTGGGAATGGGCCTGGGATAACCTCGGGCTAGGTTCGACTCACCACGCGTCCGCTTCCTCCTGGGCAAGTCCCCACACCCGCTCAGACAGGCTCAGCCTGAGCGGGACTGGGAATGGGCCTGGGATAATCTCGGGCTAGGGTCGACTCACCACGCGTCCGCTTCCTCCTGGGCAAGTCCCCACACCCGCTCAGGCTGAGCCTGTCGAAGCCCACGCGGCAACGCGAGCCCAGAGCCCCCGAGGCCATGCACCCCCGTCCGGCGAAGGACCAAAAAAAGGGCCCGGTCGTTGCCGACCGGGCCTTTGAAGTCTTGGGAGAGGATGCCTGAAAGGCACCCCCTATGTGGGCCCGACTCGGTTTTGCTGCAAGTGCGAATAGTGCGTACACAGTTGCGCGAAACGCAACTGGGGTGTCATGACCCTGCCACAAAGCCGTAGAGATCGTGCGCGTCGGCATCCTCCACGGTGACGGGGACGATATCGCCCACCTGCAGCGTGGCGGGCACCTGGCGCAGGTAGACCGCGCCGTCGATCTCGGGCGCGTCGGCCTGGCTGCGGCCGGTGGCGCCAATGTCGCCGTCCTCGTCGGGTTCGCCCACCTCATCGATGATCACCGGCAGAGTGCGGCCGACCTTGGCGGCGAGGCGCGCGGCGCTGATCGCCTCGGTCTTTTCCATCAGGCGGGCATAGCGCTCCTCCTTGACCGCGTCCGGCACGGCGCCGGGCAGGTCATTGGCGCTGGCCCCGGCGACCGGCTCGAAGCGGAAACCGCCGACGCGGTCGAGTTGGGCCTCGTCCAGCCAGTCGAGCAGGTACTGGAAATCGGCCTCGGTCTCGCCCGGGAAGCCGACCACGAAGGATGAACGAATCGCGATATCCGGGCAGATCGCGCGCCAGGCGCGCAGGCGCTCCAGCACCTTGGCCTCGTTGGCCGGGCGCTTCATCGCCTTCAGTACCGAGGGCGCGGCGTGCTGGAAGGGGATGTCGAGATAGGGCGTCAGCAGCCCCTCGGCCATCAGCGGGATCACCGCGTCGACATGGGGGTAGGGGTAGACATAGTGCAGCCGCACCCAGGGGGTCTGCCCGTCCGGGCTGCGCAGCTGGCCCAGCTCGCGGGCCAGGTCGGTCATGTGGGTGCGGACCGCGCGGTCCTTCCACTGGCGTTCCTCGTGCCGCACGTCGACGCCATAGGCCGAGGTGTCCTGGCTGATCACCAGCAGCTCGCGCGTGCCCGCCGCCACCAGCTTTTCCGCCTCGCGCAGCACGGCATCGATCCGCCGGCTGGCCAGCTTGCCGCGCAGCTGCGGGATGATGCAGAACGCGCAGGCGTGATTGCAGCCCTCGGAAATCTTGAGATAGCTGTAGTGCCGCGGGGTCAGCTTGACCTCGCCGGGATCGGCCTGGGGGATCAGGTCGATATAGGGGCCCAGGCTGGCCGGGGCGGCCTCATGCACGGCCTCCACCACGGCCTCGTACTGGTGCGCGCCGGTGACGGCCAGCACCTTGGGGAACCTGGCGCGGATCAGCTCGGCCTCATTCCCCATGCAGCCGGTAACGATGACGCGGCCATTCTCGGCAATCGCCTCGCCGATCGCATTGAGGCTTTCTTCCTTGGCCGAATCGAGGAACCCGCAGGTGTTGACCAGCACCACGTCGGCGCCGGCATAGTCGGGGCTCATCGCATAGCCGTCGGCGCGGAGACGGGTGAGGATGCGCTCGCTGTCGACCAGCGCCTTGGGACAGCCGAGGCTGACCATGCCGACCTTGCGCGGAGAGGGGATTTCGAGTGCCATATCGCCGGCGCCCCTACACCCACTTGGCGCCCGCGTCGATTGCCGCGTATGGAGCCCCCGCATGCGCGTCACCATCACCAAGGGCCAGGCCGACGATGGCATTACGGGCATCCGCGACGACGGCAGCCGCTTCGCCGCCCGCTTTCCCAGGAAGGGCCCGCTGCCACACGATGCCGTGCACCTGTTCGTCGAGGAGGAACTGGGGCTGCGCGGGGCCTTCTGGGGCATGGTTGCCGCGGGCTATCACCCGGACGAGATCGCCGCGATCGCCCATGCCGCCGGGCATGCCAGCGCCAGCCGGGCGCAGGTGCCGCAGGCGCAGATCGTCGAACTGCTCCAGGCCGAGCGGATCGTGGAATGCTTCGAGGCCGACCTGTGGTCGGGCGGCAGCGGCGATCCGGCGCTGCTGATCGATCTGGCGGCCACGGCCTGCGCCGATTCGTTCGTGCCGCTGCCGGCCTTCGGCCCGGCCCAGGTGGCGGCGGTACGCGGCCGGATCGACAGCTTCTCGGCCCGCTGGCGGCCCGCCGCGCCCGGGCATGCCGAAACCATCGACTGGCGCGAGGGAGACTGAGCCATGGGTGCGATCAACTGGCTGGCCGTGCTGCTGGCCCCCGGACTGGCCGCCGCGATCGGCCGGGTCTGGTATGGCCCGCTGTTCGGCGGGCTCCCCCCCTTCGCCTTCATGGACACCGACCGGCGCCCCGATGCCGGCCCGGTGCGCGATGCCATCGCCGGGCTGTTCCTGCTGGCCTTTCCCGCCCTGATGCTGGGGCACAGTCTGGCCCGGATCGGACCGGCCACCCTGGCGGTCAAGCCGTGGCTCTACTGGATGCAGTCGGGCGGAGTGGCGCTGTTCTTCGTCATCCCGGCGGTGTGGCTCAACCAGGCCCGCCACGGCGTGACCCTGCGCGAAGCGCTGGTCGATGCCGGCTTCTGGCTGACCGCCTATCTGGCGATGGGCACGGTGTTCTGGACGCTGGGGTAGGGGCGCTTGGGGCTGATGACGGCGCCTGGCCCTTCGGCGAAGGGCCCCCGCCCAAAGGCCCCATACTGCGCCAACCTGCGTCATCCCGGGCTTGACCCGGGATCCAGCTTTGCATGCCCAACGGATGCCGGGCTAGGAACAGCTGGGTCCCGGGTCAAGCCCGGGACGACGGTCCATTTGTGGGCGGCAGCAGGATCGAAAGTCGCGGCGTTCCCGTAACTCCGCTCACCGCTTTGGCAGCAGGGCCTCCGGATCGCGCGGCACGGTGTTCCAGGCGGTGAGCTGGAGGCGTGGGGCCAGCGCCGGCGCGTGGCCTTCGACAAGCTCAGGCTGAGCGGAGGGGGAGATTGGGAGGAAGAGACCGGGTATGCCGGGCCTTGTTTGTCCTCAACCCACCGCAGCGGGCCCTTCCCAGACCCGCCCGGCCTGAGCTTGTCGAAGGCCACGCGGCAAGGCCCGCCCCACGTCTTCCTCCACCCACCAGCGGAGGGTCCACCCAAGCCCGCTCAGCCTGAGCCTGTCGAAGCATGTCCTGAGCTTCGCCGAAGGGGCCACGTGGTCAGGCCCGCCCTGCTCACCGCTTCGGCAGCAGGGCCTCCGGATCGCGCGGCACGGTGTTGCGGCGGATTTCGAAGTGGAGTTCGGTGGTGCTGGTCGATCCGGTGTTCCCGATCAGGCCCACCCGCTCGCCGCCGCGCACCAGCTCGCCCTTCTTCACGGTGACCTTCGACAGCTTGGCATAGGCCGAGAACCAGCCGCGGCCGTGGTCGATGATCACCACGTTGCCGTAAAGGTTGGGCTCCTTGCCGGCATACCACACCAGCCCGGGGGCGGCGGCGCGGACCGGGTCGCCCTTGGCGCCGGCGATGTCGATCCCGTCGTGCGGACTGGCCGGTGCGCCGCGGCGGCTGCGCGCCTCGCTGCTGCTGGCGCCGCGCGCGCGCGCCACGAAGCCGCGGCGGACCTTGCCCGGCGCCGGCCAGGTGAAGCGCAGCCCAGAGGTGGCGGAGGTGGCGGCGGCGGTCCCGGTGGTGGTCCCGGTGGCGGGCGCAGCCGGGCGGGCGGGCGGGCGGGCCTCGTCGTCATCGTCGTCGCGGTCGGCGGCGGGCGAGGGGCTGGCCGCCGGGAGCGGCGCGGCCCGGGTGAGGGTGGGGATCACCAGGGCCTGGCCGGCGCGGACGCGGCCCTTGGGATCGATCCCGTTGGCCACCGCGATCGCGCTCCACGGCACGCCATAGTCCATCGCGATGGCGAAGCCGGTCTCGCCCTCCTTGACCCGGTGCGACCGGCGGCGGGGGATCACCAGCACCTGACCCTCGCGCACGGCATAGGGCGGGGGCAGTGCATTGGCCTCGATGATCAGGATGCGCGGCACCTCGGCGCGGTTGGCGATCCCGCCCAGGGTCTCGCCGGCGCGCACGACATGGCGGGTCTCGGTGCGCGGATCGCTCTCGGCCGCGGGCTCAGTGCCGCGCGGGCTGGCGGTCCTGACGGGGCCGGGGCGTTCGGGCGCCGCCGCGGCGGGGGCGCTCCAGCCGGCGGCGGCCAGCAGCGCCAGGGAGGCGGCCAGCAGGACGGGCGCGGCGGCCAGCGCCGGGT
>NZ_JACLAX010000038.1 GCF_014230355.1 Novosphingobium piscinae
CGATCCGCCCCGCCAGCGCCCGCGCCCGCCGAAGCCAAGCCGGCAGCGCGGCCCGCCGCCGCAAAGCCGTCGCCGGCAGCGGCTCCCGCCCCGGCCGCCGGGCCCTGGCGCGTCCAGCTCGGTGCCTTCGGGGTGGCCGCAAACGCCGATGCGCTGTGGGCCCGGGTCAAGGGCCGGCCCGAGCTGGCCGGGCATCCGCGCGCCAATGTCCGCAGCGGCGCGGTGACCAAGCTGCAGGCCACCGGCTTCGCCAGCCGCGAAGCCGCGGGCCGCGCCTGCGCCGCGCTGGCGGGCGCCGGCGTCTCCTGTCTGGCGGTCCAGGACTGAACGATCCCGCGCCCGGCCCGGGGCTGGCGGCCGATCGGCTGGACGGGCTCGACCTGATCCGCGGAGTGGCCGTGCTGGGCATTCTCGCGATCAACCTCGGCGGCTTCGCCGGGCCGATCGCCGGATCGCTTTCGCCGCACCTGCCCGCCCCCGGCAGCCTGGCCGACGAGGCCTGGTTCACGGTCGGACTGGTCCTGTTCGAGGGCAAGATGCGGGCCCTCTTTACCCTGCTGTTCGGCGCCTCGCTGCTGCTGTTCCTGGACCGCGCCGAGGCGCGCGGCGAGGATGGCGAGCGGCTCCAGCTGCGGCGGCTGGGGTGGCTTGCCGCCTGCGGTTACCTCCATTTCCTGCTGCTGTGGTGGGGCGACATTCTGTTCACCTATGCGCTGGCAGGCTTCGCCGCGCTGGCCCTGCGCCAGGCCCGTCCCGGGCCGCTGCTGATCGCCGGGGTGACGCTGTTCGCCGCCTGGCATCTGGCAATGGGACTGGCCGGCCTGCCGCAGGTCCGCGCCGAACAGCGCGTGCTGGCCGGAGCGGCCGGTCCCGCCGAGACGACCGCCTACCGCACGCAGCGCGCCGAGGACGCCGCCGCCACGGCGCGCGAACTGGCGGGTTATCGCCAAGGCTTCGCCGCACAGGTGGCACGACGGCTGCGCGACCAGCCCGGCGAGCCGCTGCGCGCGGCCTTCGCCACGCTGGGCGAGAGCCTGCCGCTGATGCTGATCGGCATGGCGCTGTTCCGCAGCGGGCTCTACGCCGGGCAATGGTCCCCGCGCCTCTTGCGCGCGGTCGCGCTGGGCGGGCTCGGTGCGGGAGGACTGCTGACCGCAGCCTTCGCCGCCTGGGCCTGGCGGGCACACTTCCCGCCGGTGCTGATGGTCCAGGCCCTGGCCTATCACCTGGCGCTGCCGCACCTGCTGATGGGGCTGGGCTATTGTGCGCTGCTGGTCCGCATCGGCCCGTGGCTGGCAGGCACCCGGCTCGGCCGACGCCTGACCGCGGCCGGCCGTATGGCGTTCAGCAACTATCTCGGCATGACGCTGGTGATGACCTTCGTGTTCTATGGCTGGGGTCTGGGGCTGGTCGGGCGCGTGCCGGAGCACTGGCTGTGGCCCTTCCTGCTCGGGGGCTGGGGGCTGATGCTGGGCTGGAGCGCGCCGTGGCTGGCGCGCTTCCGCCACGGCCCGCTCGAGTGGCTGTGGCGTTGCCTGACCTACGGTGAGTGGCTTCCGCTGCGGCGGTGAGGGCACAGCAGCGGACCACCCAAGCCCGGCTTGCAACCGGGCAAGCGAGACTTGCTAGACATACTTCTACTAAATTAGTAGAGATAGACCCGTCGCTGCCGGGAAGCTCTCTCCCTGTCCCGCCCGGCAGCGGCCGCGGCTTTTGATTCCGTCAGCTTGCCCCGCGTCACCAAAGGCTAAAGCGCACGAGCCCACGCGACCGACGCGCGATTCGTGTTTTCCCAAGGAGACTACGAATGGCCGCCCGACCGCACCGGCACCGCCTCCGGCCCCACCAGCCCTATCGCAGCGGCGCCGTCGCCCTGCCCCATCCCTCGTGGCGACGCGCGGTGGAAGGTCCGCCTGCCACGACCGCCCCGCGCGCGATCAGCGCCGAGGAGTTCTGGGCCGCCCTGGGGGTGGAACCATGAACGCCCGGGCCGAGCCCGAACGCTGGCGCACCGATCCGGCGCTGTTCGCCCCGGCCCAGCCCGGCTTCACCCGGCCGGGCACGCCCGAGGGGCAGCAGCCGGACCTGCCCGAACAGCGCCGGTCGAAGGCGGAGCGCGCCCCGCCTGCGCGGGACTAGCCGTGCTCAGTCCTTGGCGAAGGGGTTCTTGGGGCTGCGCAGGGTCAGCCGGATCGGCACGGCATCGAAGCCCAGCTCGCGGCGGATGCCGTTGACCAGATAGCGCCGGTAGCTTTCCGGCAGCATGTCGAGCCGGGTACCGAACATCACGAAGCTGGGCGGCCGGATCCGCGCCTGGGTGATGTAGCGCAGCTTGATCCGCTTGCCGCCGGGGGCCGGCGGGGGATTGGCGGCCAGCGCATCGTCGAACCAGCGGTTGAGCGCGGCGGTGGGCACGCGCTTGGACCAGGCATCGCGGATCGTGAAAGCGGCCCCGACCAGCTGGTCGAGCCCCTTGCCGGTCCGGGCCGAAACCGCCAGCAGCGGCACGCCGCGCACCTGGGCCAGCCCCTCGTCGAGGGCGGCGCGCACGCCGTTGAACAGGCCCGAGGCGTCCTCGGCCACGTCCCACTTGTTGATCGCGATGATCAGCGCGCGGCCTTCCTCAAGCACCATCGAGGCGATCTTGAGATCCTGATGCTCCAGCCCGCGGGTGGCGTCGAGCAGCAGCACCACCACCTCGGCGAAATCGATCGCGCGGCGGGCATCGGCCACCGACATCTTCTCGAGCTTCTCGACCACTTGCGCCTTCTTGCGCATGCCGGCGGTGTCGATCAGCCGCACCGGACGCGCCTCGCCGCTGGCCGGATCGGTCCAGGCCCAGTCGACCGCGATCGAATCGCGGGTGATCCCGGCCTCGGGCCCGGTCAGCAGCCGGTCATCGCGCAGCAGGGCATTGATCAGGGTCGACTTGCCGGCGTTGGGCCGGCCGACGATGGCCAGCTTGAGGATCGCGGCCGGATCGTAATCCTCCTCGTCGGCGGCGTCTTCGTCCGGGGCCTCGGGCTGCTTGTCCTCGATCAGCGGGAGCAGCGCCTCGAACAGGTCGCCCAGCCCCTGGCCATGCTCGGCGGAAAAGGCGATCGGCTCGCCGAAGCCCAGCGAGAAGGCCTCGTAGAGCCCGCCGTCGCCCTGACGTCCCTCGGCCTTGTTGGCCAGCAGCACGATCGGCACGCTCTGCTCGCGCAGCCAGCGGGCGATCTCCTCGTCGAGCGGGGTCAGCCCGGCGCGGGCATCGATCACGAACAGCGCGACATCGGCATCGTCCAGCGCGGCCTCGGTCTGGGCGCGCATCCGGCCCGGCAGGCTCGACGGATCGTCGTCCTCCCAGCCGGCGGTATCGACGATCGTGAAGTCAAGCCCGAGCAGGTGCGCCTCGCCGAAGCGGCGATCGCGCGTGACGCCGGGCTGATCGTCGACCAGCGCCAGCTTCTTGCCGACCAGCCGGTTGAACAGGGTCGACTTGCCGACGTTGGGACGCCCGATGATGATGACCTGGGGGAGCATGGAAGCGTCGCCCTGCCGTTTTTCCGCGCCGGGCGCAAGCCGCACGGCCAGCGCGCCGATCGCACCGCCGCGCCGAGGGGCGGTGCAAACGACTCGTTAACCATGTTTGGCGACACTGGCTTAACCATCAAGCACCCAAGAGCCGGACGATGCGAACTGCCCAGACGCTGCTTTCCGCCCTGCTCGCCGCGCTCCTCGCGGCCGGTGCGACCACGCCGGCCCGCGCCGAGGCGATCGACCTCGACCGCGCCCGCGGCGACCGCGGCGACGCCGACGAGCGCGACAGCGTGTCCGGCGGAGGGGGCAGCGGCTTGCCGCCCTATCTGCAATGCGTGCCCTATGCCCGGCAGGTCAGCGGGATCCAGATCCGCGGCGACGCCTGGACCTGGTGGACCCAGGCCGAGGGGCGCTATGCCCGCGGCAGCCGGCCGCAGGTCGGGGCGGTCATGGCCTTCGAACCCTATGGCCGGATGGAGCTCGGCCATGTCGCCGCGGTCAGCCGGATCATCGATTCGCGCACCGTGCTGCTGCGCCACGCGAACTGGAGCCCGATCAACGGCCGGCGCGGCCAGATCGAGGACGATGTCCGCGCGATCGATGTCTCGCCCGACAACGACTGGAGCCAGGTGCGGGTGTGGTTCGCCCCGATCCAGGGGCTGGGCACCACGGCCTGGCCGGTGCGCGGCTTCATCTATCCGAAGAAGGCCGCCGCGCTCGCGGGCTCCCGGCGCCCGATCGACGCCGCGGCCGATCCGATCGGCGCGATCATCGCCGCCCGGCTGGCCCGGCAGCGTTAGGCGCGCTCAGGCCTTGGCGACCGGCGCGTCGGCGCCAAGATCCTCGTACCAGGCTTCGACCGGGCCATTGAGCTTGATCGTCAGCGGCTGACCCTTGCGGTCGAGCGTCTTGCCGGCCTGAACGCGCACCCAGCCCTCGGAAATGCAGTATTCCTCGACATTGGTGCGGACCGTGCCCTTGAAGCGGATGCCCACACCGCGGCTCAGCTTGTCCCCGTCGAAAAAGGGGCTGCGCGGGTTGATCGCCAGGCGATCGGGCGGGGTGTCCGGTCCGGAAAGGGTCTCTTCGCTCATGTCCTGCGCCTCTAGGCTCGATTCCCCGCTTGTCAATTCGCGCGCAGGCTCCTAAGGGCGCTGCTCCCGACGGAATGGGCGCGTAGCTCAGCGGTAGAGCACACCCTTCACACGGGTGGGGTCACAGGTTCAATCCCTGTCGCGCCCACCATTCCGGACCCGGGCTTCCCACAAGCTAGACCACCCGCAACGCCCGGCCCGCTTGCACGCGCGCGGTCGCTGCGGCATGGCGCGGCCATGCACGACATCAAGCTGATCCGCGACAATCCCGAGGCCTTCGACGCCGGCCTGGCCCGGCGCGAGGTGGCGCCGCAATCCGCCGCGATCCTGACGCTCGACGCCGAGCGGCGTGCGGTCGCGACGCGGATGCAGGAGGCGCAGAGCCGCCGCAACGAGGCGTCCAAGGCGATCGGCGCGGCCATGGGCAAGGGCGACCGGGATGTGGCCGAGCGGCTCAAGGCCGAAGTGGCGGAACTGAAGGATGTCCTGCCCCGGCTCGAGGCCGAGGAGCGGGACCTGACCGCGCGGCTGCAGGACGAGCTCGCCCGTTGGCCCAACCTGCCCGATGCCGCCGTGCCCGAGGGCGTGGACGAGAGCCAGAATGTCGAGGTGAGCCGCTGGGGCACGCCCAGATCGTTCGCCTTCGCCCCGAAAGAGCATGCCGACCTTGGCCCCGCGCTGGGGCTCGACTTCGAGACCGGGGCGCTGATCGCGGGCGCGCGCTTCACCTTCCTGCGCGGCCAGATGGCCCGGCTGCAGCGCGCGCTCGGGCAGTACATGCTGGATGCACAGACCCAACAAGCGGGCTACACCGAGTGTGCAACGCCGCTGCTCGTGCGGGACGAGGCCGCCTTCGGCACGGGCCAGCTGCCCAAGTTCGCCGAGGACCTGTTCCGCACCACCGACGGGCGCTGGCTGATCCCTACAGCCGAGGTCTCGCTGACCAATTCGGTGCGCGAGCAGATCCTCGCCGAGGCGGACCTGCCGCTGCGCCTGACCGCCCTGACCCCCTGCTTCCGCTCGGAAGCGGGCGCGGCCGGGCGCGATACGCGCGGGTACATCCGCCAGCACCAGTTCGAGAAGGTCGAGCTGGTGACGATCTGCCGGCCCAAGGATTCGCCGGCCGAGCACGAGCGGATGACCGCGGCCGCCGAAGCGATCCTGCAGGGGCTGGAGCTGCCCTATCGCAAGATGCTGCTGTGCGCCGGCGACATGGGCTTTACCGCGCGGCTGACCTACGACCTGGAGGTCTGGCTGCCGGGCCAGAACGCCTACCGCGAGATCTCCTCCTGCTCGAACTGCGGCGATTTCCAGGCGCGGCGGATGAACGCGCGCTATCGTCCCGACGGCCAGAAGGGGACCGAGTTCGTCCATACCCTCAACGGTTCGGGACTGGCGGTCGGCCGCACGCTGGTGGCCGTGCTGGAGAACTACCAGGAGGCCGATGGATCGGTGACGATCCCCGCGGTGCTTGTCCCCTACATGGGCGGGATCACCCGCCTGACCCCAGCGGCCTGAGGCGTATTGTGGCCGGATCGCACCAGACCCAAGCTCCGTTCGTGTCGAGCGAAACCGAGACATGCCGCGCACGGCCTCTCGACTTCGCTCGAGGCGAACGGGGTTTGATGGTGATATCCAATTCGCAACAGCCCTAAGCTTTCCACCCACCGATCGGATCGACCTTGCGCATTCTCCTGACCAACGATGACGGCATCAACGCTCCCGGGCTCAACGTGCTCGAGCGGATCGCGCGGCACTTTTCCGACGACGTGTGGGTCTGCGCCCCGGCCGAGGAGCAGTCGGGTGCCGGGCATTCGCTGACGCTGACCCGCCCGGTGCGGCTGCGCCAGCATGCCGAGCGGCGCTTCTCGGTCTCGGGCACTCCGACCGATGCGGTGACCATGGCCCTGCGCAAGGTGCTGCCAGCCGCGCCCGACCTGATCCTCTCGGGGGTGAACCGCGGCGCCAACCTGGGCGACGACGTGACCTATTCGGGCACGGTGGCGGCGGCGATGGAGGGTACACTGGCCGGGATCCCGTCAATCGCGCTGAGCCAAGTCTACACCAAGGAGGGCGTGGGCAACAATGTCGACTTCGCCGCCGCCGAGGACTGGGGCGCCCGGGCGATCGCCCCGCTGCTGGAAACGCCGTTCGCCCCGCGCACGCTGATCAACATCAACTTCCCGCCCCTGCCCGCCGCCGCGGTCAAGGGCATCAAGGCCGTGCGCCAGGGCTTCCACGACTATGCCCGCGGCACCCTGGTCGAGGCGGTCGACCCGCGCGGCTTTCCCTATTTCTGGTTCGGCCTGCACGGGATCGAGCACACCGCGGGGCACGACACCGACCTCGAGGCGATCGCCGAGGGCTATGTCTCGGTCACCCCGCTCCAGCTCGATCTCACCCACGAGGGGTCGCTGGCCGGCCTGCGGGCCCGCTACGCATGACGGCGCGGCGGACCGGCGGGGCTGCCGGCCCGGCGCTGGCCGCCGCGCCCGTCCTGCTGGCCGCCTCCCTGGCGCTGCTGGCCGCCGCCGGCTGGAGCGCCCCCGCCGCGGCGGC
>NZ_JACLAX010000039.1:2500-5679 GCF_014230355.1 Novosphingobium piscinae
GCACGCTGCGATAAGCGTCGGGGAGTTGTGAGCAAACTTTGATCCGGCGATTTCCGAATGGGGAAACCCACCTTCACCATTTCTCTCGAAGTGCGAGCGATCGGGCTTTGAGTGAGGTGGATAAGGTATCACCGAGGTGAATATATAGCCTTGGTGAAGCGAACCCGGGGAACTGAAACATCTCAGTACCTGGAGGAAAAGACATCAACCGAGATTCCGTTAGTAGTGGCGAGCGAACGCGGACCAGGCCAGTGCCTTCTCTTCAACTAGCAGAACACTTTGGAAAGAGTGGCCATAGCGGGTGACAGCCCCGTATGCGAAAGTGATGGAGCAGGACTCGAGTAGGGCGGGACACGTGAAATCCTGTCTGAACATGGGGGGACCACCCTCCAAGCCTAAATACTCGTACATGACCGATAGCGAACACAGTACCGTGAGGGAAAGGTGAAAAGCACCCCGATGAGGGGAGTGAAACAGTACCTGAAACCGAATGCTTACAAGCAGTGGGAGCCTCTTTAGGGGGTGACCGCGTACCTCTTGCATAATGGGTCAGTGACTTAGTCTACCAAGCAAGCTTAAGCCGTTAGGTGTAGGCGCAGCGAAAGCGAGTCTGAATAGGGCGACAGAGTTTGGTGGATTAGACCCGAAACCCGGTGATCTAGGCATGACCAGGCTGAAGGTGCGGTAACACGCACTGGAGGGCCGAACCGTTGCATGTTGAAAAATGCTCGGATGAGTTGTGTTTAGGGGTGAAAGGCCAATCAAACCGGGAAATAGCTGGTTCTCCGCGAAATCTATTGAGGTAGAGCGTCGGATGTATGCCGTTGGGGGTAGAGCACTGGATGGGTGCGGGGGTCGCGAGATCTACCAATCCTAACCAAACTCCGAATACCAACGAGTCTTATCCGGCAGACAGACGGCGGGTGCTAAGGTCCGTCGTCAAAAGGGAAACAGCCCTAACCTACAGCTAAGGTCCCCAAGTCATCACTAAGTGGGAAAGCATGTGGGATTTCCAAAACAACCAGGAGGTTGGCTTAGAAGCAGCCATCCTTTAAAGAAAGCGTAACAGCTCACTGGTCTAAATAAGAGATCCTGCGGCGAAGATGTATCGGGGCTAAAGTGATGCACCGAAGCTTAGGGTGTGATCTTCGGATCACGCGGTAGCGGAGCGTTCCGTAAGCCTGTGAAGCGGTCTGGTAATGGGCCGTGGAGGTATCGGAAGTGCGAATGCTGACATGAGTAGCGACAAAGAGGGTGAGATGCCCTCTCGCCGAAAGACCAAGGGTTCCTGCTTAAAGCTAATCTGAGCAGGGTGAGCCGGCCCCTAAGACGAGCCCGAAGGGGGTAGTCGATGGGAACCACGTTAATATTCGTGGGCCTGGTGGTGTGTGACGGATCGCTTACGTTGTACGTTCTTATCGGATTGAACGTGCTTCCACGCGGTTCCAGGAAATAGCCCCACCGTATAGACCGTACCCGAAACCGACACAGGTGGTCAGGTAGAGTATACCAAGGCGCTTGAGAGAAGTATCCTGAAGGAACTCGGCAAATTGCCTCCGTACCTTCGGAAGAAGGAGGCCCTGTCTATGCGCAAGCATTGGCAGGGGGCACAGGCCAGGGGGTAGCGACTGTTTAGCAAAAACACAGGACTCTGCTAAGTCGGCTTCAAGACGACGTATAGGGTCTGACGCCTGCCCGGTGCCGGAAGGTTAAGAGGAGGAGTGCAAGCTCCGAATTGAAGCCCCGGTAAACGGCGGCCGTAACTATAACGGTCCTAAGGTAGCGAAATTCCTTGTCGGGTAAGTTCCGACCTGCACGAATGGCGTAACGACTTCCCCACTGTCTCCAGGATATGCTCAGCGAAATTGAATTCTCCGTGAAGATGCGGAGTACCCGCGGTTAGACGGAAAGACCCCGTGCACCTTTACTGCAGCTTCAGAGTGGCATTAGGAAAGAATTGTGTAGCATAGGTGGGAGGCTTTGAAGCACCGGCGCCAGCTGGTGTGGAGCCATAGGTGAAATACCACCCTGTTGTTTTCTGATGTCTAACCCAGGACCGTTAGCCGGTTCGGGGACCCTCTGTGGCGGGTAGTTTGACTGGGGCGGTCGCCTCCTAAAGAGTAACGGAGGCGCGCGATGGTAGGCTCAGGACGGTTGGAAACCGTCTGTTAGAGTGCAATGGCATAAGCCTGCCTGACTGCGAGACTGACGAGTCGAGCAGAGACGAAAGTCGGTCATAGTGATCCGGTGGTCCCTCGTGGAAGGGCCATCGCTCAACGGATAAAAGGTACGCCGGGGATAACAGGCTGATGATTCCCAAGAGCTCATATCGACGGAATCGTTTGGCACCTCGATGTCGGCTCATCACATCCTGGGGCTGGAGCAGGTCCCAAGGGTTTGGCTGTTCGCCAATTAAAGTGGTACGTGAGCTGGGTTCAGAACGTCGCGAGACAGTTTGGTCCCTATCTGCCGTGGGCGTCGATACTTGAGAGGAGTTGCCCCTAGTACGAGAGGACCGGGGTGAACATGCCTCTGGTGTACCTGTCGTGGCGCCAGCCGCGCAGCAGGGTAGCTATGCATGGACGGGATAACCGCTGAAAGCATCTAAGCGGGAAGCCTCCCTCAAGATAAGGTATCATAGAGTCGTGATAGACCATCACGTTGATAGGCCGGGTGTGGAAGTGCGGTAACGCATGAAGCTAACCGGTCCTAATAACTCTGTTCATGCTTGAGAGTCCCACCATCAATGACAGTCCTGCCCCGCAGGGCCGCCGCAGATGACGGACGATCCTCCAGCCAGATCACATCTCGACAACAGCATCGATACATCATGCACGGGCACCATTGCTTGGTGACCATAGCGTCTGTGACCCACCCGATCCCATCTCGAACTCGGCCGTGAAACCAGACCGCGCCAATGGTACTAACGCTCAAGCGTTGGAAGAGTAGGTCGTCGCCAGGCATTGCTGCCCGTGCATCAAAAAAACCCATTCACTTGTCATGCAAAAGCCGCTGCCGGATAACCCCGAGCGGCGGCTTTTGCGTTCTCCGGCACAACCACGCCGGAACTTCGGGCTGAACCAATCAGCCCCCTTTGGTGACGCGGGGTGGAGCAGCCCGGTAGCTCGTCAGGCTCATAACCTGAAGGTCGCAGGTTCAAATCCTGCCCCCGCAACCAA
>NZ_JACLAX010000003.1 GCF_014230355.1 Novosphingobium piscinae
GCCACCGCGCTGGCCGGCTGCGCCGCGCCCGAGCCCCAGCGCGCCCGCTTCGTGGCCGCCCTGGCCGCGCAGGACAGCGCGACCGCGGCGCTCGAGGGCTGGTGCGCCGCCAACCGGCTGGCCATGCCCGCCACGGTCAGCGCGGCCGTGCTCGACCAGCCGCCACCGCCCGAGCCCGCCGACGCGCGCCGGCTGCTGGGGGTGAGCGCAGAGGCCGCGCTGGGCTATCGCCATGTCCGCCTCAGCTGCGGCGCCAAGGTCCTGTCGGTCGCGCGGAACTGGTACGTGCCCGCGCGCCTGACCCCGGAGATGAACGCCGCGCTCGCCACCAGCCGCGTGCCCTTCGGCAAGGTGGCCGCGCCGCTCGGCTTCCGCCGCGAGCGGCTCGACACGCTCCCGCGCCGCAGCCGGGACTGTCCGGCCGGGACGATCCTCGGCCACCGCGCCCTGCTGCGCCTGCCCGACGGCCGCCCGCTGGCCCTGCTGGTGGAATGCTACACCCGCGCCAACCTCAGGCGCTGAGGCGCTGAGGCGGGGGGCAGCGGGCCGGCCCCACCACCGTTTCAGCGCAACCGAGCCCGGCCCTAGCGCCCCGCCGCTGCCGCCGGACGCGCGGCCGGCACGATCTGCGCCCGCCAGCTGCGCTCGCGGCTGAGGAACTGCTTCGCCAGGCCCTGCATGATCGCCGGGGTGGTCACCGTATAGTCGGGCATGATCGTGCGGATCGCGGCGAAGCGGCTCGGATCGGTGGTCGCGCCTTCCAGCTGGTACATGAAGAAGGCACTGCTGGTCGCGGCTCGGGTGATCTGCTGCTTGAGCGGTTCGATCACCCGGGCCAGCTCATCGGCGGTCGGCGGGTTGGCGACGAGGTCGGCAGCGATCTCGTCGGCGGTCTGGAAGAACACCGGCACGTCGCGCGGCTGGAGCTGGGCGATCGCGGTGATCGCCCCACCGCTGTCGAGATCGAGTGGCCAAGACGAGAACACCTGCGGGGCATAGCTGGCCCCGAGCTTTTCGCGCATGCGGTCGAGCAGGCGGTTGGTGAACAGGTTGGTGAGGATCTCGAGCTGACGTGACACGCGGACCCCCGCCATGCCGCCCCCGGTCGGCCAGGCAACCAGCGCCGCAGCCTGGTTGGCATCGCCGTGATGGGTCAGCACGGCCGGCGCGCCCCCGCCCGGCGGCACCTGCGCCGCGGTCGAGGCCATGGCCTCGGCCGCCGGTGCGCGCGGCGCCAGCGCGCCGAAAGTGCGGGTCAGCGCCTCGACCGTGCTGTCGCGGTTGATATCGCCGAACACCTGCACCTCGATCGGGCCCGAGGCGAGCACCGGCTCCCACACCTTGCGGAACCCGGCCGGGCTGGCCGCCTCGATCTCGCCCGGCGTGGGCGTGCGGTAGCGCGGATCGCGGTTGTGCTGCAGCCACTTGAGATCGCGCTGGAGCACGCCCTGGGGCGAGGCCGCGAGGCCATCGTACTGGAGCCGGCTGGCGGCGCGGGCGCGCAGCACCGGCGCCTCGTCCCAGCGCGGCATCGCCAGCTTGGCGGCGAACAGGTAGAGCTGGTCGGCCAGGTCGGCCTGACGCGTGTCGGCGCTGAAGGTGAAGTCGGCGTCGTCGATCTTGAAGTCGAAGCCCATCTTGCGCCCGGTCGAGATGCGGTCGAGCTCCTCCTGCCCGAGGGTCGCCTCGCCCGAGCCGACCAGAGCCATCTGGCCGAGCTGGATGTAGGGGGCGTCGTCAGGCCCGAAGGCGCGGTAGCCCGCCCCGAAACGGACCTTGACCGTGACCCGGCCGGGTTCGTCGTTGCTCGGCCAGATCAGCGCCTTGACGCCGTTGGCCAGCTCGATCTGCTCGATCTGGCCGATCCCGGTCGGGACTGCCGCGGCCACCCGGCCCGGCGTGCCGATCGGGGGCAGCTGGTCGAACGAGATCGGCTTGTTGGCGAGGCGCGCCTTGCCATCGGCCACCACCGGCGCGGCCAGGGCCTGGCGCAGCAGCGCCGCAGTGCCATCGGCCGCGCGCGGAGTGACCAGCACGCCGCGCGTCACGGTTCCGGCAAACAGCTGGCGCGTGTGCTGCAGCACCGCTTGCGGCGTGATCAGCGGGACCGATTCGCGGAAGATGCGCAGGACCGCGTCAGGATTGGCCACGGTCTCACGGATGTCGACGGCCTGGACGATATCGTCAGCCAGCCGCGAGCCGGGCTGCAGCGCCTGCTGCTCCTGCGCACTGGCGAAGGCCACGTCGAGTTCGGCGACCTCGCGGGCGATCTCCTCGGCGGTCGGCGGGCTGGCCATGGCGTCGGCGATCACCGCGCGCACGTCCTTCACCGCCGCGCGCCAGTCCTCGCCCAGCGGGGTCACGCTGACAAAGGTCGCATCGGTCGAGCGCGAGACGTCCTGCTGGTTGACCTGGGCGACCAGAAAGCTGCCGCCGCCCCGCGCGCGCGCCTCGAGCCGGCGGTTGATCACGGCCTGGGCGATCTGGTCGATCATCAGGCCCTGGTTGTAGGCGACCGTATCGTTCACCGGCCGCCACGGGCGCAGCGTGGCCCAGGTGATGTTGCGCGGCAGGTCGGGCTCGACCAGCACCCGGGTCTGGCCGATCACGCTGCCCCCGCCGGGGGCCTTGACCGCGCCCGGGGGGGCAACCGGATCGCCGAAACTGGGCGCCGGCGTGTGCGGGCCCGGCGGGCTCCATCCGGCGAACCACTTCTGCACCAGCGCCTCGAGCTCGGCGGTGGGACGGTCCCCCGCCAGCACGACCACCGTGTTCTCGGGCCGGTACCAGCGGGCGTGGAACGCGCGGACAGTGGTCTGGTTGGCGGCGGTCAGGGTCGCCTCGGTGCCGATCGGCGAGCGGGTAGCCAGCGGCTGCCCGGCGTAGAGCACCTCGCGCAGGGCATCCTGCACGCGGGCGGCCGCGCCGCCGCGCTCGCGCTTTTCGGCCAGCACGATCGGCAGGTCGGTCTGGATGTTCTTGTCGCTCAGGGTCGGGGCGATGACCATGCCCGAGAGATACTTCATCGATTCGTCGAGCCCGGCCGGGGTGGCGTCGGGCAGGTCGATCGAGAAGGTCGTCCCGGTCGGCGTGGTCTCGGCATTGGTGTCGCTGCCGAACGAGGCGCCCAGCCGCTGCCAGGCGTGGATCGCCTCGCCCTCGCCCAGGTATTGCGACTGGCGGAACACCAGATGCTCGAGGAAGTGGGCATAGCCGCGCTCGTGCTCGCGCTCGAACAGCGAGCCGACGTCAACGCGGACGCGGATCGAGACCTGTCCCGGCGGGACGCCGTTGCTCCGCACCGCATAGCGCAGCCCGTTGGGCAGCTCGCCGAAGACCCATTCCTTGTCCTGCGGCACGTCGCTGCCACGGTACAGCCACGGACCGGGCGCCGGCTTGGCGGCAGGCGCGGCCGTGGGGCTGGTCGGAGCGGGTTTGGCCAGAGCGGGTTTGGCCGGAGCGGTCGCCGCCCGCGGAGCGGGCCGGGTGCGCGGGGCGGCCGCATCGGCCGGAGGCAGGACCAGCGCCAGGGCCAGCAACGGGAGAGTGAGAAGGGCGGTGCGGGCGGCGCGGGCAGACTGGCTCATCGCCCCCGGTATAGGGGGGCGATTGCTGAAGGACCAGTGAATAGGCCTGCCCGAACGCACAGGCCCGTGCCGGTCGGGATCAGGGTCGTGCGGCGCCCGGAGCCGGGGCCGGTGCCCCTGGCGCCGGGGCCGCGGCGGGCGGCGGCGGGGCGCCCGCGGCAGCACCCTGGCGCATCGCCTCGACCTCGGCCGCGGTGCGCGAATCGAGCAGTTCGACCTGGAACACCAGGCTGGCGTCGGCCGGGATCGGACCGGCACCCTCCTTGCCGTAGCCGAGCGCTGCGGGGATGCAGAAGCGCCAGACCGCGCCGCGCGCCATCAGCTGGAGACCCTCGCCGAAGCCGGGGATCACCCCGTCGACTTTCATCGGCGTGCGGGTGTTCTGGTCGAACACCTTTCCGTCGGCGGCCAGATAGCCGATGTAGTCGATCAGCACATAGTCGGTGGCGCCGGCCTTGGGCCCGGTGCCGGGGCGCAGCTCGGCATAGCCCAGCCCCGAGGGGGTGGCGCGATCACAGCTGCGCTGCGCCGCCGGGACGATCGGCTGGAGCGGCAACGGAATGATCGCCGCGGCGCCCGGGGCAAGCGGCGCGGCCGCCGGCTTCGCCGCGGCGGCCGGGGAAGATGCGGGGGCGGCGGGGGCGGCGGCCGACAGGCTGGCGGAGGCGCCGAGCAAGGCGATTGCGGCAAGGGCCGGGGCGGTCTTGGTCATCGGCGGGTGTCTCCGTGCAGCGACCGGCCGGTCGACCCCGGACGGCAGAACCGCGGCCTTAGGCGCGCACGGAACAGGCGGCAAGCCATCGCACCGTCCCTCTGCCGCCCCCGTCCTGCCGGGCCCGTCCAGCAGGCCTGTCCTGCTCCGCCTGTCCTGCTGGACCCTTGACCGCCGGCCAAGCGCGCCTACATCAACTGGGATCATGTACATCGAAACCGAACTCACGCCGAACCCGGCCACGCTCAAGTTCCTGCCCGGCCAGCCGGTGATGGCCGCGGGCACCCGCGAATTCACCACCCCGGAAGAGGCGGCCAGCTCGCCCCTGGCCGAGGCGCTGTTCGAACTGGGCGACGTGACCGGCGTGTTCTTCGGTCGCGATTTCGTCTCGGTCACCGCGGCGCCCGGGGCCAACTGGGCCGATCTCAAGCCGCAGGTCGTGGCGATCCTGCTCGATCACTTCGTCTCGGGCGCACCGCTGTTCGCCGGCGGCGATGCGGGCGGCATCGCGGTGCCCGCCGGGGCGGACGACGAGACCTTCGGCGACGATCCGGCCGACGCCGACGTGGTCGCCCAGATCAAGGACCTGCTGGAAACCCGGGTGCGCCCGGCGGTCGCCAACGATGGCGGCGACATCATCTACCGGGGCTTCCGCGAGGGGGTGGTCTACCTGACCATGCAGGGCGCCTGCGCCGGCTGCCCATCCTCCTCGGCCACGCTCAAGCACGGCATCGAATCCCTGCTCAAGCACTACGTGCCTGAGGTCAGCGAAGTTCGCGCGGCCTGACCCGCGCGGTGGCCGCAACGCTCGTCATCGACAGCGCGACCGAGGCCTGTTCGGTCGCGCTGCTGCGAAGCGGGCAGGTGATCGCGGGATCGTGGCACATGCTGGGGCGCGGCCATGCCGAGCAGCTGGTGCCTCTGATCGCAGCCCTGCCCGACCGCGGCCGCGCTCCGCGCATCGCCGTGGCCCGGGGGCCCGGCAGCTTCACCGGCCTGCGCGTCGGCCTGGCAGCGGCCCGGGCCCTGGCGCTCGCCTGGCAGGCCGAGCTGGTCGGCTATCCCACTCTCGCGCTGCTTGCCGCCCAGGCGCGGGCGACGCATGGCGCCGTGCCGGTTGGCGTGGCGATCACCGGCGGGCATGGCGAATGGTTCGTCCAGAGCTTCGCCGCTGATGGCCTGCCCGTCTCGGACCTCGCCGCCCTGCCCCCCGCCGCGGCGGCCGCGGCGCTCGGCTGCGCGCTGGTCACCGGCAGCCAGGCCGAGGCGCTGGTATCGCTGCGCGGACACGGTACGGCCTTGCCCGCCTGGCCGGACGCGCGCGCCTTCGCGCAGCTGCCCGAGGCCCTGGTGACGGCCGAAACCGCGCCGCTCTATGGCCGCGCACCCGATGCCCGCCTGCCCGGCACGGTCGCGGCATGACCGCGATGCTGGCCGAGGCCGACGACGTCGACCGGATCATGGCCGTGATGGCCTGCGCCTTCGATCCCGAATTCGGCGAGGCCTGGACCCGGCGGCAGGTGGAGGATGCCCTGATCCTGGGCAATTGCCATTACTTGCTGGCCGGCGTGGACGGCGTGACGACCGGGGCGATGCAACCGGCCGGCCCCACCGCGGGCTTCGCGCTCAGCCGCACCAGTTGCGATGAAGAAGAACTGCTGCTCTTCGCCGTGGCACCGGAGTACCGGGGCTGCGGCATCGGCGAAGGATTGCTGGCCGGATTTGCCGAAGCCGCACGGCATCGCGGCGCGGTGCGACTGTTGCTGGAAATGCGCCGGGGCAATCCGGCCGAATCACTCTATCGACGTCACGGCTTTGTTCCGGTCGGGGTCCGCAAGAATTATTACCGGACACTAAGTGGACCAAGGCTGGATGCGATCACTTTCGTCAGAACGATGGATGCTTGAACCAGTTTGAGTGCAAAAACCGGTCAAATTGCGCCATTTTGCAGCGCAGCATCACGTTTTTCATCTTGTATTCGAATAAACGCAGGTTCAGGAGAAACTATCTCCGAACTTGATCCTTTTCAGGCTGGCAGGCCGGAGCAAACATAAGGTCGTACACTTCAAGGATTTCACCATGGACAGTCCGCAAAGCGATATCAGTGAAACGCTGATCACTCTCACGTCCGACATCGTGGCTGCGCATGTCAGCAACAACAGCGTTTCGGTCGGTGATCTTCCGACGCTCATCAGCAATGTCTACAATGCTCTGTCCGGCCTGGGCCAGACCGCCCCGGTGGAGGAAACCCCGCCGGAACCGGCCGTGTCGATCCGCGCTTCGGTCAAGCCCGATCACATCGTCTGCCTGGAAGACGGCAAGAAGCTGAAGATGCTGAAGCGTCACCTGATGACGCACTACAACATGACCCCGGAACAGTATCGCGCGCGCTGGAACCTGCCCGCCGACTATCCGATGGTCGCGCCGGACTATGCGGAGAAGCGCCGCGAACTGGCGAAGAAGATCGGCCTCGGCCGCAAGCCCGGCGCCAAGCCGGCGCGCGGCCGCGCCAAGGCCTGACCGCGCGGGTCACCGCCCGCGCCGCACCTGTGGGTAGCGGCGCGCGGCGGCGGGCCGCGCCGGTTGCGAAAATGCCTCGTCCGGTGCATATCGGACGAGGCATTTTTCGTCGGGGCCCGCCCCGCACGATGGAAGTGGACCCAAGGTGCACCAACAGATCGATATCGAGGCGCTCTGCAACGAGCGCGGCTTGCGGATCACCGAGCAGCGCCGGGTGATCGCCCGCGTCCTCTCCGAGTCCGAAGACCACCCCGACGTGGACAAGCTCTATGAGCGCGCCTCGGCGCTGGACCCGGGCATCTCGATCGCGACGGTCTACCGCACGGTGCGCCTGTTCGAGGAAGCCGGCATCCTCGACCGACACGATTTCGGCGATGGCCGCGCCCGCTATGAGGCCGCCCCCGAGGCCCATCACGACCACATGATCGACGTCGAGACCGGCAAGGTGATCGAGTTCGTCGATCCCGAGCTTGAGGCCCTGCAGCGCCAGATCGCCGAGCGCCTCGGCTACCGCCTGGTCGATCACCGCATGGAACTCTACGGCGTGCGGCTCGATCGCGAAGGGGCTGCCACCCCGCCGCCGGGCCTGCGCCGGCGCTGATGCCGCCAGCCGGGCCGGTCAGCCCGCCGTCAGCCGCACCTCCGGCCTGGGAACTCACCGTGCCGGGCCGGCTGCGCATCGCGCTGCGCCTGACGCTGATCGTGCTGGCCCTGCTGGTCTGCGTGCCGCTGCACTACCTCTATCGCGCCTTCGCCTACGGCTCGCCGCTGCCCAAGCTGTTCCTCTACCTGACCACCCGCATCGTCGGCGCACGGCTGCGGGTGATCGGCACGCCGCTGCGGCGCGATGCCTTCGTGCTCGCCAACCACGTCTCGTGGATCGACATTCCCGCGCTCGCCGGCACCAGCGGCACGGCCTTCGTCGCCAAGGCCGAGGTGGCCGGCGTGCCGGTGATCGGCTGGCTGTGCCGGCTCAACCGCACGGTCTTCGTCCAGCGCGAGGCCCGGCTCAACGTCGCCGAGCAGATCAATGCCGTGCGCGAGGCGCTGGCCGACAACTGGTCGATCACGGTCTTTCCTGAGGGCACGACCACCGACGGCTGGTCACTGCTGCCGTTCAAGTCCTCGATCCTCAAGGCGCTCGATCCGGCGCCGGCCGGGATCCTGGTCCAGCCGGTCGTGATCGACTACGGCGCCGCCTCGGCCGAGATCGCCTGGGTCGGCGACGAGCCGGGGCTGACCAATGCCCTGCGGGTGCTGGCGCGGCGCGGCGGCTTCGACCTGGCGGTCCACTACCTCGATCCCTTCACCCCCGCCGAGGCGGGCGATCGCAAGGCGATCGCGGCCGAGGCGCGGCGGCGCATCGAGGCCCGGCTGGAGGCGCTGCGCGGGGGACCGCTCCGCCCCTTTGGCCTCCCGGTCGAGGCCGTGGGTTACAGCGCCAGGGTCGCGCCGACCGAGGGCTGACCTCAGCCCCGGCCGCGGTAGGAGGCGACGCCCTGGTCGGGCACCCACAGCCCCTCGGGCGCGGCGCCGCTCTGCCAGAACACGTCGATCGGAATGCCGCCGCGCGGATACCAGTAGCCGCCGATCCGCAGCCAGCGCGGGGCCATCTCGCTGAACAGGCGCTGGCCGATCCCCACGGTGACATCCTCGTGGAACCCGGCGTGATTGCGGAAGGCGCCGAGGAACAGCTTGAGCGACTTGGATTCGACGATCGTCGCGCCGGGGGCGTAGTCGATCACCAGATGGGCGAAATCGGGCTGGCCGGTGACCGGGCAGAGCGAGGTGAATTCGGGCGCGGCGAAGCGGATGCAATAGAGCGCGCCGGGGCGCGGATTGGGGACATAGTCCAGCACGGCCTCGCCGGGCGAGGCGGGCAGCGCGCTCTGGCGGCCAAGGTGCAGCGGTTGCGGAGATTCGGTCATGCCCGCGCCATGCCCGCGCCGCGCCGGAGGCACAAGCCGCCTCTGTGGTCAGGCGGGCTGCGGCGCGGGTGCAACAACCCAGTGCAATCGAACGCGAATTCGTTGCATTAGCCCTCGACGCCGCCGATCGGGACGCGTAGTCCTGTTCGCATTCGCAGCGCAGGAGGAGGGCGCGCGGGATGGAAAGCCTGGTTTCGACCGATTGGCTGGCCAACGAGATGGGCGCCAGCGACCTCAGGATCGTCGATGCGAGCAAGCACCTGCCCGAGGCGGGGCGCGATGCCGCGGCCGAATATGCCGCCGGCCATATCCCGGGCGCGGTGTTCCTCAACCTCGACGGGCTGGTCGACCAGACCGCCGCCATCGAGAACACGCTCCCCACCGCCGAGAAGTTCGCCAGCCGCATGCAGTCGCTCGGGCTGGGCGATGGCAGCCGGATCGTGCTCTACGACGATTCGGCGATCCGCACCGCGGCCCGCGCCTGGTTCATGCTGCGCATGTTCGGCGCCACCAACGTGGCCATCCTCGACGGGGGCATCGCCAAGTGGCGTGCCGAGGGCCGCGCGCTCGACACCGGCCAGCGCAACCTCCGGCACCGCCACTACACCCCCTGGCGCGACGCCGCGCAGGTGCGCGACAAGGCGCAGATGCTGGCCAATATCGCCAGCGAAGCCGAGCAGGTGATCGATGCCCGCGGCGCCGGGCGGTTCACCGGCGAGGTGCCGGAAACCCGGCCGGGCCTGGCCAGCGGCCACATTCCGGGATCGCTGAACGTCCCCTACACGGCGCTGTTCCAGGTCGACGGCACCTTCAAGGATCGCGCCAGCCTGCGCCGCGTGTTCCTTGACGCGGGGATCGACCTGTCGCGGCCGGTGGTGACCAGCTGCGGCAGCGGGGTCACCGCCTGCGTCGTGGCCTTCGCGCTCCACCTGATCGGCAAGGACGACGTGGCGCTCTACGATGGCAGCTGGACCGAGTGGGGCGCCGATCCGACCACCCCCAAGGCCCAGGGCCCGGCCACGCCCCGCTCGCGCGTCGGCGCCTAACGCCACCTGCCAGCTTGCCGCCACGGCGCGGGCTGGCTAGCACCCGGACATGGCCAAGACCCCGTCCCGTCCGCTCCATCCCGCCACCCGTCTGGTCACCGGAGGACGGCGGAGCGAGTGGACCGGAACCGCCGCGCAGCCCGGCGCCGTGGTCAACCCGCCGGTCTACCGTGCCAGCACCCACCTCTATCCCGATACCGCCGCGCTCAAGACCGGCCCCGCGAAAAACGAGGACGGCCGCTTCTACTATGGCCGCCGCGGCGCTCCCACCCAGTGGGCCCTGGCCGAGGCGCTGACCGAGATGGAACCCGGCGCGGCCGGGACCATGCTCTACCCCTCGGGCGTCGCTGCGATCTTCGGCGCGCTGCTGGCCGCGCTGCGGCCCGGCGACGTGCTGCTGATGACCGACAACGCCTATGAGCCCAGCCGCGCGCTCGGCCGGGCCTGGCTGCACGAATTCGGCGTCGAGACGCGCTGGTTCGACCCGCAGGATCCCGCCGCCTTCGCCGCGGCGCTGTGCCCGCGCAGCAAGGTCGTGCTGCTGGAAAGCCCGGGCAGCCTGACCATGGAGGTGCAGGATATCCCCGCGCTCGCCGAGGTTGCCCATGCGCAGGGACTCTGCGTGATTGTCGACAACACCTGGGCCGGCCCGCTCGGCTTTCCAGCGCTGACCATGGGCGCCGACATCACGGTGATGAGCCTGACCAAGCATGTCGGCGGCCATAGCGACCTGATGATGGGCAGTGCCGCCGCCGGACCGGAATGGTACGCAAAACTGCGCCGGATGGCCCAGCTCACCGGGCAGGTGGTCTCGCCCGACGATGCCGCGCTGGCGCTGCGCGGGCTGCGCACGATGGGGCTGCGGCTGCAGCAGGAAACGGCCGCCGCCCTGGCCCTCGCCGAATGGCTGGCCGGGCGCGACGAGGTGGCGCGGGTGCTCTGCCCGATGCTGCCGGGCTCGCCGGGCCATGCCCTGTGGCAGCGCGATTTCACCGGTGGCTGCGGGCTGTTCAGCGTGGTGCTGCGCGGCAAGGATGCCGCCGCGCGCAATGCCCTGATCGACGCGTTGGAGCTGTTCGGGATCGGCTATTCGTGGGGCGGGTTCGAAAGTCTGGTCACCCCGCTGGACCCCGCCGGCACCCGCAGCGCGACCCCCTGGCCCCTGCCCGACATGGACCCGGCCGACCGCTTCGGGGTGCGCCTGTCGATCGGGCTCGAGGCGGTGGAGGACCTCAAGGCCGATCTGGAGCGCGGACTGGCGGCCTGGCGGGGGGCGGAGGGAGCCTAAGTCCGGGCGACCCATTGCGTCCGAGGTCGGACTTGAAATCACGCTCTGGTTCCGCACCCAGGCCCGCTCAGGCTGAGCCTGTCGAAGCCCACGCGGGGCGGATGAGCGTGGTGTTCGCAGCCTTTCCACCACGAGGCACGGTCGCAGGAGTGTGGGGCCGCTGACAGCGCGTGGGCTTCGACAGGCTCAGCCTGAGCGGGGTTTGGGGATGTTCGATCTATTGCCATGCAGCCCAAGTCCGACCTCCGCCCCACCTTGCCCGGCCGTTTGGCCCTTCCCCACCCCGCCTGCTCACCAAGGCCCCCGCCCCAAGCTTTCCTTCACCCCCCGCAACCCATTCTCGCTGGCAAGTCAGTCCGTTCGCGACCATCTGCGCCCCCATGAGCGAAACTGCCCCCCGTGTCGGAAAGGTCTGGCTGGTCGGCGCCGGCCCCGGTGATCCCGACCTGCTGACGCTGCGCGCCGCGCGGCTGCTGATGAACGCGCGGGTGATCGTCCACGACGGGCTGGTCGAACCCGCGATCCTCGAACTGGCGCCCAAGGGTGCGCGGTTCGTCTCGGTGGCCAAGAGCCGGTCGCGCCACACGCTGCAGCAGGACGAGATCAATGCCCTGCTGGTGCGCGAGGCGCTGGCCGGGCATGAGGTGATCCGGCTGAAGGGCGGCGATCCCTTCGTGTTCGGCCGCGGCGGGGAAGAGGCCGAGGCCTGCCGGGCCGCCGGGGTGCCGGTGGACGTGGTCCCCGGGATCAGCGCCGCGATGGGCGCGGCCGCCGCAGCCCAGATCCCGCTGACCCATCGCGAGGCCGCGAGCATGGTGACCTTCGTGGCGGGCCAGTGCAAGGGGCTGACCGAGCAGGACTGGTCGGGACTGGCCGGCGCGGGCCGGACCCTGGTGATCTACATGGGCGTGGCCACGGCCGAACAGATCGCCGAGAAGCTGATGGCCGACGGGCTGGCGCCGGAAACCCCGGTGGCGGTGATCGAAAACGCCACGCGCCCGACCATGCGGGTGCTGCGCGGACCGGTCGCCGGCCTGGCCGACCTGGTCGAACGGCAGCGGGTGAAGAGCCCGGCGCTGATCGTGATCGGCGCGGTGACCGCGCGCGACGAAACCGAGCTGCGCGCCCTGGCGCTGGCGCATGCCCACTGAGGGGGTGGACAAGGACCGATGAAGATACTGACAGGCAATGATCTGAAGACCGGCGCAGTGACCTGGTGGACCGGCGAAGGCTGGTCGCTCCACGTGGCCGAGGCGGTCGACGTGGGGGACCAGGGCGACGCGATCGCCGCGCGCGAGAACGCCGCGCGGCGGGTGGTGTCGCCCTATGTGATCGATGGCGAGACCGCCGCCGATGGCCCCCGCCCCGCCCACATCAAGGAGCGCATCCGCGCGCTGGGCCCCACCGTGCGCCTCGACCTGTCTCTCAAGCCGGCTGATCCCGCCGCCGGAAACTGGGTGATCTGACCATGTACCAGTACGATTCCCATGACCAGGCCATGGTCGATGCCCGCGTCGCCGAGTTCCGCGACCAGGTCCGCCGCCGGCTCGACGGCAGCCTGGCCGAGGAGCAGTTCCGTCCGCTGCGGCTGATGAACGGGCTGTACCTCCAGCTGCACGCCTACATGCTGCGCGTGGCCGTGCCCTATGGCACGCTGAGCTCGGCGCAGATGACCATGCTGGGCGACATCGCCGACAAGTATGATCGCGGCTATGGCCACTTCACCACCCGGCAGAACATCCAGTACAACTGGATCAAGCTGGAAGAGGCCCCCGACATCCTGGCCGATCTCGCCAAGGTCGAGATGCATGCGATCCAGACCAGCGGAAACTGCATCCGCAACACCACCAGCGACCAGTACGCCGGCGCGATCGCCGACGAGGTGGTCGACCCGCGGCCCTATGCCGAGCTGATCCGCCAGTGGTCCACCTTCCACCCGGAATTCAGCTTCCTGCCGCGCAAGTTCAAGATGGCGGTGATCGCCAGCGAGACCGACCGCGCCGCGATGCGGCTGCACGACATCGGCATCCAGATCCTGCGCAACGACAAGGGCCAGCTGGGCGCGGCGTTCTATGTCGGGGGCGGCATGGGCCGGACGCCGATGATCGCGCCCTGCATCAACCCGTTCGTGCCGATCGACCAGATGATCACCTACTCGGAGGCCTGCCTGCGGGTCTACAACCGCTATGGCCGGCGCGACAACAAGTACAAGGCGCGGATCAAGATCCTGGTCCACGAGCTGGGCAAGGACGAATACACCCGCCAGGTCGAGGCGGAATTCGCCCATCTCCTGACCCAGGGGATCGAACCTCCGCTGGCCGAGCTCGAGCGGATCAAGGCGCAGTTCACCGATCCGGCCTTCGCCACCGGCCTGAGCGATGCGGTCGACCGCAGCGATCCCGATTTCGCGGTGTGGCTCGACAACAACGTGCAGGTCCACAAGCAGCCCGGCTATGCGATCGTCACGATCAGCCTCAAGCCGGTGGGCGGCATCCCGGGCGACGCCTCGGGCGACCAGATGCGGCTGATGGCGCAGCTGGCCCGGGCGTACAGCTTCGACGAGCTGCGCGTCACCCATGCCCAGAACATCGTCCTGCCGCACGTGCGCAAGGCCGATCTCTACACGGTCTGGCAGCAGCTCGAGGAGGCCGGCCTCGGCACGCCCAACCTCGACAAGATCGGCGACATCATCGCCTGCCCCGGGCTCGACTACTGCTCGCTCGCCAATGCCCGCTCGATCCCGGTGGCGCAGAAGATCAGCGAGCGCTTCGCCGGGCGCGAGCAGGAGATCGGTGAGCTCAAGCTCAAGATCTCGGGCTGCATCAATGCCTGCGGGCACCACCATGCCGGCCACATCGGCATCCTTGGAGTCGATCGCAAGGGGGTCGAAAACTACCAGCTGCTGCTCGGCGGCAGCGAAGGCGCCGACACCTCGCTGGGCACGATCACCGGCCCGGGCTTCAACGAGGAGGGCATCGTCGACGCGGTCGAGAAGGCCACTTCGGTCTATCTCGCCAACCGCCATGCCGGCGAGCGCTTCCTCGACACCTATCGCCGGATCGGCATGGCCCCGTTCAAGGACGCCATCTACGCAAAGGACGCCGTGTAATGGTCGAGACCCAGCTGCGCTTCCGCGATGACGAGCCGGCCGGCGATCCGGCGGTGACGGTCGATTCCTTCGGCGAGCAGACCAATGCCGCCGCCGTACGGATCGAGCCGGGCGACGATGCCCGCGTGCTGCTGCCGCATCTTGACCGGATCACGCTGGTCGAGGTGAACTTCCCGGTGTTCGGCGACGGCCGGGGCTATTCGGCGGCGCGGATCCTGCGCGAGGCAGGCTATGCCGGCGAGCTGCGGGCGGTGGGCGACGTGCTGATCGACCAGCTCGCCTTCCTGCGGCGCTGCGGCTTCGACAGCTTCGCCCCGGACCAGCCGCTGAACGCGGCCGACGCCGAAGCGGCGCTGGCGCGCTACCCCGAGGTCTATTCGCCCACGGTCGACGGCCGCGCGCCGATCTGGGCCAAGCGGCACGGGCTGGCCTGAGCGCGTGACCGCCCCGATCCGCAAGATCGACCTGCTCGACACCGGCCCCCGCTTCGGCGAGGCCGATGCCGCGCAGCTCAATGCCCGGTTCGACGGGGCGGCGGCGGGCGACTGGCTGGGGCAGGTGCTGCGCGAGGGGCTGGCCGGCCGGGCCGCGGTGGTCTCGAGCTTCGGCGCCGAGAGCGCGGTCCTGCTCCACCTGGTGGCGCAGATCGATCCCGGCACGGCCGTCCTGTTCCTCGATACCGGCAAGCATTTCGCCGAGACCCTGGCCTATCGCGACGCGCTGGTGGCGCGGCTGGGGCTGACCAACCTGCAGGTGCTCACCCCCGATCCGGAACGGCTGGCGGCGCGCGACGGCAACGGGCTGCGCTGGTCCTACGATCCCGACGGCTGCTGCGAGATCCGCAAGGTGGCCCCCCTTGCCCGTGCGCTGGCCGGGTTCGATGCCTCGATCACCGGGCGCAAGGCCTTTCAGGCGGCCACCCGCGCGAACTTGCCGCGGATCGAGCTCGACCGCTCGGACGCGCAGGGGCGGCTCAAGCTCAACCCGCTGATCGACTGGACCGCCCAGGACATCGCCGCCTATTTCGCCGCGCATGACCTGCCGCCGCACCCGCTGGTGGCCCAGGGCTATCCCTCGATCGGCTGCTCGCCCTGCACCAGCAAGGTCGCCCCCGGCGAGGATCCGCGCTCGGGCCGGTGGAAGGGCTGGGACAAGACCGAATGCGGCATCCACGTGCCCGGCGCCGACGAGGGCGAACTGCCGCCGGGGTTCGATCCGGTGTTCTGATCCGTTTCCGTCAGCTCCGGCTTGACGGGGATGTTCGCGCTGAGGCGCAGCGCGCTCGCTCCTTGCGGCGAAGCCGCATGGTTCGTGATGACTGCAGCCGGGCAATCCGGTGGTCAGGCCCGCTGCGCGGTATCCCGCGCGACCTCTCTGCGGCTGAAAACCCGGCGCGCCAGCCGCTAGAGCCAGCCCTGCGCGCGGTACCAGTCCGCCGTGGTGCACAGCCCCTGGCGGGTTTCGATCCGGGCGGTCCACAGGCGCTTGGGCGGGCGGGCGCGCTCGCGCACGACCCAGTCGGGATGGACCATGTAGCCGACCCGGTCCGCGGTGAGCTTGGCCTTGTCCTTGCGCAGCGCGACATCCAGCCGCGAGGCCAGCGCCAGCACCCGAGGTGCCAGGTGCAGCACCCAGGGGCGGCGCCCGACCGCCCAGCCGATCGCGCGGGCCATCTCGTAGTGGCTCCAGCCGCCCGGCCGGCCATCGTCCGGTTCGACGGTCTTGCGGACCACCGCGGCGAGCGGCGGAACCAGCGCCAGCAGCAGACGCGCCAGATCGTCGACATGGATCACCGAGGTGCGCCCCACCTTGGGCGGCATCGGCACGACGCGCCACTTCGCCGCCTTGAACATGTCGAGCGTCTCGCGGTCGCCCGGGCCATAGATCCAGGCGGGGCGGACGATGGTCCAGTCGAGCCCGCTGGCCTTGACCAGTTTTTCCGCCTTGGCCTTGGAGGCGCCATAGGCCGACAGCGCCGGCTCGCGCGCGGAGAGCGAGGACACGGCGATGAAGCGCCGCACGCCGCTCTGCTTGGCGGCCTCGACCATGCCCAGCGTCCCGGCCACGTTGCCCGCCTCGAACCCGGCGGGATCGGGCGCATTGACCACACCCGCCACATGGATCACCGCCTCGGTCCCGCGCACCAGCCGGGCCAGCGCCGCCGGGTCGGAGAGATCGCCGTGGATCCAGGTCAGGTTCGGCCGCGGCGGCTGTTCGCGCCGGGTCAGCGCGCGCACGGCATAGCCCTCGCTCAGCGCCCGCTCGAGCAGGGCCTGACCGACAAAGCCGGTCGCCCCCGTCATCGCGATCAGGGTCACAGCAGGACGAGCTGGTCGCGGTGGACCACGGCCGAGCGCGGGGCATAGCCGAGCAGCGCGGCCTGCGCGCTGGTGTGCGTGCCGATCAGGCGCGCGCATTCGGCGGCGTCGTATTCGGACAGGCCGTGGGCAAGGACCGCCCCGTCCGGGCCGGCAATCGCCACGGCATCGCCGCGGGCGAAGTCGCCGGCGACGGCCACGACCCCCTTGGCGAGCAGGCTGGCCCCGCCAGCCAGCGCCCGCGCCGCGCCGGCATCGACCGTCAGGCTGCCCTTGAGGCGCAGCCGCCCCCCCAGCCAGGCCTTGCGCGCGCCGGCCTTGCGGCGCGGCAGGAACAGCGTGCCGATCCCCTCGGTGACGACCCGCGCGACCGGCGCCGGGTGGGTGCCATTGCCGATCACCAGCGCGATCCCGGCACGCTCGGCGATCTCGGCGGCCTGGAGCTTCGAGGTCATCCCGCCCGAGCCCAGCCCCGAGGCCGAGCCCCCATCGGCCATCGCGCGGATGTCCGGGGTCACGCCATGCACCACTGGCAGGCGCACTGCAGCGGGATCGGCCGGGTTGCGATCGTAGAGCCCGTCGACATCGGACAGCAGCAGCACTGCGCTCGCCCGCGCCGCCTGCGCCACCCGCGCGGCGAGACGGTCGTTGTCGCCAAAGCGGATCTCCTCGGTGGCGACCGAATCGTTCTCGTTGATCACCGGCACCGCGCCGGCGTCGAGCAGGCGGCCCAGCGTCGCGGTGGCGTTGAGGTAGCGGCGGCGATCCTCGAGGTCCTCGAGCGTCAGCAGCAGCTGCGCCGCGGTCAGGCCGTGCGCGCCGAGCAGGTCGGCCCACAGCCCGGACAGCGCGATCTGCCCCACCGCGGCGGCGGCCTGGGCATCGGCCAGGCTGCCCCGCCCGCCCTTGTCGAGCCCCAGCGTGCGCGCGCCCAGCGCGATCGCACCCGAGCTGACCACGATCACGTCCTGCCCGCGCGCGCGCGCCGCGGCGAGTTCACCGACCAGACCTTCCATCCAGGCCCGGCGCGGACCGTCCGGCGCGACCAGCAGCGCCGAGCCGACCTTGACGACAAGGCGGGGGCAGCGGGCCGGATCGGCGAGGTCAGGGAGCGCGTTGATCTGCATCGGCCCCGGCGCTTAGCGGGTGCGGCGCGGCATGGCAAAGGGGGGTTGAGACGGGCGTTGGGAATTCCGGGTCGGTCGATGGCGGAATGCGTCCGCTGCGGCATCGACGCATCGGGTGCACGCCGTTGCGCCAACACCCCCTCCCCCGCTCAGCCTGAGCCTGTCGAAGGCCATGCGCGGCGGAGGGTCTTGGCGCCTGACGCCAGCGCGCAGGGCTGAGGCATCGCGTGGGCTTCGACCAGCTCAGCCTGAGCGGGCCTGGGTAGCAGGTCGGCGATTCGGCCGGACCGGCGCCGCCGCTCGCCTCAGATCGGCGACCAGGGCGTCTCGTCGGTCTCCTCGCGCTCACCGGCGGGACGTTCGGTCGCGGTTGCGGCTGGCAGGTAGGCGCTTACCGCATCGAGCAGCGCATCGATTCCCTTGCCGGTCGCGCCCGAAATCGGGAAGACCTCGGCGGCCCCGGCCGCGATCAGCTCGGCGCTGAACGCCCGGACCAGTTCGGCATCGACCAGATCGATCTTGTTCAGCGCGATCAGCCGCGGCTTGTCGTCGAGCCCGGCGCCATAGGCGGCGAGCTCTTCCTCGACGATCTCCATCGCCTCGACCGGATCGGTGCCCTGCACGTCGATCAGGTGAATCAGCACCCGGCAACGCTCGATATGGCCAAGGAAGCGGTCCCCCACCCCGGCACCATCGGCCGCGCCGGCGATCAGGCCCGGGATGTCGGCCAGCACGAACTCGCGGTCGCGGTGGCGCACCACGCCCAGCTGCGGGCGCAGCGTGGTGAAGGCATAGTCGCCCACCTTGGCCTTGGTGTTGGTGATCTGGTTGATGAAGGTCGACTTGCCGGCATTGGGCAGGCCGACCAGGCCGGTATCGGCCAGCAGCTTGAGCCGCAGCCAGACCCACAGCTCCTCACCGGGGATGCCCGGCTGGTGCTGGCGCGGGGCACGGTTGGTGCTGGTCTTGTAGCTGGCATTGCCGCGCCCGCCCATTCCGCCCTCGAGCAGCACCACGCGCTGCCCGGCTTCGGTCAGGTCGGCCAGAACGGTCTCGCGGTCCTCGTCCGAGATGATCTGCGTGCCCACCGGAACCCGGATCACCAGATCCTCGCCGGCCGCGCCGGTGCGGTTCTGGCCCTGCCCGTGGCCACCCCGGGGGGCCTTGAAATGCTGGGTGTAGCGGAAGTCGATCAGCGTGTTGAGCCCGGCCACCGCCTCGAACACGATATCGCCGCCCTTGCCGCCGTTGCCGCCGTTGGGCCCGCCATACTGCACGTACTTCTCGCGCCGGAACGCCACGGCTCCGGGACCACCGGAACCCGCGCGAATGTAGATCTTGGCCTGGTCTAGAAAATGCATGGGAGCGTCGTTAGCCGTTTGTGGTGCGAATGTCGCGCGTGGCCTTCGACAAGCTCAGGCTGAGCGGGGGTGGGACGAGCCAGTGCGCTGGAAACTGGCTCAGCCCGGAGCGAGAATGGTGCCGATCGAGAACCGGAGCGGAGCGGCCATCGAGGCCGTGAGCACCGGAAGCGCAGAGCGGTGCCGTTCGCAGCCCGGGATGGGGCAGTTTACAGTGCACTGGTGGAGCCGAGGGGGATCGAACCCCTGACCTCGTCATTGCGAACGACGCGCTCTCCCAGCTGAGCTACGGCCCCGTTCCAGTGCGAGTGCGAACCGGTGGACAAGCCCCCGGTACGCGGGAGCGGCCCCCTTAGCGAAGCGGGCCACGGAAGAAAAGGCCAAAGTTGCCCGGCCCGCCGGCCAGTACCGCCTACTGCGCGGCCGGCCCGGAGGTGCTGGCCGCGGCAGCCGAGGCCGTGGCGCCATACTTCGTGGTCCAGCCCGCCAGCTCGGTGCGATAGGCGTCGTAACGGCGGAAGAAATCGTCGAACACCACCTCGATCGCGGGCAGGCTGCGCTGGGCGAAGCCCTCCAGCTCGGCCGGCTTGATCAGCAAGGCGTCGCGGCTGACCGCCAGCACCGCGGTGCAGAAATCGGCCATCGTCGGCGGCAGGGCGAAGTGGTTGTAGACCTCGGTCATGTAGCGCTCGCGCGGGACGACGAAGCCGGACCCGTACTTGCCCTTGAACTCGGCATCGATCGTCTTGTTGGCCTTGGCCAGACCCTTGTCGTGGGCCTTCAGGAAGGCGCGATAGTTCGGCACGATCTCGGCATGATCGGCGGCCCGGCAGTTGAGCGCGGCGACGTTGTAGGCCGAGCGCAGGTTCCACACGGTCTGCGCCGGGGTGATGTTGCGATTGACGCTGTAGCGCAGTCCCGCGGCGTCGACCGGCGGGACCACCAGGTTGGGGGAAGCGCCGTTGGGCGGAGTCGGCCGCGGCGGGATGACCACGGCCACCGGAGGCGGCGGCGGAGGGGGCAGCGGCGCGGGCGGCGGGGCCTCGGGTCCGCAGCCGGCCAGCAGCAACAGCCCAACCAGCGTGGCGGCAGCAAGGCCGCGGCCCCGTGTGCGTTCGTGAATCATGTCCCCAACTCTTTCCTGCTCGTGCCGCGACAGCCGCGCTGCCGGGATCTCGGGTCAACGCTTATCCCGCGAACCGGCAAAATAAAATGCCCGGCGAGCGGGTTGCGCGCGCCGGGCAGTTCGGTTGGTCGTACGTACAGGTGCGATCAGCGGCGATCGCCGAGCAGCTGCAGCAGGAAGGTGAACATGTTGATGAAGTCGAGGTAGAGGCTCAGCGCCCCCATGACCGCTGCCTTGCCGGCGAAATCGGTCCCCGCGACATACTGGTACATGCCCTTGATCCGCTGGGTGTCATAGGCGGTCAGGCCGGCGAAGATCAGCACGCCGAGCAGCGAGATCGCCAGACCCAGACCCTGCGACGGCCAGATCATGTTGATGATCATCGCGGCCAGCAGGCCCCACACGCCCATGATCAGGAAGCTGCCGAAGCCCGACAGGTCCTTCTTGGTGGTGTAGCCGACCAGGCTCAGCCCGGCGAAACCCGCCGCGGTGGCGAAGAAGGTCGAGGCGATCGAGGGGCCGGTGTAGACGAAGAAGATCGACGACAGCGACAGGCCCATGGCCACGCTGAAGGCCCAGAACAGGCTCTTGATCGTGCTGGTGCTCATCCGGTTGAGACCGAAGTTCATTGCCAGCACGAAACCCAGCGGGGCCAGTGCGATCAGCCAGCGCAGCGGGGTCGCGAAAACCGCCGCGGCCGCGCCCGATGAGGCGAAGACCAGCGCGACGATGCCCGAGAGCAGCACGCCCGAGGCCATGTAGTTGTAGATCGACAGCATGTACCGGCGCAGACCCATGTCATAGGTCGCCGTCCGGTTCGCCGGGTTCAGGCTCGGGGACGCGCCGAAGCCCGTCCGGGTGGGCTGAGGGTCGTTCCAGTTTGCCATTGTCAGCTCTTGCTCCAAGTCAGGTCCGGAAGTGGACCGATGATGGGAATATCGCCCTTCACCCCTAACGATTCAAGAACAACCGGCGAAGCCATTTGTGACAAAATGTGTCGGAGCATCGCGGGCCGTGGTGGCGACCGCTAGGGATGCGCCGCGCAACAGCCGCGGCCAAGGTCGTCCTACCCCGCCGTCCGCGCTTCCTCGCTCATTTCCACGCTGCGATCGTGCGCGGCGCGCAGGGTGTCGGTCATCAGCGCAAGCAGCCGGTCCTCCGCATCGAGCACGTTCATGCCCGCGCGGGTGGTGCCGCCGGGGCTGGCAACGCGGTCGGCGAGGTTGCCGGGCGAATGCTCGGAGGCGGCGGCAAGTGCGGCGGCACCCTCCACCATCGCCAGTGCCAGCCGATCGGCCTGATCGCGCGGCAGGCCCAAGGCGGCCGCGCCGCCCGCCAGCGCATCGATGACACGGTAGACGAAGGCCGGGCCGGAGCCGGCGAGCGCGGTGACGAGATGCATCGTCTGTTCGTCGACCAGCCATTCGGCCTGGCCGAGCGGGGCCATCAGGCGATCGACCGCGGCGCGGTCGGCCGCGCTCACCTCGCCCACCAGTCCGATCGGCGACTTGCCCAGCGCCACAGCCAGATTGGGCATCACCCGAACAATGCCGCGGGCACGCGGGAAGCGCGCGCGCAGGGTCGCCAGCTCGACCCCGGCGAGGATCGAGAGCACCACCGTGCCCTCGCCTGCCAGCGGCTCGAGCCCCGGAGCGATCGCGGCGAACTGCTGCGGCTTGAAGCCCAGCAGCAGCATGTCGAACGGGGCCTCATCGGCGGGCGCGCTGCGCAGCAGGCGAACCCCGTCGGGCGCCGCGGCGAGCTGGGGATCGACCACCGTGAAGCTGGTCGCGGGCATCCCGCCGGCAAGCCAGCCAGCCAGCATCGCCCCGCCCATGTTGCCACAGCCCAGCTGGAGCAGGCGCATGCCGCTCAGGCCTCGCCCGCGGCGTCGACCAGCGCGCTGGCGAGGGCTTCGGCCGGGGTCTTGTCGCCCCACAGGATGAACTGGAAGGCGGGATAGAACCGGTCGCACTCGTCCACCGCGGCCTCGACCGCGGTCTGCGCCTGGGCGATCGAGAGCAGGCCCTCGTCGCCAAGCATCAGCGCATGGCGATACAGCAGGACCATGCCGTTCGACCACACGTCGAAGTGGCCCAGCCACATCTGCTCATTGACCAGCGCCAGCACCTCGAACATCGCGGCGCGCTTGTCCTCGGGCACGCGGATGTCCGGCAGGCACAGCAGCTGCAGCACGTGATCCTCGCGCCGCCAGATCCCGCGCACCTGGTACTTGGCCCAGGAGCCCTGGACCTCGCCGGTCAGCTCGTCGTCGCCCACGTACTCGTAGGGCCAGCCCCGGGCCTCGAAGAGCGAGGCCAGCATGTCGACAGGGGCAGCATCGTCGTCGTCGCGTTCCATGTCGTTCTGAACGGTCCTCACATCTACTCCTGTCGGCTCCCGGCGCGAGCGGTTCGGAACCGGGCCACGGATGGATGCTTCCACACGGCACTCAGCGACAATCCACCCTGGTCGCTTGCCTGCGCAAAACTCGACAAGCCTGTTTACAAGGTGTGGAAAAGCTGGGGGTTCCGCCGGAGCCGGCCGGTCACAGGTCGTCAACCACCTGCCCGGCCGGGCTGGTCCACTGGAAGGCGTCAAGACCGGCTTTTTTTACTTTGGAAAGAAAGGCTTGCGCCTGGGCCTCGGAGCCGAAGGGGCCGGTCAGCAGGCGGTTGGTGCGGCCCCAGTCGGAGGTCAGCCCGGACTTGCCGCGGAACAGGTCGGGGTGTTCGCGCACCAGCTCCTTCCAGGTGAAGGCGAGCGCCCCCGGGTTCCGCCCGGTGCCGACCTGCACCCAGATGCGGCTGGGATGGACCGGCTTGGGCGGCTCGACCGGCTTGGGCTTGGCCGCCGGCAGCTTGCGGACATCGACCGCGCCGGGCGCCGGAGCGACCGGACCCTGCGGCACCGCCAGATCGGCGAAGGCATCGGCCAGCGCGCGCCGGGCGGGCTGTGGCCGCGCCGCCGGAGCGGGCACCGACGCGGGCGCCGACGCGGGCGTCGAAGGAAGGGGTGTGGCATTCGCGGCCGCCGCGGGCGGCGCCACGGCCACGCGGGGACCTTCGCCCAGCGTGGTCGGCGGCGGCGCTGCCGGGACCGGGGCCGGGGCAGCGGTCACGACCGGCGCCGCCGGGACCGGGGCCGGCGTGGGAGCCTGGGTAGCCGGCGCCGACGCGACCGGAGCCGGCTCGGGCGGACGAGCGGGATCGAGTCGCGCAAGGTCGAAGCCGCCGCCAGCGGCGAGCACGGGGCGGGTGCCTGCCGCCGCAGGGGGCGCTGCCGGAGCGCGTGCGGCCGGTGCGGTTGCCGAGGGCACGGGCGCGGAGGGGGCCGGTGCGGTCGCGCGCGGCGGGGCAGCCGCGATGGTCACCGCCGGACGGCCCGACTGCACCACTTCGGTCGCGGGCGGTGGCGGGGTCCGCGCAGCCGGGATGGCCGGCGCGGCGGCCAGCGCCGGTGCAGGCCGCGCGGGGGACGGTGCGGCGGGAACCGGCGCGGCTGAAGCGGGCGTCACCGGTGCCAGTTCGCGCGCGCCCGACTGGGCCGGGGCCGGCTGCGACCGCGGCGCAGGCTGCACGACGGTTGCCACAGCCAGCGGCGGCGCGGGATCAACCTGCCGGGTGGGCATGGGTTCCGGCGGCGCACTGCGCGGAGTGGCGGCGGCCAGGCTGGGCGCCGGTTCGCTGCCGCGGCGGCGATCATCGCGGCGGTTGTCCTGACGGGTGCGGCCCAGCGGCTTGCCGGCCGGGACCATCGCCGTCTCGGCCACGGCCACGCGCTTGGGCGGGGCATAGAGCGCGACGCGGGGATCATCGCGGCCGATCTCGGCGGCCCGGGGAAAGCGGCCGAAATTGGCGGCGGCAGCCTGTTGCGCCGCCGTCAGCCGCGGCATGTAGCGCAGATAGGGGGCGATGCTCTGCGCCATCTCGTCAGGCATCGTCTGATCGGCGATCGCGATCGCCTCCTCGGGCTTCTGCAGAATCGCGAGGGCGAAGGCGCGGGTGCGCCACGCCGCCTTGTCCTGGCGCTGCAGCAGAGGGGCGAGGGTCAGCTCCATTCCCGCCCGGTCACCGGCGATCGCCTGGCTGAGCGCGAGCCGCCGCAGCGTCTCGTCCTCGGGCTGGGCAGCCAGGGCCTCGCGATAGTAGCGCTGGGCCGTGGCATTGTCGCCGACCAGATCGTAGGCGAGGCCGCGGTCCGACAGCAGCAGGGGATCGAGCGAGCCGGCCTTGTCGGCCTCGGCAAACAGCGGAATCGCATCGTAGGGGTTTTCGCTGCGCACCATGGCCCCGGCCAGCCCGGCCTTGACCCGCATGTTGTTGGGCGAAAGCTGGTCGGCGCGCGCGAAGAACCCGATCGCGGCATCGATGTCGCCCATGCCCAGCGCGGCCTTGCCCGCATCGATCAGCGCATCGAGGTCCTTGGGATCGCGACCCAGCCGGGCCAGCGCGGTATTCAGCGCCTGGCTGGCCGAGACCCGCGGAAGCGGCTGGACCACCGGCTGGGCCAGGCCCGGCACCACCGCCAGGAGGGCGGCGGCCCCGCCCAGCACCACGGCCAGGCGCCGCAGTCCACTGCCACGTTGCATCTGCACTTCCCACCGTCTCCGTGCGACCGGCATCGCCTGCTCTTTCAGGGCCATGTTCTGTCAGGCCATCAGCGGCGACAACCGATGGACGCTATGGCCTGAACCCGACTGGAATGGCCAGCCCCACAGGGGGCCGGCCCGCTCCGTTCGGCTTACTGGTTGTTCTGGCGGCCGAGAAAACGCGGGATCGAGATCGACTGGCCATCGCCAGGCTCTTCCGGCTCGTCCTCTTCCGTCGGGCGCGAGGACCCGCGGCTGAGGTTGGCCATGCGCTCGAACAGGGTGCTGCCCCCGCTCGACAGGCGTGGCGTGCGCTCCTCCGGATCGGAGACCAGCGGACGGCGGCGCTGCACCAGCGGCGAGGCCGGCTCCTCGTCGCCGGCGGCATGTTCGACGCCGAGCACCAGTTCGTCCGAACTGTCGTGCGGCGCGGCGAACGGGGGGGCGGGCTGGAAGGCGGCCGGCTCGACCGGTTCGGCCGGAACCGGATCGGCCACGCTGTCGAGCTGCAGCTCGAGCGGCTCGGCCGAGATCTGCTCGGGGGCAAGGTCCAGCGGCTCGTCCACCGCGGGCGCGGGCGCCGGGATCACCGGCTCGGCGGCCACCGGCTCGGGTGCGGGAGGCGGCGCGAAGGGGGCGGGAGCCGGTTCGGCCTGCAGTCCCGGGCGGGCGATCCCGCCACGGCCGCCGCCGAGCGAGAACCCGCCGCGGCTCAGCTCCTGCTGCTGCAGTTCGGTCTGCTCGATCCCGGTGGCCACCACCGAGACGCGGATCTTGCCCTGGAGATCGGGGTTGAAAGCCGAGCCCCAGATGATGTTGGCATTGGGATCGACCAGGTCGCGGATGTGGTTCGCGGCCTCGTCGACCTCGAGCAGCTTCATGTCGTCGCCGCCGATGATCGAGATGATGACGCCCTTGGCGCCCTGCATCGACACGCCGTCGAGCAGCGGGTTCGAGATCGCCTGCTCGGCCGCCTCGAGCGCGCGGTTGGCGCCCGAGCTTTCGCCGGTACCCATCATCGCCTTGCCCATCTCGCCCATGACCGAGCGGACGTCGGCGAAGTCGAGGTTGATCAGGCCGGGCATGACCATCAGGTCGGTGATCGAGCGGACGCCCTGCTGCAGCACCTCGTCGGCGAGCATGAAGGCTTCCTTGAACGTCGTTTCCGCCTTGGCGACCAGGAACAGGTTCTGGTTGGGGATGACGATCAGGGTGTCGACGTGCTTCTGCAGCTCCTCGATCCCGGCCTCGGCCGAGCGCATGCGCCGGGTGCCCTCGAACAGGAACGGCTTGGTCACCACCCCAACGGTCAGCACGCCCTTGTCGCGCGCGATCTTGGCGATGACCGGGGCGGCGCCGGTGCCGGTGCCGCCACCCATGCCGGCAGCAATGAACACCATGTGCACGCCGTCTAGCGCGCGCTCGATCTCGGCCAGGGTCTCTTCGGCCGCGGCGCGGCCCACTTCGGGGCGCGATCCGGCGCCAAGGCCCTGGGTGATGTCAGGCCCGAGCTGGATGCGGTGCTCGGCGATCGAATTGTTCAGCGCCTGGGCATCGGTATTGGCGACGATGAAGTCGACACCCTCGATCTGGGCCTCGATCATGTTCGCGATCGCGTTGCCACCGGCCCCGCCGACGCCAATCACGGTGATCCGCGGACGGAGTTCCTCGACAGCCGGCGGTCCGATATTGATGCTCATTGTGCTCTCCACGCAGGGCCTGTCAGACACAGGCTGCCGATCATTCGCCAATTACAGACAATTGCACGCTTCGAATCGGCCGTCCAAGGGGTTTGGCGGCGTTGTCCACAATCGCAAGGCCCCTCCCGACGGGGCTGCGACGGTCAGAAATACTCCACAACGGCGCGATAGATCCGGCCGAACAGTCCGGGCCATCCCGCCCCGCCCCCGACCGTTCCCGGCGGGCCGACCTGGCGGATGTCGACCGGCTCGCTGGCGGCGTGCAGGATCAGCCCGACCAGCGTGGCGAAGCCTGGCTTGGCGTGGGTCTCGGGCAGACCGCGCAGCGCCGGCGGACGCCCCACCCGCACCGGCTTGCCCAGCGCCGACTGGGCAAAATCGGCCAGCCCGACCAGTTCCGCGCCGCCTCCGGTGAAGACCACCTGTTGACCGCGCTGGCCGGTGAAGCCCAGCGCCTTCAACGCCCGGTTGATCTCCTCCATGATCCGCCCAAGCTGCGCGGTGATCACCGAAACCAGCTCGGCGCGGGGGATGCGCCCGGCATCGTCGGCATGGCGCGCTGGCGGTCCGGAGGGCTCCTCGCCCGGGCCGTGGACCGGGATCATCTCGCGATGGTCGGCCGGGCTGGCCAGGGCCGAGCCGTTGACGCACTTGAGCCGCTCGGCCTGGAAGCGGCGGATACCGAAGGCCGAGGCGATCGCATCGGTGATGTCGCCCGAACCGAGCGGGATCGAGGCCAGTCCGAGCAGCATCCCCCCGGCATGGACCGAGACATTGGTGACATCGCCGCCGAACTCGACCAGCGCCACCCCCAGGTCACGCTCCTCCGCGGTCAGACAGGCGTGGCCGGCGGCGATCGGCGAGCCGACCACCGCCTCGACCTTGAGATGCGCGTTCTGCACGGCCTCGGTAAGATTGCGCACCGGGGCACCCTCGGCCAGCATGATATGGATGTCCACGCCCAGCCGCTCGGCGTGGAGCCCGCGCGGATTGGCCACGCCGTGCGCGCCATCGAGCGTGTAATGGGTCGGCTGGGCATGGAGCACCAGGCGGCCGTCGGGCCGGATCACGTCACGCCCGGCCAACATCAGCTGGTCGATGTCGTCCTGTTCGATGCGCCGCCCGGCGACGTCGATCTCGACATGGGCAACCTGGCTGGCAAGCCCGGCCCCGGCGGTTCCGATCAGCACCGTATCGACATTGGTCTGGGCGATCTTCTCGGCGCGTTCGATCGCGTCGCGCACGGCATAGGTCGCCGCCGTCATGTCGGTGACGAAGCCGCGCTTCAGGCCCTGCGCCGCGCGATGCGCCGAGCCGAGCACGATCAGCTCGCCGCTGTCGGCGATCCCGGCGATCATCGCCGAGACGCGGAACGACCCCAGATTCACCGCGCCAATGACGCGTTCGATACGAGGACCGCTCATCAGGTGTTGTCCCGCGCCCCCTGCCGGCCCGGGGTCTCGCCGGGTGCCTCGCCGCTGGCGGCAGCCTCGGCGCGGTCGGCGGCGGCAGCGGCCTTGGCGGCGGCAGCAGCGGCAGCCGCGCGGGCCTCCTCTTCGGTTCGGCCAGGGACCCGGAAATAGATCCGGTCGGGCGCGCGCATGTCGAAGGCGGCGACCCGCCCGCCGAGCAGGCGGTTCACCCCGTCAAGCCGGGCGAAGGCGATCAGCGCGTTGGCCGAGGCCTTCTCGCCCTCGGGCAAGGCCAGCACCTGGCCGGTGCCGAACTTGAGGTTCCAGCGGCGGTTGCCGACCCATTCGGCCTCGGCCACCTGCGGCTTGAGCGCGGGAGCAGCCTCGAGCAGGGTGGCGAGATCGGCCACCCGGGTGCCGGCCCCCGGCCCGGAGATCACCAGGCGGCCGCGCGCCGCCGCAGCGGTGACCGGCTCCAGCTCGTGTCCGCCGGCGTCGATCAGCACCAGCCGGTCGGGCTTGCGCAGGACCGCGTGCGGCTTGCGCTCGACGATGTCGATCACCAGCGTATCGGGCAGCTGGCGCGAGACCCGCGCATCCTCGACCCACGACAGCTGCAGCAGCTCGGCACGCAGCCGTTCCAGATCGACCCGCGGCATGGCGGCATCCCGCTCGGCCAGGGCGCGTTCGTAGACCTTCAGCTCATTGAGGTGGTTGACCCCGCGCACATCGACCCGGTGCACCGCGAAACCGGCATCGGCGGCAATCGCGGCAAGCTTCTCGCCGGCCAGGGTGGGCACCCCGGCCATGGTGGCGACGCCCCAGGCCGCCGCCGCGGCCAGGGCCAGGATGGTGATCACGAAGATCCGGTGAAGCTGCTCGTCGGTGAACGGCAGCGCGTCCATCACCGCATCGAACAGCGAGCCGGTGCGGGCGCGCGCCGCCTTGACCTTGCGCGCCTGGCCCTGCCGCGCCGCGACCTTGCGCGCGCCCGCGGCCTTGCGGCGGATCGTCTGGCTCATGCCGGCACCTCGGCGCTGACGGGGGCCCCCGTTGCCGCGTCTGCGAGGGCCTCGGCCACGATCGTCTCGACCAGGTCTTCGTAGCTCATCCCGCAATGCCGCGCCTGTTCGGGCACGAGGCTGAGCGGGGTCATGCCCGGCTGGGTATTGACCTCGAGCAGGAACAGCCCTTCCACCCCGCGCTGGTCGTCCCAGCGGAAGTCCGACCGGCTGGTGCCCTTGCAGCCGAGCAGGCGGTGGGCGCGCAGCGCGATGTCCTTGCAGGCCTCGGCGATCTCGTCGGGGATCTCGGCGGGGCAGATGTGGTCGGTCATCCCGTCGGTGTACTTCGCGTCGAAATCGTAGAAGCCCGACTTCGGGCGCAGCTCGGTGACCATCAAGGCGCGGTCGCCGATCACCGCGGTGGTCAGCTCGAGCCCGCGGATGAACGGCTCGGCCAGCAGCCGGTCGAACTCCTGCCACGGCCCCCTGGCATTGCGGCTGATCGGCTGGCCCATGTTGCCATCGTCGGTGACGATCGCCACGCCGACCGACGAGCCCTCGTTGACCGGCTTGAGCACATAGGGGCGCGGCAGAGGGTCGCGCGCGTAGAGCTCGGCGCTGTCGACGATCCGCCCGCCCGGCATCGGGATGCCGTGGGGCACCAGCGCCTGCTTGGTCAGTTCCTTGTCGATCGCGATCACCGAGGTGGCCAGTCCCGAATGGGTGTAGGTCAGCCCCATCAGATCCATCAGCCCCTGCACGGTGCCGTCCTCACCCGGCGTGCCGTGCAGCGCGTTGAACACGACGTCGGGCGCCGCCTCGGCCAGCTTCAGCGCGACATCGCGGCCCATGTCGATCCGCGTCACCCGGTGCCCGCGCGCCTCGAGCGCCCTGGCCACGCCCTCGCCGCTCATCAGCGAGACCGGCCGTTCGGACGACCAGCCGCCCATCAGGACCGCGACATGAAGCTTGGGCAGGGTCATGCCATCCTCCCCGGCACGGCGAGGGGGACCAGCGAAGCTGGTGGAGGGGCACTGTCCTCCGCGCGCAAGGGGCTGTGCCCCTCCACCATGCTGCGCATGGTCCCCCTCCCCGTGCCGGGGAGGATTTGAATGCCCATCATCACTTCGTACCCACCCTCTGAATTTCCCACTCCAGCTCCACGCCCGACTGGTCCCTCACCCGCCGCCGCACCTCCTCGCCCAGCGCCTCGATCTCGGCGCTGGTCGCGTCGCCGGTGTTGATCAGGAAGTTGGTGTGCTTCTCGCTCACCTGCGCGCCGCCCAGGGTCAGCCCGCGGCAGCCGGCGCGGTCGACCAGTTCCCAGGCCTTGTGGCCGGGCGGATTCTTGAAGGTGGAGCCACCGGTCTTGCTGCGCAGCGGCTGGCTGGCCTCGCGGCTGGCGGAGATGCGGTCCATCTCGGCCTGGATCGCGGCCGGTTCGCCGGGGCGGCCGCGGAAGCGCGCGCCGATCACGATCGCGCCCTGCGGCAGTTCGGAATGGCGGTAGGTGTAGTGCAGATCGCCGACCGGCAAGGTCACCCGCTCGCCCGAGCGCAGGACCACATCGCAATCGACGAGGATGTCCTTGACCTCGCCGCCATAGGCGCCGCCGTTCATCCGGACGAAGCCGCCGACCGTGCCGGGGATCGAGCGGAGGAACTCGAGCCCGGCAATCCCGGCATCGCGCGCGGTCGAGGAGACGAGGATGCCGCTGGCGCCGCCGCCACAGTCGAGCGTGAGCGGATCGACCGCCGTGACCCTGGCAAAGGCCTTGCCCAGCCGCACCACCACGCCCGGCACCCCGCCATCGCGCACGATCAGGTTGGAGCCCAGCCCCAGCGCCATGACCGGCACGGCCGGATCGAGCCCGCGCAGAAAGGCGGACAGATCATCGGCGTCCTGCGGCTCGAACAGCCACTGCGCCGCACCGCCCGCCTTGAACCAGACGAGCGGGGCCAGGGGCGCTTCGGCGGTCAGCTTGCCGCGGACGGAGGGAAGGGAAACGGCGGTCAACATCGCCAGTGCTTGAGCCATTCGATCTGCGCGCGCGCCAGCGCCTCGGCCGCGTCGAGCGCCTGCTTGCCCGCCTCCTCGAGCCGGCGCCCGGCCTCCTCGGCCTTGCCCGGATCGAGCATCGCGGTGCCGGCGTCGACCATCGACCGGGTCACGTCGATCTGCGCCTTCTGCGCATCGACCAGCCATCGCATCCATTCCAGCGGGTTGGGGAACACGCCTGTCATGCAGCCTGCCTCCTCTCACGGATCGCATCGGCCAGGCCGGCCGCCCACTTGGTGATGTCGCCGGCGCCGAGGCACACGACCATATCACCTTCCTGCAGGGAATGCGCGAGATTGTCGGCGAGCGCCGCGGGCCCGTCGATGACATAGGCGGCGCGATGGCCACGCGCCTTGACCCCTTCGATCATCGCGGCGGAATCGATCCCCGCGATCGGCGCCTCGCCGGCCGGATAGACCGGGGCGGCATAGACCACGTCGGCATCGTTGAAGGCGCCCTGGAAATCCTCCAGATGATCGCGCAGGCGGGTGAAGCGGTGCGGCTGGACCACCGCGATGACCCGGCCGCGGGCGCCCTCGCGCGCGGCCGAGAGCACGGCGCGGATTTCCACCGGGTGGTGGCCGTAATCGTCGATCACCACGGCGCTGCCCGCGCCGAGCGCCACCTCGCCCACCTTGGTGAAGCGGCGCTTGACCCCGCCGAACTTGCCGAAGCCGGTGCGGATCAGCTCGTCCGAGACACCCATCTCCACCGCCACGGCCACCGCCGCCAGCGCGTTCTGGACATTGTGCCGGCCGGGCATCGGCAGCGCGATGTCCTCGATCCGGCGGAACGATCCGTCGCGCTGGCGCAGCACGGCGGTGAAGCGGTTGCCGCCCGGATAAGGCGTGACGCCCTCGCCGCGCACGTCGGCCTGGGCCGAGAAGCCGTAGGTGATGACCCGCCGGTCGCGCACCTTGGGGATGATCGCCTGAACCTCGGGATGATCGATGCACAGCACCGCCGCGCCGTAGAAGGGGACGTTCTCGATGAACTCGACGAAGCATTCCTTGACCCGGTCGAACGAGCCGTAGTGGTCGAGGTGCTCGGGATCGATGTTGGTGACCACCGCGATGGTGCCGTCAAGCCGGAGGAACGACCCGTCGCTCTCGTCGGCCTCCACCACCATCCATTCGGACGCCCCGAGCCGGGCGTTCGAGCCATAGGAGTTGATGATCCCGCCATTGATCACCGTGGGATCGACCCCGCCGGCATCGAGCAGGCAGGCGACCATCGAGGTGGTGGTGGTCTTGCCGTGGGTGCCGGCGACGGCCACGGTGTTCTTCAGGCGCATCAGCTCGGCCAGCATCTCGGCGCGGCGCACCACCGGGATGCGGTTCTCGAGCGCGGCCACGACCTCGGGATTGTCGCGCCTGACCGCGGTCGAGGTGACCACCACCGCGGCCTCGCCGATGTTCTCGGCGGCGTGGCCGATCATCACCTTGATCCCGCGCTGGCGCAGGCCCTCGACCACGTAGCCCTCGGCGATGTCCGAGCCTTGCACGGTATAGCCGAGGTTGTTCATCACCTCGGCGATGCCGGACATGCCGATCCCGCCGATCCCGACGAAGTGGATCGTCCCGATCTCGGTGCCAACGCCTTTCACTGGGGGAACTCCTGGGTTGTTGTGCGGCGTTGGCGCGTGGCCCCTTCGGCGAAGCTCAGGACATGCTTCGACAGGCTCAGGCTGAGCGGGTGTGGTGTGCGGTTCAGGGAAGCACACTTGCTCAGGCCCCAACCCCGCTCAGGCTGAGCCTGTCGAAGCCCACGCGCCGCCATCAGCCCCACAGTCACGCCAGCGCCTCCCGCCCGGAGGTCTCCGCCGCCGCGCCGCCCATCCGGATCACGTCCATCATCGGCGCTGCGCCGAAGCTCTCGACCAGGTCGGCCAGGTCGGTGGTGGCGTTGGGATAGCCGCAGTTCCACGCCGCATGCGCCGCGTTGCCCAGGCTGGGCGGATGCTGCGCCATGGCCTGGATCTGCTTGGCCAGCTCGACCGCGGTGAACTTCTCCTGGCGGATCGCCCGCGCGCCGCCCGCCTCGACCATCTCGCGGGTATTGGCGGCCTGGTGATCGTCGGTGGCGATCGGCAGCGGGATCAGGATCGCCGGGCGGCCCACCGCGGTCAGCTCGGCGATGGTCGAAGCGCCGGAGCGGCCGATGAACAGGTGGGCATCGGCGAGGCGCTCGGCCATGTCCTCGAAATAGGTGGCGAGCTCGGCGGGAATGCCATGGCTGGCATAGCGCTGGCGCACCGCGTCGAGATCCTCGGCGCGGCACTGCTGGATCACCTGGAGGCGGCTGCGCAGCGCCGGCTGGAGCATGGCGAGGCCATCGGGGACCACCTCGGACAGGACCCGCGCGCCCTGGCTCCCGCCGGTCACCAGCACGCGCAGCAGCCCGTCCTCGGTGAACGGCGGATAGGGCTGCTCGCGCAGCGCCAGCACGTCCTCACGCACCGGATTGCCGACCAGGTGGACCTTGCCCAGATGCTTGTCCTCGAGCCGCTCGACCACGCGATAGGCCGTGGCGATCGCGTTGACCCGGCTGGCGAGGAGGCGGTTGACCCGGCCAAGCACGGCGTTCTGCTCATGGATGATCGTGGGGATCTGCGCCGCCGTCGCCGCGATCACCGCGGGAAAGGCCGGATAGCCGCCGAAGCCGATCACCGCGCTGGGCTGGAAGCTTTCAAACAGGCGCAGCGCCATGCGCCGGCCTTCCAGGATCGCGCGTAGCCCGCGCAGCCAGCCCAGCGGGTTCTTGCCGCCCAGCCGCCCGGCCGGGATCACGTGGGCGGGGAGGAAATCGGGCTTGCCCGGGATCGCCGCGCCGCGGCTGTCGGTGACCAGCGCGACGTGGTGGCCGCGCCGGACCAGTTCGGCGGCGAGCGCGAAGGCCGGGATGAGGTGTCCACCGGTCCCCCCGGCCGCGAGGACATAGTGACGGCTGACAGCGGTCATCGGGGCAGGACTCCGGCATCGCGCAGGGTCAGACGCTCGCGCTGGATGAAGGGATTGCGGCGCGTGATCGCCAGCAGGAACCCGACCCCCAGGCACAGGGCGATGGTCGATGAGCCGCCGTAGGAGATCAGTGGCAGGGTCATCCCCTTCGACGGGAACAGCTGCAGGTTGACGAGGATGTTGATGAAGGCCTGCCCGCCGAGCTGGGCGGTCAGACCGGTCGCCGCGAGCACGGTGAACAGGTCTTCCTCATCCGTCAGGCGCAGCAGCACCCGCACCACCAGCGCCATGTAGAGCAGCACGATCAGGCCGCAGATCAACAGCCCGAACTCCTCGCCGATGACCGAGAAGATGTAGTCGGTGTGCGCTTCGGGCAGGGCCAGCTTGCGCGTGCCGAGCCACAGCCCGGAGCCGGTCCAGCCCCCGGCATTGAGCGTGCGCGAGGCGAGGTCGACCTGGTCGTAGGCCGTCCCGCCGCCGAGGAAGCTGTCGATCCGGTGCCGGGCGTTGTCGTAGAGGAAATAGGTGGCGATGACCCCGACGATGCCCAGGCCGATGACGATGGCGATGCGCTGCAGCGGCAAGCCCGACAGCAGGACCAGCACGAACCACACGCCCACGAACAGCACGGTCGAGCCGAAATCGGGCTGGAGCATGAGCAGCACGGCGACCAGCGCGGTCACCGCCCCGGTGATCAGCACCACCGGCAGCTTGGGATCGCGCAGCCGCCACGACAGCACCCAGGCCATGGCGATGGCATAGGCCGGCTTGAGGAATTCGGACGGCTGCAGCGAAACCCCGAGGTTGAGCCAGCGCTTGGCCCCGTTGACGTTGGTGCCGATCAGCGGGACCAGCATCAGCGCGAAGATCATCCCGAAGCCGAGCAGGATCCCGGCGCGCCGCGCGGTCTCGCGCGGGAGGGTCGAAGCGGCGAACATCGCCACCAGGCCGACCAGCTGCCAGCGCAGGTGGATCACGAAGAAGTGCAGGTCGTCCAGCCGGGTCGCGGCGGTCGACAGGCGCCGGGCGCTGGCCGGGGACGAGGCCGCCACGGCGGCGGCGCCGATCGCCATCAGCGAGAGCACCAGCATCAGCAGGACACGATCGATCTCGCGCCACCAGACCCCGAAGTCGTGGCGGCGGTTGCGGCGCCGGCGCAGCCCGATCACTCCGCCGGCGCGGGGGATGTAGGGCGTCTGCACGGGCGCGACGGACGAGGCCGATGCGGGCGGGGTCACGGCCGGGGCTCCCCTTCGAGCAGGGCGGCGACGATCTGGCGGAAGGCGTCGCCGCGCGCCTCATAGTCGCGGAACTGGTCGAACGAGGCGCAGGCCGGCGACAGCAGCACCACATCGCCCGGCACCGCGGCGGCGATGGCGTGGCGGATCGCCTCGGCCATCATCTCGGCCCGGTGCACCGGCATGTGCGGTTCGAGCAGCTCGGCGAAGCGCGGGCCGGCATCGCCGATGGTATAGGCCGCAGCGATGTGCCCGAACCACGGGGCGCATTCGTCCAGATCGTCACCCTTCGGCAGGCCGCCGAGGATCCAGTGGATGCGGCGGTGCTCGGGCGCCGCCGGGAGCGGCGGAAAGGCGGCCAGCGCCGGCGCGGCCGAGGCCGGGTTGGTCGCCTTGCTGTCGTTGATGAACAGGACCCCGCCAGACTCGGCAACCCGCTCCATGCGGTGCGGCAGGCCGCGGAACCCGGCCAGCCCGGCGCGCCACTGCGCCTCGGTCAGCCCCAGCGCGGTGACGATCGCCACCGCCGCGGCCGCGTTCTGCAGATTGTGCGGGCCCTGCAGCGCCGGCCACTCGCCCTGGAACGCGGCGATGTCGGCGCCATCGACCCGCTGCACCATGTCTTTGCCGCGGCGCAGCTCCTCGCGCAGCGCCACGTCGAGCGTCTCGGTATCGCTGATCCCGAAGACCGCGGGGTGGTCGGCGCCCTGCATCGCGAACAGCCGTGCCTTGGCTGCGGCATAGGCCGCGAAGGTGCCATAGCGATCGAGGTGATCGGGGGTGATGTTGAGCAACGCGGCCACATCGCAATCGAGACTGTGGGTCAGGTCGATCTGGTAGGACGACAGCTCGAGCACATAGACGCCGCCCTCGGGCAGCGGCGCCTCGCCGAGGATCGGCAGGCCGATGTTGCCGCCCATCAGGGTGGTTACCCCGGCGCTGTGGAGCAGGTGGTGGACCAGCGCGGTCGTGGTCGACTTGCCGTTGGTCCCGGTGATCCCGACCACGCGATGCGGCGGCAGGCTGGCGCGCGCCTGGGCGAACAGCTCGATGTCGCCGATCAGCGGCACGCCGTGGCGCAGCGCCGCGTCGCCGATCGGATGGCGGTTGATCGGCACGCCGGGGGACACCACGATCCCGTCAAAGCCGGTCAGGTCGGCCAGCACCGGATCGGCCAGTTCGACCCGGTCGCCGAAGGCATTGGCCAGGGTCTGGCGCGGCTCGTCGCGGCTGTCCCAGGCCATCACCCGTGCCCCGCTCGCCAGCAACGCCCGCACCACGGCCAGACCCGTACGGGCCAGCCCGAGCACCGCATAGCGCCGTCCGGCGAAGTGGGGCGAAGTGATCATCGCGCCGCCCGGGTCACCGCAGCTTCAAGGTCGAGAGACCGATGATCGCGAGGATGATCGAAACGATCCAGAAGCGGATCACCACGGTCGATTCCGCCCAGCCCAGCTTCTCGAAGTGGTGGTGGATCGGCGCCATCAGGAACACCCGCTTGCCGGTGCGCTTGTAGACGAACACCTGGATGATCACCGAGACGGCCTCCATCACGAACAGCCCGCCGACGATGGCCAGCACGATCTCGTGGTGGGCCGCCACGGCAATGGCGCCCAGCGCGCCGCCCAGCGCAAGGCTGCCGGTATCGCCCATGAACACCGCCGCGGGCGGGGCGTTGAACCAGAGGAACGCCAGACCCGCCCCCATGATCCCGGCGCAGAGGATCGCCAGTTCACCGGCGCGCGGCACATAGGGAATGCCGAGATAGTGGGCATAGTCGATGCGGCCGGCCAGGTAGGCGATGATCGCGAAGGTGCCCGCGGCGATGATCACCGGCATGATGGCCAGCCCGTCGAGCCCGTCGGTCAGGTTCACCGCATTGCCCGCGCCGACGATCACCACGGCGGCGAACACGTAGTACAGCGGGCCCAGCGGAATGTAGCGGCCCGACAGGAACGGGATATAGAGGTTGGTGCTGATCTGGCTGACGATGATCCAGGCGGCGACGCCGGCGACGGCAAATTCCATCATCAGCCGCACCCGCCCGGGCACGCCCTTGTGGCTGTACTTCGTCACCTTGTCGAAATCGTCCATGAAGCCGATCGCGCCGAACCCCACCGTAACCGCCAGGCAGGCCCAGACGAAGGGATTGGTCAGGTCCATCCACAGCAGCATCGAGACGACCAGCGCGATCAGGATCATCAGCCCGCCCATCGTCGGAGTGCCGCGCTTGGCGAGGTGGCTCTGCGGGCCATCATCGCGGATCGGCTGGCCCTTGCCCTGGCGCACGCGCAGCATGTTGATGAAGCGCGGACCGATGATCATGCCGATGACCAGGGCGGTGATCAGCGTGGCCCCGGCGCGAAAGGACTGGTAGCGGATAAGGTTCACGATGCCGGGGAAATGCATCCATTCGGCGATGAGGTAGAGCATCGGTGCGCGAACCTAACCTTGTTGTTGCGTGGTGAGCGCCTCGACGACCCGGCCCAGTCCCACCGAATTCGATCCCTTGACGAGGATGACGTCACCGTCCGCCACGCCCAGCGCCGCGAGGGCAGCCAGCGCCTCAGCAGCGTTCTGGCAATGGGCGAAGGGGATGGCTTTGCCAAGCGCGGCGCCGGCCGATTTCCCCAGTTCGTCGGCCAGCGCGGCCATTTCGGCGCCAACCAGGATGGCGTGGTCGACTCCTGCTGCGGCGAGCGGCGCGGCCAGCTCGGCATGGAACCGGGGGCCGTGTTCGCCCAGCTCCTTCATCGCCCCCAGCACGGCGATGCGGCGGCGCGCCGGGGCACTGCCGAGCTGGGCCAGGGTGGCCTCCATCGAGGCCGGGTTGGCGTTGTAGCTCTCATCGATCACCAGCGCGGTGCCGCCCGCCGCCGGCACGGTGTGCCGCGCGCCGCGGCCCTTGAGCCCCTCAAGCTCGGCCAGGGCCAGCCCGGCCGCGCCGAGATCGCCCCCGGCCGCGCGCACCGCGGCCATCACCGCCAGCGAATTGATCACCCAGTGCTCGCCCGGGCTGGCGACAGTGTAGCAGAGCCGGCGATCGCCCAGATCGGCCGTGACCAGCGAACCGCCACCCGGCGCCGCGACTGCATCGAGCAGCCGCACGTCGGCATGGTCGGCCCGTCCGAACGACACCACCTGCGCGCGGACCAGCAGCGCCGCCGCGCGCAGCCGCGGATAGTGCGGACTGTCCGCCGGGATGATCGCCACCCCGCCCGGCTCGAGCCCCCGGAAAATCTCGGCCTTGGCATCGGCGATCGCCTCAAGGCTGCCAAGGTTCTCGATGTGGGCGGGGGCGATCGCAGTGATCAGCGCCACGTGGGGCCGCACCTGCGCGGTCAGGGCGGCGATCTCGCCGGCATGGTTCATCCCCATCTCGAACACGCCGAAGCGGCTGCCAGCAGGGGTCCGGGCGAGGCTGAGCGGAACTCCGACGTGGTTGTTGTAGCTCTTGACCGAGCGATGGGCGCGGCCGTGGCAGGCGCGATCCAGCGCGGCGAACAGCGCCTCCTTGACCCCGGTCTTGCCCACCGAGCCGGTCACCCCGAGGACGCAGGCCTCGGGCGCCAGACGCGCGCGGGCCGCGGCCCCGAGCCGCTCGAGCGCGCGCGCGGTGTCGGCCACCAGCACGTGCGGCCAGGGCACCGGCCGATCGACCACGGCGGCGGCAGCGCCCTTGGCGAAGGCCGCCTCGAGAAAGCGGTGGCCATCGGTGCTTTCGCCCTTGAGCGCGAAGAACAGATCCCCTTCGCGCACGTCGCGGCTGTCGATCTCGACCCCCGAGACCTGGAACGCGCCGCTGGCCGTGCCGCCGGTCGCCGCGGCGATCTCCGCGGCGGACCACAGCGCGAGCGGATAGGCGTCGAACGGGTCGACCGGCCAGTCGATCAGGGCGGCATGGGCGTTCATGGCTGCGCGCACTCCCGGGCTACGGTTACGTCATCGAAGGGCAGGACCCGCATGGCCTCACCCCGTCCCACGATCTGTCCCTGTTCATGCCCCTTCCCGGCGATCAGGACGATATCGTCCCGGCCCGCCGCCGCCACGGCCGCGGCGATCGCTTCGCGCCGGCCGCCGATCTCCCGCGCGCCGGGCGCGCCGGCCAGCACCTGGGCACGGATCGCCGCCGGGTCCTCGCCGCGCGGATTATCATCGGTGACGATCGCGACGTCGGCCTGCGCGGCGACGACCCGGCCCATCTCGGGACGCTTGCCGGTATCGCGATCGCCGCCGGCGCCGAACACCACGATCAGGCGGCCGCGCACGTGGGGCCGCAGCGCGGCGATCGCCGCCTCCAGCCCGTCGGGGGTATGGGCATAGTCGACGTAGATCGGCGCCCCGGTGGCGGTGATCGCGGCCCGCTCAAGCCGGCCGCGCACCGGTTGCAACCGCGCCAGACCATCAAAAGTGCGCGCCGCATCGCCGCCGGTGGCCAGCACCAGCCCGGCGGCGACCAGCACGTTGGCAGCCTGGTAGGCGCCGATCAGCGGCAGCTCGACCTTGTGGGTCGTGCCTTGCCAGACGATCTGAAGAGTCTGGCCGAGGTGCCCGGGAACACGCGACAACAGACGCAGGTCCTCGCCCTGCTCGCCCACCGCAAGCACGCGCAGTCCGCGCGCCCGCGCCGCCGCCAGGGCTGGCTGCGACCACGCATCGTCGGCCCAGATCACGGCCGTGCCGTCGCCATCGACCACCTCGGCGAACAGGCGCATCTTGGCGGCGAAATAGGCCTCCATCGTGCCGTGGTAGTCGAGATGATCGCGGCTGAGGTTGGTGAAGGCCGCGGCCCGCACCCGCAGGCCCTCGTTGCGGTACTGCGACAGCCCATGGCTCGAGGCCTCGTAGGCGACATGGGTCACGCCCTCGCGGGCGAGGCCCGCCATGTTGGCGAGGAAGGTGACGATGTCCGGGGTGGTGAGCCCGGTCGAGACGCTCTCGTCAGGGGTGGTCACGCCCAGCGTGCCGATCGAGGCGGCCCGGTGCCCGGCCATGCGCCAGAGCTGCCGGGTCATTTCGACCGTCGAGGTCTTGCCATTGGTTCCGGTGACCGCGACGACGGTCTCGGGGACGGGGGTGAAGAACCCGGCGGCCAGCCGGGCGAAAGCCTGGCGGGGCTGCTGGGCGGCGATGTGGACCGCGCCGGCAACCTGCGCCTCGGGGCGGGCGACGATCGCCACGGCCCCGGCGGCGATCGCGGCCGGGATGAAGTCCTCACCGTTGACCGCGCTGCCCGGGAAAGCCCCGAACACTGTCCCGGGGGCGACCTTGCGGTGGTCGATGGCGAAACCGGTGACTTTCGCCTCCGCGCCTGCGGCCAGCGTGATCCCCGCCTGTGCAGCCAGGGCGCCGAGTTTCATTCGCCATCTCCGTTCGCGACCAGGGGTGACAGGTCGGAGATGTCGATATCACGGGTCGCGTCGGGCATCACCCCCAGCAGGGGCCCGATCCGCGGCACCACGCGGCCGACGATCGGCGCAGCGTTCCAGGCGGCGGTGCGCTGGCCCGAAGTGGCCTGGGTGCCCTGCGGCTCGTCCAGCATCGCGATCACCACGTAGCGCGGGCGGTCCATCGGGAAGGCGGCGGCGAAGGTGGCGATCAGCGAGGTCTTGCGATAGCCGCCGGCGCCAGGCTTTTCGGCCGACCCGGTCTTGCCGCCGACGCGATAGCCCACCGCATCGGCCTTCTTGCCGGTGCCATCGGCCACGATCATGCGCAGCAGTTGGCGCATGCGGGCGCTGGTGCTGGCCTTGAACACGCGGCGACCGGCGGGAATCTGCCCCGGAGCAAGGCGGCGCAGCGTGGCCGGACGCCAGATCCCGCCGTTGACCAGCGCGGCATAGGCCGAGGCGAGGTGCAGCGGGGTCACCGCAAGGCCGTGGCCATAAGACACGGTCATCGTCGTGATCCGCGCCCACTGCCCCTTTTCCCCGCGGGGCCACAGCGGGAAGCCCTTGGCCGGCAGTTCGATCTGCGGACGGGCGTTCATCCCCAGCGATTCCATCACCCGCTTGAGCCGCACGCCGCCAAGCTGATCGGCGACCTGGGCGGTGACGATGTTGGACGAGTGGATCAGCGCTTCGGGAATGTTGAGCGAAGCGCCGAAATTGTGGCTGTCATGGATCTCGAAGCCACCGATGTGCAGCGGGGCGCCCGAAGGATAGCGCCGCGACATGTCGGTCACCACACCGGCATCGATAGCCGCCGCGATCGAGATCGGCTTGAAGGTGGAGCCGAGCTCGTAGACCTGGTTCGAGACCCGGTTGAAGATGTTGCTGACGTTCTCCTGGTCGATCAGGTTGGGGTTGAACGAGGGCAGCGAGGCCAGCGCGACGATCTCGCCGCTGTCGACGTCAAGCACGATCCCGGCAGCGCCCTTGGCGGCCGACATCTGGATGCCGCGCATCAGCTCGTCCTCGAGCGCGCCCTGGACGCGGGTGTCGAGCGAGAGCATGGCCGGGGTGCCGCGGGTCGCCGGGTCGGTCAGCTGCTTGTCGTAGACCTGCTCCATGCCGACGTGCCCGCGGCCATCGGCCGACACATAGCCAAGGACATGCGCGGCCATCGAGCCTTGCGGGTAATAGCGCTCGTTCTCGCGCGGGAACTCCAGCGCGGGCTCGCCCAGCGCGTGGATGCGGTTGGCGTCCTCGGGCATGATCCGGCGGCGCAGATACTGCGGCTTGCCCGAGGCCAGCTTGGCGGTCAGCCTGGCCAGATCCTCATCGGGAAAGATCCGGAGCAGCGCAGCGGCCACCTCGGCCGGCGACTTGACCAGCGCCGGTCCATCGCCCAGCGCGCGCGGGTTGAACCACAGCGAATAGGCCGGAAATGCGCGCGCCAGCGGCACCCCGTTGCGATCGACGATCTCGCCGCGCGGCGCCTGGCCATCGCCTGCGGCGGCATGCTCCGAGCCATCGCCCGCCACGCCCAGCCAGGCGATCCGGCACAGCGAGACCACGCCGATGAAGGTGAACAGGGCGGCCACCAGGTAAACGCGCAGCTTGGCCACCAGCAGCGAGCGCTGGCGGACATTGACCAGCTGGACCCGGCCGCTCGCCAGGGCGGTGGAGGCCGTGATCGAGGTCATTCTTCGAGCGCCACGCGGGTGGTCTTGACCGCGGCCCGGCCGGGCTTCGCGGACTTTTCGACATGCGACAGCCGCTGGACCAGCCCGGCCGGCCCGGCGATCGGGGTGACCCGCGCGACCCGCTGCGGCCCCTCACCGCGGCGCGGCTCGGCGGCCGTGTCGCGCGGCGTCTCGGCCGCCATCGCCTTGCCGGTCAGCGGGTTGACCATGGCCGGGAAAGCGGACTCGTCGGCCGGCGCTTCGGCCGCCGCCACCCGGATCATGTCCGGCGCACCGGGCCCACGCGGCTTGCCCAGCGCGGCCAGATCACGCTCGGTCTCGAGGTACTGCCCGGCGGTGGGCGCCTGATAGCCGAACTCGACCGCATTGAGCGCGGTCAGCTGCTGCTGGTTGGCGCGGGTCTCGAACTCGGTCTCGAGCATGGTCTTCTCGGCGCGCAGCTGGACCAGGCGCCGCTCGGTCAGCCGCACCTGGCTTTTCACCGCATTGACCTTGAAGGTCAGGGCCAGGGTCAGCGCGAAGCACACGGCAAGGATCATGGCCCAGCCGATCGAACGGGCGCGGGAACGGGTCAGCCTCATGCGGCCCTCCTGGCAGGTGCAGCGGTACGGGTCGCCGCGCGCAGCGTGGCGGAACGGGAGCGGGGGTTGGCGGCAAGCTCGCGCTCGGACGGACGGATGCCCTTCGAGACGGCGGCGAAGGTCGGGGCGAAGGCGGCCTGGGTGGCGGGCATGTGCCGCGAGGCTCCGGCTACCGCACCGCTGGCCTCGCGCAGGAACTGCTTGACGATGCGGTCTTCCAGGCTGTGGAAGCTGACCACCGCGAGCCGCCCGCCCTCGCCCAGCAGGGTCTCGGCCGCGGCCAGCCCGGCGCGCAGCTCGTCCAGCTCGGCGTTGATGTGGATCCGGATCGCCTGGAACGAACGGGTCGCCGGGTCCTTCGGTGCCCCCGGCTTGTGGCCCAGCGCGCGGCGGACCACAGCGGCGAGTTCGCCGGTGGTGCTGAGCGGGCGCGCCGCCACGATCGCCCGCGCGACCCGGCGCGACTGGCGCTCCTCCCCATACTGGTAGAGCACGTCGGCGATCGTGCTCTCGGCCGCGGTGTTGAGGAAGTCGGCGGCGCTCTCGCCGGTCTGGCCCATCCGCATGTCGAGCGGACCATCGACCGCGAAGGCGAAGCCGCGCTCGGCCTGGTCGAGCTGCATCGAGGAGACCCCGATGTCCATCACCACCCCGTCGACGCGGGCGATGCCGAGGTCGGCCAGACTGGCGACCATCTCGGAGAAGCGGCGCGGATGGAGCACCAGGCGCGGCGGCTCGGCCTGGTCCGCGGCCCAGCGCTGCCCGGCGGCGATCGCGTCGGGATCGCGGTCGAAGGCGTGGACCGTCGCCCCGGTGGCGAGCAGGCGACGGGTGTAGCCCCCGGCGCCGAAGGTGGCGTCGACGATCACGTCGCCCGGCGCGGGGTGCAGCGCGGCCGCCACCTCGTCGAGCAACACGGGAATGTGGGGCACCCCGACCCCGCTCATCGACGGGCCTTCGCCAAGGCGTCTTCGGCCAGATCCTCGCAGGCCAGCTGGGCATGACGCCAGTCGGCGGGATCGAGCGTCATCAGCTCGTCGGGATTGAAGATCAGGAACTCGGGGCCGGCGCCCTGGAAGTAGAGCCGGTCGGCGATCCGCGCGCCCTTCACGAACCGGGCGGGGAGCACGAAGCGGCCGCTGTCATCGAACGGAACCTTGAGGAAACCGAACAGCTGCGAGGAGCGCAACTGGCGGTTGAACGGCTCGCCGCGGCGCAGCGCGTTCTCCTCTTCGCGGTCGAGCTGGAGGTCGAGTTCGGCCTCGCGGCTGAGACCGAAGGCCACGAGGCAGGTCAGCGTGGGGTGAAGCTGGAGGCACAGCTCCTTGCGGCCGTCGCCCGAATCCTTGAGCGCCTTGCGGAAGTCCGGCGGCAGCACGAAGCGGTCCTTCTCGCCCTTCAGCGAGAAGCCCTGCCCGTTGTACCTGACGCGCCTAGTCTCCACCAGCCCCTGCCCCCACCCAGGGTTGATCCGATTACCGGCATCAAAAGGAGCCGCACTCCGGCCTGCGCTGGGACGCAGCCGGTCGAGCCGCCCGCCGAAACGGGCTCCTTCCTGTCCGATGGACCATATCCATAACTCGCAAGTTCGGGGGTGGGAAGGTCTTTTTGCGGGAAAACGCGGGAAAAGGCGTCCGGTGCATTATGAATCAAGGTATTAAGGACCGAATTCCTTGTTTGGGCCGGCGCCATGGCGCACCCTGCCACTTGAGACTTATTTCATTTATTCAATAGCTTAATGGACCGCGGACATCTAGTTCCCGCAGTTTCCCCAGATCGCCCGGAGCGCAGGCGTACCCGCCCCGGCGACGCCGGGAGCGGGTGTTGCCGGACCTTTGCGGGGAATCAGCGGGCGGGAATCGCCGTGGGGGATTCGGCCGGCCGCGCCGCCTCGGGCGAGGGCACGACGCCGATGTCGGCAAGCGGATCGCTTTTGGACGCAGGACTGGCAGCGCTGCCGGCGGGCGCGGTGGCATCCGACAGGCGGGCGCGGTCCATGATGATGTTGGCGAGGCCCACCAGCATGAGCATCAGACACAGGCCGAGCAGGCCGACCTGCAGACGATGCAAAGCCTGCGCCCGCAGTTCACGCGCGCTGGGCGGCATGAACATCTGCGGACCCGTGCTGCCTGGCGACGACCCCTGGGGATCGTGCGGGAGGCTGTGGGGCTTGCTGGCCATCACTGCTGATTTAGTCTCAAGCGTGACGAACTGCAACCGATGATGGCGGCGGCGCTATGCGCCCTCGCGCGCCAGCCAGGGAAACACCGGCAGGCCCTTCGCGCGCAGCCAGTCGGGGTTGTAGAGGCTGGAGAGATAGCGGAAGCCGGTGTCGCACAGGATCGTCGCGATCCGGCTGCCCTTGCCCAGCTGGCGCCCGAGCGCGACCGCTCCGGCCACATTGATCCCCGAGGACAGGCCAAGGCAGAGCCCCTCCTCCTGCAGCAGCCGCGCCACCCATTCGATCCCTTCCTCGTCCGAGATGCGGAACTGGGTGTCGATGGGCGCGCCCTCGAGGTTGGCGGTGATCCGCCCCTGACCGATCCCCTCGGCCACCGAGTTGCCCTCGGCGCGCAGCTCGCCATGGGCAAAGTAATTGTAGAGTGCGGCGCCGTGCGGATCGGTCAGGGCGATGGTCACCCGGGGGTCGAAGGCCTTCAGCCCCATGCCCACCCCGGCCAGCGTGCCGCCGGTGCCCGCCGCGCAGGTGAACCCGTCGATCCGCCCTTCGAGCTGCTCCCACAGCTCGGGCGCGGTGCCTTCGATGTGCGCCTTGCGGTTGGCGGTATTGTCGAACTGGTTGGCCCAGACCGCGCCCTCGGTCTCGTCGGCGAGCCGGCGCGAGGTATGGACGAAGTGCCCGGGATTGGAGAACGGTGCGGCCGGAACCAGCACCAGCTCCGCACCCAGCGCGCGCAGCGTGTCCATTTTCTCGCGCGACTGGGTTTCGGGCATGACGATGATCGTGCGATAGCCGCGCGCATTGGCGACCAGCGCCAGGCCGATCCCGGTATTGCCCGCCGTGCCCTCGACGATCGTCCCGCCCGGCTGCAGCAGCCCGCGCTCCTCGGCGTCGCGCACGATCCACAGGGCGGCACGGTCCTTGACCGAGGCGCCGGGGTTGGCGAACTCGCACTTGCCCCAGATCTCGCACCCGGCGGCCTCGCTCGGGCCGCGCAGCAGGACGAGCGGCGTGTTGCCGATGAGATCGAGGGTCGAGGGCGCGGTGCGGTTGGTCATGCTGCGTGACCTAGGAGGCCCGGCGGCAAATCTCAATCCTCGGTTGCAGCGCCCCGGGTATCGCCCGCGCCCGCGCCGCCTTATGCTGGCCCCGCGAACGACCAGCACGGAGCACGACCAGTGGGATTGACGGCCGACCAATTGCGCAGCGGGCTCGACACGATCGCCACCGCCGAACCGCGGCTGGCGGCCGCTCTCACCCGCGCCGGCTACCCCGAGCCGCGGATCCGCTCACGCGGCTGGCAGACCATGCTGCGCACCATCGTCGGCCAGCAGGTCAGTGTCGCGGCGGCCGCCTCGATGTGGCGCAAGCTGGAAGGCGAGCTGGGCGAGACCTTCACCCCCGATGCGCTGCTGGCGCGCGATTTCGACGCGCTGCGCGCCTGCGGGCTGTCGCGCCAGAAGCAGTCTTACGCACGGAGCCTGTGCGAGCTGGTCAGCAGCGGTGCCCTGACCTTCGACGCCCTTCCCGCCGACGACGAGGCGGCGATCGCCGAGCTGACCCGGATCAAGGGCATCGGCAGGTGGTCGGCCGAGATCTACCTGCTCTTCGCCGAGGGCCGCCCCGATATCTGGCCAGCCGGTGACCTGGCCGTCCAGGCGGGACTGCACCGCATTCTGGGGCTGGACGCGCGCCCTTCCGAGAAGGACACGCGCCGGCTCGCCGAGGCCTGGCGGCCGCATCGCGGGGCGGCGGCGATCTTCACCTGGCACTGCTACAACAACCCGGCGCTGTAGGCCTGGTGGATGAATGGCTGGACCGGGTGGGGAGCGGACGCGGGTGGCTGGGGTGGACGGGGCTGTCGCTCACTGTCTGACCAGAGCCAAACCCAGCGTCATGCCAGCGCAGGCTGGCATCTTCCACGGCGAGGCGAGAGATCCCGGCCTTCGCCGGGATGACGGGTATCGGGCGCAAGCTGCCGAGCCCATGTCGGCCTGACCCTCCACCCCGTCATGCCAGCGCAGGCTGGCATCTTCCGCGGCGAGGCTGGAGATCCCAGCCTTCGCTGGGATGACGGATATTCGGCGCAACCCGCCGAGCCCATGTCGGCCTGACCCTCCACCCCGTCATGCCAGCGCAGGCTGGCATCTTCCGCGGCGAGGCTGGAGATCCCAGCCTTCGCTGGGATGACGGATATCGGACGCAAACCGCCATTCCCGTGTGTCCACCCGACCCTACCCCCCTGCGCCCCGTTGACCCGTTCCGCAAGGCACCCCATCGCTCCTCCGTTCGCATCCCGCGAATCGAGGGCATCCCCATGACCACTCCCGCCGGCTATATCGCCACGATCCTGCTGCTTGGCTCGGGCGAGCTGGGCCGCGAGTTCGTTATCGCGGCCAAGCGGCTCGGCGCGCGGGTGATCGCCTGCGACGCCTATGCCAATGCCCCGGCGATGCAGGTGGCCGACGCCTGCGAGGTCTTCTCGATGCTCGACGGCGCGGCCCTGGCCGAGGCGATCCGCAAACACCAGCCCGACTATGTCGTGCCCGAGGTCGAGGCGATCCGCACCGAGGTGCTGGCCGAGTTCGAGGCGGCCGGGACCAACGTGGTGCCCTCCGCCCGTGCCACGATCATGACGATGAACCGCGACCGCATCCGCGAAGTTGCCGCGGTCGAGCTGGGCCTGCGCACCTCGCGCTACCGCTATGCCGAGAGCCTGGCCGAGGTGGAGGAGGCCGTCAGCTTCACCGGCCTGCCCTGCGTGATCAAGCCGGTGATGAGCTCGTCGGGCAAGGGCCAGTCGACCGTGCGCGAGGCCGGGGCCGTCGCGGCCGCCTGGGACTATGCCGTGGCCAACATGCGGGGTGACCGCGCCCGGGTGATCGTCGAGGAATTCATCGCCTTCGATTACGAGATCACCCTGCTGACCGTGCGCAGCCGCGAAGGCATCACCTTCTGCCCGCCGATCGGCCACCGCCAGGAGCGCGGCGACTACCAGGAATCGTGGCAGCCCGCCGCCATGTCGGCGCAGGCCCTGGCCGATGCGCAGGACATGGCGCGCAAGGTGGTGGACGATCTGGGCGGCTATGGCCTCTTCGGGGTGGAGTTCTTCGTGCGCGGCGAGGAGGTGATCTTCTCCGAGCTCTCACCGCGCCCGCACGATACCGGCATGGTCACCCTGATCTCGCAAAACCTCAGCGAGTTCGACCTGCATGCTCGCGCCGTGCTGGGGCTGCCCGTACCCGAGGTGGAGCTGTATGGCCCGGCTGCCTCGGCAGTGATCCTGGCCGACCGCGACAGCGCCCGGTTCACCTTTGCCGGACTGGCCGAGGCGCTTGCCACGCCCGGCGGCGGGGTCGACCTCAGGATCTTCGCCAAGCCCACCACCCGGCCCTGGCGCCGCATGGGCGTAGCCCTGGCCCGCGCGGAGGACACCGACACGGCCCGGCGCATCGCGGCCGAGGCGGCCGGCAAGGTGCGGATCGCCTACGACTGAGCCGGCCGGGCGCGCCTTGGCAGTCCCGGACTGATCGCCTACAGCCGCCAGCGATGGAATCCTGCCGCCTTTCCGCCACCGAGCTGGCCTGCCGCCGCGGCGACCGGGTCCTGTTCCGCGGCCTGACCCTCGCGCTTGGCGGCGGCGAGGCCTGCCAGATCGCCGGGGCCAACGGGATCGGCAAGTCCAGCCTGATGCGGCTACTGGCCGGGCTGGGTGAGCCTTTCGCCGGAACGATCGCCCGCGACGGCGAGGTGGGCCTGATCGACGAACGTCCCGCGCTCGACCCGCACCTCCCGCTCGGCCGCGCCCTTGCCTTCTGGGAGCGCTTCGACGGGCGTGCGGCCGAGGCGGTCGGCCGGCTCGGGCTGGCCGCGCTGGCCGAGGTGCCGGTGCGGTTCCTGTCGACCGGGCAGAAGAAGCGCGCGGCGCTGGCGCGGCTGATCGCCCAGGCCGCGCCGATCTGGCTGCTCGACGAGCCGCTCAACGGGCTCGACACCGATGCGGTCGCGCTGGTCGAGACGATCGTGGCCGAGCATTGCGCAGCCGGCGGGCTGGCGGTGGTCGCCTCGCACCAGGCGATCGCCCTGCCCGGCGCGCAGCGGATCGCGCTGCGGGACTACGCCGCATGACCGGGCGGCGGCTGCTGGCCCTGCTGCGCCGCGATCTGGCGCTGCTGCTGCTGGGCGGACGGCGGGGCGGGGCCATGCTGCCGCTGCTGTTCTTCGTCGCCGTGGCCATGCTGTTCCCCTTCGCGGTCGGGCCGGACGCACCGCTCCTGGCGCGCACCGGCGGCGGAGTGATCTGGGTTGCGGCGCTGCTCGCGGCGATCCTCCCGCTCGACCGGCTGGTGGAACCCGATCTCGAGCTGGGCATGTTCGACCAGTGGGCCTTGCGCGGCCTGGCCGAGGAATGGGTGATCGCAATCCGGGTGGTGGCGCACTGGCTCAGCTTCGGCCCGCCGCTGATGCTCGCCGCCCTGCCCGCCTCGGCGCTGCTCGGGATCGCGGCCGAGACCCTGCGCACGGTCGAGCTCGGCCTGCTGGTGGGCACGCCGGGGCTGGCCGCAATCGGGGTGATGGTCGCCGCGCTCACGGCCGGACTGCGCGGCGGCGCGGCGCTGGCGGGCCTGCTGGTGGTCCCGCTGGCCGTGCCGCTGCTGGTGTTCGGCGCGGGCAGTCTGGCGCCGGGCGGTGAGACCGGGCTTGCGCTGACCGCGGCGGTCAGCCTGGTGCTGCTGGCGATTGCGCCCTTCGCCGGGGGGGCCGCAGTGCGGGCGGCACGCGGCTAGCGGGGGGTTAGCGGGGCGGACGGCGCGCGTTGGCCCCACCCCCTCAATACGGCGGCTTGTGCAATCCTGCCGGGCTGAGCGTGAAGATCTCGCAGCCGTCCTCGGTGATCCCGATCGAATGCTCGAACTGGGCCGACAGCGAACGGTCGCGGGTCACCGCGGTCCAGCCGTCGTCGAGCATCTTCACCCCCGCCTTGCCGAGGTTGATCATCGGCTCGATCGTGAAGAACATGCCCGGGCGCAGCTCGGGCCCGGTGCCGGCCCGCGCGGCGTGAACCACTTCCGGCGCATCATGGAACAGGCGGCCGAGGCCGTGCCCACAGAACTCGCGGACCACGCCGTAGCGATGCGCCTCGGCGTGCCGCTGGATCACCGCGCCGATATCGCCCAGCCGCTTCCCGGGCCGGGCCTGCTCGATCCCCAGCATCAGGCATTCGTAGGTCACGTCGATCAGCCGGCGCGCCTTCAGCGGCACGTCGCCGACCAGGTACATCCGGCTCGAATCGCCATGCCAGCCGTCGAGCAGCGGGGTGACGTCGATATTGATGATGTCGCCGTCGCGCAGCACCTTGTCGCCCGGAATGCCGTGGCAGATCACGTTGTTGAGCGAGGTGCAGCACGAATGGGCAAAGCCCCGGTAGCCCAGCGTCGCCGGCACGGCGCCGCCATCGAGCGTCATCTGGCGGACCAGATCGTCGATCTGCCCGGTGGTCACGCCCGGCTGGACGAAGGGCACCAGCGCGTCGAGGATCTCGGCCGCCAGCCGGCCGGCGCGGCGCATGCCGGCGAAGCCCTCGGGGCCATGGAGCTTGATCGTGCCGTCGCGCAGGACGGTGTCTTCAGCCGTGACGGTCTGGTACTGGTTCATCCGCGCCATGTAGCGCCGCCCGCCCGGTTTTGCGAGATGTTCGCGCGGGCGCGGGCACGATTTTCCGCTCGCATCGCCGCGCCCTCTGCGCCAAGACGGGCCCGGCATGACTGACAAGAACGCGCTGCTCCAGCCTGATCGCGGCCAGAAGGCCACGTCGTTGCACCTCGTGACCAAGGACGGCTTCGCCGAATGGTCGAAGCGGCTCAGCGCCGGCCAGCGCGCCGCGCTGGCGGCGCAGCGGTTTGAAGGCGCCGCCGGCGAGACCGCGATCGTCCCGGAGGGCGACGGCTGGTTTGCCCTGGGCGGTGTGGCCGACGCAGCCGACCTGACGAGCTGGTGCCTGGCCCGGCTGGCCGAGGTCCTTCCGGCCGGCACCTACCGCCTCGAAGACCCCGCGCCCGGCCGGGCGCTGCTCGGCTGGGTCACCGCACAGTACCGCTTCGACCGCTATCGCAGCGAACCCGCCGCCGAGGGGCCGCGCGTGCTGCTCACCCGCGAGGTCCGCGGAATCGAGGCCGCCCTGGCCGAGGCCGCGGCGGTCGAGCTGGTCCGTGACCTGGTCAACACCCCGGCCGAGGACATGGGCCCGGCCGAGCTCGAGGCGGCGGCCACCGCGCTGGCCCGGGCCCACCGGGCCGAGCTGCAGGTGACCAAGGGCGATCTGCTCGAGCGCGCTTTTCCGATGGTCCACATGGTCGGACGCGCGGCCGGGCGGGCCCATGCGCCGCGGATGATCGAGCTCGAATGGGGCGATCCGGCCCACCCCCGGGTGGCGGTGATCGGCAAGGGGGTGTGCTTCGATTCGGGCGGGCTCGACCTCAAGCCCAGTTCGGCCATGCTGCTGATGAAAAAGGACATGGGCGGCGCGGCGCATGCCCTCGCCCTCGCCCAGCTGATCATGCAGAGCGCGCTGCCGGTGCGGCTGCACCTGCTGATCCCGGCGGTGGAGAACGCCGTGGCGGGCAATGCCTTCCGCCCCGGCGACGTGCTGCGCAGCCGCGCCGGCCTGTCGGTCGAGATCGGCAACACCGATGCCGAGGGCCGGCTGGTGCTGGGCGACGCGCTGACCCGCGCGGGCGAGCTCAAGCCGGCGCTGGTGATCGACTTCGCCACCCTGACCGGCGCCGCGCGGGTCGCGCTGGGGCCCGACCTGCCGGCGCTGTTCGCCCGCCACGACGCCACCGCCGAGGCCCTGCTGGCCGCCGGGACGGCGTGCGACGATCCGTGCTGGCGGCTGCCGCTGTGGGGCGGCTACCGCGACTATCTCAAGTCCGACCTGGCCGATCTCAACAACTCGCCGAGCAACGGTTTCGCCGGGACCATCGCCGCTGCGCTGTTCCTCGACCGGTTCGTGCCCGAGGGGGTGGACTGGGCCCACTTCGACACCTTCGCCTGGCGCCCGGTGGCCAAGCCCGGCCGGCCCAAGGGCGGCGAGGCGCTCGGGCTGCGGGCGGCCTGGCTGATGCTGCAGCGGCGCTATGGCGGATGAGCACACGGCGCCGGGCGGCGCGGCTCCGTTCATGCTGCGCAACATCGGGACGGAGCCGGGCGTTGCCTTGCCTGTGCGCTCACGATTGTATAAGCGCGCCGCTTCGCATGCGAGAGGGGTCTCGGAAGGTTTGACCGATATTGCCGCCATCACCACGCCCGGGGTCAGCTTCGGCTTGGCCGGGCCGAGCGAGAAGCTCGACCCCGCGCACCTCCCGGTTCGCGGCGATCTGGCGCACATCCGACTCGCCGGCAAGGTTTTCGTGCCGCACTATGTCGTGCCGATGCCGCATCGTGTGAATGGCGCCGGAACCCAGGTGTTCAGCGCAGCGCGGACCGATGCCGAGGTGCTGGCCGACCTGCCCACCGGCACCCCCTTCCAGGTACTCGACCTCGCCGGCAGTTGGGCCTGGGGCCAGGTCGGCACCGACGAGGGTGGTGTGGTCGGCTATGTCCCCGCAGCGGCGCTCCACGCCGAGCCATGACCCGCTCCGTATTCATCGACGGCGCGGTCGGCACGACCGGGCTGGAGATCGCCGAGCGGCTGGCGAGCCGCCCCGAGTTCAGCCTGATCACCCTCCCCGAGGCGCGGCGCAAGGACGACGCCGCCCGGGCCGAGGCGCTCAACGCCGCAGATTTCGTCATCCTCTGCCTCCCCGACGACGCGGCCCGCGCAGCGGTGGCAATGATCGCCAATGACACCACCAGGGTGATCGACGCCTCCACCGCACACCGCATTGCGCCGGGCTGGACTTACGGCTTTCCCGAGGTGGTCGGCCGCGAGGCCATCGCCGCGGCGGCGCGGGTCGCCAACCCGGGCTGCTACCCCAGCGGCTTCATCGCCCTGCTCGCCCCGCTGGTCCGCTCCGGGCTGCTTCCGGCCGACTGGCCCTACACGGTCAACGCGGTCTCCGGCTATTCGGGCGGCGGCAAGGCCCTGATCGAGCGCTTCGAAGCCGATCCCGACATCGCCTTCCGCAGCTATGGCCTCGCGCTCGGGCACAAGCATATCGGCGAGATGCAGCGGCTGTGCGGGCTGGCCCATCCGCCCGTGTTCGCGCCGATGGTGATCCCCGCGCACCGCGGCATGGTCGTCGAGATCCCGCTGCCGCTTGCCGCCATGCCCGGCGCCGCGGCGCCGGACGCGCTGCGCGCGGCGCTGGCCGCGTTCTACGCCGACAGTCCGCTGGTGAGCGTCGCCGCTGCTCCGGTCGACGAACTGCTGCTACGGCGCTCGGCCGCGGCCTGGGATGGCATGGTCCTGCACGTGTTCGGCGCCGCGGACGGCAGCCAGGCGCGGCTGGTGGCGGTGCTCGACAACCTCGGCAAGGGGGCCAGCGGCGCGGCGGTACAGAACCTCAACCTGATGGCCGGCCTGCCGGCGACTGCCGGGCTCCACGCCTGACACTGCCTATTTTGCAGGCAGTGTCCGCACAATTTCTGGGCAGTCCAAGCCCGCCGTTTCCGGCAGGTCCTTTCGCGTCAACCGGCACGATCGACACGAATCTTACGAATCCGCTCTTTTCGATCCGCCGCCCTTGGCCTAGGCAGTCTGCACGGTCTCTGGCACGATTCTTGATACCAAGTCGGTCGAGACAAGGGACATCCGGTCCGGTCAGGACAGCTGCCGTGCGGCACGTCGGGAACCGGGCCCTGCGCAGGGGTCTACAAGACGTGAAAAAGATCGAAGCGATCATCAAGCCGTTCAAGCTCGACGAGGTGAAGGAGGCGCTGCACGAGATCGGCGTGTCCGGCATCACAGTGACCGAGGCCAAGGGTTTCGGCCGCCAGAAGGGTCACACCGAGCTGTACCGCGGCGCGGAATATGTCGTCGACTTCCTGCCCAAGGTGAAGCTGGAGGTAGTGGTGCCCGACGAGCTGGCCGAGCGCACTGTAGAGGCGATTGCCGCTGCGGCGCAGACCGGCCGGATCGGCGACGGCAAGATCTTCGTCATCCCGATCGAAAGCGCGCTGCGCATCCGTACGGGTGAACGGGACGACGCGGCGATCTGATCCGGCCGGATCGGGCCTCCGCGTCACAGGGGCAGTCAATCACAGGTTTCCCCTTGCCCGGCCCGCCCGGGCAATCGGAAAGAATGCAACAAAGGGATCACGAATGACCAAGGCTAGCGACATCCTCCAGCGCATCAAGGATGAGGAAATCCAGTGGGTTGATCTGCGCTTCACCGACCCCAAGGGCAAGTGGCAGCACCTCACCATGGTGGCCGGGATTCTCGGCGAGGGTGAGCTTGAGGACGGCCTGATGTTCGACGGTTCGTCGATCGAGGGCTGGAAGGCCATCAACGAGTCGGACATGATCCTCAAGCCCGACCTCGACTCGGTCTATGTCGATCCGTTCTCGGCCACGCCGATGCTGATCATCAACTGCGACATCGTCGAGCCGTCGACCGGTGACCTCTATGCCCGTGACCCGCGCTCGACCGCGAAGCGCGCCGAGGCCTATGTCAAGGCGACCGGGATCGGCGACACCGTCTACGTTGGCCCCGAAGCCGAATTCTTCGTGTTCGACGACGTCCGCTTCTACGACGGCTACAACGGCAACGGCTTCTCGATCGACGACATCGAGCTGCCGACCAACTCGAACAAGGAATACGAGGGCGGCAACCTCGCCCACCGTCCGCGCGCCAAGGGCGGCTACTTCCCGGTTGCCCCGGTCGACAGCCTCGTCGACATCCGTGGCGAGATGGTCTCGACCATGATCGAGATGGGCCTGCCCTGCGACAAGCACCACCATGAAGTCGCCTCGGCGCAGCACGAGCTGGGCCTGACCTTCGGCACCCTGGTGCAGACCGCCGACCGCATGCAGGTCTACAAGTACGTCGTGCATCAGGTCGCCCAGGCCTATGGCAAGACCGCCACGTTCATGCCGAAGCCGATCATGAAGGACAACGGCTCGGGCATGCACACCCACATCTCGATCTGGAAGGAAGGCAACCCGCTGTTCGCCGGCAACGGCTACGCTGGCCTGTCGGACATGTGCCTGTACTTCATCGGCGGCGTCATCAAGCACGCCAAGGCGCTGAACGCCTTCACCAACCCGACCACCAACAGCTACAAGCGCCTGGTGCCGGGCTATGAAGCCCCGGTGCTGCTCGCCTATTCGGCCCGCAACCGTTCGGCCTCGTGCCGCATCCCCTATGGCGCCGGCGCCAAGGCGAAGCGCGTGGAGTTCCGCTTCCCCGACGCGATGGCCAACCCCTATCTCGCCTATTCGGCGCTGCTGATGGCCGGCCTCGACGGGATCAAGAACAAGATCCACCCGGGCGAAGCCATGGACAAGAACCTCTACGATCTGCCCCCGGCCGAACTGGCCGAAGTGCCGACCGTCTGCGGTTCGCTGCGCGAGGCGCTGGAATCGCTCGAGGCCGATCACGACTTCCTGTTGGAAGGCGGCGTGTTCACCAAGGACCAGATCGAAGCCTACATCGAACTGAAGTGGCCGGAAGTGCTCCGCTGGGAGACCACCCCGTCGGCCGTCGAGTTCGACATGTACTACTCGGCCTGATCGCTTCGGATCTGGGAAACAGGAAAGGCGCTCCGGGCAACCGGGGCGCCTTTTGCTTTGCTCAGTCTGGATACCGGCCGCGGAAGGAGACGGTCCGCGCCCTGGAATCGGCGGTGCGCGGCGGGTCGCCGAGATAAAGACCTGATGGCCGCTGGATGGCCCTTGAACGGACTTAGGGACGCTTGAAATCGGCCCTTGCCCTACCAACTCAGGCGCGCGGCCAGTCCTGCGGGAGCCTGGTCGCCAGGATATCGGGTCGCCTCTCCTTAACCAGTTCACAGGACAGCCCCATGCGTTCAGACATCCGGTTCATCATCGGGCAGTTTGCGGCGTTCATCCTTCTGATCGTGGCCAGCCCGGTGATGGCACAGCAAACGATCATCAACGCGCCGAGCGTTGACCAGACCAAGCAGGGCCGGTTCTTCTTCCTGCACGAAAGCCAGCTGCGATCGTGGGATGACAACAGCTACTGGCTGACCACCAATTTCCTGACCTATGGCGTGACCGACCGGTTCGAGTTGGCCTTGACCACTTACAACATCGGCTCCCCGACCAAGCCCAACCAGGCCATTGCGCCCGGATGGAAAACCGCACAGCCAGTGTGGTCGCGACGTCTGCCGGAGTGGGAGATCAAGCTGGGTGCAGGCCAGATGATGCCGATCAACCTGCAGGGCCAGGGGGTCGGGCTCTGGAGCTTCGGCCAGGTCAGCTTTCGGCTCCCGCCCACCGGGACCCGGCTCACGGGGGGCGTGTCGCACGGACCGAACCAGCTGTTCGGCCGCGACACCACGCATTTTGTCGGCAGCATCGAACAACCCCTTGACGGCCTTGGCGCCCGGATCGGTGGAGCGTTGGGCGATGTGGTGGGCGACATGGCCATCGTCGGGGAATGGTTCGCCGGCAAGCACGAGTTCGGGGATTTCGTTCCGGGGCTCAACTGGCACAACGATGACGGCTGGGTGGTCATCATGGGCTACAAGTTCAGCAACAAGCCCGGGCGGAAGGATGATGGCATCATCTTCGAGATCGGGAAGACCTTCTGACCCGACCACAGGAGGTGGGGTCGGCAGACTTGTCCACACCCCAGAAGGACTCGGGACCAACCGTTTGCCGCGCCCGACGAACCGTCGCCGCGGCGGTTCCCGAATCCCTTCGCATCCGCAACAAGACCGATTCATGACGGGACGGTTTCTTGGTGCGGCCTGCGCGGCCCTGGTCTTGCTCGGCACGCCGGTGCAGGCACAGGCGCGGATTCAGTGCGTGACTTTCGCCCGCGCCCATTCGCTGGTCCAGCTGGCGGGCAACGCCCGTGACTGGTGGGCCCGCGCGCTTGGCCTGTACCAGCGCGGCCAGGCGCCGCAGCCCGGCTCGGTGCTGGCCTTCCGCGCCACCGGCAGCATGCCGATGGGTCACGTTGCCGTCGTCAGCAAGGTGATTGACGCCCGCCACGTGCTGCTCGACCACGCCAACTGGTCGCGTCCTGGCATGGTTGAGCGCGGCGTCATGGCGGTCGATGTCTCCGCGGCTGGCGACTGGAGCGCGGTGCGCGTCTGGCATTCGCCCTCGCGCACGCTCGGGCTGCGTGTGAGCCCGGCCTTCGGGTTCATCTACCCTGCCGCCGAAGCCGCGATGGCTACCGCGCGCACGGCCGGAGCCGCGCTCGGCCTCAAGCGCTAGGTTGCGGCTTGGCCAGCGGTCACACGGCCAGCCGGTAGGTCTGGACCCGGTCGGTCGCGAGCAGGCTGACCACCTGCTCGGGCGTCAGCGCCCGCCAATAGAGGAAACCCTGAACGTACTGGCAGCCGGCGGCATGGACCAGCTGCTGCTGAAGCAGCGTCTCGACCCCCTCGGCCACCACTTTCATCCGCAGCGTCCGGCCCAGCGCCACGATGGCGCGCAGGATCGACTGGGCATCGACATCGCTTTCGATCCCCTGGACGAAGCTGCGGTCGACCTTGATGCGGTCGAACTGGAAGGTGCGCAGGTAGGCGAGCGACGAATAGCCGGTCCCGAAATCGTCGAGCGCGATGCGGAAACCCATGTCCTGAAGCTCGCCGAGCAGGCCCAGCACCCGGTCGGACCGGTCGAGCAGGACGCCCTCGGTGATCTCGAAGGTGAACCGGCTGGGATCGACGCGTTCCTCGGCCAGCAGGCGCCGCAACGTGGCGATGAAGTCGCGTGCGACGATTTGCAGCGGCGAGAGGTTGATCGAGATCTCGGCCGTGCCGAAATCGTGGCTGTCGGCAAACACCCGGCGCAGGACCCAGTCGCCCAGTTCGGGCATCAGCCCGGCCTGTTCGGCCAGCGGCACGAAGGTCCCCGGACTGATTTCGCCGCGCTCGGGGTGGGTCCAGCGGACCAGGGCCTCGAAGCTGGCGATCGAGCCGTCGGCGAGGTTGACGATCGGCTGGTAGGCCATGGCGAGATGGTTGCAGGCAATCGCCCGGCGCAGCTCGGCTTCCATGTCGCGGCGCCAGCGGATCGTGGCGTCCATCTCGGCAGTGAAACGGCGATAGCGCGCGCGGCCCTTGGCCTTGGCCTCGAACAGCGCGATGTCGGCGTTGCGCAGCACGGTCTTGGCGTCGGGTGCCTGTTCGGGCGCCCACGACAGCCCGCACGAGGCGGTGACATTGACGGTCTGGCCGAACACGCGGAACGGCTCGGTGAACAGCTGCATCAGCGCGCGGCCAAGCTCGTCGGCGGTAGCCCGCCCGTCGCCCATGCGGACGACCACGAATTCGTCGCTGGCCAGCCGGCCGAGCACGTCGCCCGGGCGCAGGGTCTGGCGCAGGCGATCGACCACCTGGACCAGAATGTCGTCGCCGACGTGATGGCCGACGGTTTCGTTGATCGCCTTGAAGCGGTCGAGGTCGAAGAAGGCCAGCACCACCTGCTCACCATCGTCGCGGCGCTGGGCGAGCATGGAGGTGAGCCGCTGCATGACGTGGGTGCGGTTGGGCAGGCCGAGCAACGGATCGTGCAAGGCGTTGTGCTGGGCCCGCGCTTCGCTGGCGGCAAGCTCGCGCGAGACATGGATGGCCTCGCGGATGGCCAGCAGGCCGATTGCCAGGACCAGGCAATAGAACACCAGATAGCCGGCCAGCAGCGGGGTCGTGCGGGCCAGCAGCAGCGGACCGACGACGTGCGGTCGCCAGGTCAGCCAGGCCAGCTCGCGATGGGTGCTGTCGACCAGTGCCAGGCCATTGCGGGTCCGTCCGGACGGAGGGGCGGCGTCGAGCCGCAGGTCCTGGAGCAAGGTCGCCTCGCCGATCCGGGCGAGCAGCGCCGGATCAAGCTTGCGGATGGTCACCAGCAGGTTGGGCGCCTGTCGCAGCAGACGGTAATCATGGTCGGGGAGCAGCGCGATCACGGTCATCAGCGCCGGGTGGCCGTCGTGCTGGACGATGCGACCCTGCCAGCGGCGCAGCGGGCGGCCGTCGCCACCGAAGGCCCAGCGCAGCGCGCCGCTCTGGCGGTAGGTCCGCACCGGGCCGCTCAGCCCGGCGGGAGTATCGAGCAGAGGCACAACACGGCGAACCTCGGCGGCGAGCGCCTGGTAATGCGCGGCTGGTGCCGGGCGCCGCTGTGCCCAGGCGCGCAGGAGACGGCCGTCCGGGTCGACCAGATACATGGCGCTGGCATCGACGGTGTCGCCCAGAAACCCGCCGAGATTGGCATCGGCCCAGGCCGCGTCGATCGCCGGGCCCTGTCCGACCTTGCGCAGGCCCTCATCCCCGCTCAGCTGGATCGCCTGGGTTTCGAGCAGCCCGCGCAGGGTGACGTCGAGGTGGTTCTCGAGCAGCTGGCGTTCGCTGTCGCGAATGGCCTCGTCGGCGGTGCGGGTGGCATGTAGGAAGGCGCCGACCAGGGCCGCGGTGAACGTGGCCAGCGCAACGACGATGACCAGCACGGCGCGCCGCATGCCGACCTCCGCCCGCACCAGGCCGCGGAATTTCTGCGCTAACCGATCGACGATGAACATGCCCCGCCTATGGCCGGGCCCGGCCCAAGATCTGGTTAACCACGTGCTTACAAATCAGCGCAGAATCCCGGATGGCGGTGGGAGCCTTTGGCTAGGACCCGCACTCCGGACCTGTGGATTCCGATGGCCCTGCCGCGTGGCTCAATAGTCCTTGGAGACCTTGGCATCGACGCCCTGCCGGCCCAGGCTGGAGACGCTGGCCAGGAGCGAGAGCCAGCGGGTCACACGGAACTCCAGCTGGGTCGCGTTGTAGCCGCGCCCGTCGGTGACGATCTCGGCGTAGAAGCGCCGGCCGAGGTTCTTGCCGACCGCCACCGAAGTGCCGCGCCCGGTGGCCGTATCGGCCCCCATGATGCGCAACCGGTCAAGCCCGATCGCCGTGCGCAGCGAATTGATCGGGTCGAGCCCACCCCCGCCGCGCAGCGAGGCCAGCGCAGCGCCAATCTGCACCGCCTCGGGCGTCGACAGCTGGGTGATCGAGCTGCCGAACAGCAAGCGCGAAAGCAGTTCCTCCTCGGGCAGCGAGGGTACCGAGCTGAAGCGGATCTCGGGCTTCGCCGCCGTGCCTTGCACCGCCACGGTCGCGGTCAGATTGGTTACCTCGGCGGTCGCCGCGATGTCGAGCCGCGGATCGGGCGGGCTGTTGCCATCGAAGCGGATCACCCCCTTGGTCAGCTCGAAGCGCTTTCCGGCAAAGTCGTAACCGCCGCGCACGAGCAGCGCCTCACCGAAGATCGCCGGAGCCAGCGTCGTGCCGCGCAAGCGGATGGTGGCGCCCCACTCGCTGTCGAGGCCGAGCCCGCGCACGTCGATCCGGCCGTCCCCGCGGGCATCGATCAGATAGCGCCATGGCGCGGCGGGTGCACGCGTCGGGGCCACGTCGGCGCGCGGGTTGATCTCGCGGGTCCTGACCTGGGGCAGTTCGGCCGCGACCGAGGTGCGCCCCAGGTTCCAGCGCGCCGCAGCGATGGTGACGCGCCCGGCGATGGTCCCGCCCACCCCGTTTGACACGATCCGCAACGGACCGGTGACGGTTGCGGCCATGTCGTCGCGCGCGATCAGTTCGGCATCGCGCGCAGCCAGCTTCAGATCCAGCGCCGGGCCGTGGCCAACCCCGAGACCGGACAGGTCGACCATGCCGCTCCCGCTCAACCGCCCGCCGTTCCGGGTTGCTCCGGTGAAGGTGGCAAGCTGCAGGCGCGACCCGGCGAAGGTGCCCCGCGCGGTCACGTTGCGCACATCGGTACCGGTGAGCGCCGACTGGAGCCGCAGGCCGCTGCTGGCGAGCGAGCCGTTGATCACCGGATCGCGCAGGCTGCCGGTCACGTCGGCCGCGACATCGAGCGGACCATTGAGGTCGAAGGTCTCGAGCGCGGCGAGCCGCCACAGGGCATCGGCGGGGCCGGAATAGCGCAACTGGCCGAACAGGGTGCCGGCATTGAGCCGCTCGGCCAGGCTGCCCTCACCCGGGAGCCGGTCGATCCGGCCCTGTAGCCGCCCGCGCACGGCCCCGGCCTCGCGCACCACGGCACGGGTCTCCAGGCTGGTCTCGGCCAGCCGCGCGACCAGCGAGAGGTCGATCGGGCGCGAGGTCAGGACCAGTCCCGAGCGGGTCAATCCGCGCACCTCGAGCCGCGCCTCGGCAGTGGGCGCACCGCCAAGGTTGCGGCGCCAGGCGACCGTGCCCGAGGCCTTGCCGCCCAGCCCGAGATCGGCCGCGACGATGTCGATCAGCGCCAACGGCATGTCGGCCATGGCCAGGTCGAGCCGGGTCTCCTCGCCCAGCCGTCCCGAGGCGATCAGGCGGCCGCCGGCGAAGTCGATCTGGCTGGGGGCCAGTTCCCAACCATCGGTCGTGCGGGTCAGCACTGCCCGCCGCGGCATGGCGAGGCTTTGCCCGGCATAGTCGCCTTGCGCGAGCAGCCGGTACTGGTCGGGGCTGACGTCGGCGACAAGTTGCAGCTCGAAACGCCCGCCGCGTCGTCCCGACAGCGCGGCGTTGATCTGGCCGACGCCGTCCTTCAGCGCGGCATTGGCGGCAAGCCGGCCGATGAACAGGCTGCCCTGCTGCAGACCCTCGGCGAACACCGTGCCGCTCAGCGTGGAATGGCCATTGACCAGGGTGCCGGCGGCGCTGATCCGCGCCAGCGCAATGCCAATCGGCGTGGTGCCGCCGAAACGGGCGTTCTCGGCGGTGAGAGCCAGATTGAACCCCTGGCCGCCGTCACGGGGCGCCAGCCGCAATGTCCCGTCGAGACCGCCCCCGGCCAGGTCGAGCGCGCCGGTCACTCCGTCGGCGCCGAGTGTCATGGCGCCGGTCATCGCGGTCTGCCACACCGAAAACTGCTCAACCGCCACCCGCGTCGGCCCGCCCGGCGGGGAGAACAGGCCGAGCCGGCCCGCGAACGGCCCCAGCGCCGATTGTCCGGCGGTCTCTATGCGGAAGCCCTCGGCGATCGGGGCCAGCGCCACGCGCACGTCGCGCAAGCCAGCGGCCGGGAGCGGGTTGGCCAGCACCAGGACCGCGTGGGGGCCGTCCTTCTCCACTGCCGCCTCGAGCGTGAAGCGGCCATAGTCGCGGTGGCGCCCGGTGCCGGCCAGGGTGGTGACTCCGCCCGGCCGGTTGCGGCCGTTGAGCTGGACCGCCAGCTTGCTGCCATCGATGGTGAAGCGTTGGAGCAACAGCGGCTGCGCCCCGCCGATCCGCACCCCGCCGGCAAAGCGGATGCCGGTCCCGGCAAGCGTGGTGAGCGTGGCATTGCGCACCTGGGTCATTCGCCCGCGCACCCCGGCATCGACCAGCCACGGCTGCCGCCCGAAGCGGGCGTCGAGCCGCAGGTCGGCATTGGCGAGGCCGAGGTTCGCCAGGGCAACATCGCGCGCCGCGATCGGACCGGTCAGGCGATAGTCCCCGCGCCGGGTGTCTCCGTTGAGCTGAAGCGAGGCGCCCAGACCCGGCGCGCCGACGACAAGGTCTGTCGCCGAGAGCCGGGTACCGTCGAGCACGATGGTTCCGCGCGCGCGCCCGGTGGCCAGCCGCGGATCGACCAGCGCATTGCCCGTGACGATCCGCCCGGTGGTGAGATCCACGGGCAGGGTCCAGCGATTGTCGATGCGGGTCAGGCGCCCCTGTTGGACGATCCGGTCGGCCGAAAGCCCGCTCCATGCGATCCGCGTCGCAGTCAGGCGGTGCTGAACCACCAGATCGCGCAGTTCACCGTCAAGCGTCGCCTCGAGCCGGGCCGCCTCGATCCGGCTGCCGGGCCCCAGCAGCCCGGGATCGCGCGTGCGTGCGACGAGCTTGACCTGCCGCAGCGCGTTGCGGGCGAGATCCGCCGTACCGCGCAGGGTGACATCCACCCCGCGGCCCTGCGCGGCCAGATCGCCGGCCAGCACCGAATCGACCAGCGTGCCGGCACCGCGCAGCTGCACCGTATCTCCCGTCACCCGGGACAGTGCTGCAGGGACCCAGGCTCCAGGATGGAGCGACCCCGAAAAACTGTAGCGCCCCGCCCGATTGACCAGCGCGAGATCGGCCAGCGCCTTGTCGCCCTGCTTCGCCAGTGCCCGGCCCTGCCAGGCGGTGTAGCGGCCTGCACCGTGAACCTGCAGGGTCATGCCGTCGCGCGCGCCGACCAGCGCGGCCAGCACGCCGCCGCGCGGCGCGTTGTAGTCCAGCCGGGCCACGAAACGGTCGGCCTTGGGCTCGCTGTCGAGATAGGCGTGGAGCCGGTCCGAACCGCCCAGCTGCGCATCCGTCAGCAGGTAGGCGCGGCCTTGGCGGATGGTCGTCCGGGCGACCAGGTCGATCCGCCGCGGCGTGCCCATCACCCCCCGGCCCAGGGTCAGCCGGTCCAGCTCGAACCGATCGATACGGATATCGAAATCGGGCAGGATCGGTGCATCGGGATCGCCCGGGTTGAGCCGCGGGGCGCGGTGCAGCAGCCCACGGCGCAGGATCAGCTTGCGCACGTCCAGCCCGGCGCTGAACCAGCGCAGCGGGCGCCAGTCGAGCTCGATCTCGGGCACCTCGAGGAACAGGCCCTGCGGATCGGAGAAGCGCACGTCGCGCAGCGTTGCCGCACCCGTCAGCGTTCCGTCGATCCGCCCGACCTCAACCCGCATGCCGGAGGCCGGGGCATAGCGCGCGATGCGATCGACCACGAAGCGGTGCCCGATCGGGCTTTCCAGCACGACCAGCCCGATCGCCACCAGCCCGACCAGCGCCAGCAGCACCGCCAGCAGCCCGCTTTGCCAGCCGCGCCGCCGCCCGACAGGGTCCGGCGCGACGGGCAGCGGAGGAGGTGCCGCAAAGGCGGCGGCAGGTGGTTCGGCCCCGTCCATCAGAAGGCCTGGCCCAGTGCGACGCTCACGGTCACCCGGCTGTCCCCCGGACGCGGGTTGAGCGGCGTGCCGAGATCCAGTCGGATCGGCCCGAACCCGCTCTTGTAGCGCAGTCCCAACCCGGCGCCGTAGCGCAGCCCGGTGAGCGTCGGACGGATCGATTCGGCCACGGTCCCGGCATCGAGGAACGGCACCACCTCGACCGCGCCGTCGAGCAGCCCGGTGCCGATGCGCGCCTCGACGCTCAGCTCGACCAGTGAACGCCCGCCCGAGGGATCACCGGCATTGTTGCGCGGACCGATTTCCTGGAAGCCATAGCCGCGCACCGATCCGCCACCGCCGGCGTAGAACCGCCGCGACGGCGCGATATTGGCCAGCGGCGTGCCAGGGATGCTGCCCACCCGCCCGCGCGCGGCCAGTACCAGCCGGCTGCCCACGGCCTTGTAGCCTGACAGGTCGAACTGGATGCGGGCGTAATTGACGGTCGGACCGTTCTGCTGCTTCGAGATTTCCGGAGAGATGCGCAGTGCGCCGCGCCAGCCGCGGGTCGGATCGAGCAGGTTGTCCGAATAGTCGAGCGCGCCGCGCACGGGCAGTGCGGCGATAAAGAAGGTGTTGCGCGGCACCGACTGGCCGCCGACCGCGCTCTCGCGCTCCTGCGTCGCCAGGATCTCGACCCCGGCCGACCAGATCCACGGCTTCTGGAACAGCAGTGTGGTCAGCTTCTCGAAGCTGCCGGTGAAGGCCAGGGTCCGCGCGGTATAGGCGTCGCGCTGGACGGTATTGGCATAGACATCCAGCGTCAGGACCTGATCGCGGCCGTGCCAGTTGTTCCAGCGCACGGTCGTGCCGGCCAGCTGCTCGAGCGTACCCGCCACCCCGCGCAACCGCAGCATGCCCTCGGGCGGGAAGAAGTTACGGTGTTCCCAGCTGCCCTCGAGGCGGAAGCCGTTGCCGGTCTCGTAACCGACCAGCCCCGCGATGGTGCGCTGCGGGCCCGGCACCATCGCCACGTCCATCGCCACCTCGCCGGTCTGTCCCGGGGCTGCCGGGGCGCTCGATTCGCGCGGGGTGACCGTGACGCTGGCGACCAGACCGGTGGCGAGGATCGCGCGGCGCAAGTCCTCCTGGCGGGTGCGCTGATAGAGCTCCCCCGGCTTGAACCGCGCGATGTCGGCAATGTGCTGCGACGAGAGGAACCGCGGCTGCTGGCTGATCAGCGGCCCGAACCGATACTTGCCGCCAGGATCGACCGGCACGGTCAGATCGCCCTCGCGCCGCTTGTGATCAACCAGCAGGTCGGGCTCGCCGACCTTGGCAAAGGCGTAGCCTGTCTCGCCGAGCGCGGTGTCGAGCGCGCTGCGCTGCGCCACGATTCGGTCGTTGTCGAGCGGATCGCCGGAGGCGATGGCGAAGGTCTGGCGGAACCCGACGGCATCAGGCCCGGCCCGGTCGAGCTGGCCCAGCGCGATCGCCCCGAAGCGGAAGCGCGGCCCCGGCTCGACGTCGAAGCGCACCATCACGTCGGTCCCGACCTCGGCCGCGGTGAGATCGCCCTTGCCAACGGTCTGGGTGACCAGCGCGTCATAATAGCCGTAGATCCGCAGCAGCTGGGCGATCAGTTCGCGGTCGGCGCGGGCGCGGGCAGCGACCTGGGCGAAGGTCGCCTCCTTGTTGTCGTACTTGAGCAGTGTGGAGAGTGCCGAAAACCGGTCGATGAAAGTCGCCCGTTCGGGGAAGGTCTGCAGGCGCGGGGGAAACACCAGGGTCAGGTGCCCGGAAACCTTGATCTCCTCGCCCGAGGCGACCGTGCTCTCCGGCAGGGTGACGGCCGTTGTCCCCTCGGCCGCCAGATCCGGATCGGGCGGCAGCGCGGCGAGGACCGGGACCGGCTCGGTCGCGTCGGGCCAGGGCAGGGTCATGCCAGGCAGCTCGGCCAGCGGGGCGGTGGGATCGACCCGGCCCGCTGGCGTCTCGGCCACGGACGCATCGCCCGAGGCACCGGCCCAGGCTTCGGGATCGGCCACCGCATTATCGGGAATCAGCTCGCGCAGATCGGCATCGGGGGAGATCGTCCCTGGTAGCGCCGGGCTGTCCGGCGGGGGCGGCGACGTCGGAACCGGGACAGGCGATGCCGGAGCAGGCGCTGCCGCCTGTGCCCGCAGCGGGGCAGGCTGGCTGGCAGCCGCGCCGGCCGCCAGCAGCATCAGTCCGAAACGGCTCAGGCTAGCGGGGATCGGGGTAGGCAGCGGGAAACTTGGAGGCTTGCCCCGCACCGCCGCTCGCCGGGACGGCGACCACGGACTGGATGAGGTGGTCCTGCTCGGCATCGCTCAGTCGTTCCCAACCGTCGCGACCAAGCCGCTCGAGCGGCCGATAGCGGACCTTGTACTGCATCCGCTCCGAGCCCTGCACCCAATAGCCAAGATAGACATAGGGCAGACCGAGGCGGGCGGCGCGGCGGATGTGATCGAGAATGATGAAATTGCCAAGCCCTGCACGCGCCTCATGAGCGGGATCGTAGAAGCTGTAGATCATCGACAGGCCGTCGCCCTGGCGGTCGGTCAGGCAAGCTCCGACGAGGCGGCCCGGAGTGATCCCGTCGCCAGGCTCCCGGTACTCCATGACAAAACTCGTCACCGGGGTATGTTCCACCATGTCGGCGAAATCGACCTCGTCCATCTGCGCCATGCCGCCGTCGGGATGGCGCGTGCCGAGATAGCGGCGCAGCAGCTCGAACTGCTCGTTGGTCGCCCAGGGCTTGCACTCGGTCACCACCAGATCCTGGTTGCGCTTGAGATTGCGCCGCTGGGTGGCCGAGGGATTGAACTCGGTCGCCACGACGCGAACCGATACGCAGGCGCTGCAATCACCGCAGGACGGACGATAGGCCACGGTCTGGCTGCGGCGGAAGCCGATGCGGCTGAGCGCATCGTTGAGCGCATCGGCGTGGGGCCCCTTGAGCTCGGTGAAGACCTTGCGCTCCATTCGCCCGGCCAGATAGGGACAGGGCGCCGGGCTGGTGACGAAAAACCTGGGGAAACGGACAGGTGCGGTCACGGTGCCGGCAATCCTCGATCCACAAGCGACCCTAGCGAGGGGCGGGGCACACGAAGGGGTCGTGCGCTTCGATATGACTATGCTGCGAGGCGCGGCGCGAGGAAAGTGCTTTAACCAACTTTAACACGCCATCAGGGATGCCCCGGAGGGCAATCACCGGGAAAGCCCTGTCAACAGCGCGGCGGGGTCAGTTCACGTCGACCTGGCTCACATCGTAACCCTTGGCCCGCAGCGCGGCGACCAGCGCCTCGAGCTGCTCGCGGTCGCGCGCCTCGCACTCGATATCGGTGATCAGGCCCTTGGCCGGCAGGTGGGTGAAGATCCGCTGGTGCCAGATCTCGATGATGTTGATGTTGTGCGCGTTGAACTCCTCCATCACCTTGAACAGGGCCCCGGGGCGGTCCTGCAGGGTGAGCCGCAGCCGGGCCAGCCGGCCCGAGCGGGCGAGATCGCGCAGCAGCACGTTGGCGAGCAGACGGGTGTCGATGTTGCCACCCGTCAGGACAATGCCAACCTTGCGGCCGGCAAAGCGGTCGCGATTGGCAAGCACCGCGGCCAGCCCGGCAGCGCCGGCGCCCTCGACCACGGTCTTCTCGATCTGCAGCAGCAGCGCCAGCGCGCTTTCCATTTCGGATTCGCGCACCAGCAGGAAATCGTCGAGCAGCTCGGCCAGGATGCGGCTGGTGAACCGCCCCGGCTCCTGCACGGCGATGCCCTCGGCCAGGGTGTCGCCACCGAGCGGGTACTGCGTGCCCTTGAGCAGGTTGTACATCGAGGGGAACAGCTCGGCCTCGACCCCGATCAGGCCGATCCCGGGCTTGAGCCCGCGCGCCGCCGTGCTCATGCCGGTCGCCAGCCCGCCGCCACCGACCGGGATGACCAGCATGTCGAGCTCGGGCGCGTCCTCGAGCATTTCGAGCGCCACGGTGCCCTGCCCGGCGGCGACGGCCGGCTCGTCGAAGGGATGGACGAAGGCCAGCCCGAGCTCCTGTTCGAGCCGGCGGGCATGGGCATAGGCCTCGTCGAAGGTCTCGCCCTCGAGCACCACGGTGCCACCGACCGCCTCGGTCTGCATCACCTTCACGGTCGGTGTGGTGCGCGGCATGACGATCGTGACCGGCAGGCCCAGCCGGGTGCCGTGGTAGCTGAGGCCCTGGGCATGGTTGCCGGCCGAGGCCGCGATCACGCCGCGGCGGCGCTGGTCGTCGGTCAACTGGAGCAGCGCGTTGAGCGCGCCGCGTTCCTTGTAGGCGGCAGTGAACTGGAGGTTCTCGAACTTGAGCCAGATGTCGCACCCGGCAATGGCGCTCAGCGTGCGGCTGTGCAGCGTCGGCGTACGCACCACCTTGCCCGCAATCCGCGCGGCCGCGGCCTGGACATCGGCAAGCGTGAGCAGCGCCGAAGCGGGCGCCGTGGTGGCAAGGGGAACGGACGTGGCCATGACCTCGCGGCCCCTAAGATATTCCGGGCGCTTTGTCGAACCGCTATTGCGGCCGCGCGCCCCCGCCGCGGCGGGCGAACAGCGCGGCCAGCCCGGTCACGACCAGGATCGCCGCGGTGTCGGCGATCCAGTCGCGGATGTCGCAATCGCGCTGCAGCGCCGGGATCGACTGGACCACCTCGATCACCGCGCCGAGGAATGACAGCCGCTCGACCGTGCGCCAGCGCGGCGCCCGGGGCCAGCCGATGGCGGCCAGCGCGGCCAGGGTGGCGAAGGCGAGGATGTGATTGACCTTGTCGCCGAGCCGGTCGGTCGGCACCTGCGGCGGATGCGGCAGGCAGGCCATGACCACCGCAAAGGCCAGCGCGGCCCAGAACAGCAGGCGGGCGGGAAGCTCGAACCGGGTGGCGGCAGGGGTCATCGCCCTGCCCTTAGCGGCCCGCCCGGGCCGTTCCAAGCCGGCTTGTCCCTCCGCCCCGGACCGCGCGCGCACCGACGCCCCGACCGGCGCGCGGGAAATCGCGGCTCGCAGCGCATGCGAGGGCTGGCAGGGCGCGCAATTGCGGGTAAACAGTCGCGGCCATGAGCACACCACGCAATGTCAGTTTCATCGGTCTCGGCGTGATGGGCGGCCCCCTCGCCCGCCACCTCGGCGCGGCCGGCCATCGCCTGACCGTGTTCAACCGCTCGCCCGCGCGCCGCGACGCCTGGCTCGCGGCCAATCCCGGACTGGCGGTGCGCGTCGCCACCAGCCCCGCCGATGCCGCGGACGGGGCGGACGTGATCCTGACCTGCGTCGGCAACGATGATGACCTGTCGGACGTGGTGCTCGGCCCCAACGGGGTCTTCACCACGTTGCGCCGCGGCGGCCTGTTCATCGATCACACCACCGCCTCGGCGCGGATCGCCCGGCAGATCGCGGTCGAGGCGCGCGACAAGGAGATCCTCTGCGTCGATGCGCCGATGACCGGCAGCCAGATCGGCGCCGAGAAGGGCACCCTCACCCTGATGTGCGGCGGGCGGCCCGAGGCGATCGCCGCGGCCCAGCCGATCTTCGCCGCCTATACCCAGCGCGTTGTCCATATTGGCAAGTCCGGCTACGGTCAGCTCGCCAAGATGGTTAATCAGATCTGCATCGCCGGTATCGTCTCGGGCCTGTCCGAGGCGATGCGCTTCGCCCAGGCGAGCCGCCTCGATACCGACAAGGTCTACGAGGCGATTTCGGGCGGGGCCGCGCAATCGTGGCAGATGGACAACCGCTGGAAGACCATGGCCGCCGACGAGTTCGATTTCGGCTTCGCGGTCGACTGGATGCGCAAGGATCTGGGCCTGGCCATGGACGAGGGCCGCGCGCTGGGGGTATCGCTGCCGATCACCGCGCTGGTCAACCAGTTCTATGCCGAGGTCCAGGCCCTGGGCGGCGGCCGCGAGGACACGAGCGCGCTGGTGCGGCGCCTGCCGTTGCCGGGGCGGAAACGGTAGCTGCCGCCGGTCCATACCGGGGTCCCGGGCGGGGGCTGGCGCGGCGGACGCAACGGATCTCCGATGGAACAGGATTGTGTAGAACCCTCATGACCACGCTTGCGCTTCGCCCCGGCCGCCCCATCATCGCCGTCCTGCTGGCTTGCGCTGGCCTCGGGCTGTCGTCCCCGGCCGCGGCCGATACGCTGATCGACAATGTCGACGGCTTCACCCTGACCGAGGACGGCCGGATCGAGCGCCTCGACGGCCTGCTGATCGGCAGCGACGGCCGCGTGCTGCGCGTCCTCCACAAGGGCGACAAGCGGCCCGCCAGGGTCGACTATCTGCTCGACGGCAAGGGCCGCGTGCTGATGCCGGGGCTGATTGATGCCCACGTCCACGTGATGGAGGTGGGGCTCGGGGCGCTGACGCTTGACCTTTCCACCACCCGGACGCTGGCCGAAGCCCAGGCGCGGATCGCCGCCTATGCCGCGGCGCATCCCGATCACCCTTGGATCATCGGACGCGGCTGGAACCAGGAGGTCTGGGGGCTGGGCCGCTTCCCCACCGCGGCGGAGCTGGATGCCGTGGTCAAGGACCGCCCGGTCTGGCTGTCGCGCGCCGATGGCCATGCCGGCTGGGCCAACTCGGCCGCCCTCGCCGCCGCCGGAGTGACCGCGGCCACCAAGGCCCCGCCGGGCGGGCGGATCGAGCGCGCGGGCGCCACCCAGCAACCCGCCGGTGTGCTGGTCGATGCCGCGCAAGAGCTGGTCGGCCGGGTCGTCCCGCAGCCGCGCCCGGAGGATCGCGATCTGGCCTTCGCCAAGGCGCAGGAGCTGTTCCTGCGGCGCGGGTTGACCGGCGTGGCCGACATGGGCACCAGCATCGAGGACTGGCAGGCCTTCCGCCGCGCCGGGGATCTGGGCACGCTGCGGCTGCGCGTGATGGCCTATGCCGCAGGCACCGAGGCGATGACCCTGATCGCCGGGTCCCAGCCGACCCCTTGGCTCTATGACGACCGGCTGCGGCTGGGTGGGGTCAAGCTCTACATGGACGGCGCGCTCGGCTCGCGCGGGGCGCTGCTGAAGGCGCCCTATGCCGATGCTCCCGGGCAGAGCGGGCTGTCGCTGCTGGACGGGGTGCAGCTGCGCAACCTGATGAGCCGCGCCGCGATCGACAAGTTCCAGGTCGCGGTCCACGCCATCGGCGACAAGGCCAATGCTGACGTGCTCGACGCGATCGGCGAACTGTCCGAAACCTACAAGGGCGACCGGCGCTGGCGGATCGAGCATGCCCAGGTGATCGATCCGGTCGACATCCCGCGGCTGGCGCGGTTCGGCACGATTGCCTCGATGCAGCCGGTGCACCAGACCTCCGACCGGCTGATGGCCGAGGCGCGGCTCGGTCCTGGCCGCCTTGCCGGGGCCTATGCCTGGGCTTCGGTGCTCAAGGTCGGCGGACGGCTGGCCTTCGGCTCGGACGCGCCGGTCGAACTGCCCGACCCCTGGGCCGGCTGGGCCGCGGCCTTCACCCGCACCGACGAGAACGGCCAGCCCTATGGCGGCTGGCAGCCGCAGGAGCGCGTCACCCGCGAGCAGGCCCTGGCGGCCTACACCACCGACGCGGCCTTCGCCGGTTTCGCCGAGACGAAGTTCGGCCGCCTCGCCCCCGGCCTGCGCGCCGACTTCATCCTGATCGACCGCGACCCGTTGCTGGCGAGCGCCACCGAACTGCGCGCGACACGGGTGCTCGAGACCTGGGTCGGTGGGCAAAAGGTCTGGGCAGCAGCGAGCGCGACGACGCCCTGAGGGTCGGCCGGTTAACCCGAACGCGGCGGTCTGGCCCGGGGATCGTTACCGCGGGTCCGGCCTGACCCGGCTCGGGCTCAGCTGTCTGAACCGGTCGCCGCGGGCAGCCCCGGCTCCGCCGCCTGCTCATCCGCCTTCTCCTTGGCCTCGCGGCGTTCGGTGAACAGCATGAACAGCAGCGAGCCCTCGAACAGCAGCAGCAAAGGGATGGCCAGCATCAGCTGCGAGACCACGTCGGGCGGGGTGATCACCGCGGCCACGGCGGTGATCGCCACGATCACGTAGCGCCGCGCGGCGGTGAGCTGCTGGCGCGTGACGATCCCGGCGCGGTTGAGCAGCAGCAGCAGCACCGGCAGCAGGAAACTGATCCCGAAGGCGAGGATGAACTGCATCACCATCGACAGGTATTCGCCGATCGCCGGGGTGGCATCGAGCTTGAGCCCGCCGCGCATGCCCTGGAAGCCGATCATCCAGCGGAAGGCGGTGGGCATGACCACATAATAGGCCAGCGCCGCGCCGCCGGTGAACAGCACCGGGGTGGCGATCAGGAAGGGCAGGAAGGCCTTCTTCTCCCGCGCATAGAGCCCGGGGGCGATGAAGGCCCAGAGCTGGTTGGAGATGATCGGGAACGACACGAAGAAGGCGGCGAACAGGGCCACCTTCAGCTCGACGAAGAACGCCTCGTAGAGCTTGGTGTAGATCAGGTGGCCCTGCCCCGGCGGAAAGGCCGCGGTGAGCGGGCGGACGAGGAAGCCGAAGATGTCCTCAGCGAAATAGAGGCAGACCGCGAAGGTGATGGCCAGCGCGATGATGCAGCGGATCAGCCGGGTCCGCAGCTCGAGCAGGTGATCGAGCAGCGGCGCCTGCGTCTCGTCGATGTCGTCGATGCGGAAGGGCACGGTCATGCGCCTTCCCGCGCGGTCGGCTCGGCCGGGATGACGGCCGGCGCCGGCGCGGCGGAGGAAGCCGTGGCCACGCTGTCCTGCGCCGCCGCGCCCGGTTCGGCCGGGGCCGCCCAGTGCTCGATCGCCAGCGGCTGCCCCTCGGCGGCGGCGGCGGCGGCGGCCGCATCACCGTCGGGGTCGACCACCACGGTGGGATGCGCGGCCATGATCGCGGCGTTGCGCTCCTTCCACTCGCGCTCCATCTCCTCGAGCTCGGCCTCGCGCACCATGTTCTCGAAGCCCGACCGGAAAGCGTTGGACATGCGCCGCATCTTGGCCACCCACTTGCCCGCCACGCGCATCGCCCGCGGCAGATCCTTGGGGCCGATCACCACGATGGCGACGACCGCCGTGAGCAGCAGTTCATCGGCGCCGATATCGAACATGCGGGTGCGGCCGGCGTCGGATCAGCGCGGCAGCTGGTCGCTCGACTGCTGGGCCACCGGCTCGGCCGGCGCGGCGGCCGGCGGGATCTGGGCGGGCGGCGGCGCCGGACGAGCGCTGTCGTCATCGGCCATGCCCTGCTTGAAGCTCTTGATGCCCTTGCCGAAGTCACCCATCATCTCGGAGATCCGGCCGCGGCCGAAGAGCACGAGCACGACCAGCGCCACGATCAGCAGGTGGGGAAGCGAAAGACCCATCAAATCAACTCCTGAGACAACGGCGAAGCCTCTGCCAGACTCTCGCCCATAGGCCCCGTTATCCGGCTAATCTAGGGCGTTTTCCTGCGTATTGCCAGTGGCAGTGCCGTCGGGCCCGGTTTCCAGTGCCGCCAGCAGCGCGACATCGACCGGATCGAGCAGGCCTGCGGCCCGCAACTCGTCGATCCCCGGCAGGTCGCGGCGCGACTGCAGGCCGAAGTGCGAGAGGAAGGCGGGCGTCGTAGCATAGATCACCGGCCGCCCCGGCACCTCGCGCCGGCCCACCGCACGGACCCAACCGGCCTCGAGCAGAACGTCGAGCGTGCCCCGCGCGGTCTGCACCCCGCGAATCGATTCGATCTCGGCGCGGCTGACCGGCTCATGATAGGCGACGATCGCCAGCACCTCGGTGGCCGCGCGCGACAGGCGCCGCACCTCCTCGCGATCGCGCCGCAGGAGGTGGGCGAGATCGGGGGCGGTCTGGAAATGCCAGCGCTCGCCGCGCACGACCAGCTCGATGCCGCGCCCGGCATAGTGCTCTGCCAGCGCCGCCAGCGCCGGCTCGACCACGGCCCCGCCCAGATGCGCCGAAATCGCCGCCGCGGTCAGCGGTTCTGTCGCGGCGAACAGCGTGGCCTCGACCGCGCGGACCAGATCGTCGGGTGGCGCGTTCATCCCGGCACCCCGCGCAGGCGGAGCGGTCCGAACGGCTCGGCCTGGGCCAGCTCGGCCTTGCCCAGCCGGGCCAGCTCGAGCGCGGCGACGAAGCTCGAGGCGAGCGCCGAGCGGCGCAGCTGCGGATCGGGCTGGTCGGGCAGGAGGTCGCGCAGCTCGACCCAGTCTAGGCTGACCCCCAGCATCGCCGAGACCCGCGCCAGCGCGGTCTCGAGCGTCATCACCATGCGATCACGCACCATGTGCACCACCGGCGCCGTGCGCGCCTTCACCTGGCCATAGGCCTGGACCAGGTCGAACCAGTCACAGGTCCACTGCTGGTGCCGGTCGACCGCGAGGCCCTCAGGGTTTCCTCGAGGAAACACGTCGCGCCCCAAGCGGTCGCGCGCCAGCAGCCGCGCCGCCGCCTCGCGCATCGCCGCCAGCCGCTGCAGCCGCAGCTGCAGCCGCAGCGCCAGCTCCTCGGGGCTGGGCTCCTCCTGCGCTTCGCGCGGGAGCAGCAGCCCGCTCTTGAGATAGGCCAGCCAGGCAGCCATCACCAGATAGTCCGCCGCCAGCTCGAGCCGCAGGGCGCGCGCGCGTTCGATATGATCGAGATACTGGTCGACCAGCGCGAGGATCGAGATCCGCCGCAGGTCCACCTTCTGCCGCCGGGCGAGATCGAGCAGCAGGTCGAGCGGCCCTTCCCAGCCGTCGAGCGACAGGACCAGCGCGGCCTCGTCATCCGGCGGCGACCCGGGCGGCGAGTCGGCCGGCAGCGGCATCAGGCCGGGGTGCCGGCCAGCGCCAGCAGGCTGTTGCGCTGCGCCACCAGCGCCGCGCCGCGCGCCGGATCGGCGACCAGCGGACCGATCCCGGCCAGCGCGGCGGCGAGCCGGGCGGCGCTGTCCTCGCGCAGCACCGGACAGGCGCGGGCGATGCCGATCATGTCGTCCAGCCGGGCCCAGCAATTGAGCGCCACGTCGCAGCCCGCCGCCAGCGCGCGCGCGGCCCGCTCTGGCACGGGTCCCTGCAGCGCCGCCATGTCGAGATCGTCGGTCAGCAGCAACCCGCCAAAGCCGATCCGCCCGCGGATGATCTCGGCAATGATGCGGGGCGACAGCGTGGCCGGCCGCTCGGCGTCCCAGGCGGGAAACAGGATGTGCCCGGTCATGCCGATCGGCGCCCCGGCAAGGCTGCGGAACGGGGCCAGGTCGCGCTCCAGCGCGGCCGCGTCAGCGGTGACGGTGGGCAGCTCGTGGTGGCTGTCGGCCAGTGCGCGGCCATGCCCGGGCATGTGCTTGACCACCCCGACCACCCCGGCGCGGGCCAGCCCATCCAGGATCGCCCGGCCCAGCGCCGCCACCCGCAGCGGTTCGGCGCCCAGCGCGCGATCCCCGATCACGTCATGGGCCCCCGGTTCGCGCACGTCGAGCACCGGCCAGCAGTCCGACGAGATCCCCGCCTCGGCCAGCTCCAGCCCGAGCGCCTCGGCATTGCACCGCGCCGCCTCGATCGCGCTGGCTGGGGCCAGATCATAGAGCCGGTCGAACGCCTCGCCGGTCGGGAAGGCCGGCCAGACCGGCGGCTTCATCCGGGCCACCCGGCCGCCTTCCTGATCGATCGTCACCAGCAGGCGCTCACGCCCGTGGATCGCGCGCAGATCGTCGGTCAGCGCGCGCAGCTGGTCGCGGCTCTCGATGTTGCGGCCGAACAGGATGTAGCCCGCCGGGTCGGCGTCGGCGAAGAAGGCACGCTCGTCGGCGGTGAGCCGGGGGCCGGACAGGCCGAAGATCGCGGGAACCATGGCCCGGGAATCGCAGCAAAGCCCCGCGATCGCAAGATCGCAGGGCCCTGCCGGTGTGGATAGGCGGTCTGGCCGGGCCGGGCGGCCCTAGCGCTTGACCTGGCAGGCCACGCCCGCCGCCTTGAGGCTGCCGCACAGCGCATTGGCCGCGGCCAGATCAGCGGCCACCGCCTGCAGGCGATAGACCGTGCCGATATCGGCCGACCCCTCGAGCACGCGGTGCCGGAGCCCCTTGAGCACCTCGTGGCTGGTGCTCAGCCGCGACCAGCCGGCCTCGGCCGCCGCCTGCGAGGAATAGGCCCCGACCTGGACCCCGACGCCGCCACTGGCCGGCTCTGCCGCGGCCGCACCCTTGCCGGCAGCCGGGGAGGCGGGCGCCGCCGCCGCCGCCGCCGCCGGAGCGGCCGACGCCACCGGGGTTTCGGTGCCGCCCAGCTTGGCGGCGGGGTTCTTGCCCTCCGACACGGCAAAGGCGGAATCGCCGGTGCCGGCGAAGGTCTTGCCGCCCTTGTCGGCCGGCTCGCTCTTGTAGGGTTCGCTTGGCGCAGGGATCACCCCGCCCTCGGCGACCTGCGCCGGACCCGTGGAGCGGTGGTTGAGCATCCAGATGCCCCCGACCAGCAGCGCCAGCAGCGCCACCCCGAAGGCGACAAAGCGCGCGACCCGCGCGGTATCGATCGCGCCCTCCTCGTCCTCGTCATCGGCGGATTCGAGCCAGGGCAGCCGCTCGTCGTCATCCAACGCGAGCGCCGGTTGCGGCGCGCCCACGCCCAGCGCCTCGCCCACAGCGAAGGCGGTTTCGGGCGCATCGCCGATCCCATCCTGGCCGATCCCATCCTGGCCGATCCCACCCTGGTTGTCGGTCTGGTCGTTGTTGTCGTTCATCGAGCCCCCTGCCCTCTTCTGGCGACCGCACGCTGGCCTTGCGCTACAGCTCCTCGACCGCCTCGACGCCGAGTAGCGCCAAGCCGTTACGAACCAGTTGCCCGATTTGCGCAGCGAGGAAAAGCCTCGCGCCGGTCAGCGCGGCGTCCTCGGCCACGATGAAGCGCTTGTCGGGCCGGTCATTGCCGATGTTCCAGTAGGCATGGAACGCCGCGGCCAGATCGCCCAGGAAAAAGGCCACGCGGTGCGGCTCGCGCGCCACCGCCGCCGCCTCGACCAGCCGCGGGAACTGGGCCGCCAGCTTGACCAACGCCAGCTCCTCATCGCCCAGCCGGTCCAGCGCCGCGGCATCCGGCGCGAAGCCCTCGGCCGCCGCCTTGCGCAGGGTCGAGCAGATCCGCGCATGGGCATACTGGACGTAGAACACCGGGTTGTCCTTCGAGGCCTCGACCACCTTGGCGAAGTCGAAGTCCATCTGCGCCTCGGGCTTGCGGGTCAGCATGGTGAAGCGCACCACGTCCTTGCCGACCTCGCGCACCACGTCGGCCAGGGTGACGAAGGTTCCGGCGCGCTTCGACATCTTCACCGGCTCGCCATCGCGCAGCAACTGGACCATCTGCACCAGCTTGACCTCGAACGGCGTCGCCGTGCCCTTGGCCCCGGTCATCGCGGCGACCGCGGCCTTGATCCGCTTGACCGTCCCGGCATGGTCGGCGCCCCAAATGTCGACCAGCGCATCGGCGCCCTGGGCCTTCTGGAAGTGATAGGCGAGATCGGCGCCGAAATAGGTCCAGGTCCCGTCGGACTTACGGATCGGCCGGTCCTGATCGTCGCCGAAGCGGGTCGAGCGGAACAGCGGCAGGGCCACCGGCTCCCAGTCCTCCAGGGTCTTGCCCTTGGGCGCCTCGAGCACGCCGTCGTAGACCAGATCCTGCGCGCGCAGCCAGGCCTCGGCCTCGGCCGGCTTGCCCGCCGCCTGCAGCTCGGCCTCGGAGGAGAACAGGTCGTGGTGGATGCCAAGCAGGGCAAGATCGTCCTTGATCATCACCAGCATCGCGGCGACCGCGCGGGTGCGGAACAGGTCGAGCCATTCGCTTTCCGGCGCGGCGGCATAGCGATCGCCGAATTCGGCGGCCAGCGCCTGACCGACCGGGATCAGATAGTCGCCAGGATAGAGCCCCTCGGGGATCGCGCCCACGTCCTCGCCTAGCGCCTCGCGGTAGCGCACGTGGACCGAGCGGCCCAGCACCTGAACCTGCGCCCCGGCGTCGTTGACATAGTATTCGCGCACCACCCGGTGCCCGGCGAACTCGAGCAGGGCTGCCAGCGCATCGCCGACCACCGCGCCACGGCAGTGGCCCATGTGCATCGGCCCGGTCGGGTTGGCCGAGACATATTCGACGTTCACCGTGCTGCCCGCGCCGAGCGTCGAGCGGCCATAGTCTGGCCCCAGCGCGGCGATCGCGCGCAGCTCGGCCAGCCAGGCGGCGGTGTCGACACGCAGGTTGATGAAGCCCGGCCCGGCGATCTCGGCCGCGCTGACCAGCGGCAGCTTCGCCAGCTCGGCGACCAGCGCCTCGGCCAGCACGCGCGGGTTGGTGCCGGCCGGCTTGGCCAGGACCATCGCGGCATTGGTGGCCAGATCGCCATGCGCCGGATCGCGCGGCGGCTCGACCGCCACGGCGGCTCGGTTCAGCCCGGCGGGCAGGGTGCCAGCCCGTTCCAGCGCGTCGAGCGCAGCGGCGATGTGGCCGACGAAAGCGGCGTGAAGCGTGAGTTCAGCAGACATGGCACGGGCGGTTAGCCCGTTTGCGCCGGCTTGGGAACACCCACCGCGCCGCGCGCGGCGATTGCCTCAGCGGGTCGCGTTGTAAGCCAGCTGGCTCTGGTCGAGCTGGAACCCGACCAGCACCTCAAAGGTGGCGCGCGCCACGGCGGCGCGCACGTCGGGCTGGGCCAGCGGATCGATCGCCGCATCGGCATCGCCGGCCTTGCGCTTGCGGGTCAGGCGGTTGCGCACCTCGGGCGGGAGGGTGGCCTCGGCCCGGTCGACATAGGCGCTGCCGGTGCCATGGGCCTGGGCCCGGTCCTGCCCGTCGGCGAAGGTCAGGCTGATTGTGCCGAGCCGCTTGGCGATCACCGCCCGGCCACCGCGCAGCACGGTCACGAAGTAGGGCAGCTGCACGGTCCGCGCGCCGCGGGTGTCGGTGCGGCGGGCCAGCACGTCGAAGCCGACCTGGGTGAGCACCTTGTCGCCGGCGCCGGCATCGTTGCATGAAGGGCGCAGGTTGGTCAGCACCGCGGTCACGTCGATCGCGCCGGCGTCGGTCGCTCCGGGGGAGCGGAACAGCGTGATGTCGCCGGTATAGTCGGGCACGCCCACCGCCGGGCAGACACCGCGGACCGAGGCGATGCCAACGCCATCGTCCACCACGATATCGCCCTTGGTCTTGCACCCGGCCAGCGCAAGCAGGGCGCCGGCCAGGCCAGCCGCGGCGAAAAGACGGGTGCGAAAGGTCATCCTGCGGTCCTCGGTTTGAGCTTGCTGCCCTAGCGGCGCGCGCCGGGAAGCGCTAGGGGCGAGTACATGAACGCGCCATTTCCGGAATCGCCCAGTGCCGCAACCAGTCTCGCCCCCGCCGGCGAGACGCTCCGCCTGCTGATCGCGGCCCCGCGTGGCTTCTGCGCCGGGGTCGACCGGGCGATCGAGATCGTCGAGCGCGCACTCGCCCGCTACGGCGCGCCGGTCTATGTCCGCCATGAAATTGTGCATAACAGGTACGTGGTCGACGGGCTGCGCGCCAAGGGCGCGGTCTTCGTCGAGGAGCTCGACGAGGTGCCCGACGGCGCCCCGGTGATCTTCAGCGCGCATGGCGTGCCCAAGGCGGTCCCGGCCGAGGCGACCGCGCGCGGGCTCGACTGGCTCGATGCGACCTGCCCGCTGGTCAGCAAGGTCCACCGCCAGGCGGAACGCCAGATCGAGGCCGGCCGGCACATCCTGTTCATCGGCCACCGCGGCCACCCCGAGGTGATCGGCACGCTCGGCCAGGTGCCGGAGGGCTCGGTCACGCTGGTCGAGACCGAGGAGGACGTGGCCGGGCTCGATTTCCCCGCAGGGACCGCGCTGGCCTTCCTCACCCAGACCACGCTGTCGGTCGACGATACCGCCGGGATCATCGCCGCGCTCAAGGCCCGCTACCCCCAGATCAACGCGCCCCGCGCCGAGGACATCTGCTACGCCACGTCGAACCGCCAGGCGGCGGTCAAGGCGATCGCCAGCGATTGCGACATGGTGCTGGTGATCGGCGCGCCCAACAGCTCGAACTCGCTGCGCCTGGTCGAGGTCGCCCAGCGCTGCGGCGCGCGGGCCCAGCTGATCCAGCGCGCCGACGAGATCGATCCCGCCTGGCTGGCCGAGATCGGCACCCTCGGCCTGACTGCCGGTGCCTCCGCACCCGAGGAGCTGGTGCGCGAGGTGGTGGCGCGGATTGCCACGATCCGGCCGATCGAGGAGGAAACCGTCATCACCGCCGAGGAAAAGATGGTGTTCAAGCTGCCCCGCCAGCTGATCGACTGAGCGCCCCTCAGCAGGATTGTCCCCATGGCCGTCTACACCCACCTCGGCGCGGAACAGCTGGCCGCGCTGATCGCCGAATTCGATGTGGGCGCGCTGCGCAGCGCCAAGGGCATCGCCGAGGGCGTGCAGAACAGCAACTGGCTGATCGAGACCGCCGGCCGCGATGGCAGCGGCGCGCGCTTCATCTTGACCATGTACGAGGAGCGCACCGAGGTGCGCGAGCTGCCTTTCTTCCTGGGCCTGATGGACCACCTCTCGGCCCGCGGCTGCCCGGTGCCGGCCACGATCCACGACCGCGCCGGCGCCTCCTTCCGCCAGCTCGACGGCAAGGCCGTGGCCCTGATCGAGTTCCTCTCGGGCGTGTCGGTGAGCGAGCCCACGGTCGGCCAGGCCCGCGCGGTGGGTGAGGCGCTGGCGCGGCTGCACCTCGCCAGCCTCGACTTCCCGATGGTCCGCACCAACGATCTCGGCCCGGCCGGATGGCGCCGGCTGGTCGACGGCTGCGGCGCCGACGGGCTCGACCGGATCGACCCCGCGCTGGGCGCGCTGGTCACCCGCGAGCTCGACGACCTCGAGGCGCACTGGCCCGCGGACCTGCCCCGTTCGGTGATCCACGCCGATCTGTTCCCCGACAACGTGCTGATGCTGGGCGACCGGGTCTGCGGCCTGATCGACTTCTACTTCGCTTGCATCGACCTGACCGCCTACGATCTGGCGGTAACCCATGCCGCCTGGTGCTTCGACGCGACCGGCCGGCATTTTGCCCCGGAGCTGTCGGCCGCGCTGATCGGCGGCTACGAGACCGTCCGGCCCCTGTCAGCCGCCGAGCGGGCGGCCCTGCCGCTGCTGGCCCGCGGCGCGGCGATGCGCTTCCTCTCGAGCCGCGCCTACGACTGGCTGCACACCCCGGCCGATGCCTTCGTCACCCGCAAGGACCCGCTGGCCTTCGCCCGGCGGCTGACCTTCTACCGCGACCAGCCCGGCGTCTTCGCTTGAAGGCGGTCACGATTTTCACCGACGGGGCCTGCAAGGGCAATCCCGGCCCGGGCGGCTGGGGCGCGATCCTGCGGATGGGCGAACACGAGAAGGAGCTGTCCGGCGGCGCGCCCGAGACGACCAACAACCGCATGGAGCTGATGGGTGCGATCATGGCGCTGCGCGCGCTGCGCCAGCCCTGCCAGGTCACGCTCCACACCGACAGCAAGTATGTGATCGACGGAATCACCAGCTGGGTGTTCGGCTGGCAGCGCAATGGCTGGAAGAACGCGGCGAAGAAGCCGGTCGCCAATGCCGACCTGTGGCAGGACCTGATTGCCGCCGCGCGGCCGCACCAGATCGACTGGGTCTGGGTCAAGGGTCATGCCGGCCACGTCGACAACGAACGCGCCGACCGCCTCGCCAGCGCCGCGGCCGAGGCGGCGCGGACCGCCTAGGGCAGACGCCGATCGGGTGACCTCGGCTCGGCTGCTGCAGGTTTTTCTTCTTGCCGTGTTTGCCGGGTCAGCAGGCGCTTCCATCTGCTGCGATAACGCACCGGCAGCGCGGCGCCGGACGGCCTTGCCGCGAGGGGCGACACGCCGCGATGGTCACGGGGTCTGGACTGTCCGTATCAATACCAGGGCAAGGACCACTCCGTTCGCGCCGAAGAGCAGCCCGATGCCGAAGATCCGGCGGCGCGCCCAGTGGGCATCCGCGACCCGGGTGGGACGCGCCTGGCGCCGGATCCGATCGACAGACCAGGCCACCGCAAGCACCAGCAGCGCATAGGCGCCGTAGCGCGGCGCTGACCGACCGATCGTGCCGAAAAGATCGAGGCCGACGAGCGCCGTGGACAGCAGCAGGCCCATCAGCATGACCATTTCCGAGCCTCGCCAGAACAGAAGACGCCTGCCCTGAACAAAGCGAGGCCGAAGATCATGTCCATTGATCACACTTTTCCCCCCAGCATGATGCGACCCTTCTGTTATCTTCGATGTCACACCCATAGGCAATCTCTATCACAGCAATCAGCAGGCAATGATTTGGGTCTGTCCCTTCAAGGTTTGGTTTTACTTATCTCACGCTCAATCAATTGATTAAAATCAATTTGGAGAAATCTACTCTCCAGAACCGGTCCCATTCAACGTTGTCTGGACAACGCCGGGTCGGGATCGCCCGCCCTCATTTCAGGGCGGCAACTGACGCCCCACCTTGATCTGGGCCTCTGCCTCCACCCAGACGTGCAGCCGGGAACCGAACCTTAACCCGGCCCGCGCTAAGCCCCGGGACCATGTCGACGATCCTGTTCTTCGCCGCCACCGGGCTGGTCATGCTCGGCCTCACCCTGCTCGAGCGGAGGTTCAACCCCGGCCGCACCGACTGGTGGCGCAACCTCCAGGCCTGGGCGCTGCAGATGGGGGTCGGCATGCTGGCCATGCGAGTGTGGCCCGACTGGCACGGCGGGGCACTGATCGACCTGCGCACCATGCCGCTGTGGCTGGCCCTGCCGATCTTCGTGCTGGTGCGCGATTTCCTCGAGTTTCTCTACCACTATGCCTCGCACCGCATCCCGGCGCTGTGGGCGATGCACTCGCTCCACCACTCCGATCCCGAGATGACCGCGCTCACCACCAACCGCCATTTCTGGGGCGATCAGCTGGTCAAGGCGGTGACGATCTGGTCGGCCGCCTCGATGATCACCACCTCGACCTACACCCTGATGGTCAGCTATGCGGTGATGAGCCTCTACAACTACTTCATCCATGCCAACCTGCGGATCGATTTCGGCCGCTGGTCATGGGTGCTCAATGCGCCGGCCTATCACCGGCGCCACCATTCGCGGCTGCCCGAGCATTACGACACCAACTTCGCCGCGCTCTTCCCGATCTGGGACGTGCTGTTCCGCACCTATCGCCGGCCGGACGGGTGGCCGCCGTGCGGGCTCGACGAGGGCGCCCCGCAGTCGCTGGGCGATCTGGTCCGCTGGCCGCTGCGCTGGCTCCCGCAGCGCGCCCCGGCCACTCCGGCCGTGCCCAGCGAGGCCTAGCGCCTGTCCTGAAGAGGTTCACCCACCTCTTGTCCGTCTGCGTCGAGCGGCGTCGACAGTCATCGCACGGTGTTTCTCGACTTCGGCCTAAGGGGGCGAACGTTGGGCCCAAACGCGCTGAGGCAGCCCAAAACGCATTCGCAGACCCGCAAATTAGCCTACCCCCAAGGCCATCGTCGTCCCGGGCTTGACCCGGGAAAGGGCGGTTCTTCCCCAGCCATGGCCGCGCAAGCCCTGCCCCGGCTCAAGGCCGGGGCGACAATTAGAGGGTGGTCCGTGTTCTGTGCCGAGAGGACCTCCATGCCTGGTTCCAGGCGGAAACTGCCCCTCGAATTTGTCCACGCCACCTAAGGCGCTGCGGCGTCCGCGGGCACCTGCAGCCCGGTCCATTCGGCGAGGAAGGCGAGCACGTCGGCATTCTCCTCGATCGCCTTGTCGGTGGGCTTGCCCGACCCGTGCCCGGCGCGGGTCTCGATCCGGATCAGGTGCGGGCGCGGGCCGATCTCGGCGGCCTGCAGCGCGGCGGCATACTTGAAGCTGTGCCCCGGCACGACCCGGTCGTCGGTATCGGCCGTGGTCACCAGGATCGCAGGATAGTCGCGGCCTGGACGGATGTTGTGGTAGGGGGAATAGGCCCGCAGCACGCGGAAGTCCGGCTCGCGGTCGGGATAGCCGTAATCGTCGACCCAGTAGCGCCCGGCGGTGAAGCGGTCGAAGCGCAGCATGTCCATCACCCCAACCGCGGGATTGGCCGCGGCGAACAGGTCGGGGCGCTGGTTGACCACCGCGCCGACCAGCAGACCGCCGTTGGACCCGCCCTGGATCGCAAGCCGCCCCTTGGCGGTGATCCCCTCGGCGATCAGGAACTCGCCAGCGGCGATGAAGTCGTCGAAGCTGTTCTGCTTATTGCCGAGCCGGCCGGCATCGTGCCAGGCCTTGCCGTACTCTCCGCCGCCGCGGATGTTGGCGAGGGCAAAGGCGCCCCCCGCCTCGAGCCAGGCCATCCGCGAGGCGGCGAAGCCGGGTGTCAGCGACACGTCGAACCCGCCATAGCCGTAGAGCAGCGTCGGCACCGGCTTGCCCGCTGCGGCCACGGCGCGGCTGCGCACCAGGAACAGCGGCACGCGGGTGCCGTCTTTCGACGCGAAGAAGCGCTGTTCGACCAGGTAGCGCGCGGGATCGAAGGTCAGCGCCGGCTGGGCGAAGGGCTTGGCCTGGCCGGTCGCCATGTCCAGCCGGTAGATCGTCGCGGGGCGGTTGAAGCTGCTGAAGGTGTAGAACGTCTCGGCATCCCCGGGACGGCCGGTGAAGCCGCTTGCCGTCCCGATATCGTCGATCATCAGCTCCTGCGCGGGGCGACCGGCCAGATCGACCACCACGGCCCGGCTATTGGCGTCCTGCAGATAGTTGAGCACCAGCTTGCGACCGATGATGGTCGCCCGCTCGAGCTTGTTCGCCCCCTCGGGGACGACCTCGCGCCAGTCGGCCCCCGGGCGCTCGAGATCGAGCGAGACCAGGCGGTAGCGCGGCGCATCACGGTTGGTGACGAACCACACCCGGCTACCCAGCGCCTCGACCAGCTGCCAGTCGTGGTCCAGCCCGCCGACCAGCGCACGGGGCTGCCAGCGCTGCGGGCCGCGGCGGCGCAAGTCCACCACGTGGATCGCATGGCGCGCATCGGTGCCCGCCGACGAGGTGATCACCGCCCAGCGGCCGTTGGCCGTGACCTCGGCGACATGGCCCAGCTCGGGCCGGTCCGGCGTGGCATAGACCAGCTCGTCCGCTTCCTGGGGGGTGCCGATACGGTGGAACCACAAGGACTGGTTGTAGGACAGCTGCTGGAAGGCCTGACCCTTGGCCGGGGCCGGGAAGCGTGAATAGAGAAAGCCCTCGTTGCCCACCCAGGCCAGCGCGGTGAACTTGGCCCAGCGCACCGTGTCCGGCAGGGCCTGCCCGGTGCGCACGTCAAGCACCCGCAGCACCCGCCAGTCGCTGCCGCCATCCTGCACGCTGTAGAGCAGGAAGCGCCCATCGCCCGACGGCTTCCATGCGTCGAGCGCGGTCGCCCCGTCCTCGGCCCAGCGGTTGGGGTCGAGCAGCAGCCGCGGGGTGCCGTCAAGCCCCTGGCGCACCCACAGCTGCGGCTGGTTCTGCAGGCCGGCGTTGCGCAGGTAGAAGTAGCGCCGGCCTGCCTTCACCGGCAGGCCGAAGCGCTCGTAGTCGGTCAGCTCGCGGATCCGCCGCGCGAACCACCCGCGCGCCGGCAGCCGGGCCAGGTAATCGGAGGTGACCCTGTTCTGCCGCGCCACCCAGTCGGCCACGGCGGCATCGTTGCGCACGTCCGCCTCGAGCCAGCGATAGGGATCGGGCACGGCTTCGCCGAACCGGGTTTCGACCAGCGGATCGCGCCGGGTCTGCGGATAAGGCGCCACCAGCTGCGCGGCAACGCGCGGCGCGGCGGCCGGATCGGAACGGGTCATGGCATCTCCGGCCTGCGCCGGGTGCGGCACAAGCGACAACAGCAGCGCCGCCAGCGCGGCAGGGGGGCGAAACGGCATCCTCACGTGTCCGGGTTCAGACCTCTGTGGCCCTTTATGGGCGACGGGCCGGGCGCAAGGCAACAGCCCGCGCGCCCTACCAGTGCGCCATCGCCCCTTGAGGCAGGCCGCGGCGGGCGGCAACGCAAAAGGGCGGCCGCGTCGCCGCGACCGCCCTGTACGGATGGCTGGGCCGAGGCCCGAGCGATCAGGCCTCTTCGAGCTCGTCCTCGCTCAGCACCGGACCCGAATCCTGGCCCTTGGCCGCAACGTCGCGGTCAACCAGCTCGATCACCGCCAGCGGGGCGGCGTCCGAGGCGCGGATGCCGGCCTTGATGACGCGGCTGTAGCCGCCGTTGCGATCGGCGTAGCGCGCGGCCAGCACGTCGAACAGCTTCACCAGCTGGGCGTCGTCGAGCAGGCGGGCGTGGGCCAGACGACGGTTCGACAGGCCGCCACGCTTGGCCAGCGTGATCAGCTTCTCGACGTAGGGCCGCAGCTCCTTCGCCTTGGGCAGGGTGGTGGTGATCTGCTCGTGCTTGATCAGCGAGGCCGCCATGTTGCGCAGCATCGCGATGCGGTGCGACGAGGTGCGGTTCAGTTTGCGACCGCCAAGCTTGTGACGCATGGGTAATCTCCGTTCGTAAGGGGGCCGTGCAAGGTACCCCGGTCCTGGCTCGCGCTAAGGGGGCGGGCCGTTTCCCTTGGTCGTCGCCCCGGGCTTGCCCCGGGAGCGCGGGCCGGACCAAACCGACGCCGCGGCGAACTTGGACAGCAGTCCCGGGAGCAAGCCCGGGACCACGCCGATCAGCCCAGCAGCTCCTGTTCGAGCTTCTTGGCCATTTCCTCGATGTTCTCCGGCGGCCAGCCGGGGATGTCCATGCCCAGGCGCAGGCCCATCGACGAGAGCACTTCCTTGATCTCGTTGAGCGACTTGCGGCCAAAGTTCGGGGTGCGGAGCATCTCGGCCTCGGTCTTCTGGACCAGGTCGCCGATGTAGATGATGTTGTCGTTCTTGAGGCAGTTGGCCGAACGCACCGACAGCTCGAGCTCGTCCACCTTCTTGAGCAGGTAGCGGTTGAGCTGGTTGGTGTCACCCTCGTCGGCCGGAGCCGCCGAAACGCCGATCATCGGCGAGGCGCCGACCGGGGCGACGTCCTCGAAGTGGACGAACAGCGAGAGCTGGTCCTGCAGGATTCGCGCGGCATAGGCCACGGCATCCTCGGGGGTGACAGTGCCGTCGGTATCGACCGTCAGGCTGAGCTTGTCATAGTCAAGCTCCTGGCCGATGCGGGCATTGTCGACCTTGTAGCTGACCTGGCGGACCGGCGAGTAGAGCGAGTCGACCGGGATCAGCCCGATCGGCGCGTCGACCGGACGGTTCGACACGGCCGGGACGTAGCCCTTGCCGGTGTCGGCGGTCAGTTCCATGTTCAGCGTCGCGCCCTCGTCGAGGTGACAGATCACGAGATCCTTGTTCATGATCTCGATGTCGCCGGTCACCGCGATGTCACCCGCCTTGACCTCGGCCGGGCCAGTGGCGGAGAGCTGGAGCCGCTTCGGCCCCTCGCCCTGCATGCGGATCGCGATCTGCTTGACGTTGAGCACGATGTCGGTGACGTCCTCGCGGACGCCGGCCAGGCTCGAGAACTCGTGCAGCACGTTCTCGATCTTGATCGAGGTGATCGCGGCACCCTGCAGCGACGACAGCAGCACGCGCCGCAGCGCGTTGCCGAGCGTCAGGCCAAAGCCCCGCTCGAGCGGCTCGGCGACGAAGGTCGCACGGCGCTTGGGATCGGTCCCGGCCTTGATCTCGAGGGTGTTGGGCTTCTTCAGTTCCTGCCAGTTCTTGATATTGACAGTCATGGACTTCCCCTAGGGTATGTTCTGGCGGGAAAAGCCGCAGGCCCCTGAGGGACCGCGGCTTCTCGAAACTGCGGCGACCCGGGGGCCGCCGCGAAAGCACGATCAGACGCGGCGACGCTTGGACGGGCGCACGCCGTTGTGCGGGATCGGGGTCACGTCGCGGATCGAGGTGATGGTGAAGCCCACCGCCTGCAGCGCGCGCAGCGCGCTCTCGCGACCCGAACCCGGGCCCTTGACCTCGACCTCGAGGGTGCGGACGCCATGCTCGGCGGCCTTCTTGCCGGCATCGTCGGCGGCAACCTGGGCGGCATAGGGAGTCGACTTGCGGCTGCCCTTGAAGCCCATCATGCCGGCCGACGACCACGAGATGGCGTTGCCCTGGGCATCGGTGATGGTGACCATCGTATTGTTGAAGCTGGCATTCACGTGGGCGATGCCGCTGGTGATGTTCTTGCGCTCGCGGCGCTTAATGCGCTGGGGTTCGCGTGCCATGTGCTGAATTCCTGTCGAATAGCGGGAAAGAAGGGAAAAGCCGTGCCCGGGCGGGCGACGGGCTTACTTCTTCTTGCCGGCGATGGGCTTGGCCTTGCCCTTGCGGGTGCGGGCGTTGGTGTGGGTGCGCTGGCCGCGGACCGGCAGGCCCTTGCGGTGACGCAGGCCGCGGTAGCAGGCCAGGTCCATCAGACGCTTGATGTTCATCGCGGTGTTGCGACGAAGATCGCCCTCGACGGTGTATTCGGCGTCGATCGTCTCGCGGATGTGCAGGACTTCCTGGTCGGACAGGTCCTGGACGCGGCGGGTGTGATCGATCCCCAGCTTGTCGGCGATGTCCTTGGCGGACTTCGGACCGATCCCGTGGATGTAGGTGAGCGCGATGATCACGCGCTTGTTGGTGGGGATGTTGACCCCGGCAATACGAGCCACTTAATTCTCCATGCTCCACAGGGGCCGGCGATCCGCCAGGGGGCCGCCCCTATCTCAACGCGGTTTCACCGGATCAAAACGGCAAAAGCCCGGACGGTGTCGCACAAGCGGCGCTCACCTTCCGGACATCCGGTTCGATCGAGTGAAGGGCGCGCTTAGGCCGATTCGCGGCACGTGTCAACGCCGGGCGGAGGCCTGGTCAACCGGGCGTCCTAGGGAGCTTTCACGAGGGCCGGGACACTCCCGGATTAACCCTGATCGTCACCCGGCGAATCGCCGCCGCAAGAGGGATCAACCGGCGATGACCGCCTCGATTGCGGCGGTGACGGCGTCCATTTCGGCCATGCCGTCGACCCGGCTGACGATGCCGCGCGTTTCGTAGATCGGCAGGATCGGCGCGGTCTTGGCCCGGTACTCGGCCATGCGGGTGCGCACCGTGTCCTCGTTGTCGTCGGGCCGGCGCTTGAACTCGGTCCCGCCGCACTTGTCGCAGACCCCGGCCTGCCGCGGCTGCTCGAAGGTGTCGTGATAGCCCTTGCCGCAGCTCGCGCAGGTGAAGCGGCCGGTAATCCGCTCGACCAGCGCATCCTCGTTGACCTCGAGCTCGATCACGCGGTCAAGGTTGCGGCCACGGCTGGCCAGGATCGCGTCAAGCGCCTCGGCCTGGGGCGCGGTGCGGGGATAGCCGTCGAAAATCGCGCCCTGCCCGGGCTGCAGCGCATCCAGCTCTTCACCGATCAGCGCCGAAACGATCGCGTCGGAGACCAGCTCGCCACGCTCCATCACCGCCTTGGCCTCGAGACCCACCGGGGTCCCGGCCTTGACCGCAGCGCGCAGCATGTCGCCGGTGGACAGCTGCCGCATCCCGTGGCGCTCGACCAGACGCTGTGCCTGGGTGCCCTTCCCCGCTCCCGGCGGGCCCAGCAGGATGATGTTCACTTCGGCAGCTCCCCTGATTGTCGCGCCACCCTTGCCCGGGAGACCGCGGCCGGACAAGTCCGACTTTGGTCCCGCCCCCTCAGCGCATGCGGCCCTTCAGCTTGGCCTTCTTGATAAGGTCACCGTACTGATGCGCCAACAGGTGCGACTGGATCTGCGTGATCGTATCCACCGTTACGTTGACGACGATCAGCAGCGAGGTGCCGCCGGCGAAGAACAGGCTGACGCCGGTCTGGGCGATCACCCATTCGGGCACGACGCAGACCACGGTGATGTAGGCCGCGCCGATCACGGTGATCCGGGTCAGCACATAGTCAAGATAGGTCGCGGTGTTCTTGCCCGGACGGATGCCCGGGATGAAGCCGCCGTTCTTCTTGAGGTTCTCGGCCGTTTCCTCGGGGTTGAAGACCACCGCGGTGTAGAAGAACGAGAAGAAGATGATGCCCAGGGCATAAAGCAGCATGTAGACCGGCTTGCCGTGCGCCAGATACTGGTTCAGCCCGATCACGAAGGCGCCCAGCGTGGTATCGGCCGAGACCGAATTGCCGGCGAACTGGGTAATCGTCAGCGGCAGCAGCAGCAGCGAGCTGGCGAAGATCGGCGGGATCACGCCGGCGGTGTTGAGCTTGAGCGGCAGGTGGCTGCGATCGGCCTGCATCATGCCGCGCTGGGTCGCGCGCTTGGGATACTGGATCAGCAGCCGCCGGGTGGCGCGCTCGAAGAAGCAGATGCCGAGGATCAGGCCGACCAGCAGAGCGACCAGCCCGACGATGGTGAAGCCGCTGATCGAACCCGATCGGCCGCCCTCGAACAGGTTGGCGATGAAGGTCGGCATCTGGGCGACAATGCCGGCCATGATGATCAGCGAGGTGCCGTTGCCGATCCCGCGCGAGGTGATCTGCTCACCCAGCCAGAGCAGAAACATCGTCCCGCCGATCAGCGAGATCACCGCGCTGAGCCGGAACACCAGCCCGGGCATGACCACCGCCTGGAGGCCGCTCGAGGCGCCGTAGGCCTCGAGCCCCGAGGCGACGAACCAGCCCTGCACCGCGGTCAGCAGCACGGCGCCGTAGCGGGTGTACTGGTTGAGCCGCTTGCGGCCGCTTTCGCCTTCCTTCTTGAGGCTGGCGAGCGCGGGGTGAAGCGAGGCGGCAAGCTGCACCACGATCGAGGCGGTGATATAGGGCATCACGCCGAGCGCGATCAGGCTCATTCGCTGCAGACCACCACCCGAGAAGGTGTTGAACAGATCGAGGATGCCGCCCTGGGTCTTGCTGTAGAGCGTCTCGAGGATCAGCGGGTTGACCCCGGGCAGCGGCACGAAGCTGAGGAAGCGGAACACGATCAGCGCGCCGATCGTGAACCAGATCCGCGTCTTGAGCTCGGTCGCCTTGGAGAAGTTGGCGAGGCTCAGGTTGCTCGCGATGTTGTCGGCGCGTGATGCCATGTCAGCTAGGTGCCTTGCTGGGGCGCGGTGCCGCACCGATCCCTATCGGCGCCCGTCCTCCCCGGATTGGTTCAGGTCCATATAGGACGCGGGCGGGGATGCAAGAACCCCCGCCCGTCCAATTGTCCGCGATTACTCGGCGGTGGCGGCCGCCGGCACGGTGACCGAGCCGCCCGCGGCCTCGACCGCAGCCTTGGCCCCGGCCGAGACGCCGGCCACGGCGAAGTTGGCCTTGGCCGAGAAGGCGCCCTTGCCGAGCAGGCGCACGCCATGCTTGCCGCCACGGGCCAGGCCGGCGGCCTTGAGCGCGGCATGATCGATCGTCGCCTTGACGTCGAGCTTGCCGGCGTCGATCGCCTTCTGCACCAGGCCGAGGTTCACCTCAGCATAGTCCTTGCCGAACTTGTTGTTGAAGCCGCGCTTCGGGATGCGCATGTGAAGCGGCATCTGACCGCCTTCGAAACCGGCCACGGACACGCCCGAGCGCGCCTTGGCGCCCTTCTGGCCGCGCCCGGCGGTCTTGCCCTTGCCGGAGCCGATGCCACGGCCCACGCGCATGCGGCCCTTGCGGGCGCCATTGTTGTCACGGATGTCGTTCAGGTTCATGGGATGCACTCGCTTTCGCTTTGGTCGCGCTGATGGAAGCGGCGCCCTTAGGCGAGCCGGCGCGCAATGTCACCCCCTTTTCCGCCCCCTTCCCAGGGGGGGAAACCTTGCTACGGTGCAGCCAGGGGGTATCGCCGAGGTGCTGAAGTCTGCCGCGCCAGCGCGGAGCAACGATGGCTCGCCGTTCGACCGGCCCGCGCTGCAGCTGGTGGTACTGGCCGTGGCCGGGCTGGTCCTGCGCTGGAGCACCTTCGGCGATCCCAATCTGGCGGCGGACGAAGGCTTCTACCACGCGGTCGGCCTCGCCATGCATCATGGCGCCCTGCCCTATGTCGACGTGTGGGACCGCAAGCCGCTCGGCCTGTTCCTGATCTACTGGGCCATCGCCGGGATCACGCCCGACCCGCTCGCCTACCAGCTGGCCGCCTGGGCCTGCGCGGTCGCCACGGCCGCCGTGATCGGCGCGATCGCCCGGCGCTGGACCGGGCCGCAGGGGGCGCTGCTGGCCGGGCTGGTCTATCTCGTCTGGCTGACCCCGCTCTATGGCTTCGGTGGCCAGAGCCCGGTGTTCTACAACCTGCCGGTCGCCGCGGCGGCGCTGTTGCTGTGCCAGGGGCTTCCGCAGGTCGCGCGGGGCGAGCGGAGCGGCCGGGTGGCACTGGCCATGCTGCTGGCCGGCGCGGCGATCACGGTCAAGACCACGGTGCTGTTCGAGGCCCTGTTCTTCGGACTGGCGGCGCTGGCGGCAGCCTGGCGCTCGCGCCGGCCGGTGGCCTGGGTCGCGCTGCGGGGGCTTGGCTGGCTGGCGCTGGGCCTGGCGCCGACCGCGGCGATCGCGCTGGGCTATGCCGCGCTCGGCCACTGGCCGGAATACTGGCACGCGATGGTTGGCGCCAATCTCGCCAAGGGCACCGACTGGGGCGGCACCGCGATCCGCCTGATCCTGCTGTGGCGGCTGCTGCTGCCGCTGATCCTCGCCACCGCCGGGGGGCTGATGCTGCAAGGCCCGCGCGGGCGCGGCTTCGTCGAAGGGTGGCTGATCGCCGCGCTGTTCGGCCTGGCCGCGGTGCCCAACTTCTATCCGCACTATGCCCTGCCGCTGCTGGTGGTGCTGTGCCTCGCCGCGGCACCGCTGCTCGATCGGGGCTGGATCGGGCTGGTCGCGGCCGCCGCGATGATCGCGCTGGGCCTGCGCGCCGAGCCGCCGTTCCGCCCCGGCCAGGCGGACCGCTCGCGCGCCGCCTTCGCCGCGCTGAGCGCCGCGATCCGGGCCCACGACGGCGGCCGCCCCCTGCTGGTCTATGCCGGCCCGGCGCAACTTTACGGGATGACCGGCCATGCCTTCCCCACCCCGCTCGCCTTCGAGACCCATCTCAGCCAGCAGGCCGAACGCAACGTCAGCCATCTCGACACGGTGGCTGAACTGCGCCGGGTGCTGGCGGCGCGGCCGGGCGCCGTGGTGCTGCCGGTCCAGGTCCGCAACGGGCCAGCGATCCCTGAGACCTGGGCGCTGGTGAATACCTATGTGCGGCAGCACTGCCGCCCGGTGGCGCGGCGCCACGTCGAGGATTGGCTGCTGGCCGATGACCTGGTGGTCTGGGGGGATTGCCATGAGCCAACGGTCAGCGGCGCCCGCTGAGTCATTCGGACATGGGAGGTACTCGTGCCATTTGCGCTGGCATCACCGGCCGACCCTGACACGCTTCGAGCCAACCACCGCGCGTGGGCTTCGTCGAGCTCAGCCTGAGCGAAGTTGGGAGATTGCGAGGAACTGGACACGATCAAGGACCACACGAAACGAACCGGCCGCGCAATCGCCGCGCCTCACCTCGCCCTGAAGCGCGTTCGGCTGGGCTGAGCAGAGATGCCTTCGGCTGACTTGAAGTTCATGTAAGGCGGACGATTGAACCAGACTTCGTAGACGCGGCCCGCCACCGCGGTGCACCGCATGGTGTAGCTCGTTCTGTCCTGCGACAGACGGGCATTCGGTTGGCAATCGGGGAAGGTGGCCGGCGACACCCGCACGAACGAGTAGCTGCCCGCCAGCATGGGCCGATCGAACGTCACGGTAAGGTCGAACGGTCCCGATGGAATGGTGCTGCCGTCTGCCGGGCTGATCGAAACCACATGGGGCACGGCCAACGGCACTGCGGATGCTTCGCCTGCCTGAACCAGCAGCAAGCCCATGGCAGCGGCGGCGACAAGAACCATGATCACCCCCCCCGGCTTACGTCCGGCATGTCCTCCGGACGGGCCCGATCGAACCCACCAACGGCAGATGCCTGCAGCAAAACGGCCCCGGGATCGCTCCCGGGGCCGCCCTGTTCTAGCGCTGAAGCCGTGATCAGTCCACCACGGCCACCATGTGCGGGAGCTTGGCAATGGCACCGCGCACTTCGGCGGTGTCTTCCAGCTCGACGACCCGGTTCATCTTGCCGAGCCCGAGGCCGATCAGGATCTTCTTCTGGCTTTCGGGACGGCGGATCGGCGAGCCGATCTGCTTGATCTTGATAGTCGCCATGTCGCTTACTCCACGATGGCTTCGGCGGCGGCTTCCGCCTCGACCGCGCTGGCGCCGCCCCGACCGAGCAGGTCGGCGACCTTCTTGCCACGGCGCTGGGCGACCGACTTCGGCGAAGTCTGGTCGGTCAGCGCGTCGAACGTGGCGCGGATCATGTTGTAGGGGTTCGAGGTGCCGACCGACTTGGTCACCACGTCGGCCACGCCCAGGCTCTCGAAGACGGCGCGCATCGGACCGCCGGCGATGATCCCGGTCCCGGCCGGAGCCGAACGGACGTTGACCTTGCCGGCGCCGAAGTGGCCCTTGCCGTCATGGTGCAGCGTGCGGCCTTCCTTCAACGGAACGCGGATCATCTTCTTCTTGGCCGAGGCGGTCGCCTTGGTGATGGCTTCCGGCACTTCGCGCGCCTTGCCATGACCGAAGCCGACGCGGCCCTTGCCGTCGCCCACGACGACCAGCGCCGCGAAGCCGAAGCGCTTGCCGCCCTTCACCGTCTTGGAGACGCGGTTGATGTGGACGAGCTTCTCGATCAGCTCCTCGCCGCCCTCCTCGTCGCCGCCACGGCCGCGGTTGCGGTCGTTGCGGTCGCCACGGCCGCGGCCGCGGTCACCGCCGCCACGATCGTTGCCACGGCCACGGCCACGGCCGCGGGCCTCGCGGGCTTCACCCTCGGGGGCGCTGGCCTCGACGGCCACCACTTCGGTTTCCTGGTTGGTTTCGTCAGCCATCTTAGAACTCCAGCCCGCCTTCGCGCGCGGCATCGGCCAGCGCCTTGACGCGGCCATGGAAGAGGAAGCCGCCGCGATCGAACACGACGGCGGTCACGCCGGCTGCCTTGGCGGCTTCGGCCAGGGCCTTGCCCACCTCGGCAGCGGCAGCCACCGTCGCGCCCGGGCCCTTCGAGCCCTTGGTCAGCGACGAGGCGGCGACCAGCGTGCGGCCGGCGTTGTCGTCGATGATCTGCGCGTAGATGTGACGGCCGGAACGGTGCACCGACAGCCGCGGACGGCCACCGGCGCGCGCCTTCAGCGCGGTGCGGACGCGCCGGCGACGGCGCTCGAACAGGGAGAGCTTGGCCATTACTTCTTCTTCCCTTCCTTGCGGAAGATGTACTCGCCGCGGTACTTGATGCCCTTGCCCTTGTAGGGCTCGGGCTTGCGCCAGCGACGGATCTCGGCGGCAACCTGGCCGACCTTCTGCTTGTCGATGCCCGAAATCTCGACCGTGGTGTTGTCCGGGGTCTTGATCTCGATGCCCTCGGGCACGGCATAGTCCACGTCGTGGCTGTAGCCGAGCTGGAGCTTCAGGTTGCGGCCCTGGGCGTTGGCACGATAGCCCACGCCGGTGATCTCGAGCACCTTGGTGTAGCCCTCGGTCACCCCGGTCACCAGATTGGAGACCAGCGTGCGCTGCATGCCCCAGAAGGCCCGCGCCGCCTTGGTGTCGTTGGCCGGCTTCACCAGGATGGTGTCGCCGTCGAGGGTGTAGCTGATCTCGTCACGCAGGGTGAGGGTCAGCGTGCCCTTGGGGCCCTTCACGGTCAGGACGCCGTCCGCGATCGCGGCGCTGACGCCGCCCGGGATGGCAACCGGCTTCTTGCCGATGCGGCTCATCAGAACACCTCCGCGAGCACTTCGCCGCCGACGTTCTGGGCGCGGGCCTCGGCATCCGAGAGCACGCCCTTGGGCGTCGAGACGATGGTGATGCCAAGGCCGTTGCGCACCACCGGGAGTTCCTTCGAACCCGAGTAGACGCGGCGGCCCGGCTTGGAGACGCGAGCGACGTGCTTGATCGCCGGCTCGCCTTCGAAATACTTCAGCTCGATGCGCAGCTGCGGGTGGGCGCCGGTGGCGTCCTCCGAATAGCCGCGGATGTAGCCTTCGCGCTGCAGCACCTCGAGCACGCGGGCGCGCAGCTTCGAGGCCGGCGAGAGGACCGAGTCCTTCTTCGCCTGCTGGCCGTTGCGGATGCGGGTGAGCATATCACCCAGGGGATCGGTCAATGCCATCGCCGTTTCCTTACCAGCTCGACTTCGTGACGCCCGGGATCATGCCCTTGTTGGCAAGGTCCCGCAGCTCGACACGGCAAAGGCCGAACTTGCGATAGTAGCCGCGCGGGCGGCCGGTGGTGTTGCAGCGGTTGCGCACCCGGGTCGGGTTCGCGTTGCGCGGCAGTTCGGCCAGCTTGAGGCGGGCGATCAGGCGCTCGGTTTCGTCGAGCGACTGGTCGTTGGCCTGGGCCTTGAGCGCGGCATACTTGGCTGCATACTTCTCAACGAGCTTCTTGCGCCGCTCGTTCTTGTTGATCGAACTCAGTTTCGCCATGGACTTAAGCTCTTTCCTTAAATCTCGGGAGGGCAGCGAGGGGCCTTAGGCCGCCTGCTTCTGCTCGGCTTCCTGCGGGAACGGGAAACCGAACAGGCGAAGCAGCTCACGTGCCTCGTCGTCGGTCTTGGCGGTGGTGGTGACGATGATGTCCATGCCGCGCACCTTCTCGATCTGGTCGTAGCTGATCTCCGGGAAGATGATCTGCTCCTTGAGACCCATCGCGTAGTTGCCGCGACCGTCGAACGACTTGGGGTTCAGGCCACGGAAGTCGCGGATGCGGGGCATCGCCACGGTCACCAGGCGGTCGAGGAACTCGTACATGCGCTCGCGCCGCAGGGTCACCTTGCAGCCGATCGGCATGCCTTCACGCAGCTTGAACTGCGCGATCGACTTCTTCGCCTTAGTGATCACCGGCTTCTGGCCGGCGATGAGCTCCATTTCCGCCGCGGCGGTCTGGACCTTCTTCTTGTCCTGGCTCGCCTCGCCCACGCCCATGTTGAGCGTGATCTTCTCGAGCCGCGGGATCTCCAGCGCGTTCTTGTAGCCGAACTTGGCCTGCATCGCCTTGGCGATCTCGGCGTCGTACTTCGTCTTCAGACGCGGCGTGTACTTGTCAGCCATCGATGGTCTCCCCGGACTTCACGGCCACGCGGACCTTCTTGCCGTCGCGCTCCTCGAAGCGGACGCGGGTCGGCTTGCCGTCCTTGTCGGCCACGGCCACCTTCGAGATCGCCATCGGCGCCTCGCGGCGATCGATCCCGCCCTGCGGGTTCGACTGGGTCGGCTTGCGGTGACGGGCGATCATGTTCACGCCCGCGACGACAACCTTGCCATCCTTGGGGAGGACCTGGAGGACGGTGCCGGTGCGGCCCTTGTCCTTGCCAGAGCGGACGACGACGCTGTCGCCCTTCTTGATCTTGGCGGCAGCCATCACAGCACCTCCGGCGCGAGCGAGATGATCTTCATGAAGCCGCGCGCACGCAGTTCGCGGACCACCGGTCCAAAGATACGGGTGCCGATCGGCTCCTCGTTCTTGCCGACCAGCACGGCCGCGTTGCTGTCGAAGCGGATCACCGAGCCATCGGCCCGGCGCACGTCCTTCTTGGTGCGGACGATCACGGCGCGGTGCACGTCGCCCTTCTTGACGCGGGCCCGCGGCTGCGCCTCCTTGATCGACACCACGATGATGTCGCCAACGCCGGCAGTCCGACGCTTCGACCCGCCCAGCACCTTGATGCACTGGACGCGCTTGGCGCCGCTGTTGTCCGCGACGTCGAGATTGGATTGCATCTGGATCATGGATCCGGTTCCTTCTCAATGGCTTGCCGGAACCAGTCCGGCAGTTCCAAAATCGCTGTTCTTAGACTTCGGCTTCCAGCGCCGCGGCCTTGCCCGCCTGGACCCGCTCGATCACCTTCCAGGTCTTCAACTTGGAATAGGGTGCGGTTTCCTCGATGCGAACGACCTCACCGGTGTGGAAGGCGTTGTCCTCGTCGTGGGCGTGATACTTCTTCGAGCGACGGATGATCTTCCCGTAGAGCGGGTGCTTCACCTTGCGCTCGACCTTCACGACCACGGTCTTGTCGGTCTTGTCGGAGACGATGGTCCCGATGAGAATACGCTTGGGCATCGTTGGCTCCTTACGCCTTGGCCGACTGAGAGCGCTCAGTCTGCAGCGTCTTGATGCGGGCGATGTCGCGGCGCACTTCCTTGATGCGCGCCGGACGCTCGAGCTGGTTGGTCGCAGCCTGGAAGCGGAGGTTGAACGCCTCCTTCTTCAGATCGGCGAGGTCAGCCGTCAGCTGGTCGTCGGTCTTGGCGCGCAGATCGCTGATCTTGGCCATTATTCGCCTCCGAGATGCGAGGTGTCGCCCAGGCGGGCCACGACCTTGGTCTTGATGGGCAGCTTCATCGCGGCACGGCTGAACGCCTCGGCGGCCAGCGGACCGGCGACGCCGTCGAGCTCGAACAGGATGCGACCCGGCTTCACGCGGGCAGCCCAGTATTCGATCGAGCCCTTGCCCTTGCCCTGACGGACTTCAGCCGGCTTCTTGGTCACCGGCACGTCCGGGAAGACGCGGATCCACAGGCGCCCCTGGCGCTTGATGTGGCGGGTGATCGCGCGGCGGGCCGCCTCGATCTGGCGGGCGGTGATCCGCTCAGGCTCAAGGGCCTTCAGCCCGTAGGAGCCGAAGTTGAGGTCCGAGCCACCCTTGGCGAGGCCATGGATGCGGCCCTTGAAGGCCTTGCGGAACTTGGTCTTTTTCGGTTGCAGCATGGCTCTTAGTTCCTGCGATCATCGCGCGCCGGGCGCACGCCCGAGGTCTGCGATTCCAGCATCAGACGGTCCTGCGCCATCGGATCGTGGCCCAGGATCTCGCCCTTGAAGACCCAGACCTTGATCCCGATCACGCCATAGGTCGTGTGGGCCTCGGCCTCGGCATAATCGATGTTCGCGCGCAGCGTGTGCAGCGGCACGCGCCCCTCGCGGTACTGCTCGACGCGGGCAATCTCGGCGCCGCCGAGACGGCCACCGCAGACCACCTTGATGCCTTCGGCGCCGAGCCGCATGGCCGACTGCATCGCGCGCTTCATCGCACGGCGGAAGGCGATGCGGCGGATCAGCTGGTCGGCGATGCCCTGGGCAACGAGCTTGGCGTCGATCTCGGGCTTGCGGATCTCGACGATGTTCAGCTTGACGTCGCTGGCGGTCATCTTCGACAGCTGCGACCGCAGCTTCTCGATGTCGGCGCCCTTCTTGCCGATGATGACACCCGGACGGGCGGCATAGATCGACACGCGGCACAGCTTGGCGGGACGCTCGATCACCACCTTCGAGATCGCTGCCTGCGGCAGGGTCGCGATGATGAACTTGCGGATCTTGAGATCCTCGGCCAGCAGCTTGCCGTAGCTCTTGCCCTCGGCGTACCAGCGGCTGTCCCAGGTCCGGTTGATCTGGAGGCGCAGGCCGATCGGGTTGCTCTTGTGACCCATGGTTCAGGCCTCCTCGACTTCACGAACCACGATCCGCAGCCGCGAGAACGGCTTGAGGATGCGGGTCGACTTGCCACGGCCACGGGTGTGGAACCGCTTCATGGTGATCGACTTCCCAACGCTCGCCTCGGCCACCACCAGGGCGTCGACGTCGAGGTTGTGGTTGTTCTCGGCATTGGCGATCGCCGAAGCGAGCACCTTGCGCGCGTCAACGGCCATCGCCTTCTTCGAGAACGACAGGATGTTGAGCGCCTCTTCGGCCTTCTTGCCGCGGATCAGGCCGGCGACCAGGTTGAGCTTCTGGGCCGAGCCGCGGATCTGCGTGCCGACCGAGAGCGCTTCCTTGTCACCAACGCGACGGGGGGACTTTTCCTTGCCCATTAGCGCTTGCCCTTCTTGTCAGCGGCGTGGCCGGGGAACGTGCGCGTCGGCGCGAATTCACCAAGCTTGTGGCCGACCATCTCTTCCGAGACGGACACGGGGATGAACTTGTGGCCGTTGTAGACGTTGAACGTCAGACCGACGAACTGCGGAAGAATGGTCGAGCGACGCGACCAGGTCTTGATCGGGCCGGCGCGCGAGCCAGCTTCCTGACCGACTTCGGCTTTCTTCAGCAGGTGCAGGTCGACGAACGGACCCTTCCAGACGGAACGTGCCATGGTCGCTTACCTCTTCTTCTTCGCATGGCGCGACCGGATGATCATGCCATCGGTGCGCTTGTTGTGGCGGGTCCGGGCGCCCTTGGTCGGCTTGCCCCACGGGGTGACCGGATGACGGCCACCCGAGGTCCGGCCTTCACCACCGCCGTGCGGGTGGTCGACCGGGTTCTTGGCGACGCCGCGCGTCAGCGGACGCTTGCCGAGCCAGCGGTTGCGGCCAGCCTTGGCCAGGTTCTGGTTGCCGTTGTCGGGGTTCGAGACCGCGCCCACGGTGCCCATGCAGTCCCCGCGCAGGTAGCGCTGCTCGCCCGAGTTCAGGCGGACGATGACCATGCCGCGGTCGCGGCCGACGAGCTGGACGTAGGTCCCGGCGGAACGGGCGATCTGCCCGCCCTTGCCCGGCTTCATCTCGACGTTGTGGATGATCGTGCCGACCGGCATCTGCGCCAGCAGCATCGCGTTGCCCGGCTTGACGTCGGTCTTCTCGCCGGCGACCACCTGGTCACCCACGGCCAGACGCTGCGGCGCGAGGATGTAGGCCTGCTCGCCGTCCTCGTACTTGACCAGCGCGATGAACGCGGTGCGGTTGGGATCGTACTCGAGCCGCTCGACGGTGGCCGGCATGTCCCACTTGCGACGCTTGAAGTCGATGAAGCGGTACTTCTGCTTGTGGCCGCCGGCGATGCCGCGCGACGTGACATGACCCTTGTTGTTGCGGCCACCGGTCTTGCGCTTGCCTTCGGTCAGCGCCTTGACGGGCTTGCCCTTCCACAGGGACGACTTGTCGACCAGGACAAGGCCGCGACGGGCCGGGCTGGTCGGGTTGTAGCTCTTGAGTGCCATGGTGCTGTGCGCCTCAGATACCGCTGGTGACGTCGATCGACTGGCCGGCAGCCAGGGTCACGACAGCCTTCTTCACGTCCGAACGCTTGTAGGGCTTGCCCTTCCAGCGCTTGGTCTTGCCCTTCTGGGTCAGGGTGTTCACGCCGACGACCTTCACGTCGAACAGCGCTTCGACCGCCGCCTTGATCTCCGGCTTGGTCGCCTTGTCGGCCACCTTGAAGACCACGGCATTGTGCTCCGAGAGCAGCGTCGACTTCTCGGTGATGTGGGGAGCCACGATCACGTCGTAGTGACGCACGTCGATTGCGTCCTTAGCCATTGAAACGCGCCTCCAGCTTTTCGACAGCAGCGCGCGTCAGCACCAGCGTGTCATGCTTCAGGATGTCGTAGACATTGGCGCCGACGGCCGGGAGCACGTTGATGCCGATGAGGTTGCGGGCGGCCTTGGCGAAGTTGTCGTTCACCGCGTCGCCGTCGATCACCAGCACCTTCTTGCCGAAGCCCGCCTTGGCGAGCGTGGCGGCCAGCGTCTTGGTCTTGCCGTCGGTGTCGAGACCGCTCAGCACGACCAGGCCGTTCTGGGCCTTGGCCGACAGCGCCATCTTGAGACCGAGCGCACGGACCTTCTTGTTCAGCGAGATGTTGAACTCGCGGACGCGGGGACCGTGGGCCTTGCCGCCGCCGATGAAGATCGGGGCCGCGCGGTCGCCGTGACGGGCGGTACCACCACCCTTCTGGCGGCCGAACTTCTTGCCGGTGCGGGCAACGTCCGAACGCTCGCGCGCCTTGCGGGCCACGCCGCGACGGTTTTCCAGCTGCCAGGTGACGACGCGGTGGAGGATGTCGGCGCGCGGTTCGAGACCGAACACGGCATCCGACAGCTCGACGTCGCCCGCGGCGCTACCGTCCAGATTGAGGACCTGAACCTTCACGACTTAGCCCTCCTGGCCTTCGGTCGACTCGACAGCCGGCGCTTCGGCCGGGGTGTCGGCCGGAGCCGCATCGTTGTTGTTGGCGACCTGCTTCAGGCCGGCGGGATAAGGCGCTTCGGCATGGCGCGAGACCTTGACCGCATCGCGGACGAGCAGCCAGGCATTCTTCGAGCCGGGCACCGAGCCCTTGACGAAGATCAGCCCGCGCTCGTCGTCGGTGCGGACGACCTCGAGGTTCTGCTGGGTGCGCTGACGGTCGCCCATGTGGCCGGCCATCTTCTTGTTCTTGAACACGCGGCCCGGATCCTGGCGGTTGCCGGTCGAACCGTGGGCACGGTGCGAGATCGAAACGCCGTGGGTGGCGCGCATACCGCCAAAGCCCCAGCGCTTCATCGCGCCGGCAAAGCCCTTGCCCTGGGTCTGGCCGGTGATGTCGACCAGCTGGCCCGCGACGAAGTGCGAGGCGGCAATGGTCGAACCGACCTCGAGCAGCGCATCGTCGGCGACGCGGAACTCGGCGACCTCGGCCTTCAGCGGCACTTCCGCCTTGGCGAAGTGCTCACGCTGCGGCTTGGCGACGTTCTTCTGCTTGGCCGTGCCGGCACCGAGCTGGACCGCGACGTAGCCGTCACGATCGGCGGTGCGGACCGAAACCACCTGGCAGTCCTCCAGCGACAGGACGGTCACCGGCACATGCCGCCCGTCTTCGTGGAAAAGGCGGGTCATCCCCACCTTCTTAGCGATCACGCCGGTACGCATGATCCGTTCTCCTCACAGAGGCCCATGGGGACCATCCCCAGGGGCGTGTTCGGCCCTATGTGTGAAGCGCGCCCCGTCCGGGCCGAGTGCCACCATTTGCCGCGAGGCTCGCGGTGGCGAGACGGGGGACGCTGCCCGGCCCGTGCGATCCCTGGAGATCAGGCCGGAGGTATCCCTATGTCCGTGCGGGGAGACCCCGCAAAGCCTGGCCGAAGCCAGGAGAGATGTGAACCCGAGGGTTCGAAACTTTCGTCGGTCAGTCTCTTAGGCGAGCTTGATCTCGACGTTCACGCCGGCAGCCAGGTCGAGCTTCATCAGCGCGTCGACGGTGGCGGCGTTGGGCTGCACGATGTCGAGCAGCCGCTTGTAGGTGCGGACTTCGAACTGCTCACGCGACTTCTTGTCGATGTGCGGCCCGCGGTTGACGCAGAACTTTTCGATCCGCGTCGGGAGCGGAATGGGGCCCCGGATGAGCGCGCCGGTGCGGCGGGCGGTGTCCGCGATTTCGCCGGTCGCCTGATCGAGCACGCGATGGTCGAACGCCTTGAGGCGAATGCGGATATTCTGAGCTTCCATGTCCACTACCACTGAGAAAGAGCGGCGGCGCCAACACGCCGTCGTCCTGAACTTGTTTCAGGACCCATTCCGCCTTGGGAGCCGCAGCTCGTTAGGGAGGGATGGATGCTGAAACGAGTTCAGCATGACGATCGCCTTAGCGTCGCTGATTGAACCAAAAAACCGACCGGCGGGAAGAGCGAATCTCCCCGCCGGTGCGCGGCCTATATTACTTGGTGATCTTGCTGACAACCCCCGAACCGACGGTCCGGCCACCTTCGCGAATGGCGAAGCGGAGACCCTCGTCCATGGCGATCGGCGCGATCAGCTTGACCGACAGCGTGACGTTGTCGCCCGGCATCACCATCTCGGTGCCCTCGGGGAGAACGACCTCACCGGTGACGTCGGTGGTGCGGAAGTAGAACTGCGGACGGTAGTTGGCGAAGAACGGCGTGTGACGGCCACCTTCGTCCTTCGACAGCACGTAGACCTCGGCCGAGAACTCGGTGTGCGGCTTGACCGAACCGGGCTTGCACAGCACCTGGCCGCGCTCGACGTCTTCACGCTTGATGCCGCGCACCAGCGCGCCGATGTTGTCGCCGGCTTCACCCTGGTCGAGCAGCTTGCGGAACATTTCGACGCCGGTCACGGTGGTCTTCTGGGTGTCCTTCAGACCGACGATCTCGACTTCCTCGCCAACCTTGACGATGCCGGTCTCGACGCGGCCGGTCACGACGGTGCCGCGACCCGAGATCGAGAACACGTCTTCCACGGGCATCAGGAACGGCTTGTCGGTCGGACGCGGCGGCTGCGGGATGTAGCTGTCGACAGCGGCCATCAGCTCGTTGATCGAGTTCTTGCCGATCTCGTCGTTGCGGCCTTCCAGCGCGGCCAGGGCCGAACCCTTGACGATCGGAATATCGTCGCCCGGGAAGTCGTACGACGACAGCAGCTCGCGCACTTCCAGCTCGACCAGCTCGAGGATTTCCTCGTCGTCGACCTGGTCAACCTTGTTCATGTAGACGACCAGGGCCGGCACGCCGACCTGGCGGGCGAGCAGGATGTGCTCGCGGGTCTGCGGCATCGGGCCGTCAGCGGCGTTCACGACCAGGATCGCGCCGTCCATCTGGGCGGCACCGGTGATCATGTTCTTCACGTAGTCGGCGTGACCCGGGCAGTCGACGTGCGCGTAGTGACGGTTGGCGGTCTCGTACTCGACGTGGGCGGTCGAGATGGTGATGCCGCGCTCGCGCTCCTCGGGAGCCTTGTCGATGTTGGCGTAGTCGGTGAAGGTCGCGCCGCCGGTTTCGGCGAGGACCTTGGTGATCGCGGCGGTCAGCGTGGTCTTGCCGTGGTCGACGTGACCGATGGTGCCGATGTTGCAGTGCGGCTTGGTCCGCTCAAACTTAGCCTTAGCCATTGTTCAAACCTTCTTCTCGTATGTGTGCAGATTGCTGCGGGAAAAGGACGGCACCCGCTGAATCAGGCGCCGCCCCTAATGGCATCCGTGTTCTTATGCAAGCTTCGCCTTGAGCTCGGTCGCGACGTTCGCCGGGACCTCGTCGTAGTGATCGAAGAACATGGAGTAGTTCGCGCGGCCCTGGGTGAACGAGCGCAGCTGGTTCACGTAGCCGAACATGTTGGCGAGCGGGACCATGGCGGTGACGGCCTGGGCATTGCCCCGGGTGTCGGTGCCCTGGATCTGGCCGCGCCGCGAGTTGATGTCGCCGATCACGTCGCCGAGATATTCCTCGGGGGTGATCACCTCGACCTTCATGATCGGCTCGAGCAGCTTGATCCCCGACTTCTGGGCCGCTTCGCGCATGGCGCCGCGGGCACAGATTTCGAAGGCCAGCGCCGACGAGTCGACGTCGTGATAGGCACCGTCGTAGAGCAGCACCTCGAAGTCGATGATCGGGAAGCCGATCAGCGAGCCGGTCGCGGCGGTTTCACGGAAGCCCTTCTCGATCGCGGGGATGTATTCCTTCGGAATGTTGCCGCCCTTGATCTCGTCCTTGAAGACGAAGCCCGAACCGCGCTCGCCCGGGGTGACCTTGACCTTCACGCGGCCGAACTGGCCGGTGCCACCCGACTGCTTCTTGTGGGTGTGATCGAGGTCGACCGGCTTGGCCAGATACTCGCGGTAGGCCACCTGCGGCGCACCGACGTTGGCTTCCACCTTGAACTCGCGGCGCATGCGGTCGACGAGGATCTCGAGGTGAAGCTCGCCCATGCCCTTGATGATGGTCTGGCCGGATTCGTGGTCGGTCGAGACGCGGAACGAGGGATCCTCGGCCGAAAGACGGTTGAGCGCGATGCCCATCTTCTCCTGGTCGGCCTTGGTCTTCGGCTCCACCGAGAGCTCGATCACCGGCTCGGGGAATTCCATCCGCTCCAGAATGATCGGCTGCTTCTCGGCGCACAGCGTATCGCCGGTGGTGGTCTCCTTCAGACCGGCCAGGGCCACGATGTCGCCGGCATAGGCGGTCTCGATGTCCTCGCGGTTGTTGGAGTGCATCAGCAGCATGCGGCCGACCTTCTCCTTCTTGTTCTTCACCGAGTTCAGGTAGCTGCCCTTGACGAGCGTGCCCGAATAGATGCGGGTGAAGGTCAGCGAGCCGACGAAGGGATCGTTCATGATCTTGAACGCCAGGGCCGAGAACGGCGCGTCGTCCGCGGTGGCGCGGCTGTCGGGCTCGTCGGTGTCGGGGTTGACGCCCTGCACGTCGGGAATGTCGAGCGGCGAGGGCAGATAGTCGACCACGGCATCAAGCAGCGGCTGCACGCCCTTGTTCTTGAACGCCGAACCGCAGATCACCGGGACGAACGACTGGTTCAGCGTGCCCTTGCGGATCAGCGCCTTCAGCGTCGCGACGTCGGGCTCATTGCCCTCGAGGTAGGCTTCCATCGCCTCGTCGTCCTGCTCGACCGCCAGCTCGATCAGCTGCGAGCGGTAGAGCGAGGCCTCGTCGGCGAGGTCGGCCGGGATCTCTTCGTAGACGAACTCGGCGCCCAGCGATTCATCCTTCCAGATGATCGCGCGCTGCTCGACCAGGTCGACCAGGCCCTTGAAATCGCTTTCCGCGCCGATCGGCAGGTAGAGCACCGCCGGGGTCGCGCCGAGGCGGTCGATGATCGTCTGCACGCAGTACTTGAAGTTGGCGCCGGTGCGGTCGAGCTTGTTGATGAAGCACATCCGCGGAACCTTGTACTTGTCCGCCTGGCGCCACACGGTCTCCGACTGCGGCTCCACGCCGGCCACGCCGTCGAACGCCGCCACCGCGCCGTCGAGCACGCGCAGCGAACGCTCGACCTCGATGGTGAAGTCGACGTGTCCGGGGGTGTCGATGATGTTCAGGCGGTGATCGTTCCAGAAGCACGTGGTGGCAGCCGAGGTGATCGTGATGCCACGCTCCTGCTCCTGCTCCATCCAGTCCATCGTCGCGGCGCCGTCGTGGACTTCGCCGATCTTGTAGGACTTGCCGGTGTAGTAGAGGATGCGCTCGGTCGTGGTGGTCTTGCCGGCGTCGATGTGGGCCATGATGCCGAAGTTGCGATAGCGCTCGAGCGGATGGCTGCGGGCCATGGGAGGTTCCTTAGCGGTTCGGGGAGGAAGCGGTCTGGGGCCGCCCCGCCCATATGGTTACCAATGTGACCGTTTGAAGACGGGGCCGGTGCAGAACCGGCCCCTCCCCTCAGATTACCAGCGGTAGTGGCTGAACGCGCGGTTGGCGTCGGCCATGCGGTGGGTGTCTTCCCGCTTCTTCACCGCGTTGCCGCGGTTATTGGCGGCGTCGAGCAGCTCGCCCGAGAGGCGCGCGGCCATCGTGGTCTCCGAGCGGTTGCGCGCGGCGGTGATCAGCCAGCGGATCGCCAGGGCCTGGGCGCGCTCGGGGCGCACTTCCACGGGGACCTGGTAGGTCGCACCGCCGACGCGGCGGCTGCGGACCTCGATCTGCGGCTTCACGTTGTTCAGCGCATCGTGGAACAGCTGCAGCGGATCGGCCTTGGCGCGGGTCTGCATGGTGTCGAGCGCACCGTAGACGATGCTTTCGGCAACCGACTTCTTACCGTCGAGCATGAGGTTGTTCATGAACTTCGACAGGACCTGATCCCCGAACTTCGGATCCGGCAGGATTTCCCGCTTCTCGGGACGACGACGACGTGACATCGCAAATTCCTTGTTTCTGAGCCCCCTCCCCCTCTCTTTCCGTCACCCTGAACTTGTTTCAGGGTCCATAGAGAGGCCGGGCGGCGAGCTAGAGTAAATCCACTTCAACCTGGGCCTGCGGCGCCATGGATCCTGAAACAAGTTCAGGATGACCTGACGCCTTTGGCTGTCAGGTCACTTCGGACGCTTGGCGCCGTACTTCGAGCGCGACTGCTTGCGGTCCTTGACGCCCTGGGTGTCGAGCACGCCGCGCAGCACGTGGTAGCGCACGCCCGGAAGGTCGCGCACACGGCCACCGCGGATCAGCACCACCGAGTGCTCCTGCAGGTTGTGGCCCTCGCCGGGGATGTACGAGATGACCTCGCGGCTGTTGGTCAGACGGATCTTGGCGACCTTGCGAAGCGCCGAGTTCGGCTTCTTCGGGGTGGTCGTGTAGACGCGGGTGCAGACGCCGCGCTTCTGCGGGTTCTGCTCCATCGCCGGGACCTTGGACTTGGCCTTCTGCGGCTCGCGACCCTTGCGGATCAGCTGGTTGATCGTGGGCATGAAGTGCTCTTCACCTGTGTTGTGGCAACCGGGCCGCAGGTGAAGGCTTGCCTCACGACCACGGTCGGGACTGCCGCGCGGGCGGTCCGGGACCGGGATCAGTGAGCCGAAACGCTCCACCCGGGGCGATCGGCCACCGGGTTACTTTGACGGGTTACGCGGACCAGGTCCGCACGCACCGGCAATGTTCAGCTCTCGCACGGACGGCAGACCGCCCGCGGAAGTGCGCGCCCTTACGGACAAACCTGCCGCCGGTCAAGCGCCGGGAGCAGCCGGCCTCCAGCAGCGCGGCGCTCGGCACGGCTGACCGCTCGGTCCGTCGCACGCGCGGCGCCGCTCCTCGCAGCGCGGCGCCGGCGCACTAGGCAGCGGATACCGGAGCGGGCACGGTGGCTGGCCGGGGGCTTTTCCGGATGGAGCAAGCTGACAATGACCAATTGGATTGCAACCCGCCTGACCATGACCGGCGCGATGGCCGCGCTGGTGCTGGCCGCGGCCGGACCGGCCGAGGCCCGGGCCTGCAAGCGCCTCAACAAGACCGAGGGCGCGGTGATCGGCACCGTGGCCGGCGGCGTACTGGGCAAGGTGGTGGCCGGCGGCACCGGCGGTGTCCTGCTGGGCGCGGCGGCTGGCGGCGTGGCCGGGCACGAGATCGCGCGGACCAAGTACAACCGCAACTGCCGGAGCAGCAGCCGCCGCCGCTGAGCGCGCTCAGCCGGTCAGCGCAGCGACCAGCGCCTTGACCTTCTTCTGGCGCCACTGCGGCAGCGGGGCGACCAGCCAGTACCCGCGGCGGGCCTCCTCGGGCTCGCCGCGCAGCAGCCCCGTGGCCGCGGGCACGGCCTCGACCAGCAGATGCGGCACCCGCGCCCGCCCCAGCCCGCTGAGCGCGGCCGAGAGCGCCTGTCCGGCATCGGCGACATGGACCGGCGGCTCGCCTGCTGTCTCGGGCGCGCCATCAGGGGCGGCATTGCCATCGGCCTGGGCGGCGTCAGGATGGGAATCGCCCGGCCAGGCGATCCACGGGCCATCGCCCACCACCTGCATCAGCGCCGGGGCCAGCGGCACGCCTTCGAGATCACCCGGCCCTTCGGCCCAGCGCACGGCAAGGTCGAGATTGGCCTCGGTGAAATCGGCGGTTTCGCTATCGACGATCACGTAGCGCACCTCGGGATGGGCCGCGCGATAGGCGGCCAGTCGTGGCGCCAGCCACGCGGCGAACACGTCGCGCGGGGCGGCGATGGTGAAGACATGGCTGGCCTGCCCGGCCTGCATCGCCCGCACCGCATCCTCGAAATGGAGGAAGCCGGTGCGCAGCGGCTCGAGCCCGGCGGCGGCCTCGTCGGTCAGCTCGAGCCCCTTCGAGGTGCGGCGGAACAGGACCACGCCGAGCAGGTCCTCGAGCGCGCGGATCTGTTGACCGACCGCTGCCGGGGTGACGGCCAGTTCATCGGCCGCGCGGGTGAACGAGAGATGCCGCGCGGCGGCATCGAACACGCGCAGGGCGTTCAGCGGCAGGTGCGTGCGCTTCATGGCCCGGCTCTAGCCAGCCTCCGCGCCGGGAGCAATGGTCCGGCGCCCGGCTGGGCGCCCGCCCCGACCCCCGGTCGGGCCCATGGGCTAGCCGGCGGTGGCCGGCGCGGCGAGCGGGAAATGCGGGATCGCGGCCTCGAACAGCGAACCGTCGCCGCGCTGGAAGGTGTAGAAACCCTCCATCGAGCCATGCGGCGTGGCCAGGGGGCAGCCCGAGACATAGTCATGGCTGCCACCGGGGCGGATCACCGGCTGCTCGCCAACCACACCCTCGCCCTCGACCACGGCCACGTCGCCATTGCCGTCAGTGATGCGCCAGTGGCGGGTGAGCAGCTGGACCGGCTGGTCCGATTCGTTCTCGATCCGGATGTGATAGACCCAGAACCACTTGCCAGCTTCGATGCGCGACTGTTCGGGCAGGAAACTCACGGCGACACGCACCGTGACCCCGCCGGTCAGCGCGACATGCTGAAACAGCTCCTTCATGGCGCCCATAGGTAACCTCTCCGCTGCCTGCGGCAAACCCCTTTCGCACGCCAGCGGTTCCCACGGCCGAAGGGACAGGTGCGCCAGGGTGGCACGAGGGCCGAGGCCCGGCCGGGGCCGCTCAGAGCCCGGCGGCGCGCAGCGCCTGGTCGAGGTCCTCGATCAGGTCGGCCGGATCCTCGAGCCCGACGTTGAGCCGCAGCATGCCATCGACCACGCCCATGTCGGCGCGGCCCTCGGGTCCCATGTTGTGGTGCGTGCTGGTGGCCGGGTGGCACATCAGCGAGCGGGCGTCGCCGATGTTGTTCGAGATGTCGATCAGCTTGAGCGCATCGAGCAACGCCCAGGCCTGCTCGCGCCCGCCATCGAGGACGAAGGCGAAGATCGCGCCCGAATCCGCCATCTGCGCCTTGGCGAGCGCGTATTGCGGATGGCTGGGGAGGCCGGGATGGAGGATCACCGGCACCCGGCTTTCCAGGAAGCGGCCCACCTCGAGCGCATTCTGGCTCTGGCGGCGGACGCGCAGGTCCAGCGTCTCCAGCCCCTTGAGCACCACCCAGGCGTTGAACGGCGACAGGTTGGGCCCGGTGTTGCGCTGGAACGGCAACAGCTTGTCGTTGATGAACTCGGCCGATCCGCAGACCGCACCGGCCAGCACCCGGCCTTGCCCGTCCATCAGCTTGGTGGCCGAATAGGCCACCACGTCGGCGCCGAAGTCGAGCGGGCGCTGCAGCGCGGCGGTGCAGAAGGCGTTGTCGACCACGGTGGTGATGCCGTGGGCGCGGGCCAGCCCGTTGACGAAGGTCATGTCGACGATGTCCATCGTCGGGTTGGCCGGGGTCTCGTAGAAGAACACCTTGGTATTGGGGCGGATCGCCGCCTCCCAGGCGGAATTGTCGCGCGAATCGATGACCGTGCCTTCGATCCCGAAGCGCGGCAGCAGGCTGTCGACGAGCCAGCGGCACGAGCCGAATGCGGCCTTGGCGGCGACAATGTGGTCGCCCGCTGAAAGCTGGCACAGCAACGCGGCGGTCATCGCCGCCATGCCGGTGGCCTGGGTGCGGCAGGCCTCTGCCCCCTCGAGCAGGGCGATGCGCTCTTCCAGCATGGCCACGGTCGGGTTCTGCAGGCGGGAATAGGTCATCCCCTCCTGTTCGCCGGCGAACCGCGCCGCAACCGTCGCCGCGTCGTCGTAGGTATAGCCCGAGGAGAGGAACAGCGCCTCGCTCGTCTCGCCATGCTCGGACCGCCAGGTGCCCCCGCGCACGGCCTGGGTGGCCGGGCGCCAGGCGCGGGTGATCGAGCGGTCCTGTCCGGTGGTCTTCTTCATGGCCCCCGCCTTAGGATTTGGCGGGATCGAGGGCAAGTGCGGCGGCTGACGCTTGCGCCGCCCCGCCCCGCCCCGCTATCGCCCGCCGCGCATGTTCAAGCTGTCGCTTCCTCCCCCGTCGCAGCGCGAGCGCGATCCGCTGCCGATCTGCGCGGTGATCGCGATCGCCTTCCTCGTGCTGCTGTGGCAGCGTCTGCACCTGCCGACGCGGATCTACTTCGACGAGGTCCACTACGTGCGCGCCGCGCGCGAGATGCTGCTGATGGCCCGCCCGCGCAATCCCGAGCATCCGCTGGTCGCCAAGGAGTTCCTCGCCGCAGCGATCTGGCTGTTCGGCGATACCCCGCAGTCGTGGCGGATCTTCCCGGCGCTGTTCGGCGCAGTCGGGCTGTTTGCCTTCAGCCGCGCGCTCTGGCTGACCAGCGGGCGGGCCTTCGCCACGGTGGCCGGAACCCTGCTGCTGGCCACCGATTTCCTGTGGTTCGTGATGAGCCGCATCGCCATGCTCGACATGGTGATGGCCGGGTTCGCCATGCTGGCGATGTGGATGCTGGCCGGCGCGGTCCGCCTGCCTGGCCAGGCGCGGTTGCGGCTCGCCCTGGCCGGGGTGTTCCTCGGCCTGTCGCTGGGCGCCAAGTGGAGCGTGGTGGCCACCGCCGCGCTGCCCGGGCTGGCCTTCCTCGTGCTGCGCCTGCGCCGCCACGGCCGCCGCTTCCTGCTCGCCACGGCGGGTGCGCCCGTCCCCGGGGTCAGCCTGGCCGAGGCCGCGTTCTGGCTCGGCACCCTGCCGCTGCTGGTCTACTTCGCCACCTTCATGCCGGCGTTCTTCTATGCCGAGCGCCCGGTCGATCCGCTCCATCTGGTCGAATACCAGCGCTACATGCTCAAGCTGCAGCAGTCGGTGATCAAGCCGCACCCCTACCAGTCGGTGTGGTGGCAGTGGGTGCTCGACATCCGCGCGATCTGGTTCCTCTACGAGAACATCGATGGCGCCCAGCGCGGGGTGGTGCTGCTCGGCAATCCGCTGACCATGCTCGCCGGGCTGCCGGCAGTGGGCTGGTGCTTGTGGGCCTGGCGGCGCGAGCAGCGCGCCGACGCCCTGGCCGCGGCGTTGTTCTACCTCACCGCGATCGGACTGTGGGTGGCCAACGGCAAGCCGATCCAGTTCTTCTATCACTACCTGTTGCCCAGCACCTTCCTGATGGCCTGCCTGGCGCTGGCGCTCGACGCGCTGTGGCGGCGGCCTGATCGCTGGCGCTGGGTCGCGCCGGGCGTGCTGATCCTGTCGGTCGCGCTGTTCGCCTGGTTCTTCCCGATCCTTTCGGCGGCCAAGCTGTGCTGCGGCAAGCGTAGCTTCGAATGGTGGATGTGGCTGCCAACCTGGCGATGAGGCCGTCGGCTCAGTAGCGGCCCCAGACGAACTTCGAGCTCAGCGCGAAATTCCATACCGAGCCCAGCACGATGCCGATCAGCACCGCGGCGACGTCGTGGAAGCCCATGGCCTTCAGCGCTGCCGCCGAGCCGACGTTGGTCAGCAGCCCGAGCGAGCAGGTCAGCGCGAACTTGGCCCAGCCGCGCAGCAGCGGGGCGAAGCCGCGCAGGCGCTTGTCGGAATAGGTCAGCTCGTTGTTGAGCACGAAGTTGAAGGTCATCGCGACCACCGCGGCGACGGTGTTGGCGATGTTGAAGGTCGTCTCGTTCGACCAGTGGCCGTAGACGAAGCGCTCGCCGAAGACGAGGTGCAGCAACACCCACAGCGCCCCCAGCTGGACCCCGACACCCAGCCCGCCGACCGTGCCGAACAGGGCGAAGCGGGTGGGAATGATCCGCCCCAGCCACTTGTCGTAGAGCCCCACCAGGAACTCGAACACCACGGTCCGGTCGAGCTTGCTCTCGCCCTCGGCGCGCGCCGCGAAATTCATCGGAAACTCCTTGATCCGCAGCGGCTCGTCGACCGTGGCGAGAATGTCGAGCAGGATCTTGAAGCCCACCCCGGACAGCCGGCTGGCGTCCTTGCGCAACACTTCGGTGGGCAGCATGAAATAGCCGCTCATCGGGTCGGACAGGGTCACGCCCGTCACCTTGCGGGCCAGCCGGTTGGCCAGGCCCGAAGCCTTGACCCGGTCGGGCCGACCCCATTCCTCGGTGCTCGCCCCCTCGGCGAAGCGGCTGGCATAGGCGAGGTCATAGTGGCCGCTGCGCAGCGCCGCGAGCATGCCCGGCAACAGCGCCGGATCGTGCTGGTGATCGGCATCCATCACCGCGACCATGGGGGCGGAGGTGGCGCACATGCCCTCGATCGCGGCCGAGGACAGGCCGCGCCGGCCGATCCGCTGCAGCACCCGCACCCGCCGGTCCTCGCGCGCAACGGCGCGGGCCTCGTCGGCGGTGCCGTCCGGGCTGTTGTCGTCGACCACGATCACTTCCCAGGCGATCCCGGCCAGCGCGGCATCGAGCCGCTCGATCATCGAGCGCAGGTTGCCGCGCTCGTTGTAGGTGGGCAGGACGATGCCCAGCTCGATCGGCGCGGGCAGGATCGCGGCCGGCGCGTTCATCTCACAGCTTCCCCAGCACCGCATCGCCGATCGCGGTGGTGCCATAGCTGCCGCCGAGGTCACCGCCGAACACCCCGTCGGCCAGGGCCGCCGCTACGGCCGACTCGATCCGCGCGGCCTCGGCCTCGCGCCCGAAGGAGTGGCGCAGCAGCATGGCGGCCGAGAGGATCGTCGCCATCGGGTTGGCCTTGTCCTGCCCGGCGATATCGGGCGCGGAGCCGTGGATCGGCTCGTAGAGGCCCTTGGTGCCCTCGGCCATCGAGGCCGAGGCGAGCAGCCCGATCGAGCCGACGCACATCGAGGCCTGGTCCGACAGGATGTCGCCGAACAGGTTGCCGGTGACGACCACGTCGAACTGCCCGGGGCTCTTGACCAGCTGCATCGCGGCATTGTCGACGTACATGTGGCTCAGCTCGACGTCGGGGTATTCGGCCGCCACCGCGGTCACCACGTCGCGCCACACTTGCGAGGTCTCCAGCACGTTGGCCTTGTCGACCGAGCACAGCCGGCCCTTGCGCCCGCGCGCGGCCTTGAACCCGGCATGGGCGATGCGCCGCACCTCGCTCTCGCTGTAGGCCATCAGGTCCCAGCCCTGGCGTTCGCCATTGGCGAGCGTGCGGATGCCCTTGTCGCCAAAATAGACGTCGCCGTTGAGCTCGCGCACGATCAGCAGGTCGATCGCCCCGGCCACTTCCGGCCGCAACGCCGAATGGCCCTCCAGCCCGGGGAACACCCGCGCCGGACGCAGGTTGGCGAACAGGCCCAGTTCCTTGCGCAGGCCGAGGATCGCCTGTTCGGGGCGCAGATGCCGCTCGAGATGGTCGCAGGCGAAGTCGCCGACCGCGCCGAACAGGATCGCGTCGGCCGCGCGGGCGATCTCGAGCGTGACCTCTGGCAGCGGGTGGCCGTGCTTGCGCCAGGCCGCACCGCCGACATCGCCCTCGACCAGTTCGAGCCCCGGGAGATCGAGCGCCTGGAGCACGCGCACGGCCTGCTGCGTGACTTCCGGACCGATGCCGTCGCCGGCGAACACCGCAATCTTCATGTCTTTCCTGACCTGGCCTGACCTGGTTTGTCCCTGCCGCCGGATCAGCCGATCCGGTCCAGCCGCTCCCGCAGCACGGCGCGCGCCGCCATAACATCGCCGCCGCTTTCGGCAAGCGCATAGCGCGCGATCAGCGGACCGAGCCGGTCGAACGCGCGCAACCGCTCGGCGGTCTCGGCGGGAAGCGGCGGAGCACTCCCCCCGCCGTAGCCCAGCTCACGCAGCAGCAGGGTCTCGTAGGCGATCAGTCCGGGCAGCCAGCCGCGCGCCGAGGGGGCGAGGCAGACCGCGTCGAGCAGCGCCGCCAGCGCTCGGTAGAGCGCGGGATAAGGCTGGCGCTCGGGCAGGGCCGCGGCGGTCAGCGCGGTGCTCCAGTTGAGCGCGGCCGCCGGCAGCGGCTCGGTCAGGAACGGCGCGCGGCTGGCGGTCAGCTCGATCCGCGCGAAGGGCAGCTGGCTGTCCGAGCGGGCGCGCAGCGCGGCGGCCACGGCATTGCCCGGGATCAGCACCGGCCGCAGTTGGCGCCCCCGTCCGCCCGCGACATAGGCCGCCAGCAGCCCGTGCCGTTCGGTCAGCAGCCGCGCGATCACCGCTGTCTCGCCGTGGGCGCGGACCGCACAGACGATCGCAGGGGCGGACAGTTCCATGGATCGAGGCTGTGGCGCGGAGCGACGAGGCTGGCAAGGGGCGGTCAGCTCCCGTCCCGTCGGGCCAGCGCAGGCCGGAACCCGCCGCAACAGTGCGCTGCCCCAATCACGCGCCGCCGCCGGCGGCGGCGTGACGGACGGCTTGGCTCAGCCCAGCTTGGCCTCCAGCGCGGCGATCCGGGCCTTGAGCTCCTCAACCTCGTCGCGTGCCTTGGCGGCCATGTCCTTGACCGCGTCGAATTCCTCGCGGCTGACGAAGTCGAGCCCGCCCATCGCCTCGCGGAAGCGCTCGCGCGCGGCGTCGCGGGCCTCGCGTCCCATGCCGGCAAAGGTGCCTGCGGCGCTGTTCAGCACCTTGGCGAAATCGGAAAAGAGGGGGTTGTCGCTTTGCATGACCGATACATGGGGATCGTGCCGATCCAGTGCAAGCCTCTAGAGCTGGACCCGCGTCACCGCCGGAGCAGCAGCCGCGCCATCGGCGCCCGGGTTGAGCTGGATGAACTGCCAGTTGAGCACGCTGGCGAACAGGACCCAGGCCAGATAGGGCGCCAGCATCAGCGCCGCGGTGGGCCGCACCCGCCAGAAGGCCACGATCGTCGCGGCCAGCACCACCGCCAGCGCGACGATGATCCAGAACGCCGCGGTCATCTGGTGGAGCGCGAAGAAGGTCGGGCTCCAGGCCAGGTTGACCGCCAGCTGCAGCGCAAACAGGCCGAGCGCGAGGCTGCGCCCCGCTGCCCCGCGCGCCGTCCCGACCGAGGCCGCCGCCAGCCCCATCAGCACATAGAGCACGCTCCAGACGATGCCGAAGGTGGCCGGCGGCGGATAGATCGCCGGCTTCACCAGCGCGTCGAACCACGGGCTGCCCGGGCCGCTCTGCGCGGCCCGGCCCGACACGAAGCCGAGCAGCACGACCAGCGGGACCAGCACCAGCGCCCAGCGCAGGAACGACGCCCTGAGCTGTCCGGTCGACGCAAGCTGGTTCATGTCACCTCGCACACACACACACGATTCGGGAGAATTGCGGGCGATATTGGCGCCCGCCGCGGCGGCTGGCAACTTCAACTCGGAATGAACCGGACTTAATCCGTTTCGGTGTGGTCGCGGCTGGCCCAGACGAGAAACTCGACATTGCCCTCCGGCCCGGTGATCGGGCTCTCGACCAGCCCGCGCACGGCCCAGCCGCTGGCCGTCAGCCAGTCCGAGACCTCATCGCAGACCCGCTTGTGCAGGGCCGGATCGCGCACCACCCCGCCCTTGCCGACCTCGCCCCGGCCGACCTCGAACTGAGGTTTGATCAATGCCACCAGCGTGCAGCGCCGCGCGGCCAGACGCAGCGGCACCTCCAGCACCTTGGCCAGCCCGATGAAGCTGGCATCGCACACCACCCAGTCGCACGGCGCATCGATCAGCGCGGGGGTCAGGACCCGCGCGCTGGTCTGCTCGAGCACGGTCACGCGCGGGTCCTGGCGCAGCTTCCAGGCCAGCTGGTTGGTGCCGGAATCGACCGCGAAGACCCGCGCCGCGCCCTTGGTCAACAGCACGTCGGTGAAGCCCCCGGTCGAACTGCCGATGTCCATCGCCACCGCGCCGGCCGGGTCGAGCGCGAACTGCGCCAGCGCATGGGCCAGCTTGATCCCCCCGCGCGACACCCACGGATGATCGCGCCCACGGACCTCCAGCGGCGCATCGCCCGGCAGCGTCTGGCCCGGCTTGGCCAGCTTGGTCTGGCCCGAAAAGACCACCCCGGCCAGCACCAGTGCCTGGGCGCGTGTACGGCTCTCCGCCAGGCCGCGCTCGACCAGCAGCTGATCGACCCGCTGGCGGCCGGCCGGCCGGGCGGGCGGCGCGGGACGGGCTGGGGGGGCTGGGGGGGCTGGGGGGGCTGGCGGCTGGACCATCGCGGCGGGCTGGGAGTCCGGGGGTTGTCTCGGGAGGCCGCCTCATTCCATACCGTCCCGATGAAGGCAAACCGCGTTTCCCTCCGCCCGCTCGGCCCGCTGCTCGGGCTGGTCCTGCTGGGCGGCTGTGTCGCGCCCGCCGCGCCCCCGCCCCCGGCGCCCCCGCCAGCCGCGCCGCGCCCGGCACCGCCCCCGTCCCCTCCGCAGCCGCCGGCCCCGGCCGACTGGCGCGATGCCGCGGCAACGCCGGGCACCTGGCGCTGGAGCGCGGACGAAGGCCGCTCGGTCGCGCGCTACGGCGTCCCGGGCGCCGAGCCGGTCGCCAGCCTGTCGTGCGATGCCGCCAGCCACGCGATGATTCTGTGGACAAATCGCCCAGCCAGCGAGCCGCTACCGCTCACCGTGACCACCACGGCGACGCGGCGGCTGCTCACCGCGACCCCGCTCCCCGCCGGCGGCACCGCCGTCAGCCTGGCGGCAGGTGATCGGCTGGCTGACGCGATCGCCTTCTCGCGCGGCCGTTTCATGGTGGAAGTGGCAGGTTTTCCAGCACTTTACCTGCCTGCCTGGCCGGAGCTGGGGCGGGTTGCGGAAGACTGTCGCTGAGCGGGGACGGCGCTGCCGACGCAGGCCGGAAGCGGCGAGTGTGACAGGGAAAAACTTGAACACAAGACTTGTTGTTGCGCGCCTTGGCCATATGTTGGGTGGCAAGGACGGGGTGCGATGAAATCGCGCTCCGTCCCAGCCCCGAGAGGGGCGACTTTGGCTCAACAGCGCGAAAGGAGGTGATCCGATGTCTCATGGTTCAGCAGAGAGGTCGGTACAGTCCCGCGCGAGGCATTATCGCTGAGTTTCGATTAAGCGATAAAGGCTTCGTGGGCGGCACTTCCGGCCGCTGACCATGCGAAGGGCAGCACGCTTCGGCGTCGCTGCCCTTCTCATTTGGGGCGTTCGAGCCGTCTCGCGGCCCGCCTGGCGAGCCGCACGTAGTCACCTGCACGGTCCGTTCCGTGCTTGCTGCCGCCCTGCCACAGGCTCAGGCTGAGTACGCGGAGGGTCTGGGGAGCCGCCCGGTCCCCTTCATCCCAGCGCAGGCTGGGATCTCTCACCCCGCCGCGGACGATGCCAGCCTGGGCTGGCATGACGATGGGTTCGGGGTTGATCGGAGCATGAGCGGCAGCCCCGTCCACCCTCTGACCGTCACCCCTGACGGGATCCGGGGCCCAGCTTCCTGCCGCGGCGCTGCACGGGACAGGGCAGCCCGGGACACCGATGCTGGAGCAGGTGGACCATGGCGTTGATGGCGCTGCGCTCACCCTGTGCCACGGATCCCCACTCCCCCCGACCGGGTCGCCGCGTTCCCCGCCTGTCCTACTCGCCGTCCTTGTGGCTCAATTCCCTTGTGCTCCCACGACCCGTCCCAATCTCATCTCGCGCCGTGACACAGGCCGCCGCGGAAGGTCACACCGCAGACCGGCAACCGCTGCAATTTGGCCCTGCGATTCAGCAGCTTGCCCCATGCTGCCACACGCACCAAAAGCGCCCGCGAGTGTCACCCGCGCGTAGTACCCTTGGCCCCCCGGGCTTTTCCCCCTAGAGAGGACCGCAGAGCCTAAGCTATTCTAAAATTTCTTTTGGCTTGCCTTGTGCGTAATTTTCGTACAATGGCTCGCGAAAGACCCAGCAACGAGGACCCGTCCAATGGCCAGCGCCGCACCTGCCCTGTCATTCACGCGCATCACGCATCCGGCGCCGCTGCCGGTCGAGGCGCGGGGCAAGGTGCTGGCGGACCCGGGATTCGGCAAGCACTTTTCCGATCACATGGTCACGATCCAGTGGTCCGAGGAACGCGGCTGGCATGACGCCGTGGTCGGCCCGTTGCAGCCGCTCAGCCTCCACCCGGCCGCGTCGGTGCTGCACTATGCCCAGGAGATCTTCGAGGGGCTCAAGGCCTATCGCCTCACCGATGGGGCGATGGCCCTGTTCCGCCCGCAGGCCAATGCCGCCCGGTTCAACGCCTCGGCGCGGCGGCTCGCCATGCCCGAACTGCCCGAGGACCTGTTCGTCGCCGCCTGCCGCGAGCTGGTCGCGGTCGACCGCGACTGGTTCCCCAGCATCGAAGGCGGCTCGCTTTACCTGCGGCCGTTCATGATCGCGACCGAGGCCTTCCTCGGGGTGCGCCCGGCCAAGAGCTACAGCTTCATCGTGATCGCCAGCCCGGCCGGCAACTACTTCAAGTCGGGCGCCCCGGCGGTGTCGATCTGGGTCAGCCAGTACACCCGCGCCGCACCCGGCGGCACCGGGGCGGCCAAGTGCGGCGGCAACTATGCCGCCAGCCTGGTCCCCCAGGCCGAGGCCATGGCCCAGGGGCATGACCAGACCGTGTTCCTCGACGCCGCCGAGCACCGCTGGATCGAGGAGCTGGGGGGCATGAACCTCTACTTCGTCTTCGCCGACGGCACGCTGATCACGCCGCCGCTGGCCGGGACGATCCTGCCCGGGATCACCCGCGAGAGCCTGCTCACCCTGGCCCGCGAGGAAGGGTTGACCGTGCGCGAGGAGAAGTACGCGATCGACCAGTGGCGGGCCGATGCGGCCAGCGGCAAGCTGGTCGAGACCTTCGCCTGCGGCACCGCCGCGGTGGTAACCCCGGTCGGCCGGGTGACCGATCCAGTCGAGGGCGAATTCGTGATCGGCTCGGGCGGCCCCGGGCAGCTCACCCAGAAGCTGCGCCAGCGGCTGGTCGCGATCCAGCGCGGCGAGGCCGCCGACACCCATGGCTGGGTGATGCGGCTGGACTGAGCCGGCGGGCTTGCGGTTCCGCCAGCGACCAACCACCTTGGGGCTGTTCCCGGTGGACGGACACAGGGACGCCACCGGCCCTCTCCACGCCGGTAAAAACCACCAGATCGGCGCCAGACGCCAGGAGCCCGACCAACGATGACCGACGCCTATACCCCACCTGCCGTGTGGACCTGGAACAAGCCGAGCGGCGGGACCTTCGCCGCGATCAACCGTCCGGTCTCCGGCGCGACCCACGAGGCCGAGCTGCCGGTCGGCACCCATCCGCTGCAGCTCTACTCGCTCGCCACGCCGAACGGGCAGAAGGTCGGCATTCTGCTCGAGGAGCTGCTCGCCGCCGGCCACGCCGGGGCGGAGTACGACGCCTGGAGGATCGACATCGGCCAGGGCGCGCAATTCTCCAGCGGCTTCGTCGCGGCCAACCCGAACAGCAAGATCCCCGCGCTGGTCGACCGCAGTGCCGTTGGCGGGGACGAAGGGCCGGTGCGGGTGTTCGAATCGGGCGCGATCCTGGTCTACCTGGCCGAGAAGTTCGGAGCCTTTCTCCCCACCGACCCGGCCGCGCGGGCCGAGACCTTCTCTTGGCTGATGTGGCAGATGGGCTCCGCGCCGTTCCTCGGGGGCGGCTTCGGGCATTTCTACCACTATGCTCCGGTCAAGATCGAATATGCGATCGACCGCTATGCGATGGAGGCCAAGCGCCTGTTCCACGTCGCCGACACCCGGCTGGCGCAGAGCCGCTACCTCGCGGGCGAGGACTATACCATCGCCGATATCGCGGCCTTCCCCTGGCTGGCCGGGTTCGTCCAGGGCACGGCCTACAACGATGCCGGAACGTTCCTGTCGCTGCACGAATACCCCCACCTGGCCCGCTGGGTCGAGGAGCTGGCGGCGCGCCCGGCGGTGGCGCGCGGACGCAAGGTCAACAGCGCCGACCTGCCCGAACGTCACGCCGCGAGCGATTTCGCCGCGCTGGCCTGAGCCGCCCGCGCAACCCTCTTCCCATGACCGCACGGCGCCGCTATGCGCGCCGGACTGCTGGGGCGTCGCCAAGTGGTAAGGCACCGGTTTTTGGTACCGGCATTCGCAGGTTCGAATCCTGCCGCCCCAGCCAGCCACCCTCGATCCTCCGGCCCGCCGCGGGCCTGCGCCAGGGAGCAGGCATGTCCCCGACCGGTTCCCAGGCGCCCGCGCCCGTCACTGTCGCCGCGCTCTACCGCTTCACCCGGATCGACGATCCGGCCGGGCTGCGCGGGCCGCTCGAGCGGGCCTGCCGTGCCGCCGAAGTCCAGGGCACCCTGCTGCTGGCGCCGGAAGGGATCAACGGAACCATCGCCGGCCCGACCGCCGGGATCGAGGCCGTGCTCGCCCGGCTGCGCGCCCTGCCCGACTGCGCCGCGCTCGACGTGAAGTTGGCCCCGGCCGCGGTTTCGCCGTTCCGCCGCCTCAAGGTGCGGGTCAAGCGCGAGATCGTGACCATGGGCGAGCCGGGGATCGATCCGCGGCGCAGCGTCGGCACCTATGTCGAGCCGCGCGACTGGAACGCGCTGATCGCCGATCCCGAAACGATCGTGATCGACACCCGCAATACCTACGAGGTGGCGGTGGGCAGCTTTGCCGGGGCGATCGATCCGCAGACCGCCAGCTTCCGCGACTTTCCGGCCTGGTTCCGGGCGCGCCGCGCCGAGCTGCTCGGCCGCGGCCGCACGCCGCGCGTGGCGATGTTCTGCACCGGCGGGATCCGCTGCGAGAAATCCACCGCCTTCCTGCGCCAGGAGGGGGTCGACGAGGTCTACCACCTGCGCGGCGGGATCCTGCGGTACCTCGAGGAGATCGCCCCGGACGAGAGCCGGTGGCAGGGCGAGTGCTTCGTGTTCGACGAGCGGGTCGCGGTCGGCCACGGGCTCGCCCCCGGCACCCACGCGCTGTGCCGCGCCTGCCGCCGCCCGGTCAGTCCCGCCGACCGCGCCTCCCCGCTCTACGAGCCCGGCGCAAGCTGCCCGGCCTGCCATGCCGAGCGGACCGAGGCGCAGCGCGAGGCCTGCCGCGAGCGGCATCGCCAGGAGCAGCTCGCCGCGGCCCGCGGCGAGCGCCATGTCGGCGCGGTTCTGGCCAGCGACGATGGCTGACCGCGCGCCCGTCCCGACCCCGGCCCCGGCGCCTGTCCCGGCCATCGTCATCGCCACCGGCGGCGCGGGGCGCCGGATCGGGGGCGACAAGCCGGCGGTCCGCCTGGCCAGGCTGCGGCTGGTCGATCATGTGATCGCCTGGGCCCGCCGCCACGGCGATGCGGTGGCGCTGGCAGGGGCGGCGGACGGCCCGCCCGATCCGTCCGGCCTGCCCACCATCGTTGACCGCCACTCCGGCTGCGGCCCGATCGCCGCGCTGCACGGGGCCATGGTCCATGCGGCCGCGCTGGGCCGTCAGCACGTGCTGCTCCTCGGCTGCGACATGCCGTTCCTGCCGGACGACCTGCTGGACCGGCTGGTAGCGGCGCTGGACGGCGGCGGGGCCGGCGCCGCCCTGCCGCGCCGGGCCGGCTGGCTCCATCCGCTGGCCGGGCTGTGGCGCTGCGACCCGGCCGGGCTTGATGCGTGGATCGAGACGGGCGGGCGGGCGCTGCGCGGCTATGCCGAAACGGTCGGGCTGGCCCTGGTCGACTGGCCTGCGAACGGACCCGATCCCTTCGCCAACCTCAACACGCCCGCCGACCTTGCCGCCGCCGAGGCCAGGCTCAGAGCGCCAGAGCCGTGACCCATTCCCCCGCCCCCCGGGCCGGTGTGCCGGCGGGGCAACGGATCAGCCAGCCGGCCTGGCCCAGCGCCGCTTGCGCGCCGCTGTCCTGGTTGCCGATCGGAACGAGCCCTTCCGCCGCCCAGACCGCCCGCGTGAAGGTCTCGCGCTCGTCGGCCCCGGCCAGCGGCGCGGCCAGCGGCAAGCGCCGCCAGGGCAGGGCTGCCTCAGGGCTCTCACCCTGCAAAGCGGCCAGCAGCGGGCGCAGGAACAGGGTTGCGGTCACCAGGGCCGAGGTCGGGTTGCCGGGCAGGCCCAGCACCAGGCGGTCGCCCACCCGGCCGAACCACACCGGCTTGCCCGGCTTGATCGCCAGGCGCGAGAAGACCAGCTCGAGCCCGTGCGGCTCGAGCATGGCCTTGGCGAAATCGTAGGCCCCGACCGAGGCGCCGCCGGTCACCACCAGCAGATCAAGCCCGGGCAGCAGGGCTCCGGCCAGCCGCGTCAGGCCGGGCAGATCGTCGCCGTGGCTGCCGCGCCAGGTGATGGTCGCCCCGGCCTCGGCTGCCAGTGCCGCCACGCCCAGGGTGACGCTTTCGGGAATCGCCCAGTCCTGCGCGGCGGCCGTCCCCGGTGCGGCCAGCTCGTCGCCGGTGCCCAGCACCGCAACGCGCGGCCGGCGATGGACCGCCACAGCGGCAAGGTCGGCTCCCGCCGCGGTGACGAGCGCGCGTGCGGTCAGCCGGGTGCCGGCGGGCAACAACGTGGTCCCGGCGGCAAAGTCGCTGCCCGCGGTGCGAACATGCCAGCCCGGACCATAGCCGGGGAGAAAGCGGACCGTATCGCCGCTGCGCTGGGCCTGCTCCTGCACGATCACCCGGTCGGCCCCGACCGGGAGCGGGCCGCCGGTGAAGATGCGCACCGCCTGCCCCGGCGCAAGCGGACCGGGATGGGGCTGCCCCGGCCGCGCCTCGCCCACCACCGGCAGCGGCACGCCCGGCGCGGTCGCGGCATCGACCACGGCATAGCCATCCATGGCCGACACCGCGTGGCGCGGGGCGGCCAGCCGCGCGATGACGGGCGCGGCCAGGACCCGCCCGTGCGCCGCATCGAGCGGTACGGTCTCGGCGCCCAGCGGCCTCGCCGTTTCGGCCAGCCGCGCCAGCGCCTCGGTGAACCCGGTCAGCCCGCCCACGCGCCCGATCGCCCGCCGCTCTTGGCCGTCACCCGGATCGCGCCGATCTCCATGCCCTTGTCGACCGCCTTGAGCATGTCGAACAGGGTCAGGCAGGCGACCGAGACCGCGGTGAGCGCCTCCATCTCCACCCCGGTCTGGCCGGTGGTGCGGACCCGGGCCTGGACCGCGAAGCCGGGCAGGTTCTGATCGGGCGTGATCTCAACCACCACCTGCGACAGCGGCAGCGGATGGCACAGCGGGATCAGTGCAGCGGTCTGCTTGGCCGCCATCACCCCGGCCAGCTCGGCCGTGGCGATGACATTGCCCTTGGGCGCTGCGCCGGCCTGGACCAGCGCAAGGGTCTCGGCCGCGCAGCGCAGCACACCGGCCGCTTCGGCCTCGCGGCGGGTCACGGCCTTGTCGCCGACATCGACCATGCGTGCCCGGCCCGATTCGTCGAGGTGCGACAGCCCGGTCATGCCGCCTGCCCCCGCAGCCGCGGGATCTGGCCGGCGATCGAGCACGGCCGGTAGCGGCTGTCGAACTCATGGGCCAGCACCAGGTCCCAGCCGTCCCGGCAGGCGCCGGTGGACCCGGGCAGGCAGAAGATGAAGGTGTCCTCGGCCTGCCCGGCAAAGGCGCGCGATTGCAGGGTCGAGACGCCGATCGTGCCCATGCTGGCCTGGTGGAACACCACGCTGAACCCGTCCATCGTCCGGCGCAGCAGCGGCACGATCGCCTCGGGGGTGACGTCGCGCGGCATGAACCCGGTGCCGCCCGTGGTCAGGACGATGTCGACTGCCGGATCGGCGATCCACTGGCGCACCTGCGCCTGAATCTGCGCGACATCATCTGGGAGAATCGCGCGGGCGGCGAGCCGGTGACCGGCTGCCTGCAACCGCTCGACCAGCAGCGCGCCGGAGGTGTCAGTCTCAAGGGTGCGCGTGTCCGAGACGGTCAGGACCGCGATGTGCAGCGGGTGGAAGGTCAGGCTGGGGTCAATTCCGGGCATGTCAGTCCTGTTCGCGCGCGTGCCAGCGGGCCAGGTCGGCGGTGTCAGCGGCGGTCGGTTCGATCCACCGGGCGCCGGCCACGCTCTCCTCCCGCTTCCAGAACACAGCCTCGGACTTGAGGCGGTCCATCAGGTAGTCCGCCGCCTCGAAGGCGGCACGCCGATGGGCCGCCGCCGTGGCGACGAAGACGATCGCCTCGCCCGGCAGTATCCGCCCGGCACGGTGCAGCACGCGGCTGTGCGCGATCGCGAAGCGCGCATGGGCGGCGGCGGCGATCCCTTCCATCGAGCGCAGCGTGACCGAGCGATAGCTTTCCAGCACGAGCGCCGTGAGCGCCATGCCGTCCCGATCTTCGCTGCGGGCCAGCCCGGTGAAGCTGACGATCGCCCCGGCGCCGGCCGCGAGCGCGGTGAAGTCCGCCAGTTCGGCCGCCGGGTCGAACGGGCCGTCGAGCAGCCGGACCACGGCACTCATCCCCCCGACACCGGCGGGAACAGCGCGGCCAGGTCACCCGGACGGACCACCGTCTCATCGCGCGCCATGGTTTCGTTGAGACAGACCCGGACCTTGCCCGACGCGAGCAAGGGGGCCAAAGCGGGAAAACTGTCGCGCAGACGGACCAGCAGCTCGGCCACGGTGCACCCGGCGGCCGGCAGCGGCACGGTCACCTCGCGGCCGTGCGGTTCGGCCAGCTTGCCGCACAGTTCGACCACAAGGGCAAGTTGCTCGGCCATAGCGGCTCAGCCGCCGATCGAAGCGAGATGCGGCGTGGCCCCGCTATTGCCCTGATGCAGGCGGTGCGTCGGCGCCTTGGTCGCGGTCAGGGCGACGATCCGGGCCACCAGCTCGTCCTGCTGGTCATCGTGCTGGAGCAGCGGCCGAAGGTCGATCCCGCCATCGCCGAACAGGCACAGGTGGAAGCGCCCGTCGGCCGAGAGACGCAGGCGGTTGCAGGTGGCGCAGAAGTCCTGGGCGTAGGGCGCGATGATGCCGATCCGGCCGCGCGCGCCGGGATGGCCGTACTCAACCGCGGGGCCGGCTCCGGGAGCCCGGGCCAGCCGGCTCCAGCCCGCCGCCTCAAGCGCGGCGATCACGCTCTGCCCGGCCAGGTGCCGGTCCGCGAAGAAGGCCGGATTGTCGTTGGTGCGCATCACCTCGATGAAACGCAGCGAGAGGTCGTGCGCCTGAACGAAAGCGATCATCCCGGCGAGCTCGTCGTCGTTGATCCCGCGCATCAGCACCGCGTTGAGCTTGACCGGATCGAACCCTGCCGCCCGGGCCGCATCGACCCCGGCCAGCACCTCAGCCAGCCGGTCATGCCCGGTGATCGCGGCAAACCGGGCCGGATCGAGCGAGTCGACGCTGACATTGATCGCGCTGACGCCGGCTGCGCGCCATTCGGCGGCATGGGCCGCAAGGCGGTAGCCGTTGGTGGTCATCGCCACGCGGCGGATGCCCGGGACCGCGGCGACCCGCCGGGCGATCTCGGTGAACTCGGCGCGCAGGGTCGGCTCGCCACCGGTGAGGCGCACCTTCCACAGGCCGAGCCGGGCAAAGGCGCTGACCGCGCGGACGATCTCGTCCGGGCTGAGCTCGCTCGGCCGGTTGGCCGGCTTGCGGTAGCCGTTGGGCAGGCAATAGGTGCAGCGGAAGTTGCAGACGTCGGTCAGTGACAGCCGCAGGTACTCGAACCGGCGGCCGTGCCCATCGTGCAGCGTCGAGCCCGGCGTCATGCCCGGGCGTCCGCGCAATTGCGGGGCCGCGCGGCAGCTGTGGACGCTCTGTCGGACACGTTCGCTCTCTCTGCTCTCCGGCAGCCGGGGCCGCCTGCGACCATTGGCGCCTTAACTCCGGACAGGCAAGTGCCAGTTGGGTGCGCCGGGGCGGGCCGTCAAGTCCCACCGGCAGGGGATGCGGAGCGATCCGGCACGGCCGGAGCGCCGCCGCCCAGCGCGGCAAACAGGCCAACCGTGTCAGTCAGCCGCATGGTCCGAGCCGCAAGCAGCTGGGCGCGAGCCTGCTGCGCCGTGGCGCGGGCATTCAGAACCGTCAGCGTACCCACGCTGCCCAGCTCGAGCTGGCGGCGGACATAGCCGAGCGAGGTCTGCGCCGCTGTGTCGGCCCGGGTCGCGGCATCGAGCGCACGGGCATCGGTGGTGAGCGCGGTCAGGGCGTTGGCGACATCGGCGAAGGCTTGCAGCGCGGCCCCACGGTACTGCGCCTTGGCCGCGTCAAGCGCGGCCTCGGCCGCTTTCTGCTGATGGCGCAGAGTTCCGCCGTGGAACAGCGGCGCGGTCAGCCCGCCCAGCAGCGACCAGAAAGGATTGCCGTCGGCGAACAGCGCGCCGAAATCGCGCGCGGCGCCGCCGGCGGCGGCACTCAGCGTGATCGTCGGCAAGCGGGCGGCGATCGCAGCCCTGACGTCGGCTCCGGCGCCCTCCAGCGCCGCGGCGGCAGCCGCCACGTCGGGCCGCTGGGCGACGAGGTCGGACGGCAGGCTGAGCGGCAGATCCGCCGGCAGGGTGAGCGTGTCGAGCGCAGGCAACGGCGGCAGCGGCGCACCGGGCGCCGCGCCAAGCAGCACGCCGAGCCCGGCCAGATTGGCACGGCGGGCCCGCTCCAGCGGGGGCAGCAGGCCCTCCGACGCGGCCAGCGCGGCCTCCTGCGCGGCGACATCAGCCTGGCCGATCGCCCCCAGTGCCTGGCGTGCGCGGAGCAGGCGCAGGATCTCGCGGTTGCTGTCGACCGCCGCCTGGGCCGCCTCGAGTTGCGCCTCGAGCGCGGCGTTCTGGATCGCGGCCAGCACGACATTGCCAGCCACCATCGTCCGCACCCCGCGCAGATGCTCGGCGGTGGCCCACGCGGCCGCCCGGGCCGAGGCGACGCGGGCGCGGTTGCCGCCGAACAGGTCGAGCGAGTAGCCAACACTGAGCTGGGCGGTGTGAAGCGAGAACAGGCTGGGCACCGGATCGGCCAAGGGCGTGGCGATCGTGCCCGACAGACGCTCCCGCTCCACCGCATAGCCCGCGTCGACCTGGGGGAACAGCACCCCGCGCGCCGCCGCCGTCAGCTCCTGCGCCTGGCGCAGGTTGGCCCCGGCCACGGCCAGATCGGTATTGGCGTCCAGCGCCCGGGCGACCAGCGCGTCCAGCGCCGGGCTGGCAAAAGCGCGCCACCAGTCGGCGGCAAGGGCCATGCCGGGCCGGACCGTCTGGGGCGGACCGTGATCGGGTGCGATCGGCCCGGTCAGCACCTCGGCCGGGGCATTACCGGCGGCACTCGCGGGCAGCGACAGGCCGATCGCCGGGGTCCCGGCCGATGCCGGGGTGGCCGCGGCCAGCGGGGCCAGGGCGCAGGCCAGCATCAGCGTCAGGCGGCGGCTCATGCCGGTTCTCCCGCAGCGGCCGGAAAGGCCTCGTCCTCGGAGGGGTGCGCCTTGGCCGCGACGAGCCGGCTCGAGAAGCGCGCGATCAGCAGCGGCAGGACCAGCAGGATCAGCAGCGGCGCCATGGTCATGCCGCCGACCACGACGAGCGCGAGCGGCTTCTGCACCTGGCTGCCGATCCCGGTCGAAAGCGCCGCAGGGAGCAGCCCGATCGCCGCGACCAGACAGGTCATCACCACCGGCCGCAGCGAATTGGTGGTGGCGATCCGCAGCGCCGTTTCGGGCCCGTTGCCCTCGTCCATCGCCTGGTTGAAGTTGGTCACCACCAGGATGCCGTCCATCACCGCGATCCCGAACAGGGCGACAAAACCGATCGCCGCCGAGATCGAGAAGGCCGTTCCGGTCAGCAACAGCCCCAGCACGCCGCCGACGACGGCCATCGGGATCACGCTGAAGGACAGCAGCGTATCGCGCATGTTGCCGAAGTTGGCGTAGAGTAGACCCAGCATAAGGAGCAGGCTGATCGGCACGACGATTTCGAGCCGGGCCACGGCGTTCTGCAGGTTGGCCAGTTCTCCAGCCCATTCCAGGGTGTAGCCGGGGGGGAGCGCAACGTGCTGGGCGATGTTGCGCTGGGCCTCGGCGACCGCGCTGCCGAGATCGCGGTCGCGCACCGAGAACTTGATCGGAATGTAACGCGACTGGTGCTCACGGTAGATGAAGGCGGCGCCGCTGGTCAGCCGCACGTCGGCCAGCTCGGACAGGGGCACCTGGATGGTCGATCCGTCCGGCGCGGTGGCCCCCACCGTGATCCGCTTGACCGCCTCGAGACTGTCGCGCTGGTCGGACTTGAGGCGCACGACGATCGGGAAGTGCCGATCGGTGTGCGGCTCGTAGAGATCGCCCGGCGAGGCACCGCCGATCGCGGCCTGGACCGTCTGATTGACGTCATCCACGTTGAGCCCGAAGCGGGCGGCCTTGACCCGGTCGACATCGATCCGCACGGTCGGCTGGCCAAGCGACTGGAAGATGCCGAGATCGGCGATCCCCCGGACCCTGGCCATCTGGTCGCGGATCTTGCCCGCCAGGTCCTCCAGCGTCGCCAGATCGGGGCCGAACAGCTTGACCGAGTTGGCGCCCTTCACGCCCGAGGCCGCCTCCTCGACGTTGTCCTCGATGATCTGCGAGAACGAGAAGTCGACCCCGGGATACTTGTTCTTCAGCCGGGCCGAAAGCTGGGCCACCAGCTTCTCCTTGTCCATGCCCGCGGGCCACTGGTCGAACGGCTTCAGCGGCACGAAGTATTCCACGTTGAAGAAGCCCGTGGCATCGGTGCCGTCGTCGGGCCGGCCGTGGGCGGAGAGAACTGCCGTCACCTCCGGGTAGGTCATGATGTCGCGGCGAATGGCCTCGGCGGTGGGCTCACCCGCGTCGAGCGAGATCGAGGCCGGGAGCGAGGCGCGGATGTACATGTTGCCCTCCTCGAGGTGCGGCAGGAACTCGATCCCGAGCGAACGCACGCCAACGAAGGCGCCCAGCACCAGCAGCACACCGCCGCCGATGGCCAGGAGCTGGTTGCGGTAGGCGAAGGCGGCGGCCGGCTCGTAGACGCGGCGCAGCCGGGCGACGATCCAGGTCTCCACCTCGCTGAGCTTGTCAGGCAGCAGCATGGTCGAGAGCACCGGCGCCACAGTAAAGGTCGCGATCAGGCCGCCGACGATGGCATAGGCGTAGGTCTTGGCCATCGGCCCGAAGATGTGGCCCTCCACCCCGGTCAGGGTGAACAGCGGGAGGAAGCTGGCGATGATGATGGCCGCCGCGAAGAAGATCCCGCGGCTGACCTCGCTCGAGGCCTGCAGCACCGCGCCGATGCGGCTGGCGAAGGTGTAGTGCGCCCCGTCCTCGGGGTGGCTCTCCACGTGGTGGGACCGTTCCGACATGTGGCGGAAGATGTTTTCGACCATGATCACCGTGGCATCGACCACCAGCCCGAAATCAAGCGCGCCGACCGAGAGCAGGTTGGCGCTCTCACCCTGGAGGGTCAGGATCAGCACCGCGAAGGACAGCGCGAAGGGAATCGTCGCGGCCACGATCAGCGCCGAACGCAGGTTGCCGAGGAAGGCCCACTGCAGGATGAAGATCAGCAGCACGCCGGCGATCAGGTTCTCCATCACGGTGTGGGTGGTCACCCCGATCAGGTCCGACCGGTCGTAGATCCGTTCCAGCGAGACGCCGGGAGGCAGGACACCGGTGCTGTTGATCTTGTCGATCTCGGCCTTGACCGCCTGGATCGTCGGCATCGACTGGGCACCGCGGCGCATCAGCACGATGCCTTCCACGATGTCGTCATCAGTGTTGAGCCCGGCGATGCCGTTGCGCGGCATGTTGCCGATCTTGACTGCGGCGACGTCCTTGAGCAGCACCGGCACGGCGCCGTCGCGGGCTACGAGGGTATCCTGGATCTGATCGACCGACTGGATCAGCCCGACCCCGCGGACGATCGCGCTCTGCGCCCCGAAGTTGATCGTCTGCCCGCCGACATTGGCATTGGCATGGGCCAGCGCCGAGATCACCTGCCCGACCGTGGCGTGATGCGCGGCCAGCCTGTCGCGATCGACCACCACGTCGTAGGAACGCAGCTTGCCGCCCCAGCCGGTCACGTCGATCACCCCGGGGATCGCGCGGAAGCGGCGCTGCAGCACCCAGTCCTGCAGGGTCTTGAGATCCTCCACCGAATAGCCGGCGGGGGCCTTGATGCGGTAGCGGTAGATTTCGCCGACCGGGCTGGTGGGCGAGATCGTCGGGATCGCGCCGCCGGGCAGCTGGGGCAGCTGCGCCAGCCGGTTGATCACCTGCTGCTGGGCCTGGTCGTAACTGAAGTCGTAGGTGAACTGGATCTTCACGTCCGACAGGCCGAACAGCGAAATCGCGCGGATCGCGGTCATGTGCGGCAGGCCCGACATCTGGACCTCGATCGGCACGGTGACCCCGCGCTCCATCTCCTCGGCCGACAGGCCGCTGGACTGGGTGACGATCTCGACCATCGGAGGGACCGGATCGGGGTAGGCCTCGATGTTGAGGTTGTAGAAGGCCACGCCCCCGGCCACGATCATGGCGAGGAAGAAGCCGACGATGGTGAGGCGCTGCCGCAGCGCCAAGCGGACAAGGCCGATCATCAGTTCAGCCCCGCTTCGTTGACGAAGAGCGCACCGGCGCTGACCACCCGCTCGCCCGGCCGCAGCCCGGCCAGGATCGTGATCCGGCCATCGTGACTCTCCCCGGTCCGCACCGGACGGGCGATCACGCGGCCGCGGCCGAGGTAGACCCAGACCCGCGCGCTGTCGCCCTCGTGGATCACCGCCTCGGCCGGGACCGAGAGGACCCGCGTGGTCGCCGGAGCGGCGGGATCGGCAGCAAGCGGGCTGCGGATGGTGAAATCGGCGAACATCTGCGGCTTGAGCGCGCCATCCGGGTTGGGAATCGTCGCACGAACCGTCAGCCGGTGGGTTTCCGGGTCGATCTGCGCGGCGACGTTGTCGATCACCGCGTCGAAGGTGCGGCCGGGGTAGGCGGTGGTGGTCACCGTGAGGTGATCGCCGAGGTGGACCCGCGCGGCATCGCTTTCGGCGACCTGCGCGACCAGCCAGACCCTGGAGAGATCGGCGATGACGAACACCGGCGTGGTCCCGCCGCCTGTGACATACTGGCCCTCGGCCACGGCGCGGGTCACCACCACGCCGCCGATCGGGGCATGGAGGTTGGTGTCGGCATGGATCCCGCCGATCCCGCCGGCGCCGTCGAGACGGGCGATCTCGCCCGGGGTCTTGCCGAACACGACCAGCCGGTCCTTCGCCGCACCCACCGCCGAATCGGCAATGCGCAGCGCCGACTGGGCATTGACCAGATCGCCGCGCGCCTGCTGGACATCCTTGAGCGCGCCGCCGGCGGTGCGGTAGATCTCCTCCGCCCGCGCCGCGTTCTCCTGCGCCACCCGCAGCTGCGAGGCCGCGCTGGCGCGCTGCGCCTCGGCCGCGAACAGGGCATTGCGGGCATCGACCACGTCGCTGGTGCGGATGCGCAGCAGCACGTCGCCCTGGCGGACCCGGTCGCCGTTCTGGACGTTCACCGTCAGGACCTGGCCGGAATAGGGCAGGAACACCGGCGTGCTGCGCGTCTCGTCGACCGCGATCTGGCCGCTCGCGCCGGTCCGCTCGTAGCCGTCATCGCCCCCCGCAACCGCGATCTTCAGGCTGCTGAGCTGCTGCGGGGTAAGCTGCAACTCGCCCGCGGGCAGCACGGGGGGCGGCACCTCGGGGCGGCTCAGCGCCCAGTGCAGACCGCTCACCGCGGCGCTGACGAGGACGACCGCCAGAATGGCACAGACAAGGATCCGGACCTGCTGGTCACGGCTCAGGGCAGGAACGCGGTGTTCGAAGGTCATCGGCTCAACTTTGCTGGCGAGGCGCCCGGCGCGCCCGTTCAACCGGGTCGCGCGACGGCAAAGTTGATCCGCCACGAGCCCCGTGGCTTTCGCATCTGCGCTTTCGAACCTGTCGGGAGCCTCGCGCGCCGATTAACTTTACGTCATGGTCAGCGGCGCCCTCAGGCCGTGCCGATCGCCTGCCCCGCCGCCCAGCCGCTCGCCCAGGCCCACTGGAAGTTGTAGCCGCCCAGCCACCCGGTCACGTCGACGCACTCGCCGATTGCGTAGAGGCCCGGCACGCGCCGGGCCATCATCGTCCGCGACGAGAGATCGGCGGTAGAGATCCCGCCGGCTGTCACCTCGGCCTTGGCAAAGCCCTCGGTGCCGGTGGGCTGAAACGGCCACCGGGCGAGCCGGGCCTCTGCCGCGCGCAGCGCCTTGTCGTTCAGCGCGCCCAGCTCCCGATCCAGCTCGAGCCGCTCGGCGAGCACCTCGGCCAGCCGCGCCGGCAGGGTCGCTCCCAGCACCCGGCGCAGCCCAGCGCGCGGCTGCTGCCGCTTGTGCTCGACCAGCCAGCCCGGATCGGCCTGCGGGAGGAAATCGACCGCGATCGGGGTGCGGTGCTCCCAGTAGGACGAAATCTGGAGCATGGCGGGGCCGGACAGGCCCTTGTGGGTGAACAGCGCAGCTTCGCGGAAGCAGGTCTTGCCCCAGTGCACCGCGACCTCGGCGGCGACCCCGGACAGCGACTGGAACAGGGCATCGGCCGGCCCCAGCGTGAAAGGCACCAGCGCGGGGCGCGGCTGGACCACAGCCAGCCCGAACTGGCGCGCCACCTCGTAGGCGAAGCCGGTGGCCCCAAGCTTGGGGATCGCCGGCCCGCCGGTGGCCAGCACCAGCGCCCGCCCGGTCAGGTCCACACCGTTGCGGGTCACGTGGAACAGGCCATCGCGATGGGCGATCTGATTGACCGGTTGACCGCATAGCAGCTCCACCCCCGCCGCGGCGCATTCGCCAGCCAGGAGATCGACGATCTGCCGCGCCGACCCGTCGCAGAACAGCTGGCCCAGGGTCTTCTCGTGCCAGGCGATGCCGTGCCGCTCGACCAGGGCGAGGAAATCCTGCGCGGTGTAGCGGCCCAGCGCCGACTTGGCGAAGTGGGGGTTGGCCGAAAGGTAGCGGTCCGGGGCAGTATGGAGATTGGTGAAGTTGCAGCGTCCCCCGCCCGAGATCAGGATCTTGCGTCCCGGCGCCGGTCCATGATCGATCAGCAGCACCCGCAATCCGCGCTGTCCGGCGGTGGCGGCACACATCATGCCGGCCGCGCCGGCGCCCAGCACGATCGCGTCATAGGGTTCGGGGGCAGCGCTCATCCCGGCGCCCTAGCGCGCCGGGCGTGGTGTGACGAGAGGGCAAGAGGCTCGACGTGCCGGTCCGGCTTGGGTAACCCAGGGACATGGACCTCAGAGCTGATTTCGCCGCCGGCCTCACCGTGCTCGTCACGGGTGCCACCTCGGGCTTCGGAGCCGCCATGGTGCGGCGCGTGATCGCCGGGGGCGGGCGCGCAATCGCCACCGGCCGCCGCGCCGAGCGGCTGGCCGCGCTGGCCGCGGAGCTCCCCGGCGACCGCCTGCTGACCGTGCCGCTCGACGTCACCGAGCGGGACTGCGGTGACCGCCTGCTGGCCGCGCTCCCAGCCGGGTTCGCCGCGATCGACGTCCTGTTCAACAATGCCGGACTGGCGCTTGGCCTCGAGCCCGCGCACCGCACCGATCCCGACGACTGGGAGACGATGATCGCCACCAATGTCGCGGGGCTGACCCGGATGACCCGCGCGGTCCTGCCTGGCATGGTCGAACGCGGCCGCGGCCATGTGATCAACGTCAGCTCGGTGGCAGCCAGCTACCCCTACCCTGGCGGCAACGTTTACGGCGCGACCAAGGCCTTCGTCCGCCAGTTCTCACTCAATCTGCGGTCCGACCTGCTGGGCACACCGGTGCGGGTCACCTCGCTCGAGCCCGGCATGTGCGAGACCGAGTTCAGCGAGGTGCGTTTCGCCGGTGACAAGGACAAGGCTGCGGCGGTCTATGCCGGGGTCCACGCCCTGTCGGCGGACGACGTTATCGACGCGGTCGAGGCGGTGCTGCGCATGCCTGCACATCTCAACGTCAACACGATCGAGATCATGCCGGTCCAACAGGCCTTTGCCCCCTTTGCCGTGGCGCGCCGCGGCTGAAGGCAGCCTTCACGTCCTCAGCACTTACGAAAGCCCCGCCGATGCGCCTGACCCGCCATACCGACTATGCGCTGCGGATCCTGCTGCAGGCCGCCACCCAGCCGGGCGAACGGCTCTCGATCGCCGCTGTGGCCGAGGCGCAGGGCATAGCGCGCAACCACGCGATGAAGCTGGTCAACGAGCTGGCCAATGCGGGACTGCTGGCGACCACCCGCGGGCGCGGCGGCGGGTTCACGCTTGGCCGCGCGGCGGACAGCATCCTGATCGGCGAGGTCGTGCGGCTGACCGAGCCCGACCTGCAGCCCGCCGATTGCCCGAACTGCGCGCTGCAACCGGCCTGCGGGCTGATCCCGGTGCTGGACGGTGCAGCCGAGGCATTTCTGGCCGAGCTTGACCGCCACACCTTGGCCGACGCGGCGCGGCACACTCGCCTGTCTCCCGCGCTGCGCAACCGCACCGCAACCGAGGCCCAGGTCGCGGCCGAGACCTGAGCCGACCGCCGGACCACAGGTCCTGCTGGTCTGCGCGATCGCGTTCGGGCTGGTTCGGCTCCTTCGCGACCGGCGGGTTCGAGCCGGCCGGTCTCCGGCCGGACCCCGCACCCGAAACCGGCGCTCAGGCCGCCTGGCGCGTCCGCTCGCTGGCTTCGCGGTTGAGCTCCTCGGCCAGAAGGAAGGCCAGCTCAAGCGATTGCGCCGCATTCAGCCGGGGATCGCAGTGCGTGTGGTAGCGATCGGCCAGGCCCTCCTGGGTCAGCGCGATGGCCCCGCCGGTGCACTCGGTCACGTCGCGGCCGGTCATCTCGATATGGATCCCGCCGGCATGGGTGCCCTCGGCCCGGTGCACGGCAAAGAACCCCTTCACCTCGGTCAGGATGCGATCGAACGGGCGCGTCTTGTAGCCGTTGTCGGCCTTGATCACGTTGCCGTGCATCGGATCGCACGACCACACCACCGGATGACCTTCGCGGGCGACCGCGCGGACCAGCGGGGCAAGGCCGGCCTCGACCTTGTCGTGCCCGAAGCGGCTGATCAGCGTGATCCGGCCCGGCTTGCGCGCCGGATTGAGCGTGTCGAGCAGCTTGAGCAAAGCATCCGGGGCAAGCGACGGGCCGCACTTCATGCCCAGCGGATTGCCGACCCCGCGCAGGAACTCGACGTGCGCCGAACCCTCGAACCGGGTCCGGTCGCCGATCCACAACATGTGGGCCGAGCAGTCATACCAGTCACCGGTCAGCGAATCCTGCCGGGTCAGTGCCTCCTCATAAGGCAGCAGCAGCGCCTCGTGGCTGGTGTAGAAGCTGGTGCCCTGCAGTTGCGGCACGGTTTGCGGATCGATTCCGCAGGCCTGCATGAAATCCAGCGCTTCGCCGATCCGCGCCGAAACCTCGGCAAACTTCTGCGCCCAGGGGCTGCGGTCCATGAACTCGAGCGTCCATTGGTGGACCTGGCGCAGGTTGGCGTAGCCACCATGCGCGAAGGCGCGCAGCAGGTTCAGCGTCGCAGCCGACTGGCTGTAGGCCTTGAGCATCCGGTCAGGATCAGGGATGCGCGATTCGGGGGTGAAATCGATGCCGTTGATGTTGTCGCCAAGGTAGCTCGGCAGCTCGACCCCGCCGACCGTTTCGGTCGGCGACGAGCGTGGCTTGGCGAACTGGCCGGCCATGCGCCCGACCTTCACCACCGGCTGCTTGCTGGCGAAGGTCAGCACCACGGCCATCTGCAGCAGCACGCGGAAGGTGTCGCGGATGTTGTTGGGATGGAACTCGGCGAAGCTCTCGGCGCAGTCCCCGCCCTGCAGCAGGAAGCCGCGACCGGCGGCCACCTCGGCCAGATCGGCGGTCAGCGCCCGCGCCTCACCGGCAAAGACCAGCGGCGGGAAGCTCGTCAGGGTCTGCTCGACCGCAGCCAGCTTCGCCCCGTCCGGATAGACCGGCATGTGCTTCGCTTCCTGGGTCTGCCAACTCTTCGGGTTCCAGTTCTTCGCCACGTGTCTGCTCCTTCGGGTGGCGCGGCATAGCCCGCGTTCCGCCCCATTGCAAAAGCGGGATCGCCGATCAGCGCGATCGCCCGCCGCGTTGGACCCCGCATCCTTGTCGGAGGCCCATGCGCAAGGGGCCGGAAGGTTTCCCTCCCGGCCCCCTGGTTCGTCTGTCGCTGGATCCGGGCTTAGCCGCCGTGGACCTGCGCGACGTCGACCTTGAGGCCGGGGCCCATCGACGAGGAGAGACCGATCTTGCGCAGGTACTTGCCCTTGGCGCCCGACGGCTTCGCCTTGACGATGGCGTCCACGAAGGCGTCAAAGTTGGCGCGCAGCGCCTCGTTCGAGAACGACAGCTTGCCGATCCCGCCGTGGATGATGCCGGCCTTTTCGACGCGGAACTCGATCTGCCCGCCCTTGGCGGCCTTGACCGCTTCGGCGACGTTCGGGGTGACGGTGCCCAGCTTCGGGTTCGGCATCAGGCCCTTGGGACCCAGCACCTTGCCGAGGCGGCCGACCAGACCCATCATGTCCGGCGTGGCGATCACGCGGCCATAGTCGAGGTTGCCGGCCTGCATGTCTTCCAGCAGGTCTTCGGCACCAACCTTGTCGGCGCCGGCGGCCAGCGCGGCCTCGGCCTTGTCACCGCGCGCGAACACGGCAACCTTGACGTCCTTGCCCGTGCCCGACGGCAGGGTGACCATGCCGCGCACCATCTGGTCGGCATGGCGCGGATCGACGCCCAGGTTCAGCGAAACCTCGAGGCTCTCGTCGAACTTGGCGCTCTTCAGATCCTTGAGGAGCTGGATCGCCTCGTCCACCGCGTAGAGCTTCTGGTTGTCGCCCAGCTTCTCGGTCAGGGCCTTCTGCTTCTTGGTCTGCTTTGCCATCGGATCAGCCCTCCACAACCTGCAGGCCCATCGAACGGGCCGAGCCCTCGATGATCTTGGTGGCCTGTTCGATATCGTTCGCGTTCAGATCGGCCATCTTGGTCTGGGCGATCGCGGCGAGCTGCGAGCGCTTGATCGTGCCGGCCGACACCTTGCCCGGCTCCTTCGAGCCCGACTTGAGGTTGGCAGCCTGCTTGATCAGGAAGCTGGCAGGGGGGGTCTTGGTGATGAAGCTGAACGAGCGGTCCGAATAGACGGTGATGACCGTCGGGATCGGCATGCCCTTTTCCAGCTCCTGCGTGGCGGCATTGAACGCCTTGCAGAATTCCATGATGTTGACACCGCGCTGACCCAGCGCGGGGCCGATCGGCGGCGACGGCGTGGCGGAGCCCGCCTTCACCTGCAGCTTAATGTAACCTTCGATCTTCTTGGCCACGATGGCCTCCTTTCATCCTGTTGCCGGGCTGGCGGCCCGGCTCAGATCAAGCGGTCAGACGGCACCCGCAGGCGCCTCCCGCACGGATTCCCGAATCCGGTTGCCCGGACAGGGAGGCGCGCCTTTAGGGGAAGAGGGCGCAAAAGGGAAGAGGTAGCGTGGGCGGGAGGGCTTAACGCCAGCCCGCGCCGTAAACACCGGGCCGACGCCGCAGCGTCAGGCCCCTGCCCTCACTTCGCCAGTTCGACTTCCTCGAAGCCGAGCTCGACCGGCGTGGCGCGACCGAAGATCGAGACCGAGACCTTGACCCGCTGCTTGTCGAAGTCGAGCTCTTCCACCGTGCCGTTGAAGCTGGCGAAGGGCCCGGCGTTGACCTTGACCGAATCGCCGATCTCGTAATCGACCGAAACCTCGCGGCGCGGTTCGGCGGCAGCCTGGTCGCGGGCGCCGAAGTAGCGCGCGGCCTCGCGGTCGCTGATCGCCTGCGGCTTGCCGTTGGGGCCAAGGAAGCCGGTGACTTTCGCGGTGTTCTTGATCAGGTGGTACACGTCGTCGTTCATCGCCAGCTTGGCGAGCACGTAGCCGGGCATGGTCTTGCGCTCGGACTGCACCTTCTTGCCGCGCTTGACCTCGGTCACGGTCTCGGTCGGCACCTCGACGGCCTCGACGAGTTGTTCCAGGCCAAGCCGCTCGGCCTCGGCAATGATCGAATCCCGCACCTTGTTCTCGAAGCCGGAATAGGCGTGGATGATGTACCAGCGAGCCATGGGTTCTCTCTTCGTTGTCTCAGGCCAGCGACAGCAGGAAGCGCACGATCTCGCCGAACAGCGAATCGATCCCGAGGAAAAACACCGCGAGCATCACCATCATCAGGCCGACAAAGATCGACGTGACGTAGGTTTCCTTGGCGGTCGGCCAGACCACCTTGCGGGCCTCGGCCTTCACCTCGTTGAAAAACTGGCCGGGGTTGAACTTGGCCATGTCGCGGGCTCTTCCGTGCAAATTGCTGCCGTTTCTTCCGCCAAGGGGACAGCGCCGCCCCGGCGCCCTGGGAGGCAAACCGGGAGGGGCAGCAGGTCTCCGATGTCGGGAGTGCGGCTCAGTTAGCGATGCGCGCGCGAATTGGCAAGTCGCGCCAGCAGCGAGTGCTTACTGCGGAAGATCACCCGGGCTCCGGCGGGGAGATCGGCCGGGGCGTACTTGCCGAAGTACCACAGGTAATCCGCATCGGCGGCGGGCTTGAACTTGGCCAGCCGCACCGAGCGGCGCGCACGCGCATAGATCCGGTGCGAGGGATCGACCCATTTCCACGCCGCCGGGGTCAGCGTCAGCATATGCACCCCGGGGATCGCGAAGTGGTTGTTGACCAGCGCGTTGCGGCGCAGCGTCGCGTAGCAGCCAAGGTGGCCATAGAGCGGCTGGGCCCACAGCCCCACCTCCTCGCGCACTGCCACCGCCACCCGCGCACCGCGCGGGATCTGGTCTAGCGCCTTCATCATGTAGGCGACGTTGGCCGAATGGACCGTCCACACCGCGGAGGTGATGACGAGCCGCACCGCGAAGGGGCCGAGCGCCAACCACATCAGCGGCCAGCCCGGCCGCCAGTCGATCGCGAGCGCCAGCAGCATCAGCCCGACCGCGATGAGCCGCAGGTCGGCCAGATCGCCGCCGCCAAGGTGCCTCGGGACGATCAGCGAGAGCAGCAGGATCAGTAGCGCGCCCACTGCGAGGCGCCGGTCCAGCCGTCGGAACCACAGCGCCACCAGCGGGGCGATCAGCAGCAGCAGCGTAGTTGCATAGTCGAGATAGCGCACCCGGTCGCGCAGCGACTGCTTCCAGAACGACCACTTCACCAGCAGTGGCCGCCGGCCGTAGTTGAACGACCCCTCGGCCTGCTGGCTAGCGAGCACGGTCGGCAGGAACGGCAGCCACAGCGGCCAGGTCGCCAGCGCGGCACGCCACAGCGCGGTCCAGCGCGGAACCCCCGCCGTGGCCAGACGCGCCCATTCATAGGCAAACACCATCACCCCCAGCACGCCCCAGCCCGACTGGTGCGCCAGCCAGACCAGCGCGCCGATCGGCACGAACAGCGGGGCCCGCCAGCGGTGGCCCTCCAGCCGCACCCACAGCGCAAAGGCATAGAGTGCGCCGGCCAGGGCCAACTCGAAATTGAGGAAACCCATCAACAGGGCGGGCGACCAGACCGTCGCCAGCGCCAGCAGCGGGCCGATGCCAATTCGCCGCCGCAGCGTCCATTCGACCGCGAACAGCCCGCCGGCGACCAGCATCGGGATGGTAATGACCAGCAGGCGCCCGCCCGCCTCGAGCCCGAACACGGCGGCCAGCGGCCGGATCAACAGGTCGGCACCGAGGTTGCCAGACCAGACCCAGCGGAACGCATAATAGCGGGCCAGCTCGGGCGACCGGCCATCGTCCATCATGATGTACCACCGGGCGAGATGGGCCGGGTAATCGGTCATCTGCGGGTAGTGCGCGAGCATGCCAGGCAACCCCGCCGCACAGCAGACGAGCAGGATCAGTCCCAGTTGCAGCGGACTGAGCCGGGACTCGACAGCGGAGGCGGACGTGGGTCGGAGCATTACCGGGCTGTCAGCGATTGCGGCAGGATTGTGGCGCCCCGTCTAGGCACAGCCGGCGGCCCTTGGCAACCGCAGATCGACCGGCCGCGCGACGCGGGGCCAGCCGAAGTCGCTGATGATCAAGGGGGATGCTGGCAGGAGTGGAGGGACTCGAACCCCCGGCCCTCGGTTTTGGAGACCGATGCTCTACCAACTGAGCTACACTCCTGCGGGCGGGGTCGGCCTCTAGAGGGCGGGAAGGCGGATGGCAAGGCCGAGTTGCCCCGCCCCGCCAAGACCCGGTTTTGCAGCGCCGCCAAATCGGCTAGGCAGGCGCGGTGGAGCGTCCCGGCAAGATCATCGACCCCGACATGCTGATGCTGGCCTATCGCAGCGGGATCTTTCCCATGGCCGATAGCCGCGACGATCCCGAAGTGTTCTGGGTCGAGCCCCGACTGCGTGCGATCCTGCCGCTCGATGGCTTCCGCTGCTCGCGCTCGCTGGCCCGCACGCTGCGCCGAGGGCGGTTCAGGGTCACCTGCAACAGCGCCTTTCCCGCGGTGATGGAGGCCTGCGCCGCGCCGCGGCGCGATACGGCGGAAACGTGGATCAGCGCGCGCATCGCCGCCAGCTACCGCGCGCTGCACCGCGAGGGGCTGGCCCATTCGATCGAGTGCTGGAGCGACGATCCGGACGGCGGCGCGCCGCTCCTTGTCGGCGGGCTGTATGGCGTGGGCTTCGACCGGGTGTTCTGCGGCGAATCGATGTTCAGTGTGGTGCCCGACGCCTCGAAGGTCGCGCTGGCCTGGCTGGTGGCAGCGCTGCGCCGTTGTGGCACCGAATTGCTGGACTGCCAGTTCATGACCGACCACCTCGCCTCATTGGGGGCGGTCGAGCTGGCTCAGTCACGCTATCTCACACTGCTGCGCCACGCACAGCGGCCAGCAGCCCGGCGGCCTTACTCGGCGGCGGCCGACCCGGCGGGCGACGGCGTTATGGTGGGCGCCGAAGAGGCTGTACTGGCGCTGCCGGACGGCTTCGCAGCGCTGCTGGCGGCGGCGTATGCAGCTGGATCCTCTTCCTCGCCCGGGAACTTCATCGCGCAGTCCTTGACCCAGACGTCGTAGACCGGGTGCTCGACCACGTTGAGCGAAGGCGAATTCTTGAACAGCCAACCGGAAAAGATCTTGCGCCAGCGCAGGGGGTCGGCGGTGCTACGGCGCTCTTCCACCCAGACCTGGACGAAGGCTCCGATCTCGGGCGGGCTTTCCCACGGCAGGGTACGCTCGCAATTGGCCAGCTTGACGATCACGTTGCCGACCCGGCGCACCTCACCGGTGCGCAGGACCAGATCCTGTGCCAGATTGTTGCGCTTGTTGAGCAGACCGATCGTCGCGACCCGATCCTTGACCGGCGTGCCATAGTCGCTTTCGACCGCCCGGGCCGCCGGCTTGCCACCAGCAACGCCGGTGGGGATGGCGGTGGCAGCCTCGTCAGGACCGGCATTGTCTGACCCGCAGGCGGTCAGCCACAAGCAGGCAGCCAGCCCTGTCAGCATCCGGCGACCGGGGCGCGGCGACGGGCGCGTCGTGAGGGCCCCGGCCCGGGTCACGCGAATCAGGCGTCCGGCGACCAGGCTTCGTAATCGCCGGTGGCGCGGGCCCGCACGCCGCCCTTCTCGAGCGCACCCTGCGGCAAGTAGGCCTGGGCCGTGCCAGTGGCATTGGGCGTGTAGTCCACCTCCCAGATCCGCGGCGGCGGCAGGAAACTCTCGGGCACGCCGTCAAAGGTGCCATGCAGCCAGCCATGCCATTCGGCGGGGACCCGGCTGGCATCGTTGGCACCGTTGTAGATCACCCAGCGGCGCTCCTGGCCAGCGCGGGGGTGGCCCTTGGGATAAGGCTTACGGCCACGGTAGTAGCGATTGCCTTGCGCATCGGTGCCGACCTGCTCGCCGTGGCGGGCGCTGTCGATGAGGGTGCCGATGGTGGCGCCGTTCCACCAGGTGAAGATCTTCGCGAGGATACCCATGGCCGTCGCGCCTAGCGGATCGAAGGGGGGTGCGGCAAGAGGCGAGAGACCGGGATCGCCGCAAGGCGGCGCGGTGATCACCAGCTGACGAGATCGCCCGGCTTGATCCCCAGCGCCGCGGCCCGTCCCTCGTTGAGCTCGAGCACGGCCAGTGTCACCCCGGCCGAGGGCAGCGGGGTTTCATCATAGGGCACGCCATGGGCGATGTTGAGGATCCGGCGATCCTTGCCGATGAAGATGATGTCCAGCGGAATCACCGTGTTGCGCATCCAGAACGCGGCATGGTCGGGCGGCTGGCGGAGGAAGATCATGCCCTCGTCCGCGCCCATCTTGGTGCGGAACATCAAGCCACGCTGCTGCTCGGGTTCGGTGCTGGCTACCTCGACGCGGAAGGCATGCCGACCCACCCGCAACGGGATCACCGGCAGCCCGGATTCGGGATGGCGCGTTTCGGCCGACTGGGCCGCGGCGGCCGGCTGGCCACCCGCCTGACCGGACGAACAGGCCGCCAGCGCGGCGAAGGCGATGGCCTGAGCGGCCCGGGACCAAATCGTCATGCGTCGTTCTCCAGCTCCCCGCCCTCGGCCACCCAAGCCTCTGCCGCCTGCGGGTCGGCCGCGTCAAGCACGTCGCGGGCGTGATCCGCGCGATGGCCCGCCCGCAGCAGCGCGGCAAGCTGCTTTTCCCGCGCGGCGCGCTGGACCGCGCGGTCCATGCCGCCTGCGGCCGCGACGGCGAAGGGGCCAAGCCGCCGGCGCCGGGCGAAGGCCAGCGCTGCGGCGCGCTGGCTTGCCTCGCTCCCCGTCACGGACTGCCGCTCCTCGGCGGCGATCCCCGCAGCGTCGAGTGCCTGGCCGATCCGCCGCTCGCCATAGCCCCGGCGACGCAGCGAGCCGGCCTTCATCCGGGCATAGGCGGCATCGTCCACATAGCCCGCCTGGACAAAGCGCGCGACCAGATCGCCCACCGGCGGTTCCCCCGCGCCAGCCCAGCCGCGCTCGGCGAGCTTGCGTTTCAGATATGTTTCGAGTTTAGCCGCGCTCACCGCGAATCGGGCGACATAGGCCAGGGCCAAGTCATCAAGGCGCGCGGGGTCGAGCGGCCGGGGTGTGCGTTTCTGTCGGGAATGCGTAGTCATCCGGCCTTATTCGTGCCACAGTCGTTAAGGATTGGGGAGGCCCGGTCTGCGAACCGGGGCACAGGCCGGGGGGTCCGTGCCAATGCTGGGTTCACAAATGGGCGCCTACCGGCGCCGGATGACAGACGACCGGGCGACAACAACAAGAGACGGGTTTCTCGCATGACCGACACCGCCACCCTGCTGGTGCCGACTCCGAACCAAGATACGCTGCCACGCCGTTTTTCGGACTTCGCCACCTTCGGCGAGGCGCTGGACTATGCGGCGCGGGGGCAGCGCGGGCTCAATTTCCACGATGCCCGCGGCAACCTGGTCCGGCCATACCCTTACGCCGAGCTGCGGGACGACGCGCTGGCGGTCGCGCGGCGGCTGATCGCGCGCGGGGTCAAGCCCGAGGACCGCATCGCCCTGATCGCCGAGACCGGGCCCGAATTCGCCGCGCTGTTCTGCGGCGTGATCTATGCCGGCGCCTGGCCAGTGCCGCTCCCGCTGCCAACCAGCTTCGGCGGCAAGGACAACTATATCGAGCAGCTGGTCGTGCAGCTGCGCAGTTCCGACCCTTCGATCCTGTTCTTCCCGGCCGAGCTGGCCGAGATGTGCGGCGCTGCGGCCGCGCGGCAGGGCTGCGAGGGGCTGGGCTGGGACGCTTTTCTGGCCATGCCCGCGCCACATGGCGGGGTACTGCCCGAAGCCAGGCCGGATCAGATCTGCTATTTGCAGTACTCGTCCGGGTCGACCCGCTTTCCGCATGGCGTGGCTGTCACCCACGAGGCCCTGCTTAACAACCTTGCCGGGCATGGCCACGGCATGGCGCTGGTCCCCACCGACCGCTGCATCTCGTGGCTGCCTTGGTACCACGACATGGGGCTGGTCGGCTGCTTCCTCTCCGTCATCGCCAACCAGGTCTCGGTCGACTATCTCAAGACCGAGGACTTCGCCCGCCGTCCGCTCGCCTGGCTCGACATGATCAGCCGCAACGCGGGCACCTCGATCTCCTATTCGCCCACCTTCGGCTACGACATCTGCGCCCGCCGCATCTCCAGCCAGAGCCATGTCGCCGAGCGGTTCGACCTGTCGCGCTGGCGCATTGCCGGCAACGGGGCCGACATGATCCGGCCCGATGTGATGCAGGGCTTCGTCAACGCCTTTGCCGAAGCCGGCTTCAAGGCCGCCGCCTTCCTGCCCAGCTACGGCCTTGCCGAAGCGACCCTGGCGGTTACCATCATGCCCCCGGGCGAAGGCATCCGGGTCGAGCTGGTCGAGGAAGAGCGCCTGTCGGGCACCCCGCGCGACCTGTCGCGCCCGGCCCGTTACCGGGCGATCGTCAACTGCGGCAAGCCGGTGCGGGACATGGTCGTCGAGATCAGAGGCGAACGCGGCCAGGTCCTCGCCGACCACCACATCGGCAAGGTGTGGTGCAAGGGCACCTCGGTCATGCACTCTTATTTCCGCGATCCCGAATCGACCGAGGCCTGCCTCGTCGACGGCTGGCTCGATACGGGCGACATGGGCTACATGGCGCAGGGCTACCTGTTCATCGTCGGCCGGGCGAAGGACATGATCATCATCAACGGCAAGAACCACTGGCCGCAGGACATCGAATGGGCCGTGGAGCAGCTACCCGGCTTCCACCAGGGCGATATCGCCGCCTTCTCGGTCCAGGCGGAGAATGGCGAGGAGGTCCCCGCCGTGCTGGTCCACTGCCGCGTCTCTGATCCGGTCGAGCGCAAGAAGCTGCATGACCAGATCAAGGACAAGGTCCGCTCGATCACGGGCATGAACTGCGTGGTCGAACTGGTCCCGCCGCGGACCCTGCCGCGCACCAGCTCGGGCAAGCTGTCGCGCGCCAAGGCGCGCAACCTGTACCTCGCCGGGGAAATCCAGCCCTATCCGCTGGCTGCCTGAGCCAGGACGGCAAGGGCTCAGCCCAGCAGCGGACGGAACACCATCGCCAGCCCGACCAGGCTGGCGAGATAGACGACAGTGCGCACCAGTGGAATGCCGGCCCAGTAGAGCGGCAGGTAGACCGTCCGGGCCCCCAGCCAGATCCACCCACCCAATGCGGTCATCGGGCTGTGCCGGCCGGTGAGATGAACCAGCAGCAGACCAATGATCGCCACCGGCAGGGTCTCAAGGAAATTGGCCTGGGCACGGATCAGCCGGCCTACCACGGGATCGGGCGGCGGCAGCGCCTCGTCGCGCGCGCCAACGTTCCAGGCCGAACCGTACTGCGCGGTCTTGGCCTGTCCAGCCACCATGATGTGGACCAGCAGAAGCCCGGCCGCCCAGACCAGGATCCTCAGTTCGTCGGCCATGTCCTTGCACCCTCGTCCTGGCTGCCCTGTCACCGGGCCGGCGCTTGTGTCTTATCGCCCTAACACAGCTTGACCGGGGGCGGAAGAGCGCCCATCTCTAGCCCGGAACAACCGGAAAAGTCTGCACGCATGGCCACGATCCCAACCGACACCACGACCGCAGCCCCGCTGACCTTGACCCCGCCCGATCCGGTTCCGGTCGTCGCGCCGAGCCAGGCCGTGGGGCTCGTGCCGATCAGCGAGGAGGCCAAGTCCAAGCTGCAGCAGAAGGTCGATGCCTTTGTCGCCGATCTGGTCGCGCAGGACCCGAACAGCCCCGAATTCGGCAAGCGGATCGACCAGCTCACCAACATGGGCCGCAAGGAGATCGCCGTGGCGGCCGGCATGTCGAACCGTTTCCTCGATCGCCCGGTGCGGGCGATGGACAAGGACAGCGGCGTCGGCGCCAACCTGGCCGAACTGCGGCGCACGGTGGAGGAGCTCGATCCCGGCAAGGCCGGCGCGCTCAGCAAGCCGAAGAAGCTGCTGGGGATCATCCCCTTCGGCAACAGCCTGAAGCGCTACTTCAACTCGTACCAGTCGGCTCAGACGCACATCCAGTCGGTGCTCACCCACCTGGCCTCGGGCAAGGACGAGCTGCTGATGGACAATGCGGCGATCGACGTGGAGCGGCAGAAGCTGTGGGAGGCGATGGGCAATCTCGAACAGATGATCGAGATCAGCCGGACCATGGACGCCAAGCTGGAGGAGACCGCCGCCGACCTGGACGCGACCGAGCCGGCCAAGGCCAAGGCGATCCGCGAGAGCGCGCTGTTCTACACCCGCCAGCGCACCCAGGACCTGATGACCCAGATGGCGGTCACCGTGCAGGGCTACCTGGCGCTGGATCTGGTCAAGAAGAACAACGTCGAACTGGTCAAGGGCGTCGATCGCGCCAGCACCACCACGGTCGCCGCGCTGCGCACCGCGGTCACGGTGGCCCAGGCCATGGCGAACCAACGGCTGGTGCTCGATCAGGTCACCGCGCTCAACACCACCACGGCCAACATGATCGACAGCACCGGCCAGCTGCTCAAGACCCAGACCGCGCGCATCCACGAACAGGCCGCGAGCAGCACGATCCCGCTGGAAACGCTGCAGCGGGCGTTCCAGAACATCTATGACACCATGGATTCGATCGACACCTTCAAGCTCAAGGCGCTCGATGCGATGAAGCAGACGGTCAACACCCTCTCGACCGAGCTTGACAAGTCCAAGGGTTACATCGCCCGGGCCGAGGGCGCCGCCCAGGCGCAGCTCACCGCCGACGCGCCCTCGCCGCTCTCGCTGGAGGGCTGAACGCTTGCCCGGTGACGCGCGAGACAGCGACCGGATCCTGGCCGAGGCGCGGCGCAGCCTGGTAACCCAGCGCGCCGGCGGCCGGCGGGTGGCGACCCGTGCGTCGATCGGCCGGCGCTCGGCCCAGCTCAAGCGGGAGCATCTGCTGGCACGGCTCAAACGCGCGCTCTTCGCGATCGCCGCCGTGGTCGTGGCCACCATGGGTGCGGGACTGGTGCTCAACGGGATCGGACTGGGCGGACTGTTCCTTGCCGTACTGGCTGCGGTGGTGATCGGCGGGGTCCTGCTCAGCTATCCCCGGATGGCCGTGCCGGACCGCGAGCAGTTGGCCCAGGGATCACTCCGGGCGATCGTCGGCAACACCGAGCTGTGGCTGGAAACGCAGCGGCCGGCCCTGCCCGCTCCGGCGGTTCGGTTGGTCGACCAGATCGGCGTGCAGCTGGACGCGCTCGGTCTGCAGCTTGACCGGATCGGCCAGGATCAGCCGGGCACGGCCGAAATCCGCAAGCTCGTCGGTGAGGACCTGCCCGGGCTGGTCAGCACCTATACGTCGATCCCCGCCCACCTGCGCGCCGAACCGCGGGCCGGCGGCAGCACGCCGGACCAGGCGCTGACCGAAAGCCTCGGCCGGATCAGCGGCGAGATCGACAGCGTCACCCGCCAGCTCGCCAGCGGCCCGATCGATGCCCTGGCGATCAAGGCGCGCTATCTGGACTACAAGTACGGCGGCGCGCTGGAGGACCAGAGCGGGGATCCTGCCTCGGGCTGAGGCATGGAGGCTCACGACGACAATCGCGGTGGCCGGAACAGCCAGGCCTGCCGTCCGAACGCCAGCCCGACATCATCGTCACCCCGGGCTAGACACGGGGCCGGGCTTCCTCTTGCGGCGGCAGAACCGGCATGAAGCCTCGTCCCGGGTCTAGCCCGGGACGACGATCGACTGTCGGCGCGTCTCTCCCCCCTGCTGCACCCAGCGGATCCAACCGGGGAGAGAACGCCCACCATTACTCCACGTCGACGCTCTTGCTCACCAACACGTTGATGGAGACGCGGCGGTTCTGCGCCTTGCCTTCCTCGGTGTCGTTGCTGGCCAGCGGATCAGCCTTGGCCATGCCGGTCGGCGTCAGCATGCGGTAAGGCTTCCACTTGCAGGCCTGCTGCAGGTAGTTGATGACGGCCCCTGCCCGCTTCTCGCTGAGCACCTGGTTGTAATCGTCGCTGCCAACCGAGTCGGTATAGCCGACCACCAGCATCAGCGCATTCTCCTGGGCCTCGGCGGCCTGGGCCACACGGCAGAGATCCGCCCTGGCGGCGGGCGAGAGCGCCCACTTGCCGGTATCGAAGTAGACGTTCGACGTGCTCTTGATGTTGTATTTGTCGATATCGCCAAGCCGCCCGCGCAGCGCCTCGGTGGCTGCGGCCTGCTCCTCGAACTGCTGGGCCGTGCCGGTGCGGATCATGGCGGCGGTCTTGTAGTCGTTGTTGCGGTAGGTAACCTGGCTCGCGACCAGGGCATTGCCCGCCTGCAGCGTCTTGACCGTTACCGGCAGGCCGTTGAGCAAGGCGGACAGGTCCTGCTTGCCACGGCTGCCGAACAGGCCGCTGCTGGCCTTCACCTTGGTCGCGTCGGTCAGGGTGATGACCGAACTGGTCCCGTCTGGGGCCGTCACCTTGATGCGCTGTCCGCTCCGCGCCGAGATGATGCCCTTGACCTCGGGCCCCGGGGCCAGTGCGGCGGGGTCGTATTCGGCAGTGCCATAAACGGTGATGCTGCTGCGCCCAGCGTCCTGCTGCGTCGCTCCGGCCGTGGCGGGATCCTGCGGCTGTGCGACCACGGCGCCTGCCATGGGCAGCGCGAACGTCGCGAGCGTCAGGGAAAGCCGGCGCCTCATGGGCATGGCGTGCATGGGTTAAACTCCTTCAATCTGCCCCGTCCGGTCGCTGACTGTTGAGGGGATCCTTGCCCCTGGATGAATGGCACAACATCGGCCAGGCCAGGCCCGCCGCATAGCGCCTGACTTGCGATGAACCGAGTGTCCCGTTGCATTGGCCGCATCACTCAAATGTCCTCGCGATGAAGCTCGAGATAGTCTCGCGGGATCTTCAGCGCCGCGGCCGCAACCCGGGTCTCGTGCAGGAACAGCATCAGACCCCACATCAGCAGCGCGAGGGCAATCAGAAAAAACACCGCCGCAACCCATTCGAGCGGATAGCCCGCCATTTCTTCCACGAACAGGGTCGCCACCGTGGTGCCGATTGCCAGACCGGAGATCACCAGGTTGCGGATAGCCTTGGTAATGACGGTGATCCGCTCGTCGCAGGCGCGGATCTCGCTGACGATCATGTCATGCTCGGTGCCGAAGGTCTCGCTGTGGCGCTGCTGGAGATGGCGGGAGCGGTCAACGATCCGTCCCAGACGGGTCGACAGGATGTTCAGGATATTGCCGATCGCCACCAGCACGAAGACCGGAGCGAGCGCGAGCTGGATCGTGTGGGCTATCATGGTCTTGCCCTTCTAGCGCTGCGGCCCACCCCGCGCCAGCATCGCGGGTGGCAAACTAGAGCGGCCGCGCCAGCAAGGCCAGCGCGCCGCCACTGATGGCGATGTCGGCGATGTCGCGCGCCAATGCGCATTGGCCCACAGCGAGGGCGAGACCGTGCACCGAGATGCCCTCGCTGCGAGGGATGACCAGCAAGGGCGCACCGACATAGTGCGGCCGGAGAGTCTCGCTCACCGGTCCATCGATCCGGTCGAGCCGGAACAGCGGCCCCTCGACAAGGGTCAGCTCCCCGCGGTCAGGCAGGCGACGGCGACCAGCGGCATAGGGCTCGCCCCGCGCCACGGCCATGCCTTCGTCGAGATGAAGCGCACGCGGACGCCCGTAGTCGTAGAGCCGATAGGTGATGTCGCTGTTCTGCTGCACCTCGATCAGGCTGACCCCGGCGCCGATGGCGTGGACCGTTCCCGCCGGAATGTAGAAGAAATCCCCTGCCTGGACCGGATGCCAGGTCATCAGCTGTTCTATCGAACCATCCACCGCTGCGGCCCGCAGCGCCGCGCCATCGAGCCGGGTGTCGAAGCCGATCCCCAGCACGGCGCCGGGTTCGGCATCGATCACCAGCCAGCATTCCTCCTTGCCCTGCCGCCCCAGTCCCGCCGCCAGGGTCTGGGCATCGGAAGGGTGGACCTGGACCGATAGCGCTTCGCTCGTGAAGATGTACTTCACCAACAACGCGTCGAGGCTGGGCGGAGGCTCGAACCAGATCTCGCCGATGGTCTCGCCCGGGGGCGCGACAAAGGGAGCGGGGAGCGCGGGTTTGCCCCAGGGCTTGGCCACGGTCCGGATCGGAAGCAGGGGAGACTGGGTCATGACCGTTTACTGGTTCGCGGCGCCGTGGAGCTTGCCGACCTGCTGGGCGCCGGCGGCGGTGGTGACGAGGATTTCGCCCTTGTCGACCACGATCATCACGTGCTCGAGGCCGATCACGTTGACCCGCGGTCCGTCGCTGTCGACCAGGACGTTGCGGCAGTCGATCAGTTCGGCCGGGCCGCTGACGTGGTTGCCGTCGGCATCGCGCGGACGGGCGGCGTGGAGCGCCTCCCAATTGCCGATGTCCGACCAGCCCATGTCGGCCGGGACCATCGCCGCGCGGTCGGTGTGCTCCATCACCGCATAATCGACGCTTTCCGACCGGATCGCGGCGAAGGCGGCGGCGTCCGGGTGGAACTGCGCTCCGGCGCCCTGTCCAGCGGCTTTCTGTCCGCCGGCTTTCTGTCCGCCGGCCGCCGCCGCGCGGGCCGCGGCGGCGATGTCGGGCCGGTGCCGGGCCAGCTCGCTGAGGAAGAACCCGGCGCGGAAGGCGAAGATCCCGCCGTTCCAGGCATAGTCGCCGCTGGCAAGGAACTGCCGCGCCCGCGCAAGGTCGGGCTTCTCGACGAACTGCGCGACCCGGCTCCCCGGCCCGGCACCGATCGGCTCACCGCGCTTGAGATAGCCAAACCCCGTCTCGGGCGCGCGCGCCTCGATCCCGAAGGAGACCAGCCAGTCTTGCGCCGCCAGCTCGGCCGCCGCCGCCGCCGCCGCCACGAAGGCCGCCGGATCGGCGATGTGGTGATCGCTCGGACAGACCAGCATCACCGCCTCCTCGGGCAGGCGCAGCGCCGCCAGCGCGATTGCCGCGGCCGTGTTGCGCGGGCACGGCTCGACGATGATCTCGCCCCCGTCCGGCCCGAGCTGCGCCTCGACATGGGCCAGGTGCGCCTTACCCGTCACCACCATCGGCGCCGCAAACCGCGCCGGATCGGCGCAGCGCGCCACGGTCGCCTCGAACAGGGTATTGCTCCCCACCAGCGGCAGGAACGGCTTGGGTTTCGCCGCCCGGCTGCGCGGCCAGAGCCGCGTGCCGCTCCCGCCGCAAAGAATGACCGGGGTGACCTTCTGCATTTCGACGTGATCCGCTGTCCCGTGGTCTTTAGCGGCTAGCGGCCTCGCGCCCGGCTGGCAAGCGCGGGCACCCTCACATCGCGTGGCTCGCCAAGAACCCACCCCCCACTCCCGCACAGCCGCAGTCCGGCCATGCGGAAGCCCAGTGCGCGGCGGACATGCCGCGCCGCGCCAAGCCGATCGCCGCCCATCGTCCCGGCGTCGTGGGTGCGCACCAACTTTGTTCGCAGCCCAAGGGACTCTTCAAGGGGTGCCAGGATAGAACCAGCGCTGCCGCCAGCCATAGGTAGAGGCCACGGGCTGCCCCGCGGCGTCGGTGGCTGGACGAAAGCGAAAACGCGACTGGGCCAACCTGCAGGTGATGGCATCCGCCTCGCGGTCCCGGCTGGGCCGCACCACCCGGCAGGCGCTCACGCGGCCGTCCGTGCCGACAGTGAGCGCGACAATCACGTGATCGCCGATGCGCAGGTCACGCGAGGCGATTGGATAGTCGCGCGCCGAGTTGATCTCGCCCGCAATCTTCACTGCCGCCTGGCCGCCGCCCTGCCCCATGCCACTGCCGCCTTGGCCGGTGCCACCCCCGGCGGCTCCAGCCCCGGTGCCACTGCCCGTATCGCGGGCGCCGCTGATCTCGGCGGATCCGCTGGCGGCAACCGGGGGAGCGCTGGCTGGCCGCGGGACACGAATTCGCGGCGGAGGAGCCGCCACCGCGCGGGGGACAGCGCGGCGACCGGCTGCTCCGGCCGACCCGGCGGCCGCGACCGACCGAGGCGGCGGCCGAGGACTGGGCGACGGGGTGGCGGGTGTGGGTGCGGCCACGGCAAAGGTCGAGACAACCGCATCGACTGCACGGCCGGCCAGATCCGGCGCAAAGGCACGGATCAGGGCGACGACGGCCAGCCCATGTAGCGCGGCCACCACTAGGGCCACACCGAGGCGCACCCGGCGCGGCGCGGAGAGATCGGTCTCGCCCGTCATCGCTACCCTTGTGGCACGGACCGGCGGCTTCGCGCAAAACCCGATGCCGCCTGTTCCGCCAGACCCAGCCGGGACGCACGGTTAAGCCGCGAGTCACCACTAGACTGCATCGTTGGGTAGGCACGCTGCGCCCATAATGGCGCCATGCCCGGCCCCCGCTCCCGCCTTGCCGATTCGCCCTTTGCGGGGCTGACCGGTTTCGTGCGCCTCTGGCCGTTGCACCTGTTGCTGATCTGTGCCGTCTACGCCCTTGGCGGCCCCCTGTGGAACGCCACGCGCATGGCCTTTTCCGGAGCAGCCGAGGGCGGCGTCCAGATCGATACCTCGGGGGCCAGCGGGCGCGAGGTCGGCGGACGCTATGTGCTCGACCTGCCAGTCGACGTGATCAACCGCGGCGCAGGCATGGTCCTGGGCGTCTCACTCTGGGTCGAGACCTATGGCTGCCCGAGCGACCGGACGCCTATCGCGCAGTGCCGCCGCCTGACCGCCTTCGAGCAATACCTGCCGCTGCGGATGCACCCCGGTTCGGCTGAAAGCCATAGCCAGCGAATGGACGCCGTCGCCCCAGCTCCGGGTGAAGTCTTGCGGGTCACCCGCAAGCTCCAGGCCATCGAGGACGGGGCCCCCCGCCACGACTGACTGCGCCAGTCAGTCCTGCGCCAGCCACCAGACCAGCAACTGGTGGGCAATGGCGCGACGCGGCGGAACGAGCAGCGGTGCGGCCGGATCGCCGGCCAGAGCCAGTTCAACCTCGCGCCGCGTGAACCAGCGGGCATCTTCGAGTTCGGTGGCGTCGATCGTCAGCTGCCGCGACAGCGCCCGCGCGTGGCACCCGATCATCAGCGAAGAGGGAAAGGGCCAGGGCTGGCTGGCCACATAGCGCACCTCGGTAACGGCGATCCCGGCCTCCTCCTGCACCTCGCGCGCCACAGCCTCCTCGACCGTTTCTCCCGGCTCGACGAAACCGGCCAGCGCGGAATAGCTGCGCGGCGGGAACCGGGGCTGGCGTCCGAGCAGCAGATCGCCCTCATGCTCGACCAGCATGATGGTGACCGGATCGACCCGCGGGAAGTGGTCCGCCCGACACTCGGACGCGGCACAGGAACGCTGCCAGCCGCCCTTGGCCAGCACCGTCGGAGCGCCGCAGCGGGCACAGAAGCGGTGACGGGCATGCCAGTCCACCAGCATCCGCGCCCCGCCATAGAGCGCCAGCTCCTCGTCCGGCAGCGCCCCGATCATGCGCCACACCTCGGGCATCGGCACGGCTGCACGCCCTGCCAGCCCTGGCGCCACCGCCGCGAAGCACGCCTCGCCGTCGCGCAGACCGAGGAACACCAGCTCGGCCGCCGGATCGGCCTCTGCCAGGGTACCCCACGACAGGCCGCCACCGGCTGGCAGGACTGGCTCCAGGCCATCGAGCCGCAGCAGCCGGGCGTGGGGCTGCATCAGTTCGGCCAGCCGGGCGGGGTCCGAGCGCACGGGATCGGCACGGTCGATGCGCGCGCCGGCGAAAACGATGGGCAAGCGATGGGTCACGATCTCTCCTGAGGCCTCGGGACGGGTCATGGGCAATCACCCAGCACGCGCTCGGCGGCGCGGGCGAACAGGGTCGGCAGGCCGGCCTCGCCAAGCTGCGCCACCGGCCACCACATGCCCTCGCCCGGAGGATTGCCGGACGGCAGGTCGGCGGACCACAGCGACAGGGTCAGATCACAGTGGGTGAAGGCGTGGGTCACTGCGCCGCGTGGTTGCCAGTCGGCAGCGAAGGGGGGCACCGCCGCACCATCCGCTCGGGCCGTCCAGCCATCATCGGGCAGCGCCCGCATGCCCCCCAACATGCCCCTGGCGGCTCGGGTGACCAGCCACACCGCGCCGGCGCGTTCAATCCAGAAGGCCTGACCGCGCCGCGCCGGGCGAGCCTTGCGCGGCGGCTTGACCGGGAAGCGCTCGGGCGCTCCGTGCGCCCGGGCTGCACACCAGGCAGCCAGCGGACACAGCAGGCAGCGCGGGTTGCGCGACGTGCAAACCGTCGCGCCGAGGTCCATCATGGCCTGCGCAAAATCGCCCGCGCGCAGGGCGGGCGTGATCCGGTCGGCCGCGGCGCGGATCGCGGGCCGCGCCGCGGGCAGCGGCTCGGCGATGGCGTTCAGTCGCGCGACCACCCGCTCGACATTGGCGTCCACCACCACCGCGCGTTCCCCGAAGGCGATCGCGGCCACGGCGGCGGCGGTATAGGCGCCTAGCCCGGGCAGTGCGCGCAGTTCCGCCTCGGTCCCCGGGAAACGGCCGCCCTGCGCGGCGACCGCCTGGGCGCAGGCATGCAGATTGCGTGCCCGGGCATAGTAGCCCAGCCCGGCCCAGGCGGCCATGACCTCGTCAGGGCTGGCGGCGGCCAGATCTTCGACCCGCGGCCAGCGTGTGATGAAGGCAGCGAAATAGCCCTTTACCGCAGCCACGGTGGTCTGTTGCAGCATCACCTCGGACAGCCACACCCGGTAGGGATCGGGCGGCGGAGCGCCCGGCCCGGCGCGCCACGGGAGATCGCGCGCATGGCGGTCGTACCAGGCGAGCAGCGCCGCGGCGAGGTCATCGGTGTCAGCCTCGTCGGGCAGGCGACTGGCCCCGGCTACATCTTGGTCACTGGCGGTCACCGCGCGGCTATGGCATGGCCCGCAGCGCAATGGAACGGGAACCCCCAGCCTCATCCCCGCGTCGCATGGCGGCGCGCAAGCCGGATCGCCGGTTCGAGCGCCAGCGCGGCGGGCAGGCGCGCGCCATTGCCGACCTGATGCCCGAAATCGGCCGCACCGCTTTCCGCCGGTTCGGCTTCGTCCAGTCCAGCGTGGTGACCCGCTGGCCAGAGATCGTTGGCCCCCAGCATGCCCGGGTCTGCGCGCCCGAATCGATCCGTTTCCCTCCGGGCGAGCGCAGCGAGGGGATCCTGCAGCTGGTGGTCACCCCGGCCCATGCCCCGCTGATCCAGCACGTGATTCCCGAGATCATCGAGCGGGTGAACCGCTTCTTTGGCTATTCGGCGGTGGCCAAGGTCAAGCTGCGGCAGGGAACGGTCAGCGCCCCAGCCGCGCCGGCCCGCCCGGCCCCGCCCCCCTCGTTGCGGCCGATCCCGATGGAACTGGGCGACAGTCTGCGCGATATCGGTGATCCCGAGCTGCGCCAGGTCCTTGAATCGCTTGCCCGCAGTCTTGATGCCAGCAACCGGAAAGATTGAGCAATGCCGTTGCGTCCCCTGTTCCCCAGCCTGATCGCAGCCCTGGCCCTGACATTGACCCCCGCTCCGGGTCTCGCCGCCCCCAAGGGCCGCGCCGCGCCGAAGGGCCCCACCGCGCCGGCGGCGGGCCCGGTGCTAGTGGTGGCGACGCCGCAGGGCGGCCACGTGCTGGGCCGCGCCACCGCCCCCGTAAAGGTGGTCGAGTACGTCAGCTACACCTGCCCGCACTGCGCCGCCTTCGAGAAGGAAGGAAGCGACACGATCCTGATGATGATGGTGCGCCCGGGGCGGGTCTCGTTCGAATATCGGCCGCTCCTGCGCAACATCGTTGACGTCGCCGCCACCCTGCTGGTCAATTGCGGGACGCCCTCGCGGTTCCAGGGCAACCATGCTGCGGTGATGCTCAACCAGGCCAAGTGGATGGTCCAGCCAAGCGAGGCGCAAATGGCCCGCTGGCGCACCGGCGACCTGCCGAGCCGGCTGCGCATCGTGGCCGCGGACATGCACCTCTATCCGTTGCTCGAGGCGCGCGGCTATGCCCGGGCCGATCTCGACCGCTGCCTGGCCAACGAGGCGCTGATCAAGACGATCTCGGCAGAGAACGAGGCAGCGACCAAAGCCGGCGTCAATGGCACGCCCAGCTTCCTGATCAATGGGCAGTTGCAGGACGCGCACGACTGGGCCACGCTGCGCCCACTGCTCGAGGCTGCGATCCGCTGAGCTCGGCCGGCCTGCCCAACGGTCGCCGCGCGGCGTCGCGGTCCTGACCACCCCCGTTCCGCCCCAAGAGGATAAGACCCGATGCCCCTTTCCGCCTCCACCCCCCGTCCTGCCACCCGCGCCGCATCACGCCCGTCGGTGAGCCGCCTGGTCGGGACGGCCCTGCTCGTGCCGCTCGCGCTGGGCCTGGTGGCGTGCCAGAAGGAGGCCGGCAGTGGCGCGGGCAGCCCGGCGACCGCGGCGGCCACGCCGCTGCCCACCGTCGCGGCACCGGCCGGCAAGAGCTGGGCTGAAACAATCGTGATCACGCCCGAAGGCGGCTATCGCATGGGCAACCCCGATGCCGCGATCAAGGTGATCGAATACGGCTCGCTGACCTGCTCGCATTGCGGCGAGTTCTCGGAGAAGGGTGCCGCCACGATCCGCGACCAGTGGGTGGCAAGCGGGCGGCTCAGCTATGAGTTCCGCCATTTCGTCCGCGACGGGCTGGACCTGACCATGGGCTTGCTCACCCGCTGCGGCGGGCCAGAGACCACCCTTGCTCTGACCGACCAGGTCTTTGCCAACCAGAAGGCGATCTTCGACGGACTCAAGGGCCGCGAAACCGCGCTCAATGCGGCCATGGCCGCCGCGCCGGACCAGCGGTTCCAGGCGATTGCCCAGGCTGCCGGACTGAGCGAGTTCTTCGCCGCGCGCGGCATTTCGGCCGACCAGGCGAAGGCCTGCCTCACCAAGACCGACCTGGCCCAGCAGATGGCCCAGCAAACCACCGAGCAAGGGGACAAGCTGCAGATCGAGGGCACCCCGACCTTCCTGATCAACGGCGAGAAGATCGGCACGGCGACCTGGGAGGAGTTCAAGACCCGGATCGAAGGCTTGGGCGTCCGCTAGGCCGGGGCCCCGGAGGACCGCTCCGCCATGCAGATCCGGCGGCTGAAGCTCAGCGGTTTCAAGAGCTTCGTCGAACCCGCCGAGCTGCGCATCGAACCTGGGCTGACCGGGGTGGTCGGGCCCAACGGCTGCGGCAAGTCCAACCTGCTCGAGGCGATCCGCTGGGTCATGGGCGAAAGCTCGGCCAAATCGATGCGCGGCGGCGGGATGGAGGACGTGATCTTCGCCGGGACCACCGGCCGCCCACCCCGTGACTTCGCCGAGGTCGTGCTGCAGGGCGCCGCGGCCGACGGCGAGGAGCTGGAGGTGGTGCGCCGGATCGAGCGCGGGGCGGGCAGCGCCTACCGCGTCAACGGGCGCGACGTGCGCGCCAAGGATGTGGCGCTGGTTTTCGCCGATGCCGCAACCGGTGCCCACAGCCCGGCGCTGGTCAGCCAGGGCCGGATTGCCGCGGTCATCGCTGCACGGCCGGCGGAGCGGCGCCAGATGCTGGAGGAAGCGGCGGGGATCGCCGGGCTTCACGTCCGACGCAAGGACGCGGAGCAGAAGCTGCGCGCCACCGAGGCCAACCTCGCCCGGCTCGATGACATGCTCGCCGGGCTCGACCAGCAGATCGGCACGCTGCGGCGCCAGGCCCGCGCGGCCGAGCGCTATACCGCGCTGTCGGAACGGATCCGGGTGAGCGAGGCCCGGCAGGTCTTCGCCCGCTGGCGCGACGCCGCGACGGCGGCGCAGATGGCGCAGGCGGAGGCGGCCGCGGCCGAGCAGCAGGTGGCCGCAGCCCAGCACGCCGCCGCGCTGGCCCAGCAGGCGCAGCACGCCGCGGCCGCCACCGTGGCGGCCGCGCGCGACGAGCTGGCCGACCGGCGTGATGATGCCACGGCTACCGCGCATCGCCTCGCCACGCTCTCGGCACAGCTCGAGACCGCCGAGCAGCGGCTTGCCGATCTCGACCGGCAGCGTCGCCGGCTCGAGGCCGACCGCGGCGAGGCCGACCGGTTGACGCGCGATGCTGCGGCAGCGCTCGCCCGGCTGAGCCGCGACGTAAGCGATGGCGAGGCAGCGGTCGCCGCGGCGACGGCCGCCCTGCCCGCCCTGCAGGGCGCGGTCGAGCGCGCCGAGGCGGCCAGCCGCGCCGCCCAGCTGGCCCAGGCCGAGAGCACCGCGGCACAGGCCGGCTGCGAAGCCGAGTGGCGCATCGCCGAAGCAGCCGTGGGCGCGGCCCAAGCCCGGCTGACGCGACTGCAGGGCGAACAGGCCAGGCTGGCCGAGCAACGCGCCGCGCTGGCCCGCGAAGCCGATCCCGCGGCGGCTTGCGCCGCTGCCGAAGCCGCGCTGGCGGCAGCGCGGGCAGCGCTGGCCGCGGCGCGGGATCATCTCACCCAGCAGCAGGCCCGGCGCACCACGCTGCGGGCAGCGCAGGATGCGGCGCAGAGCACGCTTGCCGCAGCGCGGGCCGATCTGGCCGGGGTCGAGCGCGAGTTCCAGGCGCTCGACCGCGATCGCCAGGCGCGGACCCGCCAGAACTCGGGGGAGGCCGGTCCGCCGCTGCTCGACCGTCTCCGCGCCGCACCCGGCTACGAACGCGCGCTCGCCGCGGTGCTAGGGCGCGATGCCCGCGCCCCGGTCGGCCCTGCCCCGGTCGGCGATGGCCGGGTCTGGACCGGCGCGCCAGTGCCGCCGGCCGTGGCCGACAGCCTCGCCGCCCATGTTTCGGCCGCGCCGTCCGAGCTGGCCGCGCGGCTGGCATTGGTCCACATGGCCGAGACGGACGATGGCCGCGCGCTGGCGCCAGGCGAATGGCTGGTGACACGCGCTGGCCAGCTGCGCCGCTGGGACGGTTTCGTCGCCCATGGCGAGGGTGCGGCCGAAGCGGCCCGGCTCGAGGCCGACAACCGCCATGCTGCACTCGCGGCGCAGCGCCCCGCGCTGCTTGCCGCGGTCGAGATGGCGCAGGCCGATGAGACCCGGTCAACCGCCGCGCTGGCGGCGCTGCAGGTGGCCCTGGTCGCGGACGAACGCGCGGTGGCGGGAGCGGTCGAAGCCGAACGGGCCGCGCTGCGCGCGCTGGACCGGGCCGAGGCGCTACACGCCCAGCGCAGCGCGCGCAGTGCTGAGCTGGATCGCATGGCGGCCGAACTGGCCGGACGTCAGGCCGAGGCCGAGGCCGAGTTGACAGCCACCCGGGCTGCTTTGACAGCCTTGCCCGACCCCGCGATCGGCCGCGCGGCCTGCGAGGCCGCCCGGCACCGTCATGACGCCGCGCGCGAGGCCCATCTTGCCGCCGTGGCAGCGCTCTCGGCCCAGGACCAGGCCCTGGCCGCGCTGCGCGAGCGGGCCGCGGCACGCGCCGCCGACCGCCGCGGCTGGGAGGCCCGGGCCGGCGATGCGACCCGCCGCCTCGCCGAAATGGAGCAGCGCTTCGCCGAAATCGCCGAGGAACGGGCAGTCATTGCAGCCAAGCCGGCCGGACTGGAAACCGCGATCGCCGAGTGCGAGACGACCGCCCAGCGGCTGTCCGCCGAACTGGCAGCAGCCGAGGCACGCCTGGCCACGGCCGAGGCCGAGGCCCGCGCCACCGAGCAGGGGCTCAACGCGGCTGGCGAGGCCCTCGCCAACGCCCGCGAACGGCGTGCCGGTGCAGCCGCCCGCGCAACCGCCGAAGAGGACCGCCGTGCCGAACAGGCGCGCGTCTCGGGCGAACGCTTCCAGTGCCCGCCGCCGCTCCTGCCTGAGCGCTTCGGCTTCACCAGCGCGGCCGTGGGCGCCGCCGCGGACGAGGGGCGCGAGTTCGAGCGGCTGCTGGGCGAACGTGAGCGGATCGGCCCGGTCAACCTGGTTGCGGCGCAGGAGCTGGCCGAGGCGGAAGGGCGCCATGCCGGAATCCTCTCCGACCAGGCGGAGCTGGGCGAGGCCATCCACCGGCTGCGCGGTTCGATCGGCAGCCTCAATCGCGAGGGCCGGGAACGCCTGCGCGCCGCGTTCGAGGCGGTTGATGGCCATTTCCGCACCCTGTTCACCCGACTGTTCGAAGGCGGCCAGGCCCATCTCGCGCTGGTCGATTCGGACGATCCCCTCGAAGCCGGGCTCGAGATCTATGCCCAGCCGCCGGGCAAGCGGCTGCAATCGCTGACGCTGCTTTCAGGCGGCGAGCAGGCACTCACCGCGGTGGCGTTGATCTTCGCCCTGTTCCTCACCAACCCGGCCCCGATCTGCGTGCTCGACGAGGTCGATGCGCCACTCGACGATGCCAACATCGAGCGCTTCTGCAACCTGCTCGACGCCATGGCCCGCGAGACGGCGACCCGCTACCTGATCGTCACCCACAACGCCGTGACGATGAGCCGGATGCACCGCCTGTTCGGCGTGACCATGGTCGAGCGCGGGGTGTCGCGCCTGGTCAGCGTCGATCTCGGCGGGGCGGAGGCGCTGCTCGCGGCCGAGTGATCCGGGCGCACCGCCGCGCTTGGCGCGCTTGCCGCGCGGGGCCGGCTGGGGCATCCCCCCGCCATGCTTCCTGTCGAACCTGCGGCCTCGGGCCGATCGCTGCCCTGGTATCGCCACCTGTACCTGCAGGTGCTGGTGGCGATCCTTGGCGGCATCCTGCTGGGCCATTTCGCCCCGACGTCCGGCGCTGCGCTCAAGCCGCTGGGCGATGGCTTCATCGCGCTGGTCCGCATGGTGATCCCGCCGGTGATCTTCCTGACAATCGTCACCGGCATCGCCGGACTGCGCGACATGGCCGAGGTTGGCCGCATCGCCGCCATGGCGATGGGCTATTTCCTCGTCCTGTCGAGCGCGGCGCTGGTGGTCGGGCTGGTGGTCGCCAATATCGTCCGGCCGGGGGCAGGGCTGAACATCGACCCCGCCTCGCTTGATCCGGGCAAGGTGGCCGACTTTGCCGCCAAGGCCCACGATGCCACGGTCACCGACTTCCTTGGGGGGATCATCCCGGAAACGCTGGTCTCCGCCCTGACCGGCGGCAACGTGCTGCAAGTCCTGCTGGTGGCGATCCTGTTCGGCTACGCGCTGGCGCTCTCGGGCGAGCCGGGCCGCCGCCTGCTGCCGTTGTTCGAGGATCTCACCCAGGTGGTGTTCCGGATCGTCGGACTGGTCATGCAGGCCGCCCCGATCGGCGCATTCGCCGCGATGGCCTTCACCATCGGCCGGTACGGGATCGGCACGGTTGCCAATCTCGCCTGGCTGGTCGCCACCTTCTACGCCACCTCGCTGCTGTTCGTCGTGGTGGTCCTCGGCGCGGTCGCCCGGCTGGCGGGCTTTTCGCTGTTCCGCCTGGTCGCCTATCTCAAGGCCGAACTGCTGCTGGTGCTCGGCACCTCATCCTCGGAAAGCGCCCTGCCCGCGCTGATCAGCAAGCTCGAGCGCGCCGGTTGCCCACCGGGCGTGGTCGGGCTGGTCGTGCCGACCGGCTACAGCTTCAACCTCGACGGCACCAACATCTATATGACGCTGGCCGCCCTGTTCATTGCCCAGGCCTGCAACATCGAGCTCAGCCTTGGGCAACAGCTCGCCCTGCTGGGGGTGGCGATGATCTCGTCGAAGGGTGCCGCGGGCGTGACCGGGGCAGGCTTCATCACGCTCGCTGCCACGCTTTCGATCGTGCCCGAGGTTCCCGTAGCCGGCATGGCGCTGATCCTCGGGGTCGATCGCTTCATGTCCGAGTGCCGCAGCCTGACCAACTTTGTCGGTAATGCGGTCGCCACGGTGGTGGTGGCGCGGTGGGACGGGGGCCTCGATCGTGCTGCGCTGGACCGGGCACTGGGCTCGGGAGCCGCTCCGGACCCCACCGGACGACAGACGCCATAGTCACACGCCGCGCTTGGCCTTTGCCGCGCCAGCCCCTATCTGAGGGACAATGCTCTCGCTTGGCAAATCCCAGTTCTGGCGCAACGCCAGCCCCACCGGCGCGATCGCCGACTTCCGCGAGGTCTGGCGTCAGGCTGGTGTCCGGCGCTGGCCTTTCGTCGCGGCCGCGCTCGCCACCACGCTCGGGGTCTTCTACGTGATCGTGCAGGAAAGCTGGCAAGGGCCTCCGCCCAAGCCCAGGGTGACCTACATCAACTCCTGGACCATCGACAGAACCGACGCCGAGATCGAGCGCGAGATCATCGCCAACCAGAAGCTGCAGGACCGCTTGCGCGCCGAGCAGGCCGCGCGTGAGGAGAAGGTCAAGGCGATCTACCGCACGCTCGGCAAGGTGTCAGGGCTCGACACGGCCAAGATCGAGCGCGAGGCGGCCGCGCAGGCCGCGCGCGAGAAGGCCGCGCACGATCGCGCCATCGGGCTGGCGCCGCGCGCCGCGAAGACATCGGAGAGCAGCGCTGGGCGCTGACGCCGCCGACCTGCGCTGGCTCGAGGCCGCGGCCCGGCTTGCGGCGCGCGGGATGCCGTTGAGCCATCCCAACCCGGCGGTCGGCGCGATCGTCGTGCGCGACGGGCGTGTGATCGGGCGCGGCTGGACCCAGCCCGGGGGACGGCCCCATGCCGAGGCCATGGCGCTGGCCAGCGCCGGCGATGCCAGCGGGGCCACGCTGTACGTCACGCTCGAACCCTGCGCCCATGTCAGTCCGCGCGGCCCGGCCTGCGCCGATCTGGTTGCCGCGGCGGGGCTGGCGCGGGTGGTGGTGGGCCAGGGCGATCCCGATCCCCGCACCGCTGGGCAGGGCCTGGCCCGCCTCCGCGCCGCGGGTGTCGCCGCCGAGCTGGTCGCCGCACCGGCCTGCGCCGACAGCCTTGCGGGCTATCTCACGAGGACGCGGCTGGGGCGTCCGGCGGTGACGCTCAAGCTGGCGCTCTCGCTCGACGGGGCCCTGGCACTGGGCAGCGGCGAATCGCAGTGGCTCACCGGTCCGGTCGCCCGTGCCCACACCCACGCCCAGCGCGCCCGCGCTGATGCCATCTTGGTCGGTGGCGGCACCCTGCGGGCAGACCGGCCGCGGCTCGACGTGCGCCTTCCCGGGCTGGCCGAGCGAAGTCCCGCGCGCTGGGTGCTAACCCGCGGCACCGCGCCGGACGGCTGGACCGCTGTGCCCGAGCCAACCGCAATCCTTGGTCTCGGGACGGCCCAGAACCTGTTCGTCGAAGGCGGCGCGCAGACCGCGGCCGCGTTCCTGGCGGCCGATCTGGTCGACCGTCTGCTGATCTACCGTGCCCCGATCGTCATCGGCGGGGGCCGTCCCGGCGTCGCCGACCTCGGTCTCACCAGCCTCGCCGCGGCGCACGGGCGCTGGCGCGAGGTGGACCGGCGGACGCTTGGCAGCGACCGGCTCGAAGTCTACGAGCGCACCCGCAACACCTGAAAGGCCGCGCATGTTTACCGGGATCGTCACCGCCATCGGCACCATCCGCGAAACGACGCAGCAGGGCGACCTGCGCGCGGTGATCACCTGCCCCTGGGACCCTGCCGGGATCGCCATCGGCGCCTCGATCGCCTGTTCAGGCACCTGCCTGACCGTGGTGGATCGCGGCGGGAGCCCGGGCGACGCATGGTTCGCGGTCGACATCTCGGGCGAAACCGTGTCGTGCACGCCGGCCGGGCGCTGGACGACGGGCACGCCGCTGAATCTCGAGCCGGCGCTGCGGCTGGGCGACGAGCTTGGCGGGCACATCGTCACCGGTCACGTCGACGGGGTCGGCGCGGTGGTCGGCCTGGCGCGCTCGGGCGATTCGTGGCGGGTGGACATTGCCGCTCCCGCGGCGCTGGCGCCCTATATTGCCGCCAAGGGTTCGATCACGGTCGACGGCGTCTCGCTGACGGTCAACGTCGTGGCCGACCAGCCCGACGGCACCTGCCGGTTCGCGCTCAACATCATCCCGCACACCGCGGAGGTGACCACGCTGGGCGCGCTGGCCGAGGGCAGCGAGGTCAATCTCGAGATCGACGTGCTGGCGCGCTACCTGCAGCGGATGAACAGCCTGCGGGGGTGAGACCCCAAGGGGCTTCGGCAGGGAGAGCAGAACCCGCGAGCCCAAGAACGCCCCGTCATCCCCTGCTGCTGCCGTGTCGTGTGGATCGGCTTGTGCCGAGCGGTCACGCCACGCCCAGCTCCAACGCATTCGTATACCGCATGGACCCTGCTCCATCCGCACGGCAGTCTCCCGCCAAACACCGGGAGAGAGACCATGCCGCGCCTGATCGGGCTGATCGTCATGCTGGGCTTATCGCTGGGCCTGATGATGGAGCACCCTGCCCGGGCCCAGCCCGAGCCCGCGCCCGATCGGGGCCGCCTGCTCGAATACGAACGTGTCACCGCCGCCGGCCTGCCCGAACAGCGCCTGACGATCTGGCTGCCCCCCGGCTACGATGGCGCGACCCGACGCTATCCGGTGCTCTACATGCACGACGGGCACAACCTGTTTGATGTGAAGCACAGCAACTTCAACAAGATCTGGGCGGCCGACGCGGCCTTGCTGCGGGCCATGGCGACCGGTCGGGTGGCGCCCCACATCATCGTCGGGGTCTGGGCGCCGGGGACCGACCGCTACCGCCAGTACCTGCCGGCCGACATCCACCAGGCGGCCGCACCGGCCCTGCGCGCCCGGATGGATGCCGTGGCCGGGGGACCGATCGTCTCGCAGGCCTATCTCGCCTGGCTGGCCGGACCGCTCAAGCAGTGGATCGACGCGAGCTTCCGCACCTTGCCCGACCGCGATCACACCGCGATCGCCGGATCGTCGATGGGCGGCCTGATGAGCTGCTATGCCTTCCTGCGCCGCCCGGACGTCTATGGCCGCGCGGCCTGCGTCAGCTCGCACTGGCCGGCGATCGACCCGCGCGAAGTGGGCCGGACCACGGCCGACGGCGAAGCCGCCCTGGCGCGGCAGTGGGGGGACTGGTTCGCGACCGGCCTGGGCGAGCCACGCGGCCGCCGGCTGTGGCTGGATCACGGCACCGAAACGCTTGATGCCTTCTATGCCCCCTACCAGGCGGAGGTCGACGCCCGCATCGCCGGGGCGGGCTGGCGCAAGGGCAGCGACTGGGAAAGCAAGGTCTATCCCGGCGCCGAGCATGAGGAAAACGCCTGGGCGGCGCGGCTCCCCGAGATCCTGGAGTGGCTGCTACGGGAATAGGCCGCGCAGCCGGTCTCATGGCCGAAAGCGGAGGACCCGGGCCAGCGCGCAGCCGCGGCGTCTGCCGTGCCAGCCAGTCCTGCGAAGCGGCAACCCGGCAGGCAGGCGCGGAAAGAGGCCAACGTCCCGTCTTTCATCGGGGTGTCTCCCCATAACGCGCCGCCGCATCAGGCCCATGCCGATGCGCTGTCCTACATCGCCCGAAGGTGTCATGCTCGGCGCCGGCTCTTTCCCATCGTTGGTTCCAGCACGACGGCGAACTGCACTTTGCTGTGCGTCTGTGCGTGAGGTTCGTGAAGTTGGTGAAGTTGGTGAAGTTCGTCAGCACATGGCCGAACACACTATCTTCTTCAGAGTTTTAAAGACCTTGCGCTGCGGCGCGCGTGGCGCCGACGCGTGCGAGCTCTCTGGAAAACAGTGAAGATACAAGGCGAAGGCAAAGCCCGGGGTGTGCTGTTCAGGGCGCAGTCGCGGTTCAGCCCGCGGCGTTGGCGCTCAACTGGCTGTAGACGCCCAGCCGGTCGGTGATCTGCCAATGGCCGGTTAGGCGGTCGTCGGCGTCGAAGTGGTACACCGTCGCGCCCGACATGCGAATGGGCCGGCGGGTGGCGGGGAAGCCCGGCAGGTCGCCCAGATGGGTGGCCGCCCAGGTCCAGGTCATCACGACCCGGTCACCGTCGCCGAGCAGGTCGCGGAGGGTGAAGCGCTGGTCCGGGAAGGCCGCGCGCGAGCGGATGAGGCGATCGAAGAAGCCCGCTGGGTCGAGCGTCTGTCCATCCCACGGATCGCCGGGATCGTGGTGGATTGTGTAGGCCGGCGCCAGAAAGCCTTCCGCGGCCGCGGCGTTGCCCTCGTCCCACACCTCGCGGATGAAGGCGACGAGGCGTCGCTGGCGATGCGTGGTGGCCGCGGTAGACACCGGCTCAGCCGGCAGTGACGTCGGCGACGGCGGCGATGAACTTGTCGATGTTGCCCATGGTCAGCCCGGCCACGTTGATCCGGCCCGAGCCTGCCATGTAGACCCCGTGCTTCTCGCGCATCGCGAGAATCTGCTCGGCGGTCAGCGGAACGATCGAGAACAGGCCGTGCTGGCCGCCCATCGGGGTCAGATCCACGGTTCCGGCGGTGCCCGCCGCGGCCAGTCTGGCGCGCACCTGGCGCATCCGCTCGCGCATGGTATCGAGCTCGGCGAGCCAGAGCTTTACCAGCCCCTCGTCCTCGAGCACCAGCCGCACCGCAGCCGCGCCATGATCCGGCGGCATCGACCAGGCGGCGCGCGCCAGGGCGTGCCCGTTCGACAGCGCCGCGGCCACCTGATCGGCGCTCTCGGTCATCACGTAGACCGCGCCGACGCGATCACGATACAGCCCGAAGTTCTTGTCGCAACTGTAGGCGATGAGGGCTTCAGGCACTTCAGCGAGGACGCGCCGCACGCCGTAGGCATCGGCCTCCATGCCCGCGCCAAGCCCCTGGTAGGCGAGGTCGAGAATCGGCAGCAGGGCCTTGGCCTTGAGCAGCGGGGCGATCTCGTCCCACTGGGCATCACTGTAATCGATCCCGCTGGGATTGTGGCAGCAGCCGTGCAGCAGGATGGCATCGCCCGCCGCGGCCTGGTTCACCGCGAAGCGCAGCGAATCCATATCGACGAACCCGGTCTTGCTGGCGTGGACGAAGCCTTTCAGCTCAAGCCCGAGGTCGGCGATGATCTGCGCATGGTTAGGCCAGCTCGGGGTGCCCATCCAGATGCGCTTGACGCCGGCGCGCTTGGCCAGGGCCAGGGCCAGACGCACAGCCCCGGTCCCACCGGGGGTCTGCATGCCGTCGATGCGGCCGCCCATGGTCGGATCCTTGGCGCCGAACACGTAGGGCATCAGCGCATGGACGAAGCCCATGTCGCCCTCGGGGCCGAGATAGGCCTTCGAATCCTGGCTCTCGAGCAGCTTCTGCTCGGCCGCCTTGATGCAGGCAAAGACCGGCGTAGAGCCGGTGTCGGTGCGATAGACGCCCACGCCGAGGTCGATCTTGTCGGCCCGCGGGTCGGCGTTGTGGAGCTTGATCAGCGCCAGCAGCGCGTCGGCGGGCTGCTGCTGCAGATGGGCGAGCGAGGGTACGGCGTCGGTCATGGCCCGGGCCTTTAGCCCGCTGGCACGCGAGGGCAAGCCTCTTTAGGACCGCGCCCCGCTCAGAACGGGAACCACCGCGACTTGCGGGTGATCTTCATGTAGCCGGCGTTGACCCCGAGCCGCAGACCCACGCCCATCCGCACCGGGATCAGCACCACGTCCTTGCGGCGCAGGTAGGAGACATGGAAACCTCCAACCAGATAGGCCTGGCCCTCACCAGCGCCGAAGCGGTGATAGAGATCGTCGGTGTTGTAGAGGTTGTAGACCAGCACGAAGGTGTTGCCGGCGCTGGCTCCGGCATCGATCCCGATTGACGGCCCTGTCCAGTAGACCGGCTTCTGTCCCTCGACCTTGTGGTAGAGCGTGCCCGAGCCATAGCGCAACCCGACCACGACCGCCCCGCCGCCCTCGCGGCCGACGATGTAACCGTTTGGCTCGCCCTGCTTGGCGAGCAGATCCTTGATCAGGTCGGCAAGGCCCTTGGCGCCCTTGCCGAACACGCCCTCGGCCGCGCCGATCAGATCGTCCTGCTTGTAGGTACCGCCCTGCTGGCTGGCCTGGGCAGGGTTGGTTGCGGCCTGGGCAGCCGCTTTCTCGGCACTGGCCTGGGCGGCGACGGTGGCGAAGCTGGGCTCCGGCTGCCCGACCGCGGCCGGCGTGATCGCCGGCGCGGCGGTGGCGGCTCCCGGGGCCGCCTGCTGCTGCAGCGGCACCAGATCGCCGTCGATCGCCTTGTCGGGATCGACCGTACGGACTTGGGCGAAGGCCGGCGCGGCACCTGAGGCCAAGGCCAGGCCGGCCAGGGCCACCGCCCAGCCGCGGCTCATCCGTGCGGTCCAGCTGCGCATAGCATCCATTCTCTTGTCCCCGATCCGGCGGTGGTAGAATCGATGCCTCGGCCAGCCGCAATGAACCCGCGATGAGCCGAGTCGGTTTTGCGGCCGAACGAGCCCGCCGACACCGCCGGAAAGGAGGCGGCAGGAAAAACCGCGCAGCACCCTTGCCGCCCCGCCCACCCGCCGCTATAGCCCGCCTCCGCCGCTACAGCCGGAGACGTGGGTGAGTGGCTGAAACCAACGGTTTGCTAAACCGTCGTACTGGTAAATCCGGTACCGAGGGTTCGAATCCCTCCGTCTCCGCCATAATTCCATTTGTGCCAACGCATTAGCAACCTGCGCCTCGGCGCGCGTGGGGTGCTTCAAACTTGCAATTTTCTGCGCCGTGTAAGGGCCCGCATAGCCTGGGTTCTCGCTCTGCGGTCACGGTTGTGAGCTTGCATGAACATCGCTGACTAGAGTGTCATTCGTGACGGTGATCGATATCAACTTGAGACTTGCTCGCAGAGGAACTGCTCATGCGTTGCGCTTCACCGATTGCTCTCCTTCTTGCGATGCTCGCGCCAGTGACTGGCCTTGCCAAGAGCCCGGAGGCGATGACCGCCGAGGGTGCAGTTGCCGGCACTTCAGTTCATGGCATTGACGTGTTCCGCGGCATTCCGTTTGCTGCAGCACCAACCGGACCGAACCGTTGGCGCTCGCCTCAGCCCGCAGCGCCATGGAAGGGTGTCCGCGTAGCGCAAGACTTTGCGCCGGATTGCATGCAAACCCCTTCCCCGACATCTGAGGCCCCATTGCGTACGACGCCGTCGGAAGACTGCCTCTATCTCAATGTCTGGAAACCCGCGGCCGCGAAGAAGGGCGCCAAGCAGCCTGTGCTCGTCTGGATCTATGGCGGTGCTTTCATAAGGGGCGGGTCATCGCCGGCAAGCTATGATGGAACCGCCTTTGCCAGGGCCGGTATTGTCTTCGTAAGCTTCAACTATCGTGTCGGGAGGTTCGGTTTCTTCTCCCACCCTGCCTTGAGCGCCGAGGCGGGCAAACCCGTTGGCAACTTTGCCATGGAAGACCAGGTTGCCGCCCTGAAATGGGTCCGGGCAAACATCCCAAGCTTCGGCGGTGACCCTGCCAAGGTGACCATCATGGGCGAAAGTGCCGGTGGCACTGCCGTCATCAACTTGCTCACAATGCCGTCCGCGCAGGGATTGTTCCGGGGTGCAATCGCCATGTCAGGAGGCGGTCGTTCGCTGCTTCCCACTGCCACCCAGAAACGCGGCGAGCAGGTCGGGATCGACTTTGCCATGAAGCATGGCATCTCGGATACTGGAGTCGCCGGTCTTGCGGCATTGCGGGCCCTGCCCGCAGAGGCTGTGCGCGGATCGGATCTGTTCGCTGACCGATTTGCCCATCCCTCTACGTATGTGGGGGGCTACGTGGCCGAGGGTTCGGTGTTGGTGGGACAGAGCGATACGCTGATGGAAGCCGGCAAGTTCGCCAAGGTGCCGGTCATGATCGGCATGACCAGCGCTGACGGGGGGCTGACCTTTGCGCGTGACAAGGAGGCGCTCTATGCCAGTTTCGGGGAACATGGTCCAGCCTTGCGCCGGCTCTACGACCCGCAGGGCTTGGTACCGTTTGACGACCTGTCGCGTAGATTGACCGGCGACCAGTACATGGCGGAGCCAGCGCGCTTCGTGGCCCGGCACGTCGCCGCATCAGGCCAGAAGGCGTGGGTCTATCGCTTCGGCTATGTCGCAGAAAGCAAACGGGCTGAATGGCCGGCAGGCGCGCCGCATGCCACGGACATACCTTATTTTTTCAACACAGTCGAAGAACGCTATGGCTCCCTCACTACGGCGCTGGACCGAAAAGCCGCTACATTGGCGCACAGATATGTCGTGAACTTCGTTAAGTCGGGGGACCCCAATGGGCGATCCTTGCCCGCCTGGCCGACCTACAACCGCTTGAGCGAGGCTGTGCTGCAGCACAACATGGACGCAGAAGCTACGTCCACATTCGATCCATTCAGGGAGAGGCTCGATATACTTGAACAGGTGGCGAATTCTTGGGCGAACAAGTGAATTCATGATACAAGCACAGCGATACATTTGTCCCACCACCGCGCTTTGCTGATTACAGTGAGCAAAGTTCAACCTTAGCTTGTCAATCCGCGTCCAATCAGGCGCGCCTATTGGCGCATAAATGGGCACCCTTACGATTGTGGGGTTGGGCTGATGCCGGGGGGGCAGCTCACCCGATGCAAGACTGGCCTTAGCCGATCTTGCTGCTTGCGTGCCGCAAAACAACCGCCCTGCTGGACACAAGCGCCCCGTCAGATTGATGGGGTCAGCCGTAGCAATGCGCTCCCATGTGGATTGACCTTGCGTTCAAGAACGTCCTGCGCGGCCCCATCGGGCCGTTGCGCCCACAGGTCGCGCACTTGCACACGTTGATGGATACCTAGTTGCGACAGGGCGATCCGGACCGGCTTGGCTGCCTCGGTGGTGTTAAACAGCGCGACATAGAGATCATCGCCGTGCTCCACACGGGCAGACCAAATTGGTGTTCCATCAGCGACGAAATGCGGCCGATTGCCAGTGCTGGCCTGATTGACTGCCAATACCTCGCGATTGGTCAGCAGGGCCAGCGTCGGCGCATCGAGATGGCGCAGATCCCCGCCCATGATCAGTGGCGATCGCGCAATGGACCACAGCGTCATCAGCGTGCGCTGTTCGTCAGGGGTAAAGCGTGTGTCGCGCTGCCCCAAGGCAAGCCGACCCAGTGGCAGCATGTCAGCATCGGGCCAAGCACCGGGGCGGCGCCACGGGTTCCAGTTTTCCAGACGCGTGAATTGCGCCTGCAGCAAAGGCCATTCATCCCAGAAATCATCCGAAATGCGCCACATTTGCGCAAAATTGCGCACATGGCCACCCCGCACCACTGGCGTCTCGCCCGGCGACAGGCTGAGGATAATCGGCCGCTTGCATCGGCTGATGGCGGCATGGGCGGCCTCGATCTCGGGCGCGTGGGCGTCATAAGGACGGCTCATGTCGTCCATCTTGATGAAGTCCACACCCCAGGAGGCATAAAGCCGAAAGACGCTGTCATAATAGGCCTGCGCACCAGGCTTGCTCATGTCGACCCCGTACATGTCGGGGTTCCACGGACAGGTTTGCTCGACATTAGCAATGTCGCGGGCGTAGGATGAAGTGCCCCATATCGGCAGGTTACGCTCGACCGCCGCGCGCGGGATGCCACGCATCAGATGCATTCCGAATTTGAGGCCGCGCGCTTGTACCTGACGAGCCAGCGGACCGAAACCACCTCCATCCGCGCTCGAGGGGAATCGGTTGGGGGCGGGCAGAAGGCGGCCGAAGCCATCCATTGTGGGCGTGGGCTTGGCGGTATACGTGTAACTTGAAGCGTTTGGCTCGTACCATTGAATGTCGATGGTAAAGATCGAGTAGCCGAACGGCAGCAACTTCTCTGCCATGATTGTGGCGGTGTCGAGCGCCTCCGCCTCATTTATGGTCGTGGCAAAGCTGTTCCAGCTGTTCCATCCCATCGGCGGGCAGGGTGCCAACGTTGGGTGACGGTTATGCGACCTGGTGTTTGCAAGTGCCGATGAACCAGCGCCAGCCAGTGCCGCCCCGAGAAGCGATCTGCGATCAAGTTGCAAAGCTGGCCTGCCGGGTTGATGGGTTGCGGTTGGACGATAGCGCGTGAAACGGCCCTGTCATGTGCGATTCAGCCATACGCGAGCGATCGGCAGGGCGTGCTGCGCAGAGGCCACCTTAGGCTTGTCAGGCGCCTTGGTGCCGGGGGCAAAGTCGATCTGACCATCAGCGATTGGGAACGCGGCTAGTGGTGCCCCGGTGCGATTGGCGCGCAGGAAATACGGAATGGCGCGTAGCGGCGACCCGTCGGCCCACTGCCCCTCCAGCGCGATGGCGCCGCCCAGCAAGTCCCCCCGCCAGACTGCCGAGGGTGGCGCGGACAGCGGCCTATCGAGGCTCGCCTGATCGGCCTGTTCCCCCGCATAGACCAGCGGACCATAGCGCAGCGCGACCTGCCCCCGCGTCGCCTCGACCTGATCGCTGGCGCGGATCTGCTGCACCGCCATGGGCAGCATGAAGGCCACCGTGTCGCCCTTGCTCCATACGCGCTCGATCACCGCATAGCCGTTTTTGATACGCAAGGGGGCAGGTTGGCCGTTAACCGTCAATTCACTCAGCCCCTCAACCGCCGGGGTGGCGGTATAGAGAGCGCTGGTCGCCCGGTTAGGCACGCGGACATGCAGGGCAAAGCGCGTGGCCTCCGCCGGGTTTACGGTGATCGCCACGGCCCCGCTCCATGGGTAATCGGTGCGCTGCACCACCTCGACGGCGGTGCCAGCAACGTCACCGACCGCGATGCGGCTGCCCATGAACAGGTTCACGAACAACGCGTGCGGCCCCTTCACATAGGCCCAGGTCGGCGCCATCAACAGCGTGCGCGGGATGTTCGCAACACAACAGGGGCAGGAATGCCATTGCGTCCGCTCGGTATGGTCCAGCGGGTTGGTGTAGCAAAAGCTGGTGCCGTCAAGGTCGATGCTGCCCAGCAAGGCGTTGTACATCGTCTCCTCATAGAGGTCGGCATATTTGGCGTCGTGATAGGCAAGGTTCATCTTGTACTGAAAGAAAATCAGTCCGCAACTGGAGCAACTCTCGCAATAGGCGTCTTGTTTGAGCGCGTAATCCTTGCCGAAGCCCTCGGCGGTATCCCCGCTGCCCACGCCGCCGGTAACGTAGTATTTGCGGTTCACCATATTGTCCCACAGCGACATCACCGCGCTCTGGTAATCGACATCGCCGGTTTCCGCCGCAATGTCTGCCATTCCTGAATAGAAGTAGACGGCGCGCACGGCATGGCCCACAGCTTCATATTGCCGGGCGGGCGGCAGGTGACTTTGGTCATATTCCGAACCACCCTCACGCGAGTCCAGCAAGAAGCGTGCGAGGCGAATGTAGGCGTCGCCGCGCCCTTGCCCTTCCACATCGTTGACGAAGCGACCAAAGCGCACCAGTGCCTGCTCCATCTCCTGATGCCCGTCGAACCACGCCCTTTTGCCCGGCCCGATATTGGCCACCCAACAATCGGCCAACTTCCTGGCGGCATCGTACAGGCGGCGGTCGGTGCCCCCAGTCAGCGTGTAGTGATTGATGGCCGATTCTAGGAAATAGCCCGCGACATAACCTTCATGATTTGCCCGGTTGCCGGGGTTCCAGCGGGTGGGCCAGTCCTTCCGGTCGGCCAGGGTGAAAGCGGTCTGCAAATAGCCGTCTGGCTCCTGCGCGGCCAGAATGATGGGTATCCAGCGTTCCAGCGTGGCGCGCATGTGGGCCTGGGCCTGCATCATCTGCGCATCACCACGCGGATCAACCATCAGCGCAAGACAGATGGCCTCTACCGTCTGATGCACCCAGGCATTGGAAAACACGTAGCCCTGGTGGCCGCCATGGGCCTCGCCACGCAGCGCCTTGGCTGCCTCGATGAAATTGTCGAGCCCGCCTCGGCCCGTGGGCAGATCAGTGCGTTCACACTGGGCGATACAATGGGGAATCCAGTTGACGACAAGCGCCTTGTAGCGCGCATTCCACAACGGATTATCCATGGCGAAAGCCGTGGTATAGACCACATCAAGCCGCTGGGCTGGCGGCGGCGGCACTACGCGCACACTCAGGGCAGCCCTTGCCAGCTTGCCGCCATCGGAGCCCACAAGTTGCAGTTGATAGTCGCCGGCCTTCGAAAAGCGTGCCGACGTGATGGCAGAGTTCTCATCTGCGAAAGTTACATCCCCCGGACCGCTGGCCTTGAACCAGCGCAGCGCTCCGGGCTTGGCCTGCCGTAACCAATGCGCTGCACCTGACAGATAGGTCTGTCCACCCAGCACGGTTTGACGATCTACCCCCGCGATCACCACCGGTGCCAGCGCTGGCGGCTCCCCTTCACTCATCACTCGCCATCGCAGCAGACCGGCGGCCTTGCCTGCCACCGGCGTCAATTCAAGGCGCAACCGGTCCGTATGAACAGGCGGGAAATCCAGCTGGTTGAAGCGATCCCCTGTCACTCCCAGCATGGCGCTGGCGCCAACCGGAACAAAGCTCTTGCCATCCCACCAAGTTAGCCTTGCCGCCTTGGGCAGCGCCACATCCCACCCGTCCTGCGCCCAGAACACCGAGATATGCCCAGTGGTGACCGGTTCGGCCCAGCGCAGTTCGATCCAGTCAGGCTCGCGGCTGGGCCATGTGCTCCACATGCCCTGAGAGCCGTCGTTAGACGCATGTGGCGCCGGCTGCGCAAAAATCGCCTTCAGCCAACGGTCGTTGGTCGTGGCGGAGGAACTGGCGGAAGCCAGAGGCGCCAGGTCCACCGGCATCGCTTTGGCCAGTAAGCCTTGGCCCGCCCACGCCTGCGCGGCATGCAGCGACAGACCAGCCAAGCCGAGGCCGCCGAGCAAAAAATGCCGCCGTGATGCCGCCAAGCCGATGGGTGCATGTGCCTCGTCCACACAGCTGAAACCGTCCGTAAAGGTGCGACCACTACGGCATGCTGCTGAAAAACCGCGATCTGCCCTCAACATTCTCCGCACATCCTCCGCCAAGAGCCAGTCCGGTTCGGCATATGGTTCCTTTATGTCAGCGCTAACATATCCTCCTACAATTATCGGTGGCAAGTGCTATGGTTGAGGATAACGGAATGGTGGCGAACACGCCATTATGCCTTGGATTTCCTTGTCAATTGGAGGACTTTCTATCGCTGAAGACATCGAGACCTCGCCACACTGTCCAGAATACGTCCGACTATACCGACTTACCCATACCGCCCGTCAGCCGCTTGAGGTAGCGCTATCGGCGGCCAGATACAGAAAATGGGGTAGAGGTCTTGAACGCGATCGCACTGCTAGCGGCCTTGACGCTGTCGCCGCAAAATCGCCGTGCTGGCGACCTTGCCCCATAGCGCGCCACCTGCTCCCTTGAGGTCGCTGCCGCGCGCCAGCACCTGTTTGTCCTGACCGACATTGGCGGCGAGCCCGCTGACAGCCAGCCAATGGTGTGTCCGATGCGGTATGCCAGCCGGATCCATCGCGCCTGCCGACGCTGAGGCCAATTACTATGTTGCCAACGAGACCCTCGATATGGTCGCCTGAGTCAAGTGAAGCCGCCAGCGGAAAACCTGGGACAGAGTACGCTTCAATCTGAGGCCCGACCTGACTGGGGAGAGTCTTGGGGTGATTCAAAGGACGGCCGTGCCCTTAAATGACCTATAATCAATGCAGTATAGGTCAAGTCCGAATCCCTCCGTCTCCGCCAGGGCCGCGCCACCCGCCCGCTCAAGCTCGCCCGCCGCAAGCTGCTGTTGATCCTGCGGTCGGGGCTAGGCGGGGTCGATCAGGGCGAGCACGCCGCGATTGCACAGGGCACGGACGAATTCGAGGGTCGCCTCGGACCATGCGGGATCAAGTGGGGTCCGTGGGCCGGCGCAGAGCTGGCGGGCGCAGCGGGCGCGCTCGCCGGTGCAGTCCTCGGCCGAACCATCGACGAACAGGACGCAGGCATCGTCTCCGTTTGCCACGAAGGCAAGCCGGCTGGCGGGGTTGCGTTCGAGCACCAGCCCCTGGGCGCAGGCCGCGCGCAGGCGCCTGGACGACAAGGGCCGGTCCGGGCTCCAATCGACCTCAGGGTAGCGCGGCTGGGTGACATGGGCGCCGAACAGCCGGGCGAAGCCACCCGGGTCGGCAAGGCGTTCGAGCACCATGGCCTGCATTCGCGCGATCGCCGCCGGCGCGATCTCGCCCGGATTGTCCTGGACGGTCACCGCGCCGGCATCGCCGTAGCGCTCGTCCTCGCTCAGCTGCGACAGGATCTCGTCGCACCAGGCCGCGGTCAGCTCGGCCACGGAAGGGGCACGGAACCCGATCGAATAGGTCATACAATCGTCGCTGAGCGCCACGCCGTCATGGGCAAAGCCGGGCGGCAGATAGAGGATGTCGCCCGGCTCGAGCACCCAGTCGTGCTCGGCCGTGAATCCGGCGAGCAGGCGCAGATCGTCGTGCGGCTGGAGCGCGGTGGCCGCATCGCAGCGCGGCCCGACCCGCCAGCGCCGGATGCCGAGACCCTGGACGAGGAACACGTCGTACTGGTCGAAATGCGGGCCGACCCCGCCGCCGCGGGTGGCGTAGCTGACCATCACGTCGTCGATCCGCCAGTTGGGCAGGAAACGGAACGGCTCGATCAGCGCGGCCACCGCGGGCACCTGCTGGTCGACTGCCTGGACCAGCAGGGTCCAGGGCCCGGGGCCGAGCGTGGCGAAGCGGTCCGGCGAGAGCGGGCCATGCTCGACCTGCAGCGTGGGGCCCGTGATCAGCCGCGATTCGACGCCCGGCTCGCAGGCCAGTCCGGCAAGTTCGTCGGGCTCCAGCGGATTGTGCCATTCGGCCCAGGCCTGCCGCAGCAGCAGCGGCTCGCGCTGCCACGTCTGGCGCAGAAAGCCGGCGGGATCGAAGCCGCGCAGGGCCAAGGGGGCGAAGGAGGCGGTTTCAGCCATGGCCGCTGCGCCGCAGCCGGACGAGCACCTCGTCGAGCGCCGAGAGGAAGCGCGAGCGGTCGGCCTTGCCGAACGGTGGCGGTCCGCCGACCACGTCGCCGTTGGCGCGCAGGTCGGCCATGATCGCCCGCGTCGCCACCGCATGACCGATCGAGGCGGTGGTGAAGGGCTTGCCGGTTGGCGCCAGGACGGCGGCGCCGGCCTTGAGGCAGCGATCCGCCAACAGGATGTCGGCGGTCACGCAGACCATGCCCGGGGCGGCCGCGGCGGCGATCCAGTCGTCGGCGGCATCGAATCCGTCCGAGACCAAGATCCGCCGGACCAGCGGATCAGGCGGAACGCGCAGCGGACTGTTGCTGACCACCGTGACGGGCACGGCATAGCGCTGCGCCACCCGGTAGATCTCGTCCTTGACCGGGCAGGCGTCGGCATCGACGAGGATGCCGATCACGCCGCGCCGTCCTCGTCCGGCACGGTGATGGCGATCACCTCGATCGCCTCGTCGCGGCCACCGAAAGGCAGGACATCGCCCACCTCGGCATCGCCCAGCGCGCGGGCCAGCGGCGCCGAGAAGGCGACCAGCCCGGCGGCGGGATCAGCCTCGTCATCGCCCACCAGGGTGATCGTCCGGTCCTGTCCGTTGAGGCGGAAGCGCACCGTGGTGCCGAACGCCACCACGTCCCCGGCGGGAGCTGGCACAAGCTCGGCGGTAATCTCGCGGGTCTGCCAGTAGCGCAGGTCGCGGCGCAGCGCGGTCAGCGCGGCCTCGTCGCCAGCCGCCGCACCGATGGCCCGCTCCAGCCCGGCCACCCGCGCCCGGATCTGCGCCAGACCGCGCGCGGTCACGCGGTTGGGACCGGGCGGAATCGGGATCTCGAACCTGGGCTCGAGGTGTTCCTCGTCCCCGTCCCGGCGGAAGGCCACGCTCATCGCCAGCCCCCTAGACCGCGACCGCCTCGAGCGCTTCGCTCGCGGCCAGCCATTCGCCTTCCGCCGCGGCGATCCGGTCCTCGAGCTCGGCCCGGCGCTTCATCAGCTCGGTCATGGTCAGCTTCGCCAGGGCTGGCTGAGCCGCCTTGGGATCGAACATCGCCTGGTCGATCGCGCTGCGCTCGGCGGTGAGCCTTTCGAGCTGCTGCTCGGCGGCGCGAGCCTGCTTGCGCAGCTCCTGGCTCTTCTCACGCGCTTCGGCGGCAGCCTTGCGCTGGTCCTTCTTGTTGACCCCGCGGGCCGCGCCCTCGTCGCGCGCGGCGACCGGATCCTTGGCGAGAACGAAGCCGATGTAGTCCTCGATCGACCCGTCGAAGTCACGCGCAGTGCCCTGGTCGACCAGCACCAGCCGGTCGGCGGTCATCTCGAGCATGTGGCGATCGTGGCTGACGATGACCACGGCACCGGAATAGGCGTTGAGCGCCTGTACCAGCGCCTCGCGCGCATCGACATCGAGGTGGTTGGTCGGCTCGTCGAGGATCAGCAGGTGCGGCGCGTCGCGGGTGATCAGCGCCAGCGCCAGGCGGGCGCGCTCACCCCCGGACAGCTTGCCGACCTCGGTGGTCGCCTTGGGCCCGGCGAAGCCGAACCGGCCGAGCTGGGCCCGCACTGCCGCCGGACTGGCGCCCTTCATCGCCACGGTCATGTGCTGGAGCGGCGTTTCGCCCGGATCGAGCTCCTCGACCTGGTACTGGGTGAAGTAGCCCACCTTCATCCGGCTGCTGGCGGCCATGCTCCCGGCCATCGGCGTGAGCTGCGCGGCGAGCAGCCGCGCCAGCGTGGTCTTGCCGTTGCCGTTGCGGCCAAGCAGGGCAATGCGGTCATCCGGGTCGATCCGCAGGTTGAGCCGGCGCAGGATCTCGGTCTCGCCGTAGCCGGCCGAGGCGAGGTCCAGCGTGATCAGCGGGGGGCGCAGCTCGTCGGGGTTGGGGAAGTCGAAGCTCAGGCTCGGATCATCGATCAGTTCGGCGATCGGCTGGAGCTTGGCCAGCGCCTTGGCCCGCGACTGCGCCTGCTTGGCGGTCGAGGCTCGCGCCGAATTGCGGGCGATGTAGTCCTGCAGGCGCTCGCGCTCGGCCTTCTGCTTCTCGCGCGCCGAGGCGATCTGCGCCTGGCGCTCGGCCCGCTGGCGCTCGAAGGCGTCGTAGCCACCGGGATAGAGCGTGAGCTTGCCACCGGACAGGTGGAGGATGTGATCGACCACGTTGTTGAGGAAGTCGCGCTCGTGGCTGACCAGCAGGATGGTTGCCGGATAGGACCGCAGGAAGTCCTCGAGCCACAGCACCGCCTCGAGATCGAGATGGTTCGACGGTTCGTCCAGCAGCAGCAGGTCGGGCTGCGAGAACAGCAGGGCCGCCAGCGCGACGCGCATTCGCCAGCCGCCCGAGAAGCTATCGAGCGGCCGGTGCTGGGCCTCTTCGTCGAAGCCGAGTCCGACGAGGATCCGGGCTGCGCGCGAGGGCGCCGCGTGGGCCTCGATCGCGATCAGCCGGTCGTGGACTTCAGCCAGCCGCTGGGGATCGCTGCACGCCTCGCTCTCGACCATCAGCGCGGCACGCTCGGTGTCCGCGGCCAGTACGGTCTCGAATGGAGTAGCCTGCCCGGCCGGCGCCTCCTGGGCGATGTAGCCGATGCGGCTGCCGCGCGGCATGGCCGCTTCGCCGCCATCCGGCTCGAGCTGCCCGGCGACCACCCGCACCAGGGTTGACTTGCCGGCGCCATTGCGGCCGATCAGCCCGACCCGCCCGCGCGGGGGCAGCTTGGCCGTGGCCCCGTCAAGGATGGTGCGGCCACCGAGACGGACGGTGATGTCGGAAAGGTTGAGCATGCTGCGCGCCTAGCAGGAACCTGCCGATGGCAAAAGGCGGCGTGGTCAGAGCAGCCGGGGCGTCTCGCCCAGCCCTGCGGTCGGCGGGGTGCGGCCGCTGCGCCGTGCGGCCCAGGGTTCGCGGCTGCGGTCGATTTCCAGCCGGCCGGGGTAGGTGCGGCACAGCGCCAAGGCTGCGGCGGCATCACCGTCCAGCCAGGTCGCCCAATCCTCCGGGGACAGCACCAGGGGCATACGATCGTGGCTCTCCGCCACCTGCGCCGCGGCATCGACCATGACCATGCTATAGGCTGCCCCCCACTCCGCCGTGTCACGCCACAGCCCGGCGAGGGCGAATGGCCTGTCCCCCGGCAGCGCGTACCAGGTGCGGGTCATCCGCCCGGGCTCGCCCTCCGCCTCGGCCCAGGCGCTGGCGGGGATCAGGCAGCGCCGGTGGCGGAAGCTGTCGTGCCAGAATGCGCCGAGCAGCTTGTCGGACCTGGCGTTGTTGACCGGTCGGGGCTTGCGCGGCCGGCCTGAACCCCCGGCCAGGGCCAGGGGGAAACCCCAAGTCATCGCGCGAAGGTGACCGCCGCTCACGACCAGTCCCGGATAGCCCGGGTAGACCTCAGCCGGGACATTGGCCGTGACGGGCGCAACCCGGAACAGTCCGGCGACCTCGTCGGCAGGATGGCGCATCTTGTAGAGGTTGCACACCGCGCCAGTCTGACCGCCTCCGACACGGAGTCAACAGGCCCTTGCGGCGGGCCTACGCGGTCCTCCGAGGATCTCCGCAGCATGGCTTCCGAAGACAGTTAACCATGCGAATAGACAGGAATTTCAGCCTTGGGCGCTAGTCTGACAGCAGGAGAAAAGTTGCAGTGTCGTGAAAAGAATAGGCAAATCGCTGCGCAAGCTGCTTGCAACCTATCGTCTCCGCACGGACGATCGCGATCTCTTGCGCGCTCAGTTCCTCGAACTGCTGCGCCACATCCCGCTGCTGTACGCGATCCTGTCAGCCAATGTCATCGCGGTCGCCATTGCCGCCTCGCACATCGATTCCTTCTGGCTGACCCGGGTCATTCCGGTGGCCTTCTGCGCCTTCTGCCTGACCCGGGCGATCTGGTGGTGGCGTCGGCGCTTCGGCCATTTCAACGACGCCACGATCCGCCGGCTGATGGTCAGCACCAGCCTGATCGCCTCGCTGCTTGCCGCGGCAGTGGTCGGCTGGGTCATGGTGCTGTTCCCCTTCGGCAACCTGTCCGACCACAATCACCTGGTGTTCTTCGTCGCGATCACGCTGATCGCCTGCGTGTTCTTTCTCATGCCGGTGCGCTCGGCCGCGCTCAGCGTGGCCTCGATCGGGATCGTTCCCAGCATTCTCGCCTTCCTCCTTGCCGACGGCGGGCGGATGTGGGTGGAGGCCTCGATCCTGGCCTTTGTCGGGCTGGGCATGGTCCACGTGCTCAACCGCTACAATCGCTCGTTCGCCGAACTGATCTACTCGCAGCGCGACCTGCGCAACCGACAGCTCGAGACCGAGCGGCTGAGCGAGGAGAACCGCCGCATCGCCCTGACCGACGCGCTCAGCGGCCTGCCCAACCGGCGCGCGCTGATCGCCCGGCTCGAAGACATCCACCGCCGCTCGACCCAGAACGCGGTAAGCGTGGCGATCCTGTTCGTCGATCTCGACGGGTTCAAACAGATCAACGACAACTTCGGTCACGAACTGGGCGATACGATCATCCGCCGGGTCAGCGACGAGTTCGCCCGGCTCCTGCCCGAGCAGGCCGTGCTGTTCCGCATGGGTGGCGACGAATTCTCCATCCTGTTCGAGGGCCCCGGCGCAGCCACCCTGGCGATGGAGGTGGCCGGCGCGATCCTCACCTGGCTGGGCCTGCCGCTGCGGCTCGCGGCACACGAATTCCAGCTGGGTGCCAGCATCGGCATGGCCAGCAGCGAGGACGACGCGGTCGATCCCTACGAGCTGCTGCGCCGCGCCGATACCGCGATGTACCGGGCCAAGGCCGAGGGCGGCAACGGCGCCCAGGCCTATACCCCGGACATGGATCTGGGCCGCGAGTGGCGCCAGCAGGTCGAGGCCGAGATGCGCGGCGGGATCGACCGTGCGGAGTTCACCGTGCTCTACCAGCCGCTGGTCGAGGCGCGCACAGGGAAGATCATCGCGGTCGAGGCCCTGGCCCGCTGGCCGGGCCGCCGCGGCGAGGAGCTGGGCCCGGGCGATTTCATCCCGGTGGCGGAATCGAGCGGCCTGATCCACCCGCTCGGCCTGCTGGTGCTGCGGCGGGCCTGTACAGAACTGGTCGGCCACGGGCAGCTCCGGCTCAACGTCAACGTCTCGCCCGCGCAGTTCCGTCACCCCCACTTCGAAAGCGAGGTGGCCGCGGTGCTGCACGAGACCGGCTTTCCTCCGGAACGTCTGCAGATCGAGATTACCGAAGGCTATCTGATCGACCACCCGGCCCGGGCCAACCGCGCCATCGCCGCCTTCACCGACATGGGCGTGCAGGTGGTGCTCGACGATTTCGGCTCGGGCTTTGCGAGCATCGGCTACCTGCGCCAGTTTCCGTTCAGCGGGATCAAGATCGACAAATCACTGGCCGTTGGCCTGGGCCGCGATCCCAAGGCATTGTTGCTGGTCACCGGCATGGTCCACCTGGCCAACGGGCTCGAGATGTCGGTCACCGCCGAGGGCATCGAGACCGAACAGCAGGCCGCCCTGTTCCGGCTGGCGGGCTGCCATGAGCTGCAGGGCTACTACTTCGGCATGCCCGCATCGCTCGCCGCAATCGAGCATCTTCCGATCCGGAGCGCGGCCTGACCACGGCCTTGACAGGTCTGTTCCGGGTTCACGGAAGCCGTCACGATCCAAGCCCTCCAGCGCATCGGCTCAGAAATCGGCGATGATCGAACCCGTCAGCCGGCGCGGGGCGTTGGTCCTGAAACCGCCTCCCCCGGACACTCGCCAACCGAATACGTCAGTCAGGTTGGCGAGTTTCACGCGCAGGATCGCCGGGCTGGTGCCGATCTTGAAGCGATAGCGCGCCGCGAGGTCGGCGGTGAGACGCTGGGGAATGGAAAACCGGTTCAGCGCATCGGCTTCCCGTCGCCCCTCGAACAGCAGGCGCAGATCCACCGACCAGCGCTTTTGCCCGGCCGGCATCCAGTCGACGCTGGCGTCGATCAACGTCCGGGTCCGGCCAATCGGCCGGCGCCCCAGGCGGCCATCGGCCACCGCCTCGCCGGTCACCTGAGCGTCCATGAACACGGCGCCAGCTACAAAGCTCAGTCCGCTGACCGGCTTGCCCGACAGCGAAAGCTCATAACCCTGATGCTGCACTTCGCCGAGGATCTTGAAGAATCCGTCGCTCCGGTCGATCTCGAAATAGGGTTTGCGCAGGTCAAACCAGGACGCCACGAAGCGGATGCTGCGCGACAGGGCCAGGCGCAGCCCGGCTTCGAACTGCCTGGTGCGCAGGGCCGGAAGCACCTCGTTGGCGTTGACCGCGTTGAGCGGCGCGCTGCCGGTTTCTTCAAGGCCGCGGGTGGTGGCCGTGTAGAGAGTCAGGCTGCCGTTCAGCTTCAGAGCCAGCGCCCCATTCCACAGCCAGTTGCGGTCACGGCGCGAAAAACTGGGCAGGTCGGGGCTGTCGATCGCCTTGCGGTAGTCGCTGCGGGTCACCCCAAGGTTCAGTTCGCCGCGATCCTGCCAGACCAGGTCATAACCCACCGAGGCCATGGTCTGCCGCACCCGATCGTCGGTCAGGACCCCATAGACCCTGACCGGCTCGGGCACGGGATCGGGCACACCGATCTCTCCCGGCCCGATCGCGGCCAGATCGAAACCACCATAGCGGGCGTCGACGGTCCGCCCCCGAACGGAGGCGATCAGGCGATGGCGGCGCGGGCCATCGCGCCAGTCACGCGACACCCGCGCTTCGCCGGACCAGGACACATAGGACTGATCCCGCCCGGATTGGATGAAGCGCTGCCCAATCCCGTCCCGGTCAACGCGGGCAAACCAGGCCGAGGCAAAATCATCCTGGGTGAAGCTGCTGCGAAACAGGCCAGCTTCAACCTTCCAGCCGCCCCGCGTGGTCTTGGCCAGACCGCCGAAGTTCTGGCTGTGCCCGGATCGTAGAGCCCAGTCCTGCCCGAAGTAGCGGCGCCGCTTGATCTCCTTGGGCAAGTAGGGACCCGCCGTGTAGATCAGCGGGCCGGTTTCCTCGTCCCCGTAATCGTAGCGGCTGAAGAACACCGTCAGTTCTGAACGCGGCGCAGGCTGCCAGCGCAGGACGTTGCCATAGCTCACGAACCAGGCGTTGACGCCATCGGGATAGCGATCGTCGAAATAGCCGACAGCAGGATAGATCCCGAGGTTCGATGTCAGCGGAATGCCGGCCTCGAGGGTGGCGTCGACGCCGAAATAGTCCCCCGCATTGATCCGCGCAGTCACGATCGGTCGATCGCCGTTGGGACGGCGCAGGGTTGCATCGACAATGCCGGTGGGAGCCGGGAAAGGTTGCCCAAAGGCCGTCAGCCCGACCTTGATGTCGCTTTCCGCGACGAACAGGTTGCTGATCCCGCCGGATTCATCGAAGTACAGCCCCTCGATCCGCGCGTTGCCCGCGTCATTGGCGGAAAAGCCGCGAACCTCCCCACTGGCATAGATCCCCACCGATTCACTGCCGACGCTCTTGCCGAAGCCATCGTCGGCGGCCGTTGCGGCGTTCTCTGCCGCGCGCTGCGCCTTCGCTGCGCTGGATGCCAGCGCGACGACGGCTATCAGCAGGACGCGCAGGTCCCTCAGCACGGCAACGGAAAAGCCGCCTCACCGGTGCGCGACGCCTCCAGCGGGGTATCGATCACCAGCACCAGTCGGCGCTCACCCGTATCGCCAACCGGGGGAGAACGGTGGAAGCAGGGTGGGTGTCCGTCGTGGAAGAGCCTGCCCTTGAACAGGGCGATGGTACCCGCCGGCAGTCGCTTGAGGTTCGCCTCGATCGGCTCGTGGCCGTGGGGGACATAATCAGTGCCGGGCCCGAAATAGGTCGTGATCAGGCGCACGTCGGTATAGTCGGCATGGATCTTGCGGCAGGCGTTGGTGTTGATCGCCTCAAGCCGGATGCGGACCTCGGATAGCCCCAGCAGCGCCGCAAAGCGGGCGACCAGCGCGCTGATATCATCGCGCAATGCAGCGGGCAGGTCGCCCAGTGCCGCAACCGCTGCTGCCAATGGACCCTCGCCCCGCCACTCGCGCGGCGCCGCCAGCGCAAGCGGCTGCGCAAGTGCCTCCAGTTCGGCAATCGCGCGGGGTTCGATCAGGATCGGCCGGTCAGGCAGCCTGATCTCCTGCCAGCGCGCCCCTTGCGTCGAAAGCGTAGCCACGGGCATGGCTTCATCCAGCCTTGGCGCCAATGAGGCACAGCGAGCCGCTCATCGGCGGCACAGATAACGTGATGGACTGCACAACACCTCCCAGGTCCGGACCGGCTGACCGCCGTTTCGCTGGCCTGCCCTTGCGCAAGAGCGAACGGCTCGTCAATGCGATAATATAACATATCACTTCAGCCAGGGCTTGGCGGATCGCTCGGTTGCGGCGCCGGACGCCTTGGCAGGGGCGCGCCGCTGGCCTGTGCTGGCGCGTAGTGGGTCAGTCGCCCTTGGCCAGCATCCGCTGCAGCCAGCGACGGAAGCGCGCCACCAGCGGATCCGACCATCGCGCGCGACTGCACCGCAAGTAGTAGGCGCCGAGCTGCGCCGTGGCCCAGCTATCGCCGGCCGGTTCGACTGCGACCAGCGTTCCGCGGGCAAGGTCCTCGGCCACCAGGAACCGGTTGGCAAGCGCGATCCCCTGTCCCGAGCGGGCCGCCATAAGGGCCAGATGGGCCTGACCAAACCGGGCAGCAGGTGCGCGCAGTCCGTCGGCAGCCAACCCCTGCACGGCCAGCCACTGCAGCCATTCATCGCCTGCCCCCTCGTGCACCAGGGGTAGGCCCAGGATGTCGGCCCGGCGCTCGATCCCGCGCGGCAGGCCAGCCAGGAACGCCGGGGCAGCGACCGGAAACACATCCGGCCGGGCGAGCAGTTCGGTCCGGACATTGGCAGGTTGCGACTTGGCCGCACCATCGGCGAGATAGCGAATGTCGCCATCAACCTCGTCCTTGTCGAAGGCCGGTTCGGCATCGGTGGAATGAAGATCGACGAAGGCCGCCCCGGCCACTCCAGTGCGGCGCTGAAAATCAGGCAGGCGCGGCGCGAGCCAGTGCAACGAGAAACCGGCCGAGCACCAGATAGTGAGCGACCGTCCGCGTGCGCCAGTGAAGGCGGTCGTCGCGGCTTCAAGCTCGCTGATCGCTGCGGACACCTGGGCATGGTAACGACGGCCCGGCTCGGTCAGTTCACCAGTGCGGCGGTTGAACAGGGTTACCCCGAGGTGCTGCTCCAGCATGCCGAGGTGGCGACTGATGATCGCGTGGCTCAACCCCAGCTGGACGGCTGCCTTGCGAATGCCGCCGCTGCGTCCAACGACATCGAACGCACGCAGGGCGGCAAAAGGCGGCAACGGGGGCGGAGCCATACTGGTAACCTAGCGTTACCACCGCCGCCGTGCAAGGCGCCTCCCTCAGGCCGGGACAACACCATAGAAACGGAGCCTTTCAGCGACAGCGGAAGGCGCATCCGATGACCAACCAGACTTTGCTCGCACGCCGCTCCAGCGCGGTCCCTCGCGGGGTGGCCACGGCTACGCCGGTTTACGCGGCGCGCGCCGAGAATGCCGAAATCTGGGATGTCGAAGGCAAGCGCTACATCGACTTCGCCGGTGGGATCGCGGTGCTCAATGTCGGGCATCGCCATCCTCGAGTCCTGGCAGCGGTGGAAGAGCAGCTGCGTGCCTACACCCATACCGCGTTCCAGGTGATGGCCTACGAACCCTACATCGAACTGGCCGAGCGGCTGAACGCCATCGCTCCGGTGGAAGGGGCTGCCAAGACCATCTTCTTCACCACGGGCGCCGAGGCGACCGAAAATGCGGTGAAGATCGCGCGGGCGGCCACTGGTCGCCCGGGGGTCATCGCCTTTGCCGGCGGCTTCCACGGCCGCACGCTGCTGTCCTCGGCCATGACCGGCAAGGTCAATCCCTACAAGCGCGGGCTCGGGCCCTTCCCGGCAGAAATCTATCACCTGCCCCTGCCCTCGCCCTCCAACGGCGTGACGCTCGACGAGACGCTGCGGGCGATGGACTTCCTCTTTGCCGCCGACATCGAACCGGAGCGCATCGCGGCGTTCATCATCGAACCGGTCCAGGGCGAAGGCGGTTTCCACATGCCTGATCCCGAGTTGTACCAGGTGCTGGCGCGTCTGCGCGAGCAGTACGGCATCATGATCATCGCCGACGAGGTCCAGTCCGGCTTCGCCCGAACCGGCAAGATGTTCGGCATCGAACACCAGCCGGTGCGTCCCGACCTGATCACCATCGCCAAGTCCTTGGCCGGCGGTTTCCCGCTGGCCGGGGTGATTGGCCGGGCCGAGGTGATGGATGCCATCGGCCCCGGCGGGCTGGGCGGAACCTATGCAGGATCGCCGGTCGCCGTGGCGGCCGCGCTGGCCGTACTGGACGTCATCGCCGAGGAAGAGTTGATCGGGCGGGCCAACCACATTGGCGCGCGGATCCGTGCGGCGGTGGAAGCCGCGGCCGCACGCAACGACACGGTGGAGATCACCGGACTGCGTGGCCCCGGCGCGATGATCGCCTTCGACGTGCCGGACCCGGCCGGCGTGCCTGACGGTACAACCGCAAAGCGCGTCGCCGCCGCCGCCCTGGAACGCGGTCTGGTCCTGCTGACCTGCGGCACGCGCGGCCAGACGATCCGCATTCTGGTGCCGCTGACGGCCAACGACACGATCCTTGACGAAGGTCTGGCGATCATGACCGATGCGCTGGTCAGCGTGGCCGAGTTGGCATGATGGCTCCCGCCCGCGCGCCGATCGCATCTCAGCCCCTGCTGCGCGATGCGGCCTTCATCGACGGCGCATGGGTCCACGGCTCGCGCACCCTCGATGTGACGAACCCGGCCGATGGATCGGTGATAGGGCAAGTCCCGTTGATGGGGGCGAACGAGGCGCGGTTGGCGGTGGACGCCGCACACCGCGCCCAGGGCCCCTGGGCCGGGCTGAGCGGCAAGGCCCGCAGCGACATCCTGCGGCGTTGGGCCGAGCTCATGCTGGACCAGCGGGAGGCGCTGGCCCGGCTCATGACAGCCGAACAGGGCAAGCCGCTGCCCGAAGCAGCCGGTGAGGTTGCCTATGCGGCAAGCTTTCTCGAATGGTTTGCCGAGGAGGCCCGCCGCGTCACCGGGGCGCTGCTGACGCCCCATGCCACGGACCGCCGCCTGCTCGTCCGCAAGAGCCCGGTCGGGGTGGTCGCCGCGGTGACGCCGTGGAACTTTCCGCTCGCCATGATCACGCGCAAGGCCGGGCCGGCTCTCGCGGCCGGCTGTACCTTCGTGGTCAAGCCATCGGAGCTGACCCCGCTCAGCGCCCTGGCGCTGGCCCGCCTTGGCGAGGAAGCGGGCCTGCCGCCGGGCGTGTTCAACGTGATCATGGGCGATGCGCCAGCCATCGGCGACGTGCTGACCGGCGACAAGCGGGTGCGCAAGTTCACCTTCACCGGCAGCACGGCGGTCGGCAAGGAGCTGGCGGCGCGCTGTGCCGCCACGGTCAAGCGGGTGTCTCTGGAACTGGGCGGCAATGCCCCGTTCATCGTTTTCGACGATGCCGACATCGATGCCGCGATCGAGGGCGCGGTGGCGTCGAAGTTCCGCAATGCCGGACAGACCTGTGTGTGTGCCAACCGTATCCTCGTGCAGTCGGGTGTCCATGACGAGTTCGCCGCCCGTCTGGCCGGCCGGGTGCGTGCATTCCGGGTGGGCCCGGGCCTGGCGGGTCCGACCGATCAGGGTCCGCTCATCGATGCGCGCGCGCTGGCCAAGGCCCAGGTGCATGTCGAGGACGCCGTCGCGCGCGGCGGCCGGCTGCTGACAGGCGGCACGCCGCTGACCGACGGCGCGCTGGTCCGCGGCCATTTCTTCGCGCCGACCGTGATCGCCGACGTGCCAGCAGATGCCTTGCTTTGCCGCGAGGAGACATTCGGCCCGGTGGCGGGCATCGTCCGCTTCGAAACCGAAGAGGAGGCAATCCGCCTGGCCAATGACACCGATGCCGGTCTTGCCGCCTATGTCTACACCCGCGATCTCGATCGCAGTTGGCGCGTTCCCGAAGCGCTCGATTACGGGATGGTCGGGCTCAACACCGGGCTGATCTCCACCGAGGTGGCACCGTTCGGCGGGGTCAAGGAATCGGGGCTGGGGCGTGAAGGCTCGTCGTTCGGCATGGACGACTATCTCGACATCAAGCTGACCTGCGTCGGTCTGGGCGCCTGAAGCGCAGCCGGCGCCGGGACTGGGCCCGGCGCCGCAACCCGGGCCGGCCACCCCGAGCACATGGCCTGCGGCGGGCCGTGCTGAGCGGCGCGCGGCCCGCGCGCCGCCACGGACATCGGCTTCCGGCGCTATGCCGCCTCTTCGAGCATGGCGTGCAGCAGAACGTCCGCCCCGGCGGCGAGGTCAGCTGCGGTCGCCGCTTCCGCCTCGTTGTGGCTGAGCCCGCCGGCACAGGGCACGAAGATCATCGTGGTCGGAGCGAATTGCGCGGTGTGCAACGAATCATGCCCCGCCCCACTGACGATCTCCATGCAGCTGTGACCGAGGCGGCGGGCCGCCGAGACCACCCGTTCCACCAGTCTTGCGTCGAACGCGGTGGCGGGCATGTGCCAGACCTGGGCGGTCTGCCCGAAGATGCCGTGGGCGGCACACTCGCGCTCGACCAGGGCGTGCAACCCGGCCACCATGGTTTCGAGTGTAGCGGCATCGGGATGGCGGATGTCGATCGAAACGACCACCCGCGCCGGCACCGTATTGCGCGAGCCGGGCTCCACCCGGACATCGCCGATCGTGGCCCGGCCCCACGGCCCGTTGGCCCGGGCCAGGGCGAAGGCTCCGGCCATGACCGGTACCGCCGCCGACCAGGGATCGCGGCGCATCTCCATCGGCGTCGGACCGGCATGGCAGGATAGCCCTTCAAAGGTGATATCGAACCAGTAGGCGCCCTGGATACCGGTCACAGCGCCAATCGTCAGGCCTTCCTTTTCCAGGATCGGGCCCTGCTCGATATGGGCCTCGAACATGGCCGCATAGGGCCGCGGTGCGGCGGGACGGCTCCCCAGGTAGCCGATACGCTCCAGCTCGTCCCGGAAGCGCAGGCCGGCCTTGTCCTCGACGGCATAGGCGAAATCGCGGGTGTAGGTGCTGCTGACCACGCCCGAACCGAGCATGGCCGGGGCAAACCGGCAGCCCTCCTCGTTCGTCCAGACCGCCACCTCTACCGGAGCGCGGGTCACCACCGCATTCTCGTTCAGAACCCGCAGCACCTCGAGACCGGCCAACACCCCGTAGACGCCATCATACTTGCCGCCGGTTGCCTGGGTATCGAGGTGGCTGCCAGCCAGCACTGCGGGCGCATCCCGGTCGGTGCCGGGACGCTGTGCAAAGATGTTGCCGACCTCATCGATCTCGATCGTGCATCCGGCCTCACGCGCCCATCGCACGAACAGATCGCGCCCCTGCCGGTCAAGGTCGGTGAGCGCCTGCCGGTTGCAACCACCGGCCGACGTTGCGCCGATCCGGGCCATCTCTTCAAGCGCCGACCACAGGCGGTCGGAATTCACGCGCAAGGCAGCAACGTCCACGTCTGATTACTCCGGGATTGAAGGCCCAATTGGTCCGATCCCATGCCCGGGTTCAAGCCACCCCGAGAGGGTACATGCCCTTGGGTACCGATAACCCGTGGGGGGGACTTTGCCTGATCACCGTGCTCGCCCAATCAGGCACCAAGACCTGCTGCCACCGGAGCAATACAATGGCCATCCACACTGCCACCCTCGCCGATACGGTCCGCAACGACCGGCCGGAAGATCTTGCCTGGCAGGCGGACAAGAACCACTTCATCCATCCCTATACCGACTTCACCACGTTCGAGCGCGAAGGCAGTCAGGTGATCTCCGAAGCCTCCGGCGTCACCGTGACCGACACGGACGGTCGGACCTACATCGACGCCATCGCCGGACTGTGGTGCATCAACCTCGGCCACGGACGCACCGAGATTGCCGATGCCATGGGCAAGCAGGCGAGCCGACTGGCCTATTTCAACACCTTCGGACACTCTACCAACGTTCCGGCATCGCTGCTGGCGGCTAAGCTCGCCGAGCGCGCACCTGGGCCGCTCAACCACGTGTTCTATTCCACGGGTGGTTCGACCGCGAACGACACCGCCGTCCGGCTGATCCACTACTATTTCAACCGGCTGGGCAAGCACGCCAAGAAGAAGATCATCTCGCGCAACGACGGCTATCATGGCTCGACCTATTTCGCGTCCGCCCTGACCGGCATCCATGGCGTCCACCTCGGGTTTGACCGGATCTCCCAGGACATTGTCCACCACGTGTCCGCCGCCAACCTTTACCGTCGCCCCCAAGGCATGGACGAAGCGCAGTTCTGCGACTTCCTGGTCGATGAACTGCAGCAGCGCATCCATCAGCTGGGCGCCGAGAACGTTGCGGCCTTCATCGCCGAGCCGGTGATGGGGGCCGGGGGCGTGCTGGTCGCTCCGGCGGGATACCATCGGCGCGTGGCGCAGATCTGCCGCGAGAATGAGATCCTCTACATCGCCGACGAGGTCGTCACCGGGTTCGGACGGCTCGGCCACTGGTTCGCCTCGGAGGACCGGTTCGGCCATGTCCCCGATGTGATCGTCAGCGCCAAGGGGATTTCGTCAGGCTATTGCCCCCTCGGCGCCACGCTGTTCTCCGATGCGATTCACGACGTCATCGCCGTGCCCCAGGCGCCAGGGGGCCTGCTCTCCCACGGATTCACCTATTCCGGCCATCCGGTATCCTGCGCTGCGGCCCTCGCCACGATCGACATCATCGAGCGGGATAACGTGCTGGGCCATGTCCGCGAGGTCGGACCCTACCTGCAGGCCCGGCTGAAGGAACTGATGCGTCACGAGGTGGTCGGCGACGTGCGCGGCGATCACCTGATGGCGGGAATCGAGCTCGTCCGCGACCGCGCTGGCCGGGTGAATTTCGCCCCGGAGCTGGGCGCGGCGCACAAGGTCTTCACCGCCGCCCGCAAGCGTGGCGTGATTGTTCGTCCCGTGGGCAACGTGATCGTGCTGTCGCCGCCGCTGGTGCTCGGCAAGGCCGACATCGACCGCATCGTCGATACCTTGCACGAAGCCCTCGCCGAAGTCAGCCCGGCGCTGCTGGCCGGCTGATCCGCTCCTCAAGACCTCGGCGAATGACCATGTCCGCGAACATCACGCTGCAAGACGCCCCCGCCCACGCGCCTGGCCCCGAGGCTGCCGCTTTCATCGCCCGTCGCCACGGGCACTATATCGACGGGCGCTGGCACTACGGGGATGAGACCTTCGCGGTCGAGGACCCTGCCGACGGGCGTGAGATCGCGCGCGTCGCGCGGGGGCGCAGCAAGGACGTGGACATGGCGGTCCGCGCTGCCCGCCGGGCCTTCGAGCAGGGCGAATGGCCCAGCCTGACCCCGGCGGAGCGGGCCAGGCGGATCTGGCGGCTGGGCGAGCTGATCGATCGGCATGCCGACGAGCTCGCCGAGATCGAAGCCGCCGACAACGGCAAGCCGTTCAACGAGGCCCGGGCGGGTGACGTGGCCTTCTCGGCCGAGCTCTGCCGCTACATGGCGGGATGGTGCACGCGCCTGACCGGACAGTCTGTGCCGCTCTCGCAGGATGCGCCGTTCCATGCCTATACGGTGCGCGAGCCGGTGGGTGTCTGCGCGCAGATCGTACCGTGGAACTTCCCGTTCATGATGGCCATCTGGAAGGTCGCACCCGCGCTCGCGGCGGGCTGCACGATCGTGCTGAAGCCCGCGGAACAGACTCCGCTCACGGCGCTGCGGCTGGCCGAGCTGGTCGAGGAGGCCGGCGTTCCCGCGGGGGTTTTCAATGTCGTCACCGGCTTCGGCGACGAGGCCGGGGCACCTCTGGCGGCACATGGCGATGTCGACAAGGTGGCCTTCACCGGATCGACCGCCGTGGGCCGCAAGATCCTGGCCGCGGCCGAAGGGAACCTGAAGAAGGTTTCGCTCGAGCTGGGCGGCAAATCGCCGATGATCGTTCTTGCCGATGCGGATCTGGACCGGGCCATTCCCGCGATTGCGTCAGGCATCTTCTACAACGCCGGCCAGACCTGCACGGCTGGAACCCGGCTCTACCTGCACAGCTCGGTGGCCGACGAGGTCCACGAACGTCTCGTCGCAGCCGCCCGTACCATCCGGGTCGGACCCGGACTGGACCGGTCGAGCACGATGGGCCCGCTGGTCTCGGCCGAACAGATGCGCAAGGTGCTCGGCTACGTCGAGGCAGGCGTGAAGGATGGAGCGCGGCTGCTTTGCGGTGGTGGGCGCGTCGGCCAGGCCGGATACTTCGTGGCGCCGACCATCCTGGCGGGAACGACCCCCGGCATGTCGGTGGTCCGCGAGGAGATCTTCGGGCCGGTGCTGGTGACCCGGACCTTCGAGGACGAAGAGGCGCTCGTCGCCGAGGCCAACGATAGCATCTATGGCCTCGCCGCCAGCATCTTCACCCGCGACGTCAGCGCCGCCCATCGCCTCGCCCGGCGGATCAGGGCCGGAACGGTGGGTGTCAACACGCACCACGTCATCGACCCCGCCCTGCCCTTCGGCGGGTTCCGCCAATCCGGCTGGGGCCGCGAAATGGGGTGGAACGCGATCGAGCTCTACACCGAGACAAAATCGATCGCCGTAGCGCTCTGAACCCGGTCAAATCGCCTTGCGGAAGAACATCGCGAAGACCTCGCGCGCGCTGGTCGTACCGAGCTTCTTGTTGATCCGCTTGCGGTAGACCTTCACGGTTTCGGGGCTGATGCCGAGTTCCCGCCCGATCAACTTGTTCGAATAGCCACGCAGCAGACGGTCGGTCACCTCGACCTCCCGGCCAACCAGTCCGTGGACCCGGCACAGGGTCGCCAGGTTCTCGCTAGGGGTGACCGTGAGGGTCGAGAGCCCGGCCCAGTGTCGGCGGACCACCGGCAGCAGGCACGGCAAGATCATCTCGAGCTCCTCCAGGCGGCCGGGAGGGTGTTCGGGCGAGCGGATCCCGAGCATGGCGACGATGCAGATCGTGCTACTCAACCGGATGAATATGCCGCATTCGTCGCGCAGGCCCGTGGCGGCGTAGTAGTTTCGATAATAGTCGCTATCGTGGAAGCCGTCCGGCAGGTGCTCCTCATGCCGGTAAACCCCGTCGGAAACCTGTTCGCGGGCCATGTTGTACCACGGGTCCAGCAGATAGGTGTTGTCAAAGTAGGGACGCAGCGTGGTCTCTTCGTCCTCGGGCTGCAGGTTGCTGAACAACCGGACCGGGCGGCCGGATTCGGGAAAGGCCGCGATCACGGTCGTCTCGTAGGCGCCCAGTTCCTGCACCAGCCGCGCGAGGGCTCCGGCAAAATCGCTACCGCCCAGGGCCTCAAGCACCTCGGCCAGCAGCGCGAAGGCCCGGCCGTCGCGCGGCCGCGGATCGTGCTGCACCGCAGCTTCGGTTGCCGGGACACCCGGCGCACCGCCCGTGCCAGCCTCGCCGGGTTGGCCCATCTTCCCAGTTTCCCTTTGCCCGTGTCCAGCCGGCGCAGCCTAGCCAGCCACGCGGCGCGGTGCAAACCATCCCCGAGCGATTCTCGCCCGACCTGCGGTCTGCCTAGGCGAGCGCCTCGCGCGCCCGGTCGGCCACGTCATGGCCGACCAGCCCGTAGATCACGCCCGCACCCAACCATGCCAGCCCCACCGTCAAGGCCAGCGCCGACAGGTTGAACCACAGCCAAAGCGTGGCAGCAAAGCCCAGTCCGGGAACGACGGCCATGCCCACCACCCGCACAGGGGAACGATCGGGCGCGGCCAGCGCATCGAGCCGCGGCACCGCCAGGTTGACCAGAGAGAACGCGAACAGCGCGCCAAAGCTGATCAGCGACGCCAGCGTGTCGAGCGTCACGAAGAGCGCGGCGACCGACAGCAGCGCGACTACCAGGGTGGCCCGCACCGGCGTCTGGAAGCGCGGACTGAGCACCCCGAACAGCGAGGTCGGCAGTACCCTCTCGCGCCCCATCACGAACAGCACGCGCGCCACGCTGGCCTGCGCCACCAGCGCAGACGCGAGACAACCACTGACATAGGCGGCAAGGAAAAACGCCGACATGACCGGTCCGAGCGGTTGCATCAGCTCCAGACCGGCGCTGTCCGATGCCCGGATCATCCGCCAGTCGGGCAACAGACTTGCCCCGGCATAGGCCAGAGCAATGAAGATCGCGCCCCCGATCACGGTGGTGAGCATGATTGCGCGGGGCACCGTGCGGACCGGGTCACGCGCTTCCTCCGACAGCGTCGACACCGCATCGAAGCCCAGGAACGATAGGCACAGCACGGCCGCCCCGGCGAAGACGCCCGGCCAGATCGCCGGTTCGGCCACGAACGCCCCCGCAGTCAGCACTGCACCGGGGTGCGCAAAGGCAGCCACCACAAACACGGCCGCAAAGATCAGTTGGAACACGACCAGACCCACGCTGGCCCGGCGCACGAAATCGACCCCCACCACGTTCAGGGCGGTGACCAGACCGATGGCCGCGAGCGACCAGACCGCCGGTGCGACCGCTGGAAACCGGGCGCCAAGATAGATCCCGAGGATCAGATAGTTGATGGCCGGCAACAGGACGTAGTCGAGCAGCAGCGTCCAGCCGGTGATGAATCCGACCCGCCGTCCGAACGCCGCGCCGGCATAGCTGAACGCCGACCCCGCCACGGGCACCCGGCGAACCAGCCTGGCATAGCTGGCTGCCGTGAACAGCATGGCCAGGCTGGTGACCACATAGGCCAGCGGGACATGGCCCTCGGTGAGCTTGCTGACCGTTCCGAATGTCGTGAACACGGTCAGCGGGACCAGGTAGGCAAGTCCGAACATCACCAGCGACCAGGTCCCGAACACACGGCGCAGAGCCGTGGGTTCGGACCTGGTTGGGGCACCGGCGGAGGCGTCGGCCGCGACGGTGCCCACCTCAGACTCCGCGCGTTGCCACGTCGGACCCGCCACTCACTGACGCCAGCTTGCCGTGATGCCCACGGTCCGCGGACGGATCGTGGAGGCGGTGTAGACCAGTCCACCGATCTGTGCCGCCGAGCCCAGCACCGGTGCCGCGTTGGTCACGTTGTTGACGAAGATCGACACGTCCGCTTTCCCGATCAGCACGCCGGCGCGCAGGTTGACGGCCGTATAGGCCTGGTCGGGCCGCAGCAAGGGATTGTAGAGCGGTGAGGCGCGATCCGTGGCCGCCTGGGCGCGGGCCTCGCTGAAGTAGCTGGTATCGGCGCGCAGGTAGTAGTCCTTGAAATAGTACTCGCTCACAAAGGTCAGCGTCCACGGCCGGTTGGCCGCAATCGCCGAGTTTGCGGGAAAGAGCGACACATTGCCCGGGGTCACGACCGCACCGTTGTAGTCGGCCTTGTTGTAGGACACGTTCGTCCCGAGCCGCAGCCCCTCGACCGGCTCGACATTCAGCGCCAGATCGAAGCCGCGCGAGGTGGCATCGCCCAGATTGTCGACGAAGCCATAGAGGCAGTTGGGCAGGAACACCGAGTTCTGGATGTTCGACCACTTGATCAGGTAAGCGCTGGCGTCGACGGTCATCCGGCCGCCGAACAGCTTGTTCTTCGCGCCGACTTCGTAGCTCCACACCGAGTCCGACTTGTACGACACCGGCTGGGCGCTGTTGCCGTTGCCATCGACATAGCCGGTCAATGCCAGGTCTGGTCCGCAGAAGTTGGCCGGAACCTTGGCGGAGACGCCCGCTGGCCGGAACCCCTTGGAGATCGAGGCGTAGAACAGGTCATTGTTGGTCGCCTGCCACGAGATGCCGAACTTCGGAGTGAAGGCTGTCTCGCTGTTCTTCAGACCGATCGTGTCCTGATAGAGCGGCGTGAACACCCCGGTGCCCGGGGTGCAACCACCGGCCGTGGGACAAGGGAAACCCAGCGGCGGGTTGTCGTTGTTCAGCGGCCCGCGGAAGATGCCATTGTACTTCAGAACGTTGTGCGCGACACGAGCACCCAGCGTCAGGGTCAGTTCGGGAGTGGCCCGGAAATCGACCTGCGCAAAACCGGCGTACTGCTCCTCATCGATCTTGCGGTCCTCCGAATAGGAGCCGCCGCCCGGCAGCTGGGGCACACCCAGCGCATTGACGATCGCGCTGGTCCCCGGACCGAACGGGCTACCGCCGGCTGCCGCACCAAACACGACGGGCAGTCTGTCGACGAAGTTGTTGAAGATGTTCTGCTGGGCAGTCTGCTTATTGGACGAGAAGAACCCGCCAACCACCCAGCGCAACCGCGCCGAGGGATTGGATGACTGCAGGCGAACCTCCTGCACAAAGTTCTTCTGGCCCACTTCATACAGCGACGCGGACTTGTACCCGATCGGCGGCGACCGGAAGCCACCGAACTGGAAGGTATCGATCAGGGTGAAGTCCAGCCACTTGCGGTTGCTGCGGTCGAAGAACGACGTGCTGCTGATCAGATCCGCACCGCCCAGTTCCGCTTGCGCGTTCAGGGCATAGAGCACGAACTCGTCGGTGGCATTTTCCGTGTCAGGCGCAGAGATGTCGGTGAACGCCGCGTTGGTGGCCGGCGAGCCCTTGCTGAACACCACGCGATTGAAAATCTTGTTGTTGACGTCCGATGCGCCCGGCCAGAACACGTTGGCGCCGTCATTCTGGCGGGTCCGCTGATAGCTGATCGACGGCGTGAGTGACAGCCACTCGGTGGGGCGGAATTCGACCGCCAGACGGGCGTTCAACGCGTCGTCCGAGTTCGTGTCCTCTCTCACCGTGCGGGTCTGCCTGAAGTTGATCAGGTTGCCGTTAGGATACTGCGCCACCGCGCCGGCGACCGGCGTATAGGTGCCTTCAACCGCGTCGATGAAACCGCCGTTCTTGCGGAAATAGACACTGGCCCGAAACGCAAGGCGATCGGCGATCAGCGGCCCGCCAACAGCCACGCCGGCTTCGTAGGTCTCGCTGCCCTTGTCGGTGCTCGCCAGTTCGCTGCGGGCATAGACGCTCCACGCGTCCATGTTCGGTGCGGCCTGGATGAAGCGGACGGTACCACCCTGCGATCCAGCCCCGAACAGGGTCCCTTGCGGCCCGCGCAGCACCTCGATCCGCTCGAGATCGAACACTTCTGGGAAGGCCGAGCCAGCCCCGTAGCCTTCGTTGCGGACCTGGATGGGGGTTTCGTCGATGTAGATGCCCGTCACACCGGCGCCCGCACCCGACGTGATGCCGCGGATCGAAATCACGTTCGATCCGGTGATCCCACGATTGAGTGCCAGGCCGGGGGTGAAGCGAACAATGTCGTCGACCTTGCGCACGCCGTCGCGCTGGAGGGTTTCATTGTCGAACGCCGAGATGCTGATCGGCACCTTGGAAATGGCCTGCGACTGCCGGGTGGCCGTGACCGTGATCTCTTCGACCACCTCGGCTTCATCGCTGGGCGCGGCCTGGGCGTAGGCCTGGGGCGCGAGACCCAGAATAGCGACCAATGCAACGCTCGAAGCCAGGCTGCGCATGTAGACTACGTTTTTCATGAATAAAAACCCCCATGCCCGCAGTCGATCTTTTGATCGCACTGCAGACTGTCATTACGATGACATGATTGAACCCTATCCTGCGCGGTACTCAAGTAACCCCTGAGGGGTATTGGACTCAGTTATTCGAGCGAGGCCTCCCGGTCTTGGCCCAGAGGCCCTTGTCGTAAACCACGGAACCGCCCACCATCGTGAGCAGGACCTGGTTCTCCGCCAGGGTCGCCTCGGGCACCGTGAGGACATTGCGCTCAAGCACGATGAGGTCAGCCAGTTTCCCCGGTTCGAGCGAACCGATGCGGTCCTCGGCATGCAGCGCATAGGCACCGTCGATGGTGATCGAGCGGAGCGCCTGCACGCGACTGAGGCCCGGCGCGCGGTTGAGCCGACCGGCAAATTCGGCGGGCGTGTCGCGGCCACCGGCGCGGGTGATCCCGCCTTTCAGGGCAAGCCAGTAGTTCATCCGGTCAACCGGCCAATCGCTGCCATAGACCACCCGGGCGCCGGATCCGGACAGCTTGTCGAACGGCTCCATGCGCTCGAACCGCTCCGGCCCCAGTTGATTCTTCGCCCCGGTCACCGAGTTCGGGCCGGGGATGCTCCACTGGTAGGACATGACCGGAATGGCGCCGACCGACTTGAAGCGCGGCAGATCGACCGGTTCGACCAGTTCGGCGTGGGCAATCGCAGGGCGGAAGGTGGCCGGAGCCCCGGCCGCGCGGACCTGTTCCAGCGCATCGAGGGTGTACTTGACCGCACGGTCGCCAATCGCGTGGATGTGAGGATCGATCCCGGCCTGCGCGAGACCCGCCACGATATCGCGCAGCTTCGCGGTTTCCATGTAGATCGGGCCGCGATTGGTGCCTGGCCCCCACGTGATCGCGGCATGGCCGGCCGCGTCATGATCGTGGCCCAGCCCGGACTGCGGCACCCAGTACGGCTCGACCAGGGCGGCGGTCTGGGCCGGCGCCTGGATCACCCCGTCCATGACCAGCTTGACATGGTCGACCCGGATCGTGGGCAGCGTCCGCTCCGACGGCCGATCGAATGCCTGCCGCACCGCGACCGCATCGGCGACGAGCTTGGCCGGATCGCTCTCGCTGCGGGTGTCCAGCAGATAGGCCACGTGCACGCGCGCGGTCAGCTTGCCGCTGTCGAGCAGCTCGGCATAGAGCGGCAGCTTGTCGCGGGTGGCGAGCGCATCGAGGAAGGTGGTCACGCCGGCCTGCCCCATGGCCTGGAAAGCCGCGGCCAGATCGCGCCGATCGTCCTCGGGCGCTGGCGGCGGCATCACCTTGAACAGGAATCCGATCGCGGCGTCCTCGAGGATCCCGGTCGCCTTGCCCGCCTGATCCCGAATGATCGCGCCTCCGGCCGGGCTCTGCGTGGTATCGTCGATGCCCACCAGCTCCAACGCACGGCTGTTCAACAGAACCGAATGCAGATCGCGGTTGGTGACTGCAATCGGCCGGCGCGTACGGAGCTTGTCCAGCGTCCGGCGATCGGCCTCGGTTCCAGCGGGCTGCATGTACTGTCGGTACCAGCCCACCACATTGAGGATCGTATCGTCGGACGCTTGAGGTTCGGCATCAAGACAGGCCTGGATCCGCGCCAGGAACTGCGCCTCGGTCAGCGGACTGTATTCAAGGTTGCAACTGCGCAGCATGCGCCCGCCGTTGAAGGGATGGATATGGCCATCAATCAGCCCGGGCATGGCCATGCGTCCGCGCAGATCAACGACCTTGGTGGCCCGGCCTGCCAAGGCGCGGATCTCGCGGTTCGACCCCACCCTGACCACCCGACCGTCGCGGATCGCGATGGCCTGGCGGACGCTGTTGCGCGCATCGGCAGTGAAGATCGCGCCATTTACCAGAATGGTATCGGCTGGCGCCGGCCGGCTGGGGGCCGCCGCGACCTTGCCGGCCGGAAGGATCAGGCAGCCGGCCAACAGGGCAAAGGTGCTAAGGGTTCTCATTGACCAAGACCCTCGGTCTGATGGACGATCTTGCCGCCAACCATGGTCAGCAGCACGCGGTTTTCGGCGAGTTCCTCTTCCGGCATGGTCAGGAAATCGCGCTCCAGTACGATCAGGTCGGCCAGTTTGCCGGGTTCGATCGATCCGACCTCGCGCTCGGCGTGAAGTGCCCAGGCGCCGTCGATCGTGATCGAACGCAGCGCTGTCTTTCGCGCCAGACCATCGGCGGCATTCAGGCGGCCACGGAACTCCGGTACGGCATTGCGCCCACCGGCGCGGGTCACCCCGGCCTTCAGCGCCAGCCAGTAGTCCATCCGGTCTACCGGCCAGTCGCTGCCGTAGACCACGCGCGCCCCGGCGGCATCGAGCTTGTCGAACGGCTCCATGCGCTCGAACCGCTCCGGCCCGAGGTAGTTCTTGGCGCCGGTAACCGAGTTCGGCGCCGGAATGCTCCACTGATACGACATGACCGGAACGGCGTTCAGCGTCTTGAACCGTGCATAGTCGGCGGGCGCGACGAGCTCGGCATGCGCGACGGCCGGACGGATGCGGTCATCGGGCACCACCTTGCGGACGGCCTCGAACGCGTCGAGCGTCACCTTGACCGCACGATCGCCGATGGCGTGGACGTGGGGTTCGATGCCGACCCTGGCCAGCCCGACGGTGATGTCAGTCAACTGCTGGGGTTCAAGATAGATTGGACCATAGCGGTCCCCCGGACCCCAATTGGGATGATCGTGGTCCCCGTGGTTCTTCCAGTAGGGCTCGATCAGGCCAGCGGTCTGGGCCGGCGCCTGGATCACGCCGTCCATCACCAGCTTCGCGGTGTGGACACGCAGTGCGGGCACGGGGCCGGTCGCCGGAGTGTCATAGCGGTCGCGCAGGTCGCGCACGCGGGCGACAACCTGCTCGGCCGTCTCGCCCTTGCGGGGCGACGCACCGATCGCGGCGTGGACGCGCAGGGTCAGCTCGCCGCGGCGCGCCAGCTCCTGATAGACCTTCAGGCCGGGCTCGGTCATGTAGGCATCGAGAATCGAGGTTACCCCGGCCTGCGCCAGGGCCTTGAGCGCGGCGCGGCCATCGGCGACGGTGGCCGCCTCGACCCCGCCGGTCCCGGACTTCGCCGTGACCAGCCGGGCCGCCGCATCCTCCAGAATGCCGGTGGCGCGGCCTGTCGCATCCCTGGTGATGCTGCCGCCGGGCGGGTTGGGCGTGGCATTGTCGATCCCGGCCAGCTCGAGTGCGCGCGAATTGACCAGCGTGGAATGCCCGTCGCGGTTGGTCACCACGACCGGTCGCGAGGTTCTGAGCCGATCCAGCACGTCGCGGTTGGGATCGGTACCCGCCGGCTGCATGTACTGTCGATACCAGCCAACGACCGACAGCGGCTCGGTCGCCGGGGCATTCGGCTCGCGGTCGAGGCAGGCCTGGATCCGTGCGAGGAACTGCTCCGTGGTGAGTGGCAGGTACTCAAGGTTGCACAACTGCAACTGCGCACCGCCGCCCAGCGGATGGACGTGACCGTCGACGAACCCGGGCATCAGCACCCGGCCTTTGAGATCGATCACCCGGGTCTGCGCGCCCGCCATGGCCTTGGCTGCCGCATTCGTTCCGACATAGACGATCCGCCCGTCCCGGACCGCCACGGCCTCGGCGGTCCGGTCCTGCCGGTCGAAGGTGAGCACCTTGCCCGAGAGGAAGACCGCGTCGGCGGCCGCGACGGCTTCCGCCAGTGCGGAACCCGACGACAGCAAGGCGAGCCCGGCGATGACCGATTTGAGCATGATCTTCTCCTGCGACAGCATGATTGCGCGGCTCATCGCCACCAGGGCTGGCCAATTTCGCGGGTGGCATTGGTGCCGCAATGGATTTCGCCACCGATGATATGGTGGGACAGCCAGTCGTCGACGAAGGTGGTCTCTATGCCCTGCGCGGCGTAGGCCTTGGCCACGGCGGCCTCGAGGATGTCGACCCCGCCGATCAAGGGTCCCCATTGCCGCGGCGCGATGTAATGCGTCCGGTCAATCAGCAGTCCGTTCACCGGTGCCGGGAAATGGGCGATCAGTTCGCCCGGCCCGTAGGTGATGTTTTCCGGCGGCAGCAAGGCACCTTCGGGCAGCGATCCGGCAGGCGGGGCAGAAGCCTTGTGCGCCACGGTGTTGACGAAACCATGGAAGTCACTTTCCAGAAATAGCCCCGGTACCCGCACGACCTCGCTATCGCTCACCCCGGTTTCCGCCTGCAGGATCGCGAGGTTCAGGGCAATCTTGCGCCGCGCCAGCTCGTTCAGGCGAAGCCAGTCGGCGTCGCCCAGCAGCTCATCGATCGTGCGGGGCGGGACATCGGCACGCGAACTGGCGCTGACCTTGCCATGGCCTGCGGCGCTGGCCTGGCGCAGCAGCGCCAGCGCCGAATCGACGTCCTTGACCGCGATGGTCCAGCCGCGGGCATTGTTCGCGGGAATGAACTGCACGAACTCATCGACATGCCCGATCGCCAGCCATGAGGTGTCGAGAACGATCGGCGCCTGCACCTGTTGCGCAGCGAAGAACTTCACCCAATCCGCATGCGGTGCCACGCCGTCGCCCGCATCGCCGTAGACGACCCGGCCGACCGGGTAAGCCTTTCCACCCAGCTGGTAGGGCGGAGCCGTCTCAAGATTCCCAAAGGAATCAACCTGGTGATAGCCCTGCCCACCAAGCTGGACGACACCCATGCCCGGCCCGCGCAGATCGAACAGACGACGCCCGGCGGCCCGCCCTGGCTGGGACGAGCGGATGGCAATGCGGATCGTCTTCTGGCCACCGCCGGGCGCTGGCATGCTGGCGTAGCCGAACTCGACAAAGTCCTGTGCCCAATTGTCGTTGGTCTGGATGCGCGTGATCGGACGATCAAAGCCGGCCTTGCTCAGGGCCGCCTGCATGTCGGCCATGAATCTCTGATGCGGCGCATAACGGCCGCTGTCGGGCCCGAAGATATCAACCGCGCGCTGCAGGTGGTTGTGGATCACCACCGGCGCCACCCGCATGGCCACCTGATCCTTCCGGGTGGCGCCGCGATCGGTGACACGGAACTCCAGCACCACCCGGCCATCCCATTTCCCCGAATCGCGGGCGACATCCCTTGCATCGACCCCCAGTTCGAGCCCGGCGGCCAGATCGCGGGACGAAATGGTAGCCCCATGGCCGATCGACACCCAGCGCTTGCCCTGCTTCCAGAACACGCGAACCTTGTCGGCACCGGCCCCCACCGGCACGATCTGCCCGCCGGCCTTCGCCGAAAGGCCCGCGATCGGCATCGTGCGCACGGGGGCGAACAGGTCAGGCGCCCGCGGGACATCGCCTTGCGCATCGTTGCACTCTTCAAGCGCCGCATCGGACACGCTGTCGGATGCGCCAGGGCAACGCTTGGCGCTGTCACCAATGTTCGGCAGCAGAATGGCCCCGTGCGTCGCGGTCCACTCGGTTTTCCCGGCGCGGTCGGCTGCGGTGACGACACCATCGCGGTTGCTGTCAGCCAGAATCTCAACCGCAGCGTCGGTCTGCGCATGGCCCGCCGACGGAACCAGCACGGCCGTGACCGCACAGGAAGCCGCCGTCGACAGCCATCGCTTGGAGGAGTGGTGCATCGTTCTTCTCATTGCTGATGTGCGCCAGTGAGACGCGAGACATGCTGGCAGGTTAGGCAGACGCGTCCGAATGGCGAGTACCCTTGGCGGGGTACATCGGACGCTTAGCGGGCGCGGAACGGCCTGCGCCTGCTTGCAGGAAGACCCGTGGTGACGACGGGTTGCCCGCATGCCATCAAAGCGACTGATTCCACGCAGCGGCGGACTGGCTGGCCACCATCGAGGCCACCGCCGACACAGCACCGCGCGGCGGCCGCTGGCCGGGAGCTGGCGCTCTTGTCCCCGATCGCCGCGGTCCCTGCTGGTGATGCACGAACAGGGGCGCCTTGCCGATGGCGCGCTTCCAGCCCAAGCGCTGGAAGCGTTGCCCATTCAGGTCCGTGGGTATGCTGCTTGTGGTAGAATGGTGAGCCCTGCTGGGTTCGAACCAGCGACCTACTGATTAAAAGTCAGTTGCTCTACCGACTGAGCTAAGGGCCCGGACGCAAGCGTCGGAGGACCCCGCGCTTAGGCAGCGCGCGGGGGGCGGTCAAGCGGGCATGAAGGTGGCGCAGGGTCAGCCCGGTCACGGGATCGCGCCAGTCGGCGGCGACGGCGCGGGCGGGCGTGAGCACGAAGGCGCGGTCGCGAAAGTGGCGGTGCGGGATGACCAGGTGCCGGTCGGTCCAGCAACCTCCGCTCCACAGCACGATATCGAGATCGAGCACCCGCGCGGACCAGGCCTGACCCCGGCGGCGGCGGCCGAAGGCGGTCTCCACCTGCTGCAACCGCGCCAGCAGCGCCGCCGGGGCGAGCGGGCTCGCGACGCGCATCGCGCCGTTGGCATAGGTGCGCCGCGAAGGCCCGAGCGGAACGCTCGCCAGCCAGGGTGAGACCGCCTCGATTGTGAGCCCGTCTCGGACCAGCGCCTGCACCGCCGCGGCCAGGGTCCGGCGGGGAGAGCCGTGGCGAGGGTGCCAGCGGTTCGCCCCAAGGGCGATCACGTAACGGTGAAGCCTGCCCGGGCCGGTCGCGGCGGGCTCAGATGTCCTGGCAGAGCCGGCCATAGAGCTCGGGTCGGCGGTCGCGGAAAAAGCCCATGCCGGCGCGATGCCGGGCGGCGCGGGCGAGATCGAGCCGGGCGACCAGCACCCCGCTCTCTCCGGCTCCGAACGCGGCGACCAGATCGCCCCATTCATCGGCGATGAAGCTGTGCCCATAGAAGCGCTGGTCGCCTTCGGTGCCGATCCGGTTGGCAGCGACCACCGGCATGCAGTTGGACACCGCATGGCCCTGCATCGCCCGGCGCCACATCCGGCTGGTGTCAAGCCCCTCGTCATAGGGCTCCGACCCGATCGCGGTGGGGTAGAACAGCACTTCAGCGCCGTGCAGCGCCATGACCCGGGCGCACTCGGGAAACCACTGGTCCCAGCAGATCCCGACGCCGATGCGCGTGCCGAACACGTCCCAGACCTTGAACCCGTCGTTCCCCGGGCGGAAGTAAAACTTCTCCTCGTACCCCGGACCATCGGGGATATGGCTCTTGCGGTAGGTTCCCAGGATCGTCCCGTCGGCGTCGATCATCGCCAGGGTGTTGTAGTAGTGATGACCGTCACGCTCGAAGAAGCTGGTCGGGATCGCCACCCGCAGCCGCGCCGCCAGTGCCTGCATTGCCCGCACCGAGGGGTGCTCGGCAGTGGGGCGGGCCAGGGCGAACAGGCCCTCGTCCTCCTCGCGGCAGAAGTAGGGGCCGGAGAACAGCTCGGGCGGCAGGACGACCTGCGCGCCCTCTGCCGCGGCCTGCTCGATCAGGGCGGACACGGCGGCGATGTTCGTGGCCTCGTCGGACGAGCTGAGTGGCAGCTGCAGGGCGGCAACGGTCAGTGCGGTCATGCCGACCAACTACGGTGCCGGCGCGGCCGAGTCCACTGCCCGGCGCACGGGACGGCGGCGGCGCTCAGCGCCGCTTGGCGAAGATCAGCGTCATCCGGTCGCTTTCGCCGATCGCCTGGTACTTCGCGCGATCCTTGTCCTTCAGCGTCAGACTGGGCGGCAGGGTCCAGACCCCGTCAGGCCAGTTGGCGGTGTCCTTGGGGTTGGCGTTGACCTCGCTCTTGCCGACCAGACGGAAGCCATGCGCCTCGATCAGGGCGATCACGTCGGCCTCGCGCATGTAGCCCTTGGTTCCGAGCGTGTAGTCGGCCGGGGCATCGGGCTTGGCGCGATGCTCCTCGATGCCCAGCAGGCCATCGTCCTTGAGCATGGCGCGGATCGCCGCCAGATCGTTGGTCAGCAGGTTGCCGGGCCACATGTTGTGGACCTCGCGCATGATCATCACGCGGTCGACCTGGCCCTTGAGCGAGTCCGGTACAGCATCGAGCGTGAAGGCCGCGATGCGCTCGGCCGGGACGCCGGTCCAGCCGGCGGCGCTGGCCGGGAAGCGGGTGGCGAAATCACCATAGCGCTTGCGCAGACCCTCGCCGGCGCCGGCCAGGCTGGGGCCGATGCCGATGTAGCGGCCCTGTTCGCCGAGGTAAGGCACCAGGATCCGTGTGTACCAGCCACCCGAGGGCATGTAGTCGGCCACGGTCATGCCCGGCGCGATGCGGAAGAAGGCGAGGGTTTCGGCGGGGTGACGCCAGGAATCGCGTGCCCGGTCCTGATCGCGACGCGGATCGGCGAGCACAGCAGCCATGCGGGCATCGCTGCGGGCACTTGCGCCGCCCTGCGCCGTCGCCGGGGCGACGGTCAGCAGCATGGCCGGACCAAGAGCAGAGGCGGCGAGCAGCGGCAACAGCGAACGGGCAACCTTGCGCATCGTGAACTCCCGGGGTGATTCTTGCCAAGGGTGCTACCCTAGGCCGGGCGCGAGCGATGACAACCGGTCCCTTGATCCCTATCTCCCGCGACACCCAGTCGGGGCACACGGCTCCGCAGAAAGGATCGGACGAATGGCGCAGGCAATTGTGGCGGGCGGATGCTTCTGGTGCACCGAGGCGGTGTTCCGCGACGTGATCGGCGTGAGCGAAGTGGAAAGCGGCTATATCGGCGGCACGCTCGCCAACCCCACCTACAAGCAGGTCTGCTCGGGCGCCACCGGCCACGCCGAAGCCATCCGCGTCACCTTCGATGCCGAAGTCCTGTCCTATGCCGAACTGCTCGACATCTTCATGGCAACGCACGATCCGACGCAGCTCAACCGACAGGGCAACGATATCGGCACCCAGTACCGTTCGGCGATCTTCCCACTCGATGCCGACCAGCGCGCCGAGGCCGAGGCCGCCATTGTCCGCGCGCAGGAGGACCGCGCCCAGCCGGTCGTGACGACGATCGAGGGACCAGCCCCGTGGTACCCGGCCGAAGACTACCACCAGGACTACTGGGAAGGCGAAGGCCAGCGCAATCCCTACTGCCTCGCGGTGATCCCGCCCAAGCTCCAGAAGCTGCGCAAGAGCTTCGCCGCGCGGGTGAAAAGCTAGGACGCACTCGACCCCGGATGCGTCGTGCCGGCGCAGGCTGGCACGACCGGGATCGGACAATGGCTGCCGGCCTACCCTGCCTGCCAGCGCGCGACGAAGAACCCGTCCAGCCCGCCCTCGGCCGCCAGCATGCCCGGATCAGTGCGCAGCCAGCCCTGGGGCGTCGGCGCAATCCCGACGGGTAGCTCGTCGGGACGGATCGGCTCGATGGCCAGCCCCAGCCCCGCCGCGACGTCCTCACCCTCCTCGCGCTCGAGCGAGCAGACCGCGTAGACCAGCCGACCGCCGGGGGCGAGCCAGCCGGCAGCGCGGTGCAGCAGGTCGCGCTGCAGCGCGGCCATGTCAGCGATCTGGCCGCGGGTGATGCGATGCAGCACGTCGGGGTGGCGGCGGCAGGTGCCCGTCGCGGTGCAGGGCGCGTCGAGCAGGATCGCGTCATAAGGCCCCGCCGGAGCCCAGTCGCGCACGTCGGCCACCACCACGTCGGCCGAAAGTCCGCAGCGAGCGAAGTTCTCGGCCATGCGCTCGAGCCGGCGAGCGCTCGAATCGACCGCGGTGACCGTCCAGCCGGCAGCGGCGAGTTGGAGCGCCTTGCCGCCCGGGGCGGCGCAGAGGTCGAGCGCGCGGCCCGCGCCGCGCGGCGCGCCGAGCAGCCGCGCGGGCAGGCTGGCGGCGAGATCCTGGACCCACCAGCCGCCGTCGGCGAACCCGGCAAGCCGTTCGATCGCCTCGCCGCGGGGCAGCCGCAGGTGACCGGGCAGCAGCGTCTGGCCGCCCAGCCGCGCCGCCCAGTCCGCGGTCGCGGCCGCATCGCGCAGGGTCAGGTCGAGCGGCGGTGGCACGGCCAGGGCGGCGGCGATGTCCCCCGCCCGGATGCCCCACCGTGCCGCCACAGCGGCCGGGAGGCTGGGGTGCGTCGGCAACTGCGCCTCGCGCCGGCCGAGCGTGGCGAAGACCCCGTGGGCCAGCCGCTTCGGTCCGCCGCTCAGCAGCGGCAGCGCCGTCGCCACCACGGCATGGGGCGGCGTGTCGAGCCGCAGCCACTGGGCCAGCATCAGGCGCAGCACCGCCCGCGGCTTGGCGTCGTCCGGCAGGGGATCCCGCGTGGCACTGTCGATCAGGGCATCGAGGTCGGGCAGCCAGCGCAGCGCCTCGGCGGCGATGGCGCGGGCGAGCGCGCGGTCGGCCTCGCCGCTAACCCCCTGCACCGCGTTGTGCCCGGCCTGGTCCAGCGTCTCGCCCCGGCGCAACACGGCATCGAGCAGGCGCAAGGCGGCGCGGCGGGCGGGGAGACCGGGAATATCCATCGGCCTGCCTCTAGAGACGATTGCCAAGCGGCGCCAGCGCGCCCATCTGGGGTCCATGACCGAGCGTGCCACCCAGCGTCCCAAGGACTTCGTCAAGCCCGCGCACTGGAGCAGCGAGCCTGCCCCGGCACCGGTGCCCCCCAAGAACGAACCCGATCCGCGCGGCCTGTCTCCCACCCGCTACGGCGACTGGGAGCAGAACGGGATCGCGATCGACTTCTGAGGCACTCGTTGCTGGCTTGACCTCGGACGGGCCTCAGCCGGCGCCATTCGGGTCGAGTGCCAGATAGTGGCCGGTCAGGCCCGGCGCAGTCACCACATAGGCCTCGGCTGCCGCGATGCCCTGGGCCGAGTCGCCGGACAGCGCATTCACCCGCACCGGCGCCTGCTCGCGGGCCAGCGTGGCCACCGCGGCGCGACGCCAGTCCTCGTGGGCGTGGTCGGCCGGGGCGAAAACCAGGGTGAGATGATCCACTCCGCCTGCCAGTTGGGCCAGGACACGCGGCAGCACCTCAACGTGGAACTGCGAGGCTGCCAGCAGCGGTTCGTCCGGCAGCGGTCCGACAGCGAACAGCATGGCCTCAGCGCCGCTCGCGGTGAAGGGTCATGCCGATCTGCTCGCCGGCCTCGGCGATCGCGAGCTTGACGATCTTGACCGTCACCGCCTCGACCCGCGGATCGCCGACGAACACGGTTTCGCAGATGTGGTCGGCGACCGCCTCGATCAGGGTGAAATGGACCCCGGGCGGCAGTGCCTGGGTGGCCGCGAACTTGAGGTCCATGTAGTTCTTGCTCGCCGCCAGCGGCGTGTCGGGAGCGTAGTGCTCGGCCGGACCGAGCCGTGCCGTGATCGAGATCCGCAGCGGCTGCGGCTGACCGGTCTCCTCCGAATAGATGCCGGTGTGCACGTCGACCACCAGGTCGGCGACTTCAAGGATCAGCGAATCGGAGCGGGCGGGGATCATGGCGCGCCCTTAGCCGCAATTGGTCCAGCGCGCGAAGATCGCGGTCGGCAGCAGCCGGCCGATTGCCGCGCCGGCCGGATCTTCACGCACCGCGAGGTCGCCGTGCTCGATCCGCCCGGGGAGATGGGCCAGCGCCTCGGCCAGCAGTCCGGCGATCGCCAGCGAGCTCATCCGCACCGCATAGACGGTGAGGAACAGATAGCGGCTGTCGGCGTCGAGCAGCCGGCCGCAATCGGCCACGAGCCCGGGCAGATGCTCCTCAAGCCGCCACACCTCGCCCTCGGGCCCGCGCCCGAACTTGGGCGGATCGAGGATGATCCCGTCATAGCGACGCCCCCGGCGCACCTCGCGCGCCGCGAACTTGGCGGCATCGTCGACGATCCACCGAACGGGTCGGTCAGCGAGACCGGCGAGCTGGGCATTCTCGCGCGCCTGGGCGACCGACTTCTTCGAGGCATCGACATGGGTCACCGGTCCATGGGCGGACAGGGCCAGGGTGCCGACCCCGGTGTAGCCGAACAGGTTGAGCGTCTGGGCCGCCGGCTTGCCGGCCAGCTGCCCGCCCATCCAGTCCCACACCGGAGCCATGTCGGGGAAGAAGCCGAGATGACGGAACGGAGTGCAGCTGGCAGTGAAGCGCACGTCGGTCCAGGTGAGCGGCCAGCCGTCGCGCGGGACCTCGCGGTCGAAGCGCCAGCGCCCGCCGCCGTCCTCGTCCGAGCCGGGGACGAATTCGCCATGGGCATCCCAGTCGGGCAGGCGCGGGGCCCACATCGCCTGGGGTTCGGGGCGGATGAAGCGATAGCTGCCATAGCGCTCGAGCTTGCGGCCATGGCCCGAATCGACCAGCCCGTAATCGGCCCAGCCCGTGCCGACCAGCAGCCCCGGCGCCTCGCTCAGCGCGGCCATTGCCGGCCCCCTGCGCAGTGCGGGCTCACACCCGGGGCGTGGCGTGCAGCGCGACGTAGTCGGCCACGGCGGCATAGTCGCCGGGCAGCTGGACCAGCCGCTCCTCACGCTCGAACAGGTCGCCCACTCGGGTCGGCAGGCTCGGCCGCACCCCGGTCGCCTGCTCCACCGCGTCGCGGAACTTGGCCGGGTGCGCGGTGGCCAGGGTGACCACCGGAACGCGCGGATCGAGGCCCGCGGTTTGGGCGGCATGCAGCCCGATCGCGGTGTGTGGATCGATCACCTGCCCGGTTTCCACCCAGGCCCAGCGGATCGCCTTGAGCGTCTCGTCGGCATCGGCGCGGGCGCTGGTGAACAGGGTTGCCGCGCCCTCGCGCTGGGCGTTGGTGAGCTGCATCGCCTTGCTTGCCTCAAACCCGCGCATCTGCGCGGCGAGCGCCAGCCCGTCCCGCCCACCGACGTCGAACAACAGCCGCTCGAAGTTGGACGAGACCTGGATGTCCATCGAGGGCGCAGTGGTCGGGGTCACGGTGCTCTGCGAATAGTCGCCGGTCGACAGTGCGCGGTGCAGGATGTCGTTGACGTTGGTGGCCACGATCAGCCGCTCGATCGGCAGCCCCATCTGCGCCGCGACATAGCCGGCAAAGACATCGCCGAAATTGCCGGTCGGGACCGAGAATGCGACCTTGCGCGCGGGGGCGCCGAGCTGCAGCGCGGCGGCGAAGTAGTAGACGATCTGGGCCATCAGCCGCGCCCAGTTGATCGAATTGACCGCGCCGATGGCGAAGCGGTCGGTCATCGCGGCATCGTTGAACATCCGCTTCACCATCGCCTGGGCATCGTCGAACGAGCCCTCGATCGCGATGTTGTGCACGTTGGGGGCGAGCACTGTGGTCATCTGCCGGCGCTGCACGTCCGAGACGCGGCCGCGCGGGTGGAGCATGAAGATGTCGACCTTGGAGCGCCCGGCCACCGCGTCGATCGCGGCCGAGCCGGTATCGCCCGAGGTGGCCCCGACGATGGTCAGGTTGCGCTCCGATCGCCCGAGGAACTCCTCGAACAACAGGCCGAGCAACTGCAAAGCCACATCCTTGAACGCCAGCGTCGGTCCGTGGAACAGCTCGAGCAGCCACTGCTGCGCATCCAGCTGGACCAGCGGAGTGACCGCGCGGTGCGAGAAGCGGCCATAGGCTTGGGTGGTCAGCGCTAGCAAGCGTTCCGGGGTCAGGCAGTCGCCGACGAACGGCTGCATGATCCGCTGGGCCAGCTCGGCGTAGGGCAGGCCGACCATGGCTGCGATCTCGGCCTCGCTGAAGCGCGGCCAGCTGCGCGGCACGTAGAGCCCCCCGTCGGAGGCGAGCCCGGCCAGCGTGGCATCGGCAAAGTCGAGCGCGGGCGCGGCGCCGCGGGTGCTGATGTAGTCCATGGGACTGGCGCCGTAGCGGCGGGGGACCGCGTAGGCAAGGATTCGGCGTCCCGGTCCGACCGGGGGGGATCAGCCGCGCAGCCGTTTGCGCAGCGCGATGGCGTAGATCACCAGCGCCACGGCGGCGAAGGCGAACCACTGCACCGCATAGGCCAGGTGATTGTTGGGCAGGTCGCGCGGGTCGGGGCGCGCGCTGGGCTGCAGCCCGGCGAGCGGCGGATCGGCAAAGAGCACCGCCCCGCCCTCGCGGGCGACATAGGTGCCGCGTACCGGCCCGCCCGGCCAGGCGACCGGCTCGGACCGCAGCGACCAGCCCAGCACCAGCCGCAGCGGAGCGCCGCCGGGGGTGGGGCAGGACGCGACGTGGGCCCAGCCGGCCACGCCCACACCGCTGCGCCCGGCCTCGGCGCGGGTGGCCGACGCGGCCGGGCAGTCGAGCGCGACGCGGCTGTAGCTGGCCGGCGCCGCGCCGCCACGCGGCCAGGGGCGCAGTGTGCGATCCGCCTGGGCCGCGCGGTAGCCTGCGATCATCGCCTCTTTCTGGTGCAGCCGCTCGAGCTGCCAGAGCCCGAGGCGGAGCATGATGGCCGCGGCGACCAGCACAACCAGCGTGGGCAGGAGCGGGATGCGGCGCATCATTCCGGCCGGTCCGCGGGATCGACCGTCCAGTCGGCGGTGACCGCCTCGCCGGCGCGCCGGCGGTATTCGGCCTGGAGCAGCCAGGCCTTGCAGCCGCGCAGGCCGCCCAGCACGGTGCCGGCGGTGACGGGCACCCACAGGATGACGTGGACCCAGAACGGCGGCCCAGCCGCCAGCTCGAGCCACAGCGCCAGCCCGGTGACCAGCGCGCCGATGATCAGGGTGAGGAAGGCGGCGGGACCATCGCCGACGTTGAACCGGGTGAAGTCCAGACCGCACACCCGGCAGCGGTCTGCGAACTGGGCATAGCCGGCGAACAGCGTCTTCGCATGGCAACGGGGGCAACAGCCGAAAAGGGCAGCCGCGGCGGTGCCGGGCTGCCCCTTCGTGTCCGGTCGGACGGGATCGGTCATTACTCGATCACCGCACCCCAGTTGCCCCAGACATAGACCGCGACGAAGAGGAACAGCCAGACCACGTCGACGAAGTGCCAGTACCAGGCGGCGGCTTCGAAGCCGAAGTGCTGGCGCGGGGTGAAATCACCATTGTAGGCGCGCTTCAGGCAGACGATCAGGAAGATCGTGCCAACCAGCACGTGGAACCCGTGGAAGCCCGTGGCCATGTAAAAGGCCGAGCCGTAGGTGTTCTTGCCGAAGGGGAACGGCGCGTGGATGTACTCGAAGGCCTGGATCGAGGTGAACAGCAGGCCGAGCAGGATCGTCGCCCACAGGCCCTTCTTCAGGGCATCGCGGTCACCGTGAATCAGGCCGTGGTGCGCCCAGGTGACGGTGGTGCCCGAGCACAGCAGGATCAGCGTGTTGAGCAGCGGAAGGTCCCAGGCGTTGATCACCGCCTCGATCGCCTTCGGCGGCCACTGCCCACCGATCACCTCTTCGGCCAGTTCGCTGGGGAACAGCGAGAAATCGAAGAAGGCCCAGAACCAGCCGACGAAGAACATCACCTCGGAGGCGATGAACAGGATCATGCCATAGCGCTGGTGCAGCTGCACCACCGGGGTGTGATCGCCGGCGTGGGCCTCGCGCACGATCTTGCTGAACCACTGGAACATGCCGGCAAGCAGCAGGGCCAAGCCAGCCCAGGGCACAACGTGTCCGCCGGGCAGCTTGTGCATGAACAGCACCATGCCCGAGGTGAAGATCAGCGCGCCCAGCGTGGTCAGCAGTGGTACGATGTCAGGCGGAAGGATGTGGTAATCGTGGTTCTTGGCACCGGCCATGATCATTCGTCCCTATCGTCGCGCCCCCTGCGGGAGTGCGGGCTTTGGCTGATTTGCGGTTCCCTTATCGCGCGTTGGCAGGGTGGTCCAGAGGCTTCGCGTGACGTTTTGCGACAAGGGCGGCGGTTGCTTCCTTGTCCTCGTGGAAGGTGTAGCTCAGCGTGATCTGCTTGATCGCGCGGGCTTCCTCGTCTTGCAGGATCGCCGGGTCGACGTAGTAGGTCACCGGCATGCGGACCTCCTCGCCCGGCTGCAGGGTTTGCTCGGTGAAGCAGAAGCACTGGATCTTGTTGAAGTACTTCCCGGCCTCGTCGGGCGTGACGTTGAAGCTGGCCCGCCCGGTGATCGGTTGGTCCGAAAGGTTGCGGGCGCGGAAGGTGGCAAGGCTGCGCGCCCCGAGGCGGACTGTCTGGGTAACCTGCTCGGGCCGGAAGGCCCAGGGCAGGTCGCGGTCGATGTTGCCGTCGAAGCGCACCGAGATCGTCACCGGGCTGACCTGGACCCCGGCCGCCTCGACCTCGGAGGTGCGCTGGGCGGTGCCGCCGAACCCGGTCACCTGGCAGAACAGCCGATAGAGCGGAACTGAGGCATAGCCGAGGCCCAGCATGAACAGCGCGCCCAGCAGCGCATAGAGCGCGATCCGGCGGTTGCGGTCCTTGAGCGGGGGAGCCGAGGCCATGGGTGCGGTCACAGGTCCATCTTGGCGATCGTGATGGCAAAGAACAACAGGGCGAAGAAGCCCAGCACCAACCCGAGCGCGACGTTGCGCTGGCGAATCACCTTGCGGCGCTGGGCCAGGTACTCGGGCGAGCGGGGATCGGGCAGGTCGGTCATCGTGGGGTCACAGTCCCGGTGCGAGGATCCAGCGGTCGGCCACCAGGGCGGCGAACAGCGCGAACAGATAGATGATCGACCAGAAGAACAGCTGCTTCTCGGGCTTCAGCGTGTCGTCCGGGCCGGTCGGTCGGCGCAGTCCTACCCGGATCGAGAGCAACAGGAACCCGCCCGATAGGACACTGGCCGCGAGGCCGTAGATCCATCCGGCCCCGCCCTGGGCGAAGGGGATCAGGCAGGGCACCAGCGAGAGCGGCAGGAGCAGCGCCGCATAGACCAGGATCTGCCGCCGGGTCGACGCCTCGCCCGCGACCACCGGCATCATCGGGATCCCGACCTTGGCGTAGTCGGTCTGGACGAACAGGGCGAGCGCCCAGAAATGCGGCGGGGTCCACATGAAGATGATCGAGAACAGCACGATCGGCATCAGCGTGACGTCGCCGGTCACCGCGACCCAGCCGATCAGCGGCGGGAAGGCCCCGGCGCCGCCGCCGATGACGATGTTCTGCGGGGTGCGCGGCTTGAGCCAGATCGTGTAGATCACCGCATAGTAGACGATCGAAAAGGCCAGCAACGCGGCGGCGAGCCAGCCGATCGCCAGCCCCATCACCAGCACCGAGCCGACCGACAGGCCGATCCCGAAATCGCGTGCCGCGGTGCGCTCCATCCGTCCCGAGGGAATCGGGCGCGACTGGGTGCGGCGCATGCCGGCGTCGATATCGGCCTCCCACCAGTGGTTCAGCGCGGCAGCGCCGCCGGCGCCCACGGCGATGCAGAGCACCGCGGTGAAACCGAGCACGGGGTTGATCGAGCCGGGCGCCGCCAGCAGCGCGCAGAGCCCGGTGAAGATGACGAGCGTCATCACCCGGGGCTTGGTCAGCTGGTAGAAGTCGCGCCAGTCGGCGGGGAGCGGGAGTGTTGCGGCCTGAGTCACGGCCGCGCCTATAGGCGAGGGCGCGGCAAAGGGAAAGCGCGCTGCGATGAAGGGATCGCCGGGCCGCGCAAGGCCATGGCTGGACAAGCGCGCAAACCGCGGTAGGCTAATCTCAATTCAGGAGGTAGAGTTTTATGCCGGTTTGTCTGCGCCCTTCCCTTGCCGCCCAGCTTGCGGCCACGCTGGCGGCCGCCGCGGCGCTCACCCTTGCCATGCCCGTGGCGGCCCGGCCGGGACCACGCATGACGATTGCCAGCTTCGAGGACCTGCCCAAGCCGCTGCCGCTGCCCTATGCGGAGGGCGCCCCGGCCGATGTGGAGGTGGCCCGCGCGATCGTCCGCGCGAAGCGCACCGGCAAACTGGTGCTGATCGATCTGGGGGGCAACTGGTGTCTCGACTGCCGGCTGCTGGCGGGAACGATGCGGCAGGCGCCGCTCAAGGCGTGGCTGGCGCGCCATTATGAGGAGGTCACGGTCGACGTCGGGCGGTTCGACCGCAACCTCCAGATCCCCGCGCGCTTTGGCATCACCGGCCGGCTGGCCGGGGTGCCGGCGATCCTGATCGTCGATCCGAAAACCGGCCGGCTGGTCAACGACGGCAAGATCACCGCCCTGGCCGATGCCCGCAGCATGACCCCGCAGGGGCTGGCCGATTGGCTGGCGAGCTGGGTGAAGTAGACCGCCGGTTGACACGGTTGACACGGTCCTGAGGACAAATGGTGGCGGGCGCGCGGTCCGCCGCCCGGCCGGCGTGCACGAAACCGCGGCGCCGTGTTGACAGCGGGAACAGCGGGGCAGGCGCGGGCACGGCACGAAGGGTCAGGCATCGCGCCACGATGCCCCACGCGGGCCGGGTAGGACAGGCCGGTTGTCACCCCTCGCCCGGCCGTGTCCCGGTCAGGCAGAACCGCTGTTCACGAACGAAAAGGCCCCGGAGTGTCCTCCGGGGCCCTTCGTGGTCACCCTTGCGGGCGATCAGTGGTGCGCGTCCTCGATCACCGGGAGCGTCTCGAACTGGTGGAACGGCGGCGGGCTGGACAGGGTCCACTCCAGCGTGGTCGCACCCTCGCCCCAGTAGTTCGGCGCCGCCTTCTTCCCCGCCACGAAGGCATAGAGGATGTTGACGAAGAAGATCAGGATCGAGACGGCCATGATCTTGTAGCCGAGCGTGGCCCACTGGTTCCAGTACTCGTAGGCCGCCGGGTAGTCCGGATAGCGGCGCGGCATGCCCTGGAGCCCGAGGAAGTGCATCGGGAAGAAGATCAGGTTCACGCCGACGAAGAACACCCAGAAGTGCGTGTGGGCGAGGAACTCGGAGTACATCTTCCCGCTCATCTTCGGGAACCAGTAGTAGAACCCGGCGAACAGCGAGGTCACCGCGCCCAGCGACAGGACGTAGTGGAAGTGCGCCACCACGTAGTAGGTGTCCTGCAGGTTGTCGTCGATGCCACCGTTGGAGAGGACCACGCCGGTCACGCCACCAACGGTAAACAGGAAGATGAAGCCGATCGCCCAGACCATCGGCGCCTTGAACTCGAGGCTGCCGCCCCACATCGTCGCGATCCACGAGAAGATCTTGATGCCGGTGGGGACCGCGATGACCATGGTGGCTGCGGTGAAGTACATCTTGGTGTTCACCGAAAGACCGGTGGTGTACATGTGGTGGGCCCAGACGATGAACCCGACCACACCGATCGCGACCATGGCGTAGGCCATGCCGAGGTAGCCGAACACCGGCTTGCGCGAGAAGGTGCTGATGATCTGGCTGATGATGCCGAAGCCCGGCAGGATCATGATGTACACTTCGGGGTGACCGAAGAACCAGAACAGGTGCTGGTAGAGCACCGGATCGCCACCGCCCGAGGGATCGAAGAAGGTGGTGCCGAAGTTGCGGTCGGTCAGTAGCATGGTGATCGCCGCGGCCAGGACCGGCAGCGAAAGCAGCAGCAGGAACGCGGTGACCAGCACCGACCACACGAACAGCGGCATCTTGTGCAGGGTCATGCCCGGCGCACGCATGTTGAAGATGGTGGTGATGAAGTTGATCGCGCCCATGATCGAGCCGGCACCGGCGAGGTGCAGCGAGAAGATCGCGAAATCGACCGCGGGACCCGACGAGCCGTAGGTCGACAGCGGGGCATAGGCGGTCCAGCCGATGCCGGCGCCGTTGCCGGTGGTGTCACCCGGGACGAAGGCCGAGAGCATCAGCGAGACGAAGCCAGCCACGGTCAGCCAGAACGAGATGTTGTTCATCCGCGGGAAGGCCATGTCCGGCGCGCCGATCATGATCGGAACGAACCAGTTGCCGAAGCCGCCGATGATCGCCGGCATCACCATGAAGAACACCATGATCAGGCCGTGCGCGGTGATCAGCACGTTCCACAGGTGGAGCGCGCTGTTCATCTCGGCGGCCTTGCCCTCGGCCATGCTGGCCCAGAGGGTCAGGTACTGGATGCCGGGCTGTTCCAGCTCAAGCCGCATCAGGCCCGAGATCGCGCCGCCGATGATCCCCGCGAAGATCGCGAAGATCAGGTAGAGCGTGCCGATGTCCTTGTGGTTCGTGGACATGAACCAGCGGGCGAAGAAGCCCGGCTTGTGATCGTGGTCGTGCGCATGATCGTGCGCGTCGCCGTGAGCCTGGAAGGTCTCAGCAGTGGTAGCCATGATGAGCGAACCTTGTCTTTCTGGGCGAGATCAGGCGGCGGGAGCCGCGGATGCGGGGGCTTCGGGCGCGGCTTCAGCTGCGGCCGGAGCGGGAGCGGCCGGGGCCGCCGCGGCGCTGGCCGGGGTGACCGTGCCACCCTGCGCCACCACCCAGGCGTTGAACTTGTCGCGCGGCAGAGCCTCGACCGCGATCGGCATGTAGCCGTGGCGGGCGCCGCACAGCTCCGAACACTGGCCGTAGTAGACGCCGGGCTTCTCGATGAAGAGCACCTTTTCGTTCACGCGGCCGGGTACGGCATCGAGCTTGAACCACAGCGAGGGCACCGCGAAGGCGTGGATCACGTCCGCCCCGGTCGTCTGCAGGCGGATCGGCTCGCCGACCGGCAGGACCAGACGGTTGTCGACGCCCAGCTTCGCCGGCTCGCCGCGGCGCACCGCCTCGTCGTCGGGCAGCATGTTCGAGATCACCTCGATGCCGCCGTTGTCCGGGTAGGAGTAGGTCCAGTACCACTGGTTGCCGGTGGCCTTGACGGTCAGGGCCTTTTCCGGTGCCGGCTTGTACTGGCGGGCCAGCAGGGTGATCGAGGGGATCGCGATGCCGACGAGGATCAGCACCGGCAGGCCGGTCCAGATCACTTCAAGCAGGGTGTTGTGGCTGGTCCGCGAGGCGACCGGGTTGGCCTTGCGGTTGTAGCGCGCGGCAACCCAGACGAGCAGACCGAGCACGAACAGGCTGATGATCGTAATCACCGGCATCAGGATCGCATCATGCATCCACAGCGCATAGTGCCCGTTGGGCGAAAACTGCTGCTGGAAGCCGAGGGCGCCATCAACCGGCTGGCCGATCCCGGGCACGGGTTTCATCGGGACGTAGGCAGGAGCCGCTTCGGCTGCCGCGGCGGTCGCCTCGGCGGCCTGGGCCAGCACGGCTTGCGGCAGGGCCGCCAGAGACACTCCGATGGCCAGAGCGGCCGATCCCGCACGGTGGGCCTGTACGCCGAATTTCATCATTCTCGCGCCTTTGTTACCAATTTTCCCGGCGAGATTCCCGCACGAAACGGCCATTTCTCGCCCTTTTGGGGTCCAACAACCGCGGCCTATACGCGCGCTTGCGGGGCACCTCAAGCGCCTCTAGGGGATATTTTTGACGCAGCGCAAGAGTGCGATGGGGCAGGTTCATGCCCCTTGGTTCAGGCCCGTGATTTCAGGAGATTGGTCCCCCATGCAGCAAGACGAGGTGCTCGCCGAGTTCCGCGCCAGCGAAGCCCTGCTCGAAGGGCACTTCCTGCTCTCGTCGGGGCGGCACAGCGGGCACTACCTGCAGTGCGCGCGGGTACTGATGAACCCGGCGCGCGCCGCCCGGCTCGCCGGGGCCCTGGCCGCCGCGCTGCCCGCCGACCTGCGCGCCCGGCTGACCCGGGTGGTCTCGCCGGCAATGGGCGGGGTGATCATCGGCCACGAGATGGGCCGCGCGCTGAACCTCGATGCCATGTTCGTCGAGCGCCCGACCGGCACTTTCGAACTGCGCCGCGGCTTCGCCCTCTCCCCGGGCGACCAGGTGCTGATGGTCGAGGACGTGGTCACCACCGGCCTGTCCAGCCGCGAGGCGATCAAGGCGATCGAAGCGGCCGGCGGAGAAGTCATCGCCGCGGCGGCGCTGGTCGACCGCTCGGGCGGTACGGTCGACCTCGGTGTGCCGTTCACCGCGCTGATCGCGCTCGACTTCCCGACCTATGCCGCGGACGAGGTGCCGCCCCACCTGCAGGCCATCCCGGCCATCAAGCCGGGGAGTCGCGCTCAGCCATGACCCTCGCTGGGACCGCCCCGGCCCGCCTCCGGCTGGGCGTCAACATCGATCATGTCGCCACGGTGCGCAATGCGCGCGGCGGCGATCATCCCGACCCGGTGCGCGCCGCTGAGATCGTCGCGGCGGTCGGCGGCGACGGGATCACCGCGCACCTGCGCGAGGATCGCCGCCACATCCGCGACGAGGACATCGCGCGGATCCAGGCCTGCACCGACCTGCCACTCAACTTCGAGATGGCGGCGACCGAGGAGATGGTCGCCTTCGCGCTGCGCCACCGCCCCCACGCTGCCTGCATTGTGCCCGAACGGCGCGAGGAGCGGACCACCGAGGGCGGGCTCGATGCCGCCGGCCAGCACAACCGGCTGGCACCGATCGTTGCGCGGCTGGCCGACGCCGGCATCCGCGTGAGCCTGTTCATCGCCCCCGAGCCGCGTCAGATCGAGGCCGCCATGCAGCTGCGCGCGCCGGTGGTCGAACTGCACACCGGCGAATATGCCCATGCCGAGGGCGAGGCCCGTGCGCACGAACTGCGGCGCATCGCCGACATGGCCGCGTTGGCTGCCCGCAACGGGATCGAGCCGCACGCCGGTCACGGCCTGACCTATGACAACGTCCAGCCGATCGCGGCGATTCCGCAATTGGCCGAGCTCAATATCGGGCACTATCTGATCGGGGAGGCGATCTTCACCGGCCTGGGGCCAGCAGTGCTGAAGATGCGCGAGCTGATGGATGCGGCCCGGTGATCATCGCGATCGGATCGGACCTGTGCAACATCGAGCGGATCGCCCAGTCGCTCGACCGTTATGGCGACCGTTTCCTGCAGCGCGTGTTCACCGCGGCCGAGCAGGCCAAGGCGGCCAAGCGCCCCTTTACCCGGGCCGGAACCCTGGCCAAGCGCTTCGCCGCGAAGGAGGCCTTCTCCAAGGCGGTCGGCACCGGGTTCAAGGCCGGGGTGTTCATGAAGGACATCGGCGTGGTCAACGCCCCGTCCGGCGCCCCGACCCTCGCCCTGACCGGCGGCGCGGCCGAGCGGCTGCGCGCCATCACTCCGCCCGGGCACGAGGCTGTGGTCCACCTCACCCTGACCGACGATCATCCCTGGGCCCAGGCCTTCGTGGTGATCGAAGCCCGTCCCGTGTGACAGTGCCGGCCTGACGCCAACCGTGGGGCGCGAGGCGATTGCATCGGCGCGGCGCACTGCGTACTAGCCGCACAACACACATCCCCAAGGATCATCGTGACCGACACCCCGCCCGCCGCGCCCCCCGTTACCGAACCCGCCCCGCCGCGCGCGATCGACTGGATCGCCGAGATCCGCGGGCTGGCGGTCATGCTGCTGGCCGTGCTGGCCTTCCACAGCTTCCTGGCCAAGCCGTTCTACATTCCGTCGATCTCAATGATGCCCAACCTGCTGGTGGGGGACCGACTGATCGTCTCGAAGTGGCCCTATGGCTGGAACTGGTCCTCAGCCTCGTTCCACGTCCTGCCGCGCTCGACCACACGGATTCTGGGCCGCACCCCGGCCTATGGCGACATCGTGATCGTCGTCCCGCCCAACCGCACCGACGACCTGATCAAGCGCGTGGTCGCCCTGCCGGGTGACCGGATCGCGGTCGTCAACGGCCAGATCGTACTCAACGGCAAGCCCGTGCCGCAGACCGCAGAGGCCCCGGCGCGGATTCCGGCAGACGACCAGTTGCGCTGCGAGGGCGCTGCCGGGCCATCATCGTGCTATGACGAGTTCGCCTCCTACCGGACCCGGTTGCCGAGCGGCGAAGAGGTCTACGAGTTGCCCGCCTACCGCGAGACCCTGCCCAACGGCGCAACCTACCAGATCATCGACCATCTCGATCAGACGCTCGACCACATGCCCGAAATCACGGTGCCGGCCGACCATGTCTTCGTCATGGGCGACAACCGCGACCATTCCGCCGATAGCCGAGCTCCGCTGTGGGAGAACGGGCTGGGCGGGCCGGTGCCGCTGTCCGACGTGGGCGGGCGCGCCGAGTTCATCACCTTCTCGTTGAACGGCACCGAGACGCTCAATCCGCTGACCTGGTGGGGTGCCTTGCGCACCAAGCGAGCCTGGAGCAGTCTGCGTCCGCCGATCATGACCCGACGATAAGGACCGTGCGATGAGTGGAGAGATCGACCCGCAGGCCGTGCCCCCCCGGCATACCCCGGCGGGCCACCACGCCCATCGCGCCGGGCCCACCGACTATGCCGATGCCGACGTGCGGCGCGAAGCCAAGAAGGCCGCGGTGTGGATCGGCATGGCCGCCCTCGTCGTCGCGGTGGTGTTCATGGCCCAGCCGCTGCTGGTGATCTTCGCCGGGCTGGTCTTCGCCGCGATGATCGATGGCGGCGCCCGGCTGCTTGGCCGGATCCTGCCGATCGGCCGCGGCTGGCGGGTCGCACTGGTGCTGCTCGGAACGCTGGCCTTCCTGGTGTGGACCGCATGGTTCGCCGGCACGACCCTGGCCGATCAGGCAGCCCAGCTGCCGGCCACGGTCGAAACCCAGGCGATGCGCGCGCTCGGCTGGCTCGAGGCCCACAACATGGGGGTGCGCGCCGAGGACGTGCGCGGCGTGGTCCAGCAGGCGCTGGGCGGCGTGGGCCAGCTGACCCGCGCGGTCGGCGGGCTGCTCGGGGGGGCGACCACCCTGTTCCTGGTGCTGGTGCTGGGGATCTACATCGCGGTCGAGCCGCGGCTCTACCAGCGCGGGATCGCCTGGATGCTGCCGATGGAGAGCCGCGCGCACTTCCACGGCACCGCCGCGCTGATGGGCAAGAGCCTGCGCATGCTGATGTTCGGCCGGTTGCTGGGCATGGCTGTCGAAGGCGTCGGTACCTGGGTGGCGCTGGTGCTCTATGGGGTGCCGATGTCGGGCCTGCTGGGCCTGCTGACCGGGCTGCTCGCCTTCCTGCCCAACATCGGCGCGCCGCTGTCGGGGCTGATCATGGTGCTGGTGGGCTTTTCCGGCGGAACCACGATGGGCCTCTACTGCATCGCGGTCTATGTCATCGTGCAGACGGTTGACGGCAACATCATCGTGCCGATGGTGGCGAAGAAGACCGTCGACCTCGCCCCGGCGCTGGTGCTGGGCGCGCAGCTGGTGATGGGTGCCCTGTTCGGCATCCTCGGGCTGGCCCTGGCCGATCCGCTCGTGGCGATGATCAAGGTCTGGCTTGAACGGCATTCAGCGCGCAATGCCAGCCTCGCCGAGGCCGCGGCGGGCGAGCCTCTCGCCGTTCCGCCCGCCTGACCCCGCCGCGATGGCCCGCAAGTTCCTCTACATCGTCGCGGTGCTGATCGCGCTGGTCTTCCTCGGCCGGGTCGCGCTGTCGTTTTGGGGCAATGACCTGGCCCGGCTGGCACTGGTTCCGGGCGGAGCCTACGAGCGGGCCGGCGCCCTGCCCGCCGGCGCCTATGCCGATCAGGCGATGTGGCTGTCGCGCCCCGGGCTCAAGGACGATCCGGCGCGGTTCCGTCCCGCCGGGCTGCCCGCCGATCCGGCGCCGCTGGATGCGGCCGTGTTCTTCATCCACCCGACCAGCTACATCGACCGCGCCCACTGGAACGCCCCGCTGGACGATGTCGCCGCCAACCAGACGGCGCGGCGGCTGGTTCAGGCGCTGGCCAGCGCCTTCAACGCGAGCCCCCAGCTGTGGGCACCGCGCTATCGTCAGGCGACCTTCGGCGCCTTCCTCACCGACCGCCCCGACCGCACCGCAGCGCTCGAGCTGGCCTATGGCGACTTGCGCCAGGCCTTTGCCGCCTTCCTTGCAGCAGTGCCGGAAGACCAGCCGATCGTGCTGGTCGGTCACAGCCAGGGAGCGCTGCACCTCAAGCGGCTGCTGCGCGACGAGGTGGCGGGCAAACCGCTCGCCCGGCGGATCGTGGCGGCCTACGTGATCGGCTGGCCGGTCTCGCTGGCGCACGATCTGGGACCGATGGGGCTGCCGGCCTGCGCAAGCGCCGCCCAGACCGGCTGCGTGCTGAGCTGGATGTCCTATGCCGAACCGGCCGACACCGCCGAAACGCGCCGGGCCTATGCGGGCAATCCCGCGGTCGACGGGCGGCTGCCTGGCAAGAGCCCGATGCTCTGCACGAACCCGCTGACCTGGACCCTGGGCACCGCGGCCCCGGCCAGCGCCAACCGCGGCACGCTGGTCCCAACCAAGGTCGAGGGTCAGGGCGAGCTGCGCCCCGGCATGGTCCCGGCCCGCTGCGGCCCGGAGCAGTTCCTGCTGATCGGCCCGCCACCGGAGATGGGCGACTATGTCCTCCCCGGAAACAACTATCACGTCTACGACATCCCCCTGTTCTGGGCGAACGTGCGCGCGAACGTGGCGATGCGGGTGCAGGCGTGGCAGGCGCAGGAGGCCCGGTGAGCGACGGCGCCGCGCTGGTCACCACGGCCCCGGAGGCGTTCCGCGCCGCCCTGCCCGGCGGCGGCGGGCTGCTCGGGCTCGACCTTGGCACCCAGACCATCGGCACCGCCTTCTGCGATGCGGGCTGGCGCTTCGCCTCACCCGGCAAGACGCTGAAGCGCGGCAAGTTCGGCGCTGATCGGGCGCTGATCGGCGCGTTGATCGCCGAACGCGGGCTGCGTGGAATCGTGATCGGGCTGCCACTCAACATGGATGGCAGCGAAGGACCCCGCAGCCAGTCGAGCCGGGCCTATGCCCGCAACCTCGCCGTGCTTGGGCTACCGGTCCTGCTGTGGGACGAGCGCTGGTCGACCATCGGGGCCGAGCGCGGGCTGCTCGACCAGGACATGAGCCGGGCCAAGCGCGCCGAACGGATCGATTCTGCGGCGGCGGCGGTAATCCTCCAGGCGGCGATCGACCGGCTGGCGGGCGGAATCCTGTAGGATCGCGGCAAACAGGCCCTGACAAAGCCGCCGGGCACCTGCCGTCTGGCGCTTAACGCCCCGCCCGCACCGTCACCACCAGCCCATCGCGCACCGGTGCGGGTTCGCCCGGCGCGAGCGGCCAGCGCACGGCATCGGCCCGGGCGCGCAGCAGCACCGCTTCGGCTACGTCCGGTTCATGCGCGACGCAGTCCGCCGCACCGAGCAGGCGGGCGTCGCGCAGGGTCAGGTCATCGGGATCGGCGGAGCGCAGACGGATCTCGGCAGCAGCCGTGGCCATCGGCTCTGCCCCCTCGGCCCAGTCCACCAGCCGCGCGGCGCTGGCCGGGTCGAGCGGGTCAAGCGGACCGCCCGCGGCAAGCGCGGCATCCAGCGCGCGGCGGCGGTCACCCGGCCCGGGGAAGCGCGCCTTGAGCCGATCGCGCAGATCACCCAGCCCGCGGGCGAGGTCGGCCAGCGACGACGGGAGCAGGCCTTCCAGCCGCAGCCGCAGCGCCTTGGCCAACCCGGCCGAGACGCCGCCCGTCGCCACCGCCACCAGCACCGGCCCGCGTTCAAGCAAGCTGGGGGTGGTAAAGTCGCACAGCGCCGGGCGATCGACCACGTTGACCAGCAGGCCGGCGCAGCGCGCGCGGAGCGCGTCGCCCTCAGCCGCCCGGGCATCATCGTGCGCGATGAAGGCCAGCCGCGCGCCGCGGTCGATCCCGTCCTGCAGATCGTCGATCACCTCGCCCCCTGCCCGGCGCACCAGCCGCGCCTTGGCCTCGGCTGCTTCGCCGTGGCCCAGGACGATCACCGGCTGGCCCGAGATGCGGTGATAGAGCGGCAATGAGTCCATCGGTTCCGTCCCGTCTGCCGGGTTGCCCCGCGCGCCGTGCGCCAGCCTAGTCGAGCCACTCCGGCACGCGCTCGGCCGCCAGGATCGCCGCCGGTTCGATCCGTTCGGCCACCACGGCCCAGCGATCGCCATCGACCATCACCTCGGGCACCAGCGCGCGCGAGTTGTAGGTGTTGGCCATCGTTGCGCCGTAAGCCCCGGCGGTGCGGAACACGGCCAGGTCGCCTGGCCCGACCGCATCGATCGTGCGGCCCATCGCGAAGGTGTCGGAGCTCTCGCAGATCGGTCCGACGATGTTGGCCACCATCTGCGCGCCGCTGGGCTCGACCGCGACGAAATCGTGCCAGGCATCGTAGAGCGCCGGGCGGGCGAGATCGTTCATCGCCGCATCGACCACCACGAAGGGGGCGACCACCCCGGGCTTGACCCGGATCACCCGGGTGACCAGCACGCCCGAGTTGCCGGTGATCACCCGGCCCGGCTCGAACATCAGCGTGGCGCCCCAGTTGCCGGTGACCCGCGCCACCATCGCGCCATAGGCAGCCGGACTGGGAAACTCCTCGCCGGCGCGATAGGGCACGCCGATCCCGCCGCCGAGATCCATGTGCGATACGCTGTCGCCCTGGGCACGGATGTCCTGCATCAGGACGCCCATCTTGGTGAAAGCGGCCTCGAGCGGATCGAGGCTGGCAAGTTGGCTGCCGATGTGCACGGCCAGTCCGCGCAGCTCCAGCCCGGGCAGGGCGGCCAGGCGGCCATAGATCCCGGCCGCCCGGTCATAGGGCACGCCAAACTTGTTCTCGGCCTTGCCGGTGGAGATCTTGCCGTGGGTCCCGGCATCGACATCGGGGTTCACGCGCAGCGCCGCGCGCGCCGTGGTGCCCATGGCGGCGGCGATCTGCGCGAGCTCGACCCCCTCCTCCTCGCTTTCGAGGTTGAACTGGCCGATCCCGGCCGCGATCCCCTGCCGCAGCTCGGCTGCGGTCTTGCCCACCCCGGAGAACACGATGCCCTCCGGCGCCATCCCCGCGGCCAGCGCGCGCGCGACTTCTCCGCCCGAAACGCAGTCGGCGCCGAAGCCCTCGCGCGCCAGCAGGCGCAGAACAGCCAGGTTGGGATTCGATTTCACCGCGAAGGCGACATGCTTCTGCGGCACCCCGCCCAGTCCCTCGAGGAAGACCCGGGCGTGCCGCGTCAGCGTCGCGCGCGAATAGACGTAGACCGGGCTGCCCACCGCGGCGACGATCTGGGGCAGGGGCACATCCTCGGCGTGAAGCACGCCGTCCCTGTAAGTGAAATGATCCATGGCGGCTGCTCTAATGCGCTCGGCGCGAAATGCCAGCCCGTCACTTGGTGGGAGAGCCGCCCCATGATGGCCGCAATCGCGAAGCACGTCGATGTCCGTGGCGAGGCCCGGGATGACAGGACCCGGCCCGTCGGCGTCTGGCGCCAGTCCGGACGCTCCTCAGCCCTGCGGCGGCAGGTCGAACGGATCGTCGCGACGCTGTTCCGAGCGGCTGCGCAGCTCGACGCTGCGCTCGGGCGCGGCCTGGGGCGGGAGGGTGAGCAGGGTATTGGCCGAGGGCTGATCGCCCCGGCCATAGGGCGCGACCGGCAGGCTGCGCCCAGCCTGCGGCTTGAGTTCGGCGGTCTGCCCGCAGCCGGCCAGCAGCGCGGCCAGGACCGTCAGCATCGCGATCGTTCCGCGCATTGTCCCAGCTCCTTAGCCGAGGCCGAGCGCGGTGCGCGCCGCGGCCACCCGCTTCTCTACCTCGGCCGGAGCGGTTCCGCCATGGCTGGCGCGTGCCGCGACCGAGGCCTCGACCGACAGCGCAGCAAAGACCCGCTGATCGATCCGCGCATCGATCGCCTGGAGTTCTTCGAGCGGAAGCTGATCAAGCGCCACGCCCTTGCTTTCGGCCAGCTTCACCGCTGCGCCGGTAATGTGATGCGCCTCGCGGAACGGGATGTTCGCCTGCCGCACCAGCCAGTCGGCCAGATCGGTCGCGGTGGCATAGCCCAGCTCGGCGGCCGCACGCATGCGGTCGGTGCGGAACTGGGTCGCCGCGACCATGCCGGTCATCGCGGCCAGGCAGAGGGTGAGCAACCCGGCAGCCTCGAACACCGGCGGCTTGTCGTCCTGCATGTCCTTCGAATAGGCCAGCGGCAGGCCCTTCATCGTGATCATCAGCGCGGTCAGGCACCCGACGATCCGCCCGGCATGGCCGCGCACCAGCTCGGCGGCGTCGGGGTTTTTCTTCTGCGGCATGATCGAGCTGCCGGTGGACAGCGAATCGGGCAGGCGCACGAAGCCGAAGGGCTGGCTCGCCCAGATGATGAACTCCTCGGCCAGCCGCGAGAGGTGCAGCGCGCACTGGCTGGCGGCCATCAGGTAGTCCAGGGCGAAGTCGCGGTCAGACACCGAATCGAGGCTGTTGTCGGTCGGCCCGTCGAAGCCCAGCGCGACGGCTGTGGCCTGGCGGTCGATCGGAAAGCCGGTCCCGGCCAGCGCCGCCGCACCCAGCGGGCAGCGGTTCATCCGCGCCCGCGCATCGGCAAAGCGCGAACGGTCGCGCGCCGCCATCTCGTAGTAGGCCATGAGGTGGTGGCCCAGGGTGACCGGCTGGGCGGTCTGCAGGTGGGTGAAGCCAGGCATGATGCTGGCGGCATGCTCGCCCGCGCGGTCCACCAGCGCGCGCTGCAGCGCGGCCAGGCCCGCGTCGGCCTGGTCGATCGCATCGCGTACCCACAGGCGGAAGTCGGTCGCCACCTGGTCGTTGCGGCTGCGCGCGGTGTGCAGCCGCCCCGCCACCGGGCCGATCAACGCGGCGAGCCGGCTCTCTGTGGTCATGTGGATGTCCTCGAGGTCCCAGTCCTCGGGTACGCCGTTGGCCTCGTACTCGGCCGCAACCTGGTCAAGCCCGGCGGCGATCGTCGCCGCATCCTCGGGGGCGACGATGCCCTGGGCGCCGAGCATGCCCACATGGGCCTTTGACGCCGCGATGTCCTGCCGCCACAGCGCCTTGTCGAACGGGATCGAGGCATTTATCTCGCGCATGATGGCCGAGGGTCCTTCGGCGAAACGCCCCCCCCACATCGCGTTGGAGCCCGCTTTGCTGATGTCCCGCTCGCTCACATCCCTGATCCTTGGCTGCGGCCTGTCCCTTGGCCTTCTGGCGCTGGCCGGGTGCGATAGGCAAGGCGGCCAGCCCGCGCAAGGCGCGACGTCGGCCGCCACCTCCGCTGCGGTCGCCCCAGCCGCGCCAGCCAAGGGCCCCGATCGACTGAATGCGGGCACCCCCCTGCCCGACCAGACCCTGTCGGATCCCGCCGGCCGCAAGCTGGCGCTGGCGAGCCTGGCGGGCAAGCCGGTGCTGATCAACCTCTGGGCCACTTGGTGCGCGCCCTGCGTCAAGGAGCTGCCCACACTCGAGGCACTGGCCGCCAGCGGGACGGTGCGGGTCGTCACGGTCTCGCAAGATTCGGGCGATCCGGCCAAGGTCGCCGCCTTCCTCAAGGGCAAGGGGCTGACCCGGCTCGAGCCATGGCTCGACCCCGAGAACAATCTGGCCTTCCACTACAACGGCGGCACCCTGCCGATGAGCGTGCTGTACGACAGTGCGGGCCAGGAAGTCTGGCGATTTACGGGCGAGAACGATTGGTCGAGCGCGGAAACCAAGCGCCTGCTGGCCGAGGCCGGATAAAATCCTGCCCAAGCCGTGTTGACACCCCCGGCGCCCTCGCCTAGAGGCGCGCTCCTACCTCGCAGCTAGCGCTTCAGCCAGCTGCCCGTGCCCAGATGGCGGAATTGGTAGACGCACCAGCTTCAGGTGCTGGCGCTCGCAAGGGCGTGGAGGTTCGAGTCCTCTTCTGGGCACCATTTCTTCCTCCGGGGGCGGACGCCCCCGGTAGAAAATCCCTCAGTTTGATGGGCTTAACGTCTCCCGGCGCTTGTCCGTGCATGCCTTCAACCGCCCCTAGCCATGGCGAAGTGGGGGCCTTTTGGAGGGCCTCCTGGGGGCCCCGTAGGCTGTCCAGCAAATCGCTCCACCACTGCATCATGGCCACCCGTTCGGCCCAGTACTCGGACCGGTTGTAGATCGAACTCACAGCCGTGCCGACCTGCCTGGACATCGCCCGTTCGACAGCATCATGGTTCCACTTGCCGCTCTCGTTCAGCAGCGAAGATGCCGTGGCACGGAACCCATGGGCCGTCATAACACCCTGGTATCCGAGCCGCTTCAGCGCCTGGTTAACGGTGTTTTCCGAGATCGGCTTGCGAGGGTTGTGGAACGCGGGAAAGACATAGGGTCCATTTCGCAGCTGCTCCATCTCGCGGATGATAGCGATCGCCTGGCGTGACAGCGGCACATCGTGTGGCCGACGCTTCTTCATCATCTCTGCCGGTATTGCCCAGCGCCCCGCCGCCAGGTCCACGTCGGCCCACTTCATCTGCCGGATCTCGCCCGGCCGCTGGAACAGGTGCGGAGTGAGACGCAGCGCTGCGACCGTGGAAGGATAGCCGTGTAGTCGACAACCGCGAACGGTCAGCTCAAACGGCGCTCAAGCTGGCGGATGTTTCCAACGATCATCCGCAAGGCGTCCATGTCCGGATCGTCGGAATCAAACAGCTTCTCGCCCCAGTACAATTCGATGCGCTCACACAGGCCTGAGAGCGTGGGCGCATGCAAATCGAAGTACCGACCCCTTGCCTGCTCGAGCGCAATCTCGAGCTTCTCGAGCTCGTCATCTTGGCGCTGCCGGGCGTTCGTTTCGACTTCCAGGCGAAGTTGTTGATACTCTTCTCGGGCGGCGTACCACGCAGCGGCAGTCTTGGTATTGAGTGACTTAGCCATGATTCGTCTCCTATCGACGGTCGTTGGTCAGAGCCGGGACGAGGTTGCAGCCTCGTCTCGGCTCGCATGTCAGCTAAGACTCGGCAGACTCAGAGACAAGTACTATTGTCGACATTACCTGGTGTATTGGCGATTACATCCGCCCGCCCTTGCGCGTAGCCGATCATTAAGCCATGCTGCTGAACAAGCTTGGCTATCGAAAAAGCCCTGAGCGTGACCCGAGCTGGTGTCCTGCATTGGATCCGGCCCGCGCTCACGGTCAAGCTGTAGTAACCTGGGGCGGCGCCAATCTGCAGTCGGCCGGCGATGTGTGAGTCTGTGGACCCGTGCTCGCGTCAGCAGGGTGCTGAGCAATTTCGCCTATGTCGGGGACAATGTCTGGGGTCGGACGTCCGGCAGGCTGTGTCGCAAGCGGGTCACAACCCGGCCAGAGCTCTGGGTCTATGCATCGGATGTTTTCGAACCGGTTGTAGAGCGCGGCCTGTTCAATGAGGCTCGGTCGATCATTCAGGCCAAGGTCTGCAAACTGACCAATGCCGAACTCCTGACGCGCCTCGCATCCCTTCTTGATAGGCACGGGACGCTATCTGCCCGGCTAATCAATGACGATCCCGAACTGCCTGACGCCAATGTTTGCGCTTACCGGTTTGGCGGGCTGATGAAGATCTACCAGCTGCTCGGCCATAGTCCCCGCATCTGCTTGGATTACGTTGAATTGAACCAGTCGTTCAAGCAGGTCAGAGCCGGGCTCATCAGCCTCATCGCCGTGAGCCTAGATCGGGCAGGCATACTGGTCACCCGTGCCACTCACGCGGATCAGTTGATCGTCAATCATGAGATCTCCCTGTCGGTGCACGTTGCCAGATGTCACGCCCTCAACTCTGGCAACATGAGGTGGCAGACCCGCGGGTTCCGGAGCAAGGCGACTGACATCAACGTCATCGCGCGAATGGACCCGAGCAACTCGGCGATTTCTGAATACTACATCATCCCGAGAGCCGAGGTGACCTACGGGACCCTCAACATCGACGGCACCAACGCCCCGGATTTCTCGGGCTACCGTTACTCGGATCTGACCTGTCTCCCGCAGATGCTTCAGCCAACCCATATCTCGGAGGTCGTGTGATGGCCGATAAAGTCGCCGAATGTGTCGAGATGGTCGCGTTGGACAGGATCCATGTGCTCAACCCCAGGACCCGCAGCAAACGCGGACAAGAAGATTTCATTCGAAACATCAGGGACGTCGGCCTCAAGCGACCAATCACGGTCGCGCGCAAACGGGGCGCAGATGGGCTGACCTATGATCTCGTATGCGGCCAGGGCCGGCTCGAAGCCTTTCGGGCGCTCGGCCAGTCGGAGATCCCGGCCCGGGTGATCGATGCCAGCGAGGCCGAGTGCCTGGTCATGAGCCTCGTGGAGAACATTGCGAGGCGCCAGCACCGGCCGATCGATCTGATGCGCGAGATTGGTGAGTTGCGTTCCCGCGGGCACAGCGTCGATGGCGTCGCAAGGATTATCGGGGCGGCCCGGACCTGGGTCAACTCTGTCGTCGGATTGCTCGAGCGCGGCGAAGAACGCCTGCTGTCCGCTGTTGAGACGGGCGTGATCCCCATCAGTCTTGCTGCCGAGATCGCCCTTGCCGACAATTCGCAGGCCCAGAACCTCCTCCTCGATGCCTATAACTCAGGAGACCTCAGGGGGAAAAAGCTGGCTGCCGCCAGGAAGATGCTGGAGGCGCGGCAGTCTGCCAAAATCCAGACATTGGCGGCTTCCAAGCATGGCCGGAGCAGCAATCGGCGACCAATCTCGGTCAAAGAACTGATGACCGTTTATCAGAAGCAGGCCGAGCAGCAGCGCTTGCTGGTCAAAAAGTCACAGCGGACCGAAACCCAGCTGATCTTCACCGTTCAGGCACTCAAGGATCTCTTGGCAGACGAGGCATTTCGGGACCTCCTGGCGCGAGAAGGACTGGATCTCATGCCCCGCGCTCTCGCGCAGCGGATCTCAGGAGACCTTGAACATGCTTGAGCAGATGGCTGCACAGATGCCTGGTTCAGATCTGACCGCGCTCGCGGTCTCGTCAGGCTTTCAGCGCGAGATGATCGAGGTTTCGCTGGATAGGATCGTTCCGCTCAAACGGCTTCGACGCGACGCTAAACTCAGTGCCAAGTACGGCCAGATCCTGAGTTCTATCAAGTGTGTGGGCCTGGTCGAGCCCCCCGTGGTTGTGCGTGACGCGGGACACCCCGGTCAATTCCTGTTGCTTGATGGGCATCTGCGGATTGAAGCCCTGAAGGACCTGAGCATTGGCAATGTAGAATGCCTGGTTGCCCATCACGATGACACCTACACTTACAACAAGCGGGTCACACGGCTGCCGCCGGTGCAAGAGCACCGAATGATTGTCCGGGCTGTCGAGCGCGGCGTGGCCGCAAGCGCGATTGCCGAAGCCCTCGGGCTTGAAGTTCAATCGGTGCGCAAGCGCCTCAAGCTGCTGGATGGTGTCTGTGTCGAGGCTGCTGAAATCCTCAGAAGCGCCCCTTGTTCGATGAGGGTATTCGAGATCCTGAGACTCATGCTCCCGGCCCGGCAAATCGAAGCCGCAGAACTCATGATAGGCCAGAACAATTTCACCATGATGTTTGCCAAGGCGCTGTTGGCAGCCACGCCTCCGGCTCAGCTCGCAAATACCAGACGATTGGCGCGCGCCAGCAAGAATGATGTTTCCCAACAGCTTGCGCAAATGGAAAGGGAACTGGCCGGGCTGCAAACGCAAGTGAAGTCAGTGGAAGACAGTTATGGGAGCAATACCCTCGAGCTGACGATCGCCAGTGGTTACGTCTCGAGGCTGCTCGCCAATCCGCAGGTCCATGCGTGGATCGGCGCAAATCGCCCGGAGTACCTCATCGAGTTCCAGAAGATGTCTGACCCCCAGTCGTTCAGGCATCGAGCCTAACGAATGGCGCCGTGCCGCTCGGCCCGGGTTCGGGGCCCGAGGCTACCCGTCCACACGCGATCAACCCAAAGTTTCCGGGTTCTTCGAGGTGACCAGCTGGCTTTTCTCAAAAGCAAGGCACCGCCAGAATTCAATCTGGCGGCGCTGCTGCCTTCCAGATTAGTTCACCCTCAACTAAGCGAGGCGGACATTTTTTTGGCTGCGCTTCGCTACGCGCATTGCGCCCCCGATGAGTCCAAAGCCTAAGAGCATCATCAGCCAAGTGGTGGGTTCCGGAACGGCATCAGCGCTAGCAACCGCAAATCGCGCGACGCCAGGGCCCCCAGGGTTGCCAGAAACCAAAAGTCCAATTGCGGTGCTAGAAAAAGTAGTTTCAAGTCCGAGGTTGTCACTAATAAGACTTAAACCACCAATTCCTGACAAGCCAGTAAGAACAAACAGATCAGGGCTTGCGCTACCAGTAGAATTATAGGTGATTGTAATAAGACCATTCGTCAAGTCAACAAAGCGATTTGAGCCCAATATTATTTCGACTTCTGAAGTAGAAATGGTTTTAGTTCCGAAGGTTGATACATTCACGTTATTGCATTGAGATGGGTCGAGAGAAACTGCTCCAAAATAGACAGAGTTCGTGCAGTACGTCACATTTTGGCCGACAAGTTCAGCAGCAAGGGTCGGAGCCGCAAAGGCAAAGCTCCCGACCAAACCAATTAATGCCAACTTTATCTTACCCATGATCAACATTCCTCTGTTTTTATAGGCTTAAGCGCCGCGGCGCAGATTAATCAGTGGCCGAATTCAGGAAGACGATCATCATTAACATAGAATTAACTATTTGCAACGGACTCAAAAGCCCGTTTATCCCCTTGACGCATGTGAATCGACTCTCGGCCTGACGGGCGATATGCCGGGACATACTCCTTCGGAGCGAGATGCACTTCGCCATCAGCCCCGAAAATCCGCCGATGGCCCAGGTCAATCGTGACCGCTCCACAGCGGACCACTGGCTCCGCCTCGTCCCTGCAAGATCAATGGCGCAGCGCGGCGCGGATCCGGGCGGTGAGCTCGATCGGCTGGCGGGGCGGGCCGTACTTGGCGGCGTTGTCCAGCAAGTTGATCAGGCAATGGTGCAGCAGGCGGGCATCGACGCGAACCAGCGGCAGGTCGGGCGGAATCGCCAGGCTCTCCGGCAGGTCAGCCAAGACGCGGCGCATATCGTGGGCCGCCGCGGCCGCCGCCTCGACCAGATCGACCGGTTCTAGCATCTCGTGCAGGGCCCTGCGCTCGATCCGCAACATGTCGAGCAGATCGAGCTTACTGCGCGGCGGGACTGCCGCCAGTACGGCCAGCTGACCATCGCGAGCTGCGAGCAGCACGGTCTCCCCCGTCATTCATCAGATCGACGTTGTCAGATCCACCAGCCAGTCAGGCGAGGCCGAGACGAGCACACCTTCGATCAGCTTGTCGCCGCCGGTGATGATCAGCATGCCGACCACCATCAGCAATCCGCCCAGCACGCGCTTGCCCGTGCCGCCCGCGCGCATCAGGCGACCACGCCACTGGGCGAGCAACGAGCGGGTGGCGAAGGCCAGAGCCAGGAGGACGCTGGCAATGCCGCAGCCGAAGGCCGCCATTGTCAGCCCCACCATCGAAAGGTTCTCGCCCTGGGCGGCAAGCACCGTGGCAGCACCAAGCGTCGGGCCGACGCAGGGGCTCCAGACAAGGCCGAGCAGGACGCCGATCGCGGCCTGCCCGGCAAGGCCGTAGCGCTCCATGCCGGCTTGGCGCGCATTCGCCCAAACGGCGAGCGGTGCGGCCGCGCGGGTCAGCAAGCCCTGGGCGGCGGGCACCACTAGCGCGAGGCCGGCTGCGATGAGCAAGGCGGCGCCTGCGAGGCGGACCCAGTCACCTTCGAAGCCAGAGGCCGTGCCCAGTGTGGCAAGCAGAAGCCCGGTCAGCGTGAAAGAGCCAACCAGCCCGCCGGCCAGTGCGAGGGGGCCGCGCGGGTGCGCCTGTGCGGCGCTGCCGAGCACGATGGGCACGAGCGGCAGGATGCAGGGCGAGAGGATCGTCAGCGCACCCGCCGCATAGGCAAGCACCGGGCTCAGCACGTCCGCCATGGCTCAGCCGATCGTCTTGGCCAGCAGGCCGTTGATCGCCGCCTTGTCGGTTGTGTAGACCACGCGGCCTACTTCGCGCGTGCCGCTGTAGCCGATCAGGGTCGATTGCTTCTGTGCACCGAGCGCCTTCCACTCGGCCTTCTGCTTGTCGTAGTTGATCGAGAGGATCAGCAGATTGTTGTACTGCGGCGCGGCTGTTGCCGCCTTGATCGTCCGGCCTTGCGAGGCACAGACGGGGCACCACCACGCCTTGACCTCGACCAGGATCGGTCGCCCCTTGGCCTGCGCAGCTGCAAAGGCAGCTGGGGTGAAGGGCTGCCGCTCGGCAGCGGTGGCGGGCGCCACGAATACGAAGGTCGCGCTGGCCGACAGAGCAAGGGCGGTGAAGGAACGGAACATGGGATAGGGCCTCCTGGGTTGCTGATTCCGGTTCGCAACAGGTCCGGTGCCGGTTACATCAATCAAGCGACCGGGCCTGAGACAGGATGGCGATCGCGGCCGCGATCACGGTGAAGGCAGCCATTGGCAGCGCCTGCGCAAGTACATCCGTCCCGCCTTCGCCGCGTAGCATCACCCCGGTTGCAGCCCGGATGAAATGCGTGAGCGGAAAGAGATTGCCGATAGCCTGCGCCCAGCCCGGCAGCGTGGCGAAGGGGTAGAGAAACCCCGAAAGCAGCATCGCGGGCAGGTAGAACGCCACGGCGCCCTGCAGCGCAGCCAACTGCGTGCTTGCGCGCGCCGCGATGGCATAACCCAGCACGAGGTGCGCCGTGGCAAACAGCGGCAGGATCGCGGCGAGCGCCAAGGCGTCGCCGCGCACCGGCAGATCGAAGAGCCAGGCCCCCACCGCCATCACCGCAAGGCCCTGTACGCTGCCGATCGCGACATAGGGCAGCAGCTTGCCAAGCAGCACTTCGCCGCGCGCAACCGGCAGGATCAGCAAGGCTTCCCAGGTGCCGCCTTCACGTTCGCGCGCAAGGCTCAGCGCGCCGAGCATGATCATTGCGATCATCACCGTTACGCCGATCAGGCCCGGCAGGAAGCTCCAGTCGGCACGCGCTGCGGGATTATAGAGCCGCTCGATCCTCAGCCCGGGACTGGAAACCTCGCCGCGCGTCGCAAGGGTGCGCCAGTACGCCGCCTCGATCCGCGCGGTTGCCGCCGAAGCGAGCGCCACGTTGCTTTCATCGACGACGATGCGAAGCGGACCGCCCTCGGCAAGCGGATTGGCGAAGGACCGGACCTCAGGCAGCTCGACGCCGATCACGGCACCGCCGCGCCTGACCAGTGCCTCGGCCGATCCGGGTTCGCCGGTGGCGACAATCGCTATGCCCGGCTGCCCGCGCAGTTTCTGCGCAACTGCTGCCGTATCGCTGGCGGTCGACGCGGCAATGGCCAGGGCTACGGCGGCATTGGGCCGGATCGCAGTGCCGAACAGCACAATCTGGAGCAGCGGCACGATCAGCAGCAGCGTCAGCGCGATCCGCGTGCGGAGCAACCGTGCCCATTCCACCGCTGCCACAGCGGCGATGCGGCGGAGCCTGCTCACGCTTGTGCCCGCGCTAGCACGGCGGCTTCGAGCGAGGTTGCGCCAGCTGCCCCGATCATGGCGGCAGGCGTCGTCCGGGCACTTGCCCGCCCATCGTGGTAGAGCATGATCTGCGGCAGTCGCTCGGCTTCGGCAAGGTCGTGCGTGCTGACCACGACGGCGCTTCCTGTGCCTGCAAACTGCATGATCCAGCCCCAGAGCGCCGCGCGCGTCACGGCGTCGAGCCCTGCAGTTGGTTCGTCGAGCAGCAGTAGCGGCGGCGCGTGCAGGACACTGGCGGCAAACTGCACCCGCCGCGCCCAGCCGCCCGAAAGGGTGCCGAAGCGCTGCGCCGTCACCGCTTCTAGCCCAAAGCGCGTCAGGGCATCACCCGCTGCTGTGCGGGGCAGACCATGCACCTGCCCATGGAAGTGCAGGTTTTCGATGACGGTGAGCTCGGGATAGAGCGCCAGTCGCTGGCTCATGTAACCGATCCGCCGCCGATCGATGCGGCCCGCCCGGATCGCGGCGCCCAGCACGGTGCCGGAACCGGTGTCAGGCGTGACCAGCCCGGCGAGCATCCGCAGCGTGGTCGTCTTGCCGCCGCCATTAGCGCCAACAAGGCCGAGCAGATCGCCGGCAACGAGGCGGATCGTCACGTCGCACACGACTTCGCGGCCGCCGAAGGCCTTCGCCAGACCGCGGACCTCGACTAGCGGCTCAGCCATGGTTTTGGCGATAGGCGAAACCGCCATACATGTGCTTGCTGGCTTCCGCGCCGAGCACGACGATGTCCTCCCCCGGCGCGGCGCTGGCCCTGAGCGTATCAAGCGCTATCCAGATCGCCGCCGATCCGGTGTTGCCGATCCTGTCCGCCTGCACGAAAACCTGCTCTGGCGGGAGCGCGAAATGCGCCGCGGCGAGCATGCCGATCCGCCCGCTGACCTGATGCGGGACGACATGGCACGCAGCCTCGATCCCGAAACCCTGCGCGGCTGCGGCATCGCGCCCGGCATCGAACAGCCGGTGGCCTTCTGCGCGGATCGCCGCAAAATCATGATCGAAGCGGTGCTGGCGATGCTGGCGAGAAATCCCGGGTGCGCGCCCGCTGCCCAGCGCGCCGAACCATGCCGCTTCAATCGACGAGTGGCCCGCTTCGAAGGCGCCGACGATCACCGCGCCGGCCCCGTCGCCCATCTGCACCATGTTGACGATTTGGTCCGCCTCGGCATCAAGCGAGGCCGGGTCGAAGAACAGCGATCCTGTCTCCGAACCCACGATTGCAATCGGCCCCGAGCCCGTGGCGATCAGCCCAAACGCGATCATCAGCGCATTGGCAAAGCCGGTGCAGGCCTGTCGCAATTCGACATGCGGCCCCTGATACCCGAGTTGGTCCGCAACCACGGCGACATTGGCGGGCAGGGGCTGATCGGGTGTCGTGGTGTGGCCGATCAGGTAGGCAAGATCATGGGGCTTAAGTCCCGCGTCCGAAAGCGCCGCGCGCACCGCCTTTGCTGCGAGCGCCGCGTTGGAATCGCCGGGACGCGGTGTTTCGTCGGGCGCGGCGAAATCACGGCACAGATGGCGGCCTTCGATCCCGAGCCGCTGCGCGATGGCCGCCGCCTCGCGCGTCCGGGCAAAGCCGAAGCGCTGGTGGATCATCGCAATCAGATCAGTGGTCGCGATTGCGTTTCCCGGCAGCGCTTGGCCGCTGCCGAGCACGGCGATCCGGCCGCGTGAAAGCCAGGGTGCGCCGTTCACGGGCGGAGCAACCCTGGCGAAAGCGCCGCAAGGTCTGCCTGCAGCCGCGCCGGATCGACCGCCAGATCCTCGAAGGCATCGGCCGCGAGCATGATGACATCGGCCAACGCCACGCGCGCTGCATGGGCAACGTCCTCGAACGTCTTGCCATTGGCGCGCGCCAGGACGAGCGACCGGCTGAGCCGGACATGCCGCGTCTCGTCCAGCCGGATGCGCGCGAGCCTGTCCGCCACGCTCCGATCTTCGGCAACAGGCGAACCAGGCCGCAGCAACCGGCTGAGGATCAGGCAGACTCCGGCGTCTATGGCGGCGATCCGCGCGAGGTGCGCGCATGTCGAACCGCGCCCAAGATCGATATGAAAGCGCCGCGCCGCCCGGCGCAAGGCCGCCACTTCGACGGGCGGCAGGCTTTCGGCAAGGCCATAGAGCAAGCGGTCGTGAACGCGCTCCTCGGCGGCGATTTCCCTGAGCGCTCGCGCGGCCGCCAGATCGCTGTCCCTTGCCGCCAGGCCATCGAAGGCGATCGCCGCCGCCTCCTCGCCGCAGCCGAGCAGCGGCACCAAGGTTGCGAGCGCCTCTGCCGAACGGTCGCCAAGCCGGACCTCGATCGGCCCTACGCGCGCTGCCCGGTCCGTTTTGCCGAAGCAGAAGGTCGTTCTGACCGACGGGATCATCTCTCGCGCGCTCCGATCTGTTCAAAAGGCGTTGATCTGCCTAGTGCTTCGCAGAGGCATCGCGCGCGGTTACACCTTGCAGGCGTAACCGGAGTGCGACCTGACACGAAGGGCACTTCGCGTGGCATCGGACGAAGCAGCGCTGCAATCGCTGATGCAGGCGAGCATGGCGGGCGATTCGCGGGCGCATCGTGCCCTGCTCGGCGCGTTGATCCCGGTGCTGCGGCGCTACTTTGCAAGGAAAGGCGTGAACGATGCCGACATTGACGATCTGGTGCAGATGACGCTGATTGCGGTGCACGAACGCGGCGATACCTATGATCCGGGAAAGCCGTTTGCGCCCTGGGTCTATGCGATTGCGCGCTACAAGATGATCGATCAGTTCCGCCGCAGGCGAAACCACATCGGGCTTGATGACATTGGCGAGCTCGCCGAGGAGCGTGATTTCAGTGAGGCCCTGACCGCCAGACTGGATGTCGATGCACATCTGGCCAGAATTCCGGAGAAGCAGGCAGCAGCGGTGCGTGCGATCCGGATCGAGCAGCTCAGCGTAGCAGAAACCGCCGCACGCGACGGGCTGTCCCCGTCCGACATCAAGATTTCGGTCCATCGCGGACTGAAGGCGCTTGCCAAGCGAGTTCTCCGCAAGTGACCGACCTCGACAACCTCGTTGACCGGCTCGCCGCGCAGCATCGCCGCACGCCACCGCTCGGGCTGCCGAGCCGGGTGGCGAACGCGGCGCTGCTCGGCGGCGCGGTCACACTTGCGCTGGTGTTCATCTGGGGTCTGCGGCCGGATCTCGCTGCCGCCAGCGCGACCTCGGGCTTCTGGATCAAGCTGGGGTTCGGGGCAGGCTTTGCCGTGGCCGGGCTGGCCGGGCTGGAGGCCCTGTTCAGACCGGAGCGTCCCATGCCGCGCCGGCTCTGGCTCGCTGCCATCCCGGTTGCCGTCATCGTATTCGCCGCCATCAGGGAAGTCGCCACCGTTCCCGTTACGCAGCTGGGGGCGCTGTGGCTGGGCAAGACCGCGCTGGTATGCCCCTTCTCGATCGCTGCTCTTGCTGCCGTTCCGGCGATGGCCCTGATCCTTGCGGGCAAGCGCTCTGCGCCGACGCGGCTCAGGCTCGCCGGCGGCGTCATCGGACTTGCTTCTGGCGGCATCTCGGCAACGCTCTATGCGCTGCATTGCCCGGAAACCGGAATGTTGTTCGTCGCCACTTGGTATCTGATCGGGATCGTGCTTGCGACGGGGATCGGTGCGATTTGCGGCCCGCGTCTGCTCAGATGGTAAGCAATTTGGCAGTAATCGATGCAAGCTGTTGAGACTGCACAGGCAACGACTGCGGTGTTCGGACACATGCGCGGACGCTGAATGTCGAGTATCGGCGAGGAATCTGCCGTTGGGCGCAACGTAGAAGGGCGTCGGCTTCGTCCCGACTTTTGCAGTCTCGGGACAAAGTTGAGATGGCTCATTCAGGGAAGAGCTCCGTCTAAACCTTAGCGGCCGATTGAGGGCGTTGCGACTAGCGCAGCGCCGCCCATAGACAGCTTGGGCTGCGCAAACCGTCGATCTATTTTTTGAATCAATGACACAAAAGTAATCGCTTCACTCGATTATGATTTCCCTCACAGGTCCACGACTGCCCCGTGAGGAGCCTTAGCACCATACCGGGGAGCCAGAGCCTCCACGATGCCGCAGAGGGCCTCATAGTCGACCACAAGGTTTGTCAGCTTGCCGCTCTCGGCTGGACCAGAGAGGATCAAGGCTCCCTCGCCCATGTCGTGAACGCTCAGAGCCTCTTGCCCCTCAGTACGGATGATAAGATCGCGCATGATGTATCCCGTCCGATTGATCTACGTGCCACCACAGCAAATGGCGACAGGCGGTATTTGACACACAATTATACACAGACAAAGCACTTTTAGTTCCACAATTGCGGACTATCCGCATATGTTCCGTACCTTTTCATTGAGCACCAAGAAAATTCTTTTGCTCATGAGAGTTTCTGTTGCCAAACCTTCGCCATCATCGGCGCCATTTTGGTTATAGGCGACCAAGAAGCGTGATCCATCGGCGTCAATCCACTGTAACGATATACCCGAGTATGCGACCGCACCCGAGGCGCCGGGAGCCGCATAGTTCACACGGGTCACGCCTGGATTGCCGTAGGAGTTCTGTGCCACTGTGGCGGCCCGTGAGAATTTACTGAATCCCAACCCAAGCGGGCGCGACACCATCTCTACGGCGCCCCCACAGCCGCTAACCTCTATCGTGCCGTTGCTTAGAGTAGTTAGGTCCTTATCTGAGCCTGAAAGCACGTCCGCTGTCCTGGAGAGGATCGCGCGGGCCTCCGCTAACGGCATTCCTAACCTAACGCCCCCTATTTCCCTCCCCTCAGCACACAAGGGCGAGCAGAGAACGGAAACAGATAGAGCAGCCAATACCGCACGAAGCGCCATAGTCGCCTCCCCAAGGTGGGCCGACGACTAGAGCTAGCCGTCAAGCTACAGCCGCACAGTACCTTGTGACAGTAGCCTTAGACAGGCCAAATTGTTCGCAAGTCTCTCGGATACTAGCCCCGTTATCCTTACGCCACGCGACGACCTCAGCAGCGTTTGCAGCCTTCGGGCGACCTAGGCTCTCCTTGCCCTTATGCGTTCGTCCTGTCGCCTTGAGAGCCTCCCGCGCAGCCTCCCGACCAGCGTCACAGCGTTCCTTGATCCTCTGGCGCTCAAGGTCTGCAATCTGTGCGAGGACAGCCACGACAATCTCCCCAGCTCCTCGCCCGATTGGACCAAGCCCACGAACGTCCAGAGTTACCCCCATGTCCAGCAACCGGCGCACCATTGCTTGCACGTCTAGAGCATCGCGCCCCAGCCGATCCAGTGCATAGAGACACAGAGTATCCCCTTCGCGCACGTATGACAGGAGCTTTGCGAAGCCGGGACGATCCTCGGCCTTGGTAGACCCGCTAACCCCTACGTCCTCAAACTCCCGGTCAAAACTCCCCCCGAGCGCCAGACGCTGCGCTTCTACGCTCTGGTCCCCAGTGCTGACACGGTAGTAGGCAATCCGGCTCATATCTGCCTCACATGGATCAAAAGATATAATGACTATATGAGACATCATCATAATCCTGTCAACATATCTTTTGAGACACCTTGGAGCATCCCGGAGACCCCCCCTCACAACTTACAAGTTTTGAGTCATGCCCGGTGAGGCCGACAATGTCTGGCGCAATGCCAAACGCCTAACCCCTGCCTCCCGAAGGCAGGGCGCCAAATGTGCAAAGGCTTAACCGTGGTTGCTAGCTACGGAGGCGCTGACATCGAGACACCTACGCCCCCGAGTGGCGCGGGTCCCGTTTTGGCCTTCGGGTCCCATGCGGGTCCCATCTAGCGAGAGCGTAAGGATACCCCGAGTGATTGCGAGGGCGTTTCAAAAAAGCCGCTAAAGCCTCGCGTTGTTGGTTGTTGTTCCAACCGGCAAAGGCAGAGTGAGGCCTCAAAAACTATGAAGACTTCTCAGCACTACTTTGGATCGAAGCTCCGTCTGGGGTCTCAGCCACTGATAGTGCGCCAGTGGCACTAGTCGTGACCGATGCAACGCCAACCAACTCGACGTATCGAGAAACACTCCGCCGTGGCGTATAGTTAGGAAGTGTACTCTTCCTAATCTCATCGAAATGCTGCGTGATGATTCCTTCTACACCGCTAACGAAACGTAGAAAAATGCGAGATGCTCCAAGACAAATTACCCACTGTAATGTATCGATTTGCGATCCACCCGACAATATGTTTATCGCAATCAAAGCAGAAGCCGGACTTTGATTAACTGCCTTTACTAAGTCTGAAAATTTAACAGGAGAGTTATGTGTAACAATAGATGGATCTATTAAAATATCTTCATCGGATTCGCAGCCTTCCACCCACTCGATAAATCCGGCTTGCTGCGGCGACAATGGAGCATCACCCTCTATCGATGAATGACGAACTATCGACGAAATTGCATGCTTCAAACTTAAGCCACTCGATGCCTTCTCGATAACAGAAGCTTGCCAATATTCTAATTGCTCAAATAAGTTCGAGTTTGCATGACCAGGAACAAAAGTCGCTACAAGGGCATATCCGAAGTCATTTCTAAAGTACAAATGGGTCTCGACAATCTGGCCGTAGCCCCGTGGGTACTCATCGCTTTCGCTCATCTACCTGACCTCTATTCGCTGGCCGCTATGCGAATGTAGCGCGGCCAAGCAGCGGCGCCTAGGGAGACAGCACAATCATTCACAGGTCCTGGGAAGGCGACAGCCTAACTGCCCCCCCGTGAAAGACCAGAAAATCATCCCCGTCGATCCTCAAAGCGGAATCACAATGCCCCAACTCCGCTTCAACCCTTGCCTTGAGGTACAAACCTAAGGTACAAAACACCCTCACGGAGCTTCTCGGAAACCTCAGAAATCCGCCAATAATGGCCACGGAAGGGCTATTCCTCTTCTGGGCACCATTTCTTCCTCCGGGGGCGGACGCCCCCGGTAGAAAACCCCTCAGTTCGATGGGCTTAACGTCTTCCGGCGCTTGTCCATGCATGCCTTCAACCGCCCCTAGCCATGGCGAAGTGGGGGCCTTTTGGAGGGCCCCCTGGGGGCCCCGTAGGCTGTCCAGCAAATCGCTCCACCACTGCATCATGGCCACCCGTTCGGCCCAGTACTCGGACCGGTTGTAGATCAAACTCACAGCCGTGCCGACCTGCCTGGACATCGCCCGTTCGACAGCATCATGGTTCCACTTGCCGCTCTCGTTCAGCAGCGAAGATGCCGTGGCACGGAACCCATGGGCCGTCATAACACCCTGGTATCCGAGCCGCTTCAACGCCTGGTTAACGGTGTTTTCCGAGATCGGCTTGCGAGGGTTGTGGAACGCGGGAAAGACATAGGGTCCATTTCGCAGCGGCTCCATCTCGCGGATGATTGCGATCGCCTGCTGTCAGCGTCTATCTCCAGCAAGTCTGCGCTTGCTCCGGTGATGACTCCGACGTTGAAGTTGCTGGCATCCCAGCTTGCGAGCAGGGCAGCCTCTGGTGCAGACTCGCGGTAAGGTGTCCAAGTTACTCCAGGCTTCTTGCCGTGGGCGAGGACTGGGAAGACCCGGAGGCCCTGCGCCGCCGCTGTGGTAAAGCGACTTTGGGCAGCTGGATTAGGGTGTATCACTTTTTTACTCCTCGGCCGGAATGGCCGTGGCGGTCCAACTACACTCCCAACTGGCGTTCGTCTCAAGGATACGCGGCAAACACCGGGTAATTGGTTGCAAGGTTATCTCCTCCGTGCCGATTAGTCGGGTAGGACGAACGCATCGCGCGGCATCTGACGCAGGAAGCGGCCAAAGCGATGCTCGCCCAGCGTGCCGCCATAGACGGGGGCGGTGTCGAAATGACGCGCACCGCTCTCCCACGCCGCCAGCATGGCGGCGTGGGCAGTCGCCTCGTCCACGGTAGCAAACATATTGCCCAACGGCGCTCCGCCAAAGCCCATCTTTTCGATCATCGCGGCGTGATCCGAATGTTTCGAAAATGAGCGATGGTGGCCGTCTCAACCCATAGGCCCACGCCGCCGCGCTGATCAGGACCGAGCTTCAGGTCATTGACGATCAGCACTGGCGAAGTGCGATGGTCTAGATAGAGCACCGCTCGAACGCCGGATACCTCTATCCGAACATGCACCCAGCGGCCCGGTGCAATATCAGCGGCAGTCTCGTAACGTTCGGGGCTTTCGCGGCGTAGCCGATCAAAGCGCCAGTCCGGGAAGGCAGCGTATTGCACCGCATGATTGCGGCGTACCTGATCCTGCGCCACGCCATTGGTTGGGCGCAGATAGATGCTCTCGAACCGTGCGCCATCATAGCGAAAGGCGAGCCCTACAAAGCCGCGTGCAAAATCTGGCGCGCCAGGGGCAAGATCGGCCTTCATTTCCGCCTCGATCACGCCATCGTGAAAATCGACCGGCAGCCAGGCCATGAAGTCTCGGTCAGCAAGCTTGTCCTTGGCAGGATCCTGCCAGTGCTCGCGCGGGATGGAGACGCGCAGCCCTTGCTCATCCTTGGTCAGATCCACGCCGATCACGCGAAGATCGGCGGGTGCCGGATCGGTGGCCTGCGCGGTTCCGCCAAACAGCGCCATGGCGACAAGCGCTGTGACCCACTTTTTCTGGGCAAGCCAACTGATGCGATTGAGGGGCATGGGACATTCCGTCACTGATCGAGGAAGGCAGAGAGGTCAGATACGAATTTGACCGGATTCTTGTAGGCCAGCAGATGGTCACCATGCTCCGCGCGGGAATAGACAAATATCCACCGCGCGGCTCTATCACTGTCAGCAAACATGCATCGCAATGCGCGATGAATGCCGAGCAGCGCTGTAGCCCGCCCTTCGCCGTTGAGAAGCCGCTCGGCTGCTTCATCTTGAACGCCCCAGCGCGCGACCAATGCAGCGGCCGCCCGCGCTATGGCCAGTATTTCGTCATCGTCGTATTGAGCGCTTGCGATCGACATGGACAGATCCACTGACTTCGACGCCCCCTCGATAGCATGGAACGTCCGTTCCGGCCACCAATAAACTTACCGATCGGTAAGATATTCTGGATGGACAGCCACATTGGAGCGCTTCCTTCCCGATCGGGAAGAAATGCTCTTGAATCTCTACGGTAGATATGAGAGCTTCCCGCTCGGTAAGACTGACATGATCGACAACGCAACCCAATTCGGCGCAGCCGTCGCCTCGGCCCGCAAGACCCTTGGCCTTACCCAGCGGGAGCTGGCGCTCGCAATCAACAGCGGCGAGCGCTTCATTGTCGATCTGGAAGCAGGAAAGCCCACCGCCCAACTCGGCAAGGCACTCGCTGCTGCCAAGGCTGTCGGCTTGCGCCTCACCGCCACCGGCAGTCCGCAGGCCTGACGTTGGAACTTCCCGTCCACTACGAGAACCGCCTGGTCGCCAAGATCAGTGCCGATGGACGGGCGACCCGCCTCGCGTATGACGAAGCATGGCTGTCTTCCCCAGACAGCTTCCCGGTCTCGCTGGCAATGCCGAACCGGCCGGAGCCGTATGACGGGGAACAGGTCCTTCCCTGGCTGATGAACCTCCTGCCGGAAGGCGAACCGCTGCGCGCCATGACTCGCGCGCTCGGCGCTGCGCCGGAGGACGCGCTCGGCCTGATCGCGCAGACCGGCAACGATCTGGCGGGCGCGCTCAGCATCGCTCTGCAACAGCCGCGCGGCGAGCCCGGCTATCGCCCGATCCCGGATGCCGACGCACTGGAACGGATCATCGAGGAATTGCCTGCACGGCCATTCCTAGTCGGCGAGGACGGCGTTTCGATGAGCCTTGCCGGCGCGCAGGAAAAGCTGCCGGTGGCTGTCATCGACGGCCAGATTGCAGTGCCGATCAACGGCGCGCCATCCACCCATATCCTCAAGCCCGACAATCCACGCCTGCCCGGCAGCGTCCAAAACGAGGCGCTATGCATGGTTCTCGCCCGCCGGATCGGTCTCAATGTCGCGCCAGTTACGACCGGCGTTGCGGGGAAACGCAGCTACCTGCTTGTCGAGCGCTATGACCGGACAGGCACCGGCAACCATGTCCGCCGCCTGCATCAGGAGGACTTCTGCCAGGCTCTCGCCCGTCCTCCCGCCGCCAAATACGAGTTCAACGGCACCGGCACGCGCGGCCCCTCGATCGCCGACATGTTCGCGGTTGTCCGCCAGCATATGACGGCGCGCGACATCACTCGGCTGCTGGACGCCGTGATCTTCAATATCGCCATCGGCAACGTCGACTCCCACGCCAAGAATTACTCGATCCTGCTCGGCCCGGGCGCGCCGCAGCTTGCCCCGCTCTACGACCTGATGTCCGGGCTCGCTTGGGCGAACATCACCCAGAACCACGCCCAGTCGATCGGGGGCCAGCGCCGCGGTCGGCACATCTACGGTCGCCACTGGCGACGCACGGCCGAAGCCGCAGGACTGGCAGCGCGGGGGACGGTGCAGCGGGTGGAACAGGTGACGGCACGGTTGCTGCGCGAACTGCCCGCAGCGGTCGATGAGGTGGCAGCAATGCCAGTGGGTTCGACGATGTTGGAGGTCTTTGCAAAGGAGATCGAGGAACGGGCAACCGAGGTTAGGGCGCACGCCGGGCAGGAAGGCCTGCCGGATGTGGCCGAAGTGCCCACGGAGGAGGTTCCGATGATCGGCGCGAGCGCCTATTCTGCTGACGGGGAAGCGGGAGCGCCATGACCAAAGGAATCTTCGTTCATCGCACCGACTCGATCTACGACGACAGCCCGGCGGAGCAGTATCAGTTCCCGCGCCAATACCTGACCCGAGTCAGCGCCTGCATCGGCGATTGGATCATCTACTACGAGCCAAGCAAGATCCACGACACGCGCGGCTATTTTGCCGTGGCCAAAGTAGCCCAGGTCGTGCCGGACCCAACCGCCAAGGACATGTATCTCGCGCTGATCGAACCCGGCACTTACCTGGACTTCCCCAATCCGGTCCCGTTCAATGGCTCTTTGGGGCTGGTCGAGCGCGGCGTTCTCAATGAGCAGGGCAAGATTTCGGGTCGCGCCCAATCGGCAGTCCGGCCCCTGTCGATCGAGGACTTCAACCGCATCATCGACATTGGTCTTGCGGAAGATGACAGCTTCTTGCCGAGGGTCGATGAGACGGCTGACCACATGCTGCGCGAGGAGCGCTCTCCGTTCCAGTTCGAGATCGAGCGGGACCGCGTGGCCAATCTCGGATCACGGCTGGTCCGTGACCGTCTGTTCCGCCGCCGCGTGGTCGAGGCCTATGATGCCCGCTGCGCGGTGACTGGCCTGAAACTGATCAACGGCGGCGGCCGCGCCGAGGTCGAAGCAGCCCATATCCGCCCCGTGGATCGCGGCGGGCCGGACATCGTCACCAACGGTATCGCCCTTTCAGGAACCGTCCATTGGATGTTCGATCGGGGCCTGATCGGCCTAAACGACGATCTCGAAATCCTTGTCAGTCGACATGCGAACGACCCCGATAGCATCCGCTCGCTGATCAACCGGACCGGCTTCGCCATCCCGCCCCAGCGACCTCTAGAGCGCCCGCATCCGGCCTTCCTGGCGTGGCATCGAGAGCATTGCTTCAAGCACTGACGGAACCTGCATCAGGCGCCGCAGCGGCTGCTATTCCCAAGGCCGACGACCCGATATTGTTTGGTCTGTTGCGGAGACATAATCGACGTGAGACCGAAAAGCTGGGCACAGTGCAGAGCACACCGGACGCGACAAATCGCAGGTAATATCCAGAATAACATTGATATAATACAGTGACTTAATGACTTCACGAGAAATTGGCAGCTTCTCCGTCAAATCTGACTTGCGACCAGCCCTGTCCATCCACGCAAATCACATCTGGCCGGAGGGCAAGGAACTCTGCCAGTTTCAACGAGCTTGACGACCGGTTTGAACATAAGTTGAACAAACTTGCCTTTCGCAGTGCGTTCTAGGCTCCGCCAACATGGAGTCCAGCATGACACGCAATGTTTCCGTCCAGACTTACCTGCCCAAGCACGTCGCTGCCTGGGTTCAGGATGAGGCCAGGGGCCCACGCTTCGCCGCTGATCCACACCCTCTGGAACGCGCTACTTCGCAGAGGAGCCTCTCGGGCCCCTCAAAACCTCGCTGAGAGACCAAGATAAACCTGCACATCCGGGGTTGCCCGGTTGAGGCCAAAATTGCCCCCCAGGTCGAGCTGGAGTTCGTCATGGAGGAGGTAGCTCAGCGCTGCATCAGCGGAGTACTGGCGCAGCGTGCCGGCCGGGTCCCAATTCTGCGAGGTCCAAACCTCGCCCGCCAGCGTGGTCCGGGGCGCGATCGGAACGGCGAGGTTGGCCAAGCCCTGGAATTCCAGGTGACGTCGCTGCGGTGCGAGGGCACCGGCCAGCAGGTTGACCTGCGGCACCAGCGTCAGCATGGCAGGTCCGATTTCCAGCTGGACGGGCACGATCAGTCCGCCTTCCCACTGCTCATTACCGATCCCGCGCTCGGCCGTGGGTGCCTTGACGAACGGCAAGAGCGTCACCTGGACCGCGTCGTCAGGGCCTGTCAGGCGCTGCTTGAAGCGAATGGTGAGATCGCCCACCCCGCGCTGGTTGACGGTCTGCTCGCCCACCCGGGTGCGCACTTCGACAAGCGGGGCGATATTGAGCTGGATGTCGCTGTTGTCGCCGAGACCATACTTCACGGTCGGGTTGGTATAGACCAACACATCCGTGCGGGCTGGTGTGGCGGCAAGGCGGGTCCAGCTGAAAACATCGGCTTCGACCTGTACGGCGCCCTGGGGGACCGTGCATGTAACGTTGCTCTTGGTGGGGCGGTCGGTGCAGATCGGGCCGGGATCCCCGGATGGTGTGGTCGCAATCTGCGTGGACGCATCATCCCCGCCGGTCTGCGCCATCAACTGCGAGGGCAGAAGGATCAGCGCAGCGGCACCGACGGCAAGACAAGGCTTGTGCATGGTCATTCGATCCCTGTGCCGCACCGCTCCTAGCGGCAACGATGCGGCGGCCTTTGCTCCGAAAGGCCATAAAGAAGCCATGGGAATCACTGCGCAGAAGGCTCTGGCAGCATCAGCCGATAGCCCACCGCGGGTTCGTTGCGAATGATCGAACGGTCAGGCACACCGTGCTGCCCCTGGATGACTGCCTCTCGCGACGAACGACGCCCGTGACGGATGGCCAGAGCAAGGCTGATTGAACTGGCTAGTTAGAAGAAGTTCGAATATTCATGGGGAGCGAAGACCCGACTCTCGGCGGACAACGTGAGACCCGTTGGAAGAAGTGCGTGGTACCCTTCAGGCATGATCGAGCGGTATTGACCTGCCGGGCCGATGGGATGGCCTTGGGGCACCATTTCTTCCTAGAGCCTTGAATGGCCTGGGAACGTCACAGACCTGACACAATCAATCCCGCCACGGCAAAGGCTGGGTTAGCGGGCTCCGCGCTGGCCTGGGGCGTACAGGGCTGTGACCTTCATCGCGTAGCCCGGAACGGGAGATCCCGGAAGGGGCCCTGCGGTCGATCGCCGGCTCCACCCTCGGACCCATGTCATCACCGGGGCGGGGGTGCCTGCGCGAGCCCATGATGCCAAAGCCCCAGTGATCCTCCACCCTCCCCGGTCAGGGCCGAGGCGCAGGCCGCGTTCGGGTGGACGGGGAGACTGACCCGCAGTCCGCTGTCCGGACGATGGTTGGACGCTATCCGCCGTTCGGTCAGAAAACGAAGCTCATCAGGGAAGCCTGGAAACCCTGCGTAAACAACAGCTCCGAAGCGGCCGGAGCGTGACCGGTGTGCGGGGCAATCGGGGATAGGCAGATGAGAACAGTCAGGGCTTTGCTGTGTGGCGCGGCGGTGGTGGCAGCGCTACCGGTGATGGCGCAGGAGACCGACCAGTCCAATTCCGAGATCCTGGTGACGGCCTTGCGCACCACCACCAAGCTCCAGGAGACGCCGATCGCCATCACGGCGGTGGGCCAGGCCGATCTCGAGAACAAGCAGATCGCCAATGCCCAGGACATTGCCAAGGCGGTCCCGGGGCTCACCCTCATTCCGGTCTCGGCCAACCCGTCGACCTTCCAGTTGGCGCTGCGCGGAGGGACCGAGCAGACCCCTGGCCTGATCGTCTCCGAACCCGCGGTTGGTCTCTATGTCGACGACGTCTATCGCGGCAGACTGCAAGGTTCCAATCTGCAAATGGCCGATATCGAGCGCATCGAGGTGCTGCGCGGACCGCAGGGCACGCTCTATGGCCGCAACACCTTCTCGGGCGCGCTGAAGGTGATCACCCGTACCCCCGGGGCCAATGACAAGTGGTTCAACGCCTCGGCCGGGTATGGCAGCTACAACGAGTTCCGCGGCGATGCCTCGGTCGGCGGCGCGCTGGCGGGCAACCTGGGTGGGTCGCTGGCGGTGTTCTATCGCAACCAGGATGACGGGTGGATCTTCAATCGTGCCCAGAACCGCATGGTCGGCAGGGAAAACAACTTCGTCGGCCGGGCCAAGTTGGCCTATGACGACGGCACGCTCAAGGTGGTCGCCTCGGCCTCCTATGCGAAGGACGTCAACGACGGGTACCTTCCCGTCAACGTCAGCTTCGTCCCCGATGCGGCCCGGGTGAACTATGCGACGCGGGTGTTCACCCGCAACGCCCGGCCGGTGGTGGCCGGCGATCCCTTCGTCACCTCGTCACCCACCCCGTCGCGCGGCGAAACCGAGGTGTTCACGGCCGGTCTCGACCTGTCGTACCAGGTCGGTGCGGTCACCCTGCGCTCGATCACCGCCTATGTCGACACCACCGACTATTTCCGCTGGGATCTCGCGGCGGGGCTGCAGGTGGCGCCCACCGTGTTCATTTCGACCTTCGATCGCGGGTCGGCCTCATCGGCACGGCAATGGAGCCAGGAACTCCAGGCGACCGGCGCATCGCTGAACGACAAGCTGACCTGGCTGCTGGGAGTCTACTACTTCAACGAGCAGGGCACCCAGGATTTCAGTGATGCCTTCTTCGGGTTCCAATTGCCCCTGTTCGTCCAGCGCACACGGACCGACAGCTACGCCGCCTTCGCTCAGGCCAACTATGCCCTATCGGAGCGGACCTCACTGACGCTGGGCGGCCGCTATACCAGGGACGACAAACGGTTCGACGCCACCATTGCCGCACCGACCAACCTGACGGCCGGGCTCAACGCCAGTTTCGACGCCTTTACGCCGAAGCTCGGGCTCGAGCACAAGTTCAGCCCGGACGCGATGGGTTATCTCTCGGTCTCTCGCGGTTTCAAGGCCGGGGGGTTCAACGGGCTGTCTCGGGCGCCGGCCGTGCTCAACGCCGTATACCGGCCGCAAACCGTCTGGGCCTACGAGGCCGGACTCAAGGCCGAGTTCCTTGACCGCAAGCTGCGCACCAATCTGGCCGTCTTCGTCAACGATATCGACAACCTGCAGCAGACGGCCCAACGCGGGACCGACTTCCCCCAGATCAACGTCGGTTCGGCGCGGGTGTGGGGTGTCGAACTGGAACTGACCGCCCGGCCGGTCCCCGGTCTCGACCTGTTCTCCGCGGTCGCCTACAACAACGGCCGGTACACCCGTCTCGACCCCGCCGCAGACGCGGCGACCTCAGGCGCGCGCGACATCCCGCTGGTGTCCGACTGGCAGGTGCGGCTGGGCGGGACCTTCGAGCAGCCGTTGAACGAGCGGCTGCTGGCCCGCATCGGCGGCAACATGAACTATACCGGCCCCTATAACGCCGCGGTCACCAACGCCCTGGTCGTGGCCGGCTGGACCCGGATCGACGCCTTTGCCGCCCTGGCCACCGCGGACAAGCGCTGGGAGCTGAACCTCTCGGTGCAGAACCTGACCGATCAGGTGACCTATACCAGCGGCATCGTCGGCCCGCCGTTCCAACCGGCGCTGAACGTGCTGCGCCCCCGCACCTGGATGACCACGCTGAAGTTCAAGTACTGATCGGCCGCGGCCAGGTCGCCGCTCAGGGTCACCGGCTGGTGGCTTGGCACGGGACGCGTCAAGGCCCGCCCGGTCCAGCTTCCCCGTCCCCGCGCAGGGCTGACGCACACCGGCGCGGTTGGGGCTGGACGGGTCGCGGCGCTTCGGCCTAGAGGCGCAGGACGATGCAGGAAGGGACCGGCGTGGCAAAGACGATCAAACTGACCTTGAGCGAGGACGAGGCCGAGATGCTGGTCGATGCGCTTGAGGTCGATCTTGAAGGCTATCTCGAAAGCGCCAAGGAAGCCCGCGGCAACAACAACCGCGCCGATGTCGAGACCTTCACCGAGGCTGCCGGGCGGATCGAGGCGCTGATGAAGAAGATCCAGGCGCTGCTCGACTGAGCCGCCAGGTGGGACAAGCAAACAGGCGGGCAGGAGGCAGGCAAGCACGCGCCATGACCCGTTTGCTGCTGTTCAACAAGCCGTTCGACGTGCTCTCGCAGTTTACCGACCGTGGGACAAGCAGCCCGCGCGCCACACTGTCCGACCATGTTGCCGTGCCCGGGGTCTACCCCGCCGGGCGCCTCGATCGCGACAGCGAGGGGCTGCTGCTGCTCACCAATGACGGCCGGCTCCAGGCGCGCATCGCCGATCCGCGCCACCGCCTCGCCAAGACCTACCTGGTCCAGGTGGAAGGGAACCCCGATCCGGCGGCGCTCGAGCGGCTGCGGGCGGGCGTGCTGCTCAACGACGGACCGACCCGGCCAGCCGAGGTCGAGGCGATCGCCCCGCCCGCGCTATGGCCGCGCGATCCGCCGGTGCGCTTTCGCAAGAGCGTGCCCGATCATTGGCTGCGGCTGACCCTGCGCGAAGGGCGCAACCGCCAGGTGCGGCGGATGACTGCAGCGGTCGGCCTGCCCACGCTGCGTCTGGTGCGCTGGAGCATCGGCCCGTGGTCGGTGGAGGGGCTGACCCCGGGGGCCTGGCGCGAGGGCGATCCGCGGCTCTGAAGCGGACCGGGCCGGATCGCCGTCTCTCATCCCTTGGGCCAATGGAGGATGCTGGCGGGGGCATGATAGCCATGGCGTCCATGATGCCCGTCTCGCCTCCCCAGCCGCTACTTGCCGGACTTGCCGCTATCCTGGTCCTGGGTGTCGCGCCCGCGGTCCGCGCGGCGGACAACGAGGCAGACGAAGCCGAGACAATCGTGGTCATCGCCACACCCCTCGGCGAGCCGCCGCAAACTGCGGCTAGCGCCGACGCGCTGGCCGCGTCGCGCGCGGCGAGCCTGGCCGAACAACTGGTGCGTACCACACCCGGGGTGACAGTGGCCGAGCTGCAGGGCAATCCGCTGCAGCCCGACATCAGCTTCCGCGGCTTCACCGCCTCGCCGCTGCTCGGTACGCCGCAGGGCCTGTCGGTCTATCTCGATGGGGTCAGGATCAACCAGCCTTTCGGCGAGGTGGTCAGCTGGGACCTGCTGCCGCCGGGGGCCGTCGCCACGCTCGGCCTCGCCTCCGGAGCCAGCCCGCAGTTCGGCCGCAATGCACTGGGCGGTGCGCTGGTGATCCAGACCCGCGACGGGCGCAGCGATCCCGGGGTCCAGCTGCAGGCCGGCGGCGGCAGCTTCGGACGCGCGACAGCCAGCGCCACGGTCGGAGGCGCGATCGGGCCGGAGCTCGATGGCTTCGTGCTGGTCGACCACTTCCGCGAGGACGGCTGGCGGATCGCCTCGCCCTCGCGCGCCACGCGCGGCTTCGCCAAGCTCGGCTGGTCGCGCGGGGACGACCGAATCGAGCTGTCCGGGCTCCATGCCGACACCGACCTGACCGGCAACGGGCTGCAGGAACAGCGCCTGCTCGCTGCCGACCGGACCAGCATCTACACCGCGCCCGACACCACCCGCAACCGCGCCAGCCTGATCGCGCTCAAGGGCGAGCATCCCGCCTCCGCGGGGCTGACCCTGCGCGGCAACCTGTTCTGGCGGCGCCTCGAGACGACCAGCCGCAATGGCGATGTCAACGAGGAGGCGCTCGGCGAGAACCCCTACCAGCCCTCCGCCGCCGAACGCGCCGCGCTCACCGCGGCGGGCCTTGCGGGTTTTCCGCTGGCCGGGGAAAGCCAGGCCAACACGCCCTTCCCACGCTGGCGCTGCATCGCCAATGCCCTCCTCAACGACGAGCCGAACGAGAAGTGCACCGGGCTGCTCAACCGCTCGGCCACGGTGCAGCACGAACTGGGCGGCGGGGCCGAGATCGTGCTCGACGCGCCGCTCGGCGAACGCGCCCACAGCCTGACGATCGGGCTGAGCTACGTTCGCAGCACCGCGCGCTTTGCCCAGTCGACCCAGTTCGGCGTGATCCAGCCCGACCGCACGGTGCTCCCGGTAGACGGGCCGGGCGCCTTCGCCGACGGTACCCAGACCTCCGAGAACGCCTTCGACGCGCGCGTCGATCTGCATGCAGTAACCGGCAGCTTGGGCGCCTATCTGGCCGACAGCCTGGCCCTGACCCCTCAGCTGCGGCTCGAGCTGGCGGGGCGGTATGACCGCACCCGGGTGCGCAACCGCGACGCGATCACCCCGGGGGGCGGGACGGGATCGCTCGACAGCAACCCCGTGTTCGCCCGCTTCAACCCTGCGGCAACACTGCACTGGGAGGCTCGCCCCGGGCTGAGTCTGATCGCGAGCTGGTCGCAGGCCTCGCGCGCGCCCTCGGCGATCGAACTGGGCTGCTCCGATCCGGCCAGCCCCTGCCGGCTGCCCAATGCCCTGGCCGGCGATCCGCCGCTGCGTCAGGTGATCGCCCGCACCGCCGAACTGCGCATCGGTTGGACGGCCGGTGGCGTGAACCTCACCGCCGCGCTGTTCCGGACCGATAGCCACGACGACATCCAGTTCGTGACCGACCAGCCGTCAGGCTATGGCTACTTCCGAAATGTGGGCCTCACCCGGCGGCAGGGGTTCTCGCTCGAGGCGCAGGCGACCCACGGCGCGCTGACATTGCAGGGCAGCTACACCCTGCTTGACGCCACCTATCGCAGCGCCGAACAGGTCGACGGCAGCGCCAACAGCAGCAACGACGCCCCGGCCCCCGGCTTCGCCGGCGCGATCATGATCCGTCCGGGCGACCACCTGCCGCTGGTCCCGCGCCACACCGCCAAGGCGGCACTGGCCTGGCAGGCCGCGTCCTGGCTGCGGCTCGATCTCGATCTTCTCGCGGTGTCGGGAGCCTTTGCGCGCGGCAACGAGAACAATCGCCATGCCCCGGACGGCATCTACTATCTCGGCGCCGGGCGCTCCGCCGGCTATGCCGTGGTCAATGCCGGGCTCGAGCTGCGCCCGGTCGCGGGGCTGACGCTCTACGCCACGGTGCGCAACCTGTTCGATGCGCGCTATGCCACCGCCGCCCAGTTGGGCGCGACAGCCTTCGACGCCGAGGGCCGGTTCGTGGCGCGGCCGTTTGCCGGGCCGGTGATCGATGGCGAGCGGCCCCGCCAATCTTCCACCTTCCTCGCCCCGGGTGCGCCTCGCGGGATCGAGGCTGGGCTGCGCTGGCGGTTCTGATACCGTTCCGGCAAATCCTCGTGGATACAGCCGGTTCGCTTCGCCGGACCGGCTGCCGCGGGACGCAAGCGGACGGAACGGGGCAATTCCGTTTGGCCCACCCCGAAAACTCGCGTAGCTTTCTTTCCGCATCGCCGGACCGGAAAGCCCGGCCCGACCCGGTGCCAAGGGGGAAAGGACGCGGCCGTGCGCGACCATGAGCTGAGAAGGCCGGCCGTTGGCGAGATGCACCTGCGGCGCTGGCCGCTGGTGCCGGTGCCCTGCCATATCATCCAGTGGGTGCTGGCGGTCGACGAGGACGAGCGCGCCGAGGAACTGGCGCTGGTCGAGGCCCGCGCCGCCGCCAAGGAGCTGGTCGGCAACCCCTCGCATCGCGAAGGCCGGATCAGTCCAAGCGTGGCCTTCACCTGGGAGCGCCAGAGCGAGGGCAGCAGCCTGACCCTGTTCGTGGCCCCCTGCACCGAGGACGCCTTCCTCGATCCCTCGAGCGATCCCGAGCTGATCGCCGCGATGGACTGGGCGCAGGACCTGCCGGGCCAGATCGTCCGCAGCACCCGGGTCTGGGTGGGCGAGGACGACGCCGCGGTGCAGCGCGTGCTGGACAGGCACGCCCTCAACCGCGACGAGCTGGTCTCTAGCATCATCGGCGGCGGCATCCGCATGTGGTCCGACTTCCGCATCATGCCCGATGGCTTCGGCCGCCTGCTAGTGGCCGCCAACGGGGCCGATCCGCGCGACCTGGTGCGGCAGATCCAGCGGCTGCAGGAGCTGGGCAACTATCGCAACAAGGCGCTGATCGGCCTGCCCGTGGCGCGCGAGTGCTGGCCGCTGCTCGACCAGGCGGAAGCGCGCCTGCGCGACCTGGCCGACCGCATCGCCAGCGCCGCCACGCGCGACGACAACCTGCTGCAGGAGCTGTCGGCACTAGCGCTCGACCTCGCCTCGGTCTCCACCGCCACCTCGTTCCGGATGGATGCGACCCTCGCCTATGCCCAGATCGTCGAAGAACGGCTTGAGCAGCTCGACAGCCGGTCGGTGACGGGCTTCGCCTCGCTCACCGATTTCACCCAGCGCCGCTTTCGCCCGGCCATGAACACCTGCCGCGCCACGGTGACCCGGATCGAACGCCTGGCCCAGCGCACCCAGCAGCTCGCCTCGCTGCTGCGCGTGCGGATCGAGACCAACATCGAAAACCAGAACGGCGAACTGCTGCGCAAGATGGAGCGCAGCAGCTCGATGCAGGCCCGGCTGCAGCAGCTGGTCGAGGGCCTCTCGGCCGTGGCGCTGAGCTATTATCTGCTCGGCCTGCTCAAGTATCTGCTCAATGCCGTGCCCGAAGAAGGGGGCGGGATCGACCACGAACACCTGATCGGACTGCTGGTGATCCCGGTGGTCGCCGGGGTATGGATCACCATGCGGGTGCTCAAGAAACGCCTGCTCGGCCCCGACCACTAATCGCCGACTGGCCGAATTTCCGCTTGTGGTGACGCCGCTTGGCGTCCAGAATGTTGGACACATGGCGCGTTTTCCCTTCTCTGCGATCGTCGGCCAGGACGAGATGAAGCTCGCGCTGTTGATCGCGGCCGTCGATCCGGCGATCGGCGGGGTGATGGTCTTCGGCGATCGTGGCACCGGCAAGTCCACCGCCGCGCGGGCGCTGGCGGCGCTGCTGCCGCCGATCATGGTCATGGAAGGCTGCCGGTTCGGCTGCTCGCCCGACGATCCGCGCGCCTGCCCCGGGCCCTGCGAGGCGACCGCGGCGGTGCGCCGCAGCGTTCCCTTCGTCGACCTGCCGCTCGGCGCGACCGAGGACCGCGTACTCGGCTCGCTCGATCTCGAGCGCGCGCTGCGCACGGGCGAAAAGGTATTCGAACCCGGCCTGCTCGCCCGCGCCCATCGCGGCTTTCTTTACATCGACGAGATCAACCTGCTTGAGGACCATCTCGTCGATCTGCTGCTCGACGTGGCAGCCTCGGGCGAGAACGTGGTTGAGCGCGAGGGCCTTTCGGTGCGACACCGTGCGCGCTTCGTGTTGATCGGTAGCGGCAACCCCGAGGAGGGCGAGCTGCGACCGCAGCTGCTCGACCGGTTCGGCCTTTCGGTCGAGGTCCGCACGCCGCGGGCGATCACCGACCGTGTCGAGATCATGCGCCGCTGCGCCGCGCACGATGCCGATCCCGCCGGGTTCGGCGCGGCCTGGGCGGCGGAGGACGAGAAGATCCTGCAGCAGATCGCGCGCGGCCAGAAGCGGCTGAGCAAGATGGACGTTCCCGATGCCGTGTTGGTCGACGCCGCCGAGCTGTGCAGCGCGACCGGAGTCGACGGGCTGCGCGGTGAGCTGACGCTGATGCGCGCGGCGCGGGCCTATGCCGCGCTGAAAGGGGCCAAGCAGGTCCGGCGCGAGCATCTTCTCGCGGTCGCGCCGCTGGCGCTGCGCCACCGCCTGCGCCGCGACGTGCTGGACGAGAGCGGATCGACCGCCCGCATCGAACGCGCGATCGCCGAACAGTTCGCATGACCGCGGCCGCTCCGGCGCCGACGGATCCCGCCCTGGCCGATGCCCTGCTGGCCGCACGCCTCGTGGCCGCCGAACCGCGGCTGGGCGGGCTGTGCCTGCGCGGCGAGGGTCCGGCGCGCAGCCGTGTGCTCGAGATACTGCGCGCGGCGCTCCCCGCCGGCGCGCCGTGGCGGCGCCTGCCCGGCCACATCGACGATGATCGCCTGTGCGGTGGGACCGACATCGCCGCCAGCCTGGCCGCAGGGATCCCGGTCCACCAGCGCGGCCTGCTGGCCGAAGCCGTGGGCGGGGTGCTGATCGTGCCGCTCGCTGAACGGCTGCGGATCGACATCGCCGGCCGGATCGCCCAGGCGCTCGACCAGGCCGAGGCGGAGAACGGGCGCTTCCTGCTCGTCCTGCTGGACGATGGCGCCGAAGGTGACGAGCGTCCGCCGGCAGCCCTGCTAGAACGGGTCGCCTTCGACTGCGATTTGCGCCGGGTGTGTCGGCTGGCCGAGGAGGCCCCGCTGGCCGCCCCGAGGGCCGTCGGGGGCTGGCTATCAGACGACGGGCTCGACGCGCTGGCCGGCACCGGCATGGCACTGGGCATCGCCTCGGTGCGCCCGCTGCTGTTCGCCGCGGCCGCAGCGCGCACCGCGGCCGGGATCGCCGGCCGGGCCGAAGTGGGCCAGGCCGATCTGGAACTGGCCGCACGGCTGGTGCTCGCACCGCGGGCGACCCGTCTGCCGCCGGACGCATCCGCGGACGAGCAAACCGAGCCGCCCGAGCCGCCCCCGCCCGGCGACGATCCGGCACCCGACCCGCCAGGCGACGCCGAGGACCAGCCCGCACCCGAGGCCCTGCCCGAGGACCTGCTGATCGAGGCCGCGCGGGCGGCGATCCCGCCCGACGTGCTCGAGATGATCGCCGCAGGGCGGGCGCTGCGCGCAGCGCGGGGCGGCGGCGGGGGTCGGCGCACCGCCTCGAAGCTGCGCGGCAGGCCGCTTGGCGCGCGTCCCGGCCTGCCCGGTGGCGGTGTGCGGCTGGCTCTGGTCGACACGCTGCGCGCGGCCATTCCGTGGCAGCCGCTGCGGCGGCGCGAACCGGCTATGCCAGGCGCCGGACCGATCCGCTTCCGCCGTGACGACCTGCGCGTGCGCCGGTTCGAGGAACGCACCGCCACGGTGACCGTGTTCTGCGTGGATGCCTCGGGCTCGGCCGCAATCGCCCGGCTGGCGGAGGCCAAGGGGGCGGTCGAATTGATCCTCGCCCAGGCCTACGTCAAGCGGACCGAAGTGGCCCTGATCGCCTTCCGCGGGACCCCGGGCGAGGGGGGAGGCGCCGAACTGCTGTTGCCGCCCACCCGCTCACTGACCCGCGCCAAGCGCGTGCTCGGCGCGCTGCCCGGCGGCGGCGGTTCGCCGCTGGCGAGCGGGATCGCGCTGGCCGGACAGGTCGGCGAGGCGATCGCGGCGCGCGGGCGCACGCCGTTGTTCGTGTTCCTAACCGATGGCAGCGCGAACATCGCCGCCGACGGGACCCGCGGACGCCCCCGTGCGCTGGAAGATGCTCTGGCCGCGGCCCGCCGCCTCGCTGCCGAGCGCCGCCACGCCGTGGTGATCGACATTTCCCCCCGCCCGCGGCCCGAAGCGGCACGGCTGGCCGAGGCGATGCACGCGCGATACCTGCCGTTGCCCTTCGCCGATGCCCGTGCGCTTCAGGCGGCGGTCGCCCTGGCCGCCCCACCCGAGCGCTCCGGGCGCCGGCCGGCCGCATGAGCGTGCTGCGCTGGGAGGTGGAGGGGCGCAACTGGCCCCACCGCGCGGCAAGCCGCTTCGTCAGTGCGGCCGGGCTGCGCTGGCACGTCCAGATCATGGGCTCAGGTCCGCCCCTGGTCCTGCTGCATGGCACCGGTGCGGCAACGCACAGCTGGCGCGAAGTGCTACCGCTGCTCGCCGCCGACTACACCGTGATCGCCCCCGACCTGCCTGGCCACGGCTTCACCACCGGCCGTCCGCGGGGCGGCCTGTCCCTGCCGGGCATGGCCGAGGCCGTGGCCGGGCTGCTCGCCGCACTCGATGCCGCACACCCCGCGGGGATTGTCGGCCATTCGGCCGGAGCCGCAGTCGCGCTGCAGATCGTGCGGCAGGCTGATCCGCAGGACCGGGCGGCCGCGGCAATTCCGCTGGTCGGGCTCAATCCCGCGCTGATGCCCTTCCCCGGACTGGCTGCGCGGCTGTTCCCGTCGCTGGCGCGGCTCCTGTTCGTCAATCCGCTGGTGCCGCGGATGATGGCCGGAATCGCCAGTCTGCCGGGCGAGCCCGAGCGGTTTCTCGAGCGGGCCACCGGATCAAGCGTGGATGCAGCAGGCCTCGCCGGCTACCGCACGCTGTTCCGCAACCCGGGACACTGCGCCGGGGCGATCGAAATGATGGCGAGCTGGGACCTCGAGGGCCTGAGCGGGGCACTGGCCACCCTGACCAATCCGGTGCTGCTGGTCCACGCCGAGCGCGACAGCGCCGTGCCGCTCGATTCGATCGAGCGGGCGGCGGTGCGCCTGCCCCATGCCCGGCTGGACGTCTGGCCGGCGCTGGGCCACCTCGCGCATGAGCAGCGACCGGATCTCGCCGCCCTGGCGATCCGCAGGCATGTGGAAGCGGAGCGCGATGTGCGGCACGGCCTGGCAACCGCCGACAGGGAGGGCACGGGATGAGCGGCTTCAGCGAACACTTCGGCTGGTTGGAGATCGTGTTCACCGCGGTGATCGCGCTGGGCTTCGGCGGCTATCAGCTGTGGTCGGTCAACCGCGAGATCCGCGCCGACCGCGAGCGGGCGGCGCGCGACCGCGCAGCGCAAGGCGACAAGGACAGCTCAGCCGGCTGAGCGCGGAATCCGGTAGGGCAGCATGAACTGCACGATCGGCGAGGCGAACCGATCGAGATCAAGGCTCTCCTGGACCGCCACGACCGGTTCGCCGAACAGGTTGGCGGCAAGCGTCGAGCGCGCGTAGAACGGTGCGTCTTCCCAGGTCCGCTGCACCCGGGCGAGCCCACGGTCGGCCCGGGTCTTGCGCTCCATCAGCCATTTTGTCCCGCGCAGGGGCGCCACCGGGGGTAGCTCCTCCTCATGCGGAGTGCCATCGTGCCCGAAGCGCAGCGCACTGGCGAAGCCCCCCCCGTCGCGCCGGATGCCTTCATAGCTGACCACGGCCCCACCGCGGCCCCCATCCGTCCGGACATGCGCGCGCGACCAGTGCCAGACGCGGAAGCCCTCCTCCAGCGACTCGCTGCCGAAGTTCGAATCGAGATAGGCGTCGCCCTTCCAGCGCAGCTCCGGACGCTCCATCACCACCTCGATCCGGGCGCGCGGCGCGATACAGTGCCAGCGGTGCCTACCCGCCGGGTCGAGGGCGAAGGCGCGGCTGTTGAGCGCCTCGGGGATGACCCGGACCCGCCCGACCACGCGCCGCTGCCAGGGCACTCCCAACCGCTTGTCGCGTTCCTCGATCACGATCTCGAGCGCTTCGCCGGTCCAGTGGACGTGGCTGGGACCAAGCTGGAGCGTATCGGCATCGCGGCGCACTTCGCCGCGGGTCCGCTCGGTCATGGTCCAGCGCGCGCCTGGGCCATAGAGCGCGACGTTGAGCGCGCAATGGTTCAGCGGATCGCCCCGCCCGCTGGCCTTGTAGTAGGGCGAGAAGACGCTGCCGACAAAAGCGATGATCGTCAGTCCGTGACGGCCGCAGTCGCTGAGCGCGTCGACATACCACCAGCCATAGCCACCGGGTGGGACCGCTGCATCGAAGCGAGGTCGTGCAGCACCGCCTGGGTCGCCAGACGTCCCGACAAGGCGGCCATCGGCACCCCCGCGCCCGGGTGGGTACTTCCACCCGCGCAGTAGAGCCCAGGGATCGCGGTCCGCGTACCCTGCCGGAGGAAGGACGCCGCCCAGCCGTGCGAGGCTCGTCCATAGATCGCTCCGCCGGTCGAGGGCAAAAAGCTCTCGAACGCGTTCGGCGTCAGCAGCATGTGCGGGAAGCCCGGCTCCAGCTCCAGCCCGCAGCGACGCAGGCTGCGCGTCATGGCCTCGGTGCATTGGTCCTTCTCCCTGTCGGTATAGGCATGGCTGTCGCCGTTGGCCGGGGCGTTGACGATGATCTGCAGGCGTTCGCGTCCGGCGCAATGACCAGCCCCCTCGTCGCGGTCCTGGGCGCAGACGTAGACACTGGGATCATGCGGCGGCTGACCGCCCCGGATGTCCGCGAACTCCCGCGGATAGTCGGGGGAGAACAGCACGTTGTGGCGCTGCAACGGGAAGCCGCCGGTCTTGGCATGGGCCAGCCAGACCATGGCCGACAGCGAACGCTTGCGCGGCGCGTGCGAGCTGACCGCCATGCCCGCAACCGGACCAAAGCGCCCGGCAGCCAGCGCCGCGGGATCGGCATTGGCGATCACCGCGTCAGCCTCGACGTGATCGCCATCGGCCAGCGCGACGCCCGACACCCGGCCCATCCGCGTTTCGAGCAGGGCCGCCGCCGTGCCGAAGCGGAAGCGCGCACCGTGGCGCTGGGCAAGCCGCATGAGCGCGTCGGCCAGCGCGCTCATCCCTCCGTCGATCAGCCAGACACCCTGCGATTCGACATGGGCGATCAGCATCAGGGTGGCCGGCGTCGCGAAGGGCGACGAGCCGCAATAGGTGGAATAGCGCGCGAACAGCTGGCGCAGGCGCTGGTCGGCGAAATGCTCGCCCAGCACTTTCCAGAGGCTCTCGTAGGGGCGGATCGCGAGGAGGTCGCCCACCCGCCATAGTCCGATCCGCCACATCAGCGCGGGCGGCCAGGCCAGCTTGCTGCCGCGGAGCATCGGCCGGTCAAGGATTCCGTGGATCCGCGCCGCCTCGGCACGGAAAGCGCGGAAGCCGGCCGCCGCCGCCGCGCCGGCGAAATCGCCGATGGCCTCCTCGCTGCGGGCCGGATCGGCGAAAAGGTCAAGCTGGCGCTCACTGTCCCAGGCATGACGGGCCAGCACCTCGGCGCGGCGGATGCTGACATGGTCGGCCAGCTCAGCACCGCATTCGCGGAAGATGTCCTCGAACACGTCGCGCAGCGTGAAGACCGTCGGCCCGGCGTCGATCGCCGCACCGTCGACCGCCAGCTGGCGCGCCTTGCCGCCCGGATGACGAGCCTTTTCGATGACCGTGACCGAACAGCCCCGGGCCGCGAGCAGGGCCGCAGCGGCAAGGCCGCCGATGCCGGCGCCGATGATGGCGATCCTTGCTCCCACGGCTGTGCCTTTCGCTTCCGGGTTGCTGCAGCGAATATAATTGATCTTTACAGACGATGTGTCCACTCTTTTGGACATATGGTCGAGCCCGCTTCCTTGCCCGCCGCGATGCCTCCGCGTTGGCGGGTCGGCTGGACCGCCTGGCGCAACGCCACGATCGCCAGTCCGCGCTTCCAGACCTGGGCCGCCCGGCTGCCGTTGGTCCGCGGCGTGGCCCGGCGCCGCGCCGCGCAATCCTTCGATCTCCTGGCCGGCTTCTGCTATTCGCAGATCCTCGCCGCAACTGAGGCCTCAGGGCTGCTCGACAGGCTGGCCGAGGGCCCCTGCAACCTGGCCGCGGTGATCGCCACCACCGGCCTGCCCGAGCCCGCGGCGCTGCGCCTCGTCCGGGCGGCGGCGGCGATCGACCTGGCCGAGTCGGTCGGCCCCGGCTGGTGGATGCTGGGGCAACAGGGCGCCCCGCTTCAGGCCAACCCCGGGGCCCGCGCGATGGTGCGCCACCATGCCCTGCTCTACGCCGACCTGGCCGACCCCCTGGCGCTGCTGCGGGCCAATCGCCAGAACCCCACGGCACTCTCGGCCTTCTGGCACTACAGCGCTGAAACCGAGGGAGAAACGGCCCAGGCTTACTCCACCCTGATGGCCAGTTCGCAGGCCATGGTCGCGCGTGAGACGCTGGCCGCCTACCCCTTCGCGCGGCACCGGCGGGTGGTCGATCTGGGGGGCGGGCACGGGGTGTTCATCGCCGCCCTTGCCGCCGCCTGCCCCGCGCTCGGACTCGGCGTGTTCGACCTGCCGCCAGTGGTGGCCGGAACCGCGACGCGACTCGCTGGGACCACGCTGGGCGACCGGGTCACCCTGCATCCCGGCGACTTCTTCGGCACGCCGCTGCCTGCCGGCTATGACTGCATGACGCTGGTGCGCATTCTCCACGACCACGACGATGGCGCGGTCGAGGCACTGCTTGCCGCCGCTTGGGCAGCCCTTCCGCGCGGCGGGCGACTCGTGATTTCCGAACCCATGGCAGACACCTCCGGGGCCCGCGCAATGGGGGATGGCTACTTCGGTCTCTACCTGTGGGCGATGAACTCGGGTCGTCCCCGCTCTGCCACGGAGTATCGCACTTTGCTGCAAAAGGCGGGCTTTTCAACGACCCGTCACATCCCGACCGATCTTCCCGTCATCACCAGCGTACTTGTCAGCACGAAATGACACTGTCTAATGTCAACTTTGATTGACGTTCGTTAGGTAAGGTATATGGTGAAGACTGCCTGATCATACCCACTCCGGGTTTGGGGCAGCGGCCTTCGGGCCATAGGGGAAGGGACCGGGGCATGGATGCACTGGCCATCGTACTGGAAGCCCCAAAGCGCATCGCGCTGCGGCGGCTGGCCCTGACCAACACACCCCTACCCGGTGCGGCCGGAGCCGTGACTCTGCTCGACTCAGCTGCGGGCCTCGCCCCTTCCGACCTCCTCGTCGAGGTGCGCTGGAGCGGGATCAGTTCGGGCACCGAGAAGCTGCTGTGGACCGGCGACATGCCGGCATTTCCCGGCATGGGCTATCCGCTGGTGCCCGGCTACGAATCGGTCGGCCGGGTGATCGCAGCCGGGTCGGACGTCGCCGGCCGGGTGGGTGACTGGGTCTTCGTGCCCGGCGCAGCCTGCTATGCCGAGGCCCGGGCGCTGTTCGGCGGCAATGCCCAGCGCGTTGTCCTGCCTTCGGCCCGCGCTTTCCCGATCGCCGAGTCGCTTGGCGCCGACGGGGTGATCTTTGCGCTGGCCGCCACCGCGCTGCACGCGATCGACTGGGCCGCACCGCCCGAGCTCATCGTCGGCCACGGCACGCTGGGCCGCCTGATCGCCCGCATCGCCATCACCGGCGGGGCCCCGCCGCCGACCGTGTGGGAGGTCAATCCGGCCCGCCAGGGCGGCGCTAGCGGCTATACAGTGGTAGCGCCCGGGGATGATGACCGCCGCGACTATGGCGCGATCTACGACGCCAGCGGAGCCCCGGACTGTCTCGATCTGCTGATCCCGCGGCTGCGCCGCCGCGGTGAGATCGTGATGGCGGGTTTCTATGCCGAACGGCCCAGCTTTGCCTTCCCGACCGCGTTCCGGGCCGAGGCTCGGATCCGCGTCTCGGCCGAATTCAGCGGCGACGACCTGACTGCGACCCGTGCCCTGGTGGACAGTGGGGCGCTCGATCTCGGCGGCCTCGTCAGCCACGTGCGCCCGGCCCTCGAGGCCGACCAAGCCTACCCCGAAGCATTTCTGGGCGCCGATTGCCTGAAGATGGTTCTCGACTGGAGCGAATGCGCATGACCATGCTCGAATCCGGACTGACCGTGCACGACGCCGCCCTCCGCGCCGAGGCGGCGATCGAGCCCGACGCGCCTCACACCGGCGAGGTCAAGAAGGACACGCAGGTCATCGCGATCTACGGCAAGGGCGGCTCGGGCAAGAGCTTCGCCCTGTCCAATCTCAGCTACATGATGGCGCAGCAGGGCAAGCGCGTGCTGCTGATCGGCTGCGATCCCAAGTCCGACACCACCAGCCTGCTGTTTGGCGGCAAGAGCTGCCCGACGATCATCGAGACCTCGGCTGCCAAAAAGCTGGCTGGCGAGGAGGTGCGCATCGAGGACGTCTGCTTCCAGCGTGACGGCGTCTTCGCGATGGAGCTCGGCGGGCCCGAGGTTGGCCGTGGCTGCGGCGGGCGCGGGATCATCCACGGCTTCGAGCTGCTCGAGAAGCTGGGCTTCCACGACTGGGGCTTCGACTACGTGCTGCTCGACTTCCTCGGCGACGTGGTCTGCGGTGGCTTCGGCCTGCCGATCGCCCGCGACATGTGCCAGAAGGTGATCGTTGTCGGCTCGAACGACCTGCAGTCGCTCTACGTCGCCAACAACGTCTGCAAGGCGGTCGAATACTTCCGCAAGATGGGCGGCAATGTCGGCGTCGCCGGCATGATCATCAACAAGGATGATGGCACCGGCGAGGCCCAGGCCTTCGCCAAGGCGGTTGACATCCCGGTGCTCTGCGCGATCCCGGCCAACGAGGACATCCGCCGCAAGTCGGCCAACTACCAGATCATTGGCCACCCCGATGGCGAATGGGGCAGCCTGTTCGAGGAGCTGGCGTGCAATGTGGCCGAGGCCCCGCCGCGCCGGCCCAGCCCGCTCGAGCAGGACGGCCTGCTCGGTCTGTTCTCGCCCGACGAGACCGGCGGCAACGTCGAGCTGATCCCCGCCACCCAGGCCGACATGCGCGGCGGGACCTTCGTCACGCGGCCCTCGCTGGAGGTGATCTATGACGAAATCTGAGCGCGGGAGCCCCTCGTCATGAGCGACCTGGCCCCCGACACCGGCGATTTCGCCCGCCAGCCCGACCGGATCGAGCTCGACTCGCCGGTCGAGGGGGGTGGCTGCCATGCCGGCGCAGACGTCCTGCGCGAGGCAACGAACAAAGCCCAGGGCACCGAACTGCTGGCGCGCTATGCCGCCGACTACCCGGTCGGCCCGCACGACCAGCCGCAATCGATGTGTCCGGCCTTCGGCTCGCTCCGCGTGGGCCTGCGCATGCGCCGCACCGCCACCGTGCTGTCGGGCTCGGCCTGCTGCGTCTACGGCCTGACCTTCACTTCGCACTTCTACGGGGCGCGCCGCACGGTCGGCTATGTGCCGTTCAGCTCGGAGACGCTGGTCACCGGCAAGCTGTTCGAGGACATCAAGGAAGCGGTCGAGAATCTCGCCGATCCCGAACTCTACGATGCGATCGTGGTCACCAACCTGTGCGTGCCCACCGCCAGCGGCGTGCCGCTGCGGCTGCTCAAGAAGCAGATCAACGGGGTTCGCATCATCGGCATCGACGTGCCCGGGTTCGGCATTCCGACCCATGCCGAGGCCAAGGACGTGCTCGCCGGCGCCATGCTGGCCTATGCCCGCACCGAGGCCGAGGCCGGCCCGGTCGCCGCGCCGCGGACCCGCGCCGACCGCCCGACCGTAACCCTGCTCGGCGAGATGTTCCCGGCCGATCCGGTAGGCATCGGCATGATGCTCGAGCCGCTTGGCCTGGCGGCCGGGCCGGTCGTCCCGACCCGCGAATGGCGCGAGCTCTATGCCGCGCTCGACTGCGCCGTCGTCGCTGCGATCCATCCCTTCTACACCGCCAGCGTGCGCGAGTTCGAGGCTGCCGGCCGCACCGTCGTGGGATCGGCCCCGGTCGGTGCCGAAGGCACCGCGGCCTGGCTTGACGCGATCGGTGCGGCCTGCGGTGTCGATCCGGCCAAGGTCGAAGCCGCCAAGGCTCGGTTCGTCCCGGCGATCCGGGCGGCCCTGGCTGCCAACCCGATCAAGGGCCGGATCACTGTGGCCGGCTACGAGGGTTCGGAGCTGCTGGTCGCCCGCTTGTTGATCGAAAGCGGCGCCGAGGTGCCCTATGTCGGGACCGCCTGCCCGCGCACGCGCTGGTCCGATCCCGACCGCGAATGGCTCGAGGCCCGGGGCGTACGCGTCAACTTCCGCGCCAGCCTCGAACAGGACATCGCCGCGATCGAAGAGTTCCGCCCCGACCTGGCGATCGGCACGACCCCGGTGGTGCAGCACGCCAAGCAGCGTGCAATCCCCTCGCTCTACTTCACCAACCTGATCTCGGCCCGCCCGCTGATGGGCATCGCTGGCGCCGGCAGCCTGGCCCAGGTGGTCAATGCGGCGATGGCCAACAAGGCGCGGTTCGACAAGATGACCGCCTTCTTCGATGGCGTCGGCTCCGGCCCGGCGGCAGGCGTGTGGGAGGATACCCCGCAGGATCGGCCACAGTTCAAGAAGAAGTATGCCGCGCTCAACGAGGCTGCCCGCAAGGCGGCTGAGGCGGTGGGCTCATGACCCTGATTCTCGATCATGATCGGGCCGGCGGCTACTGGGGCGCGGTCTACGTCTTCGCCGCGGTCAAGGGGCTGCAGGTGATCATCGACGGGCCGGTCGGGTGCGAGAATCTGCCGGTCACCTCGGTGTTGCACTACACCGACGGCCTGCCCCCGCACGAGCTGCCGATTGTCGTCACCGGCCTTGGTGAGGAAGAGCTCGGCAAGACCGGGACCGAAGGCGCGATGAAGCGCGCGTGGAAGACGCTCGACCCGGATCTGCCCGCGGTGGTGGTGACCGGTTCGATCGCCGAGATGATTGGCGGCGGCGTCACGCCGGAAGGCACCAACATCAAGCGCTTCCTGCCGCGCACGATCGACGAGGATCAATGGCAGTGCGCCGACCGTGCACTCTCCTGGCTGTGGTCGGAATTCGGCCCCAAGGCGATGCCGGCAGTCAAGCCCGTGCGCGAGGGCGAGAAGCCCAAGGTCAACATTATCGGCCCGTCCTACGGCATGTTCAACATGGCCAGCGACCTGGCCGAGATCCGCCGCCTGATCGAGGGCATCGGAGCCGAGGTCAACGTGGTCTTCCCGCTGGGTTGCCACCTCGCCGACATCCGCCGGCTGGCCGACGCCCAGGCCAACGTCTGCCTCTACCGCGAGTTCGGCCGCAACATGTGCGAGCTGCTCGAGCGCCCGTATTTCCAAGCGCCGATCGGGCTGGACAGCACTACGAAGTTCCTGCGCGCGATGGCCGCCGAGCTGGGACTCGATCCCGAGCCGTTCATCGAGCGCGAGAAGCACACCACGATCAAGCCGCTGTGGGATCTGTGGCGCTCGGTTACCCAGGACTTCTTCGCGACGGCCAGCTTCGGGATCGTCGCCAACGAGACCTATGCGCGTGGCATCCGCCACTTCCTAGAAGACGACATGGGGCTGCCGTGCACCTTCGCCTTTTCGCGCAGTGCCGGGGTCAAGCCGCGCAACGAGGACGTGCGCGCGGCGATCCATGCCAATCCGCCGCTGGTCCTGTTCGGCAGCTACAACGAGCGGATGTACAATGCCGAGCGCGGCAGCCGCGGGATCTATATCCCGGCCAGCTTCCCCGGCGCGGCAATTCGCCGCCACACCGGTACGCCGTTCATGGGCTATTCCGGCGCAACCTATCTGGTCCAGGAGGTCTGCAACGCGCTGTTCGACGCGCTGTTCCACATCCTCCCTCTGGCCACCGACATGGACAAGGCCGAGGCCACGCCGGCGCGCGAGCACCGCGAGCTGCCGTGGGATGCCGATGCCAAGTCCCGGCTCGACGAGGTGGTGGCCGCACAGCCGATCCTGATCCGCATTTCCGCCGCCAAGCGCCTGCGCGACGCGGCCGAACGCGCCGCCCGCCGCTGTGGCGAGGCCCGCGTATCGGCCGACCGGCTCGCTGACGCCCTGCTCGAGGCCCAGGTCGGATGACCCGCGCCCCCGCCCATTGCCCGTTGGCCGCCCCGCGGCCGGCGCGCTCCCCCATCCTCGTGGATTCGTCCGCGTGGATACCGAAAGAGGTCTACCGCCTCTCGCACACCAACAATGACTGGAGATTGCTATGAGTAATGGCGATGATCGCTTCGGCCTGAGTACTTATCTCACGCCCGAAGAAGCCAAGGAATTCCACAAGCTGTTCGTCAGCAGCTTCCTCGGCTTCACGGCCGTGGCGGTAGTGGCGCACTTCCTGGTCTGGGCCTGGAAGCCCTGGCTCTGAACTGACAACCCGGTCCGGCGGCGCCAACCGGCGCAAACGGGCTACAACCTTCTTGCACGAGGACAGATACCATGTGGAGAATTTGGCTTATTTTCGATCCGCGCAGGGCGCTCGTCGCTCTGTTCGCCTTCCTGTTCGTGCTCGCGCTGGTGATTCACTTCATCCTGCTCAGCACTGACACGTACAACTGGCTCGACGGCCCGAACTCGGCGCAGGGCGTCGCGAATGCCGCCGCGGCAGCAGCAGCAAAGCCGTCTGCCTGAGGGCAGCCTGTGCGAGAGGCGGCGGCCTTCATGACCGCCGCCTCCGGGTTTTGACCGAACTTCACATTATCCCGCCGCATCCTGGCGGGGAGGGGTAGAGCCATGGCACTCCTGAGTTTCGAACGAAAATACCGCGTTCGCGGCGGGACCTTGATCGGCGGCGACCTGTTCGACTTCTGGGTGGGCCCGTTCTACGTCGGCTTCTTCGGGGTCGTGACGGCGATCTTCGCGTCTCTCGGCACCGCTCTCATCTTCTACGCCGCCTCGCAGGGGTCGACGTGGAATCCCTGGCTGATCTCGATCGCGCCGCCCGACCTGAAATACGGTCTGGCCCTGGCTCCGCTCAAAGAGGGCGGGTTCTGGCAGGTCATCACGGTCTGCGCGCTGATTTCGTTCAGCTCGTGGGCGCTGCGCGAGGTCGAGATCTGCCGCAAGCTGGGCATGGGCTACCATGTCCCGGTGGCCTTCGGCATGGCGATCTTCGCCTATTTCACGCTGGTGGTGATCCGCCCGGTGCTGCTCGGTGCCTGGCACTGGGGCTTCCCCTACGGGATCTTCAGCCACCTCGACTGGGTCTCGAACACCGGGTACCAGTATCTGCACTTCCACTACAATCCGGCGCACATGCTGGCGGTGTCGTTCTTCTTCACCACCACGCTCGCACTCGCCCTGCACGGCGCGCTCGTGCTGTCCGCGGTCAATCCGCCGACCGGTAGCGAAGTGAAGACACCGGAATACGAAGACACCTTCTTCCGCGACCTGATCGGCTATTCGGTCGGCACGCTCGGCATCCACCGGGTCGGCCTTCTGTTGGCGCTCAACGCCGGGTTCTGGAGCGCGGTGTGCATCGTGATCAGCGGGCCGCTGTGGACCAAGGGCTGGCCCGAGTGGTGGACCTGGTGGCTCAACCTGCCGATCTGGTCGTAAAGGAGCACCAAGCGATGACGACCTATCAGAACATCTTCACCCAGGTGCAGCTGCGCGGCGAGCCCGAGGCCGGGATCGCCCTGCCTCCCGGCAGCGAGGCGCGGATCGGCAAGGGCACCTTCAACTACTGGATGGGCCTGATCGGGCACGCCCAGATCGGTCCGGTCTACCTTGGCTGGACCGGGGTGATCTCGCTGATCCTGGGCTTCCTGGCGATCGAGATCATCGGCCTGAACATGATGGCATCGGTGAACTGGGATCCGATCCAGTTCGTCCGCATGCTCCCCTGGCTCAGCCTCGAGCCGCCGGGACCGGAGTATGGCTTCTCGCCCTTCGTGCCGCTGGCCAAGGGTGGCTGGTGGATCCTCGCCGGCGCCTTCCTGACCTCTTCGATCCTGCTGTGGTGGGTGCGCACCTATACCCGGGCCCGCGCGCTCGGCATGGGCTCGCACGTTTCCTGGGCATTCCTCTCGGCGATCTGGCTGTACCTGGTGCTCGGCTTCATCCGCCCCATGCTTATGGGCAGCTGGGCAGAGGCCGTGCCCTTTGGCATCTTCCCGCATCTCGATTGGACCGCGGCTTTCTCGATCCGGTATGGCAACCTGTTCTATAACCCGTTCCACTGCTTCTCGATCGCCTTCCTCTATGGCTCGACCCTGCTGTTCGCGATGCACGGCGCGACCATCCTCGCGGTCGGTCGTTACGGCGGTGAACGCGAGATCGAGCAGATCACCGATCGCGGCACGGCTTCCGAACGGGCAGCGCTGTTCTGGCGCTGGACCATGGGCTTCAATGCCACGATGGAATCGATCCATCGCTGGGCCTGGTGGTTCGCCGTGCTGACGACGCTGACTGGCGGAATCGGCATTCTGTTGACCGGCACCGTGGTCGACAACTGGTACCTGTGGGCGCAGCAGCATGGCTATGCCACGCCCTATCCGTCCACCGGGGTCGTTGATCCCGCCACCCTGGGGAGCGCCGGGCAATGAAAAGGATAGCATCGCTCGCCGTTGCGGCGATCGTCACCCTGGCCTTGGGAGCCTGCCAGCTGAGCCCGAAAACGGCGACGCAGAACGGCTACCGCGGCACGGGCATGGACCAGATCCAGCTGACCAAGGTGGCCATGGCCAAGGACGAGGTTCCCGCCCCGCCCTATGACCCGCCGGCCACCGACGGGCAGCGCGCCAAGGAGGTCTACCAGAACGTCCAGGTGCTCGGCGACGAGTCCGCTGACCAGTTCAACTACACCATGGCCGCGATCACGCAGTGGGTGTCACCCGAGCAGGGCTGCAACTACTGCCACAATCCCGAGAACATGGCCTCCGACGAGCTCTACACGAAGGTGGTGGCGCGGCGGATGCTGCAGATGACGCGGAACATCAACCGCAACTGGAAGCAGCACGTCGCGGCAACCGGGGTCACCTGCTGGACCTGCCACCGCGGCAATGCCATCCCGGCCAACTACTGGACCATGCCCGCCGCGGGCAAGTCCGGGATCATCGGCAACCGCCACGGACAGAACGATCCGGTGCCGGAATCGGCCTTCTCGTCGCTGCCCAACGCCTCGCTGGCGCTCTATATCACCGGCGATCCGAAGGTGGACCAGAACATCCGCGTCCAGACCACTGGTCTGCACCCGGGTTCGGGCAACAAGACCAGCACGATGTCGACCGAGAACAGCTATGCGATCATGATGCACACGTCGCAGGCGCTCGGCGTGAACTGCACGTTCTGCCATAACTCGCAGTCGTTCCAGGACTGGTCGATCAGCACGCCGCAGCGTGCCAAGGCCTGGTACGGCATCCGCATGGTGCGCGAGACCAACGGTCAGTACATCACCCCGCTCGCCACGGTCTTCCCGGCCAAGCGCAAGGGAACCGAAGGCGATCCGTTCAAGGTCAACTGCACCACCTGCCACCAGGGCAAGAACAAGCCCATGGGCGGAGCGCAGATGGCCAAGGACTACCATGCGCTGTGGGGCGAGACGACCCCCGCGGTCATGGCCGCTCCCGCCGCTCCGGCGGCGGCTCCGGCCGGCGGCGCTCCCGCCCGCTGACCCGCGGCATCACGCTCAGGCCTGCGCGCATGCAGGCAACAAGGGTCCGGCGAGCTCGCTCGTCGGACCCTTTTCCATGGGCCATCGGGATCAGCGGCGCGCCCGTCGCGGCAGCCACGCATGACCCGTCGCACACCCTGGCGGCACTACGTTGAACGGGGGATGCAAGCCATGCCGGGACACCGGGCCACACAGTGCCGTAGCAAAATCGGCAGTGGCCCGAACGGACCGACGGCCCAACCCTGCTCAGCCCACCGCGGCGTTGGCCTGGCGGGTCAGTTCGGCCAGCTCGGCCGCGAGCACGGGATCGAGCGTGGCGAAGTTGAAGCACGACTTGCCCTGTTGGCGCCGCTTGAGCGCGGGCGAGAGCGCCGCCCCCAACGCGGGATCGGCGTAGAGCGGAAACAGGTGATAGGCGACATAGCGCGCACGCAGGGTGACCGCGCCGAACCACACCGGCTTGCCGGACCGGGGATCGGTGGCCCGGCCATGCAGGACAAGATCGCCGGGCTGGTCGCTGGCCACCACCTGATCCGCCGCCGCGTCCAGCATCAATGCGCGCAAGGCGGCGAAGGTGGGCTCAAGATCCATCGCGGGCACGAATCAGGCCTGCCGCCGCCGGGCCAGATCGGCGAGGTGGGCGGGCAGTGAAAGTGCCAGCGGCAGGGCGATCCAAGGCCAGGCCGAGCCCACCAGCGCGGCGCGCAGGCCCAGCACGATCAGTGCGGCCGGGAGGAGCATGGCAGTGATCGTCCCCAGCGGCCAGCCCCGCGCCCGCAGCCATGCGGCCTCGAGCGCCAGCGCCGCCAGGATCACGTCAGCGGCATGCCCCGAGGCGAACAGGCTCTCCAAGCGCGCTTCCCGCCTCAGCCGAACGGCGCGTTGAGCTGGACCACGCCCCAGTTGAGCGCGCCAGCGGCACTGACCCAGACGAGGTAAGGCACGAGCAACATCGAGGCGAGCCGCGACAGGCGCAGGCAGTAAACTATGAGCACCGCGATCGAGAGCCAGAGCAGCAGCAGCTCGACGAAGGCCCAGTCCGGCCGCTGCAGGCGGAAAAACAGGAGGCTCCACATCACATTGAGGAAGCCGTTCAGCGCGAACAGGCCGACAAGCGTATCGGAAATGCGCACGTTCGGCGCGGCCCGCCAGGCCGTAACTCCGGCCAGGGCGGCGAGCGCGAAGATCGTGGTCCAGGCGATCGGAAAGACCGGGCGCGGCGGAGTGAAGGCCGGCTTGTGCAGGCTTTCGTACCAGGGGCCAAGATCGGTGATCGTGCCGCCGAGCAGGGCGACGAGCAGGGCGGCCATCACCGCAATGCCCACCGGCATGACCCAGGCGCGGTTCACGGGGTCAGTTCCCGTGGCTCGGGCCGGCCGATGCCGAGCAGATGCGCGCAGTCCTTGATGAAGATCCGCAAGTGCGCCATCGGCTTGGCCCGGACCAGCCGCTTGTTCATGTAGGCCTGCCAGGTCAGCTGCTGGACATCGCGGTCGGCGCACATCGCCACAAAGCGTTCGCGGCGCTTGTCGCTGGAGTACCAGAAGTACTGCATGATCCCGAGGATCCAGAACACCCGGCCGTGCAGTTTCAGAAAATCGCGCCGCGCCCGGCGCAGGACGGCGGGATTGCCCGAGGCGATGAAAGCCTGCGCGGTCTGCGCAGCAATCCGGCCGCAGACCATCGCATAGTAGATGCCTTCGCCCGAAGCCGGGGCGACGACGCCCGCTGCGTCACCGGCCAGCAGTACATCGCGGCCATTGTCCCAGTGCTTGAGCGGCTTGAGCGGGATCGGCGCGCCCTCGCGGCGAATCGTCTCGCAGCGCGCCAATCCCATCTCGTCGCGCATGCGCTGGACCGACCCGCGCAGCGAGAAGCCCTTGTGCGCACTGCCTACGCCGATGCTCGCGGTATCGCCGTGGGGGAAGACCCAGCCATAGAAGTCCGGCGAAACCCGGCCCTGGTAGATTACGTCACAGCGCGAGCCATCGAAGCCCTGCTCGGTGGCCTTGGGCGCCCGGACCACCTCGTGGTAAGCGAAAACGCAGGGATTGCGCTCAGCCCCGGGGACGTTGCCGCGCGCCACGCCCGAGCGCGCGCCATCCGCGCCGATCACCAACCGCGTACGCACCCGGACGAGATCGCCACCGCGCTCGGTGCTGTAGCAGACCACCGCACCGGGCAGGCCATCGTGCTCGACCCTTTCGTAGGTGCCGGTCCGCCGCTCGGCCCCGGCCGTAGCCGCCCGGGCACGCAGCCATTCGTCGAACACGTCGCGATCGACCATCCCGACATAGCCGATCTCGCCAACCGGCATGTCGACCACGCGATTGGACGGCGCAACCATCCGCGCAGCCCGGGCCCGGGCGACGAGCAGACTCTGTGGGACCTCGAACTCCTCGAGCAGCCGAGGCGGTACGGCGCCGCCGCAGGGCTTGATCCGACCACCGCGATCCAGCAGCAGCACCTTGTGCCCGGCGCGGGCCAGGTCCCAAGCCGCGGTGGCGCCGCAGGGCCCGCCCCCGACCACCACGACATCGAATGCGATCGCCTCGGACCCGGACGAGGCCGGGGCGGACAGGGTGCTGGGCTGGTTCATGTGCCGGCAGACCTCAGGCTCGGGGAAAGACGAGGCGCTGCGCGGGTGCGCAGCGCCAGCATGGCGGCGGCGAGGAACAACCCCGCCTCGATCAGGAATATCAGTGCGAAGGCCCCGGCAGGATGACCCAACGCAGTGCGGGCAAGATCGACCCCGACCGCGCCGACCAGCCCGCCGAGCCCGAAGGCCAGGGCCTGCGCCGTACCCCAGACGCCCATGCGGACGCCTTCGCCGGTGCGCTGGCCGGCGCCGGCCAGTCCCATCATCGAACCGATCGCGGAAACCGCGAAGGCCCCGTTGCAGAGCCCGAGCAGGCCGATGTTGAGCGCCAGCGGCCAGCCAGGCCCGGCCTGCGCGGCCAGCGCAAGCCCCGCCAGCGCCAGCGCCGACCCGAGGCAGCCGAGCATGGTCCAGGTGCGCAGTTCAACCGGCAACCGGCCGCGAAAAGCGCTACCGCCCAGCCCGGTGGCGATCATGCCGATCAGCACGCCGCCGTTCTGCAGCCCTGACAGGCTGGTCGACTGGCCCGGGGTCATGCCGAAAACCAGGCCGGTGAAGGGTTCGAGGATCAGGTCCTGCATCGCATAGGCCAGCATCGAAACGAAGATGAACAGCGTGAAACGGCTCGCCTCGGGATCGGCGAAGATCTCGGCCAGGGCCTCGCGCAGCGTCGGAGTGGGCCCGGCCTCGACCGGCGCGGCCCCGGACCGCGGCAGGCCGCGTTCGAGCCGGAAGGTGGCCAGCAGGGTCACGGTGAAGGCGGCCGCAACCACCCCGCCGGCGACCGCCAGCAAGCGCTGCGCGGAATAGGGATCGAGCAGGGCGCCGGCTGTCCCGGCCGCGACAACGATCCCGAAAATCATCATGATCCAGGTGGTGGCGGCCGCGGCGGCGCGGCGCTCGGGCGCGACCCCGCTGGCCAGCATCGCCAGGACCGAGGTGCCCGCGGCGCCGACCCCCGCACCGATCAGAGTGAAGCCAAGCGCAAGCTCGCCCAGCGCGGCCAGCCGCGCCGCATCCAGCCGGGTCACCCCGTGAACAGCAAGCAAGGCGCCCAGGCCGAGCACGGCCATACCGCCGATGATCCATGGCGTGCGGCGGCGCCCGCGATCCGACCCGTGGCCCCAGGCCGCCCGCGAGAACTGGACGGCGTAGTGCCAGGCGACAAGGCCGGCCGGCACCCCGGCGGCAAGACCATATTCCAGCACCATCAGGCGGTTAAGCAGCGAAGTGGCGAGCATGGTCACCGCGCCGATCGCCGCCTGTACGGCGCCGAGGCGGGCGATCGCCAACCAGCCGAAACCTTGGCGCATCACACGTAGCCCCCCAGCCCCAGCGCCGCGGCCATCATGCCCGACACGTAGAGCGAGACGCCGGTGGCATTGTACCAGGGCGCATGTCGCGCCGGATCGGAGACCAGCCGCGGCATCAGCGCGAGCTGAGCCAGCAGCACCGCGGCGACGACCCCTCCGACCCCGGGGTGCCCCCAGGCAACCAGCAGGCCGACGACGACCGCCTGCGGCACGGCCATCACCACGCTAGCGAGAATCGCCGCCCGTCGCTCGCCCAGGACGACCGGCAGCGAACGCAGGCCCGTGAGGCGGTCGCCGGTGACCGCCTTGAAGTCGTTAAGGGTCATGATCCCGTGAGCACCGACACTGTAGAGCGCGAGCACCGCGATGATCTGCGGGGCGGGCAGCGTGCCTGCCATGACCGCAGCGCCGGTGAACCAGCTGAGCCCCTCATAGGTGAGGGCAACCACCGCCGGGCCGACCCAGCCGCTGGTCTTGAAGCGAAACGGCGGCGCGCTGTAGGCCCAGGCGCAGGCAAGGCCGAGCACGGTGGCAGCCAGCACCCACGGCCCGGTGAGCCCGGCAACCAGCAGCGAGAGCACGGTCCAGGCAATGGCGATGGCAAGGCCCCAACGCCCGGCAATCCGGCCCGATGGGATCGGGCGATGCGGTTCGTTGATCGCGTCGACATGGCGGTCGAACCAGTCGTTCACCGCCTGGCTGGTGCCGCAGACCAGCGGCCCGGTCAGCGCGACTCCGGCCAGCAGGAAGGTCCAGCGCGACAGCACCGGGACCCCGGACGAGACGACCCCGCACAACAGCGCCCACATCGGCGGGAACCAGGTGATCGGCTTGAGCAGGGTGACGACATCGCGAACCGCCGGGGGCGGCGAAATCGCGGGAAAGACTGCCGATCGCGCCATGTCCGAACCCTACGTCGGGGGTCCGGGACCGTCAAATTAATTCGACACCTGTAGTGTCAATCCAGCCTGTCAATCGTCGGCATCGAGCGGATTGGCCAGACCATAGCGATGGAGCTTGGAATAGAGGCTCTGCCGGCTGAGGCCGAGGATCTCCGCCGCCGAGGCGCGGTTGTTCGAGGTATATTCGAGCGCCGCCTCGATACACAGCCGCTCGATCAGATCGGTGGATTCCCGCACGATGTCGCGCAGGGACATGCGCCCGACCAGCTCGGTCAACTGTTCGACCGAGCGCGGAGTGTCGCTGGTCGGGGGCAGATCGCGCAGACGCCGGCCGATCGGACGAATCACGAAGCCGTAGCAGACCTGCTCGTCGCCGGTGCGCACGGCCGACAGTTCGACCGGCTCGCCATCGAAGCCATCACGCGCGCCGACCACAGTAGCGACGTTGCGCGCGGTATCGTGCTTGGCCAGCTGGCTGTCGATCAGGTCAAGGTCAATCCCGGGCCGGCCGACGAAGTCGCTCAGCGGCCGGCCGCGCAGCTGATCGCCGCTGGCCGCGGCAACCAGCTCGACAAAGGCAGCGTTGGCTTCCCGGATGATCATGCGCGCATCGGTGAGCACGAAGGCGTCCGGCATCACCTCGATCACGCGGATCGTCGCGTTGGCCCCTTGCTCGGTGGCCCGGCTGACCCGCGAAAGGCGAACCATCATGTACTGATTGCCACGTTCGCGGAAGCCGCTGGCCGACAACTTGAGCGCCTCGCTCCCCTCGACCGGTTCCACTTCGATCGGCTGGAGCCCGTGCGAGACCATCGCCGAGCCGAGGAAGGCGATCACCTGGTCGCGGGCCGGCTTGGCGAAATGGGCGGGAAACTTGGTCCCCTGCAACGCGCCGGGCCGGCTGCGGAAGGCATCGTGGGCGGCGTTGTTGGCTTCGCGCACGCGGAAGCCATCGGCGTCGATGATCAGCACCGGCTCGGGCGATTGCTCGAGCAGCATGCGATAGCGCGTCTCGAGCTGGCGCAGCCGCAGGTAGTCCCGTTCGAGCGACTGCTGGGCCTGGAGCAGGCGCTGCTGCAGCGCCGCCGCCTCGCGCAGGTCGCGGCCGAGCGCGAGACTGCCGGCGCCGGGCCCGAGACTGAGGACGATGAAGCGCATCGGCACGTCGCTCTCGCTGCCGAGCTGGTTCACCTCGCGCCAGTGCTGGGTCACCCCCTTGCGGGCGTTGGCAAGCATTTCCATCACCTTGGCACGGCTCTCGATCGAGACAGTGTCAAGCCATTCGCGGCCGAGCCACTGTGCGGCGTCGGGGTAGTCCCGCGGGTCTGCCGTATAGTCGACGATGCGGCCGGAATCGTCGAGCACCAGCACCACATCGCCAGCGATCATCGCCAGCTTGGCCGCCATCGGCACGTCGAGGGGACGCAGGTTCTTGCCTGGCTCCGCGAATGGTACCTTGTCGTCAATGCTGAGCTTGCGCGGCGGCATCTGCTGGCAGACTACGCGCGGGGCAGGTCGGGTCGCGCGGGCACCTTGACGAGCCGGTCGGCCAAGGCGAGTGCCGAGCGCGCATCGGCAGCGCTGCCGTCAGCCCCGACCGCTTCAACCAAGCCCGGATTTGCGTTTACCATTCGTCCACCAATCAGAATCTGCAAATCCCGCGTCTTCGACACGATGCGCATGGCAGAAATGAGGTCACCCAGAACGGCGCTAGAACAATCGCAACTAACGGTCAACCCGACCAGGTCGAACGAACGTTCGCCCAGAATCTGTAGAAGTTTCGGTCGTTTAGTCTCAGTCAATACTTCGGTTTGCCACCCCGCTCGGGCGAACACTTCCTCCACCATCAGCGCGCCCATGCTGTGGTCGTCGCCTGGCATGGGCGCAAACAGCGCCGAGCGCGTTGCCACACTGCGGTCAGTGCGCGGGGGGAAGCGCAGGGTGATCTCGCGCATCACCTCCTGCAGGCGCCACAGCCCCATGGTGACGTCGAGGAAATCGCAGTCATCCTCGTCCCAATGCTGCCCGAGCCGCCGCGCCGATGGCGCAAGCAGATCGACCAGCACCGATTCCACCGGCACGCCGCGGATCAGGAACTGCTCGACCACCGTGAGCAGTTCGTCGGCCTCGAGGATCAGCGGCAGCGAGGCAAACTGGGCCGCGTCGACCGGATCGAGGGCCGCCGCGGGCACGGGCCGGGGACTGCCGGCCTCGGGCGTGTGCGCCTGCAGCAGGCGGGGGATGATCTGTTCGTTGATGAGGGAGTTCAGCGAAGTCGGGGAGGATCCCCTCGAAGGTTCGCGTACCCCGCGGCCGGCGCCGGACCGGCTGACACCGCTCCGCCCGCGACCTGCCCGTCCCGACCGCTTTGCCGTGCCCGCACCATATACAGTCGCCATGGCAGACCCTCCCGGTCTGGGGCGCGAGATTCGCGCCGTCCCGGACCATCGCATCGACACCTCGACGCTTCGACTCTGTTCGGGAACCAAACCCTACGCCTTTTCCCAACCCAGGACAAAGGGGTTTTTGTCAATTTTATTTGTCGTCAAGATAGATTGACACTTCTGTAAGGCGAGGCGTAGTCTTCTCCCTTGAACGGCCAAGGACGGCATGCATGCGAGGGGAAGCGATCAGGTCAGGCACGTGGAGTGCAAACCCCGGCCCAACCCGCCGCGCTCCCCTCTATACGGCCGAAGAACGTCACCGCCGCGACTCGACCCGCTGGACCCTGGTCCAGGGCCTGCTCGCCCCCTTCCAGTTCCTGGTCTTCCTCATCAGTCTCGGCCTGGTGCTGTACAGCCTGATGACCGGGCAGGGCGCCGCCGCGGCGGATCTTTCGGTGGTGGTCAAGACGCTCACGCTCTACACCATCATGATCACCGGCTCGATCTGGGAGAAGGTGGTCTTCGGGCGCTGGCTGTTCGCCCCCGCCTTCTTCTGGGAAGACGTCTTCTCGATGCTGGTGCTGGCGCTGCACAGCGCCTACTTGGTGATGTTGTTCGGGGCGCTCGGCAGCTTCGAGCAGCGGATGGCGGTGGCCCTGGCGGGCTATGCCGCCTACCTGATCAACGCCGGCCAGTTCCTGCTCAAGCTGCGCGCCGCCCGGCTCGACACCCGCACTGCGGGGAGCGCCGCATGACCGCCCCGGTGCTCATCGGCGAGGACCGCCCGGCCGCCCGGCCGACCGGCTTCGACACCGGCTGCAGTGCGCCCGCGGCACCCCAGGTGCTGCGCGAACGCGGCCAGCGCGAGGTGTTCTGCGGGCTTACCGGGATTATCTGGCTGCACCGCAAGATCCAGGACGCCTTCTTCCTGGTGGTCGGTTCGCGCACCTGCGCTCATCTGCTGCAAAGTGCCGCAGGGGTGATGATCTTCGCCGAGCCGCGCTTCGCCACGGCCATCATCGAGGAGCGTGACCTCGCCGGAATGGCTGATTGCCAGGACGAGCTTGACCGGATCGCCCGCCAACTGCTCGACCGGCGGCCCGATATCCGCACGCTGTTCCTGGTCGGCTCGTGCCCCTCCGAGGTGATCAAGCTTGACCTCGGCAAGGCAGCCCAACGGCTCGACGCAGCCTTCGGGGGCCGCACCCGGGTGCTCAATTACTCAGGCAGCGGGATCGAGACCACGTTTACCGAGGGCGAGGATGCCTGCCTTGCCGCGCTGGTGCCCGAAATGCCTGCCGCACCGGCCGATGCCCCACCAGCCCTGCTGCTGGTCGGGGCCCTGCCCGACATCGTCGAGGACCAGTTCCTGCGGCTGTTTGCCGAGCTTGGCGTGCCGATCGCGGGCAGCCTGCCGGCCCGCTCGGTCGCCAGCCTGCCACCGATCGGCCCGAACACCCGTTTCCTCCTTGCCCAGCCGTTCCTGGGCGAAACCGCCCGGGCCCTGGCCGACCGAGGCGTGCAGCGGCTCGATGCCCTGTTCCCGTTCGGCGCCGAGGGCACGACCGACTGGCTGCGCGCTGCCGCAGAGGCGTTCGGCATCGATCCCGCGCATTTCGACCAGGTGGTCGCGCCGGGGCGCGAGCGGGCCAAGCGGGCGATCGCGCACCGCCGCGAGCAGCTCGCCGGAAAGCGCATCAGCTTCCTCCCCGACTCGCAGCTGGAGATCCCCCTCGCGCGGTTCCTGTCCAACGAACTGGACATGATCCCTGTCGAAGTGGGTACGCCCTACCTGCACCGTGACCTGACTGCGCGCGAAGTGGCCCTGCTGCCCGCGGGCACCCGGATCAGCGAAGGCCAGCATCTTGACCGCCAGCTCGACCGCGTTCGCGCCGACCGTCCCGACCTGACCGTCTGCGGGCTTGGCCTGGCCAACCCGCTCGAGGCCGAGGGCCTGTCCACCAAGTGGGCGATCGAACTGGTCTTTTCCCCCATCCACGGGTTTGAACAGGCCGGCGATCTCGCCGACCTATTCGCCCGGCCGCTGCGGCGGCGCGATCTGTTGAAGGTCTAAGCCCATGCAGCTCGCCGTCTGGACCTACGAAGGACCGCCCCACGTCGGGGCCATGCGAGTCGCCACGGCGATGGACGGGGTGCACTTCGTGCTTCACGCCCCCCAGGGCGATACCTACGCCGACCTGCTGTTCACGATGATCGAGCGGCGTGGCAAGCGTCCGCCCGTCACCTATACCACCTTCCAGGCGCGCGATCTCGGCAAGGACACAGCCACCCTGCTGCAGGAGGCGATCCGCGAGGCGACCGAACGCTTCGCCCCCCGCGCGCTGCTGGTGGGCGCCTCGTGCACCGCCGAGCTGATCCAGGACGATCCCGCCGGGCTCGCCGACGCGCTGGACCTGCCCTGCCCGGTGATCCCGCTGGAGCTGCCGAGCTACCAGCGCAAGGAAGGCTGGGGCGCGGCCGAGACCTTCTACCGCATGGTGCGCCAGCTGGCCGACCGCACCCTGCGCCCCGCCCCGCGCGAGGGCCGGCGCCCGCTGGCCAACATCCTGGGCCCCTGCGCGCTGGGATTCCGCCACCGCGACGACGTGGCCGAGATCCGACGCCTGCTCGACACCCTCGGGATCGACGTCAACTGCGTCGCCCCGCTCGGCGCCAGCCCGGATGATCTGGTCCGGCTCGGCGCGGCCGATTTCAACCTGGTGCTCTATCCCGAGATCGGCGAGCCGGCCGCCCACTGGCTCTCGCGCGAGCTGGGCCAGCCGGCCGTGCGCACCGTGCCGATCGGCGTGGGCGCGACGCGCGACTTCATCGCCGAGGTCGCCGCGCTGGCGGGAGTCGATCCCGCCCCGGCGCTGGCCGATGCCGGCTCACGCTTGCCGTGGTGGAGCCGCTCGGTCGATTCGACCTACCTCACCGGCAAGCGGGTCTTCATCTTCGGCGATGCGACCCATGCCATCGCCGCCGCGCGGATCGCCGCCGAGGAGCTCGGCTTCACGATCTGCGGGCTGGGTTGCTACAACCGTGAATTCGCCCGGGAACTGCGCGCCGCCGCCGCGCGCTATGGCATCGATCCGCTGATCACCGACGATCACCTCGCGGTCGAGGACGCGATCCGCGCGGCCGCGCCGGAACTGGTGCTGGGCACGCAGATGGAGCGGCACATCGCCAAGCGCTTCGGTATCCCCTGCGCGGTGATCTCCTCGCCGGTGCACGTCCAGGACTTCCCCGCCCGCCACAGCCCGCAGATGGGTTTCGAGGGCGCCAACGTGATCTTCGACACCTGGATCCATCCGCTGGTGATGGGCCTCGAAGAGCACCTGCTGACCATGTTCCGCGACGACTTCGAATTCTCGGACGCGGCCGGACCCTCGCACCTCCACGGCGGCCATGTGGCCGGCGCGGGACGGCCCGCGGCGGACCCGGCCCCGCTCGCCGCCAGCGCCCCCGCGACGGTGGCGGCCGAGCCGGCCATGGTCCCCGACGCCGCCCCGGCGGTGGTGTCCTGGACCAGCGAGGCCGAGCGCGAACTTCGCAAGATCCCCTTCTTCGTGCGCGGCAAGGCACGCCGCAACACCGAAGGCTTCGCCGTGCTGCATGGCCGGCAGGAGATCGACCTGGCCACCCTCTATGACGCGAAGGCTTACTATGCGCAGTAGCTCAGCCGCCCCCGTGCGCGTCGTCATCGTGACGCTCGACAACCACCTCAAGGGTGCGGTCGAGCGGGCCACGGTGGAGCTTGGCCAGTCCAACATCGCGCTCTCGCTCCATGCGGCGACTGACTGGGACCGCTCGGCCGGGGCGCTGGACGCCACCCGCGCGGCCATCGCCAAGGCCGATATCGTCATCGCCACCATGCTGTTCCTCGATGAGCATGTCCGGGCGATCCTGCCCGCGCTGGAGGCGCGCCGCGAGGATTGCGACGCGATGGTCTGCATGATGTCCGCCGGCGAGGTCGTGCGGATGACCCGTATGGGCGGCTACCGCATGGATGCCCCGGCCAAGGGGCCGCTGGCCCTGCTGAAGCGGCTGCGCGGCTCGTCCAAGCCGGGCGCCAGCTCGGGCGCGGGGCAGATGAAGATGCTGCGCCGCCTGCCCAAGATGCTGCGCTTCGTCCCGGGCACCGCGCAGGACGTGCGGGCCTACTTCCTGACCCTGCAGTACTGGCTGGCCGGATCGGACGAGAACGTCGTCGCGATGGTCCGCGCGCTGATCGACCGCTACGCCGGGGGCGACCGCCTGACCCGCCGCGGAATGACCGCTGCCGCCGCCCCGCGCGACTATCCGGAGGTCGGGGTCTACCATCCGCGGACCACGCAGAAGCTGTCGGAAAGCCTCAAGCTGCTCCCGTCGCAGCCCGGCGCCAAGGGCACCGTGGGCCTGCTGCTGCTGCGCTCCTACCTGATCAGCAAGGATGCCGGGCACTACGACGGCGTGATCGCCGCCTTCGAGGCGGCCGGCCTGCGGGTGATCCCGGCCTTCGCCAACGGGCTCGATTCGCGCCCGGCGATCGAGGCCTTCTTCCTGCGCGACGGCAAGCCGACGGTCGACCTCGTGGTCTCGCTCACCGGCTTCTCGCTGGTCGGCGGCCCGGCTTACAACGATGCCCGCGCCGCCGAGGCGATCCTCGCCCGGCTCGATGTGCCCTATGTCTCGGCCCACGCGCTCGAGTTCCAGTCGATCGAGCAGTGGGGAGCCGAGCGGCAGGGGCTGCTGCCGATCGAGAACACGATCATGGTCTCGATCCCCGAGCTCGACGGCTCGATCCTGCCGACCGTGTTCGGTGGACGGTCGAACGGGCTGGGCGAAGCCTGCAGCGGCTGCGCCCGGAGCTGCGTGTTCGAACGCGAGGGCCCGGTCAACGCGATGCGCGCCTGCCCCGAACGGGCCGAAGCCCTCGCCGCCAAGGTCGGGCGCCTGATCGCCATGCGCCGCGCCGAGCGCGCTCAGCGCAAGCTGGCGATCACGATCTTCAACTTCCCGCCCAACGCCGGCGCCACCGGATCGGCGGCCTTCCTGGCCGTGTTCGAATCGCTCCACGCCACGATGGTGCGCCTCGCCGCGGCGGGCTACGAGGTCGAAGTGCCGGCGAGCGTCGATGCGCTGCGCGAGGCGATCCTCAAGGGCAATGCCGAGCGCTATGGCGCCGATGCCAATGTCGCGGTGCGGATCTGCGCCGACGACCATGTGCGTCGCGAGCCCTTCCTCAAGCAGATCGAGGCGCAGTGGGGTCCGGCGCCCGGCCGCGTTCTCTCGGACGGATCGCACATCCACGTGCTGGGCGCGCATTTCGGCAACGTCTTCGTCGGGGTCCAGCCGGGCTTCGGCTACGAGGGCGATCCGATGCGGCTGCTGTTCGACGGCGATTTCGCCCCGACTCACGCCTTCTCCGCGTTCTATCGGTACATCCGCGAAGACTTCGGCGCCCATGCCGTGCTGCATTTCGGCACCCACGGTGCCCTTGAGTTCATGCCGGGCAAGCAGGCCGGGCCGAGCGCCAGCTGCTGGCCCGAGCGGCTGATCGGCGACCTCCCCAACTTCTACCTCTACGCCTCCAATAACCCCTCGGAGGGCGTCCTCGCCAAGCGCCGTTCGGGCGCGACGCTGATCAGCTATCTGACCCCGTCGCTGGCCAAGGCGGGGCTGTATCGCGGGCTGGTCGATCTGAAGGCCAGCTTCGAGCGCTGGCGGTCGGCGCAGGACGAGGACGAGCGCACCGCCTTGGCGGTGATGATCCGGGACCAGGCCGCCGCGGTCGACCTGCCCGCCGACGATATCGCCGCACTCGGCCCGGCGCTGTACGAGCTGGAGGAATCGCTGATCCCGCACGGGCTCCACGTGCTGGGCGAAGCCCCGCAAGGAGCCGCTCGTGCCGAGCTGCTGGCAGCCATGGTCGAGGCCGATCCTGCGACCGACCGCGCCACGGTGGCGGCCGGGCTTGACGCCAGTGACGAGATCGGCGCCGTGATCCACGCGCTCGACGGCGGCTATGTCCGCCCCGCGCCCGGCGGCGACGTCCTGACCAACCCGGCGGTCCTGCCGACCGGGCGCAACCTGCACGGGCTCGATCCGTTCGGTCTGCCCAGCGCCTTCGCCTGCGCCCAGGGCCACAACCAGGCCGAGCGGGTGATCGCCCGCCACCTCGAGGGCGGCCAGCCCTTCCCCGAGAGCCTCGCCATGGTGCTGTGGGGCACCGACAATATGAAGAGCGAGGGCCTGCAGATGGCCCAGGCGATGGACCTGATGGGCGCGCGCCCGCGGGTTGACAGCTATGGCCGGGTCGTCGGTGCCGAGCTGGTGCCGCTCGACGAGCTGGGCCGGCCCCGGATCGACGTGGTGATCACCCTGTCGGGGATCTTCCGCGATCTGCTGCCGCTGCAGACCCGGATGCTGGCCGAGGCGGCGCTGCTGGCCGCCAGCGCAGACGAGCCGCTGGACCGCAACTTCGTGCGCAAGCACGCGCTGGCCCACCAGGCCAAGCACGCCTGCGACCTCGAGACCGCCGCGCTGCGCGTCTTCTCGAACGCCGAAGGGGCCTATGGCGCCAACGTCAACCAGCTGATCGACGGCGGCGTCTGGGCCGATCCGGACGAACTGGCCAATGCCTTCGAAACCCGCAAGGGCTATGCCTATGGGGTCAAGGGCCCGCCGGTCCAGCGCCGTGAGCTCCTCCAGAGCGCGCTGAGCGGGGTCGATTTCGTTTACCAGAACCTCGAAAGCGTCGAGGTCGGGATCACTGATCTCGACCAGTACGTCGACGGACTGGGCGGGGTCAGCCGCTCGATCGCCCGCGCCAAAGGGAGCGAAGCTCCGGTCTACATCGTCGATGCCACCAAGGGCGAGGCCAAGGTTCGCACCTTGGCCGAGCAGATCGACCTGGAAACCCGCACCCGCACGCTCAACCCCAAGTGGTTCGAGGGCATGCTCCAGCACGGCTTCGAGGGTGTCCGCACCATCGAGCAGCACGTCACGACGACGATGGGCTGGTCGGCCACGACTGGCCAGGTCGCGCCCTGGGTCTACCAGCGGATCAGCGAGACCTTCGTGCTCGACCCGGCCATGCGCGAGCGCCTGTCCGCGCTCAATCCCAACAGCTCGGCGCGGGTGGTGGGCCGCCTTCTCGAGGCCTGCGAACGGCGCCTGTGGGAACCCGATGATGAAACCCTGGAGGCCCTGCGGGTCGCCAGCGACGAGCTGGAGGACCGCCTCGAGGGCGTGTTCGCGGCGGAATAAGGACTGACCCATGAACCTGATCGACCCCCGCGCCCGCTTCAACCCCACCGATGGGGAAGGCTCGATGCAAGTCGCCCTCGACCCGCGCGACCGGATCGGGACCGCGAAGGTCTTCGCGGTCTACGGCAAGGGCGGGATCGGCAAGTCCACCACCTCCTCCAATCTCTCGGCGGCCTTCTCCAAGCTGGGCCACCGGGTGCTGCAGATCGGCTGCGACCCCAAGCACGATTCAACCTTCACCCTCACCAAGAAACTGATGCCGACGGTGATCGACGTGCTCGAATCCGTCGAGTTTCACGCCGAGGAGCTGCGCCCCGAGGACTACATGTTCGAGGGCTACAATGGGGTGATGTGCGTCGAGGCGGGCGGTCCGCCGGCCGGTACCGGCTGCGGTGGCTATGTTGTCGGCCAGACGGTCAAGCTGCTCAAGCAGCACCACCTGCTCGACGACACCGACGTGGTGATCTTCGACGTGCTGGGTGACGTGGTTTGCGGCGGCTTCGCTGCGCCGCTGCAGCATGCCGAACGCGCGCTGGTGGTGGCGGCCAACGACTTCGATTCGATCTTCGCGATGAATCGGATCGTCGCCGCGATCGGCGCCAAGGCCAAGAACTACAACGTTCGCCTGGCCGGTGTGATCGCCAACCGTTCGGCCGCCACCGACGAGATCGACCGGTTCAGCCATGCCATCGGCATGAAGCGCCTCGCCCACTTCAAGGATCTCGACGCGATCCGCCGCAGTCGCCTGAAGAAGTGCACCCTGTTCGAGATGGACCCCTCACCCGAGGTGATCGCCGCCCAGGAGGAATACCTGCGGCTGGCACAGATGCTGTGGGCCGGGGTCGACCCGCTCGAGGCGCACCCGATGAAGGACCGCGATATCTTCGATTTCCTGGGGTACGAATGATGGCAACCCACGCACCCTCACATCCGGCCTCGGCCCGTGCGGCGGCCCCGACCCGTTACGACGACCAGCGTGAACGTCTGGCCGCCTACTTCGACGGGACGGCGCGGAAGGCGTGGATCGACCTGACCTCGACCGCCAAGGTCAGCGGCATCCGCGCCACGGTCCGCGCCGGACGCGATGCCATGCGCGAGCAGCTGCTGGATTGGTTGCCCGACGATCTGCGCCGCACCAGCGTGCTGGACGCCGGTTGCGGGACGGGCAGCCTTAGCGTCGAGGCGGCGCGGCGCGGCGCCGGCGTCACCGCGATCGACGTCGCCGGCGGGCTGGTCGAGATCGCCCGCGAACGCGCGCCGAGCTTCCTCGGCCACGGCGATATCGACTGGCACGTGGGCGACATGCTCGACCCCGCCCTGGGCACCTTCGACCACGTGGTGGCGATGGACTCGCTGATCCACTACAACCTCGATGACATGGTCTGGGCGCTGAGCCGCCTGGCCGCGCGCTGCTCCCGCTCGATCGTCTTCACCTTCGCCCCGCACACCCGTCTGCTCGGTGCGATGCACGTGGTCGGCAAGGCCTTCCCCCGCTCGGACCGCTCGCCCGCGATCGTGCCGATCGCCGAGGACGCGCTGCGTGATCGTCTGGGCCGGCTCGACGGCTGGACGCTCGGCCGCAGCGGCCGGGTGACCAGCGGGTTCTACATCTCGCACGGCCTGGAACTGGTGCGCCGCTGATGGCCACCCGCGCGCCTCTGTCCAGCAAATGGAGCCGGGTGGCCACCACCTGGCTGCCCTTTGCCGACGCGGCCAGCGCCGAATTGCCCCTGTCGCGCCTGCTGCGCCTGTCGCTGTTCCAGGTCAGCGTGGGCATGATGATGGTGCTGCTGAACGGCACCCTCAACCGGGTCATGATCGTCGAGCTCAGCATTCCGGCCTGGCTCGTTTCGCTGATGATCGCGATCCCGCTGCTGGTCGCGCCGTTCCGCGCCCTGATCGGGCACCGCTCGGACACGCACCGCTCGGTGCTCGGCTGGCGCCGGGTGCCGTTCATCTGGTTCGGCACCCTGATGCAGTTCGGCGGCCTGGCGATCATGCCCTTTGCGCTGCTGCTGATGCGCGATCAGCAGACCTTTGTCCTTGGCGTGAGCGCCAGCGCGCTGGCCTTCCTGCTGGCCGGCACCGGCATGCACACCACGCAGACCGCCGGGCTCGCGCTGGCCGGAGATCTGGTCCCCGAGGACCGGCGTCCGCGCGCGGTGGCGCTGCTCTATCTCTCGCTGCTGGGCGGAATGATGGTCTGCGCGCTGGTGATCGGCGGCCTGCTTGCCAACTTCACCCCGACCCGGCTGGTCCAGGTGATCCAGGCCGCAGCGGTCCTGACCTTCGTGCTCAACCTCACCGCACTGTGGAAGCAGGAACCGCGCCGCGCCTCGACCAAGGCGACCGACGCGCCACCGGTGCCCTTCGCCGAAGTCTGGCAGCAGTTCGCCCGCCAGCCGCTGACGCTGCGCCTGCTCACCACGGTCGGCCTTGGCGCGGCGGCGTTCGCGATGCAGGACGCCCTGCTCGAACCCTATGGCGGCGAGGTGCTGCGTCTCTCGGTGGGCGCAACCACCGGCCTGTCCGGCGCCTGGGCGCTCGGCGCGCTGGCCGGATTCGTGCTCTCGGCGCGCTGGCTCGGCCGCGGTACCGACAGCCTGCGCATTGCGGGCTACGGCGTTGTGATCGGGATTGCCTCGTTCCTGCTGGTGATCTTCGCCGCCCCGCTCGAGAGCCCCGGCGCGCTCGGCCTCGGGGCACTTGGCATCGGCGCTGGCGCCGGGCTGTTCTCGGTCGGCACGCTCACCGCGGCCATGGCCCTTGCCGTGAGCGAGACCGCAGGGCTCGCGCTGGGCGCCTGGGGCGCGGTGCAGACCACGGCCGCAGGATTGGCCATCGGCCTTGGCGGGGTGCTGCGCGACACGGTCTCGAACCTCGCCGTGGCCGACGGGCTGGGCACGACCCTCGCCCACCGCGCCACCGGTTATGGCACCATCTACGTCATCGAAATCTGTCTGCTGCTCGCCACGCTGGTCGTCCTCGGCCCGCTTGTCGGTCAGTTGGCCGAGCAGGATCGCCCCTCCACCACCTCCACCGGGTCCGCGGCGCGTCGCTTCGGCCTGACCGAGTTTCCGACATGACCATACCGGAAGGAACCCAGCCATGAACTACGGCAACATTGTCGGCACGATTGATGCCGCCCAACTGGCGATGATCGCCTTCATCGGCTTCTTCATCGCTCTCGTCTTCTGGCTGCGGCGCGAAGACCGCCGCGAAGGCTACCCGCTCGAGGACGCGCTCACCGGCAAGCTGCTGAGCCCCGGCGGCCCGCTGTCGGCAGCCGCCCCCAAGACCTTCATCCTGCCCTTTGGCCGCGGCAAGGTGTCGGTTCCGCTGCGTCCCGGCGAAGGCCGCGAACCGGTCCAGATCGCAGCCGAGCGGCGCGAGAACTTTGGCGGCGCGCCCTATTCGCCGACCGGGGACGTATTCGCTGCCGGCGTCGGTCCGGGCTCCTATGCCAACCGCGCGCAGTGGGCCGACCAGGACGCGCACGGGCTGCCGCGCATCGTGCCGATGGGCGTCGTGCCCGAGATGACCGTCGCCATGGGCAGCACCGATCCCCGCGGCCTGCCGGTCTACGGCGCCGACGGCGCGAAGGCCGGCACGGTCAGTGACCTGTGGGTTGACCGCGCCGAGGCCCAGGTCCGTTACCTGGCGGTCGACACCGGCACCCGCACCGTGCTGGCGCCGATGCCGATGGCGGTGGTCAAGCGCAACGCGGTGATCGTGAGCGCGATCAACGCCGCCGACTTCGCCGGCGCGCCTTTCCCGGCTGATCCCACCCAGATCACCCGCTACGAGGAAGAGCGCGTGATCGGCTACTTCGGCACCGGCTATCTCTACGCCAATGCCGACCGGCTGGAGCCGCTGGTATGACCGAGTACGACCACGAGCCGATCCGCGGGCTGCCGGGTGATCTGCCGCCGGGCGAGCAGATCCTGTGGCAGTCCGCACCGGACTGGCGGACCTTCGTGCGCAGCGCGCTCTTCGCGCGCCCGCTGATGGTCTACTTCGCGGCGCTGACCCTGCTCGCGGTAGCCGGGGGCAACCTGTTCGGCGCGGCGGTGATCGCCGCCGCCGGCGTGGTGCTGCAGGGTCTGCTCGCCCTGTTCGCCGTGCTGGTCGCGCGGACCACGGTCTACACGCTGACCAACCGCCGCATCGTGCTGCGCATCGGGGTGGCCCTGAACAAGTGCATCAACCTGCCACTGTCGCAGATCGCGGCCGCCGACCTGCGCCCGCGCGGCCAGGGCCATGGCGACATCGCACTGACCCTGCTGGGCCGTCACCGGCTGGGCTACGCCATGCTGTGGCCGCATGCCCGTCCCCTGCGCCTGTCGCGTCCGCAACCGATGCTGCGCGCCATGCCCGATGCCGCCCGCCTGGCCGAAACGCTCGCCCGGGCCTGCGCGGCCGCCGCTCCGGAAGGCGTGACGACTGCCCGTACGGCGCCTGCGGCGCGGCCCGCCGCGACCGCCGGAGATCCTGGCCTGCAAGGAGTGGCGGCATGAGTCACGCCCATTCCCACGAGAACACCGTCCCGCGGCCGGCGCTGGTCATGGCCGGAGCGTTGGTCGCCACGACCTTGGCCCTGACCGGTCTGGTCCGCGTCGGCGTGCTCAACCGCGAGGCGGTGCCAGCGGTCGAACGGGCCCGCGACGGAGTGACCGCCAACCTCGTGCGCCACCTGGTCTTCGCCGATCGCGGGGACGGTGCGGTGGTGGTCCGCGATGCCGACAGCAACCGGACCCTGGCCGTGTTGGTCGGCGAGGCCGATGGCGGCGGGTTTGTCCGCGGCGTGATGCGCGGCATGGCCCGCGAACGCAAGATGCATGGCATCGGGGGCACCGCGCCGTTCGAGCTGACCCGCTGGAACAACGGCACGCTGACCCTGCGCGATCCGGTGACCGGCCGCGCGATCGAGCTGGGCTCATTCGGCGAGACCAACCGCGCCGCCTTCGCCCGTTTCCTCGTGGAGCCGCAGGCATGATCCGCGGCCGCGCCTTCGAAGTGCCCTGCCGCGTGGCGGTGGAGCAGAGCGAGGCGCATTTCCACGCGCACGTCGAACTCGCCGACGGCCTGCTGGTCGAGCCTGGCGATCGCGTGCGCGTCCAGGGTGATCCGATCCGCGTGCGCTTCGGCGAAAGCGCCGAATTCCTGCGCACAGCCACGGTCGAGCGGGCCGGCCCGCTGCTGCGCGGCTGGACGCGCCTGATCGCCTACCTCGGCCTGACCGAACTCTACGAAGTGAGCTTCAACCCCGGGAGCCTGACATGAACGCCCACACCGCCATCCGCACTCCCGACGCGGCCCCCGCCCCGGCGCTGGCAGACAAGCCTGATGTCCATGCCATGGTCCAGCACGAGACGGTGCTGAGCCCGAGGTTCTACACCACCGATTTCGCCGCGCTCGACGCGATCGACGTCTCGCCCGTGCGCGAGGAATGGGACGCGATGATCGCCGAGATGGTGAGCGATCCCAACAAGCTTCACTTCAAGCGTGAGGTCCGCTTCGAGGGGATCATCGAGCAGCTCGAGCCGGCGTTGAGGGCGGAGTTCATCGATTTCCTGGTGAGCTCGCTGACCTCGGAGTTCTCCGGTTGCATCCTCTATGCCGAGATGGCCCGGCGGACCAAGAACCCCGACATGAAGCAGCTGTTCAAGCTGCTGGCCCGCGACGAAAGCCGCCATGCCGGGTTCATCAACGAAGCGCTGAAGGATGCCGGGATCGGGATCGACCTCGGGTTCCTGACCAAGGCCAAGAAGTATCATTACTTCAAGCCGAAGTTCATCTTCTACTCGGTCTACCTGTCGGAGAAGATCGGCTACGCCCGCTACATCGCGATCTACCGCCAGCTCGCCGCCCACCCCGAGCTGCGCTTCCACCCGATCTTCCAGTGGTTCGAAAGCTGGTGCAACGACGAGTTCCGCCACGGCGAGGCTTTCGCCCTGCTGCTGCGCGCTGATCCCAAGCTGCTGACCGGGCTGAACAAGTTGTGGGTCCGGTTCTTCCTGCTGGCGGTCTACGCGACCATGTACGTGCGCGACCATGCCCGGCCGGTGTTCCACCGCGCGCTCGGGCTCGACCCGACCGAGTACGACTACCGGGTCTTCACGATCTGCACCCAAATCAGCCGCCAGGTCTTCCCGCTCGAGCTCGACACCGATGATCCGCGCTTCCGTCGCAGCATGGACCGGCTGCTGGCCGCGAGCCAGCGGATCGAGGCCGGGAAGCGCCGCGGCGGCATAGCCGGGACGCTCCAGCGTGTCGGCGGTATGATCGGCGCCGGCCTGCACTTCGCCCGCATGTACCTGCTGCGTCCGCGCCGCAACGAACTGCCCGCCAAGGTCCGGCTGCAGCCCGCATGGTAAGCTGGACCGGCCACGTTCTTCCGGTCGCGGTCACGATCCTGACCTGGTTCTTCGCGACCGGGCTGGTGGCCTGGCTCGACAATCGCGAGCGTCGCACCTTTCCGCGCAGCCTGCTGCTGGCGGCCGTGGCCGCACTGGGCGGGATCGTGATGGTGGCCGCATCGATGAACCGCGCCACCCTGGGCGGGGCCTACCTGTCGCTGGGCGGTGCGATCCTGATCTGGGCGTGGCACGAGATCAGCTTCCTGACCGGCATCGTCACCGGGCCGCGGCGCGAACCTTGCCCGGCAGACGCGCGCGGGCTGGCCCGGTTCTACTATGCGGTGGCGGCGATGGCCTGGCACGAGATCGCGCTGGCCCTCAGCGCGCTCGGCCTGATCTGGATGAGCCGCGAGGCCCCAAACCAGGTCGGCGCCATGGCCTTCACCCTGCTGCTGGTCATGCGGCTGAGCACGAAGTTGGCGATCTTTCTGGGCGTCCCCAACCTGAGCACCGACATCCTGCCCCCGCAGCTGGCCTATCTCAAGAGCTACTTCGGCCCGCCCCGGCTGGGTCCCGAGCTGTGCCTGGCGATCGCCGGATGCCTCGCGCTGGCCGCCTGGCTGGGCTCGCTGGCGTTGGCCGCTCCGGCTGGCAGCGCGGCCGCGGCCGGCGCCAGTCTGCTGTTCGCGCTGGCCACGCTCGGCGCGCTCGAGCACCTGTTTCTGGCCCTGCCGTTCCGCGATGGCCAGCTGTGGGGCTGGGCCCTGCCCACCCGCCGCGCACCGAGCGGAGCAAACTGATCTGGGTCAATGACCGACCCGCGATGACTGAACACTGGATACGGATCGACGAGAGGACCGACGAGCATGGATTACGAAGCCTATTTCAAGGGTGAACTCGACACGGTCCGCGACGAGGGACGCTACCGCATCTTCACCGAGATCGAGCGCCGCTGCGGCAAGTTCCCCAATGCCACGCGCTATGTGGAGGACCGGACCGAGCAGGTCACCGTCTGGTGCTCGAACGACTACCTCGGCATGGGCCAGCACCCCGAGGTGCTCCAGGCCATGCACGAAGTGCTCGACGATTGCGGCGCCGGTGCTGGCGGCACGCGCAACATCTCGGGCACCAACCACCACCATGTCGTGCTCGAGCGCGAACTGGCCGACCTTCATGGCAAGGAAGCGGCGCTGCTGTTTACCAGCGGCTATGTCTCGAACTGGGCGGCGCTAGGCACGCTGGCGGCCAAGATGCCGGGCTGCGTGGTCTTTTCAGACGCGCTGAACCACGCCTCGATGATCGAGGGCATCCGCCACTCGCGCGCGACCTGCCGCGTCTGGCGCCACAATGACCCGGCCCACCTCGACGAACTGCTGGCCGAATACGGGCCCGACGTGCCCAAGCTGGTCGCCTTCGAGAGCGTCTATTCGATGGACGGCGATATCGCGCCGATCGCCGAGATCCTCGACGTCTGCGAGAAGCACGGGGCGATGAGCTATATCGACGAGGTCCACGCGGTCGGGCTCTACGGTCCGCGCGGTGGCGGCGTGGCCGAGCGCGAAGGGCTGATGGACCGGATCACCGTGATCGAGGGCACGCTCGGCAAGGCCATCGGCGTGATGGGTGGCTACATCGCCGCTTCGGCCGCGCTGTGCGACTTCATCCGCACCTTCTCGAGCGGGTTCATCTTCACCACGGCCCTGCCGCCGGCGATCGCCGCCGGCGCCACGGCCAGCATCCGCCACCTCAAGGCCAGCGAACTGGAACGCGCCCGCCAGCGCGAACGCGTCGCCACCGTGCGGCGGCGGCTCGACGCGATGGGCATTCCGCACCTGCCCAACCCGAGCCACATCATCCCGGTCATGGTCGGCGATGCCAAGAAGGCCAAGCGCATCAGTGACTGGCTGCTCGACAACCATGGCATCTACGTCCAGCCGATCAACTACCCGACCGTGCCGCGCGGCACCGAGCGGCTGCGCATCACCCCCTCGCCGGTTCACACGGACGGCGATGTCGACCGGCTGATCGAGGCGCTGAGCGACATCTGGTCGCAGTGCGAACTGGCCCGGCGCTCGGCCGCGGCCTGAGCATCGCTCGTCCCCATGGAAAGGGGCTGCGCACCACCCTGGTGCGCAGCCCCTTTGCACGATCGGACCCGGCCCGCCCCCGGGCCCGGCGATCCGCCGATCAGCTCGGCGACTTGAGGTAGGCGATCACGTCGGCACGGTCCTGTGCCTTGGGCAAGCCGGCGAAGACCATCTTGGTGCCCGGCACCACGCGCGCCGGCTTCTCGAGGTACTGGAACAGCTTGTCCTCGCTCCAGGTGATCCCGCTATTCTTGTTGGCGGTGGAATAGGAGAAGCCGGTGATCGAGCCGGCAGTACGGCCGATCACCCCGGCCAGCGACGGGCCGATCATGTTCTTGCCCGTCTGGAGCGAGTGGCAGGCCTGGCACTGCACAAAGACCTGCTTGCCGTGCACCGCATCGCCGGTGAGCGCAGACAGCTTGGCACCGTCGAGCGTGTCGGTGTTGTCCGCCGCCGGGGCCGCCGCGCTGGCCGGGGCGGCCGGTGCCGAAGAAGCTTCGGCCGGGCTGGCCGAAGCGGCTGCAGCAGGAGCCTGATCCGGGGCTGGCTGGTCGGCACTGCCGCCGCCGCCGCAGCCCGCCAGGGCGAGGATCGCCGCGCCCAGCGCCAGTTGTTGCAACCTGTGGGTCATGTGCCTCTCTCCATGTTGTGTTGTCAGACCGGCCATCACGGCCGGCGGGGAAGTAAATCACGCGTCCCGGCCCTGCGCAACGCGCTTATCCCGTTTCTGGCGCTGCGCGGTCTGCTCAGGCCATTGGCTCCCGGCCGAGGTCTAAGTGCGGCGGTAACCGAAATATAGGGCTGTTGCGTAAGTCGGCGCTCAGCGTTTGCTGGAACAAACGTGGTTAGACGCATCGCGTTCCTTGTTTGGAGTCGTCGATGTTTCGCCAGAAGATTGCCACGCGCTTTATCGTCGCCTTTGCGGTGATGCTCGCCGCGATTTCCGGTCTGGGGGTGTTCGCCGTCCAGCGGATCGGTGCAGTGAACTCCATATCGGACGAACTGCGCAGCACCTGGCTGCCTGCATCGCAGTCGCTCGGCGACATCCATACTTACCTTTCGCAGTACCGGATCAAGGAAGGCGAGAACCTCGAATCGGCCACGCCCGAGGCGCGGGCGCGGACCACCAAGCTGGTCCGCAATGCCCGTGCGGTCGTGGAAAGCTCGATCGCCGACTACAAGTCGCACCTGACGACCCCCGAGCAGCGCAAGGCCTTCGAGGCCTTCAGCGCCAGCTGGCAGACCTACGCGGCCACGTCGGACCAGATCATCGCCCAGAACGAGACGGGTGATCCGGCCGCCCTCGCCAGCTTCGACGGCGAAGCGCTTGACCAGTTCTACGCGGTCGAAGATGCCGTGATGGCACTGATCGAGATCAACCAGAAGGGCGCCGCCGCGGTCTCCAAGCGGGCCGACTCGATCTTTGCCCAGTCGCGGGCGATCACCCTGGTCGTGGTCGGCGCCTCGCTGGTCCTCGCTATCGTCATGCTGGTCCTGCTGATGCATGGCGTGGCCCGCCCGATCCGCCGCATGAGCGATGCGGTGACGCGGGTGATCGACGGCGATCTCGACGTGGTCATCCCCGGCGGCCAGCGCGCCGACGAGGTCGGCAGCCTGGCCCGCGCGCTGGAAGGCTTCAAGGACCTGTTCGCCGCCGACCACCGCCGCGCCCTGGCCGAACAGGAACGCGCCCGCGAGGTGCAGGTGACGATCGACGCGATCGGCGGCGGTCTGGCTGCCCTGGCCGAGGGCAACCTGACGCACCGGGTTCCGGAAAACGGCGTCGGTGCGCTCGGCAAGCTCCACACCGACTACAACGCCGCCGTGGCGGCGCTGACCGACGTGCTGCTGCAGATCGTCTCGGGCTGCAACACGATCAAGCTCGGGACCGAGGAGATCGCCGCGGCCTCGCTCGACCTGTCGCGGCGTACCGAGCACCAGGCCGCCTCGCTGGCCGAGACCTCGCGCACGCTCAACGAGTTCAGCGGCTCGGTGAAGATCACCGCGGACAACGCCCGCCAGACCAGCACGCGACTGGCCGTAGCCCGCGATATCGCCGGCAAGGTCGAGGACATCGCCCGTCAGGCCGCGGTCGCCATGCGCAACATCGAAGGCTCGTCGCGCCAGATGGCCGAAATCGTCAACCTGATCGACGGGATCGCCTTCCAGACCAACCTGCTCGCGCTCAATGCCGGGGTCGAGGCGGCGCGGGCCGGCGAGGCTGGCAAGGGCTTCGCGGTGGTCGCCAACGAGGTTCGCGCCCTCGCCCAGCGCAGCGCCGACGCGGCGCGCGACATCCGCGAGCTGATCAGCACCAGCACCGGACAGGTCGCCAGCGGCGTCACCCTGGTCGAATCGAGCGGCGATGCGCTCAAGCAGATCGTCGGCGAGGTGAGCTCGGTGTCCGGACTGGTCGAGGAAATCGCCGAGGCCGCGGGCAAGCAGGCCGCGGGGATCGGCGAGATCAGCGGCATGGTCACGGCGATGGACGAGTTCACCCAACAGAACGCGGCGATGGTCGAGGAAAGCTCGGCCGGCACCCGCAACCTGTCGCAGGAAACCCAGCTTCTCTTCGAGCGCCTGAGCAACTTCCGCCTCGGCAATGCGACGTCAGCCCCGCGCGCCGCCCGCCCGACCCCCCCGGCGCCCGCGGTGGTCAGCGCGCCGCCCGCCGCGGTGAGCCCGCCGGCCCCGCGCGCCGCCCCG